>NZ_NOJZ02000009.1 GCF_002251085.2 Romboutsia maritimum | reverse complement strand
GCTGAAAGCATCTAAGCGCGAAGCCTACTTCAAGATAAGATTTCCCACCGTAAGGGTAAGATCCCAGGAAGACTACCTGGTTGATAGGTCGAAGGTGTAAGTGCAGTAATGTATTTAGCTTAACGATACTAATAGATCGAGGACTTGACCAAGAATTAAAATGATAATTCCTAAATGTATGCAGTTTTTAGAGTATTAACTCTAAAACTTAATAGAAATGTTAAGCATAAAGATTATGTGGTTATAATAGCAAAGAGGATACACCTGTTCCCATTCCGAACACAGAAGTTAAGCTCTTTAGCGCTGATGGTACTTGGAGGGCAACCTCCTGGGAGAGTAGGACGTAGCCACGTAGTCTTTTTTACATGTAAGGAAACTATATTGTCTAATTTCATGTGGATAACCATATGAATAATGATGATATTAATGAGTTTAGAAATGTAAAAAATGACATTTTGAGCAACGGACAGAGTCGTTGGCGACATGAGCGAAGCGAATTTTTTATTTTAAAAATAATCCTATATATTTTATAATTAGTCTTTATTATGGATAAGATATAGATATATAGGAGGAATTTATAATGTCACAAATTACTTTTGAAAACAGAAAACTAAAAATAAATTATATAGAAAAATATATAACAGATACTAATAATAGGACATATATATTTGATGTAGATATAAAAGACTTTGATACACCTATTTTAAGTGTTGAGTATAGTGAAAACGAAGAGGCAATCTTAAGAACATGGATAAGAGACGAGGAATCAGACAATGCTCCTAAAAATCATGTTGTATATAAACTATTTAGCTTAATTGAATTTGAAGTATTTGAAATAATGAAATTTATGATAAAACACATATAGTTAATATATTAACCACACTAATTATAGTGTGGTTTTATTATTTCAAGACAAAATAGTTAAAAATAAAACAATTAATATATAAATTATACAATTTAACTAAATATGTTGCACTAAATAAATTAATATGATACTCTATATAAGTAAAATTAAAATAGAATAAAATTATTCATTATATAATACATTCATCAGGAGGATACTTATGAAAAAGATATGTGTTATCGGAAGTTTAAATATGGATTTAGTAGTAAAAGTAGACACGATGCCTAAAGGTGGTCAAACATTAATAGGAAGTGATTTCAAAGAAGTACCTGGTGGAAAAGGTGCTAATCAAGCAGTTGCTATGGCAAGACTTGGTGGAAATGTTAATATGATAGGTAAAGTTGGAACTGATGGATTCGGACAAACTTTAATAAGTGCATTAAAAAAAGATAAGGTAGATACAAAATATGTAAATATAGAAGATGGTTCTACAGGTGTAGCTATGATAACTGTAGATAAAAACGCAGAAAATTCTATAGTTGTTGCACCAGGAGCTAACTTTAAGGTAAATTCAGATTATATAGATAGAAATATACAAGCTATAAATGAAAGTGATATAGTAGTACTTCAATTGGAAACACCAATAGAAACTATAAAGTATGCACTAAAAAAAGCTAAAGAGTTAGAAAAGTATACTATATTAAATCCTGCACCAGCAGTAAAGTTAGAAGATGACATTATAGCTAATGTTGATTTATTGACTCCAAACGAAACAGAACTAGAAATATTAAGTGGAATAGAAATAAAAAATGAAGATGATATAAAAAAAGCAGCTAAAGCTATGATAAATAAAGGTGTAAAAGAATTAATAGTTACTTTAGGATCTAAAGGAAGTTTATATATAAATAAAGAAGATATGATTTTTAAAAAATCATATAAGGTAGAAGCTATAGATACAACAGCAGCAGGAGATAGCTATACAGGAGCATTAGCAGTAGCATTTGCTAGTAATAAAAGTGTAGAAGATGCTATGGATTTTGCTTCAAAGGTTGGAGCATTAACTGTTACAAAAGAAGGAGCTCAAAGTTCATTACCTACATTAGAAGATGTAGCAAACTTTAGGGGGTAATTAAAAATGAAAAGAACAAAACTTATAAATAGTGAGATATCATATACTATATCAAAAATGGGGCACACAGATAGTGTAACTATAGGTGATTGTGGTTTACCTATACCAAATAATGTTCAAAGAATAGATTTAGCCCTAAAATACGGAGTTCCGTCATTTTTAGAAACACTAGACACAGTATTAGAAGAATTATGTGTTGAAGAAATAATTATTGCCACGGAAATAGAAGAAAAAAATAATAATATGTATGAGCAAATACTAAAGAGATTTGAAAATGTAAAAGTAACTAAAGTTAGCCATGAAAAATTTAAAAGCATGACTACAGAATCTAAAGCAGTGATAAGAACTGGAGAGTGTACTCCATATGCAAATATTATATTAAAATCAGGAGTTGTATTTTAAATGAAGAGCCCTATTTTACAAATGAAAAATATAGTTAAGGAATTCCCTGGAGTAAAAGCTCTAGATGGTGTTAATTTAGAACTTTATGAAGGAAAAGTAATGGCACTTATGGGTGAAAATGGAGCTGGAAAATCAACACTTATGAAAGTTTTAAGTGGTGTTTATAAAAAAGATAAAGGTGAAATTTACTATAAAGGTCAATTAACGGATATAAAAGGAACAAAAGATGCAGGACAAAAAGGAATAGCTATAATACATCAGGAGTTAAATTTATTACCAGATTTAACAATCGGAGAAAATATATTTTTAGGAAGAGAACCTAAAAAGGGATTTGGTATAGATTATAAAAAACTTTATAGTGATTCAGATAAGTTACTTAAAAAGTTAAATGTAACGACAAGTTCAAAAGAATTAGTAGAAAATTTAAGTATAGCACAGCAACAAATGGTTGAAATTGCAAAAGCATTGTCTCTTGATGCTCAAATAATAATAATGGATGAACCAACAGATGCCCTTACAGACAAGGAAACTAAAAGTTTATTTAATGTAATAAATGAATTGAAAAATGAAGGAAAAGCAGTAGTATATATATCACATAGATTAAAAGAAATATTCGAGATATGTGATTATATAACTGTTTTAAGGGATGGAAAATATGTTGGATCTGAAAGTATAGAAAACTTAGATGAAGATAAAATGATAGAAATGATGGTAGGAAGAAAGTTAACAGAACAATTTCCAAGAGTAAAAACTGAAATGGGAGATGTAGTACTTAAAGTAGAAAATTTAACTAATGAGTATATAAAAGACATTTCTTTTGAAGTTAGAAGTGGAGAGATTGTAGGTATATCTGGACTTATGGGGGCAGGAAGGTCTGAGTTGGCAAAAACTATATATGGTCATTTTAAAAAGACTAGTGGTCAAATATATAAAAAAGGTCAACTGATGGAAAATAAGTCAGCTAAAGATGGTGTTGGAAATAGGGTAGCATATGTTTCTGAAGATAGAAAAGGTGATGGATTAATATTAGATTTGTCAGTTAAAGAAAATATGTCTATAGCATCTTTAAATAGAATATCATCATTTTTTAAAGTAGACAAAAATAAAGAACTTGAAAGAGTTAATAGTTATATAGATAGAATGAGTATAAAAACTCCAAGTATAAATCAACTAATAAGAAATTTAAGTGGAGGAAATCAGCAAAAAATTGCGATAGCAAAAGCACTTATGATACATCCAGATGTTCTTATACTTGATGAACCTACTCGTGGAGTAGATGTTGGAGCAAAAAAAGAGATATATGATCTTATAAATGAATTTAAAAGTCAAGGTAAGGCAGTAATAATGATATCTTCTGAAATGCCAGAGATATTAGGATTAAGTGATAGAATATTAGTTTTAAGTCAAGGTAGAATTACCGGTGAATTTGATATAGAATCTGCAACGCAAGAAGCAATTTTAAAATGTGCAGTTGAATCCAAGGAGGCATAACATTGAATAAATCATCAACAATAGAAAATAATAATTCAAAAAATATAGATTTTAAAGAAATAATAGTTAAGTATAAAAGCTTAATTGGACTAATAATGTTAATAGTAATTGTATCTATACTTAGCCCATCATTTTTAAGCTCTAAGAATATTTTAAATATACTTAGACAAACATCAGTAAATGCAATAATAGCAGCAGGAATGACATTTGTTATACTGACAGGTGGTATAGATTTATCAGTAGGGTCTACATTAGCTATAAGTGGAGCTATAGCAGCAAGCTTATTAGCTTCAGGACAGAATATAATAATATCAACTATAGCAGCAATAGTAGTAGGAGCTGTAGTAGGGTTTTTAAATGGATTTGTTATAGCAAAAGGTAAATTACAACCATTTATTGCAACTCTTGCAACTATGACAATACTTAGAGGATTAACATTAGTTTTTACAGATGGAAAACCAATAACTTTAGGAAGTAATGAATTAGCAATGTCATTTGGAAAAATAGGAGGAGGTACATTATTAGGCATACCAAATCCAGCTATAACTATGATAGTAGTGTTTGCAATATGTTTTTATATACTTAAAAGTACAAAAATGGGAAGATATACTTATGCATTAGGTTCAAATGAAGATGCAACAAAATTATCAGGAATTAATACAGACAAAGTTAAAATATGGGTATATACAATAAGTGGTATACTAGCATCAATAGCAGGTATTATAATAACTTCAAGATTGTATTCAGCACAACCAACTGCTGGAAGTGGATATGAACTAGACGCAATTGCAGCAGTTGTACTTGGAGGAACAAAACTTGCAGGTGGTAAGGGGAAAATAACAGGAACTATAATTGGTGCATTAATAATAGGAGTATTAAGTAATGCTCTTAATATACTAGACGTATCATCGTATTATCAAATGATGGTTAAAGGTGCGGTTATATTAATAGCTGTTCTTTTAGACAGAAAAAATAATTAAGGAGGGAAGATAAAAATGAAAAAACTTCTTTCTATAATAATGGTAATAGTACTAGCTAGTTTTACTTTAGTAGGATGTCAACAAAAAGATACTGATTCTAAAAAAATTGGACTTATAGTGTCTACTTTAAACAATCCATTCTTTGTAGATTTAAAGAATGGAGTAGAAAAAAGAGCTAAGGAATTAGGATACGAAGTTGTGGTACTTGATTCACAAAATGACCCAGCTAAAGAAGTTTCTAATATGGAAGATATAACAGTTAAAAATGTATCTATAGTACTTTTAAATCCAGTTGATTCAGATTCAGCAGTTGCATCTGTAATGATTGCTAATAATTCAGAATTACCAGTTATGACAGTGGATAGAGCAGCTAATGGTGGTAAAGTTGTATCTCATATAGCATCAGATAATATAGCTGGAGGAGAAATGGCAGCCGAATTTTTAAAAGAACAATTAGGTGGTAAAGGTAAATTAGTTGAGTTAGAAGGACTTGCTGGTTCGTCTGCAACTAGAGATAGAGGTAAAGGGTTTAATGATGGAATTAAAGGTAGTGGATTTGATATAGTTGCAAAACAAACTGCTGACTTTGATAGAACAAAGGGACTTTCAGTTATGGAAAATATTATTCAATCAAAGGGAGAAATAGATGCAGTATTTGCTCATAATGATGAAATGGCACTAGGGGCACAAAAAGCATTAGAGGATCAAGGAATGAAGGATGTTCTTGTAGTAGGATTTGATGCAACTGATGATGCAGTAGATGCAGTTAAAAAAGGAAAAATGGCTGCTACAGTAGCACAACAACCTTTATTAATAGGTCAAACAGCAGTAGATGCTATAGACAAGGTACTAAAGAATGAAACTATAGATACTTTTATACCAGTAGAATTAAAATTAGTAACTAAATAATATATAAATATAAAAGCTATTCTAAGTAATTTTAGAATAGTTTTTTATATTTATATTTAATTAAAAGTTAGAAAGAATGGAATCTGTGATACTTGCAATATTTGGAGTATAAAGTATAATTATTATTATGATTTTAAAGAATATGGAGGAATGTAAAATGGATAAAAAAATAATCGCAGTATGTGATAGTTCGAAATGTGCACAAGCTCTTGAAGAAGCTGGGAAAAAGTTAGGTTATTGTGTAAGATCAGAGGTACAAAACAATGAAAGTATAATAAATGAAATTCCAAAATATGATATAGAAAGTGCTACAATAATATTATTTGCAACTAGTGCTGAAGTTGAATGTATAGAAAATATAGAAAGATTTATAGATAGAGAATATTATGAAGCTGATCCTAAGTATGTAATAGAAGATGCTGAAGCTGTAATAAGTGAAATACTTCTGGACTTAAATTAATAATCTAGTTAAATAAGGAAAAGTATTATCTAGGACTGAAGCGAAAATCTCCAGTCCTTATTTAGATTATTCTAGGAAGTTTATATTTTCATATTAAATATTAATTTCTCTTCTAGGAATTTTAAATTTGATTTTCTCTTCAATTTCAGATAAGGCATTTTCGTTTTTGGGATCTATAAACAAACATGTATAACCTTCATCACCAGCTCTACCAGTTCTACCTATGCGGTGAATATAATCTTCAGTACTTTCAGGGATATCATAGTTATAAACATGAGTAATACCAGAAACGTCAATTCCTCTAGATGCAACGTCAGTTGCAATTAAATATTGTATGTCGGCATTTCTAAAAGATTTCATTATTCTTTCACGCTTTGATTGTTGGATATCACTATGGATTTTCTGGCAGTTATAACCACGTTCTCCTAAAGATTGCTCAAGAGCATCAACTCTTCTTTTAGTTCTACAGAATATTATAGACATAAAAGGATTATCTTCATTTAAAACAGCACATAAAGCATCTAGTTTTTTTCTATCTGTTGTTTCTACAACTTCTTGTTTAATTGTATCTAATGTTATTTCTTCTTTTTTTATAGAAATTATAGAAGGATCATTCATATATCTATAAGCTAATTTTTTTACTTGTGAATCCATAGTAGCAGAAAAACATAATGTTTGGCGTTTTTTAGGTAGTTCTTTCATAATAGCTTCAATTTCATTTTTAAAGCCCATAAATAACATTTGATCAGCTTCATCTAATACAAATGTTTTTAATTTACTAAGATTAACAGTTTTTCTATCAATATGATCTAAAAGTCTACCTGGTGTTGCTATAATTAAGTGTATGTTACCTTTTAGCTTATTCATTTGAGATGAAATATCTTTTCCACCATAAGCTGCAAGGATATTTATGTTTTTACCTTCTTTTAATTTATTAGCTTCTTCAGTTATTTGAATAGCTAATTCTCTTGTAGGAGATAAAATTAGTGCTTGAACAAAATTAACATCAGGAGATATATTTTCAAAAATAGGAAGCAAAAATGCTAGAGTTTTTCCAGTTCCAGTTTGAGCTTCTGCAATAACATCATTACCAGCTTTGATTATTTGTATACTTTCTTGTTGAATAGGAGTTGGATTAGTTATACTGTTACGGTTAAGTATATTTACTATATTATCGCTAATTCCAAGATTTTTAAAATTCATAGTTTATTACCTCTCATTACTAACTTTTATTTTTATTATAATCTATTAATGATATCATACTAAAACAATTAATACTAATAATATTAACATTATTAGTAAAATTTAATATAAAATAAAAAATATCATACCTAATAAAATATAATTATCGAAAAAAAATATATTTAATAATGAATTAATAGATATTATCTATAAATCTAAAAATAAAATATTTGATATAATCATATTTGTGAATTTTATATAAAATATAAAAATATTACAATTATCGAGAGGATGTGTATTATTATAAATATTAAAATAAAAAAAAGTAAAAAAACATTTTGGATTACGTTGGTAATTATTTTGATTTTTTCAAGTGTTTATTTGTTAGTACCAACAATAAATCAAAGTATAAATAAAATAATTAAATATTTTACAGAATTAGACTTAAATGGTCTTAAGTCATACATATTATCATTTGGTATATTGGCTCCAGTAATATCTTTTTTACTTATGATATTACAATCAGTTGTAGCACCACTTCCAGCATTCATTATAACATTTTCAAATGCAGCTTTATTTGGTTGGATAAATGGTGCAATACTTTCTTGGACAAGTGCAATGGCAGGAGCAGCAATGTGTTTCTTTATATCTAAATTTTTAGGAAGAAACATAGTTGAGAGACTTACAAGTAAATTAGCATTAAAAAGTGTAGATGAATTTTTTGAAAAGTATGGAAAACATACAATATTAATAGCTAGATTATTGCCTTTTATGTCATTTGATTTAGTAAGTTATGCAGCAGGGCTTACATCAATGAGTTTTATATCATTTTTTATAGCAACAGGAATAGGACAACTTCCTGCAACGATTGTATATTCTTATGTTGGAGGAATGCTTACAGGTGGATCTAAATTAATGATGATGGGAATACTTACACTATTTGCGATAAGTATATTGATATATCTTATAAAGAAGGTATGCAATGATAAAATTAAATATTAAGTAAGTTATTTCATATGGAGGACAATATTATGGATAAGATAGATTTAAATAGTGATATTTTAAAAAAAATTGAGGTAAATAAAAATTACTGTATAAATTGTAAACAATGTTTTAATGTATGTCCAATGATGAAAGAATATTCATCGTCACCAAAAAAATTAATGGAGGAGATGTTATGCGAAAAAAAAGTAGATAAAAATATACCTTATTCTTGTATGAATTGTGATGTTTGCAAAGTAAAATGTCCAAAAGATATAGATTTAAAAGAAATGTTTTATAATATGAGAGTTAATATATTTACTGAAAATACTAAAAGTATAAAAGAACTTGGTATAAATACTATTAGGTTTCATCAAATAAATAGCTTTTCAAGTATATTTTCAAGAAGTTTTATTGATAAAAGCACAAGAAAAGTATTTTTACCTGGATGTAGTCTTTCAGCTTATAATGCAGATTTAGTGTTGAAAACATATGACTATTTAAATAGTAATATAAAAGATTTGGGGTTAATATTTGAGTGTTGTTCAAAGCCAACGTTATCGTTAGGAGATAAGAACAAATTTAATCAATATTATTCTAGATTAGAAAAATTATTTAAAGAAAATAATATAAATGAAGTTATAGTAGCCTGTCCAAATTGCTATAAAACAATCAAAGAAAATAGTCCGAATGTAAAGGTTACTTTGATTTGGGAAGTTATCAATAAATATGGTTTACCAAAAAAATTAGAGAATTCTTATAATGATATTTCAATAGAATTTTCATTACATGACCCATGTCCAGTTAGATATGAAAATAATGTACATGAAGATGTTAGAAAAATACTATATAAGTTAGGAATAAAAGTAGTTGAATTTGATCAAAACAGAAAAAAAACTCAGTGTTGTGGAGCAGGTGCTATGGTAGGTGTTACAAATCCAAAAGTAGCAAAAAAACAAATGGAGAGAAGATCTAGAGAAGCTAAAACAGAAAATATAATATGTTACTGTCAATCATGTTGTGAATCTATGATAAGTGTAGGCAAACCTACAATACATATATTAGATTTATTATTTAATAATATGGTCATAAATAAAAATAAATTTTACCAAGAAAAGACTACTGTGATTAATAAGTGGAAAACAAGATATAAGGGAGTACATTTAGGAAAAAAATTAAAGAAATAAAAGGAGGTTTTTATGAAAAAGAAATTAGTGTTTATCTTATGTATAGTACTTACTTTTTACTTAGTAGGATGCTCAAAACAATCAAATAATAGTGAAAAATTAGACGTTTTAACTAAAACGAATGAGGAGATAGTAGACCTAGCAAAAGGTAGTACTGTAAACTTTTATGGCTATGGAGGAAATGAGGTAATGAATAAGTGGTTTGATACTTATGTAGTATCTCAAATGAAACAAAAATATGATATAAATGTAAAAAGAGTAGGTATGGATATAGATAATATATTAAATCAATTATTATCAGAAAAACAAGCAGGAAGCTCAAAAGGAAATATAGATGTAATATGGATAAATGGAGAAAATTTTAAAACAGCAAAAGAAAATGATTTATTATTTGGACCTTTTACAAATAAGCTTTCTAATTATGAAAAATATGTAGATAAATCATCAGAAGATATAACTACAGATTTTGGAACTAATGTAGATTCAATGGAAGCTCCATGGGGAAAATCACAGTTTGCAATGGTTACAGATACCAGTAAAATTAGTTCTAAAATAAATAATACAGAAACATTAAAAAAAGTAATTCAAGAGAATCCTGGTAAATTTACATACCCTTCACTTCCAGATTTCACAGGTAGTGCATTTGTGAGAAATGTAATATATGACATAGTAGGATATGAAAATGTAGCTAGTTTGCCAGAAGATAAAGCTAAGATTAAACAAGTTATACAACCAGCTATTGATTATTTAAATGAAATAAAGCCTTATTTATGGAATAAAGGAAAAACTTATCCAGCTACTACATCTCAATTAGACAATATGTTCTCTGATAATGAAACATATTTTACAATGACTTATTCACCAAATCAATTGATGGGAAGAGTTGCAAATGGAGAATTTAGCAAGAATACTAAAGTAATTGAATTTGATAAAGGTAATATAAGTAATACTCATTTTTTAACTATACCTAAAAATTCACAAAATGAAGCAGGTGCTATAGTTCTTATTGACTACCTAATGAGTATAGATGCTCAAGGATCTAAGACAGAAGCTAAAAATTGGGGAGATACAACTGTTTTAGATATGAAAAAAGTACCTACTGAAGATAAATCTAAATTTAAAGAAACTATAGCGATAGAAAAGACAGTACCTGAGTTAAAAGCAGGACTAGTTCCTATTATAGAAAAAATATGGTTAGAAGAGGTTTTAGAGGGTGAAAAATAAATTAAAACCATATATATTGCTTATACCCATAACAGTCATTCTTATAGGGGTAATGGGTATAGGTATTACAACTTGTATTTTACAAAGTTTAGGATATTTTCCACAAATAGGTTTAAATAATATAACTTTGGATTATTATAGAGAAATTTTTAGAAGTTCTACATTTATAAATTCTTTATTTTTTAGTTTAAAAACATCTATTATATCTGCTATGTTAGCAGTTATTTTAGGAATTTTATTAGCATATTTCATGATAAATGATAAATTTTCGAAATTAAGACAAGGTATTTTAAATTTACCTATAATAGTACCTCATATAGTAGTAGTACTACTAATGTTTACTTTATTTTCTCAAACAGGTTTAATATCAAGATTTTTATATAATTTAAATATTATAAATGACCCAAATGAGTTTATAAGTATGGTATCTGATGAAAATGGAATAGGTATAATTCTTGTATATTTATGGAAGGGAATACCTTTCATAACTCTTACTACCTATAATATATTAGTAAATATAAATGAAAATTTAGAAAATGTAGCTGTTAATTTAGGGGCAAATAAATTACAAATTTTTAGATATATAATGCTACCACTTGCAATGCCAAGTATAATATCTTCATTTATTATATTATTTGCATTTGCTTTTGGATCGTTTGAAGTACCTTTTTTAATAGGTCCATCTATACCAAAAGCGCTATCTGTTCAAGCATATATATATTATTCAAGCTCAGACTTAATGCAAAGGCCGATAGCTATGTGTATGAACACAATATTATCTTGTATTAGTTTTGTATTATTAGTAATATACAATAAATTATTCGAGAGATTATATAGATATAAATTATAGGTGAGGTATATGAAAATTAAATTTAATAAATTTGTTATAGATATGATACTTATAGCTTTTATAGTACCGTTTATAGTACTAGTATTATGGGGATTTACAAATTCATGGCCATTTCCATATATACTACCACAACAATACTCATTAAGAGGAATTGAATATATTTTAAATGTATCTAATTTAAAAATGATTTTTAATAGTATATGTTTATCTATAATAGTAGTACTAATTACACTAATTATAAGTATACCAGCAGCAAAATCAATTACATTATATAATTTTAAAGGTAAAAGATTTTTTGAAGTTTTAATTTTATCTCCAATAATTATACCTTTAATTTCAGTAGCAATGGGTATACATATAGTATTTATACAATTAAGTATTGCAAACAATATATTTGGAGTGATAATTATAAATATTTTACCATGTATTCCATATGCTGTTAGAATAATTGCGGATGTATATAGAATAGTTGGAGATAAGTTTGAAATGCAAGGTAAAGTTTTAGGAGCAAATAGTTTTAATAATTTTAAATACATAACTTTACCACTTATACTTCCGGGTATAATTGGTGCATCAAGTATGTGCTTTATAATTTCTTTTAGTCAGTACTTTTTAACAATGCTTATAGGTGGAGGAAGTGTAATTACATATCCAATGGTAATGTTTCCTTATATACAAAGTGGAGATAGAACGATAGGTTCATTATATAGTTTACTATTTTTAATAGTAAGTTTGATAGTTTTGTTATTAGTTGAACGTAAAATAAATAAGCATTATAAAATTATTGATGAAAAAAATTTTTTTAGTAAATAAACTAATATTTTTTAAGGAGAATGACTATGTCATCGGTTAAAATCATCAACTTAACTAAAAGTTTTAATAATACAAATGTATTAAAAAATATAACGATAGATGTGGAAGAAGGTGAATTTATTTCATTATTAGGTCCATCAGGATGTGGAAAAAGTACATTATTAAAACTAATTGCAGGTTTACTAGAAGTAGATAGTGGTGATATTGTATTTAATAATGAATCAGTTATAAATATTTTAACAGAAAAAAGAGGAGCTATAATAGTATTTCAAGATTATTTATTGTTTCCTCATATGACAGTGTATGAAAATATAGAATTTGGTTTAAAAATGAAAAAAGTAACTAAGGATATAAGAAGTAAAAAGGTAGAAGAAATTTTAAATTTAGTAAAATTAAAAGAACATAAGAATAGATACCCATCACAATTATCAGGAGGACAACAGCAAAGAGTAGCTATGGCTAGAGCATTAGTTCTCAATCCTAGAATATTGCTATTAGATGAGCCTTTTTCAAATTTAGACATAAATTTAAGAAATGAAATGAGAGAATTTGTTTTATCTATTCAAAAGAGATTAAATATAACTACTATAATGGTTACTCATAACAAAGAAGAAGCTCTTACTATGAGTAACAGGGTAGCAGTTATGTTAGATGGAGAAATTAAGCAATTTGATACACCTAAAAATTTATATGAAAATCCAAATAGTATAGAAGTTGCTAATATATTTGGAGAAAGAAATTATATAAAAGGGTGTATTGAAGAAGGGATATTTAAAAGTAATATAATTAGTTTTGAGTCAAACTTAAAAAAGGATTTAAAAGAAGTTAACATTATGATACCTAAAGAAAATATATCTTTGTATTCGATGGATTATAAAGAGGGTATAGAAGGCATCATAAAAAGAAAAAGATATGCAGGTGAAAAAACATATTATGATATACAGGTTAAAGATATAGTTTTAAAAGCTATTTCTAATAATGATATATACAAAGAACAGGATAAAGTGAAAATAGTTATAAAATCTAAGAATACAGTTTATTTTAGATAAACATAGAAAGCAAAGTGTCCAATTATTTATTTAGGATACTTACTTTTTATTTTTGTATAAATAATAAAAAGGTATAAATTATAGAATAGTATTTCTAAACAAATAAAAAATTTATATAAACAAATATTTATGTATACTAAATTAGGAAAGTAGTTAATCTAAACTTTTTTGTTAAATACATCGTGTGTATGTGTTGAAATTACTAAGGTGTATGAGTTTTATGAAAAAACATAAAAAAACAATTGAAAAAGTATTGAAAAAAAGTTTTAAATTTTGTATAATTTAAGTTTTATAAAAGTGCCGTATACAAAGTGTTTTTTATCCTATATAATGATATTAAATTAAGAAAAAAGGAAGGGATAAAAAATGGCCACGCGGCGATCAGCAGAGAAAATACTGCAAATTATATTAGGCTCAGCTATATTAGCTTTTGGAGTCTACAATTTCTATTATTTAAATGATATAACAGAAGGTGGAGTGTTAGGACTTTTACTACTGTTAAAGAATTTATTCAATATCCAACCGGCTATAGCTAACATAATAATAGATATAGCACTTCTATTAGTAGGATATAAATTTTTTGGAAAAAAATTCTTTGGATATTCTGTATTTGCATCTATAAGTTTTTCAGTTTTATACAATATATTTGAAACTATGGGACCTATTGTTCCACAGATTAATAATATGTTTTTATCTACTATTTTAGCAGGATTAAGTGTAGGTATAGGTGTAGGAATTATAGTTAGTGCAGGATGTGCATCTGGAGGAGACGATGCTTTAGCATTGGTGATTTCTAAGGCTACATCTTTAAATTTAGGTAATGTTTATATGATTTCAGACATTTTTATTTTGGTACTATCACTTTCATATTTATCAGCACATGATGTATTTTATTCAATTATAGCAGTGACTATAAGCGGTAGAGTAATAGACTTTATTTATGAACATAGCCAAAATAATTTATATAAAACAGTGATGCAATAAGGTACAGCCAAAGCTGTATCTTATTTTTGTTACAGTTTGATTATAATTATAACAAAAAAGTAACATTAGGTAAAATTGGTGAATTATATGGTACAATTGTAAATGGAAAAATGAAAAGAATAGGATTTAGGAGAGAAATAAAAATATGAATAAATTGAAAAAAAATAAAATGATAACATACCTTAAATTGGTTTTTGTTTTAGTTATTTTATCAATTATAGTAAAAGAATTTAAAAATATAGTAACTGACTTTAATATGGATAATTTTATTATGTATGCAGATAAACTATCTGTATTTAACATATTTATTATTGTATGTTTAGGCATAATTTCATATATTCCATTAAGCTTTTATGATTTTGTACTTAAGAAAAGAGTCGGAATAAAATTAGATAATAAAAAATTATATAAGTTTTCGTGGATAGCAAGTTCGATATCTAGTATTGTTGGATTTGGAGGAACTAGTGCAATTGCACTAAAGACTCATTTTTATAATGATCATGTAAAAGATAAAAAGCTTTTGGTAAAAGAAATATCAAAAATAGTTGCATTAAATTTAACTGGATTTTCAATGGTTTGTTTTTTATATGCTATTTTAAACTTATCAGATTTAAAACAATTAAATTTAATAAAAACATTAACTTTAGTGATAGGTGCATATTTACCAATATTATCAATATATTTAATTAGAAAATTCATAAAAGGAAGTTCTGAGGAAAGAATAGATATTATTGATATGTTTAAAATAATAGGTATATCATTATTAGAATGGATTACAACTATAATATTAATTTATGGAATATTAATAATTTTAGGGGAAAGAATTGCATTTATGAAGTTTTTCCCTATATTTGTTATGGCAATATCAGTAGCAATTCTAAGTATGAGTCCAGGAGGAATTGGGACATTTGATTTAACATTATTATTAGGATTAGAAGGATTAGGTGTTCCATCAGAAAAAGTATTATTAGCAGCATTTTTATATAGAGTAACTTACTATATAGTTCCATTAAGTATAGGATTAATTTTATATGTATCAGAATTATGGATTAATATAGATGAAAGATTGAAAAATATAGTGACTTCTGCTTTTTCTAATTTAGCACATTTTGGTTTGAAGTTATTAGTTTTATCAGCAGGTATAGTTTTATTGATATCTGAAGCTATGCCGGGTGTAATTGAAAGAACACACTTATTAAAAAAAGTATTTAATTTTAGTATAATATATGTATCAGGTGATGTAGCAATAGTAATCGGATTTTTATTAATTGCAATATCAAATGTTATAACATTTAAATCAAAGAAAATCTATAAAACAACAATGATTTTAGTTATTTTAGGTGGACTATTTTCTTTATTAAAAGGATTTGATTATGAGGAAACTATATATTTAATTATAGTAGGAATAATATTGTGGGCTAGTAAAAAGCAATTTTATAGAGAAGGATTTATTTTAAGATGGGGAAAAGTTATAAAAGATGTATTTGCATTGCTAATGTTCCAAGGATTATATATATTCATTGTTTATGCTAATATAACAGGAAAAGCTAGAAATATACCTATAATTAATATAGGTACACATTATACGCATCACTATATGATGAGAATACTTGTAGTAAGTATTATAGGATTTGTAAGTTCGTTAATATTCTTATCGATTTTATATTATACAAATAAATCAAATGATTTCCCTAAAGTTAGATTAGATGAATGCGAAAATAAAGTTAATGATATATTAAATGAATTTAAAGGATCATCAGTAATACATTTTATATATTTAAATGATAAGTACGTGTATATGAATCAAGAAGAAGATGTATTATTACAATACCAAATTTATGCAAATAAAGTTGTTGTTTTAGGAAATCCAGTTGGGGATAAAGATAAATTTTTTAAGACAATACAAAATTTCTATGAATTATGTGATAGATATGGATATACTCCAGTATTTTGTGCAATAGATGAAGAAATGATTCCTTACTTACATGAAACTGGATATGAGTTTATGAAATTAGGTGAAGAAGCAAGAGTTGATTTAGATAGTTTTACCTTAGAGGGAAGAAAAATGAAAAGTGTAAGAAATGCACTATCAAGAGTAGAAAAAGAATCATATATTTTTGATATTGTAAAACCACCATTTACAGGAGAATTTTTACAACAAATAAAAAGTGTATCTGATGAATGGTTAGGAGATAGAGATGAGAAAGGATTTTCTGTAGGATTCTTTGATGAAAATTACTTAAACAGAGAACCTATAGCTATAATTAAAAATGATAATAATGAAATAAAAGGGTTTGCTAATTTTATGCCTATGTATGATGGCGAACAAACTTTGTCAATAGATTTGATGAGATTTTCTAAAGATACTTGTAATGGCATAATGGACTTTATGTTTGTAAATTTATTTAAGTGGGGAAAAGAACATGGTTATTCAGAGTTTAATATGGGAATGGCTCCATTATCTAATGTAGGAGTATCAAAATATTCATTTTTAAGTGAAAAAATAGCAGCACAGGTTTATATGCATGGACAATATTTTTACTCATTTAAAGGGCTTAAAAAATTCAAGGAGAAATATTGTGAATCATGGGATGGTAGATATATGGCATATAAGAGAAAGACATCGCTTGTATTTACAATGATTCAGGTTATATTATTAGTTTCTAAGGGTAAAAAATATAGCCAAAACAAATCTAAATATGAAAGTTTAAATAGCTATCAAATTTAGTAAAGTATACAGTGTTATAAAATTAAAACAAAAAAATGGTGTTATGATATAATTATGAATAAGTATAAAAATATACAAGGAGGGATTTGTTATTATAAATAAAATAGTTCATCTAATAGTTACTTTTATAGCTATAATACCATTTTTTACACATTTAATAGAAAAACAACATATAGCGGCTATTATATATCTTGTATTTTTTATTTTTATACTTAATCCGATAATAATAAGAGTAATGGTAAAGAAAAGAAAGTAAATTAATAATTTCTAGATTTATTATACAAATCTAGAGTATTATCAAAGTGAATCTTAGCTTATCTTAGGGTTAAAAATTATATATTGTTAATTGAAAATTAAAATTGTTGTAATATATCTAAATTTTACGTAATTATTTTTTATATAGTTACAAGGGTTTTCTTTATATATAAAGAAGTTAATCTTTATATTGATATTTAATAATATATAAAGGAGTGTAAGATGTGGGTATATTCAAATTAAAATCTGAAGAAGATTGGAAAATTAAATATATAAAAGAATTTAATGAAATGAGAGCAATTTACGAAAAAAAACTTCAAAAAAAGCAAATAGAATTAGATAATTTAAAAATAGAAATAGAAAAATTAAAAAACTATAAAAATAGCTTAAAACCAAAAGAAAAACAGATTACAGATGAAGATATAGAATTTATTAAAGAACTACGAAATAGTGGTTTAAGTTATAGAGAAATTTCTAATGAAACTAGATGGAGCAAAGCTACTGTGAGTAGAGTTCTAAATGGTATATATGATTAAAAGAATTAAAAGAGCATCACAAATTATAAGTTGTGATGCTCTTATTTATTTTTGAAAAATTTATAAGTATAGATAACTTGAAATATTATTATTATACACACTATCATGAATAGAAAATAAGGCTCAATATTGTATGATTTTCTAAAATATAAATTATGATAGTAATTAGATATATATATATTAAAATAACTTAAGGCCATTATTGAAAGTGCAGTTAGAAAAAATATTATGATTTTTTTCATTGCTTTATAATTCATTAGAGCTCCTTTCAATTTTCATATAAAAATTTACAAATAATATAATTAATTTATATTTATATTTTACAAAACAACCAGACTTAGATATACTTTATTATAGTTAAAAGTAAGATTATAATATATGTGTAGGTGATATAGGTTGAATAGTAAATATAAATACAAATTATGTATGATGGATTCTATTTTTTTAATAGGAATAATACAGTTATTTAGATCTTTTATTAATAAAATTTTATTGAGTCAACTTAATTTAAATCTTTTAAACGCGCAAATTATTAATATGATTTCATGCATGATAGTATGCATATCTTTATCTTTGATTTTAAAAAATAATGAGTTGTATAGTCCTGTTGGTCATAAACTTATTACTATGACAAATACAAAAAGAACTTTGCCTAAAATAATATTATTAGGTATTTTAACTGTATTAATAGTTATAAATCCTAATTTTAATGGAGGATATATTATATCCAATATAATACCATTGGTTACATCAACTATTATTATACCCATACTAGAAGAATTATTATTTAGAGAATATTTATGGAACTATTTTAAAAATTATGTAAGAAATAGATTTAAAATTTTTATTGGGATTACTATATTATATGGGATTTATTATATAGGATACATTGATACTATACATAGGGAGTTAACATTAGTAAATCAATCAGCTTATACTCTTAACTTTATATTATATGGAGTTGGAAGATATTTAGTACTTGGAAGTATACTAGGTTTTATTAAAATGAAATTTAAAGATACGCAAATATGTATATTAGTACACAGCTTAATTAATGTGATAAAGTTATAAATATACAAAAAAGGGATTGTTTCAAATTTCTTATTTTTTTGAGACATCCCCTAAATATTTACTATCGTTTAGTATATTTAAAAATTCATCTTCTTTTAGAAATATTATATCTTGACCATTACATTCTAAATCTATAGCTCTTCTTAATTTAGTACTCATTTGATTTAAATTAAGCGACTGGATATTTTTAAAGCCTATAACAAGAATATTTGTTTTTTTAGTTACGGAGCTACTAGTACTACCACCTAGGCGCCTAATTAATAAGCTAGCTTGAACTCTAGACATTGAATATAAAGGTCCTGTGAATACAACTACCTTGTTTTTAAAAAAAGAAGTTTCAGAATCTATTGGAATAAAATTCACTAAAAACCTCCTAGATCATAAAAAAATTTTAATAGTGCTTTGGCCTGCCTAATAACATCACATAAATTAGCAAGTTATTTCTATGTCATTTTTTAATTTCTTAATTCTTAAATCATATTTTTTATATAAAAATAAGTATAGTTAACTTCTTATATAAAGTCAAATTTGTTACATTTAATATTAATTGGAATAATTTAAATTTATAAATATGAGTTATGATATAGTAAAAAAACTCATATTATAGTATAATTTTGACATATATAGACAAAATTAGACTTGGACAAGGAGATGTAACATGAATAAAGTGAAAAAAATAAGCGCTTTAACAGTTATATTTTTAGGGATTATGTTAGTAAATATAAAGTCAATGAATGTGTATGCTTACACTCATTTAAACTTTAGAAATATTACAAATGAAGATGGTTTATCTCAAGCAACTGTTGAATCTATTATCCAAGATAAGAAAGGGTATATATGGATTGGAACTAATGATGGTTTAAACAGATATAATGGATATGATTTTAAGGTTTATAGGCATGATGATGAGGATAAAAATACTATAACTAATAATTATATAGTGGATTTAGAAGAAGATAGAAAAGGGAACTTATGGATAGGTACAGCTAATGGTTTAAGTAAGCTAAATCCTAAAAATAATA
Organism: Romboutsia maritimum; assembly: GCF_002251085.2. Taxonomy (GTDB): domain Bacteria; phylum Bacillota; class Clostridia; order Peptostreptococcales; family Peptostreptococcaceae; genus Romboutsia_B; species Romboutsia_B maritimum. The sequence continues at coordinate 76,988 of NZ_NOJZ02000009.1, read as the reverse complement.
AGATTACAAATTATTCCACTGAATTTAATGAGGGGAATTTATCTCATTATAATATAGGTCAAGTTTTAGTTACTAAAAAGGGGGATATTTTAGTAGGAACATCAGATGGTCTAAATATTTATAATGAAAAGACAGATAGATTTGAAAGAATTATGTCTAAAGAGAGAGATCTTACTAATCAGCATATATACACACTTACAGAAGATGAAAATGAAGATATATGGGTTGGAACAAAAACAGGTGTTACTAAAATAGATACAAAAAATAAAAAAACATATAAATTTTACACATCAAAAAATAAAGACTTTATAGAAAATAATTTAATTTATGATATTTACTCAGATAAAAAAGGTTATGTATGGGTAGGTTCATATAGAGATGGATTGACTAGAATAAATATAAAAACTAACGAAACAAAAACGTATTTACATAATAATGAAGATGATAATTCATTACCAGGAGATTGTGTAAGATCGATATTAAAAGACACAAATGGAGTATTATGGGTAGGTACGAATGAAGGTCTTGCTAAATATAATGAAAAAGAAGATAATTTTGATGTTTATAAAAATAAAGTATATGATAAAAATAGTTTGGTAGAAGATGAAATTTTCAGCATGATAGAAGATAGGAGCGGCTTAATTTGGATAGGTACTTATTCTGGAATAAGTATGTTTAATCCGGAAAATAAAATTGAACACTATAAAAATGACCCTTTTGATAAGAATTCTATAGCTGGAAATTCAATACAGGGCATTTATGAAGATGATGATAATTTGCTTTGGGTAGGGACTAACTCTAAAGGTGTAAATATAATAGATAGAAATAATAATAGAGTATATAAAATTAATAAAGAGTTTAACTCAAATTTATTAAACGATATGTCTATTAATGACATAAAAGGAAGTAAAAATAAAATTTTTATAGGTACAAACAATGGATTAAACATAATAAATAAAGATACAAATAAGGTAGATTTATACACAAAACAAGATGGATTACCTGATAATAATGTAAGGACTTTGTTTTTAGATAGTAAAGGATGTTTATGGATAGGGACTATTGATGGAATAAGTATATTAAATACTAGTAATAATAAAATGATAAATATAACAAAATTATTAAAAGACAATTCGATAAAGGATACCTATGCCAGAGTAATATATGAAGATAAAGAAGGCATTTATTGGATTGGTTGTTTTATTGATGGAGGTTTAATAAAAATAGACCCACATAAAAATTCTATAAAATGCTATAAAAATAATAAAGATGACAAGTCAACGATAAGTAGTAATATTATAAGATCTATAGGAGAAGACAGTAAAGGAAATTTATGGATAGGGACAAGCTATGGATTAAATAAATTAGATAAAGAAAAAAATACATTTACAAGATATACTACAAAGGATGGATTATCTAACAATATTATCTATGGAATTTTAATTGATGATTATGATAACCCTTGGGTAAGCACTAATTTAGGTATTTGTAAGTTAGATATAAAAACAAATAACTTTGAAAATTTTGGAATAACAGATGGTCTTCAAGGCAATGAGTTTAATGGAAGTGCGTATTATAAAAATAAAAATGGTGAATTCATTTTTGGAGGAATTAATGGTATAAATATATTTAATCCAAAAGAAGTAGAAAAAAGCAATTCTACACCAAAAGTTGAATTTGATGAATTTGAAGTAAGTGGAAATAAGTATACAAGTATTGATGGAAGAAAATTTAAGAAAGATGAAAATTTTTTAAAAATATCTGTATTTATGCCAGATTATAAAAATAATAAAAATATACAATATTATTATAAATTAGAAGGTACAAGTTCAGATTGGCATACTATAGATAGTAATTATATTAACTATAGTAATTTATCACCAGGAAAATATATTTTTAAGATAAAAGCAATGAGTCATAATGGAGTTATGAGTGAGGAAAGTAAGGTTCAATTTACTATAAAACCATCATTTTGGTTAAGTAATTGGGCATTATTAATATATATTTCTGTGATAATAGTTATTATATATTTAAATATAAATAGAATGAAAAGATTAGATAGACTAGTAAGAAAAAAAACATCACAGTTAAGTAATGAAATGGATAAAAGTAGTAAATTATTAAATAAAGTAATAGATTTGGAAAAGAGCAAAAATAACTATTTTGTAAATTTATCTCATGAGTTAAGAACTCCTTTAAATGTAATACATACAAGTGAGCAATTAATAACTCAACTTAATAACTCAAAAAATGGAATTACAAAAGATAAGTTAAATACTTATATGAAAGTAATAAGAGTTAACTCAAAACGATTGCTATCACTTATAAATAATATAATAGATGGAACGAAGATAGAGCATGGAAATTATAAGCTTAATGTAGAAGAAAATGATATTGTATATGTTGTAGAAGAGGCGACATTATCTTTAAAACAATATATAGAAAATAAAGGAATAAATTTAATTATAGATCCAGAGATAGAGGAAAAAATTATAAAATGTGATGCATATGAAATAGAAAGATGTATAGTTAATTTAGTAAGTAATGCAGCTAAATTTACGCCAGAAGGTGGAACTATAGAAGTTACAATCAAAGATTTAGGTAAAAAAGTTCAAATATGTGTTAAAGATACAGGAATAGGAATAGATAAAAAATACCATGATTCTATATTTAATAAATTTAATCAAGTAGATGATTGTCAAAGTAAATTGGGAAGTGGTTTAGGTCTTACTATAACTAAACATATAATAGAAATGCATAAAGGTAAAATTTATTTAGAAAGTGAACTTAATAAAGGTAGCAAATTTACTATTATTTTATAAAGAGGAAATTTAGAATTAATGTAGAATTATATCAAAATAAAGTTTTGAAACTTTATCTTGAATATAACTTGGGGGGATAAATAATGAAAGAAAGAGTAGCTGAAGTAATTGAAAAAGTAAGACCTGCCTTACAAAGAGACGGTGGAGATGTAGAATTAGTAGATGTTAATGATAAAGGAGTCGTACTTGTTAGATTACAAGGTGCATGTAAGGGATGTCCTGGTGCTACTATGACAATAAAAGCATTAATTGAAAATTTACTAGTTAAAGAAGTACCTGGTGTGACTCAGGTGCTTGGAATAGATTAGAAAATAGAAAAAGTACTTTTTATTAAATTTTAATAAAGAGTACTTTTTTCTTTTTTATTATAAATTTTTCTTGTTTGCGATTCCTGTAAGCATAAGTGTTAAAGCACCATCACCTGTAACATTACAAGCAGTACCAAAACTATCTTGAAGAGCAAATATAGTTAGTATAAGAGCAGTTCCAGTTTCGTTAAATGCAAGAACGCTAGTGATTAATCCTAGTGAAGCCATAACAGTACCACCAGGAACACCAGGAGCACCTATTGCGAATATTCCAAGTAAAACTATAAATAGAACCATAGAAGAAACACTTGGAAGATGCCCATAAAGTATTTGAGATACAACCATAACAAAGAATACTTCGGTTAATACTGATCCACAAAGATGTATATTAGCACAAAGTGGAATTGAAAAATCAACAATATCTTTTCTTAAATCATCACATTTTCTAGCACATTCTAGAGCAACAGGTAAAGTTGCAGCAGAAGACATACTTCCAACAGCTGTTAAGTAAGCTGCACCATAATTTTTAATAACATTTATAGGATTTTTTCCTGACATAGCTCCGCCGATAAGATATAAAAGTGTAAGCCATATAAAATGACCAATAAGAACAATAACAATAACTTTTAAGAATACAGGTAAGTGCTTAGTTATTGAGCCTTCATAAGCTAAAGTTGAAAATGTAGTAGCTATAAAGAATGGTAGTATTGGTATTATAATTTTATTAACTAAACTTAAAACTATATCTTGGAATTGATCTAATAATTTTTCAAATAAATCTGCTTTTGTCCAGGTTACAGCTAAACCAACTATTATAGAAAGGAATAGTGCACTCATAACAGACATTACTGGAGGTATATCTAATTTAAATATAATTTCAGGTAATTCACGTAAACCTTCAGTTTGTGCCACAATTGATAATTTTGGAATTAAAATATATCCAAATATAGCTGAAAATGTAGCAGCCCCAACAGATGATAAATAAGCTAAACCTACAGCATAACCTAAAAACTTAGAAGCATTACTTCTTAATTTGGCTATAGAAGGTGCTATAAATCCTATTATAATTAGTGGTACAGCGAATAAAATAACTTGACCTAGAACGTATTTTAATGTAACAATAACGTTCATTAAACCAGCAGGTGAAATGAATCCAATAAAAAGACCAGCAACTACTGCTAATACTAGCTTAAATATTAAGCTGTTAAATAATTTGTTCATAATAAGTCCCCCCATTTTGTGAATAGCATAATTTTAATTATGTTATAAATTACATAACTTAATAGATGTAGTAAAATTGTGAGAAAACTTGAAGTTATATAATAAATCGTACCAAAAAATGTTATAATATTCAATAAATACATGAAAACATTTTCAATGAATATAAAAAAATTAAAATATATAAAGTAAATTGAGCAATTTTGAGGATATATAGAATTTGTTAAAATTTGTTATAAATTAGTTTACGTTTTGAATAAATGGTGCTAAAATCATTATAGATTGAAAATTTAAAAAAGTAATTAAGGCCATGAAGGTTTTACATAACTGTGTATCAGTATGTATTTCTCATGGTTTTTTTGTTGTAATAATAAGGGGGAATATTTTTGGGAAAAGATATATTTAAAAAAATATTACAATTTATTACAGTAATATTTTTACTATCATTTATAGTATTTTATATGGCTAGATTAGCTCCTGGAGATCCATTAATATCGTATTATGGTGAAGGGGTAGAAAGAATGAGTAGCAAAGAGCGAGAAAATGCTATGCAAAAATTAGGGCTTGATGAGCCTATATATGCTCAATATATAAAATGGATGAAGAAAGCTCCAACTGGAGACTTTGGAATATCTTTTAAGTATAAGCAAGATGTAATTACAGTAATAGGAGATGTTTATATAAATACGATAATACTTGGAGGATTAGGATATATATTAACTTTTATGTTATCTCTTTTGTTAGGAATATTTTGTACTATTCATGAAGATAAGTTTATAGACAAGGCTATATGTAAGTTGGGAACTATAACTAATTGTATTCCATCATTTTGGGTATCATTAGTACTTATATTGATTTTTAGTATAAATTTAAATTTATTACCATCTAGTGGTGCTTATTCAATGGGTCAGGATGGTAACTTTTTAGATAGAATAGGACATCTGATTTTACCACTAATAGTACTTATATTAAGTCATTTATGGTACTACGCATATATGATTAGAAATAAATTATTAGAGGAAGTAAGAGAAGACTATGTATTGCTTTGTAAGGCAAAGGGGTTAAGTAAGAAGGCTATTATATATAAACATTGTTTAAGAAATATAATGCCATCATATATAAGTATAATGGCTATATCTATACCTCATATACTTGGAGGAACATATGTAGTTGAGCAAGTTTTCTCATATCCAGGCATAGGATCATTGTGCTTTGAAAGTGCAAAGTACCATGATTATAATATGTTATTAGTACTTTGTTTAATAACAGGTGTATTGGTTGTATTTGGAAATATGTTAGCTCAAGTTATAAACAACCATATAGATCCTAGAATGAGATATAATAGGGGGGATAATGGTGAAGCTACAATGTAACGATTTTGAAATAGTAGGACAAAATTATATTGTAAGAGAAGATTGTGATACAAAAAAAAGAACCAGTATACAAAAAAAATTAAAAAATATTCCATGTATATCAATTATTATACTATCTATTATAATTGGAGGATGCTTATTTTCAGCATTGATAATGACTCATGATCCAACATATATGGATTTAGCCAATACAAATGTTAGTCCAAATAAAGATTTTTTATTTGGTACAGATTCTATGGGAAGAGATATATTTTCTATGATATGGTATGGTGGAAAAATATCTTTGTTTATAGGTTTGTTTGCAACTGTTATTTCAACATTTATAGGAGTTATTTACGGAAGTATAAGTGGAACTTCATCAGAAATTGTTGACGATATTATGATGAGATTTACTGAAATTGTACTTAGTATACCTTCAATATTAATAATAATATTTGTACAGGCAATATTAGGTAATTCAAATCCAATATCTATATCAATTGTAATAGGAATAACTAGTTGGATGAATATAGCAAAGATTGTAAGAACAGAAGTTAGGCAAATAAGAAATAGTGAATATATATTAGCTGCAAAGACTATGGGGGGAAACTTCTTTTATGTATTATATCAACATCTACTACCTAATTTTATAGCATCTATAATGTTTATGGTGGTAACAAATATAGGGAGCGCAATAGGTACAGAATCTACCTTGAGTTTTTTGGGAATAGGTCTTCCAATAGAAATAATATCGTGGGGAAGTATGCTTTCTTTATCGGAAGGAGCATTGCTACAAAATCTATGGTGGATAATTCTTATACCTGGAGTATTTTTAGTAACTACATTAGTTTGTATAACAAATATAGGAAACTATATCAGAAAAAATAACAATAAAAAACTTAGTAATTTATAAAATTAACTATAAATTGCAAATACTAGATAGTATTTGATATATCTATTTGAATAAAAATATATAAATTATTTTTAGTAACTAAATTGAATTAACTTACAAAAGAGAAGGGGGAACAAACATGAAACTAAAGAGATTAAAGGTTATGAGCTTAGTTATGATATTAAGCTTAATGGCAGGTTGTTCTAGTACAGGAGGAAATAGTGATAAAAAAGAAGATTCGAAAGCATCGAAAAATGAAAAAGTATTAGTTTATGGTAGTGGAGATTATACAGGTATAAACCCTGCTTTATTTGAACATGGTGAAATCAATTCACTTATATTCAATGGTCTTACAGCTCATGATAAAGATAATAAAATAATTCCATGTTTAGCAAAAAGTTGGGAACTGGACAAAGCCACTAATACATATACATTTAAGTTAAGAGATGATGTTAAGTGGCATGATGGAGAAAAATTTACTGCAAAAGATGTTAAATTTACATTAGATACTATAATGAATCCAAAGAATGCATCAGAAATAGCATCTAACTATGAAGATATAACTAAAATAGAGATAGTTGATGATACTACAATAAAAATAACTTTAAAAGCACCAAATGTTGCAATGCTTGATTATTTAGTAGTAGGTATATTACCACAACATAAATTAGAAGGAAAAGATATAGCTACTGATGAATTTAATCAAAATCCAATAGGAACAGGTCCATTTAAACTTGAAAAATGGAATAAAGGACAAGATATAACTCTTGCAAAAAATGAAGATTATTTTGTAACAAAAAATCAAGGTAAACAAGTTGGATTAGATAAGGTTGTATTTAAAATAGTAGTAGATGCGAAAGCAAAAGCTATGCAATTAAAATCAGGGGAGTTAGATTTAGCTCAAGTAACACCAAAAGATATGGCTACATTTGAAGGAAATAAAGACTTTAACGTAAATATAATGAAAACAGCAGATTATAGAGGAATAATGTATAATTTTAATGCTCCTTTATTTAAAAACAATAAAGAGTTACCAAATGCTTTAAGTTATGCAATAGATAGAAAAGCTATACTTGATAGTGTTTTATTAGGACATGGACAAATAGCATATTCACCATTACAAGCAGGATCTTATAATAATCCAGATATAGAGAAATTTGATTATAATCCAGAAAAAGCTAAACAAGAATTAGAAAAGGGTGGCTGGAAACAAAATAGTGATGGTATATATGAAAAAAATGGAACTAAATTATCATTTGAAATAGTTTGTGGTGAAGGTGACCAAGTTAGAATAGATATGGCAAACATATGTGCACAACAATTAAAGAAAATAGGTGTTGATGCTAAAGTTGCAGTTAATGCTAAAGTTGATTGGGAGCATCAAGATAGCTTTTTAATAGGATGGGGTAGCCCATTTGATCCAGATGATCATACTTATAAAGTATTTGGAACAGAAAAAGGTGCAAATTATAATGCATATTCAAATACTAAGATAGATGGAATACTTCAAAAAGCTAGAGAAACTGATGTAGATGCAGATAGAGTAAAATATTATAAAGAATTCCAAGAAGAGATGACTAAAGATATGCCATATACATTTATATCATATATAGACGCTATTTATGTAGGTAAAAATAACATATCAGGTATAACACCAGAAACTGTTTTAGGACATCATGGTGTAGGTATATTCTGGAATGTTGCTGATTGGACAATAAAATAAAAAGTATTTTAAAAGAAGCTGTCTCAAAATAAAATTTTATATTTTGAGGCAGCTACTTTAAATAGCATAGGGGTTGATTATGTGAGTAATTTATTAGAAATAAGAAATTTAGAGGTTAACTTTAAAACTGAGTCTGGAGAAATTGGTGTAGTAAGAGATGTATCTTTTGATTTAAAAAAAGGAGAAACTTTAGCAATTGTAGGGGAATCTGGATGTGGAAAATCTGTTTTGTGTAAAAGTATAATTAAAATATTACCTAAAAACGGATATATAAAAAATGGAAAAGTTATGTTTAATGAAAAAAATTTAGTTAATACTTCACAAAAAGAGATGGAGGGAATAAGAGGCAAGGATATATCTATGATATTTCAAGATCCAATGACATCTTTGAATCCTACTATATCAATTGGTAAACAAATAATGGAATCTATTATAATACATCAAGGGAAAAATAAATTAGAAGCTAAAAAGAGAGCTATAGAGTTAATTGAATTAGTTGGGATCGACAATCCCCAAAAGAGATTTAAACAATACCCACATCAATTTTCAGGAGGTATGAGGCAACGCATTGTAATAGCAATAGCGCTTGCATGTAATCCAAAGATATTAATAGCAGATGAGCCAACAACCGCATTAGATGTTACTATTCAAGCTCAGATTATTGATTTGATAAAAAAATTGCAGATGAAAACAGGTGTTTCAATAATATTTATTACTCATGATTTAGGCGTTGTAGCTAGCATTGCAGACAGAGTTGCAGTCATGTATGCAGGGAAGATTATAGAAATTGGAAATTTAGAAGATATTTATTATAATCCACAACATCCATATACTTGGGGGTTATTAGGTTCTCTACCAACGTTGGAGTCAAAGGATGAATTTTTGTATAATATACCTGGAATGCCACCGAGTTTATTAACACCACCAATAGGAGATGCGTTTGCAATAAGAAATAAAAATGCTTTAAAGATAGACTATTTTCAAGAGCCACCTATGTTTAAGGTGAGTGATACTCACAGTGCAGCAACATGGCTTTTACATCCTGATGCACCTAAAATAAAAAAGCCTATAAAAGTTAATGGGGGAAAGGTGATTTCTAATGAATAAAGAAAAAATATTAGAGGTATCTAATTTGAAACAGTATTTTAAATTAGACAAAAAAAGCATAGTAAAAGCTATAGATGATATATCATTTGAAATATATAAGGGAGAAATTTTTGGATTAGTTGGGGAATCAGGTTCAGGAAAATCGACTATAGGAAAAACTATAATAAATATTCACAAACCAGTAGATGGAAAAATAATATACAAAGGAAAGTGCATATCAGATAAAAAAATTTATAGAAAAGAAAAAAAATCTATAAATAAAACTATGCAAATAATTTTTCAAGACTCAACATCATCACTAAATCCAAGAATGACAATAGGAGAAATCATTTCAGAGCCTCTAAAAATTCAAGGTTTATGTAAAAATAAAGATGAAAAAATGAAAAAGGTATATGAGATGTTAAATTTAGTAGGTTTAGATAACACCTATGCAGATAAATATCCATATGATTTTTCGGGAGGGCAAAGACAACGTGTAGGTATAGCAAGAGCATTATCTGTTGATCCAGAGTTTATTATTGCAGATGAGCCGATAGCATCGCTAGATGTTTCTATACAAGCTCAAATTGTAAATTTGTTTAAAAAACTTCAAATTGAAAAAAATTTAACTTGTTTATTTATTGCTCATGATTTATCAATGGTAAGGCATATAAGTGATCGTATAGGAGTTATGTATAAAGGTAAATTAGTTGAATTAGCAAATGCAAATGAATTATATAATAATCCGTTGCATCCTTATACAAAGTCATTGTTATCTGCAATACCTATTCCAGATCCTGAGTATGCTAGAATAAAAAATAGAATAGAGTACAATCCGTCTATTCATAACTATGACAAAGAAAAAGCTAAATGGATAGAAATTATTCCAGGGCATTTTATATATGGCTCAGACGAAGAATTGTATAAATATGAAAGAGAGTTAAATGTTATTTGAAAAAACAGGTATGAATTAAGGAGTTAATTTAATTCGTACCTGTTTTTTGATAATACAACTAATTTATGTGGAAATTAATTTGAAATGATATTACTATATAAATAAAAGGATATATTTAGATCAATTTATTAGAGCTTTATATTTTTAATAAATGTTTTAGAAATAAATAAAAAGATAAAAGCTGAATAAATTAAGTGCATATTAAATAGTTATAATAATAAGGTGATTTATATTTAAAATAAAATCACCAGATTGAGGGGATAATTATGAATTGGAGAGAGTATGCTGAAGATTTAAAATTATTTGAAGTTTTTGATAAAAATTTAAAACCTATGACGAAATCAGAAAGATATAAATATGTAAGAATACTAATTGATTATTTTTCAAAAGATGATTTATGCAAAGTATCTAAATTACCAGATAATTATGAACAACGTAGACAAATGCTTAGAGGAATTCTTAATTCATATCCACCAAAAAAAATTGAACCAAATATTATGGACATGATACATAGACTATTATTAGATGAATATAGAGATAAAAATATAGTAGATAGTAAAGAGATAATAGAAATTGAAAAAGACATAAGTATATTTAGAGGGGATATAACAACGATAAAAGTGGATGCTATTGTAAATGCAGCAAATGCTAAACTATTAGGTTGTTTAAAACCATTACATACATGTATAGACAATTCAATTCATTCAAATTCGGGCCCAATGCTAAGAGAAGATTGTAATAAAATTATTGAAAAGCAAGGGCATTTAGAATATACTGGGGGTGCTAAAATAACAAGGGCATATTGTCTTCCATCTAGATTTGTATTGCATACAGTAGGCCCTATTATTTCTGACTCAAACCCAAGTATAGAAGAGGAAAAACAACTTATATCATGTTATAATTCTTGTCTTAACCTTGCAAATGAAATTAAAGAAATACAAAGTATAGCATTTTGTTGTATTTCTACAGGGGTATTTGGGTATCCAAAAGATGTAGCAGCAAATATTGCTATAGATACGGTAAAAGAATGGTTAAAAAATAATAAAGATAGAAATTTAAAGATAATTTTCAATGTTTTTTCACAAGAAGATGAAGAAATATATAAGAGTATTTTAAATTATTAAAATACAAAAACTGCCTTAGATATTAATATTTAAGGCGTTTTTTTTATTGAAAAGTATATTTAGCTAATATATAATAAAAAATAATGCAAATTTATAAGAATACATTTAAATAGATATTTATAAAGAATATAAAAGGTGGATAAAAAATGGTAATAAACATTGTTGTGATTTTGTGGTTAGTAATGTCTTATATAATTGGAAAATTAGTATACGATGGATCCGTTGGATCTTCACAAAAAATAAAGAATGAAGATGTAGTAGAAGTATTTTCAAAAAGGGAAGACAAACCATTTGAAAAACTTAGTAATTATAAAACAGAAGAAATACTAATAGACACTTTGAATAACTACAAGATAGAGTCTATGTTTATAAATTCAAACAAACAAACTAATAATACGATGGTTTTAGTTCATGGAATAGAAAGTTATTATTTTGAAATGTTGAAAACAGCATTTAACTATTTAGAAAATGGATACAATGTCTTAATTTATAACCAGAGACATACTGGTAATAGTGGAGGCAATGATTATACATTTGGATTTTATGAAAGGTTTGATTTAGATGGTGTGATAAAATATGTAAAAGAAAAAATTCCAGATGGAAAAATAGGAGTTCATGGATATTCTATGGGGGCAGCTACATCTGCTATGCATACAGAATTAAATGAAAAATATAAAAATGTGGATTTTTATATTTTAGATTCGCCTTTTTCAAATATGAAAGAAGCGATTAGACTAGGAATAATAGAAAAGAAAATACCAATAATACCAACTAGTTATATAGAACTTTGTGGTAATATATACACTAAATTTAAATCTGGATTTTGGTATAAAGATGTTGAACCTTTTGAAGCTGTATCTAAAACATCTGTGCCAATAATGTTTATACATGGAACTTCAGATACTACTTGTAATCCTGAAAATAGTAAACAAATGTATGATTTAATAAATCATGATAAAAAGGAGTTATGGCATATAGAAGGCACAAAACATGTAAATGGGTATAATGACAAAGGACAAGAATATTTTAATAGAATTTTTAACTTTATTAAAAATAATGTAAATTAAATAGTATGTTTAAATATATAAAAATTTATACAAAAATGGACTGTCACAAAATAGCTATATTTTTGAGACAGTCCCTTTATTTTGTAAAAAAATAGGATTATACTATAGTTAAGCTTAAGTATATATAGTATAATCATAATTAACGTTTAAAAATAAATTTCACCTTGGGGGAAGGGTTAAATATGATAAATAAAATAGCAATAAAGATTTTCATAGTTTTTCTTTTTATATTTTATAATACATATTCTATAGATGCATATGATAATATACAATTTAAAAATTTAACTATTGAAAATGGTTTATCACAATCTAGTGTGGAGACTTTAATTCAAGATAGCAAAGGATATATATGGTTAGGTACTAATGACGGACTTAATCGATATGATGGATATAACTTTAAAGTGTATAAACATGATGAAGATAATCCTAACTCGATAATTAATAATTATATAATATCAATAGAGGAAGATAAAAATGGAAATATATGGGTAGGAACGGCTGATGGTTTAAGTAAAATAAATAGTAAAGATGATTCTATAACTAATTATACAAACAGTAAGGATAAAGGAAATTTATCTAATTCTAATATATGTGATATATCAATAACAAAAAATGGAAGGGTTATGATTGCTACATTAGGTGGAATAAATGTATATGATGAAAAGGAAGATAAATTTAAAAAAATATTTGATGATAAAAATTTTTTACCTAGTCAAGTTACTTATAATATAGAAGAAGATGAATTTGGAGATTTTTGGATAGCGACTAGTGAAGGTGTATGTAAATTAGATTCAAAAACTAAAAAAATACATAATTTTAATGAAAAAGGCAGCAAAAATTATATAGAAAATAAAGTAGTTTATTTAATATATAATGATCATAAAGGATATATTTGGGTAGGTACATTTAAACATGGACTAGAAAAAATTAATATAAAAACTAATGAAGTAACTTCATATACGCATAAAGAAGGCGATAATAATTCATTACCTAGTGACTTTGTTAAAGATATATTAAAAGATAGATATGGAAATGTTTGGGTATGCACGGATAAAGGTTTTGCAAAGTATAAAGAAAACGGCAAATTTGTAGTTTACGAAGCGGAGGATTACAGCCATAGTTTAATTGATAATAATATTTTTAGTATTATAGAAGATAGAAGTGGTTTAATTTGGATAGGTACATACAAGGGAATTAGTATATTTGATCCTAATAATAAAATTGAGTTATATCAACATGAAAAATTTGATACAAATTCATTAAGTGGAAGTTCAATACATGGAATTTATGAAGATGAAGATAAACTAACTTGGGTTGGAACTGATGATGATGGAATAAATCTTATTGATAGAAGTACGGAAAAGGTGAGCTGTATTGATGAGAAAAATGGATTAAGTAGTGGTCGTATTAATGATATATTAGGAAAGGGAGATATTATATGGGTCGCAACTGATAATGGATTAAATAAAATCAATAGAAAAACTAAGCAAATAAAAGTATATAATATGAAAGACGGGATAAATTATTCTAACATAAGAAGTATTTTTTTAGATAGTAAAGGTTATTTGTGGATAGGAACTAAAAATGGTATAAATATACTTAATGATAAAGATGATACTATAAGAGATATTACTCCTATACTAACTAAAAATTCCATATATGATTACAACGTAAAATGTATATATGAAGATAGTGATGGTAATTATTGGTTGGGTATGTTTGTAAATGGTGGTTTAGTAAAAATTGATGCTAAAAACAAAAAAATAAAAAGCTTTAAAGGTAAATTAAGTTCAAATTCAATAAGAACGATTACAGAGGATAATGATGGTTATATATGGGTAGGAACTAGTTATGGATTAAATAGATTGAGCAAATCTAATAATGACATTGAGAGATATACTAGAAAAGAAGGCTTATCTAGTGATACTATATATGGAATTTTAATAGACAAACATGGAAATCCATGGATGAGTACTAATAATGGAATTTCTAAATTTGATAAGAAAAATAAAAAATTTAAAAATTTAAATATAACAGATGGGCTACAAGGTAATGAATTTAATGGAGGAGCATATTATAAGAATAAAAGTGGAGAATTTTTATTTGGAGGAATAAATGGATTAAATATACTTAATCCTGAAAAAATTGTAATACAAGATAATTGTCCTAAGGTACAATTTGATGAGTTTTATATAAAAGGAGAAAAATATAAAAATATACATAACACAGAACTTTTATATAGTGAAAATAATATAAGTTTAAAATATTTTCTTCCAGATTATAAAAATAACAAGAGCGTACAATATTTTTATAAAATGAGTAGTGTGGATAGTAAGTGGAATTTGACTAGTAATAATGAGGTTATATATACTAATTTAGCTCCTGGTAAATACAAGTTTCAAATTTTTGCTAGAAATTATAATGGAAGTACAAGTGAGATAAGCAGTGTATCATTTAAGATTAAAACTTCTCCGTGGTTAAGTCCATTGGCATTTATTGTATATTTAATAATTGCTATATTGCTAATTTATTTAAATATTAATAAAGTAAAAAGACTAGACAATCTTGTTAATAAAAAAACTAAACAGTTAAGGGAAGAAATGGAAAAAAATAAAAATTTATATGAAAAAGTAATTAAGTTAGAAAAAAATAAAAATAATTATTTTGTAAATTTATCTCATGAGCTTAGAACTCCTCTTAATGTAATATCAACAACTGAACAATTGATTATAGAGTTAAATAAAAATAAAGCAGGCATTTCTAAGGAAAGAATAAGTTATCATTTAGGCGTAATGATAAAAAATACTCGTAGACTTTTAAATTTAATAAATAACATAATTGATACAACAAAAATAGAGCATGGTAGTTACAAATTAAATATAAAACAAAATGATATAGTATATATTGTAGAAGAAACTGCACTAGGGTTAAAGGACTATATAGAAAGTAAAGGAATAGAACTTATAATAGACCCTGAGATAGAAGAAAAATTGATAGAATGTGATAAGTATGAAATAGAAAGATGTATAGTGAACTTAGTAAGTAATGCTGCTAAATTTACATCTATAGGAGGTAAGATAGAAGTTTCTATAAAAGAGTTATATGAAAAAGTAATTATAATAGTAAGAGATAATGGAATAGGAATAGATTCTAAACATCAAGCAGTTATATTTGATAGATTTAATCAAGTTATAGATTCTAATTCAGAATCTAAAGGTGGAAGTGGATTAGGACTAGCTATAACAAAACAAATAGTAGAACTTCATCAAGGTGAAATATCAGTTAAAAGTGAATTGAATAAGGGTAGTACTTTTACAATTATATTACCTATAAATCAAAAATAAAAAAATAAGGGATTATTTAAATATATATATATTTAAATAGTCCCTTTTGTATTTCTATGGTACTTTAAGGATTACTTCAAAAACAAATAGAGCAAGGAAGAAGTATTTTTTGAAATTGGAGATGAAATATTATTAGAATTTAATAAAAATAATATGTTTATATTTTAGATAAAAAGTTATTTGATTTGAGGATAATAAAATCAAATAACTTTTTTTATTGCAAATAAATACTTTTTTAATGCAAATAATAAGTATACTACTTTTATAATTTATAGATACGCTGAGGAGTTGACATACTTAATGAATATTAATTATAAAACCATGATAGTAGTATCAATTGTAGTATGTATGGGTTTATTAGTATACAAACCAAATAAGTTAACTGACTGTAGTAATAAAATATCAGGGATATATAATAAAACATTTGAAAAATATGTTGTATTTTATCCTCAACATCAAGATGATGAAGTACTTTGGGGAGGAAGTGCAATTATAGAAGCTATAAGACAAAATGGAAGTGATAATGTATATGTAGTATTAGTTTCAGATGGAAGTGGTGTAAATGTATTTAAAGATAAAAAATATGAAAATTTGACTAGAAAAGAAAAGGAATGTTTAAGAAATCATGAATTTAAAGCAGCACTAACAAAGTTAGGTGTAAAAGAGTCAAATACCATAATATTACCACAAGTAGATGGCAAAGTAGGTACTCATTTTGATACTATGGAAAATGTTGCTTTAGAATTTGAAAAAAAATATAAAAGTGTTACACATATAGCTCACTCTTATAAATATGACGATCATATTATGCATGTAAAAAATGGAGAAGTTATACAAAATTTATATGAACAAGGTAAAATAAAGCATGCTTTATATTTCTTAAAACCCACATATTTAGATAATGTAAATAAAGATAAAAGAGTAATATATATAACTAGAGATAAAAATGGACACAAAGCTGTTAAAAAAGCTTGTTTAGAATATCAAGTGAAAGATGAAAATATTAATAGGCATGGAATAGGATATACGTCCGCTCATAGTTATTTTGATAAATTATTAAATGATGAATATTTGACATCTGTATTACATTTACCAATCGAAAATTAAGAGTAATACATCATTATATAAGAAGTTATCTTAAAAATTAAATTTTATAAAATGTACCTTTAAGAGAAAGGGGCTGTTTCAAAAGTATAATAATTTTGTTAAGTAACCTAGCGAAGGGTTGAGATATAAGTTCCACCGACATTTGCAGGAAAGATTTTTACCTGCATGGAGGAGAACTTATACTCACCCCAAGTGGGAGGTTAACCACAAAATTCTATTTTGAGACAGCTCCTTTTTTAGTACTATTTTTTAAAAAGTAAAAACCCAAAATTTATTGTAATTACTTTGTAATATTATAGTTTAAAGGTTATTGATATAATACTAATAATAGACTTATTAATTATAATTTGAATTACACAATATAAAGACTTAAATCTAAAATATGTTTAGGAAGGGAGGAAAAATATGAAGCTAATTTGGTTGATAGTAGCGGTTTTGTTTGGAATAGGAGAATTATTAACACCAAGCTTAACTTTAATATGGTTTAGCATAGGTGCTGTTATATTAATATTTTTAAGTGGATTTATAAATAGTATAATAATGCAGATATTTTTATTTGCAATAATTTCTATAAGCCTTTTGACTATAGCAACTAGAAAAATGGTTAAAAAAGACGAAAATCATAAATATAATACAAACCTTCAAGCAATAATTTCAAAGAGAGGATATGTAAAAAAAGAAATTTTACCCAATAAAACAGGTATAGTAGTTTTAGATAGCGAGGAATGGACAGCTATATCTTTTTATAATGAAGTCATAGAACAAGACGCTTCAGTTGAAGTGGTAAAAATAGAGGGGGTAAAATTAGTAGTTAAGTATGCTACTAATGAATAAAATTTAAAATAAAGGAGAAATAAGTTTTATGGGATTTACTTTTATAGGATTATTAGTTTTAATCATAGCGGCAGTAGCTATAGGATTAAGTTGCGTAAGAGTGGTAAAGCAATCTAAAGTAGGCATTATAATGAGGCTAGGAAAGTTTCATAAAGTTGCAGAAACAGGAGTTAATGTATTAGTTCCATTTATTGATACTATGAGATATATGATTGATTTAAGAGAAAATGTAGTTGATTTTCCTCCACAACCAGTTATAACAAAGGATAATGTTACTATGCAAATTGATACGGTTGTATATTATAGAATTACAGATCCTGTTAGATATGTGTTTGAAATCGCTAATCCAATTACAGCAATAGAAAACTTAACAGCAACAACTTTAAGAAATATTATAGGGGAATTAGATTTAGATGAAACATTAACATCTAGAGATGTAATAAATACGAAGATGAGATCTATACTAGATGAAGCAACAGACAAGTGGGGTATAAAAATAAATAGAGTAGAATTAAAGAATATAATGCCACCTCATGATATTCAAGTTGCTATGGAAAAGCAGATGAGAGCAGAAAGAGAAAGAAGAGAATCTATATTACAGGCAGAGGGAAATAAAGCATCTGCGATTTTACAAGCAGAAGGGGAAAAACAAGCTTCAATATTAAGAGCTGAAGCTAAAAAAGAAGCTATGGTTCGTGAAGCAGAAGGAGAAAAAGAAGCAGCAATATTAAGATCACAAGGTGAAGCTGAATCAATTAAACAAATAGCTATAGCTAAAGCAGAAGGAGAGGCACAAGTTATAGTAAAAGTTCAAAGGGCTACGGCACAAGGTCTTAGAGAAGTATTTACTGCAATGAAAGAATCTAATATTGATGAAAATATGTTAGCATTAAAATCTATGGAAGCTTTAGAAAAAATGGCACAAGGAAATGCAACTAAATTGGTATTACCATCTGATACAGTTAATTTGCTAGGGACTTTTAAAGGGATAAAAGAAGTTTTAAGTGATGATAAAAAATAAAAAAATAAAAATAAGACTGCTTTTAAAGTAGTCTTATTTTTATGAAAAAATAGTAATTAAAGTTTTTTATAATATTTTATGAATATATGTATATAAGAACTAATGTTTGGTTAGACTTTTATTAAAATATAAATATAAAGGGTGATTTATATGAATAATGTTATTTTAGTAGGAAGATTAACTAAAGATCCAGAGTTAAAGTATGTAGGTAACTCGCAAAGTTCAGTCACAGAATTCACTATGGCAGTAGATAGACGATATAAAGATAAAGATGGAGTGAAGAAGACTGATTTTATAAAAATAGAAATGTGGGGAAAGAAAGCTGAAATTTGCAGCAAATATGTAACAAAAGGAAAAAGAATAGGTGTAGAGGGAAGTTTATTAGTGGATAATTATCAAACAATCAACGGAGAAAATAAAATTTTCACTAAGGTTAGAGCATATAATTTTAATTTTTTAGATTCTAAATATACTTCAGATACAAATAAAGAAAATAAACATTATAATGCTACAGAAGTATTTGAAGAATTAGAGGATGAAATTCCTTTTTAATTAGTAAGATATAAATCTTAGTATATAATAATTTTAGAGTACAAAAACATATTAAGCGAGGATGTAGATATATTTATGTAAAAATAAATCTAATTACATCCTCGCTTAATATTTAAATAGGAAAAACTTCATAAATAACAAATTTTTAAGGTATTAATATGGAATACGTGTGTGTAAAATTAATAAGCTTTATAAAATAAAGTAAAACGACTATAATGCATAAAAAGATAAACAAAAAGACTAAAGTAAAAGGTGCAAAGTTAATTTTTTTATGTACATATAAATAAAATAGTGTATAATATAAAATATAAGCAAAAAAAAAGTTCGAATAAGGAGGAACTATGATGAAGAAAAAAACGACATTAACAACGAAAATTTTAACGGGATTATTACTAGGATTCATATTTGGATTGATATTAAAATCAATTCCTGATGGATATATAAAAAATACTATAATACTAGATGGAGTATTAAAAGTATTAGGAACAGGATTTACATCAGCAATTAAAATGATGGTTGTTCCTCTTGTATTTGTTTCATTAGTATGTGGAACGTCTTCTATGGGGGACATAAACAAACTAGGAAGAATTGGTGGAAAAACAATGTTATTCTATTTAGGGACTACAGCTATAGCAATAATTACATCCTTAGCATTAGGAATATTACTAAAACCAGGTATGGGACTAGATATGAGTAGTATGGTTACGGGTAAAGTTGCTATTGGAGAGTCGAAGTCTATAGTAGAAATAATACTTAATATAATACCTTCAAACCCTATACAATCACTTGCTAGTGGTGAAATGTTACAAGTTATTTTCTTTGCAGTACTTATAGGAATTGCAATGAGTATGATTGGACAAAAAGCAGATATAGTTAGAAATATATTTGAAAGTTTAAATGAAATATGTATGAAAATGGTAAATATAATTATGTTATTTGCTCCATATGGTGTATTTGCATTAGTTTCTACAACATTTGCAACAACTGGTACAGAAGCTATATTCGCACTATTAAAATATGTAGGAGTAGTTTTATTAGGTATGTTGGTTCATATATCAGTTGTATATGGAGGATTATTTAAATTATTAACAAAGCAAAGTATAGCACCTTTTATTAAGAAATTTACTAGAGTAGCAGCAATTACATTTTCTACAGCTTCTAGTAATGCATCTGTTCCAGCTAGTTTAGAAATAATGGAGGAATTAGGTGTAGGTAAAAGTACGAGATCATTTACAATACCAATGGGTGCAACTATAAATATGGATGGAACAGCTATAATGCAAGGGGTAGCAGCTTTATTTATAGCTCAAATATACGGGATAGATTTAGGAATAAATGATATGATGACAATAGTGCTTACAGCGACATTAGCTTCAATTGGAACAGCGGGAGTTCCTGGAGTGGGTATGATAATGTTATCAATGGTATTACAATCAGTAGGTCTACCATTAGAAGGTATAGGTCTTATAATGGGAGTTGAAAGAATAATAGATATGTTTAGAACAACTGTAAATGTTATGGGAGATAATGTTTGTACTCTTATAATAGCGAAGTGTGAAAATGATTTAGATTTAGATCAATATAATTCAAGTTTAGAAGGAAATTTAGTTCAAGGTTAATTAGATTAAAAAAAGGTTTAGAAGTTATTGGAAAATAACTTCTAAACCTTTTTTGTTTTTTGTGAAATTGTAATTTTGAATTTACAAGAAAAGTTTAATTAAAGTATACTTTTAATTTTCAAATATTAAACTGGAATTATTGGAAAAACATTGAAAATTATAAATAAAATGCTAAAAATTAAAAATTGATATTTTTAAAAAGATTAGTTATACTAAACTTTAAAAAAAATAATATAAACATGAAAAAAAGGTTATACTATTTCTAGTTGAAAATACTTGTATTAGAAAATAAAAGAAAATAAAAAAAATGGTTGAAAAAAAAATAAAATCTTAATATAATAGACTGAGTGAGTTTAATAAAAGTAAATTTAAAAGTTATAAATATTAATTTAAATAAGTATTTAATAGTAAGAAAACTTAAGAATAATATGAAAAGGAGGTAATGAATTGACTACTATAAGTAATGAATTTAAAAACTTGGTTAGTGTTAATATAGATGAAATTCCATTATTAAATTCTTTAAAATCATACTCTGAAAGAGATATAGATTGTTTTGATGTTCCTGGTCATGTAAAAGATCAAGGAGTGAAAATCTTAAATCAATACTTTGGAGAACATATTATGAGAATGGATATAAATTCATCTCCTATTATGGACAATGTAGCAAATCCAAACGGGGTTATAAAAGAAGCTCAAAAATTATTAGCAGATGCATACAAAGCAGATGAAGCATTTTTTATAACTAATGGAACAACACAAGCCATACATGCAATGATTTTAAGTACTATAAATCCTGGAGATAAAGTATTAATTCCTAGAAATATACACAAATCAGTAATTAATGCACTTATATTAACAGGAGGAATACCTGTATTTATTCAACCAGAATTTGATGATTATTTAGGTATTAGTTTGAATATTAGTCCCCAAAAAGTAAAAGATATTATAGACAAAGAAGAAGATTTAAAAGCTATATTTGTGTTAAATCCAACTTATTATGGTGCATGCACTGATTTAAAAGAAATAATAAATATTTGTCATGAAAAAGATATATTAGTTTTAGTGGACGAAGCTCATGGAGCACATTTTAAATTTCATAAAGAATTACCTCCATCAAGTATGGAAATGGGAGCTGATATGTCAGCAGTTAGTATTCATAAAACAGGAGGAGCTTTGACACAAGCCTCAGCATTACTTATTAATAAAAAAAGTATAGATTACAAAAAAGTATTACAATCTATAAATATGCTTCAATCAACATCAGCATCTTATTTATTAATGGCAAGTATAGATGGAGCTAGAGCAAATTTAATTTTAAATGGAGAACAACAATTGTCTCAGGCATTAAGTTTAGCAAAATATGCAAAAGATAGATTAAACAAAATAAAAGGAATAAAAGTTCTATCAACGGAGTTGATAGAAAAAGATGGTGTTAAATTTATAGATGAAACTAAACTTTGTATAAATGTTAAAGGCCTTAACCGTACAGGATTTGAAGTGTATGACTTATTATACAAAAATTTTTCTGTTCAAGCAGAACTAGGAGATTTATATAACATTTTAGTTTTAGTATCAATAGGAACAACTAAAAAGAATATAGATAATTTAATAAAATCTATAGAAATAATAGCTAGTATGCAAAGTAAAGAGGAGTTATTTAAACAAATAGATATAAAACAAATAAATCCTATAACAAAATTAAATCCACGTGAAGCATTTTATTCGGCTAAAGAAAGTATAGATATAAAAAAATGTGTAAATAGGATTTGTGCAGAGTCTATAATGGCATATCCACCAGGAATACCAATAGTAGCACCAGGAGAGTTAATAACACAGGAAATTATAGAATATATAGAGTTATTAAAGGAAAATAATGCTTATTTAACAGATATGAAAGACAAAAAATTAGAAACAGTACTTGTGATTAAATAAGATGAAAATGTAAAAAATAAGGAGCGTGATTAATATGAAATTGGAGACATTAGGTCGTCACATATTAGTAGAATATTATAACTGTGATGAAGAAATACTTAGAAATCCAGACACTATAGAAAAATATATGAATAAAGCAGCATTAAACGCTAAAGCAACAATAGTCGATTCAGTTTTTCATCATTTTAATCCATGGGGGGTTTCGGGTGCTGTTATAATAGCAGAATCTCATTTAACTATACACACATGGCCGGAATATGGATATGCAGCTGTAGACTTCTTTACTTGTGGAGATATAGATCCATGGAAAAGTTTTGAATTATTAGAGGAATTATTAAAATCTGAAAGAAGTGAATCAATGGAAATTCCAAGAGGATTAACAGCTAAAATAAGAAAACATGCAAAAAAAGATTTAGGTACTATTACACATAAACCAGAAGATATATAAGTAATAAATACCTAAATATAAATATAAAATAAAAATATAAAATCGAACTAATATTTTACCATATAAATACAAAATATGCAAATTAGCAATTAAAATAAATATTGAAAAATCAATAGATAAGGAGATATAAATATGGAATTTTGGTATACAGAAGAGTGGACTGATAATGTACGTTTTTCAATAAAAGTAGAAAAGCAATTATTTAGTGGAAAATCAGATTTTCAAAAAGTTGATGTTTTTGAAAGTAAAGAGTTTGGAAAATTTCTTACATTAGATGGTCTTATGATGGTTACAGAAAAAGATGAATTTATATATCATGATATGATTGTTCATGTTCCAATGGCTACTAATATGAATGTGAAAAATGTGTTAGTTATAGGCGGTGGCGATGGTGGAACTGTGAGAGAATTAAGTCGTTATCCTCAAATTGAAAAGATAGATATGGTTGAAATAGATAAAATGGTAGTAGATGTATCAAAAGAATATATAGATATATGTGCGTGTAAGTTATCAGATAAAAGGGTAAATCTATACTTTGAAGATGGAGTTGAGTTTGTTAAAAATTCTAAAGATAAATCTTATGATTTAATAATAGTTGATTCTACAGACCCAATAGGACCAGGAGAAGGATTGTTTTCTGTAGATTTCTATAATGATTGCTATAGAATTTTAACAGATGAAGGTATACTTGTAAATCAAAATGAAAGTCCATATTTTGACTTTAATGCTAAAGAAATGAAAAGAGCATATGATAAAATAAATAATTTATTCCCTATAGCTAAAGTTTATCAAGCTCATATTCCAACTTATCCGTCAGGACATTGGTTATTTGGATTTGCATCTAAAAAATTTGATCCAGTAAAAGATCAAAACAGAGAAAAATGGGAAGATTTAAAATTAAAGACAAAATATTATAATAGTGATATTCACTTTGGAGCATTTATGTTGCCTCAATATGTTAAGGAGATGTTAAATGCAAATGAATAAATTTTTTCATTTAAATACATTTATGGAAATGGAAAATTCATATGAAGAATCAAATGTAATAGTATTTGGTGTTGGATTTGATGGAACGACTTCAAATAGACCAGGAACTAGGTTTGCTAGTACTTCAATGAGAAGGGAATTTTATGGACTTGAGACTTATAGTCCGCTTCTTGAATTAGATTTAGAAGATTATAAAGTATGTGATATAGGCGATTTAGACTTAAGTATAGGAAATACTGAAAAAGTATTAAATGAAATATATGATGCTACAAAAGAGATTGTAAATGATAATAAGATACCATTTATGATAGGTGGAGAACATTTAGTTACATTACCAGCTTTTAAAGCAGTCTATGAAAAATTTAATGATATTTATGTAATTCATTTTGATGCACATACGGATTTAAGACAAGAGTATAATAATAACGAAAATTCTCATGCAACTGTTATAAAAAGAATTTGGGACATTATAGGAGACAATAGGATTTTTCAATTTGGTATAAGATCAGGAACTAAAGAAGAATTTAATTTTGCATTAAAAGAAAAACATACGTATATGGAAGTTAGTAATATAATTACTTTTGAAAAAATTATATCAAAATTAGATGGTAAGAAAATTTATTTAACTATAGATTTAGATGTACTTGATCCGTCTATATTCCCAGGAACAGGAACTCCAGAACCGGGAGGAGTTACATATAAAGAATTCGAAAATGTTTTTAGAATACTTAAGAATTCTAATGTGGAAATAGTAGGATGTGATATTGTGGAATTAAGTCCAGACTATGATAATGCTAATATTTCTACCGTAACAGCTTGCAAAATTCTTAGAGAATTATCTTTAGTAACATCAGACAATGTAGAAAAAGGAAAATTAATATAAAAATCAAAAAAAGAAAGGTGAAATGAAAATGGCTAGACATTTATTTACTTCGGAATCAGTTACAGAAGGTCATCCAGATAAAATATGTGACCAAATATCAGATGCTATATTAGATTCATTATTAGAAAAAGATCCTTTATCAAGAGTAGCATGTGAAACTACAGTTACAACAGGTCTTGTTCTTGTTGCAGGTGAGATAAGTACAAAAGCTTATGTAGATATACCAAAAATAGTTAGAGATACAGTTAGGGAAATTGGATACGATAGAGCTAAATATGGATTTGATTGTGATACTTGTGGAGTTATAACATCAATAGATGAGCAATCAGGTGATATAGCTATGGGTGTAGATGAAGCATTAGAAAATAAAATTGGTGAGCAAACAGAAGATGAAATAGAAAAAGTTGGAGCAGGAGACCAAGGTATAATGTTTGGTTTTGCATGTAACGAAACAGAAGAATTAATGCCACTACCTATATCTTTAGCTCATAAATTAGCTAGAAAGTTAACAGAAGTTAGAAAAAATGAAACTTTAGGATATTTAAGACCAGATGGAAAAACACAAGTTACTGTTGAATATGATGGAAATATTCCTAAAAGGGTTCACACAGTACTTATATCTACACAACATAGTGAAGATGTAGATAATGAAACAATTAGAACAGATTTAATAGAAAAGGTTATAAAAGAAGTTATACCATCTAATTTACTAGATGAAGAAACAAAAATTTATATAAATCCAACAGGAAGATTTGTAATAGGTGGGCCTCAAGGTGATACAGGTCTTACAGGAAGAAAAATTATAATAGATACTTATGGAGGATACTCTAGACATGGAGGAGGAGCATTCTCAGGAAAAGACCCTACAAAGGTTGATAGATCAGCAGCATATGCAGCTAGATATGTTGCAAAAAATATAGTAGCAGCAGGACTTGCAGACAAATGTGAAATAGAACTTGCATATGCAATAGGTGTTGCTAAACCATTATCTATATTTGTAGATACTTTTGGAACAGGTAAAGTTAAAGATGAATTATTAGTAGAACTTATAAACAAGCATTTTGATTTAAGACCAGGAGCAATAATAAGAGATTTAGATTTAAGAAAACCAATGTATAAAAATATAGCAGCTTACGGTCACTTTGGAAGAATTGAATTAGATTTACCTTGGGAAAAAACGGATAAAGCAGATATTTTAAAAGAAGAAGCATTTAAAAAATAAATACTAAAATTATTTAAAATAAATCAAAAAAAGAGTAGATTTCAATTATGAAAAATCTACTCTTTTTTGACTTATAACAAAAAATTGAGTAATATGATTTTAAAAATGTTATTGATGTTAGATTAAATAATTATAGAAAAAAGCTATATATAAATAGTTAATTATAAAAAAATATGATTGATTTAATTAAAATTTACAACCTTCAATATGTTAAAATATTTACGAAGATAAAAATTGTTAATTTTATAAATTATATTTGAATATTTAAGATGTATTTTATACATATTGTAGTATTAAAAAATCATATTGAAACAAAGTAATTAAAATTATGGAGGATAAAAATGAAAATAATAAACAAAAAAATATCAGTAATATTATCGATGATAATGGTCAGTAGTATATTTGCAGGCTGTTCTATGAATGATAAAAATACAAATTCAGCGAAAAATGCAACTAAGAGTGAACAGACATTAGATAGTACAACAAAAGATGATTATACAAGTGATAATACAGAGTATTTTACAAGTATAAGTTGGTTAGAAAAAAATATTAAAGATAATAAGAAGTTAGTAATAATAGATGGAAGAAGCGAGGATGATTATAAAAAATCACATATACCAGGAGCTAAAAATGTAGCATGGCAAAGTTTAGCTAAAATGCAAGGAAAAGCAGGAGATAAAGATTGGGGAACATTATTAGACAAACAAGGGTTAACAAAAGTGCTTAAAGAAGTTGGAATAAATGAGAATAGTGAAGTTATAGTATATGCTAACAAAAATGGATGGGGAGAAGATGGAAGAATAGTTTGGTGTTTACAAAATGCAGGAATAAAGGCAAGAATGTTAAACGGTGGATTTGATTTATGGAGTTCTGAGAATAAGGAAACAACAAAAGATAACAATGAAGTAGTAAAAGGAAATATAGAAATAGAAAAAATAAATAATGAAATGAACATAACTACAGATGACCTAAAGAAAGAAATAAGTGAAGTTAAAATAATAGATACTAGAGAAAAAGATGAATATGATGGTGCTACTAAATTTGGAGAAAAAAGAGGTGGTCATATACCTAACTCTATAAATATACCATTTAATATGCTATATAATGGAGATGGAACAATAAAATCTACTAAAGAGATAGAATTAATGATGAAAGAAAATAATATAGAAAAAACAGATAAAATAGTTACATATTGTACAGCTGGAATAAGATCTGCTCATATGGCTTTAATTCTTAAAGATGCAGGATTTAAAAATATTAGAAATTATGATTCGTCATATTATGAATGGGCAGCTGATGATGCTAATGAAGTATCAAAATAATACAGAAGGTGATTGAAATAGAGAAAAAAGTAAAAAAATTATTAATAAAAATAAGTGTAGTACTTTTAGTTATAGGCATATATTTGTTTATACCTAAAATTAAGCAAAATATAAATCAAATGATATTTTATTTAAGAATGCTTAATATAGAAGCTATAAAGGAATATATACTTTCATTTGGAAGGTTAGCACCACTTATATCATTTTTACTTATGATATTACAATCAGTTATAGCACCACTTCCTGCATTTTTAATAACATTTGTAAATGCAGCTTTATTTGGATGGGTACGTGGTACGATTTTATCATGGTTAAGTTCTATGGTAGGTGCAGCATTATGTTTTTATATAGCTAGATTTTTAGGAAGAGAAGTAGTTGAAAAACTTACAAGTAAGTATGAATTAGATAGTATAGATGAATTTTTTGGAAAATACGGTAAACATACAATATTAATATCTAGATTACTTCCATTTATATCTTTTGATATTGTGAGTTATGCATCAGGTTTAACATCAATGAGTTTTATATCATTTTTCATAGCAACAGGAATAGGACAACTTCCTGCAACAGTAGTATATTCTTATGTAGGAGGGATGCTTACTGGTTCGGCAAAAGATATAATGGTAGGATTGATGATATTATTTGCTTTAATCGTGTTAGTATTTATGATAAAGAGAATCTATAATGATAAAAGTAATAAAATAAATAAAAAATCAAATTAAAATTAAAACAGATAAAGGGGTTGCCTTAAAATGAAATTTTAAGACAACCCCTTTTTTTTATTATATTTTTAAGTCAAAACAATATTCTAGCTTGAAAATATAATTAATTAATACTTCTTGGCATATATATAATTAATGAGAACAATAATTATAAAATAGAAGGGGGATTTTTTAATTGAGCAAAAGAGATAACTTGAGCGAAATTATAAAGTTTGCAGGAACATATATATCGGTATGTATAGGTTCCGGATTTGCGACAGGTCAAGAAATAATGCAATTTTTTTCAGCACATGGATTGATTAGTATTCTATCAAGTATAATTTGCATGGTTTTATTATCATATTGCGGTGCAAGATTATTAGATATAGGTAAGAGTAAAAATTTAAAGTCAAATAATAGTATATTTACATATTTATGTGGAAATTCGATTGGTAAATTTTTAAAATTATTTATGCCTATATTTTTGCTATCAAGTTTTATTGTTATGATTTCAGGGGCAGGAGCTGCAATAAATCAATATTATGGTATAAGTAAGACCTTAGGTAGTTTGATATTAGTGATATTATCACTAGGATCAATATTATTAGGAATGAATAAAATTATAGCAATATTAGGTAATATAGGTCCGGTTATTATAATTATATCTTTAGGAATAGGGATGATAACTATAGTTAGAAATTATGAAAGTTTTTGTTGTATAAATGAAATAATATCTAATTTAAATATGACAAAAGCTGTAAATAGCTGGTGGTTGACAGGAATTATATATAGTGGACTTAATATAATAATTGTAACACCTTTTTTAGTAGGGGTTGGTTCAACAGCTAAAAGTAGAAAAAACTGTGTATTAGGAGGGATACTAGGTGGAGTCATATTTATGACAGCAGCAATAGTATTAAACCTAGGAATTATGTCTGATATAGAGAATATGTATATAACCGAAATACCAACACTATATATGGCAGATAAAATAGGCCCTATAGTAGGTATTATATTTTCTATGCTATTAATAGCAGGGATTTATACAACAGCAGTACCATTGTTATGGAGTGTATGTAGTAGCTTTGCAAAAGAGAAAACTAAAAAATTTACACAAATAGCGATTATGAGTAGTATAATAGGTTTTTTAGGAGGACGGTTAAATTTTGCGTTATTAGTTAATTTTATATATCCTATATCAGGTGTCTTAGGCATAGTTATAATGATTGGAATATTTGTCAGAGGATTAGAAACATATATAGAGATTGTAAGTAAAAAATTAATAAAAAAATATAACTAAAATGTTGAAAGCTCTCAAATATGAGGGCTTTTTATGTTATTATCTATAATATAGGATAAACTTTAAATAATTAAGGGGTATTATATGGGAAATGATATATATGAGAAAATTTTAAAAAATAGTGATATTATATATTTCAGAGGAAAGGCTTTAAAAGATAAAAATGGTAAATATATCGATTTGATTATATTAGACTTTAATAAATCTTTTGAACAAACAATAAAATTAAAATCACAGAGTGTATTAGAAGTATTGAAAATATTAGAAGAACAAGATATATATATAAACTTAGATTCTGTTCTTAAAAATGCAATGATAAATGAAATGTGTAAATTAGAGAAATACATATCAAAAACAAATAAGTGTATGAATATAGATATTTATAGGGTTTGTGAGGATGAATTCGCTATAACTATAAACAAGGAAGATAACAAAACAAACATGAAAATATCTGGAGTTCTAAGAACTGCACCTGTATGTACATGGATTAAGGATTTAGATGGAAGATATACAGATGTAAATGAGCAATATCTAGAATTATTAGATTGTAAGTATACTGATGTTATAGGAAATACAGATATTGAGATATGGGGAGAAGAAACGGGAAAAGGTTTTATGGAGAATGATAAATTAGTTATAAAAAATGGAATTGTTCATAGATGCGAAGAAGTATGGATAACAAAAGAAAAGGAAAAAATATATTTGCAATGTACAAAGTGGCAATATAAAAATAAATATGGGGAAATTTTGGGAGTATTAGGTACTGCAATAAATATAACAGATAAGATTAAATTAAAAGAAAATATTGAAAAAAATGAAACTAACTTTCAAGAAATAGTAAGTTATAGTGAGTCAGTATTTATTATAAGAGATAGAAAAAAAGCAATTTATGTGAGTCCTTCCTTTGAAAATTTATTTGAATCAAATCCGGATAAATTATATGAAGATATAAATTATCTTGCAGATTATTTTTATGATAGAAATATAGTAAACAAAGATTTTGATTCATTTGATACACCTATGGAAGTAACTGCAAAATTAAAGAACATCAAAAAAGAAGACAAGTGGGTATGGGTAAAATTTGTACCTATAAAAGATGAAAACGATAACACTGTAAAAAGAATAGGTATAATTAGTGATGCAACAAAAAGAAAGCAAATTGAAGAAGAAATGGAACAACTAAGATTAGACTTTTTTGCAAATATATCTCATGAATTAAGAACACCTATAAATTTAGTTCTAAGTGCTATACAAGTACTAAGTTTGAAAATTGAAAAACTAGATGTAGAAACTAGAGAGTACTTTTTTAAGTATATGGGTATAATGCAGCAAAATGGATTTAGAATGTTGAAATTAGTAAATAATCTTATTGATATGACTAAAATAGATTCTGGATATTTTATATATACGCCTCAAAATGGAAATATAATAAGCTTTGTAGAGGAAATATGCATGTCTGTTTCTGATTTTGTTAGTAGGAATAGTATGGAAATAGTATTTGATACTGATTTGGAAGAAAAAATAATAGGATTTGATGCAGAAAAAATAGAGAGAATTATACTAAATCTCCTTTCAAATGCGGTTAAATTTAATAAACCTAATGGTTCAATTAATGTATATATTAATTGTGAAGATGAAAAGTACGTAAAAATAAAAATTAAAGACACAGGTATTGGGATACCAAATGATAAGTTATATAATATATTTGAACGATTTGAACAAGTTAAGGGTAAAATAAAAAAAGAAAGAGAAGGAAGTGGTATTGGATTATCATTAGTGAAATCATTAGTTGAGATACATGGTGGATATATTCAGGTTGATAGTGTATTAGGTGAGGGAAGTGAATTTATAATAAGTATCCCTAATAAATTAGTAGAATCAGATGGTTTAAATTCAGAAATTATATGTAATCAATCTCAGTCTAAACGTATTAATGTAGAATTTTCAGATATATACATATAATTTAGACAAATAAGCTGCATCAAATAATAAAATTTATTTTGATACAGCTATTTTTAGCTAGTCTATTTTTTCTTAATTACAAACCTCATTAAGAAAAATATTAGAGGAGTAGAAAATAAAGGCGCAATTAGAGGAGCAATTATTTTACTAAAACTTAGATATTTAATCATGAGTATAATAATGCCTAAATTTAGTATGTATTCAAAAATATAAACTAATCCAGTTAGATAGAATTTTTTTAAAGAAAGCTTATTTTCTTTAAAAGTAAATTTAGAATTTAAAAAATATGCAGCAATAATACTTAATACACTTGTGATAGTATATGCTAGTATATAATTTAATTTTAATTTTAAAAATAATAAAAGATAAACCATTTGTGATATTAAAAAATTAGATATACCTATAATATTAAACTTTATATATTCTATAATTTTATGCTTTAAATTTTTAAAATTATGTGTCATTAAATTAGTCTCCTTTAAAAACTATTATTAATCATAGTATATGTAATATACAGACATAATAAAAAGATATATTTGTAAAGAATAAAAAAGTATAATGTAAAATTTGACAAAGAGATTAAAAGAGTTTAACATTTACTTTAAGGGAATATTAAGGAAAATAAGGGGGCGAATTGTATGTCAAATTGTAACTCATGTCCATCAAATGGATCATGTAGCAAAGATAAATCAAGTTGTGCAGTAGAAAATAATACAATGAATAATATAAAAAATGTTATTGGTGTAATGAGTGGTAAAGGTGGCGTTGGAAAGTCTACTATATCAGCATTAATCGCAAAAAATTTAAGTAAAAAAGGATATAAAGTAGGTGTATTAGATGCTGATATAACAGGACCTAGTATACCTAGACTTTTGGGAATAAAAAATGAAAAAGCAAAAACATCTGAACAGTTTATATTCCCAGTAGAAACTAAAGATAGAATAAAAGTAATGTCTTTAAATTTATTAATAGAAAATGAAAATGAGCCAGTAATATGGAGAGGTGCAATGATATCTAATGCTGTAAAGCAATTTTGGACAGACGTATTATGGGAAGAATTAGATTATTTGATAATAGATATGCCACCAGGAACAGGTGATGTTCCTTTAACTGTTATGCAATCTATACCAATTAATGGAATAGTAATGATATCAGTTCCGCAGGATATGGTATCTATGATAGTATCAAAGGCAGTTAATATGGTAAGAAAAATGGATATAGACATAATTGGTGTAGTAGAAAATATGAGTTATATACAATGTCCAGATTGTAATAAGAAAATTAAAATATTTGATGGAGAAAAAAATATTGAATTCTTAGATAAAATGAACCTGAATTTACTAGGAGAATTACCTATGATAAGTAGTATAGGTAATATATCTATAAATGGATCTATAACAGATAAAGATACTGAAAAAATGTTCGATTCAATAGTAACAAATATGATTAATTCAATGAAAGAAAAAGAAAGTATAATGCAATAAATTTAATTGACTAAACAATTTAATTTTGATATTATAACGATTATAAAATAAACCCTGATTTTTAACATCAGGGTTATTTTTATTTAAATTAAATTGAAAAATTAGGAGAGACATAATGAAAATCTTAGACTTGATTATAATATTAATAGATACATTGTTAGTTATGTATTTCTTTAACTTTGCAATAGACACAACTGATATAACTACAAGAATAATGGCATGCTTAGCCATGACTATGGAAGTTTATTTTATAATGAGACATATAAAACTTATAAAATCAAGCTCAACAAAAGAAAGAGAATAATTTTAAATAAGATAATTAAGAGAAAAGGGGAAAAATATGAAAAAACAATTAGAGATAGATTTTTCATTTGGATATGTATACGACAAAAGTAAATTAATAGTAATGTATCCAGTTGGAACTAATGAAATAAATGAAGAAGATTATGAAATGGAAGTAGAAGTTGCATTTTTAGAAGATGGGATAGAAGTTGCATTTGAAGAGGGAGATATAATTGAAGCAAATGCAACGATGAAACCGTTAGAAATGTTTTTAATGAAGCCAAGTAAGATAATACCATTTGTTATTAGTATAAAAAATTCTCAAACTAAAGAAGAATTAAATAAATTGATTAAAGAATTTGATGAAGAATATGAGATAAAAAATAACTATATAAAAAAAGGATATGAAATAAAAGATGTCTATGATGTGTTTTCTAATGTAGAGAAATATATACCAAAAGAAAACTTAGAAACATTAAATATCCTAAAGATAGATTCTAGTAAATTTGATATAGAAAGCTTAATAAAAACTACAAAAGAAAATTTAGATGAAGTTGTAGAATCAAATTTAATTCCTATAAAAATTGAGAAAAGTAAAATTACAAATAGACTATTTATAAAATCAGAGAACCAAGAAACTAAAGATATATATATACCATTTGCAGTTGA
Organism: Romboutsia maritimum; assembly: GCF_002251085.2. GTDB lineage: Bacteria > Bacillota > Clostridia > Peptostreptococcales > Peptostreptococcaceae > Romboutsia_B > Romboutsia_B maritimum. The sequence goes on along the minus strand of NZ_NOJZ02000009.1, from coordinate 42,772 downwards.
TGGAAGTAATTGTTCAAAAGAAATAATCTGTGCAAGTGGTGAGAATATACAAGGTGATAATTTAGATTTTGGGGATTTAGAAATTTCAAATACTATGGATGCAGGATATATTATAGAGAAAGATGAAGAAAATCTAAATATTAAAATTTCGAATTTTAATTATCAAACAGACAATAATAATCAAATAGTACAAATCGTAGATTATGCTGGAATATTAAAGCTTAAAATGATTGACTTTATTAATAAATTCGTAAAGTAAAATAAAATAGAAAAAAGGAAAGAAGTTATCTTAAAAAAGGAATTTAAGGTAGCTTTTTTTTATATATTGTATAAAAAAAGAGTTGCCTTGTTATATAATTCAAGACAACTCAAAATTTGGTATATTCCTACTTTTGGGGAAAGTAGAATAAGGATTAAATGTTAAATTTAACTATCAACCTTATAGGGATTTGTACAGTTGAATAGAAAATCAAAAAAGCCAGAAGGCAATGAAGCCTTCTGACTTAATAATTTCATTATATTTTCAAATATAAAATCTATTCACTATATAATTCTAATTAAATTTTAGCTCTAATATTATATATAGTCAAGCATTTATTAAAAATATTTAAGAAATAATAATAGACAAATTATTATTAAGATATTTAGAACATAAAGTATTATGTAAGGAGTGATAGTATGAAAAGAGAATGTGTTGTTAAACTATGTACAGATATTAAAGAGTGGCTTATAAATGTAAGAAGAGACTTACATAAGACACCTGAATTATCAACACAGGAATATATTACAAAAATAAAAATCGTTAAATATTTAAATGAAATTGGTATAGACTATATTGAGTTTGAAAAACATTATGGAGTAATGGCATATATTTTAAATAAGAATGCAAAAAAAACGATAGCAATAAGAGCAGATATAGATGGACTGCCTATAAATGAACTAAATGATACTGAGTATAAATCTGTAAATAAAGGTAAGATGCATGCATGTGGACATGATGCACATACAGCAATTCTTTTAGGGGCATGCAAGGTTTTGTATGGAATAAGAGATATGTTAAATGTAAATGTAAAATTTTTATTCCAACCAGCAGAAGAAGATATGGGAGGAGCTAGATTTTTAATAAAAGACAAATGTTTAGAAAGTCCTAAAGTTGACTATATATTTGGACTACATGTTCAACCACATATAGATACTTCTTTTATAGAAACTAAATATAATACATTAAATGCTAGTGCTGACACCATAAAGATAACTATAAAAGGAAAACAATCACATGGAGCATATCCAGACGAAGGAGTAGATGCTATAGTTGCAGCATCTCAAGTTGTGGTAGGGTTACAAAGTATAATAAGTAGGAATATATCCCCTTGTAATTTAGCTGTATTAACTATTGGGAAAATAAAAGGTGGATATGCGCAAAATATTATTTGTGAAAATGTAGAATTAAATGGAACATTAAGAGCTCTAAATAAACAAACAAGAAATTTTATGATAAAAAGGATTGAGGAAATTGTTGGAAAAATTTCACAAGCATTTGGATGTACTGGAGAGCTTGAGATAGAAAGTGGAGGGTATCCACCAGTTATAAATGATAAAAATGCAGTAGATATTGTTATTGAAAGTGTAAAAACTTTATTTGGAAAAGATAAGTTGATTATGAGACAGAATCCATCGTTAGGTGGAGAGGACTTCTCATTTTATACTGAAAATTGTAAAGGTGCTTTTTTTCACTTAGGATGTAAAAATGAACTTAAGAATATAGTACACCCACTTCATACATCTAAATTTGATATAGATGAAGAATGTTTACCAATAGGAGTTATGATGCATGTGATGAATGTATTATATTTCCAATAAAATACAGTTATATATTATGAAGTAAAAAGTTATAATTTGAACAACTTGAATTTTTAACATTGACAAAAATATGAAAACATGTGATAATCTTAAAGAAAATAAATAAACTTTAATTTAGTTCAGAGAAACTAAGAAGATGATTATATAATTTAAGTTATTATAGATTAATTTGATTAAATATCCTTTTGTCTCTCTAGGCAAAGGGATTTTTTTATATTAATAGTAAATAATAAAGATATATTAAAAGACATCAGGAGGAATTATAAATGAACTTAAAAAAAATAGTAGCTTTAGCAACAGCAACTGTATTATCAACATCATTATTAGTAGGATGTTCAGGTAAGCAAGAAGCGAAAGGTAGTAAAAAATTAAAAGTAGCAATGATAACAGATGTAGCAGGTGTAAATGATCAATCATTTAACCAATCAGCTTGGGAAGGTCTTCAAAAGGCACAAAAAGAATTAGGTATAGATGTAAAGTACTTAGAGTCTAAACAAGATTCAGATTACGCACCAAATGTTGAGACGTTAGTTGATGAAGGTGCAGATTTAATTTTAGGAGTTGGATCTAAGTTATCTCCAGCAATACAGAAAGCTTCAGAATTATACCCAGATCAAAAATTTGCAATAGTAGATGAAACTTATAAAGATGTACCTAAGAATGTAAAAAGTGTATTATTTAATGCTCAAGAATCTGCTTATTTAGTAGGATTAGTAGCAGGAAAAATGACAAAAACAAATAATGTAGGTTTCATAGGAGGAATTCAAATACCAGTTATAGAAACTTTCCAATATGGATTTATGGCAGGAGTAAAAGCTGCTAATCCTAAAATAGAAATACAAGAACAGTATGCAAACTCATTCACAGATCAAGCCAAAGGAAAGGCAATAGCTAATCAAATGTATTCAAAAGGTGCAGATACATTATTCATAGCAGGAGGAGATGTTGGAACAGGTGCAATAGAAGCTGCTAAAGAAACTGGTAAATATGCTATAGGTGTAGATAGAGACCAAAGTGAATTAGCACCAAAAAATGTTTTATCATCAGCTATAAAAAGAGTAGATGTAGGTGTATTTGCATTAGCTAAGGAATTAGTAGATGGTAAGTTTGAAGGTGGAACAACTGAAGTATTTGGGCTAGATCAAAATGCAGTAGGTATACCAGATACTACTTCTAATTTAGTACCAAAAGATATACTTGATTTTGTAAAACAAGAAACATCTAAATTTAAAAGCGGAGAATTAAAAGCTCCTAAAAATAAAGTAGAATATGATGAATTTTTAAAAAATTTATAAAATATGAAAAGCTATAGAAATCTAAGATTTCTATAGCTTTTTTAATTTGATAAATTTTTTTATTTGACTTGGTACATTCCATGATTAGACATATAATTGAATATTTTTTCGCCATGTTCTTGTTCTTCTTTTTGTATATGATTAAGAATTTGTCTTATATTTTTATCTCTGAATTCAAATACAGCAGTATTATATGTAGATGAAACGTATTTTTCAGTAGATAAAGAATCTATACAAAGCATTTTATCATGTTCATTGTAAGAATTATTTTGTCCAATTTGTGAATTTACATTTTCTAAATTTAAATTAGGTTTGTCTATGCTTGTATTATTAACTTGTTGAATACCTTGATTTTGTTGTTGATTTATATTTGGCATGGTTCCGTTTAATAATTGGCATATTGAATCATAATGCTGTTGTTCTTTTTGAGATAACTGAGAAAATAGGTCGCTTAATTGTGAGTCCTGTGCTTTTTGAGCAAAATCTTTATATTTTTCTACACATAACTTTTCTTGCTCTTTTTCATCTTCTAATAAAAATTTTTCTTTCGTACTTAAATTAATCATAAAAACACCTCCACTATTATTTTGTGTTTAAGTGGATATATTATTCATAAATAGGTATATGTTTATATTAATTTATAATAATAGAATTAAGATGAATTTTTCAGAAAAAATATATACTAATATAAATTATTTATAAATATAAAAAAAGGAGTAATTGTTAATATGAATGAAGGTAATGTGAGAATAATTCCTTTAGGTGGTTTAGGTGAAATAGGAAAAAATATTACAGCTATAGAGTATCAAGATGAAATAATAATTATTGACTGTGGAGTATCTTTTCCAGATGAAGATATGTACGGTGTTGACTTGGTAATTCCAGATATAAAATATTTGTTAAGTAAAAAAGATAAAGTAAAGGGTATGTTTTTGACTCATGGACATGAAGACCATATAGGTGCAATTCCTTATATATTAAAACAAATAAATATGCCTGTATATGGGACTAGACTAACATTAGGTTTAGTTGGAAATAAAATAAAAGAACATAACATGATGTCCATGTGTAATATGATTCCTGTTAATGCTGGAGATAAAATTTCAGTTGGAAAAATTCAGGTAGAATTTATAAGAGCAACACATAGCATAGCAGATGCTTGTTCATTAGCAATATTTACTCCTATAGGAACTATAATTCATACAGGTGATTTTAAAATTGATTATACACCAATAGATGGACGATTAATGGACTTAAATAGAATTTCAGAATTAGGAAGAGAAGGAGTTTTACTTTTACTAGCAGATAGTACAAATGTAGAAAGACATGGTCATTCTATTTCTGAAAAAACTATAGGAGAAACATTAACTAGAATATTTTCAACTGGAAAAGGAAGGGTTATTGTAGCAACATTTGCATCAAATATACATAGAATGCAGCAAATAGCAGATGCATCTATAAAACATAATAGAAAGATTGCATTTAGCGGTAGAAGCATGGAGAATATATCACAAGTAGCTATGGAATTAGGATATCTTCATATATTAGAAGATTATTTAATAAGTATAGATGATATAAAGAAATATCCAAATGAAAATATAACGATAATAACAACAGGTAGTCAAGGTGAGCCTATGGCAGGCTTATCTAGAATAGCATATGGAACACATAGAAAAATAGAGATTGATAAAGATGATTTATTTATAATTTCGGCATCGCCTATACCTGGAAATGATAAAATTATTTCAAGAGTTATAAATCAATTATTTAGAAAAGGTGTTGAAGTAATATATGAAGATTTAGAAGAAATACATGTTTCAGGGCATGCTTATCAAGAAGAATTAAAATTAATTCATAGTCTTGTAAAACCTAAGTATTTTATGCCTGTTCATGGAGAATATAGACATTTAAAGCATCATAGTGATTTAGCTAAGAAATTAGGAATGAATTCTAATAATGTATTTACATTGGAAACAGGACAAGTACTAGAAATTTCAGAAGAAGGGGCTATTGCAAATGAAAGAATTCACACAGGGGTTGTTTTTGTTGATGGACTAGGTGTTGGGGATGTTGGAAATATTGTATTAAGAGATAGAAGATACTTAGCAAAAGATGGAATGGTCACAATAGTTATAGCTATAGAAAGAGATACATATAGTATAGTTGCAGGACCAGATATAATAACTAGAGGATTTATATATGCACGAGAATCAGAGGAGTTAATTAAACAAATAAAAATGATATCTAAAAACGAAATTGAGTTATGTTTAGAGGATAAAATAATAGAATGGCAAGTACTAAAAAATAATGTGAAAAAATCAATTGAGCAGCTTTTATATGATAAAACTAAAAGAACTCCAAGTGTATTTCCGATTATTATGGAAATATAAATTAAAAATATTATCACAAATTAAATTTAATTCATAGTATATATTAGGAGTTAAAATTCCAAAGTTAAATACAACAAGGGGGTAACATAATGTTAGATAGATTTTTTGGTGAAGATGGAATACTTTGTGGTCCAGGATGGTGGATAATCATATTATTCTTTTTATTTTTAGCATTCCAAGATACTTGTGTAGATTTTGATATATGCGCATGGATACCATTTTTAATAATATTATTAATAGTTTGTGGAGCAGGAGATTTATTTGACGATTGTGGATGCTAAATAAGTATTTTGTAGAAAGAGTACTAAAAATAGTACTCTTTTTATTTTTAAAATTATATATATATAATAATACTAGAACCTAAATAAAGAAAAACTATCTTGAAAAATTTATGCCTAAAATGTATAATATAAACTTAGTAAAAAAGTGCATCGAGTGTGCTTTAATGGGTTTAAACCCATATATAAAAAAATATATATAAATATACGGTTATCGATAAGTTTTAAAATTTTAGTGAGGTGGAAAAATGAAAATAGGATTCGATCATAAGAAATATTTAGAGGAACAGTCAAAGTTTATTATAGAAAGAGTAAATAATTTTGATAAACTTTACTTAGAATTTGGTGGTAAATTAATAGGAGATTTACATGCCAAGAGAGTATTACCTGGATTTGATGAAAATGCAAAAATAAAGGTATTACAGCATATAAAAGAAAAAGTAGAAGTAGTAATTTGTGTATATGCAGGAGACATAGAAAGAAATAAAATAAGAGGCGATTATGGAATTACTTACGATATGGAAGTACTTAGATTAATCGATGATTTAAGAAGTTATGAGCTAGATGTAAACAGTGTTGTAATCACAAGATTTGAAGGACAACCTGCTACAACAGTATTTATAAATAAATTAGAGCGTAGAGGAATAAAAGTATATAAACATGCACCTACTAAAGGATATCCAACAGATGTTGATACAATAGTAAGTGATGAAGGATATGGAGCAAATCCATATATAGAAACTACTAAACCAATAGTTGTTGTTACAGCTCCAGGACCAAATAGTGGTAAATTAGGAACTTGCTTAAGTCAATTATATCATGAAAACAAAAGAGGAAATGAAGTAGGATATTCGAAGTTTGAGACATTCCCAGTATGGAACGTACCTTTAAAACATCCTTTAAATATAGCATATGAAGCAGCAACTGTAGATTTAAAAGACGTAAATATGATAGATTCATTCCATCTTGAAAAATATGGACAAATGTCTGTAAATTATAATAGAGACTTAGAATTATTCCCTGTTCTTAAGAAAATAATAGAAAAGATAACAGGAAAAGAATCAATATACCAATCACCAACAGATATGGGTGTAAATAGAGTAGGATTTGGTATAATTGATGATGAAGTTGTTAAAGAAGCATCTAAACAAGAAATTATAAGAAGATATTTTAAAACTGCTTGTGAATACAAAAAAGGTCAAGTTGATAAAGGTGCTTATGACAGAATAAAGATGATAATGGAAGGTCTTAGCTTAAAGCCTGAAGATAGAAAAGTAGTTATACCAGCAAGAAATTATAGCAGTAAATTAAAAGAAAATGCAGATAAAAATGATACTTGCCCAGTAGTAGCATTAGAGTTAAATGATGGAACTATATTAACAGGTAAAGGTTCGGATTTAATGAATGCAACTTCAGCATCTATTGTAAATGCAATAAAACATCTTGCAAATATAGCTGATGAAATACATTTAATATCGCCTGTAATATTAGAACCAATTATAAATTTAAAAACAGGAACTTTAGCAAGTAGAAATGTTTCATTAAGTTGTCAGGAAGTGTTAACTGCTCTTAGTATATGTGCTGTAACAAATCCAACTGCGCATTATGCATTAGATAAATTACAAATGCTAAAAGGAGCTCAAGCTCATTCAACTACTATATTGAGTAAAGATGATGAACAAACATTTAGAAAACTTGGTATAGATGTAACATGTGACCCAGAATACCCATCACAAAATCTTTATTATGCAAATTAGTTTTAAAAATAGACACAAATATAAGACCATATGCCATTTAGGTATTATGGTCTTTTTACATAAAAAATAAAAATGTAAAAAATAATTAATTAAAATACGGTTATCGATAAGGAAAATGCTTAGTTCCTTGGAATAACTATTTTAAAGCTTTTTTAAGAATTTTGCAAGGAATTTTTGAAAAATAATTTAAAAAAGATGAAACATAAAAATAAAAAGAAATTAGAGTGTGAGATGCAGCTATATTAAATATTTATATGAAAAGGAATAAGTCACAAATTAGACCTTATTTGAATATATAAATACTATAAATAAATAACGTATTTTTTATCCATGAGAGACTTATTTTAAGTTTTTCGTGGATTTTTTAAATAGAGCGCAAATGATATTTATTTTTAAATAAAATTACGTATTATAAGAGGGAGGGATATGCATAATGGGAAATGATTATAAAGAAGTTAAAAAAGTTCTATGGATAATATTGGTTGCAAATTTTGTAGTTGCTGCATTAAAAATAATAGTTGGGGCTATAGTTAAGAGTGCTAGTATGACTGCAGATGGGTTTCATGCTGTATCAGATGGATCTTCTAATATAGTTGGGTTGATAGGTATTAGTTTTGCATCTAAGCCTATAGATAAAGAACATCCTTATGGACATAATAAATTTGAAATGATATCTAGTTTGTTTATTGGAATGATGCTTCTTTTTATAGCTATAAAAATTGTATTTGAAGCAATACTAAGATTTACAAATCCAATCACACCTTATATTACAATTGAAAGTTTAATAGCTTTAATCATAACTATTTTTATAAATATATTTGTGTCAACTTATGAAAATAGAAAAGGTAAAAAACTAAATAGTTATATACTCATATCAGATTCATTGCATACAAAGAGTGATATATTTGTATCTATAGGAGTTTTAATAACTTTAATTGGGATTAAATTAGGTTTACCAGTTATATTAGATCCTATTGTATCATTAGTTGTTTCAGGATTTGTACTTCATGCATCATATGAAATTTTTAAGGATTCTATGGGGATATTAGTTGATACAGCTACAGTAGATGAAGAATTAATAAAAAAAATTATATTTGAATTTGATGAAGTAAGAGATGTCCACAACATAAGAAGTAGAGGTAGTAAAAGTAATATTTATATAGATATGCACGTTATGATAAATCCGAATATAAGTGTTGAAGATTCTCATAATCTAACTCATAAAATAGAAGAAAAAATAAAAGAAAAATTTAATACTAATATTCAAATAATAATTCATATTGAACCTTTTTATGAATTGTAATCAAAAAGAGACTTATTATCTAAGTCTCTTTTTGTATTATGTTACTTTTGGTTAAAAATAATTTTTATAAACACAATTATAGTACCATAAAATGTACAATAATAAAAAGGAATAATTATAAAAAAATTAAATTTTATGAAATTATTCCATTAATATATTTTCTAAAGCCTCAATATCTAAAATTTTAATAAAATCTTTAGAATAATCTATAATACCTAATTTTTTCATATTTATTAATTCTCTTGAAAGAGAAGGTCGAGGAACACCTAATATTTCTGATAGTTTTTGCTTAGTCATATTTAATTTTATAAAATTGCTACCTTGAATTTTATTTTCATTAATTAAAAAATTACTGATTTTCTGACGTATAGTATTAAATGATAAACCAGTTATTGATTTATTAAGGGTGATAATTTTATTGGTTAAATCATTTAAAAACATTTTTAAAAACTCAGGATGAGTTGTGCAGAATTTTATAAAATCACTTTTATCTATATACATAATAGTACTATTAGTAGAAGATATGACAGTAGCTGGATATACATTTGCATCAGAAAATGCTATTATTTCACCAAAAAGATGTCCTGGTCCAAATGAAGACACATGTATAATGCTATTGCTAGTCAAAATATGCTTTATATCTATATGTCCATCTAAAATTAATCCGATTTTTTCACAAGGGGAATTTTCTAGAGCTATTATGTCGTTTTTGGAAAAATTTACTAATTTATAATTTATATCTTTAAAAAATTTAAATATTTCTTTTTTAGTATTATTTTTAAACATTAACACACCAAGCTTTCTTAATATTTCTTAAAATTATATTATACATAAATAGTAAAAAATATGAAATTAAAAAAATTAAATTTAATAACTAAATATCTTGCAGATAAAAAAATTATTGTAAAGTTGTTGCGAAAATACTTAATATGATCTACTATATAATTGTAAGATGTAATTAAGTTACTAAAAATAATTTATTAAGAAAAATGAATAATATATATTTTAGGTTCTTTAAGAAAGATTAATAGGGAAAGAGGTTAGATTCCTCTACAGCCCCCGCTACTGTAATGCTGACGAAACTTTTTATTAACCACTGTGATTTATTTCACGGGAAGGAAAAAGGATTAGGTTGAAGCTAAGTCAGGAGACCTGCCTATAAATATTTTAAGTATTTCTTCGGGGTGAAGAAAATTTCTTGAGTATAGTATACTTGTAATTATTTAAGTATGATTATTTTGATAGAGAAAAGTCTAACCCTTGGGTTAGGCTTTTTATATTTATTTAAATTAGCCCTCGACTCAAATTAATATATAGATTAAGTTAATGACATAAACTAAAAATGCACAAACAAATAACCCTTAACCCTTAAACTGCCTTAGTTTCAAAGTTGATACTAAGGTATTTTTTTTTATCTGCAAAAACTATTTTATAAAGACTATATAATTATAGAAATAAGTGACAAAATATTATAAGAAAAGTATAAGTATTTAAAACATTAATGGTATAATATTCATATATGAAATGATTTTTAATGGAAAGGATGTATAACGATGACAAATGAATTATCTATGCAAGAGTTACTAGATCAACAAGAAAAAGCTTTTAACAGTGTAAAAGTTGGAGAAATTATAACTGGAAAGATAACTAAAGTATCTCATGACGAAGTTGTATTAGAATTAGAATATGGATTTGATGGTGTAATACCAGAGAGTGAATTAAATATAGAAAAAAATAAATCAATAGAAGAAGTTTATAAAGTAGGAGATGAGATAACTACAGTTATAACTAAAGTATCTCAAAAAGATGGGACAATAAAGTTATCTAAATTACAGGCAGATAAAAAAGCTGATTTTACTGAGTTAGAAAAGGCATTTGAAGAACATAGAATAATAACTGTTAATGTAGAAAAAAGCATTGAAAGAGGTGTTTTTGCGAAATATAAAACATTCCAGTTGTTTATACCTATATCACAGATAGATACAAAATTCGTTAAAGACACATCTAATTATACAGGTCTTAATTTAGAAGTATACATAATGGAATTAGATGCTAAGAAAAATAGATTTGTTGCAACACATAGAGAAGTTTTACAAGAGCGTTTAGATAAAGAAAGAGAAGAAAGAAAAGCCAGAATAAAGGCTGAAAAAGAAGCAGAAAGAGTTAAAATAAAAGCAGAAAAAGATATATTATTTAATTCTCTTGAAGTAGGACAAAAAAGAGATGGTAAAGTTATGAAAATAATGCCATATGGAGCTTTTGTTGATATTGGAGGACTTGAAGGTTTAGTTCACATAAATAATTTATCGTGGAAGAGAGTAGAATCTGTAGAGTCTATGTTACAAGAAGGCCAAAAAGTAGAAGTATATGTATTAGATGTAGATAAAGAATCTAAAAAAATAGCATTAGCTTTAAAAGATATAAATAATGATCCTTGGGAATTAATATCTCAAGAGATAGAATTAGATGATGTTATAACTGGTAAAGTGGTTAGAATTATAGAAAAAGGTGCTTTCTTAGAAATTAAAGAAGGTGTTGATGCTTATTTACCAATATCTGAATTAAGTGATGATAGAGTGGCAAAAGTTACTAATATAGTAAATGTTGGTGATGAGGTTAAAGTAAAAGTACTTAATTTTAATCCAAAGGATAAAAGAATGTTAGTATCTATAAAAGAAGCTAATAGAGAGCCAGAAGAAGACTACACAGAATACTTAGAAGTCGAAGATTCTCTAGGAACACTTGGAGATTTATTTAAAGATAAATTTAAAAATTTAGAAATATAGTATTCTATATTAAATTTAAAGGCCATGTTTGCTTAGAGCGATATGGTCTTATTTTATATTTAGCTAGGCAGAAAGGGAGGAATAAAATGAAGGCAATATTAGACTTGCATACACATACGGTAGTGAGTGGACATGCATACAGTACAGTAAAAGAAAATATAGAAGAAGCTATAAGTAAAGATTTGAAATTTTTAGGAATATCAGATCATGGTTGTAGTATGCCAGGAGGACCTCATCCATATTATTTTAATAATTTATATGTATTACCAAGAAATGTTGGGAAAATAAAAATACTTAGGGGCATTGAGGCTAATATAATAGATTATGATGGAAATATTGATGTTGAAAAAGAAACATTAGAAAGATTAGATTATGCTATTGCAAGTCTTCATATGCCTTGTATAAAATTTGGCACAAAAGAAGAGAATACAAATGCAATATTAAAAGTTATGGACAATGAGAAAGTAAAAATAATAGGGCACCCAGACGACAGTAGATATCCATTAGATTATGAAGTTATTGTAAAGAAAGCAAAAGAAAAAAATGTTTTATTAGAAGTAAATAATTCATCTTTAAATCCAAATTCATATAGAGAAGGAGCTAGAAATAACGTATTTAAAATGTTAGAGCTTTGTGAAAAGTATAAAACAAAAATTATATTAGGGACTGATTCTCATATATGCTACGATATAGGTGCGTTTTCTAATTGTGAAGAAATTTTAAAAGTAACTAATTTTCCGAAAGAATTAGTTATAAATTATAATGAAAATGATTTTATAAAAATGTTTGATATAAATTTTTAGTTTATATAAAACTTTAGTTATTAAGAAGATCAGATTTTATTTTCTGATCTTTTTTAAAAATGAAATAAAATATAAATTATATGCATTGTTATAAAATAAATTGTATTTTATGATATAATTATACGTCAAGATATAGAATTAAAGATAGTTTGCTTTTAAAAAAATTAGGCTATAATAAATTTAACATAATTAAGCAGGTGATAAAGTGGAAAATAAATTTTTACCAATATGTAAACAAGATATGATAGATAGAGGATGGGAACAATTAGACTTCGTATTAGTGACAGGGGATGCGTATGTAGACCATCATAGTTTTGGAACAGCGATAATATCAAGGGTATTAGAAAATGCAGGATATAAAGTGGGTATAATCGCACAACCTAACTGGAAAACAAAAGATGATTTTATGAAATTAGGCAGACCACGTTTAGGTTTTTTAGTAAACGGAGGAAATATGGATTCCATGGTGAATCATTATTCTGTAAGTAAAAAACAAAGGGATAAAGACTTATATTCTCCAGGAGGGAAGATGGGCTTAAGACCAGATAGAGCTACTATAGTTTATTGTAATAAGATAAGAGAAGCATATAAGGATGTCGCTATAGTTATAGGTGGAATAGAAGCTAGTTTAAGAAGGTTTGCTCATTATGATTACTGGAGTGATAAAGTAAGAAAATCTATGTTAGTAGATAGTGGTGCAGATTTATTAGTATATGGAATGAGTGAAAGACAAATAGTAGAAGTAGCAAATGCTTTAAATGATGGTTTTGATCCTAAATATATTAGACATATAAATGGGACTTGTTATATAGTAGATAGTTTAGATGAAATATATGAAGATTATAGACTTATTCCATCATATAAAGAAGTTTGCGAAGACAAGATGAAGTATGTAGATGCTTTCAAGGTACAATATGATGAGCAAGATCCTTATAGAGGAAAAGTTATTGTACAAGGTCATGCAAATAAATATCTAGTTCAAAATAAACCAGAAAAGCCATTAAGTAGAGCTGAATTAGATGAGGTGTATGCACTGCCTTATCAAAAGACTTATCATCCTATATATGAAAGTATGGGAGGAATACCAGCAATAGAAGAAGTTAAATTTAGTATTGTTAGTTCAAGAGGATGTTTCGGAAGTTGTTCATTCTGTGCAATAACATTCCATCAAGGTAGAGCTGTTCAAAGTAGAAGTCAAAATTCTATAATAGATGAAGCTGTAGGAATAACTAATTTACCAGATTTTAAAGGATATATACATGATGTAGGCGGACCTACTGCAAACTTCAGAAAACCGGCATGTAAAAAGCAAGTCACAAAAGGTGCATGTAAAAACAGACAATGTTTATCTCCAGCTCCATGTAAGAATTTAGATGTAGACCATAGTGAGTACTTACAATTGTTAAGAAAGTTGAGAAAACTTCCTAATATAAAGAAAGTATTTGTTCGTTCTGGAATAAGATATGATTATGTTATGGCTGATAAGGACAATAAGTTCCTTAGAGAATTAATAGAGCACCATGTGAGTGGGCAGTTAAAAGTAGCACCTGAGCATATTGCTGAAGAAGTTTTACAATATATGCAAAAGCCAGCTGGTCACACTTATGATAAGTTTAGACAAAAATTCTTTGCTATAAATGAACAGTTAGGTAAAAAACAATATTTAATACCTTATTTAATGTCTAGTCATCCAGGATCAACATTAAATAGCGCTATAGAGCTAGCTGAATATTTAAGAGATACGCATTATCAACCAGAACAGGTTCAAGATTTTTATCCAACACCAGGAACATTATCTACAACAATGTTCTATACAGGTATAGACCCTCTTACTATGAAACCAGTTTATATACCTAGATCAAAGAATGAAAAAGCTATGCAAAGAGCACTACTTCAGTATAGAGCACCTAGAAACTATGAGTTAGTTCATGCAGCACTAGTAGAAGCAGGAAGAGAAGATTTAATTGGACATGGACCGAGATGTTTAATCAAACCAAGGGAAGATAGGGGTTACTTAAATAGATACCCTAAAAATAATAATAAAACTTCAAAAGATAGAAAGACTTCATCAAAGGAAAATTCTGATAAGAATAAGAAAAAAGATAGTAAAAATAGCAAAAATAATAGAAATAATAAAGATAGTAAAAATACAAATAATGTAAGAACTAATACTAAAAGTAATAATAGAAAAAAAAGAAGATAATAAACAAAAGGGATATGCGTTAATCGCATATCCCTTTTGTTTATTTTATTAGCAAAATAAAGTTATTACTTGAATGAAATGACGAATATTGACAATTTTTAAAATAACATTTATACTAAAATTTATGTAAATTTTAAAAAATACAAATGTATGTATTTAAAATAGAGAGGTATTATTTATGAATAATAGTAAGTTTTCAATAAGAACTATAGTTGCTATAGGTATTGGATCAGCTGTATTTATGATATTGGGTAGATTTGGTTCGATACCTAGTGGTATACCTAATACTAATATAGAAACATCTTATGCTTATTTAGCTTTAATGTCTATATTGTATGGACCGTTAGCAGGTTTTTTAATAGGGCTTATAGGTCATGGATTAAAAGATTTAGTTTTTTATGGTATGCCTTGGTTTAGTTGGGTAATATCATCTTCTGTCATGGGACTTATAATAGGACTAGTATGTAAAAAGGTAAAAGTAAATGATGGTAAATTTGGGAAGAAACAAATAATAATATTTAACTTGACTCAAATTATAGCAAATATAATAGCTTGGTTTGTAGTAGCACCAACACTAGATATATTTATATATGCAGAGCCAGCAGATAAAGTATTTATACAAGGTGCCATAGGTGGAACATCAAATATTATAACTGTGGCTATATTAGGAACTTTAATATTATCTACTTATTCTAAGACAAAAATTAAGACAGGAAGCTTAAGGATAGAAGAATAAAAGAATTAAAAAGGAGATATATATGAAAAGAAAGATAATAGAATTTAATAATTTTAGCTTTCAGTATAGGGTACAAGCAGACCCAACTCTTAAAAATATAAATTTAAGTATTTATGAAGGAGAAAAAATTCTAATAGTAGGAGCTTCAGGATCAGGTAAAAGTACATTAGCTCATTGTTTAAATGGATTGGTTCCGTTTTATTATGAAGGAGAAATATCTGGACAAATAAAAATATCTGGCGATGATATAAAAAATAAAAATATATTTGAACTTTCTAAAATAGTAGGAACTGTATTACAAGATCCAGATAGCCAATTTATAGGATTAACAGTGGGAGAAGATATAGCTTTTAAACTAGAAAATAATTGTGTAAATCAAAGTGAGATGAAAAATAAAGTTAGTCAATCAGCTAAATTAGTAGGAATCGATAGTGAAATAGACTCTTCTCCTTATAGATTATCAGGTGGACAAAAACAAAGGGTTACGTTAGCAGGAGTTACAGTAGATGAAGTAAAGATACTTTTATTTGATGAGCCTTTAGCAAGTTTAGATCCAGCAACAGGAAAAAATGCTATAGAATTAATTGATAAGATACAAAAAGATCAGAATAAAACTATGATTATAATAGAGCATAGATTAGAAGATGTTTTACATTGCGATGTAGATAGAATTATAGTTATGGAAAATGGATGTATTGTGTCAGATACGACTCCAAAGGAGTTATTATCTTCAAATATATTATCATCTGTAGGTGTTCGAGAGCCACTTTATATAACAGCATTAAAGTATGCTGGTTGCAAAATTGAACCAGGTTCAAATCCTGATAATATAAATAAGTTAGATGTAAGCGAATATAAATGGAAATTGAAAACATGGATTGATAGTAAGAATTTAGTAAATGAAACAAAGAATCATGATGCTATATTAGAGTTAGAAGACATTAGTTTTAATTATAATAATGAAAAACAAATATTGAAGAATGTCTCTTTTAAAGTAAATAAAGGAGATATGTTTAGTATATTAGGAAAAAATGGTGCAGGAAAATCTACTATATCAAAATTAATATGTGGATTTTATAAACCTACTTCAGGAAAAATCATATTTAAAGGAAAAGATATAAGTAAGGAAACTATAAAAGAACGTTCAGAAAAAATAGGATATGTAATGCAAAATCCAAATCAAATGATATCTAAGACTATGATATTTGATGAAGTAGCTTTAGGATTGAAAATAAGAGGATTTAACGAAGCTGAAATAAAAGAGAGAGTTTACAAAGTATTAAAAATATGTGGCTTATATGGTTATAGAAATTGGCCAATATCAGCATTAAGCTTTGGTCAAAAGAAAAGAGTAACTATAGCTTCAATACTTGTACTTAATCCAGAAATTATAATACTGGATGAGCCTACAGCAGGTCAAGATTTTAAACATTATTCAGAAATTATGGAGTTTTTAAAAGAACTTAATAAAGAAGGTGTTACAATAGTTATGATTACTCATGATATGCATTTGATGTTAGAGTATACTAATAATGTTGTTGTTTTATCAGACGGTAAAAAAATATGTGATGATACAGCTATAAATGTATTAACTAACAAAGAAGTTATAGAAAAGGCAAATCTAAAAGAAACATCTTTGTATGAATTAGCATTAAAGTGTAATATAGATTATCCAAGACAATTTATAAAAAAATTCATAGACTATGATAGGAGGGTTAGATAAATATGAATTCAGAAATGTTATCGTATATAAAAAAAGACTCTCCTATACATAAGTTAACTGGAGCAACAAAATTAATATGTTTTTTACTTTGGACATTATCAGCGATGATAACTTATGATACTAGAGTTTTAGTTTTAATTTTTATTTTAGGTATAGCGACGTTTAAAGTATCTAAAATAGAATTAAAAGAAATATCATTTGTACTTTATTTTATAATATTTTTCTTGTTGTTAAATGCATTAATGATATTTATATTTTCTCCTGAAGAGGGAGTAAAAATATATGGAACTAGGCATATTTTATTTCATATAATAGGACCATATAATTTGACAGTGGAGCAATTATTTTATGAATTAAATATAATACTAAAATATTTCTCAACTATTCCAATTGCCTTATTATTTATATTGACGACAGATCCTAGTGAGTTTGCATCATCATTAAATAAATTAGGTGTGAATTATAAGGCAGCATATACAGTATCAATAGCTTTAAGATATATACCAGATGTGCAAAGGGATTATAAAGATATAGCGTTTGCACAACAAGCTAGAGGAATTGATTTATCTAAAAATGAGAAAATTTCAAAAAGGATTAAGAATTCAGCATCTATACTTATGCCTTTGATATTTTCAAGTTTAGAAAGAATTGATAAAATAAGCTTAGCTATGGAATTAAGAGCTTTTGGAAATGGGAAAAAGCGTACTTGGTATAGTATGAAAAAATTTAAGAAAGAAGATTATATTTCAATATTAGCATTAATTGTTATATTGATTATATCAATAACTATGTTTAATATTAATAGTTCTAGGTTTTATAATCCATTTATATAAAAAATAGTCTTTAGGTCGTATTTGTCCTAGAGGCTATTTTTATTTTAAGGAATTTAAAAAATATTTAATTTTACCAAAAAGAAGGTATTTTTTACAAAATAACCGAAATTATATTAAATATTTATTTAATTTAAGGGGGAAGTGACATGAGAAAAAAAATATCAATATTGTTATCTGTAGTATTAAGTACAACACTTTTATATGGGTGTAACAAAAAAATGGATAATGAAAAAGAAACAAAGGTATATAAAGAAGTTAATATAGCAGCACCAGATGGTTTACCTGCTATATCTATGGCTAAATTAGCAAAAGAAAATATCTCTATACAAGATGAATATAAACAAAATTATATAATTGAGAAGTCAGCAGAAGCACTTTCAACTGATGTTATGAAAGAAAAAATAGATATAGCTATAGTTCCATCAAATATGGCTGCAATTGCATATAATAAAACTTCGAATTATAAAATAGCAGGTACAGTAGGAATGGGATCTTTTTACTTGGTATCTTCAGAGGATATAACAGACTTTGAGGATTTAGTAGGTAAAGAAGTTGGAAATATAGGAAAAGGCTTAACACCAGAGAGTATAGTTCAAAATATATTAAAAGCTAAAAATATAGATTCAAGTAAAATAAATTTTAATTATGTCAATTCTGCTAATGAATTAATTCCAATGCTACTTACAGGTAAGATAAAAACAGCTTTTGTTCCAGAACCAGCACTAACAGCATTAACTTCAAAGAACAAAGAAATTAAAGTTATAAAAAGCTTAAATGATGAATGGAAAGAGGTTACTGGGTTTAAAGAAGGTTATCCTCAATCTACACTTATAATAAAAGAAGATTTTATAAAAGAAAATAAAGACTTTGTAGAAAAATTTTTAGGAGCATTAACGGAGAGTATAAGTTGGGCGAATATAAATACTTCTAAAATAGGAGAATATTGCAAAGAAATAGGAATTTCTACAGAACATAAAGTTATAGGAGAATCTTTAAAAAGAGCAAATTTAAATTTTATACCAATTAAAAATATGAAAAAAGAGTATAACGATTACTATCAAAAATTATCTGAATTTGACATTAAGACAGTAGGAGGAAAGCTACCAGATGAAGGAATTTACTTTACTGAGAAATGATAAATTTCAGATATTAATATTTTCTATTATGTTTTTATTTATATGGCAAATAGTTGCAGTTTTAATAAATAATGACATTTATTTGCCAACACTAGGGCAAGTGTTTAATAGTATTGATGAAATTATTAATAGTAAAAGGTTTTGTATAGATATATTTTCATCTGTAGGAAGGTGCATTTTTAGTTTTTTATTTGCATTGATTACGGCTCTTATTTTAGGAATATTATCATATGCAAATAAGATATTTAGAAATTTATTAAAGCCTATAAATGCTTTAGCTCAATCTATACCTACAATGGTTTTAGTTGTTTTAACTCTAATTTGGTTCGACAAAGATGATACACCATTTATAGTAGGTTTCGCTATAGTATTTCCAATTTTATACGAAAGTGTTTTAGGTTCTATTACTGGAATTGATAAAAAAATATTAGAAATGGCAGAATTATATAATATAGACCTTAAATATAAAATATTAAAAATATATTTGCCGAATATAAAATTTCAATTAGCTTCAATATTAGGCTCAACATTTTCGTTAGCATTAAAAGTAGTTATAGCAGGAGAGGTACATGGTCAACCAACTTATGGAATGGGAACTATGATTCAATTAGAAAAAATTAATTTTAATACATCGGGAATATTTGGATGGATTATTATAATTATTTTAATCTCTTTAATGTTAAATATATGCCAAAAAATAATATTAAGGAGAGTCTTTATATGGAAGAATTAATGATTGCTATAAAAAATATAAATAAAAGCTATAAAGATAATATACTATACAAAAATTTTAATATTAGTTTTGCAAAAAATAAAGTTAATTGTATACTTGGCAAGTCTGGATGTGGAAAAAGTACACTTTTAAATATAATAAGTGGATTAGTTAAAAATGATACAAACTCCTTAAAAACAATAGAACAGAGGGAGATAAGTTATATTTTTCAAGAAGATAGGTTGATAGAGTGGTTAAATGTAGAAGAAAATATAAAAATAGTAGGTAAAAAGTTTTATGATAAAGAAGAACTAGAAGATATTTGTAACTATTACTTAGATATGGTAGGCATAAAAAAATTTAAAACATATTATCCACAAAAACTTAGTGGAGGTATTAGGCAAAGGATAAATATTATAAGAGCGTTTATATATCCATCTAAAATTGTAATAATGGATGAACCTTTTAAATCAATAGATGTAAAGAATAAAAAGATTATAATGGAAAATTTAAAAAATATTTTAATAAAAGATAAAAGAACTGTTTTATTTGTAACGCATGATATAGAAGAAGCTTTGTTTTTAGCAGACAAAATATTTATATTAGGTGATAGTCCTGTTAAGATAAAAGAGACAATTGAAAATAATATAAATCTGAGTAAAGAAGAAATTTACAAAATGATATAAAACAACTAAGGATATGTAAGATATATTAATTATTGATGAGTTTTTATTAATTAATATTAGTATATAATATAAAGTAGAGAATTTTAAAGGGAAGGCGGTTATAGATATGATAAATAAAAGAATACAACAGCTAAGAAATATTATGGAAGAAAAAAAAATATTTGCATATATAATACCATCAGCAGATTACCATCAAAGTGAATATGTTGGAGAATATTTTAAATCAAGAACTTTTATCTCAGGATTTACAGGTTCAGCTGGAACAGTTGTAGTTACTAAAAATGAAGCTGGATTATGGACAGATGGAAGATATTTTATACAAGCGGCTAAGGAAATTGAAAATTCATGTATGAAATTATTTAAAATGGGTGAAGAAGGGGTTCCTACTGTTGAAGAGTACTTAATAAATAATATTCCAGAAAATTCAAATATAGGATTTGATGGAAGAGTATTTTCTGCAAAAGAAGGAGAAGAATTAGCTGGAAAATTAAAATATAAAAATATTGAGATTAAGTACGAAGAAGATTTAATAGATAAAATATGGAAAGATAGACCGAATTTAGAAAATGAAAAAGCATTTTTATTAGATACAAAGTACACAGGAGAAAGTGTTAGTTCAAAAATAGAAAGAGTAAGAAAGTATATGAGACAAGTAGGAGCTACTACTCATATAGTAGCTACGCTAGATGATATAGCTTGGATATTTAATATAAGAGGGAATGATATTAAATATAATCCAGTAGTACTTTCTTATGCAATTATAATGCTAGATGAAGTGTATTTATTTATTGAAGATAATAAATTAGACTTAGATATAAGAAATGAATTAAGTAAAAAAGGTATCAAAATAAAATCTTATAATGATATATATCAATTTATTAAAAATATAAAGTCAGATGAAGTTGTTTTATTAGATATATCTAATGTGAGCTATAGTATTTATAATAGTATTCCTAAGGGTATAAAAAAAATAGAAAAAAGAAATCCTACTATTTTATTTAAATCAATAAAAAACAAGGTGGAATTAGAAAATATAAAAAACAGTCATATTAAAGATGGAGTAGCTTTTACTAAGTTTATGTATTGGATAAAAAATAATGTTGATAAATTTGAGATTACAGAAGTGAGCGCAGAGAAAAAACTAGAAGAATTTAGAAGTAAGCAAGAAGGATTTATTGAACCAAGTTTTAGCACTATTGCAGCATATAAAGATCATGCAGCTATGATGCACTATAGTGCGACTAAGGAAACTGATTACAAATTAGAGCAAGAAGGATTATTCTTGATAGATTCTGGAGGTCAATACTATGATGGGACTACAGATATAACCAGAACTTTAGTATTAGGTAAAATATCAGGAGAAATGAAATTACATTTTACTACAGTAGCTAGAAGTATGATAAGATTATCAATGGCTAAATTTTTACATGGAACAAGAGGATATAATCTGGATATACTCGCGAGAGGTCCTCTATGGGATTTAGGAATAGATTATAAGTGTGGAACAGGTCATGGTATCGGATTTGTATTAAATGTGCATGAATCACCAAATGGATTTAGATGGAAAATTAGAGATGATATAGATGATAGTTGTATACTAGAAGAAGGGATGGTAACAACTAACGAACCAGGCGTTTATATAGAAGGTTCACATGGAATAAGAACTGAAAATGAAATAGTTGTAAAGCAATTAGAAAAAAATGAATATGGACAATTTTTGAATTTTGAAGTTGTTACATATGCTCCAATAGATTTAGATGGAATTAATCCAGATATAATGGACAAAAAAGAAAAAGAATACCTAAATAACTACCATAAAAAAGTATATGAAATAATAAAACCATATTTAAATGATGAAGAAAAAATCTGGTTAAAAGAATATACTAGACCGATATAAATAATTAAATATTTAAAATAAGTTAACGGGATTGTCTCAGAATCTAATTTTGAGGCAATTTTGTTTTTATTAGTAAAAAATATAATTTGTATTTCTTGGGAAATACTATCATATTATAGTACAATATAAGGTGTATAATTGTTATAAAAGAGGAAAGGAATAAATAAAATGTCAAAAGTTAAAACTAATGCAATGAGAATATTAGATTCTAATAAAATAAATTATAAAATGTGGTCATATGAAGTTAATACAAATCATGTTGATGGAGTAGAAGTAGCAAATCAAATAGGAAAAGATGTAACACAAGTATACAAGACTTTAGTTACACATGGTGTAAGCAAGAATATATATGTATTTGTTATACCAGTACATGAAAATTTAAATTTAAAAAAAGCAGCTAAAGCAGCTAAAGAGAAAAGTGTAGATATGATTCATGTCAAAGATATTAATAAAATTACAGGTTATATAAGAGGAGGATGTTCTCCTATAGGTATGAAAAAATTATACAATACTTTTATTAATGAAACAGCAAAAGAGTTAGACACAATAACTGTTAGTGCAGGTAAAATTGGATATCAAATAGAATTATCACCATTAGATTTACAAAAACTTATAAATTGTGAATTTGAAGATATTATAAAATAAAAATTTTAAAATACATAAATTAAGGTCTGAAATTAATATTTCAGACCTTAATTAAAATTATTATAAAATTTAACATTAATATAGTCTTTTTTCTATCCATTTAGATATTTTTACTAAAATTTCATCTTTTACAATTTCATCAAGTAGTCTATGATAAAGGCTATTTAAGATAATAATATTTTTATCAGTAGAGGAAATTTGTTTGTATAAAAATTCACTATCCTCATAAGATACAACGCTATCAGAAGAACCATGAAGTATAAGGCAAGGATAGTTAAAGTTTATTAAATTTTGTTTTAAATCAGATGTACTTTTACTTAGTTGATTATACATACCTAATGTTATGTTATTTAGAATTAAAGGATCGCTCTCATAGGAATTGATTATATCAATATCGTGAGTAAGTGTATGAGAACTAACTTCTGGTAATAAAGTAAATGGATTATCAGAATCACATTCAATATCTGTTGAATTAAATGTATCGCAAATTAAAGGGCTACAAAAAATCATTCCATTAACTTTAGTTTTATAATTACAACCAAACCAAGCCAAAGTGTGGGCACCCATACTATGACCTAACATAAATAGAGGAGTATTTGGATTTTCTTCTTTTACTAAATCTACTAATTTATTTAAGTCTTTATATAAGACGTCATATTTTTCAAGATAACCTCTTTTACCATCTGATAAACCATGTCCTCTGTGATCATATCTATATACACTATAGCCAAAAGAATTAAGTTTCTTAACGACATAATCATATCTCCCGCAATGTTCAGCAAGACCATGGGAAATTAATACAATGGCTTTTGGATTATCAACTAGATCTTTTCTATAATGTAGATTGATATTATCAAAAGTTTTTATAGTAAGATCTATTATTTCAAAACTCATAAATTTCACTCCTCAATATTCTTAAAAAAATAATAAAAAATTATACCAAAAAAGTGGTATTATAACTAATTCGATAATTTTTATAAAAAACCTTCTTATAATATAAAAAATTTCAATTTAGTTGAGAAAACACAAAAAAGATGCTAAAGTTTAAATATAAATGCGAATATTTTTTATGAAAAAGGGGTGTATGTTCGTTTGAGGATTGTAAAGTCTGATTTAATTGTTGAAAAAGTAAAACAGTTGTGTATAGAAGCAAATTTATATTTAGGACACGATGTAATAAGTTGTATAAAATCAAAAATTGAAGATGAAGAAAGTCCTTTGGGAAAAGATATATTAAAAATTTTAATAGAAAATGCAAAAATAGCAAAATCAAAAAATATACCTATATGTCAAGATACTGGAATGGCAGTATTTTTTGTAAAGCTAGGACAAGATGTAGCCATCAATGGAGAAAATATAACTGATGCAATAAATGAGGGTGTAAGGCAAGGATATTTAGATGGATATTTGAGAAAATCTGTAGTAGATCCTATAACAAGAATTAATACAAAAGATAACACTCCAGCAGTTATTCATTATGAAATAATTAAAGGAGATAAAATTTGTATAGAATTTGCACCGAAAGGATTTGGTAGTGAAAATATGAGCAGATTAAAAATGCTAAAGCCATCTGACGGAATAGAAGGTATAAAAGAGTTTATATTAAGCACAGTAAAAGAAGCAGGCTCTAATCCGTGTCCACCTATAGTAATAGGTGTTGGAATTGGGGGAACTGTAGATAAATGTGCACAGATAGCAAAAAAAGCACTACTAAGAAATATAGGAGAAAATAATAAAAATTCATATATTGAAAAATTAGAGAAAGAGTTACTTTTAGAAATAAATGAACTAGGTATAGGGCCACAAGGTTTGGGAGGGAGTACAACAGCTTTAGCTTTAAATATAGAAACATTTCCAACTCATATAGCAGGATTACCTGTTGTGGTTAATATAAATTGCCACGCATCAAGGCATATGAAAGTAATATTATAAAGGAGGAAAAATTAAATGATTAAATTAAATACTCCTGTAACAAGTGAAGAAATTTTAAAATTAACTTGTGGAGATATAGTTAATTTAAGTGGAATATTATATACAGCTAGAGATGCGGCACATAAAAGGATAGTAAAATGCATAGAAAATAATGAAAAACTTCCATTTGATATGAAAGGACAAGCTATTTACTATGTTGGACCTAGTCCAGCTAGACCAGGTAATGTTATTGGCTCAGCAGGGCCTACAACTAGCTATAGAATGGATGATTTAACAATACCGCTTTTAAATAAAGGTTTAAAAATAATGATTGGTAAAGGGAAGAGAGAAAAAAAAATAATTGATGCAATAAAAAAATATAATGCAATTTATTTTGCTGCAATAGGTGGAGCAGGCGCATATATTTCAAATTCTATAAAATCTTGTGAAATTATTGCATATGAAGATTTAGGGGCAGAAGCAATAAGGAAGCTTGAAGTAGAAGATTTACGATTAGTAGTAGCTATAGACAGTTATGGAAATAATATATATGAAAAAGCTGCAAAAATATATGCTAAGTAAAATTATGTGAATATATATTTAACATGAGAGGGGTAATTTTATGGCGAAGGATTATGCAAAATTAGCTTTAGAAATGCATGAAATGAAAAAAGGAAAGATAAGTGTTAAAAGTAAAATAAATATTTTAGACAAAGATGATTTATCTATAGCATATACACCAGGAGTAGCTCAACCTTGCTTAGAAATATATAAAAATGAGGAAAATGTATATAAATATACATCAAAAGGAAATTTAGTGGCTGTTGTAAGTGATGGAAGTGCGGTATTAGGTTTAGGTGATATAGGAGCAAGCGCATCAATACCAGTTATGGAGGGGAAATCCATACTGTTTAAAGAGTTTGCAAATGTGGATGCTTTTCCGATTTGTTTGAA
The DNA here is from genome assembly GCF_002251085.2 of Romboutsia maritimum. Classification (GTDB taxonomy): domain Bacteria; phylum Bacillota; class Clostridia; order Peptostreptococcales; family Peptostreptococcaceae; genus Romboutsia_B; species Romboutsia_B maritimum. The sequence continues at coordinate 16,864 of NZ_NOJZ02000009.1, read as the reverse complement.
TACTAATGATGTAGATGAAATTGTAAAGGCGGTAAAATTATTAGAATCAGTATTTGGAGGTATAAATTTAGAAGATATAAGCTCTCCACGATGTATAGAAATAGAAGAAAAATTGAAAAAAGAGTTGAATATACCAGTATTTCATGATGATCAGCATGGGACAGCGATAGTTGTTGCAGCTGCTATAATAAACTCTGTAAAATTAATAGAAAAAAATATAGAAGAACTTGAGATAGTAATAAATGGACCTGGTTCAGCAGGAATGGCTATAGCAAAAATATTATTAGGGATGAATGTTAAAAATATAGTTTTATGTAATAAAGAAGGTGCTTTAGAAGAGGGAATGTCGGATTTAAATTGGGCTCAAATGGAAATAATGAAAGTAACAAATTTACAAGGTGAAAAGGGAAATTTAAAAGATATAATAAAAAATAAAGATGTTTTTATAGGTGTATCTGGTCCAAATATGGTTACATCAGAAATGGTTAAAACTATGGCAAAAAAACCAGTTATATTAGCTATGGCAAATCCAACTCCTGAGATTATGCCGGATGAAGCAAATGCTGGAGGTGCTTTTATTGTAGGAACAGGTAGATCTGATTTTCCTAATCAAGTGAATAATGTATTAGCTTTTCCAGGAGTATTTAGAGGTGCTTTAGATATTAGAGCAAGAGAGATAAATGAAGAAATGAAAATAGCAGCAGCATATGCAATAGCGAACTCAATAAGTGAAAAAGATATAACTCCAACACATATATTACCAAACCCATTTAATAAAAATGTTGTGAAAAATGTATCTGAAGCAGTAAAAAAAGCAGCAATAAAAACAGGTGTTAATAGAATTTAAAAGCAAAAAGCCTTGTATTAAAATTTATTTTAATACAAGGCTTTTTATAATATAGTTTAAGTATATATATTATTTTAAATATGTTCCTTGTGAATCTTGAGTTATAAGATCTTTTTTCATTAGTACACCTAGAGCACGTTTGAAATTTTTCTTGCTAGAATTAAAAACAGTATATATTTCCTCAGGTGAAGATTTATCATTAAATCTCATAGTACCATCAGCGCCCTCAAGATAATTTATTATTTGTTCTTCAAGAGAGTCTAATTCTTCTTTTCTACCTTGTCTAGGAGTAAGTCCTAGTTTATTATCTTCATATATCTTTATTACATTTAAATCTACTTGATCTCCTATCTTTAGCTCAGTAAAGTATTCATTAAATAGAATAACTCCAGCAAATTTATTGTCAACACAAATCATTGCTGAATTATTAGTTTGGAATCCATATACAACTCCAGTTACTTTATCTCCAATATTATAACTGTGTTCAGTTGAAAGATAAGAATCTATTTCTGTGGTAGCAGCTAATCTACCTGTTTTATCTAGATAAATATAGAATAAATATCTTTCTCCTTTTGTTAATTCGTAATGTCTAGCTTTGAAAGGTACTAATATATCTTTAGGAAGTCCAATATCTATGAAGCTACCTATTTGTGTATGAGCAACGACTTTTAGGTAAGCTATCTCATCGACTTTAGCTTTAGGAGGTAATAAAGTTGCAGCAGCTCTATCTTCTGAATCTTTATATATAAAAGCTTCAATTTCATCGCCAACTTGTAATGAATTTTTTCCAACTAATCTATTATGAAGTAAAATGTCATCCTTACTATTTTCAGTTTGACCATCTAAAAAATATCCAAAATCAGTTTTTCTTACTATTTTAAGTTTATTAAAATCACCTATTTTTATCAAAGTGCAGCATCTCCTTATTGATTATTATTTTTAGCATTATAATTAAATATAATACCATATATATATAACATATTATATATAAATATTTTTATAAATATAATAGCATAAAAAGTTGATATAAGTTATTTTAAGTGAATAATGATTTTAAAAAATATCATTATAAGATATAGGAACTTTATATGTGTAAAAAGTTATATAGTATTTATTTGTTGTTAAGATTAATTTAAAGTTTTGATATCTTTAATAAATTTAAATTATAAAAATTAGACATACTAAACTTTATAATTATTAATATAAACACTTATTAAATGATGGCACTTTAATAAAAGGAGTAAAATACTAGCTTTATTATATTTTGAAAAAATTAACAAAACTATTGAATTATGATATATAATTTTATATAATAACATTTGGTGTTTAGCAATTTTAAACTCAATGTTTAGTAAAATTAACATAAAATATTAAGGAGGTGGGACTATGGACATTGGTGAAAAAATAAAAAGAATGAGAATTGAAAAGCAACTAACCCAGGAAGAATTAGCTAATAGATGTGAATTATCAAAAGGATTTATATCACAGCTAGAAAACAATTTAACATCACCATCCATTGCTACCCTTATAGATATACTTGAAATTTTAGGAACTAATTTAAGGGAGTTTTTTAATGAAATAGATAATGAGAGAATCTCTTTTACAAGAGAGGACATGTTTGAAACTGAAGATGAAGAACTAAAATATACTTTAAAATGGTTAATTCCAAATTCACAAAAAAACCAGATGGAGCCTATAATAATAACTTTATCTCCTGGAGGTCAATACAAAGAAGAAAAGCCTCACGAAGGTGAGGAATTTGGATATGTTATAGCAGGATCTATATTTGTACATATAGGAGATAAGAAAAGTAAGGTAAGAAAAGGAGAAAGTTTTTATTTCAAACCAAGGGCAAATCATTATATATCTAATGCAGGGAAAACTGTATCAAAGGTGATTTGGGTTACTACTCCGCCGTCATTTTAGAAAAGAGGTGTTAATATTGGTAGAAGATATAATAAAACTACAAGGAATATCTAAGGCTTATGATGATAATAAAGTTTTAGATAATTTATATTTAGATATAAAGAAAAATGAATTTTTAACTTTATTAGGTCCAAGTGGATGTGGTAAAACAACAACTTTAAAAATAATAGCTGGATTTGAATATGCAGATGAAGGTAAAGTGTTATTTGAAGGAAAAGAGATGAACAATTTACCTCCATATGAAAGACAAGTAAATACAGTATTTCAAAAGTATGCTTTGTTTCCACATATGAATGTTTATGAAAATATAGCATTTGGGTTAAAAATTAAAAAGATGAATAAAAATGAAATTGATAAAAAAGTAAAAGAAATGTTAAAGTTAGTTGCATTAGAAGGATTTGAAAAAAGAAAAGTTGATTCCTTAAGTGGAGGTCAGCAACAAAGAATAGCTATAGCAAGAGCATTAGTAAATGAACCAAAGGTACTTTTATTAGATGAACCACTTGGAGCTTTAGATTTAAAGTTGAGAAAAGAGATGCAAATAGAATTAAAAAAGATGCAACAAAAATTAGGAATAACTTTTATATTTGTAACTCATGATCAAGAAGAAGCTCTTACAATGTCAGATACTATAATAGTAATGAATAAAGGTGAAATTCAACAAATGGGAACTCCTGAGGATATATACAATGAGCCACAAAATTCATTTGTAGCTAAGTTTATAGGAGAAAGTAATATATTTGATGGAAAAATGTTAGAAGATTTCAAAGTTGAATTTTGTAATAAAACATTTGACTGTGTTGATAAAGGTTTTGAAAAAGACGAGGAAATAGAGGTTGTAATAAGACCTGAAGATATAAAGATGGTTAAACCAGAAGAAGGTATGTTAAAGGGAAAAGTTATATCAGCTGTATTTAAAGGTGTTCACTATGAAATGGAAGTAAAAGAAAATGACAGAGTTTGGTTACTTCATAATACTAAAATGGTTGAAGTAGAATCAGAATTAGGTATGGATATATATCCAGAAGATATTCATATAATGAGAAAAGAGAGAGATTAATTATGAAAAGAAAATCTATCTTAGCATATCCGTATATAATATGGAGTGCGATATTTATAGTAATTCCTTTAATATTAGTTGTATTTTTTAGTTTTACTAGAGAAGTGGACAATGGATATGTTTTTTCTTTAGCTAATTATAAAGAATTAATGGATCCTATATACTGGAAGGTATTTTTACGTTCTATTATTTTAGCTGGTGGTTCTACTATAATATGTCTTTTAGTAGGATATCCTGTAGCTTATATAATAGCTAAGATGCATGTGAGTAAAAGGGGAACTTTGATATTATTATTTATACTTCCAATGTGGATGAATTTCCTTTTAAGAACGTATGCATGGGTAGCTATACTTGGAAAAAATGGACTTTTAAACTCATTCCTTGGAATATTTGGAGTACAACCAGTAAGTATATTATATACTAATTTTGCTATATTATTAGGAATGGTTTATAATTTTTTACCATTTATGGTACTTCCTATATACACATCATTATCTAAAATGGATAATGATTTAATAAACGCAGCACATGATTTAGGAGCAAATACTATACAAGTATTTTCAAAGGTAATTTTCCCGCTAAGTTTACCTGGCGTAATATCAGGAATTACAATGGTATTCATGCCAGCAGTTACAACATTTGCAATATCTAGACTATTAGGCGGTGGTAAATTTATGCTAATAGGAGATTTAATAGAACAACAGTTTACAGTTGTGGGAGATTGGAATTTTGGATCTGCTGTATCTATATTTATGATGATAGTTATATTAATATCTATGGCAGTAATGTCTAAGTTTGAAGACGAGTCTGACAAGGAAGGCGGTGGGTTACTATTTTAAAGTTAAAGAAAATAACATCTAGTATATATTTATTTTTAGTATTTCTATTTTTGTATGCACCTATATTTGCATTAGTATTATTTTCTTTCAATGATTCAAAATCAATGGCCCACTGGGGAGGATTCACATTTAAGTGGTATCAAAGATTAATACATAATGAAAGTATAATGAGTGCCTTGTATTATACTATTATAGTAGCATTATTATCATCAATAATAGCAACAATAATAGGAACTATAAGTGCCATAGGGATACAAAAAATTAGAAGAAGAAATAGAAAAATTTTATTAAATATAAATTATCTTCCTGTATTAAATCCAGATATAGTGACAGCAGTAGCGCTTATGAGTTTATTTGGTTTTATAAAAATGGAATTTGGTTTTATAACTATGCTTTTATCTCATATAATGTTTAATATACCATATGTGATATTATCAGTTTTACCTAAAATAAAGCAGTTACCTCAAAATATTGAGGAGGCAGCGATGGATTTAGGAGCTAAACCTATATATGCATTGAGAAAAGTAATATTGCCTCAAATAAAACCGGGTATAATATCAGGTTTTTTAATAGCGTTTACTATGTCTGTTGATGATTTCATAATAAGTTTCTTTAATACAGGAAATGGAGTTAGCAATCTTTCTATAGAAATATATGGAATGGCTAGAAGGGGTATAAAACCTGAGATAAATGCATTGTCAACGATAATGTTTGTTGTGGTTTTAGGATTGCTTTTATTATCAAATAAAAAACAGTCTATAGTGAGAGGTGATAAGTAATGTTTAAATTAAAAAAAATAATGTCGCTAATAACTATAGGTATTTTATGTACGAGTATATTAACAGGTTGTAATAAGACAACTAATGAAAATGGATCTCTTTATGTATATAATGTTGGAGATTATATAGATGAAAGTCTTATAACAAAATTTGAAGAAGAAACAGGTATAAAGGTTCTTTATGAAACTTATGATACTAATGAAATGATGTATCAAAAGGTTAAGAGTAAAAGTACGAATTATGATGTAGTATTCCCATCAGATTATATGGTTGAAAAAATGAAAAATGAAAAACTTCTTAAACAAATAAATTTTAATAATATACCAAATTTAAAATATATTGATAAAAGTTTTTTAAATCCTATATATGATAAGGAAAATAAATATAGTGTACCGTATATGTGGGGAACTTTTGGAATATTATATAATAAGAAAATGGTAAAAGAACCTGTAGATAGTTGGGATATACTATGGAATCCTAAATATAAATCAAATATAATGATGTTTGATTCAGTTAGAGATACAATGGGGATAGCCCTAAAAAAATTAGGATATAGTATGAACTCAACAAATCCAAAGGAAATAGAAGAAGCTAAGAAGCTATTAATGAAACAAAAAGATTTAGTGTTAGCATATGTTAATGATGAAGGTAAGGATAGATTATTAGGTGAAGAAGTTGCTATGGGTATAATTTATTCTGGTGATGCCGTTACTTTAATGGGTGAAAATCCAAATTTAGATTATGCTATACCTAAAGAAGGAACTAATAAGTGGGTAGATTCAATGTGTATTCCTATTACGTCTAAACATAAAGAAGAAGCTGAAAAATTTATTGATTTTTTATTAGATCCTGAAAATGCAAAAATTAATGCTGAATATATAGGTTACTCAACACCTAATACAGCAGCATTAAAATTATTAGATAAAGAAATTGTAAATGATCCTGTGGCATATCCTTCACAAGAAGATTTGGCAAAGACAGAAACATTTATAGATATTGGATCAGACATAAAGATTTATGACAAAGCATGGATAGAATTAAAGTGCAAATAGCAAAACAGGCTGCTTAATATGAAAAGTTATTAAGGAGCCTGTTTTATTTTAAAGTATAATGCAATTATTAGGGAGGAGGTTTTTATGGGGAGAAAAAGGTTGAAGCATTTAGGGAAAAAAAGAAAAACAAAAAATAAATTTAAATCTATTTTAAAAAAAATTATTTTAGTAGCTATTGCGATATTAGCCATAACTAGCTCTTTTAAGATAACTAGATATTTAGAAGAATTATATAAATCAAGGAATATAGAAGATTGTAAAATTGAGTTTTACATGGACGTATCAGATGAAACTGGAGATAATAAGATTCAATTGAGTTGGAAAGAATTAATGGCAATAGATATGGTTAGATATAATAATAAGTTAACAGATGTTAAAAAGAAAGACACATTAAAATTAGGAAAAATGTTTATACAAAAGGAAAATAAGGATAAATATAGTTTAAAATCTTTTGATGTTGTTTTAAATGAATTGAATTTTAAAAAAGAAGAAAAAAAGAAAGCAAATGATTATTTGAAAAAATTAGATGATGTGTTTTTAGGTGATATAGACTTACAAGATAAAAGTAATAAAGTATCATTTATAAATAGTATTGAACAAACAGCTATAGAAAATTATAGGGAGTATAAGATTTTACCATCTGTTACGATAGCACAGTCAATATTAGAATCTGGATGGGGAACATCTGAGTTAACAAAAGCAAGTAATAATATGTTTGGGATAAAAGCAGATAAAAATTGGCTCGGAAAAAGTGTAGAAGTAGCAACTTCAGAAAATTACAATGATAAAATTACTGCATCTTTTAGAGTTTATGATTCTGTAGAACAATCTATAAAAGATCATGGTAAATTTTTATGGGATAATAAAAGATATAAAGAAAATGGATTTTTTGAGGCAACTCACTATAAGACACAGGCTCAGGCATTAGAGGACGCAGGCTATAGTACTAAAGAGGATGAAAATGGAAACAAAGTATATGCTGATACTCTTGTAAAAGTCATAAAAGCATATAATTTACAATTAATAGATCATGAAGTAGAATTAAAAATAAAATAAAATTTAATTTTAAAAAAATCATATAAATAACAGTTAAAAAATATTGACTTAGATAAAAAAAAATATTAATATATAAAGAGTAAAATATGAAAATATAAAAACTAAAAAAATACTATTTATCAAGAGAGGTGGAGGGACTGGCCCTTTGAAGCCCAGCAACCAGTATAAATTATTATACATTGGTGCTAAATCCTACAGTATTATTCTGAGAGATGAGTATTAGATAGCTTAATAATAGCCTGAGTCTGTACTCAGGCTTTTGTATTTATCAGATACAATTTCTTTATAATAAGGATGCTGTATTTAACGTTTAAAAAATAAAAAATAGAGGTGATTTAATGAAGAACGAAGTTAAAAAGGGTAACCCATGGGCATTATTACCGTTAGGTGTGTTTTTAGTTTTATTTATAGGTACAGGTATTATATCTGGAGATTTTGGGAAAATGCCAGTACTGGTTGCATTTATTATTTCAGCAGCTGTAGCATTAGTATTTAATAAAAAAGTAAGCTTTGGAAGAAAAATAGATATATTTTGTAAAGGTGCAGGTCATTCAGATATCATATTAATGTGTATAATTTTCTTATTGGCAGGAGCTTTTGGAAATGTTACTAAGTCGATGGGGGGAGTAGATTCGATAGTAAATTTAAGTCTATCAATTCTTCCACCAAATTTAGTAGTAGTAGGTCTTTTTGTTATAGGGTGTTTTATATCGATTTCAATGGGAACATCAATGGGTACAATTGTAGCTATAGCTCCAATTGGTATAGGTGTAGCTGAAAAATTAGGAATTCCTGTAGCATTGGTTTTAGGAGCTGTAGTTGGAGGAGCTATGTTTGGAGATAACTTATCTATGATATCAGATACAACGATAGCAGCTGTTAGAACTCAAGGGTGCGAATTAAAAGATAAATTTAAAGTTAATTTTATGATAATTATTCCAGCAGCAATAATAACAGCAATAATATTAGGTATAAGTACAGCTGGATATAAAGCATCTTTAAATGAAACTTATAGTTATGAGATCGTTAAGATACTACCATATATAGCTGTATTGATAGGAGCACTTTTAGGTGTTAATGTATTTGTATTACTTGCAGGAGGAATAGTACTTGCAGGAGCTATAGGAATATTTACAAATTCGTTAGATATATTTACATTTTTAAGTGCATCATCTCAAGGTATGATTGGAATGGAAGATTTAGCTATGATAGCTATTGTAATAGGAGGTATAGTTGAACTTATAAAATTTAATGGAGGAATAGACTTCTTATTAAGTTTTATAACAAGTAAGATAAAAAGCAAAAGAGGTGCAGAAATCGGAATTGCAGCACTTGTAAGTATAGTTGACTTATGTACTGCGAATAATACAATAGCTATAGTTATGGCAGGTCCTCTAGCAAAAGATATAGCAGATCAATATGATATAGATCCAAGAAGAACGGCTAGTATACTTGATATATTCTCATCTTGTTGGCAAGGGTTAATTCCATATGGGGGACAAGTTTTAGCAGCTGCAGGTTTAGCAGCTATATCACCAATGGAAATTTTAGGATACTTATATTATCCAGCATTGATGGGTATATGTGGACTATTATCAATAGTACTTGGTTTCCCGAAATTAAAATCTATGGAAAAAGAACAGTCAAAAATAGCATAAAACTTATTATAATAAAAAATAAATGCTTATATATAAGAATTAAATATGTTAAAAAGCCTAAGTTATACACCTAGGCTTTTTTTATTGTTATGATTTTATTAATTAAATATATGTTTATTACAAGAATTAATTAAAAGTGAATTAGTATTAAATAAACAGTGGTTATAAAAATAAAAAAGGGGAAAATATATATGTAAATATACTTGTAGAATTAACAACTAGGAGGAAGATGTTTTGAATAAAATAAATGAGAAAATAGATCTTTTTATTTTAGGATTATTTACATTTATATTTTTAGTAGTTGGATTAGTTATGCTAAATATAAATGACAGCATAAAAATGAATACATTCGTTATGTTTGGATTAATGTTTTTTATTTTAATGGTTACATATTTGTCGTCGATACAATTAGGTTTAATAATGAGTTCTATTACTGTTTTTATTTATGCATCTTACATTTTGTACAATAATATTTCTTATGGGATTAAAGTATCGTTAACTTCTTATATTTGGATAGTTGGTATACCTATTGCAACTATAATAACAGGAAATATAAATAAAAATATCCATGAATTACAAAAACTAAATATGAAACTTACTCAGGAATATAAAGATTTAGTATCTATAGACAGTGAAACAGGACTTAGAAACTTAAAGATATTTTATAATGATGTAAATAAGGAAATTAGTAAGGCTAAAAGATATAATAGTAAATTTTCACTTATGATAATTAAGTTGCCTTATTATTACTATTTAAAAAAGATACTTGGACAAACTCAAACAAATGAAGTAATGAGGAATATATCAAATAGTATTACATCATTTACTAGAAATGAAGATATAAGATATAGTTTAGAAAGAGATAAGATAGGAATATTAATGCCTAATACAGGAAATGATGGAGCACAAGTAGTTAAAGAAAGGATTAAAAATGAAATAAGGAAATTAAATTTAAAATTATCTGATGATGGGAAATCTGTCAATATAGATATCAAAATTGCTCACTTAGAATACAAAAGTAGTATGGGAGATAGCATAGGATTTAAAAACGTAGTAGAGGAAGAATTACAGTACGATGTTTAAATTTAGTAAAAAGGTAATCGCTGTAATTTTAATTTTTTTGATTTTAGTTAGTGGAAATATTTCTCATGCAGAAGATAGTTATTGTAAGAATATTATTATAGTATATGATACAGGGTATTATACCGATACAGATGTAAATAGAATTGATACATTGTTACATGCATTTAATACTAATACTATTAAAATGAGTTTAAATGAGTATAGTGATAAGGTGAAATTAGAAGATTATGATTATGTTTTTATATTAGGACTGAATGAAAATTTTCTAGATTATGGTTTGTTAAAAAGTTTAATCCAATATAAAGGCGATATATGTTGGATAGGAAATGGAATAGATGAATTTTTGAAGTATGGAAAATATGATTTGAAATATGTTGGAAAATCAAAACAAATAGTAAAAGTTAATTACAAAGAAAAAGATTACATTTTAAAAAAACAATATGTATTTAATATTGTCGAAAGTTTAGAAAAAAATAATCAAACAATAGCATATATAAATGATGGGTTAAATAGTTACCCTTATATAGTTAAAGATAAAAATTTATTTTATGTATCAAACATTAATTTTAATGATATTTTATTTTATATATTTAGTAATGAACTAAACGAGATATTTGATATGGAAATCAATTCTGAAGGTAAAGTATTTTTGAGACTAGATTATGTGAATCCATTTACGGATAAAGAAAATTTAAAAAAAATTTCAGATTATTTATATAGTAAGTCTATACCATTTATGGTTAATCTTACACCGGCATATTTAAATAAGGAAAATGAAAAAATAATAACTATATCAGAAGATGAAGAAATGATTGATACATTAAAATATATTCAAGATAAAGGAGGGAGTATTATATTAAATGGATATACCCACCAGTATAAGAATGAAAAAACATCTAAAGAGGGAATTGAATTTTGGGATGAAAAGGATAATAAGCCTGTTACTGAGGATATAAATTTATATGTTAAAAATAGAATTTTGAGTGGGCTTAGGATATGTATAGAAAATGAAATATATCCCATTGCATTTCAAGCACCTAATAATGTAATTAATTCGCAAGGATATAAAGAACTAAAAAAATATTTTTCAACTTATGTGGGTAGACATCAAAGTGATGATAATGTTCATGTTAATAATACCTATCCTTATATTATAAAAAATAGCGTAGACTTTAATAAACTAATTCCTGAAAACCTAGGATTTATAAATCAAGATGATGATTTTAATATAGATAAAATAGAAGAAGAATTAAATTGCATATCCCTAGTAAGAGGATATAGTTCAGGTATAAATTTTTACCCTGATTTAAACATTGATTATTTAAATAGTGTAGTAGAAAAGTTAGAAGCAAAAGATATTAAATTTATGGATTTAAAAGGAATGAAAAACTGGATAAAAATAGATGATATAAATATAGAGAGTAATAATGGAGTAATAAAAGCAAAATATAATGAAAATTTATCAAATAAAAACAAAAAAACAGATGATAAGTTAATTCTGATAATAAGCAATGCGGTTATGGGTATTATAGTTGGATCTATAGTTTTATTTATAGTAACTTTTTTAGTGTTTAAGAATATTGAAAAAAATAAATTTTTCAGGTGATATATATGAAATCATTTAATATAGCAGAATATCTATTTTTATTTAGTTTATTTAGTATATGGTTTTTATTAATTATAAATATAGCATTAGCGATAGGTGGATATATTTTTTATTTTAAAAATCATAGTAAAAAAGTTATTAAGTTAAAAGAATATCCAACAGTATCTATACTTGTTCCTGCTCATAATGAAGCAAAAGTTATAGGCAGAACAGTTGAATCTTTATTATTACTAAATTATCCAAAAGATAAGATGGAGCTTATAGTAATTAATGATAACTCTTCAGATAATAGTAAAGAAATCTTACAAGAGATAAAAGACAAAAATAAAAATTATAATTTTACTATTATAAATACAGATAAAACTAGTGGAGGAAAAGGTAAATCTAATGCTTTAAATTTAGCATATAACATTGCAAAGGGTGAATTTATAGCAATTTATGATGCAGACAACACTCCTGAAAGGAATGCACTAAGATATCTTATAGAAACAATAGTACCAAATCAAGAGTTGGGTGCAGTTATTGGGAAGTTTAGAACAAGGAATAAAGAAAAAAATCTATTGACTAAATTCATAAATATAGAAACTTTAAGTTTTCAGTGGATGGCTCAGGCAGGTAGATGGCAGTTATTGAAATTATGTACTATACCAGGTACTAATTTTATATTAAGAAGAAGCGTAATGGATGAACTTGGAGGATGGGACAGTAAAGCAATTGCAGAAGATACAGAAATTAGCTTTAGAATGTATAAAATAGGATATAAAATAAAATTTGTTCCTCAAGCTGTTACATGGGAACAAGAACCTGAAACTGTGAAAGTTTGGATAAAACAACGAACTAGATGGGCAAAAGGTAATATATATGTATTGATGAAATATATAAAAAATATATTGAAGCAAGGAAAAAGTAGAGTTTTATTTGATATTTATTATTTTTTTTCTGTATATTTTTTATTTTTAACATCAGTTGTAATTTCAGATGTTTTATTTATTTTAAGTATATTCAAATTAATTGAAATATCAATTCCTATAAATTTTTGGTTAATATGGATATTGTCGTATGTATTATTTATTATTGAATTTAGTATTAGTTTATCTATGGAAAAAGGAGAAGCTAGTTTGGAAAATATTTTTATAGTTGCATTGATGTATTTTACATATTCTCAAATGTGGTTGATAGTAGCTATAAAAGGAATAATCGATTATATAAAAGATGTGATATTTAAAAGAGAAGTTAAATGGTATAAGACCGAACGATTTTAAAATAAACATCGGAGGTTCAATATGAAGAAAGTAATTTTAGGAGCGATGATATTTATTTTATGTTTTATAAAGGTATCATTTGCAGAAGATATTAGAGTGAGAAATTATAAATTTGAAAAAGAAGTAAGTATAAATGGTGTAATAGGAAGTAGTAGTAAATTTTTTAATATAGAAAAAACATGGGATGTAGGAGATGTTACATTAAATTTAAATTTTAACAAGAGTCAAATAATAAATGGAGACGTATCTAGTCTAAGTATATTAATAAACGATATACCAATAAAGTCCATAAAGTTAGATGGAAAAAAAGATTATAAAGAAACTCTAATAGTTCAAATACCAAAGAACTATTTAATTGAAGGTTATAATGAAATAAAAATAAAAATATACAAAACCATATCGGATAAAATTTGTCAGGATGATAATAACACGGGAAATTGGATAGTTTTAAATAAAGAGTCATACATATCTGTGAGATATAAAAATAAAAATAGTTCTAATTTGATAAAAGAATATCCTTATCCATACATAAATTTAAATGAGGATGAAACTCTAGATACTACAATAATAGTTCCTGATAATATAGACAGAGGAGAACTATCAGCCTTATTTAATATATCATCTAATTTTGGTAACTTAGTTAAAGATGAAAGTTTAAAATTTAATGTTAAATTATACTCAGAATCTAAAAATGAAAAGAATAATATAATTTATATTGGAAAACCTGAAAACACAAAAGAAGAAATACTAAAAATTTTAACAAATGAGGAAAGAAAATTAGCTAGTTCTAATTGTATAGTGAAGCAAATTATATCTCCTTATAATAATCAAAAGAAAATGCTTATGATTATAGGAAGTAAAGATGAGGATATAATAAAAGCTTCTAATTTATTAACTAATAAAGAATTATCAAAGCAAATTTTATCAGAATCAGTAACTGTAAATAAATACACAAATGTAGAAACTATAGTAAATAAAAAGAATAATACGCATTTAAAGTTAAAAGATATAGGATATTCAAATGTTTTATTAGAAGGACCATTCACCCAAGAAGCAATTTTCGATATTAAAATACCTGATGGAAAGATAATAGAAGATGATGCTAAAATAGTTATAAATTTAAGATATGCTAAAAACTTAGATTTTGAAAGATCATTAGCTACAGTGTATGTAAATAATTCTCCAATAGGAAGTCAAAAATTAGAAAAACAACTTGCAGACGGACATGTAATTGAATTAAAAATACCTAAAGATGTATTACATGGTGACTATTATCAACTTAAAATTTCTTTAAATTTGATTGTTAAAGACGTAGCATGTGTAACAAGAGCTACTAATAGTCCTTGGGGATATATATTAAATTCATCTTATTTAAATTTGCCAATGAAAGATACTATTTCAAATAAACTACAGTATTATCCATACCCTTTTATCAAAGATAAATCATATAATGATTTAACAATAGTAGTACAAGATAAAATAAATTCGAGGGACATTAAATGGATATCAAATATTGCTATAGATATGGGAAAAAGCGTAGAAGAGAATAATGGTAGAATTAATATAGTTAAGTCAAATGATTTTGATCAAAAGTATAAGAATGATAATCTGATAGTTTTAGGAACACCATTAAGTAGCAATCTTATAAAAGATATGAGCAATAGCTTCAATATAAAATTAAATGAGGATTATTCTAGTTTTGTGCCTAATGATAAAATAAACCTATTAGATAATTATGCTAAAGATATATCGACTATACAGTTAATACAATCTCCATATAATAAAGATAAAAGAGTATTAGTTGTTAGCGCAATAAACCAAGTAGATTTACAAGTAGGCATGAATTATTTAACAGATATATCCAAAATTAAGGATACAAAAGGAGATACAATAGTTATAGATAGATATAATACTGTAAAAGAGTTAACATATTCAAATGAAGTTATAGAACAAAATGATAATAAGAAGATACTTAGTAAGTCAACTAAGAGTTTTATTATATTTGGTGTTAGTGCGTCTATTGCAGTAATAATTTTATCAAGCTTGTTTATTATTAAATACAAAAGAAAATAAAAGAGGTACTTATTTTGAAAAAAAGTAAAAATAATAAAATAAAATTAATGTATTTAGTAATGTTTCTATTAATTATAGTTTCATTTGTATTTTGTATTAAAAATAATACTATTATTAATATAGATTATAATAATAAAATAAAATCAGCAAATTTATCTACAGATTATGATATAAAACAAGTAATAAGGGATATTGAATTATTAGAATTAAATACTGTTAATGTTCCTATAATTATTAATATAGAAAATTTAAGTTCTTCAGATTTTTATATAGATAAGGAAAGTGAATATAAAGCTATAAAATTAATAAAAAAATTAAAGAAAAAAAATATTAAAATTATATTAGAAGCTTATCCATGGATAGACAATGGAAATGAATATGAAACAAAGTGGAATCCAAGTGATAAAGAACATTTTTTTTATAATTGGAAAAATAATGTTATATGTAAGCTTCTAAATGAAGTGGCAATTCCTTTAAATGTAGATATTATTAATATAGCATCTAACTTAAATTATTTAGAGCATTATGAAAAAGAATGGTGTGCTATTATTAAATTTGTTAAATCTAAATTTAAAGGGGAAGTAACCTACAGAACAAGTTGGTGGTATACTTCAAAACAGATTCAATCTAGTTATGAAATATATAACAATAAGTTAGAAAATAAAATTTTTGATTTGGTTGATTTTATATCTATAGCTGCGTATTTTGAATTAAGTGATAAGTCAATTAATACAGTTGACGATTTAGTTAATTCGTTAAGTTCATCTACTGTATATAATAGAAATCAAAATATCAAGGAAGAAATATTTAAATTACATCAAAAACATAAAAAACCTATTTTCTTTGGAGAATTAGGATTTGTAAGAAGAGAAAAGACAAGTTTTCAACCATGGAATCCAATACCATCAGAAATAAAAAACAATGAAGAACAAGCTAGATGCTTTGAGGCATATAAAATAGTATTTGAGGATAAAAAATGGATGAAAGGATTTTCTATATTTTGTGTAGGTAAAGTTGATGAATATAAAAATTTTTATCCATCAAAAGAAAGTATTGAAGTAATAAAATCATGGTATAAATAATTAATATAAAATATATTAAATTAAACTCCATAATATTTATAATGTTTACAATTAAATAAGTACAAATGTTATGGAGACTTATATTTTTAGCATTTTCATACATTATTTAATAAAAAATAAAATTATTATAAAAAAATGTTGACTTATAATTTTATAGATGATAATATTATATATGTGCTCGAGAGAGCAAGAAAAAATGAACTTTGAAAATTAAACAGTAGGTTAATTTATAGAATTTGAAACAACCAAACAAAGCCAGATATATAACAGTATCTGAGCCCATCAAAACTTTTATTTGAGAGTTTGATCCTGGCTCAGGATGAACGCTGGCGGCGTGCCTAACACATGCAAGTCGAGCGATTTCCTTCGGGAAAGAGCGGCGGACGGGTGAGTAACGCGTGGGTAACCTGCCCTGTACACACGGATAACATACCGAAAGGTATGCTAATACGAGATAAAGTGCTATGAAGACATCTTCGAAGCACCAAAGCTTTAGCGGTACAGGATGGACCCGCGTCTGATTAGCTAGTTGGTAAGGTAA
>NZ_NOJZ02000099.1 GCF_002251085.2 Romboutsia maritimum | reverse complement strand
AAAGATTATGTGGTTATAATAGCAAAGAGGATACACCTGTTCCCATTCCGAACACAGAAGTTAAGCTCTTTAGCGCTGATGGTACTTGGAGGGCAACCTCCTGGGAGAGTAGGACGTAGCCACGTAGTCTTTTTTTATTTAAAAAATATTATAAATAAAAACTTACATTATAAAAAGTAAAATATAATAATATTTGTAAGAAAAAAATAGATGAATGTGGATAAGAAATATAAAATTACGCTATAGCTTGGTTTGAACATTGTAAATGATGTGGATAAGTTTAAAAAGTAAAGTTTTTCAAAAAAATACTTAAAAAATTTAAAAAGAAGTGTTGACGAGGTTAATTAAAGATGGTATAGTTATACTTGTCCTTAAGAAAAGGGCGAGTAAGAAAAAATGAACTTTGAAAATTAAACAGTAGGTTAATTTATAGAATTTGAAACAACCAAACAAAGCCAGATATATAACAGTATCTGAGCCCATCAAAACTTTTATTTGAGAGTTTGATCCTGGCTCAGGATGAACGCTGGCGGCGTGCCTAACACATGCAAGTCGAGCGATTTCCTTCGGGAAAGAGCGGCGGACGGGTGAGTAACGCGTGGGTAACCTGCCCTGTACACACGGATAACATACCGAAAGGTATGCTAATACGAGATAAAGTGCTATGAAGACATCTTCGAAGCACCAAAGCTTTAGCGGTACAGGATGGACCCGCGTCTGATTAGCTAGTTGGTAAGGTAA
>NZ_NOJZ02000098.1 GCF_002251085.2 Romboutsia maritimum | reverse complement strand
TCTTGAACTTTTAATACTCCTCTTTCTACTCTACCTGTTGCAACTGTTCCTCTTCCTGTTATAGAGAATACGTCTTCTACTGGCATTAAGAAATCTTTATCTACGTCTCTTTCTGGAGCTGGTATATAAGCATCTATTTGTTCAAATAATTCTATTATTTTATCTCCCCATACTGAAGAAGTATCTTGTAATGCCATTAAAGCTGATCCTCTTATTATTGGAGTATCATCTCCTGGGAATTCGTACTCATTTAATAAGTCTCTTACTTCCATTTCAACTAACTCTAATAATTCTTCATCATCTACTACATCACATTTATTTAAGAATACCACTATGTAAGGTACCCCAACTTGTCTTGATAATAGTATATGCTCTCTTGTTTGAGGCATTGGTCCGTCTGTTGCTGAACAAACTAATATTGCTCCATCCATTTGAGCTGCTCCTGTTATCATGTTCTTAACGTAGTCAGCATGTCCTGGACAGTCAACGTGTGCGTAGTGTCTGTTTGGAGTTTCATACTCAACGTGAGCAGTAGAGATTGTGATCCCTCTTTCTCTTTCTTCTGGCGCTTTATCTATATTAGCGAAGTCTACTGCTTCTCCTAATTGATATCTGTCAAATAATGTTTTTGTTATTGCAGCTGTTAATGTAGTTTTACCGTGGTCAACGTGACCTATTGTTCCTATATTAACATGTGGTTTAGTTCTTTCGTATTTAGCTTTAGCCATTTTGAAATACCTCC
>NZ_NOJZ02000097.1 GCF_002251085.2 Romboutsia maritimum | reverse complement strand
AATTCTTCTTTAAGATGTCTAAGGTCATTAATATAGGAATCTTTCGAATTTCCTTTAATCATTAGTCTATCGTCATATTTTTTATCATTAAGTTTTACATATTTATTTAATAAGGTAGCTTTTTTTTCTGTTGATATTTTTCCATTCGCGCTACAATAACCGGTAATAATTATATTAAATACCTCATATTTACTTAAATCAGTGTATTCATAGATTTTTTCAAAATTATCAACTAAAACATCTGGATCAAAATGTCGTTTTTCTTTATTTTCCTCACTCCATAATTTGTTAATTGTAAAGAACTCACTAAACTGATAATCTATATTAGTCCTATACATAAATTCTCCACATGGATTAATACCATAATCAAAAGCATCTGAATACTTAATTAATTTTATTTGCTTAATTAAATTATCTTTTTCAGACATATTACTATAAATGTTATTTACAAACCCATCTAATTGATGAGTCCCATCCCCAAAAATTTCTTTTTTTTGTTCTTTCGCATAACTTTCTTCTATTCCTTTGTACTCATCATCAATTAATTTATCTCTTAGTTTAATTAATTCACTAACACTCATATTTTTATATTCTTTAGTTTCATAATCCCATGTATGATTATATGTATCTTTATTACCTGAAGAGTTACATCCAACAAATGTTAATGATATTACCATACTTATAACTACAATAATTGTTTTTTTCATAAAATCTCCCTTTACCAATAAACTTTATAATATTTTC
>NZ_NOJZ02000096.1 GCF_002251085.2 Romboutsia maritimum | reverse complement strand
ACAACAACCTAACAGAAAAAGACAAATTAATAAAACAAATTAAACTTATTGAGTACCTAAATTCTATTAAAGATATACTTTATCCTGCAGGTGATTATTTTATTTTATCAAACCAGGATTACCAACTTAGTGAATATTTATTAAAGAATGGTAAAGGTTCTGATACTATATCATATGAAAATCTAAAATTTTTAAGTAATAATTTAGAAGACGTATCTAATTTTATTGACTATGATATAAAAGATGTAATAGAACATATTGATCCTTCAATAAAAACAACACTTTCACAAGATCAGATATCATCTTTATACGATGAACTTAAAAAAATATCTTTAGATGATAATGTAAATACAGAAATTAAAGATGAAATTAAAAAATTATTACAATATAGGCCAGAATGATATAATAAAGTCTGAACTGCACCCTGTCAAGTTGTCAGTACAAAAAATAAAAATTAGGAAACTAAGGTCTGCTCTCGATATTCTATCGGAGCCAGGCCTTTTTGATATGCTCCCTTTATAGTAGACAGTTGAAATAAATAAAACTTAGATATAATAAGATTTTTAGTAGGTAAATTATAATATTTGTAGAATATTCAATATATAAATGAATTTTATAGGAGGATATTTAAATATGAAATTAAAAATGAGTGATATACCTCCACAATTTGAAAATATAGCTACTAAACTAGGAATAGATAATACAAAGCTATTATTTGAAGAATTTGGAGGGACTTCTGTGTATTTTCCTACTGAAAAGATGGTATACAAAGAGGCTCGTGATAGAGAAA
>NZ_NOJZ02000095.1 GCF_002251085.2 Romboutsia maritimum | reverse complement strand
AAACAGGTATTATAAAAGAAATTTCAGATCCTAAGATAAGTAAAGAAGAAAAACAAAGTATAATTACTAGACAGGAAAAGCTATATGGAGTAGTATTAGGTCAAATTATAGATGTAAATGGTAAAGATCTTTTTAGTGGAAAAGATTATTCTGGTAGAGACTATTTTAAAGCCTCTATGGCGGGAAAAGCATATCTTGGTAGTCCTGTACTTAGTAAAGTAACAGGACAACTTACACTTGTAGTTTCAGCACCTATTTGGGAAAATGGAGTACAAGGTAGTAAGATAGCAGGAATTGTAACTTTTGACCTAGATAAAGATTTTTTAAATGACATTGTTAAAAATATAAAAATAAGTGAAAATAGTTATTCTTACCTTATAGATAATGAAGGAACAACAATTGCGGATGAGGATGCTAGTCTTGTTGGGGTAGAAAATACTATAAAACAATCAGAAACAGATAAAAGCTTACTACCTTTTGCAGAGGTAGATAAAAAGCTTGTTGAAGGAAAAAAAGGATGTTCTGATGTAGAAATAAATGGAGAAGATTGTGTTTTAGGATATGCTCCAGTAGAAAACAGCAATGGTTGGGGTGTAGGTGTAATGGTAAATAAAGGTGATTTTCTTGGTGAAATGTATATTTCAATTATCATTACAATTATATTAGCTGTAGTATTTACAATATTATCATTTATTTCAGCCAAAAAGTTTTCTAATAAAATAGGAAACCCATTGAAAGGATGTAGTGAAAGATTAAAAAAATTAGCTGAAGGTGATTTAAATTCAGAAACTACAA
>NZ_NOJZ02000094.1 GCF_002251085.2 Romboutsia maritimum | reverse complement strand
ACAAGGTAGCCGTATCGGAAGGTGCGGCTGGATCACCTCCTTTCTAAGGAGAATTACCTACTGTTTAATCTTGAGGGTTCATTTTTGAACTTCGTCGCTTGAGATTAATTTAATTGTGTTTGTCAATTAAGCTAAAAAACAACTTAAAAATGACAACTCACAATTCAAATTAATCTCTTCGCTGGAAAGTTTCAAAAAATG
Source organism: Romboutsia maritimum (assembly GCF_002251085.2). Lineage (GTDB taxonomy): Bacteria > Bacillota > Clostridia > Peptostreptococcales > Peptostreptococcaceae > Romboutsia_B > Romboutsia_B maritimum. The sequence continues at coordinate 596 of NZ_NOJZ02000094.1, read as the reverse complement.
AAGTTTGGCGATGGGGCGAAAGACCTAAAATCAAAAACCTTCTGTTAGTACTTTGAAAACTGAATACATTTAGTGATATGACATCATTTTAATATATAATTATGAAGAAGATAACTTCTAAAAATATCAAACTTTGATAACTGGTCAAGTTATTAAGGGTGTAGGGCGGATGCCTTGGCACTAGGAGCCGATGAAGGACGCGATAAGCTGCGATAAGCTTCGGGGAGTTGCACGTAAACTTTGATCCGAAGATTTCCGAATGAGGAAACTCACTTAGAGTAATGTCTAAGTATTGTTAAGTGAATACATAGCTTAATGAGGGGAACCCGGGGAACTGAAACATCTAAGTACCCGGAGGAAAAGAAAGAAATTCGATTCCGTAAGTAGCGGCGAGCGAACGCGGAACAGCCCAAACCAGTGAAGTTTTCTTTGCTGGGGTTGAGGACATGCGACATGGAAGCAATATTGTAAACGAAGAGAGTTGGAAAGCTCCGCCATAGAAGGTAATAGCCCTGTAATTGAAACGAAAAAGCTACTAGCATGATCCAGAGTACCACGGGACACGTGAAACCCTGTGGGAAGCAGGAGGGACCATC
>NZ_NOJZ02000093.1 GCF_002251085.2 Romboutsia maritimum | reverse complement strand
AATGATATCGTAGCTTCGGTAGTAAGTTTTAGCCCCGGAAATTTTCGGCGCAGGATCACTCGACCAGTGAGCTATTACGCACTCTTTAAATGAGTGGCTGCTTCTAAGCCAACATCCTGGTTGTCTGTGCAATCCCACATCCTTTACCACTTAACTTACATTTAGGGACCTTAGCTGACGATCTGGGCTGTTGCCCTCTTGACTATGAATCTTATCACCCACAGTCTGACTCCCAAGTAAAAGAATACGGCATTCGGAGTTTGATAGTCTTCGGTAAGTGCAATACCCCCTAGGACATTCAGTGCTCTACCTCCGTTTCTCTACGCTTGAGGCTAGCCCTAAAGCTATTTCGGGGAGAACCAGCTATCTCCGGGCTCGATTGGAATTTCACCGCTACCCACAAGTCATCCCCGAGCTTTTCAACGCTCGTGGGTTCGGACCTCCACGAAATTTTACTTTCGCTTCATCCTGCTCATGGGTAGGTCGCCCGGTTTCGGGTCTACGTCAAGTAACTACTCGCTCATTTAAAACTCGCTTTCGCTACGGCTCCACACCTTAAGTGCTTAACCTTGCTACTTAACGTAACTCGTTGGCCCGTTCTACAAAAAGTACGCGGTCACACTAATAATGTGCTCCCACAGCTTGTAAGTGTAGGGTTTCAGGTTCTATTTCACTCCCCTCCCGGGGTTCTTTTCACCTTTCCCTCACGGTACTATGCGCTATCGGTCACTAGGTAGTATTTAGCCTTGGAGGATGGTCCCTCCTGCTTCCCACAGGGTTTCACGTGTCCCGTGGTACTCTGGATCA
>NZ_NOJZ02000092.1 GCF_002251085.2 Romboutsia maritimum | reverse complement strand
GCTGAAAGCATCTAAGCGCGAAGCCTACTTCAAGATAAGATTTCCCACCGTAAGGGTAAGATCCCAGGAAGACTACCTGGTTGATAGGTCGAAGGTGTAAGTGCAGTAATGTATTTAGCTTAACGATACTAATAGATCGAGGACTTGACCAAGAATTAAAATGATAATTCCTAAATGTATACAGTTTTCAAAGTATTAATTTGATATCTTAAGAATAATAAATTGTTTTATGTAAATAATTGACTAAAATTAAGATAAAAAGTATTGACACTTTATAATAAAGGTGTTAATATAGTACTTGTCCTAAATAAGGGCAAAATAAATAAACACAATAATCTGGTTATAATAGCAAAGAGGATACACCTGTTCCCATTCCGAACACAGAAGTTAAGCTCTTTAGCGCTGATGGTACTTGGAGGGCAACCTCCTGGGAGAGTAGGACGTAGCCAGGTGATGTGCCGAAGTGGCGGAACTGGCAGACGCACAGGACTTAAAATCCTGCGGGACTTACCTCTCGTACCGGTTCGATTCCGGTCTTCGGCACCAAATTTATTGTGGGCCATTAGCTCAGTTGGTTAGAGCGCCCGGCTCATAACCGGTAGGTCCGGGGTTCGAGTCCCTGATGGCCCACCACAATAAATTATAAGAACTTTGAAAATTAAACAGTAGGTTAATTTATAGAATTTGAAACAACCAAACAAAGCCAGATATATAACAGTATCTGAGCCCATCAAAACTTTTATTTGAGAGTTTGATCCTGGCTCAGGATGAACGCTGGCGGCGTGCCTAACACATGCAAGTCGAGCGATT
>NZ_NOJZ02000091.1 GCF_002251085.2 Romboutsia maritimum | reverse complement strand
CTCATATACTTAGTCATACTGTCTAATAGCTTATATCCTACAATATCTTTTATCTCATGTCTTGTTTTACCTTCACTTTGAAGTTGCAATATATAATTAACTTTATCTATGATAATCACCCCTCAAATCATATTGATGACAATTGTCATCAATAAATTATATCATATACTACAGTCTTATTCACTCAATAGCAGAATCTAATCAAGGCTTTATGTTTTACATATTTTACCTTGCATATGATATAATTTTGAATGTAACAAATTTATTTTAAATATTATGAAAGGAGTGTTTTTATGACACAAACATTTAGACCTATACAAACTAATCTAGATTTAGGAAGTGACTTCCTAACACCTTATCTAGCCTATTTTTCAGGTGGATTATGTGTTGGTGAAACTATTAATGTTAATGATAATAAATACTGGGTTTGCCTAGTTAGACATAATCCCCCTCTACAGTATAGTGAATTAGAACCTCATTTAAATAAAGTTCAATCTATAGCTTCTCATATTAGCAAACAAAATTCTATATTCATGAATGATTATTTTCCAGGTATAGTAAGTGCTGAACATGGAAGGGCCTTATTTTCATCTGGCAAGAAAGGTTTCTTAACATTATTTAAAGAACTTGGAGATTATGATTTAGATACTTTTGTTAGAGATATTCACGATAGTCTAGTTAATTCAAGTGTTACTGTTTTAAAAAGTTTTATAATAGGAATATTTGATACAAAGGGTTCTTATGATACAACACTAAAAAAAATTGCTGTCGATGTTAGAAGTGAAGTAACAGCTAATCTAATTATGGAAGTTCTAGATATATTAAAT
>NZ_NOJZ02000090.1 GCF_002251085.2 Romboutsia maritimum | reverse complement strand
ATAATATATAGTCTTGAAGGTAAAGAACCTATAAAGAATTTGATTCACGAGAAGCAAGATAAACTTAATAAAAACACTAAGAAGAAATTTTTTAACTAAGAACGTTGGTTGTATAGCCCCCCCTATAAAAAAAATAGCATTTTTAATGATTTGGGGAACCGAGGAGAGGAGATGGTTGTCGAGATTTTTAATAAAAATCACATGAGGTGTGGTAGGGGGGTGTGCCTACTAAAAAACTGTGGGCGTGTGCATGAAAATTTTAACGTATTGAGTTGGTGGAGTTGGATGAAAAGGACAAGACGACAAATAAAGAAAAAGCTTACAAAGACTATATGTTAGGGATGAAACTTAAAGATATAGCTTAAAAATATGATGTAAAAGAAAATACAGTTAAATCGTGGCAAAGAAGATGCAAATAGAAATGCACCTCTACTAAAAAAACACGTGTGCAGGTGCAGTTGTGCAAGCGTTGGGAAATAAATTAGTATTAAAACTACCTTAATTTAAAAAAGTATTAAAAGTTATTGACTATAATAAAATAATACTATAATATTAAAGTATCAAAAATAACGGTCGTTAATTTTAATACTTTAATACAAAGGGGGATACTATGATTAATACTATATATGGTTATTGTAGAATATCTACTAATAAGCAAAGCATTGAAAGGCAACATAGAAATATTTTAAATTTATATCCTAATGCAATCATTATTGATGAAGTTTATACGGGAACTAAAATACATACTAGAAAAGAATTAAATAAGCTTCTTAATATTATTAAGCAAGGTGATACGATAGTTTTTGATAGTGTATCGAGAATGAGTAGAAATTCAGAAGAAGGTTTTAAGTTATACGAGGAACTATATAAC
>NZ_NOJZ02000008.1 GCF_002251085.2 Romboutsia maritimum | reverse complement strand
GTGAAGACTAAGATTAAATAAAAAAGTTGTCTCATATATTTGAGGCAACTTTTTTAGCTAGATAAATATCCAAGACCATAAGGCAATATCATTAAATATTTTGAGAAAAATATATAATTTTAAATAATATAAAAAAAAACTGTATATTATTTAGAAAAAGTGTTATAATAATTATTGTAGAGATACAAGTAAATCAAGAATATCTTGATATAGGTTTATAGGAGATGTTAGAATGACTAACGGAATAGTAAAATGGTTTAATAGTGAAAAAGGATTTGGATTTATATCAGTAGAAGGTGGAGATGATGTTTTCGCACATTTCTCAGCTATACAAACTGATGGATTCAAAACATTAGAAGAAGGTCAAAAAGTAAGCTTTAATATAGTTAAAGGTGCTAGAGGTCCTCAAGCAGAAAACATAACTATATTATAATATATAGACAGTGTGGAAAAAGACTCCTAAGTGAGTCTTTTTTTTATTTTATAAAGTTTGATAAATAAATTAAAATATATTGACAATTTTCAAGAAAAGTTATAATATAATTATAATAAAAAATTAATAAAATAAATTCAGTGAAAAAGAGAGTAAGAATAAATGGATTTTCAGCGAGCTAGGGTTGGTGTAAGCCTAGTAATGAAGTTTAATCTGAAGAGAGCTTTGGAGAAGATTACTTGAAATAATAGTATAGTAATCGGTGGCCTGCCTTAAGGGATGGAGTGGATAAGTTTACTTATCAATAAGAGTGGTAACGCGGATATAATTCGTCTCTTGGTTTTTATAACCAAGGGACTTTTTTATTATAAAAAATTATATTTAGCACTATCATTATTAATTATTGACTGGCTTATCAATAAGAGTGGTACCACGGATAATTTCGTCTCTTAGCATTTTGCTAAGGGACTTTTTGTTATCAAAAACAGTCTCTAAGTTTTAAAATGAAACAATATTAAAAAGTTATTATCAATTACAATTATTTATTAAATGGGAGGTATTATTATGAAAAAATTAAAAAAATCAGTATTAGTTATGTTAGTAGGAGTTTTAAGTTTAGGTACAGTAGGATGTTCTTCATCTAAAAAAGATGTCAATCAATTGCAAGCAGTTAAAGATAAAGGAGTTTTAACTATAGGTACAAGTGCTGATTATCCACCATACGAATTCCACAAAGAAATAGATGGTAAAGATACTATTGTAGGTTTTGAAATGGTGATGGCACAAGAAATAGCTAAGGATTTAGGTGTAAAGTTAGAAATAAAAGATATGAAGTTTGACGGATTATTAGGAGCTCTTAAATCAGGAAATATAGATATGGTTGTTGCAGGAATGAGTCCTACACAAGAAAGAAAAAAAGCTGTTAACTTCACAGATGTTTATTATAATGGAGAACACACTATTTTAATAAAAGGAGAAAATAAGGAAAAATATAAAACTGTAGAAGATTTAAAAAATTCAAAGATAGCTGTACAAAAAGCTAGTTTACAAGAAAGTATAGCTAAGGATGTTATTCAATCTACTGATATAAAATCATTAAGCAAAATATCTGATGTAGTGTTAGAACTTCAAAATAATAATGTAGATGCGATAGTAGTAAGTAAAGAAGCTATAATAGGTTACTTAAATCAGTATCCACAAATAATAGATACTAATATAGAATTAGGTGAAGATGCAGTTGAAGGTTCGGCTATAGCTATTGATAAATCTGATGATATGTCTTTATTAGATGCTGTAAATAAAGCGTTAAATAAATTAGAAAAAGAAAGTAAAATAGAGAAATTTGTTAAAATAGCTACAGAATTAGCTCAATAAGTTGAAGGGAGATTAGTGTATGGATTTTACATTTTTAAGTAAATATTCACAATTTTTTATAGATGGTACAAAAATAACTATAGTAATATCTTTATTTACTTTAGTTTTAGGATTTATGGTAGGAATTATAATATGTTTAGGTAGAATATCAAGAAATAAAATATTAAGTTTATTATCCAGTGTATATATAGAATTTTTAAGAGGAACACCATTGTTAGTTCAAATATATATAATCTACTTTGGATTTCCAACTATAGGTATTAAATTTCCAGACTTAGGATCTATACAATCGGAATATATTTCTGCGATAGTAGCTCTTTCAATAAATTCAAGTGCATATATAGCAGAGATACTTAGATCTGGAATACAGTCTGTAGATAAAGGACAAATGGAGGCTAGTCGCTCATTAGGATTAGATTATTCAATGAGTATGAGACTTATAATAATCCCACAAGCATTAAAAAATGTATTACCTGCATTAGCTAATGAATTTATAGTATTAGTAAAAGAATCATCAATAGCATCAGTTATAGGAATACAAGATTTAATGTATAGTGCAGATATAGTAAAAGGTAATACTTATCTAGCTTTTGAACCATTATTAGTAGCAGCTATGATATATTTCATACTTACATTTAGTTTATCAAAGTTAGTTGGAGCATTTGAATTAAAATTACAAAATAAAAATGTAAAAAATCAACGCTTACTAAAAAATAAATTTGGAGTTAATAAAGTAGGATAGGGGGGCAAAATGATACAAATAAAAAAAATAAAAAAGAAGTTCGGAAATATTGAAGTTTTAAAAGAAATAGATTTAAATATAAGTAAGGGTGAAATTGTAGCTATATTAGGGCCAAGTGGCTCAGGTAAAAGTACTTTACTAAGATGTATAAATTTATTAGAACAGCCAAATGATGGGCAAATAATATTTAATGATGAAAATATATTAAATAAAAAATGTGATATTAATGTAGTTAGACAAAATATAGGAATGGTATTTCAAAATTTCAACTTATTTCCTAACATGACAGTGCTTGAAAATATAATAGTAGCACCAACTAAGGTTAAGAAAGTAAAAAAGCAAGATGCTATAAATGATGCACTAAACATTTTAGACAGAGTAGGGCTTTTAGATAAACAAAATGCTTATCCATCACAACTATCTGGAGGGCAAAAACAAAGAATAGCTATAGCTAGAGCATTAGCTATGAAACCAGATGTTATGTTATTTGATGAGCCAACATCAGCACTAGACCCTGAGATGGTAAAAGAAGTTTTAGATGTAATGAAAGAACTTGCAAATGAAGGGATGACAATGGCTGTTGTTACACATGAAATAGGATTTGCAAAAGAAGTTGCTAATAAGGTAGTATTTATGGATGAAGGATATATATTAGAAGAGGGAATACCTCAAGATATATTTAATAATCCAAAGTATAAAAGAACAAAACAATTTTTAGATAAAGTATTATAAAAGAAGTTTGTATGATTAGGTAGTTCATGGTAAATCAGTATAAGAAGAAGCAAAAACATAAGGATCATTAAATTTTTATATTAAAAAAAATTGTAAACCTACAAGAAAGTAATAATTTTTGATGTTATTGCTTTCTTTTTTTATGATTAATAAAATACTACCTGTACAATAAAAATGGAAAATGAAGTATATATTAGGATTTAGTTCATATTTAAAAGGAATATGTTAATAACATTAGATTATTCAGTAAAATTTATAACATAAACTTATATATTAAATATACTTAATTTTACAATATTTTACATGACACATATGTTATACTATTACTAAATATGTTGAAATTTAAACAGGGGGATAAGCAATATGAGAATAAAAAGCAAAATAATATATAGTATTTTTTTAGGTCTTTTATTTTTCACTACAAACACTTCAGACATAAAGGCAGAACAAACTATCTATGGTTGGCAAAAAGATAAAGATAATTGGTATTTCTTTGATGACTCAGGAGTGATGGTTCACGATACTGCATTTTATATAGGAGGCAAGTTGTACTGCTTTGAAAGTGATGGTGCTATATCTAAAAGAGTAGGTTTTTCTGATGGTAGATATTTTAATGGGGATGGAACGCTTAGAACTGGATGGTTTAAATATAATAATAAATGGTACTATATAAATCAACATACTGGATTGTTATGTAAAGATGGTGCTTATAATGTTTTGTCTGATTGGTATTATTTCAATAAAGATGGTAGTATGACAACTCATAAAGGTTGGATAAATCATAAAGAAGTTGACCAAAAGACTAATAAAACTTACACTGCTTGGTATTATTCTAATGGAAATGGTACTGTTAAAACTGATTGGTTTAAAGATAATGGTAGATGGTATTATTTTGGAAAACAAGAGGGTTCAAGTGAATATTATAGTTTAGAAATGTATACTGGTTTTAGATATGTAGATGGAAAATTGTATCATTTTTATGATAATGGTTGGATGTCTTATAAACAAGGATGGATTAAAAATGATAAAGGATGGCATTATTTAAATGGAGATGGTACTGTTAAAACTGGTTGGTTAAAATCTGATAATAAATGGTACTATTTTGATGGACAGGGAAAAATGTTATCTGATACTAAGTGTATGGTTGATAATAAATTACAAAGTTTTAATAAAGATGGAGTTTGGATTGGATAAATTGATTAAAATATGTACATATGAGTTTTATGAATAGCTCAAACAAATAAAGAACATATAAGTAAAGCGAAATATAGTACTTATATGTTCTTTTTACGATTGTAGCATTTTTATGATATGTACTACATTATTGGATAATACTAAAAAATATTGTAAAATAATTAAAATATAACAAAAAATATCAAAATAAGACAAATTTAAAATTTATGTTAATAAGAATTAATCCGTATATTTTATTATAAATATAAAATTGTAAAAATATATGTTAGGAGGAATACTATATAAAACATAATAATAAATTAAAAAAAATATTTATTTTATCAATTATAATAATATTTTGTATTATCACATTTAGTTTACAAAAAAAAAGTAAATATGTTGATAACTACAATATCATAGAAAAAATAATAAAAAGTTCTGATGACAAAGAAGTGTTAAGTAATAAGTATATTCAAAATATACAAAATAAAATTATAAAACAAAAAGATAGTTTTCAAAAATACTTTATATTAGGATATTTTAGATATTACAAAGATGACTTAAAAAATGCTAAAACGTATTTTGAAAAAGCCATGAATTATATAGAAGATGAAAAAAATTTAAAAGTAATTTGTTATAACTCAAAATTTTTAATGAAATATTGGGCATTTGAAAGAAATTATGAAAAAGCAAATGAAGTATTTAAAAAGACTTGTAACTATATACCTAAAAAACAATATGTTTTTTTATACGAGCCAATGATGGATATGGCAAGATATCTATCTGTTGCATCAAGGAAAAGTGAGATAGGAATGAAAGCATTAGATGATATTGTGAAAAATATAGCCAATTTAACTGATGGGATAAATTTATGTAAATACAATAGTTATTATCAGATTTATAGGGTAGATAAAAGTTATGCTAGAGAAGTTAACTATCTATTAAAAGCAATTAAATTATCTGAAAGTTTAGATGATGAATTTTTATTATCTCGTTTAATTTGTGATTTAGGTGCTGTATATTATGAGCTTAGAGATTATAAAAATGCTGAAGAAGCAATGCAACGTGCATTTAATATAATGAAAAAATATGAATCTAAAAATATATTTTTAAAAAATTATATTTTAATGAACTTAGTTGAATTATACATGGATTTAGAAAAATATGATAAAGCTTTAGAAAAAGGACAACAGATAAAGTATGTTCAAAAATTAAATAAAATGATAACTTCACAAGATTTAAAAAATATGATTGATATAATAAAATCAAATATATATATACAAAAAAAACAATTAAATTCAGCAGAAAAACTATTATATAGTGTTAAAGAAAAAATAGTAGATAAAAAAAAGATTAATATGTTATATACATACTACTATTATAATTTAGCATTAGGTAATTTAAATTTAGCAAGAGGTGAAAATAAACAAGCTATAATTTATTATAAACAAGCTGAAGAAATATCTGAAAAAGAATATGTAAAGGAAATTAAATTGTTAGATAAAATTGCTGATGTATACCATCAATTAGGAGATGAAAAGTCAAGAGCTAATTATCAACAATTATTAGTAAACTTATATAATAAAAATGAATTAAGCAGAAATAAGGAAAATAGAGATTATTTAATTAACCACCTTGAAAAAGAAGGTGAATTAATTAAAAGTGGTAAAAAACAATTGTTTTTTTATAAAAGTTTATCAATAGTTACTATTATTGTATTTTTAATAATTAGTTTTTTAGTGAGAAAGTTAAGACAATTAAAAAAACAAAATATAGTAGATGGACTTACTAGTGTTTATAATAGAAAATATTTTGATTTTTGTTATAATAAAGCAATATTAAAAAAAGAAAATATATCTATTATAATGATAGATATAGATGATTTTAAGAAAATTAATGATACTTATGGACATAGTACAGGGGACTTATTTATAAAAACTACAGCTAAAATTATAAAAAATTTATTAGATAAAGAAGATTTAGTTTTTAGATACGGTGGAGAAGAGTTTTGTGTTTTAATAAAAAATAAAGATATACATGAAGTTATTGAGTTGGCTGAGAATATACGTATGTTTACTGAATCTATAAAATTAAAAGAAAAATTAAAAGTAACACTTAGTTTAGGCATAGGTTTTACTAATAAAGGTGAAGATGCACTTAAATTAGCTGATGAAAATCTATATAAAGCTAAAAATACGGGTAAAAACAAAGTTGTTTTCAAATAATTATATATTTAATTATAATTATGAGTAAGGTTGAAAATATAACAAATTTAGGGTAAGGTATTATATGAGAAATATTAAAATACTAAAAACTAAGGAGAAATAAAATTGAAACAAATAAATGTAAAAAATATTAAAATAAAACATAAATTCAGTGAATTAGTAACTAAATCAGTAAACATAACAGAGCATCAAATTAATGAATGTAAACAATATGCTAAGAACTATGTTGAAGAATCTAAAGAATATAAAAAATTAGTACCTTCAAACATTAAAGATGAAAAACTTCAAAAGCAAATAGCGCAGCAAGCTATATTTGCACAAAAGATAGGTGAGTGTGGAGTTTTAAATTATTTAAATTATAGAGGTATTAACTCAGATGATTTAAATAATAAGAAAATAAGTGTAAAAACTTGTATAGATAAAGATATACATAACAGACTAATAGTAGATAAAAATGAATTTGAATCAAAAAATAATCAAAACTATTATGTTGGGGTACATTTAAATTTACAAGTAGAAGATAAAAAAGATCCGATTAAAAGAAATTTAGTTAAAAATATATATGATATAAAAAGGGTTCAAGTATACGGTTACTTAGAATCTAAGTTTATGGATGAGTTAAGATATGAAACTATTAAGAATAAAGATGGAAAGAAAGAATTTAAGTTTTATAATAAAAAAGCTAGTAACTATGATAAAAAGGACAAGTATGCAAAGTTATCAACTGAGTGTAAATGGTACTATTTAGATAGAGTTTTAGATATAGAAGGATTAGTTATGAATATAAAAAGTAAAAATAATAAATAAGTTTATATTTTATATTGTAGGGAAATTTGTGTAAAAGCAGGTTTTCCTACTTTTTTGAATAAATAGTCTAATATTAAAGAAAATAGTAAATATAAATGGGATAACAATTTGTTATCTAATGAATTTAGGAGATAAAAATGAATTCAATCAATAATAATGAAAAAAAAGAAAGAAGAATAATAATAATAGACTTTGAAGTATTATCCAAAGTAGGATTTTGGATGGTTTGTATGAAAGATTATAAAACAAAAACAGAACATACAATTATCAATGATAGAAAAGAATTTATAAGAATTTTCAACAAAAACAAAGATGCTGTATGGGTAGGATATAATATAAAAGGATACGATCAATGGATTATGAAGGCAATAATTGCAGGGATAGATCCATGTATTGTATCAGATAAGCTTATACAAGAAAAACTATCAGGATGGAAAATAGACCGTTCATTAAATAAAATAAAACTTTTGTTATTTGAATTAAGTAGTGGGATGAGAAGCTTAAAAGAATTAGAATTATTTATGGGAGAAGATATAAGAGAAACAACAGTACCATTTGATTTAATGACATACCCAACTCAATTACAAATTGATGAATTAAAAATATATTGTTTGCATGATGTTAGGATGACTTATAAAGTATTTGAGGAAACGTATTATGAATATGAAGCTCAATTAGGGCTTATTAAATACTTTGATTTTAGTCCTGAAATGCTTAATAAAACGAAAGCTCAACTTAGTGCGACTATATTAGGAGCTAAAAAAAATAATTTTGATAGAAATGATGATTTTGAATTTGAGATAGTAGATACACTAAAACTTGATAAATATAAAAATATCAAAGAGTGGTATTTAAATATGGAAAATAGAAAGTACAATACCTCATGTAGATGTATTATCTATGGACTTGAAACTGATTTCGGATGGGGTGGACTTCATTGTGCTAGAAAGAAATATCAAGCAGAAGGATTTATCGTAAATTCAGATGTTAGTTCATTTTATCCATCATTAATGATAGAATACAACATGCTTAGTAGAAATGTGACTAATCCTCATAAATTTAAAGAAATTAAACAAACAAGGATTAAATTTAAAGAAGAGAAAAATCCTATTGAAAAATCTTTGAAAATTGTACTTAATAGTACTTACGGTTCAAGTAAAGATATTAATAATGACTTATATGATCCAATGATGGGAAATGCAGTTTGTGTTAATGGTCAATTATTGCTTTTAGACTTAATTGAAAAAGTTGAATTAGAATTTAAAGATAATGCAGAATTTATTCAAGGAAATACTGATGGTGTTATGTTTAAATTTAACTGCAAAGAAGATGTAAAAAGATACATAGAAATATGCAAAGAGTGGAGTATTAGGACTAGAATGGATCTTGAACATGATTTTATAGAAAAAATAATTCAAAAGGATGTTAATAATTATATTTTTATTCAAGATAACGGTAAGATAAAAAGCAAAGGTGCTTATGTTAAGAAATTAAGTCTTATAGATAATGATTTGCCAATAATAAATAAAGCACTTGTAGAAAAACTTCTTAATGATGTTAGTATAGAAGATACTATAAATAATACTACTGATTTAATTGATTTTCAAAAGTGCGTTAAAGTAAGCAATAAATATGGATATGCAGTTTATGGTAGTGAAAAAATTAATCTTAAAGTTATAAGGGTTTTTGCAAGTAAATCTTTATCTGATTTTGCAATCATGAAGGTAAAACATGGTAATTTACCTGAGAAAATAGCTAATACCCCAGATAGGGTATTTATTGATAATAATAAGGTTATAGGAAAAGAAATTCCAGATTATCTGGATAAGAATTGGTATATAAAATTGGCAAACAAACGCTTAGATGATTTTGTTTGTGAGAATAATTTTACGTTATTTGATTATTTAGATAATGTTAATTTATTAAGATAATAAAAACATAAATGCTTAGTATTTAGTAAAGAATATATATAAATATATTTAATAATTAAAAAGGGGTAAATTATGTTAACAACAAAAATTATAGTTTTAATTATAATGATTGCAGTAGGAACAACTGCAATATCTTATACTGAAGAAAAGAACCCAGAAAAACTAATACTAGGTGGAAGTTATATAAAAGAAACTAAAATAGAAGATAATAAAGAAAATGATAGAAAAGCGGATAATAGTGAGCAAAATTATATTTTTGAACAATTTTTTAGACCATCAAATATGCCAATATTAAATGGTAAAATAGAAAATTCGATTTATGATATGTATGGTAAAAATTACTCGGAAATAAATATACCTAAAGAACTTTTAAAAACACCACAAGATACTATAATTAATTATTTTATTGTATTAAGAGACGCAGCAAATCCAAATGATGAAACACAAACTGGATGTGGGACATTGGGAGATGCTAAGGGACCTTATCCTGTTGCCTATAATTTTTTATCAAATTCTTATAAAAAACAAATTTCTTATAATGAATACTTAAAATCATTTGAAAATAAGTTACATATAAATTTAATTAAATTAAATAAAGTAGAACCAGATAAAGATAATCCTAATAGCATAAAGTATTTTGTGGAATTAGAAGTTATAGAAGGAACAAATGAAAATAAAGGCGTATTTGCATATTATTATGGATACATTTATTTAGAAGAAGAAAATGGAATGTATAAAATTAAGGATATGCAATATGCTCCAGAAAATTATTTATGTGCACCATATCATGGTTGGTCTTATGATGCTAAATATTTTGTTGAGATTAAATATAAAGAATGGTGTTCATTAGTAAATGGAGATTTAGAAGTTAAAAAAGACGGATATGAAAAGAAGGTCTATTTTAAGGACAAGTATAATAATGAGTACTATGTTCTTTTTTATCAGTTGACTAATGGAGTAGATATAAAAATAGCTGATTATAAGAAAAATAAGAATGGAAAATGGGAAATTATATATATTAATCCTGAGAAATGTTTAGATAAGAATAAAAATTAATTTTTATTTTAAATAATCTTTTATTGAAGCATTTTACAAAAAATGACATAAATGGTATGATAATTTTGTGAAATTTAACTAATTAAAAAAATAAAGGAGTATTTTATATATGAATAAAAATAATTTGAAAGCACAAGAAGGAATAATAAGAGGAGTTGATGATTTAGGAAGAATAGTTATACCTAAAGAATTAAGAGTATCATTAGATATTTGTATAGGATCGTATGTTTCTATTCAAAGTGTTGAAGGTGGTATATTAGTAACTCCAGTTACTGTAGAAAACAGCTGTAATATATGTGGACTTAAAGAGAATGAGGAAAATACAATGCAAACATTTAGAGAGAGAAAAATATGTGATAAATGTTTAGCACAAATAAGTAAATTACATACAAAGTAATTTTGTTATTAACCCAGCGAATGGCTGAATATAAGTTTTTATGTTTCAGCTATTCACTGGGTTATTTCACAAAATTCTTATGTTTTTAAGATAGACCCTTTTCTTAATTATTATAAAAATTATATCAAATAAGCAAAATGTGAATTTTTACAGATAATAAGACAAAAAATTAAAATTTATAGTAATTTTTTGGTATAATAAAATAAACTTAAAAATTTTATTTTAAATAGAGGTGTATTATGGGTTTTCTCCTAGTTTTAACAGCAGTTTTATTAGCTATTTTTTTAATTTCTTATTTACGTGATAAGACAAAGCTTATTAATGGATTATTATTTAACATCTTTTTAGCTTCACTTATGGGTACAATATTGTTTATATTATTTTCAACAGGAAATGTATTTTTTATGATTTTAGGAGTTGTTTTACTTTTACCAATCTTAATAATGCTTTCACTTGGTATTTACGCCTTAATTGTTGCATTATTTATAAATGCTAAAATTGTAATGAAAAGAGAAAGTCGAACAACTGCTAATTTATTAACTTTATTTTTAGCAATAGCACTTATAGTTCATGTTATTTTATCTATTATTAATCCTCAAAGATTCTTCTCTCCTGAAGTAGGGGCATTTTTTAGTATATTTGGTATAATAGAACTTTATTTCTTATTTGATGTCTTTAACTTCTTGATGATTTCATTGATTTATCAATTTAATCGTCCAAAATTAGACCAAGATTTCATCATTGTTTTAGGAAGTAGATTAATTGGCGATAAGGTTCCTCCGTTATTGGCGAGTCGTATCAATAAAGCTATTGAGTTCTATAATAAACAAGCTGAAGTTACGAAACCTCCAAAAATTATTTTCTCAGGAGGTCAAGGCTCTGATGAAAAAATACCAGAAGCTTTAGGCATGCAAAGATATGCAATAGAAAAAGGAGTAAATCCTAGTGATACTATTTTAGAAGATAAATCTGTTAGTACACTTCAAAATATGACTTTTTCTAAAAATATAATGGATGAATTAATGCCAAATAAACATAATAGTATATTTGTAACAAATAACTATCACTTATTTAGAGCTGGTATTTATGCAAGAATTGCAAATCTTAAAAGTGAAGGAATTGGATCTAAAACAGCACTTTATTTTATTCCAAATGCGATAATTAGAGAATATATTGCTATTTGTGTAATGAATAAAAAGAGACATATAATTGTTGTTTGTTTATTATTAATTTTAGGTGTAATATTAGCTATTTTACAACGATTTGTATATATACCTTAATTAAAAAAAGGATTGTCTTAAAATACAATTTTGGGTTAACCTATCGCTTAGGCTAAATATAAGTTTTCCTCCGTGCAGGCAAAAAACACGACTGCAAATGTCGGTGAAACTTATATTTCAGCTATTTATTAGGTTATTTCACAAAATTATTATATTCTTTAGGCAGTTCTTTTTTAGTACCCAATTTTATGAATTAAAAATGTTTCTTACTAATGTATTTGTTTAAAAAATAGTTTGACAAAATAATAAAATGGGAATAAATTGGTAATATAAATGAAATTAAAATATAACATATAAAGATAAAACTTATAAATAATTGAAAAAAAAATCAAATTAAATGGGGGTAAATAAAATGAACTTAAAGGGAACTAAAACAGAAGAAAACTTAAAGGCTGCTTTTGCAGGGGAATCTCAAGCTAGAAATAAATATACATACTATGCATCACAAGCTAAAAAAGAAGGCTATAACAAAATAGCAGCTGTATTTGAAGAAACAGCACATAATGAAATGGCACATGCAAAAATGTGGTTTAAATTATTACATGATGGAGTACCAACAACAGAAGTAAATTTAAAAGATGCTGCAAATGGTGAAAACTATGAGTGGACTGATATGTATGAAAAATTTGCAAAAGATGCAGAAGAAGAAGGGTTAAAAGAGATAGCATTTTTACTTAGAGAAGTTGGGAAAATAGAAAAGCAACATGAAGAAAGATACTTAGAACTTCTTAAAACAGTACAAGAAGAAAATGTATTCCAAAAACAAGAGAAGGTAGAATGGAGATGTATGAACTGTGGACATATACATATAGGAACAAAAGCATTAGAAGTATGTCCAGTATGTGCTCATCCAAAAGCTTATTTTGAAATAAAAGCGGATAAATTCTAGTCATTAAAATATAAAAAATTAAATATAATATAAAAATGCTATGTTTCAATAAGATTGAAAAATTTTTTGAAATTAACTAATGTATACTTATAAAGTATAAACATAATCAAAGTCCATTAAATAACTTTCATTTATTGGGCTTTTTTAGATACAATGAATTAAGTTTTGTATAGATTATTAAAAATTTTAAGGAGGAATAAAATGGATGTTAATAAAAAAATATTAGAAATGAAAGAAGAGATAATTCAGTCACTAAAAGAATGCATAAAAATAAGGAGTGTAGAAAATAGAGGTGAGGGAGGAACACCTTTTGGTTTAGGAATACAAGAAGCATTAAATTATTGTTTAAATCTCTCTGAGGATTTTGGGTTTAAAACTGTAAATCTAGATGATAAAATTGGATATGCAGAGTATGGCAAGGGAGATGAAATGGTAGCTGTTCTTGGGCATTTAGATGTAGTTCCAGAAGGTAAAGGATGGAAATACCCTCCATATGAAGGAGAAATACATGATGGAAAAATGTATGGAAGAGGAACTACAGACGATAAAGGACCTACAATAGGTGCATTGTATGCTTTAAAAATAATAAAAGATTTAAACATACCAATAAAAAAAAGAGTAAGAGTAATATTTGGATTAAATGAAGAAACCTCAAGTGAATGTGTTAAACATTATATTGAAAAAAAAGAAGAACTACCGGTAGCTGGATTTACACCAGATGCAGAGTATCCAATTATAAATGGGGAAAAAGGCATAGTAACATGTGAATATAAAAAGAATCTAAATCAAGATGAAAAAATCATTCTTAAAAGTATAAAAGGAGGTACTGCACCAAATGTAGTACCTGAGTATGCAGATGCTGAAATCCTTGTTTTAGATGCTGAAACAGATAATATTATAGATATGTCAAAAGAAATAAAGGAAATAGAAATTGATAAAATAAGCGATAATATGATTTTAGTAAAATCATATGGAATTTCAGCTCATGGAAGCACACCAGAAATAGGTAAAAATGCAATAAGTCATTTATTGTTATTTTTACAAAAGTTAAATTTCAATAAAGACGTTAAAGAATTTGTGAATTTTATGAATAAATATATAGGAACAGACACTACAGGGGAAAGTATGGATATATACCTAGAAGATGATATTTCTGGAAAATTTGTACTGAACTTAGGAAAAATTCAAGGAAATGAAAAAGAAATAAGCATATCAATTAATATGAGATATCCAGTAACAAAGAACTATGAGGATTTTAACTTTATATTCAGAGAAAAGATGAAGTTAGGTGATTTTAAAGAAGTATATACAAAACATAAAAAAAGTTTATATGTTTCACCACAAAGTGAATTAATAAAAAAACTTCAAAAAGTGTATGAAGAACAAATGGGAGAAAAAGCTGATTTAATATCAATAGGTGGAGGAACTTATGCAAAGAGCATGCCTAATATAGTTGCCTTTGGACCAATATTTAAAGGAGAACCAATGGTAGAGCATAAACCTAATGAATATATAGATATAAACGGATTATTAAAAAATATTGAGATAATGGTATGTGCTATTTGTGAATTAGCTAACTAAAAAATTAAAATATAAAAAGGGGGGGAAAATATGATTACAAATGGATTTACATATTTAGCTTTTTTAATATTTTTTGCAAGTATGCTTGTATTTATAGAAAAGAAAAGTAAATCTAAATTTTTTAATTATATACCTGCAATAGTTTTATTATATTTTACAGCTATGTTGCTTTCTACTTTTGGAGTTTGGCAAAAAACAGAAAACATAACACTAGTATATAAAGGTGTTAAAGATAATTTATTGCCAGCTATGATATTTTTAATGTTGTTAAGATGTGATATAAGAAAAATATTAAAGTTAGGTCCAAAGATGCTAATAGGATTTTTTGCAGCTTCAATAAGTATAGGAGTAGGATTTGTAATAACATATGCGATATTTAAAAATTATTATGAAGTAGATACATGGAAATCATTTGCTGCTCTTGCTGGAAGCTGGATGGGTGGAACTGGTAATATGGTTGCAATACAAGGAGCACTTAATGTACCTGATTCAAAGCTAGGATATACACTTCTTATGGATTCTATAAATTATTCTATATGGGTAATGTTCTTATTATGGCTAGTTTCATTTGCACCTAGATTTAATAAATGGACTAAAGCCAACACAAAATTAATTGATGAAATTGGATATAAACTACAAAAAGATAAAGATAGTTTGAGAAAAGAAATTGAGTTTATAGATATGATAGTATTACTTGGATTGAGTTTATTAGTTTCAGCAGTATCTCAATACTTAGGAGGAGTTTGTCCACAAGGAGAATTTTTACAAGGCACAACTTGGACTGTTGTAATAGCTACAATACTAGGTATAATCTGTGCTATAAGTCCGATTGCTAAGATACCAGGTTCTTCACAAATTTCTAATATAATGCTTTATACAATAGTTGCACTTATAGCATCTAGAGCGAATTTTGCAGAACTTACTCAAGCCCCAATTTATATAATTTCAGGATTTTTCATATTAGGTATACATTTTATTATATTAACAATAGTAGCCAAATTATTTAAACTTGACTTATTTACTTGTGGAGTTGCAAGTCTTGCTAATATAGGTGGAGTTGCATCAGCTCCAATATTAGCAGGAGCATATAGTGAATCATTGGTTCCAATTGGTGTACTTATGGCACTTTTGGGTTATATAATAGGAACTGGAGGTGGACTTTTAGTAGGAAGAATACTTTGTATTATATAGATAAGGATTTATAAGGGAGGGATTTTAATGAAAATAACTGAAATTAATATAGGTAAAATTTCTGTTCCACTTAGAACACCTTTTAAAACTGCTTTAAGAACAGTAAATAGTGTAGAAGATATTATCGTAGAAATTAAAACAGATACAGGAAATATAGGATATGGAGAAGCAGCACCTACAGGAGTAATAACAGGTGATACAACAAAAGCAATAATTGGAGCAATAGAAGACCATATAAAAAAAACAATTATAGGAATGGATATAGAAAACTTAGAAGAAATATTAATTAGTTTAAATACTTGTGTACTTAAAAATACAAGTGCAAAAGCTGCTGTAGATATAGCTATATATGATTTATATGGTCAATTGTATAATGCACCTGTATACAAGTTGCTAGGTGGATATAGAAAAGAAATAACAACAGACATAACAATAAGTGTAAATGAACCAGAAGAAATGGCAAAAGATAGTTTAGACGCTATAAATAGAGGATATGACACTTTAAAAATAAAAGTAGGAAAAGATAGTTATAAAGATTTAGAAAGAATAAAAGCTATAAGAAAAGCAGTAGGATACGATATTAATTTAAGAATAGATGCTAATCAAGGATGGAAACCAAAAGAAGCTGTTAAGATTTTAAGAAGTATGGAAGATGAGGGACTTAATATTGAATTTGTAGAACAACCAGTTATAGCACATGATATAGAAGGTTTAAAGTTTGTAACAGATAATATTTCTATACCAGTTTTAGCTGATGAAAGTATATTTTCTCCTAGAGATGCACTTAATATATTACAAAATAGGGCAGCAGATTTTATAAATATAAAACTTATGAAAACTGGTGGTATATACAATGCATTAAAAATTTGTTCATTAGCACAAATTTATGGAGTTGAATGTATGATAGGATGTATGTTAGAAGCCAAGGTTAGTGTTAATGCAGCAGTTCATTTAGCATGTGCTAAGAGTATTATAACTAAAATTGATTTAGATGGACCTGTGCTTTGTAGTAAGGACCCTGTAAATGGTGGGGTAATATTTGATAATCGTAATATAAGTGTTTCTAATGAACCTGGTTTTGGAGTTAAATCTATTGATGGTTTAATATATATTTAATAGAATATTATAGAAAGCTGATTTGGTAAGACTAATATAAAAAATGAGAGAGTAAAATCTCTTATTTTTTTACATAAAATACTGAAATTCACTATATATGTTCTCAATTTGGATAAATTTTGATAATATTATAATATATAGTTAATAATGAAAATTTAAGAAATATAAAGAATTGATTAAATAGGGAGATAAAAATTTGAAAAAAACATTAGAAAAAAAACATAAGTATAATTCTAAATCTAAAAAATCTAAGAAATTTAAAATATTCTTAGTTATATGTATGGTATGTGGATTTTTAAGTGGTGTGGCTTATGTTGAGTTAAGTGAAAATAAAAAAGAATCTAAGCCAGTACAAAAAGTTACTAAAGTAAAAGAGGAAAAAAAGCAACCTGAAAAAAAGCAACCTGAAAAAAAACAAGAAGCTATAGTAGGTGATTTTATAATTCAAGATAGTGATAAAAGATATTTAACAGAAGGTGAATTAAGTAAGCACACTAAACCTAAACTAGCACTTATAAGAAATGAGATATTTGCTAGACATGGATATATATTTGAAAATGAGCCATATAAAACTTATTTTAGTGCAAAACAATGGTATAAAGTTGATGAAAGTTTTAAAGGAGATTCACAACAGTTAAATAAATATGAAGAAAAAAATATAAATTTAATTAAGAAATTAGAAAGAAGTTAAAAATAAGTAATAGAAAATTTATTACAAAAATAACCCCTTAAATTAGATTTCACAAGTTTTGTGTCTAGTTTAAGGGGTTATTCCATTAATAGCATGTAGTATAAACTTAGGTGAAATAATAAATGATTAGATTTAAGAATGTAGTAAAAACAACATATTTTGATATGATATCATAAAATATCCCGTTTTTTAATGTATAATATTAATGTTATAATTATATTAGACATTAATGGGGGATAAGAAATGAAAAAATCAATATTTAGACCTAAAAATTTTACTGTTATTTTGGCAGTTGTAGTATTCTTAATTTTATGTACTGCATGTCAAGATAAAAATACTTTAGAAATGAAGAGTAAAGTAGAAAATACGCAAGAAACTACAACAACACACCAACAAAAAGACACTAAACAAAATACAACTAAAGATGGTAGTGGTGAAAAAACTGCTAACATAGTACAGACTAAAGAAGCAGAGCTGCATTTTATAAATACAGGTAATAGTGATGCTATACTTATAAAACAAGGAAATAAAGCGGCTTTAATAGATGGTGGGGATAATGATGACGAAGGTAGAGTAGTATCATATCTAAAAGATAATGGTGTTAGTGAATTAGAATATGTATTTGCAACACATCCACATGCAGATCATATAGGTGGACTTGATGCAGTAGTAAATTCTATAGCAGTAAAAAACGTATATGTAAGTAATGGAGATGCAGATAATAAAACTTATTCAGACTTTATAAATGCTATGGCTAACAAAGGATTGTATCCAAGTGTTCCACTTTTAAACAGTGAATTTGAATTAGGAACTTCAACGTTTAAAGTTTTATCTGTAGCAAATGAAAAGGATCTTAATAATAATTCTATAGTATTATTATATACAAATGGAAAAGATAAAGTTTTATTAATGGGAGATGCAGAAGCAGAAATAGAAAGCAAAATAAATCCTGGAAAAGTAGATTTAATTAAAATAGGACATCATGGATCACATAGTGGCTCAACTTTAAGCTTTATAAATAAGATAAGTCCAAAATATGCAGTTATATTAGTAGGAGAAAATAATAAATATGGTCACCCACATATAGAAACTATGGATACTTTAAAATCTAATAATATAGAAGTTCATAGAAGTGATGAGTGTGGAAATATAATATTTAAATCCACAGGTAATGGATTAGCAGTGAATTGTAAAAAAGGAGACTATAAACCAGGAAAGGATAGCGCTGATTCATCAAAAAATAGTAGCAGAAGTTATTCGTCATCAAAGAATGTTGCTGTAGTAGCTGAGCCTAAATCACAGCCACAATCAGAAGAGGTACAAAATACAAATACAGTTTATGCTAATGGTGGAAAATCTAAATCAAATAAATATCATTCATCACCAACAGCTCATAAAATGGAAGGAGCAATTCCAATGAGTGAAAGTGAAGCACAAAACAAAGGATATGTTCCTTGTAAAAAGTGTTTTTAATTATGATTTGAGTTAATCTAATTTTGGGGATGAGTATAAGTTTTTTTTACATGTAGGAAAACTTATATCGAACCCCTTTTCTAGTTTATTTAAAAGCTAATTCTATATTAACAAAAATATCAACTTAGATTGTTTATACAAGATAAGATAAATCATAAAATTAAAATTTTTAGAAGGTATGAAATATATATTAAAAGTCTAAAATTCAATAGAGGTGATATTATTGTTTGTATGGGTAATCTATGATATAAAATTAAATAAAACTAGAAATAGAGTTATAAAACAATGTAAAAAATATGGATTGTATAGAGTTCAAAAGAGTGTTTTTTTTGGAGATATAGACTTAAAGGCATTAGGAAGTCTAAAAGTACTTATTAGGTATATAATAGATTTTAAAGAAGATAGTGTATATGTATTTCCAATGACTAAAAAGCATTTAGATGAAGCTAGATTTATAGGGTTATCATTTGATAAATCTCTTGTAACAGGTCAAACGGAAAGCATATTTTTTTAAACTATTGAAATATGTTTTATATAAATGTATAATAATAAATATAGATATAAAGTTGAGGTGTGGATAACTTTATAAAAAATAAAGTGTGAAACTAAGTAAAAATAATCGTGAAACTATTGAAACTATAATGAAATAAAAAAATTAGCTATAAAAGACTATCTATCCAATAAAACAAGGATTGAGACATAAATTATTGTCTAAATTTATAGTTCGCATCCTTTGCAATTCATAAAAGACTATCTATCCAATAAAACAAGGATTGAGACTTTTTATAAACTTCTATTGAATCACTAAATATATTAACTTCATAAAAGACTATCTATCCAATAAAACAAGGATTGAGACTATTAAATTTAAATTATTCATTTGAAACCCCCTTATTTTTTTAAATAAAAGACTATCTATCCAATAAAACAAGGATTGAGACCTAATCCTGCAACAGCTGGTGTAGCAGGGACTGCACTTATAAAAGACTATCTATCCAATAAAACAAGGATTGAGACTCTTTTTTTATCTCTGCCGTTATCTTATCATTTTTTAATTATAAAAGACTATCTATCCAATAAAACAAGGATTGAGACTTAATTTTGAAAATATCATGGATGAAAAATCAGCAGGTGAAAATAAAAGACTATCTATCCAATAAAACAAGGATTGAGACTTAAACTCTATATCTTTTATAGCTTGTACCCAACATCTTTATAAAAGACTATCTATCCAATAAAACAAGGATTGAGACATAACGCAGTTTGTTCTTTATAACTGCTAATGTTTTTTATATAAAAGACTATCTATCCAATAAAACAAGGATTGAGACCCTTCCTCTTACAAATTCATATGTTTGATAAATTTTGTCATATATAAAAGACTATCTATCCAATAAAACAAGGATTGAGACTGTTTACGTTGGTCTGCCATTATCTGTTCCAACTGACGATATTATAAAAGACTATCTATCCAATAAAACAAGGATTGAGACTCATTTGATATATAACTTATTAACGCTGCTATCATATTAAATAAAAGACTATCTATCCAATAAAACAAGGATTGAGGCTTTTGCATCCCTAGTGCTTCATTGATTTCTTTAATTTCCCATAAAAGACTATCTATCCAATAAAACAAGGATTGAGACAATTCTTCTGTTAATCCTCTTTTTACTTCTCTTTTGTTTTATAAAAGACTATCTATCCAATAAAACAAGGATTGAGACCCAACAAATCTGCTATTTGATATTCTATATTCATTTGAAATAAAAGACTATCTATCCAATAAAACAAGGATTGAGACATAAAACTCTGCTGATAAACTATAATTCTTATCGCAATTGATTAATAAAAGACTATCTATCCAATAAAACAAGGATTGAGACAAGAATAGTTTTTGTCACAATTGATTAAGTCTTGAATTTTAATAAAAGACTATCTATCCAATAAAACAAGGATTGAGACTTTCCTGACTTTCCCCTATGATGACCATTCAATTTTCAAAATAAAAGACTATCTATCCAATAAAACAAGGATTGAGACACAAACTTTAACTCTTTTTGTTACTATTAACTTGTTAATTTATAAAAGACTATCTATCCAATAAAACAAGGATTGAGACTCACTTTTGACTCTTTTAATATGTTATTATTTTCAATCATATTATAAAAGACTATCTATCCAATAAAACAAGGATTGAGACAAGTAAACAAGTAATGCACTAATTAAAGTTATTGTAGATGCTATAAAAGACTATCTATCCAATAAAACAAGGATTGAGACAAATATCTAATTTATTTTCTTTTTCTAGTTTTTTAATTTCAATAAAAGACTATCTATCCAATAAAACAAGGATTAAAATAAGTTGTATAAAATTTATAAAATTAGTCTATCTTTATAGATAGAGGTGATTAAAATATGCAATTAGTAATAAATACATTAGGAACAAATGTATCTAAAAATGGAGATTGTTTTAAACTAAAATATGAAGATAAAAAACAAGAATTATCAGCTAAAAAAGTAGAACAAATTCTTATAACATCAGGAATAACAATAACATCAGATGCTATGGAATTAGCACTTGAAAATGATATAGATATAGTTATGATAGATAAAGTGGGTAATCCCTTAGGAAGACTTCATAATAATAAAATGGGAAGTATAAGTACTATAAGAAAAAATCAATTAAAATTAGAAGAAAGTAAGTTAGGTACAATACTTATAAAAGAAATTCTATCTCAGAAGATAAATAATCAAATAAAGAATTTACGGGAATTATCTAGAACAAGAAATTCTTCAATTAAACAAATCATATATGATACAACTGCCAATATGAATAAGCAACTCATAAAAATACAACAAATACCTAGCACAAGAAAAATAAAAGATATAAGGTTAAATATACAAGGTCACGAAGGTAGTGCAAGTAGAATGTATTTTTCATCATTATCAGAATTACTTCCTAAAAAATATAAATTTGAATGTAGAAGTCAGAGGCCAGCTAAAGATGAATTTAATTGTATGTTGAATTACGGATATGGAATAATGTACTCGAATATAGAAAAAGCTTGTGTTTTAACAGGATTAGATCCCTATATAGGGATTATGCATGTTGATAATTATAACAAAAAGACATTTGTATTTGACTTAATTGAGATGTATAGAGGATATATTGATAAAATAGTATTTAAAGTATTAAATGCTAATGAAATTAATGAAAAATGCTTTGATATAAATGATGAAGAATATTATTTAAACACGAATGGAAAACAAATTCTTATAACTAAATATATGGATGTATTAAAATCTAAAATAAGATACAAAGAGCGTAATATAGAATTTGAAAATATAATAAGGTATGATTGTCAAAATATTGCAAATAGAATATTGAAGGAGAGTTAAAGTGTGTTTGTATGGGTTATATATGATATATCTAATGATAAAACTAGGAGAGATGTAATAAAAGAATGTATGGATATGGGACTTTACAGAGTTCAAAAAAGTATATTTTTTGGTAATATTGAAGAACCAGATGTAAAATTATTGAACTTGATATTTGAAAATATAACAAATTTACAAGAAGATTCTATATACATATTTCCTATGGGAAAAAGAGAACTAAACAATGCAGATTTTATGGGCAACTCTTTTAAGAAAGATTTAGTTATAGATGAATGTAGTTGCGTAATATTTTAAAAGGTATTCTAAAAATTATAGGATACCTTATTTTAATGAAAAAAATTCTAAAGAATGATATAATTGTAATAAATATGGGAATGTTTGGAGGTAAAATTGAAGCTAATATTAATTAAATTTGACACAAAAGAAGATTTTAAAAGTAAAGAAGTAGAAAAGCTAAGGGGTTATATAGGAAATTTATATAAAGATGAAATAAAGTTTCATAATCATAAAAATACGTATGAATTTAATTATCAAATGCCTAAAATTCAATATAAGCTTATAAATAATAAACTATGTATATTAGGGATGGATGAAGGAGAACAGCTTATAAAGCAAAATTTATTAGACTTAAAAGAACTTAATATATCAGGGAAAATTATAAGTGGATTTAAGACAAGTGTTGAGATTTATGAAGATGAATTTGAAGTTAAGGATGAATTATTTTCATATAAATTTGAAACTCCTTGGTTAGCTTTAAATAATGAAAATTATAAGAAGTATAAAAATGGAGATTTTAGTTTAGATAAACAACTTCAAAATAATTTATTATCTAATTTTAAAGATTGTGGTATAAGGGTAGATAAAAAAATAATGGTAAAAGGAAATTTTAGACCTATTAAATTAGTTATGAAAGATACAGTACTTATAGGATTTAATGGAGAATTTATAAGTAATGTATACATACCAAGCTATATGGGCGTAGGAAAAAGAAAGTCTATAGGATACGGAACGATAGTATCTAATGTAAGGGTGGTGTGAGATGTTAAGTATAAAAAATGATTATGAAGCTATAGTGCTAGGAGGATTGCTTCATGATATAGGGAAATTATTACATAGATGTGATATTTATAGGGATGGAAGAAAATATAAGTGTAAATTGAGTAGTACAAGGCATCAAGCTTTATCAGCAGATTTTTTAGATTTGTTAGAAGAAAATAATATATTGAAAAAAAATGAATTATTAAAGACTATATTACAAAGACATCATGAAGATTTTAAAATGGAGAGTATGTTTAAAGTACAGGATTTGAAAGCAGGAAATGATAAAACGCTTGCATATATAATATCAAGGGCAGATAATTATTCTTCAGCAGAGAGAAGTGATAAAGAAGGTAGAGAAGGTTCATATAGAACCAGACCATTAGATAGTGTCCTACATACTTTAAGCATAACAAATGACTACAACTTGCCAATTACAAAATACAAATTAAACCCATTTTCTTATAAACATATATTCCCACAGAATTTTGATAAAAATGAACAAGAAGATTTAACATACATAGTTAGAAATTTTATAAAAGAAGTTAAAGATTTAAAGTGCGATGATTTTAATTCTTTTTATATTACTATGTACAATATTATAAAAAAATATACTTGGTGTTTAGCATCAGATACTCAAAGCGGATTATGTGATATATCTTTATTTGACCATTTAAAAACAACAAGTGCAATAGGCGTAGCTAGTTATTTATATCATTTAGAAAACAATACATTAGATGAAAAAAGTGTTAAGAATAATGATGAAGATAAGTTTATGGTAGTAGGATTTAGGTTAGAAGGCTCTAAAAATTATATAGAGGATATAAGAACTAATAAAAATAGTGCTAAGAGACTTAGAGGAAAATCTTTTTATATAAATATACTAACTCAAGCTATGTCATATAAAATAATAAATAATCTTAATTTAACAATATCAAATATAGTTTTGAATATGGGAGATAAGTTTTATATTATAGCTCCTAAAAGTAAAAAAGTTCAAAAAATAATAAAAGAAACTAGACAAGAAATAAATGATTATTTATATAATAAATTTGAGGGAGAATTATATTTAAATTTAGCAGCTAAATCAGCTAATGGAAATAATTTAAAAGAGTTTACTAATATATTAGATGATATAAACTATGGTTTTGAAAAAAATAAAAATAAGGTACATGCTGAAAATGTATTATTAAAGCCTATAATAAATCATGGTTTTGAAATAGGTGGAATGTGTAGTACTTGCGAAAAAATGCTTGTAAAGAAAAATGAAAATGAATGTGAATTTTGTAAAGATGAGATAAATATAGGAACATATTTATCAAAAGCAAAGTATATAGGGTTTTATAATGATGATATAGATTATACTCAAAAAATAAAACTATTTTCAAAGGATTGTATGTATGTAGCTTTTTATGAAAAAAAAGAAGATATTATTAAAAATCCATATATAATTTATAATATTCAAAATACTGATTTACTTAACAATTATCCAAATGGATTTAAATTCTATGCAAACTATGTACCAACTAAGGATACCGAGGTATTAACTTTTGAGGAAATAAGTAGCTTATCTAAAGGAGTCAATAATATAGGTGTATTAAAAATAGGTATGGACGACTTGGATATGCTTATGAGTATTGGTCTTATAGATATTGAAAACAAGAAAGATATAAATGAACTAAAAAGATTATCACAAGAAGATGAAGGAGAAGAAAAACTTCATGATTATACTACAATATCAAGATTATCTACTTTAAATGAAAATATAAATGCATTTTTAAATAACTATATTTATAATACATTTAAAAATACTTCTTCAAACGAAGTGAAATTAATAAATGGTGTATCTGTTAATATAAATCTTAGCAATCAATATGTACTTAACAATACTAATGATACTATAACAATAGTTGGTCCTTGGAATGAAGTGATATTTACTGCTAAGTTTATAAATGATGAATTTAAAAAATTAGTATCGAATAATAAAGATGTTACTTTATCTTGTGGTATATCTATTATAAAAAATAAAGAACCTATAATGAGTGGTTTAAAAGAAGCTAGTGATAATTTAGAAAAATCAAAAGCTAATGGAGGAAATGGACTTATTGTATTTGATAAATTTATAAACTGGGATAAGTTTGATGAAGTTTTTGAATTTGGAGAATTTGTATATAAAAATATGAGAGTGAATCCACATTATGACGATTCTATATATGCTCAAAGTTTTGTATATAGATTATTAAATTATACTAATATGGCTAATGAATATAAAAGTTCAAACGGTCAAAAACTTGAAAACCTTATGTATATATCAAAATTTACTTATGATATAAGTAGAAATTTAGTTCCTAAAATAGCTAATATATATAATTTAGACATAAATAAAAAAGAAGATAAAGAAAAACTATATCAAAAATCAGAAATTAGACGATTGGTTGAGTGTTTTGAAGATATAGACTTTTTATATAGATATATGAATGTAGTACTTAATTATGCTGTAAGAAAAAATAGGGGGGATAATTAAAATGGATTATAAAGATAAGAAAACTTATAATAATAGAAATAGTTATTCTAATAATAATAGAGGAAATTATTCAAATAGACAACAAGAAATAGAGCTACCAAGAGATTTTGTAATAAATGGATTTGAAAAATTAAGAGAAGAGTTGATGTTAAATGAAACTAAAGAAATAGCAAAAGTTTTTGTTGATTCTAAATTAACAAGTAATCAACTAAGATTATTCTTTAATGAAGTTAAAGCTCTTCAAAATAAAATAAATAAAGACCAACAAGAATTTGAACGAAACTATCCTTTTATACTTATGCTAAAGTCAAAAGCAGAGTATAAATACAAAGATGGAAAGGGAACTATAAAAAAGGCATTTAGAGACTTTATAAACGAAAGTGTGGATTATATAAAACAGCATAAAAGTATAAATACATTCGAAAATTTTTGTATGATATTTGAAACAATAGTTGGATATTATTATGGATTCGGTGGAGAAAAAAATAAATAGGAGGGGTTAAGATGAGATTAAAAAATGTTAAGCAAATGAACGGAAAAATAATATTACTGTCAGGTATGGCTATAGGTGGAAATTCTGCAACTATTGAAATCGGTGGTAATGATAATCCTATAATAAGAAATCCTTTTAACAAAGAACCATATATACCAGGAAGTAGTATAAAGGGGAAAATGCGTTCGCTTACTGAATGGAGTACAGGAAAAATAGATGAAGGTGGAAAGGTTCATTCTTGTCATAATTTTAATTGTTCAGTATGTAATATATTTGGACGTAGTGCTAATGATAGCAAAGAAGCTTTAAGTGGACCTACTAGACTTATAGTAAGAGATGCATATTTGACAGAAGACTCAAAAATAAATTTAAAAAGGCTAAGAGAAACTACAGGTAATGATACTGAAATGAAGTACGAAAATAATATAAATAGAGTAACATCAGCTGCAATGCCTAGAAATTTGGAAAGAGTTCCAGCTGGAATTGAGTTTGAATTTAATATGAGCTATAAAATATTTGATATGGGAGACAATGGACAAGCAGATGAAAAAAACTTTGAACAAGTTCTTAAAGGTCTAAAGCTTTTATCATTAGATGGTATAGGTGGTGGCGTTTCTAGAGGAAATGGTCATATAAGGCTTGAGGTTGAAGTTGATAATGAGGTTGTAGATATAGAAAATATAAGCATATAAGGGGGGGTATTAGGTGGCATATAACATATATGAATGGAAAATAAATCCTAAATCCTCGTTTATGACTAAGTTACAATCTGATACTATATGGGGGCATATAATATGGGCTATTAGATATTTAGAAGGTGAAGAATATCTAGAAAATATCTTAGAGCAATTTGAAGATAATAACTCTCCGTTTATAGTATCAAATGGTTTTATAAGTGGATATTTACCTTTCATAAAAAAAGGAATAGTTAGTACAAGAGGTATTAAAAGTATATTAAGTAAAAAAAATAATTTAACCAAACAGAACATAAAATTATATACTAGATTAGTAGATGAGTTTAATAAAATTGAATTTATAGACACTGAAACATTTAATACATTAAGAAAAGATGAGTTAATGAGTTTGTATTCAGATGTAGCAAATAGTAAAAGATGTCCTATAACACTTAGAAAATTTGAATTTGAACATAAACAAGCATTACACTTATATTTCAAAAGTCCAGAAGAATACAAGAGAGAAGATAATGTGACAACTTATAATGATTTAGTTAAAACACAATCTTTAACTAAAAACAAAATAAATAGATTAACAAATTCCTCAGAGCAAGATGATGGTTCTGGTGTATTTACAGTTTATGAAACTTTTTATAAATCTAGTATATCTATTTATATAAAACTTAGAGATGATGTAGATGTTGAAAAATTCAATACATACTTAAAATACATACAGCAAAATGGATTTGGAAAAAAAGCTAGTAGTGGAAAAGGATATTTTGAGACGGTTAGTTTTGAAAAAAGAGAAGATTTATTTGATAGTCAATATGAAGGTAATGGATATGTAGTATTATCTAACTATATACCAAAACAAGGAGATTATAGTGATGTAGTAGGAGTTAGTTTATTAACTAAAAGAGGAAAAGTATCGGGGATATATTCACAAAATGAGAATATATTTAAAAAGCCATTTGTATGTTTTACACCTGGATCTGTATTTAAAGGAAATCCTAATCTAAATAAAGGAAAAATGCTTAAAGGACTTTATTATGATGAAAAAATTGTTCAGTATGGTATACCTTTTATACTGGGGGTGGATATAAATGATAAATAATCAGAAAATTATATTAGTTCCAATAACACCTATACACATAGGTAATGGTAAAGAGATACTTCCATATGAGTATGTAATTAAAAATGGATATATGTATAAATTTAATATGATGGATATATATGAAAATTTAAATGAAAATAATAAGAGAATATTTTTAAAATATGTTGAAAATGATATTATAGAACTTAGAAGTTTTATAGGGGAAATTTATGAAGAAAAATTTGGATATGAGTATAAAGTAGATATTTGTACTGAATTTGAAAATTTATACAATCAAAAGCTAAAAGGTGTAAAAAACAAAAATGAACAAAATGCACTAGTTATAAATGATTTTATAAATACTGTAAATAAAACATATATACCAGGAAGCTCTATTAAAGGAGCAATAAGAAGTGCATATTTATATGATATGGGAGATAGGGAAAAGCTATTTGATTATAAAATATTAAAAAATAATAAAGGCAGAATAGACCCATATAAGAGTGAACATAAAAAATCAGAAGAATATGAAGTTGAATTATTAAGTTGCCCTAACAAAAATGGAAAAAAAGAACCCAAAACAGATCCTTTTAAAAGTATAAAAATAACAGATTCAAATTTTATGCAGGATGCACTTAGACTTTATGATATAAATATATATACATATAATAAAAAAGATAAAAAATTAAAAAAGGCAGTTCCATTTTATTCATTATGTACAAAATCTAAGTTATGTAGTGATGATAATATAGAATTTAATTTTGATATAAATATATTTAATGGTTTTTTTGAAAAAGGAAGTGTAAAAGTTAAAATAGGTAAGAATGAAATATTAGATAGTCTTAATTTAAAAGCAGAAGATATGATAAATAGAGAGTTAGATTTTTTTGATGAAGCAGACTATTTAGAAACTTATAATATATATGAAGATATTTATGAAATATACGAAAGTCTAGATAAAAATAATGAAGCTTTAATAAGATTTGGTAAAGGTGCTGGATTTGATAGCACTACATTTAATTTAGTAAATAATAATAGAAGTAATGTAACTGATTCTAAATCTAGAAATTTAGTAGAAGGTAAGTATCCTCTAGGATGGGCAGTGATTAAATTTGTTTAACTCATTTATCATAAGATTACAAAGTCTTGGAAATAGTACTTTAAATGATGTCAGTAAAGACATATATAATTATTTTCATGAACTTTTAAAAAAAGATATAAAAGATAGTTATTTTACCGTATCAAACTTTTTTAAAAATCAAAGATACAATTTAGAATTAGAAAAAGGTAAATATTATTTGTTCAAAATTTCTACATTAGATGTAGATGATTTTTCACTTTTTACTTCTCATTTATTCAAGAAGAAAATATTAAATGAAAACATAAATATAGGTGACTCTAATTTTGTAGTTAAAGAAATCATTTGTGATGAAAGTAAAAGTAAGTATGTTACTAGATTTGATAATGATAGGTTTAGATATATAAATAGTGAAAAATGTAATATAAAAGAATATAAATTACAACTTATTACACCGACCATATTTAAGGTGGGCAGTCAATTTTATAGTGAAATAAATTCAGAGATACTATTTAGAAATTTATTAAATAAATTTAATAGATTTAGCGGATATACTATAGATAAACAATACATAAAAGAAATTTCTAAAATAAAAATTATTACTAGTGAATTAATAACAAATAGGGTTAAGATGGGTAAAGGATTTTATGAAGGTATAAAATGTATTATTTATATAAATTTAGAGAATATAGATGATAAATTAAAAAAAATAGCAAGGACATTAGTTGAATTTAGCGTATATAGTGGAGTAGGTCATAAAAGTGAGTTTGGATTTGGACAAGTAATTATGTTGTAATATTTAAGAGGATGTAGACTAATTTGTTTTTACACTAATTTGTCTACATCCTTTTAATTTAGTTTAGATATAACAAATTCTTCATATACAAGTTTTTCAGTTAGTCATAAATATATTTGAATTATGAGTGTGAAAATTATATTTATTTAAAAATTATAAAAAAGTAAATATATAAATTGAAAATGCTTAAAATTCTTAGTAAAGGGAAAAAATACTAATGAGAAAATAGAAGTTTATAACTTTAATATAGCAAAATTAATGTATGAAGGAGTATTATAATGAAAGAATTTTTAGAGGACTTTAAAAAATTTGCACTAAAAGGAAATGTACTAGACCTTGCTGTTGGGGTTGTTATAGGGGGTGCTTTTGGTAAAATAGTAACTTCTTTAGTAAATGATATTATTATGCCTTTAGTAGGATTATTAACTGGAGGTATAAATTTTAGAGAGTATAAAATTGTTTTGACAGAAGTTGTAGGAAATAAAGCTGCTGTTTATCTTAACGTAGGTATGTTTATTCAAAATATCGTTGATTTTTTAATTATAGCATTTTCTATTTTTATTGCTATTAAATTTATATCTAAGTTTGAAAGAAAAAAAGAAAAAGAAATTGCAGTAGAAAAAGAAGATGAAAATTTAGTTTTATTAAGAGAAATTAGAGATTTACTTAAAAAATCAAAATAATTGTATATATATCTGACACATATATTATAGAAAAATACACTAAAATATATTGCATTAATATAGTAATTATACTTAAAATTAATATATTATATGTTTTTATAATGTTAATTAACTTATTACAATTATGTTATAAAATTACATATATACCTTAATTTACTAAAATTATTATACAGGTATAATTAAAAATGATATAATTATCTTAAATTAAGTAAAAATGGGGAGTGAAAAGATTATGGGTATAACATTAGCAAAAGGTCAAAAAGTAGATTTAACAAAGAAGAATCCAGGTCTTAAAAATATATTAATAGGATTAGGATGGGATACTAACAAATATGATGGAGGATATGACTTTGATTTAGATACAGCAGCATTTTTAGTAGATTCAAATAATAAAGTTACTAATGATGGTGATTTCATTTTTTACAATAATTTAAAACACAATTCAGGAGCTGTAGAGCATCTAGGAGATAATAGAACTGGTCAAGGTGATGGAGATGATGAACAAATATTAGTTAATTTAGCATCAGTTCCACAAGACGTAAACAAAGTAGCATTCACAGTTACAATTCATGAAGCTTTAGAAAGAAGACAAAATTTTGGACAAGTAAGTAATTCATATATAAGAGTATTAAATAAAGATACTAATGAAGAATTGATAAAATATGAATTGGGAGAAGATTTTAGCATAGAAACTGCAGTGGTAGTTGCTGAAATATATAGACATAATGGAGAATGGAAATTTAATGCATTAGGTTCAGGATTCGAAGGTGGACTAGAAGCATTATGCAGAAACTTTGGAATAAATATATAGTTTATCTAGGGGGATTTTAAAATGGCTATAACATTAAAAAAAGGACAAAAAATAGATTTAACAAAAGGAAATCCAGGACTTAAAAATATTAAATTAGGTTTAGGATGGGATATAAATTCTTTTGATAGTGGATATGATTATGATTTAGATGTAAGTATATTTATGTTAGGTGAGTCACAAAAGGTAGAAAGAGATGAAGATTTTATATTTTACAATAATTTAAAACACATATCAGGAGCAGTTGAACATTTAGGAGATAATAGAACTGGAGAAGGTGAAGGCGACGATGAGGAAATATTAGTTAATTTAAAACTAATTCCAAAACATATTCAAAAAATAGTTGTTGCAGCTACTATATATGAAGCTAAAGAAAGAAAGCAAAATTTCGGACAAGTAGACAATTCATATATAAGAGTTTTAAATTCTGAAAATGAACAAGAAATCCTAAGATATGATTTAGGGGAAGAATTTAGTGTAGAAACAGCGATTGTTGCTTGTGAAATATATAAATATAATGGAGAATGGAAATTTAGTGCAGTAGGTTCAGGATTTGAAGGTGGACTAGAAACACTTTGTAAAACATACGGATTAAGTGTATAAAAATTAGGGGGAGAAGAAATGTCTATTAATTTAAAAAAAGGTCAAAAAATTGATTTAAGAAAGTCAAATCCAGGTCTAAATTCTATAATGGTAGGACTTGGATGGGACCCAGTAGACAATAAAAAGGGCGGATTATTAAAAGCATTATTTGCTTCATCACCATCTATAGATTGTGATGCATCAGTTTTTATGTTAAGTACTGATGGAAAATTACAAAATTCAAGTGATTTAATTTACTTTGGAAATTTAAAAAGTCGTTGCAAATCAGTTATTCATACAGGAGATAATCTTACGGGAGATGGTGATGGAGATGACGAACAAATTTTAGTGAATTTAGAAAGCATACCAAAACATATTGATAAACTTTTATTTGTAGTTAATATATATAATTGCGTATCTAAAAGACAACATTTTGGAATGATACAAAATGCATACATAAGAGTTGTAGATTCTAAAAACAAAAAAGAAATAGCTAAATATAATTTAACTGATAATTATAGTAATAAAACAGCTCTTATAGTTGGAAATATTTATAAACATGATGGAACATGGAAGTTTTCTGCAATAGGAGAAGGTACAAATGATACTTGTCTTAAAGATATAATGCAGAACTTAGCAAGAATAGAATGCGCATATGGAGTGTAAAAGATGAAATTTTATAATGTAGAAAAAGAAGAAGTATTAAAAGAACTAAACGTAGACTCGCAAATGGGTCTATCTAAGAAAGAAGTAAATCTTAGAAGAGAAAAATATGGATTAAATGAATTTACACCAAAAGAAGAAGGTAGCTTTTGGGAAGAATTAAAAGAAAATTTAAGTGAGCCTATGATACTTATATTAATAGCAGCAGCTATAATAAGTGCATTAATAGGTGAAACGCATGATGCAGTAGGTATAGTATGTGCCATAGCAGTGGGAATAGGAATAGGTATGATCACTGAAGGTAAATCTAAGAAAGCTGCAGATGCATTATCAAAACTAACTGAAAATATAGAAGTTAAAGTTTTAAGAGATAAAGAAGTACACCAGGTTTCTAAAAGTGAATTAGTTCCAGGAGACATAGTATACATAGAAACAGGAGATATGATACCTGCAGATGGTAGATTAATTGAAAGTATAAATTTAAAAGTAAGAGAAGATATGCTAACAGGTGAATCTGATGATGTTAGTAAAAAATCTGATGTAATAATTAATATGGAAAAAATAGAATCTAAAGGTTCTATAATAGAACAAGAACCAATACCAGCAAAACAAATTAATATGGTATTTGGAGGAACATTAGTTGCCTATGGAAGAGGTATAATGTTAGTTACATCAATAGGTGATAACACTCAAATGGGTGAGATTGCACAACATTTAACAGGTTCAGATGAAGATACACCACTACAAGCAAAACTTGGGAATCTTGGAGCGACAATAGCAAAGATATCTTCAGCTGTTGCAGGATTACTTTTCATATTTATGATATTTAAAATGGTAACTACTGATGTATTAAATTTAGATATGTCAGGAATTATGCCATTCTTAAATTCTATTTCTCCAGCAAAAACTGCTTTTACAGTTTGTGTTGCATTAATAGTAGCAGCAGTTCCAGAGGGACTTCCAACAATGATAAATATGACTTTAGCAATTACAATGCAGAAAATGGCAAAAATAAATGCTTTAGTAACTAAAAAGGAAGCTTGTGAAACTATAGGTTCTGTTTCTGTAATATGTTCAGATAAAACAGGTACATTAACACAAAATAGAATGACTGTAGAAGTTGCATATGTAGATGGTGGCTATGTTGAAAATAATGACAAGGAAAGTCATAGTTATTTTAAAGAAAACTGCATGATAAATTCTACTGGGGATATAGAACACAATGATGAAGATGTTAAATATTTAGGAAGTGCAACAGAATGTGCACTACTTTTATACAACAAAAATTTAGATTATAGAACTATTAGAAAAGAAGCTAATATAGTTGCTCAAAATCAATTTACATCTAATTTAAAAAGAATGACTTCGGTTATAGAGCAAAATAATAAGTATATACTTTTATCAAAAGGAGCACCAGAAGTTTTACTTGAACTTTGTTCACATATACAAAGAGATGATAAATTAGTACCTATAACAGATAAAATTAAAAATGAAATATTAAATGAAATAAAAAAATTACAAATTAAGTCAATGAGAACTTTAGGATTTGCATATAAAGAAATGTCTTTAGAGTCCGAAGAATCAGAAGCAGCATTAACTGTTGAAACTGAAGGAATTGATATTGATGCAGTTGAAAATAATTTAGTATTTGGTGGGTTTGTTGGAATAAGAGATCCTCTGAGAGCTGATGTAATAGAATCAGTAAAAATAGCAAACAAAGCAGGAGTATCTGTAAAAATGCTTACAGGGGACAATATAAATACTGCAAGAGCTATAGGTGAAGAGTTAGGATTATTAAAAAATAATATGAGAGCTGTTGAAGCTTCTTATATAGATACATTAACAGATGAAGAATTAAGAAAAGAAATAAAAACAATATCTATAGTAGCTAGAAGTAAGCCAGACAGTAAAATGAGAATAGTTCAAGCACTTCAAGCCCAAGGTGAAGTGGTTGCTGTAACAGGAGATGGTATAAATGATGCTCCTGCACTTAGCAAAGCTGATGTAGGTATTGCAATGGGAATATCAGGAACAGAAGTATCAAAAAATGCAGCAGATATTATATTAACTGATGATAGTTTCTCAACAATTGTAAAAGGAATCAAATGGGGTAGAGGAATTTATGATAACTTCCAAAGATTTGTTCAGTTCCAATTAACAGTAAATGTTATAGCATTCTTAGTAGCTATAATTTCTCAAGTAATGGGACAAGAAATGCCATTTACAACAATACAATTATTATGGGTAAATATAATAATGGATGGACCACCAGCATTAGCATTAGGTTTAGAGCCAGTTAGAGATTATGTATTAAACAGAAAACCTGTAAATAGAAAAGCAAATATTATATCAAAGTCAATGACTACATCTATAATATCAAATGCATTTTTTATAACAGTAATATTAATGGTTCAATCTACATTTAATATATTAGATGCGACAATTGACCAACAAGAAACAGTAATGTTCTCATTATTTGCATTTAGTGCATTATTTAATGCATTTAACTGTAGAGAGTTTAATTCAGACAGTATAATACCTCATTTCTTTAAAAATAAATTAGCACTACAAATAATAGGTATAACAGCTATAGCACAAGTAATATTTACTCAAATATTTAAAGACTTCTTTAACTCAGTGGCACTTGATATTACTATGTGGATAAAAATAATAATAGCATCTTCTTTAGTAGTTATAGTTAATGAAGTTGTAAAATTATTAGTTAGAATATTTAAACCAAAAGAAAACAAAGAAGAATTAGAATTATCTAAACAAGAAATTTAAAAGGATGTCTAAATTTATAAATATAAGTTCCACTGACATTTATAGGCTAATAGCTAATGGAGGAGGAACTTATATTTTTGTATAAATAATTAATCAGGAGGATAACTATGAGTGATTCAAAAATATTTGAAAAAATATTCTCCAACCAATTTGATAGAGAAAATTATTTTATTTCTTATATAGGAATTAAAGATGAAAATTTATATAACTTAGAGTTTTTTAAAACTAGTGAAATTATAAACAAAAGAAAAGATATAGTTTTATTTACACAAAGCATACAAAATCCTAATGATTTTAATATCATAAATTTTTTCAAAGAAAAAGTAGTTGGTTATAAGGGAAGTATTGAAAATTTACAAATAGATATTATTAAATCAGAAAAAATGAATAATAAGATTAAAAAGGCATTTGATATATTTTTAAAACTAGAAAAGGAAGCTTTTAAAAATGATAGGGTTAAAGAAAATTTTATAATTAAAATTATGTCTTGGATTAAGATGTTCATAGATTCTTTAGAAATAGAAGAAAATGATTTTCCTAAGATTATATTTTATTCAGATATAAAAAAACATGAACTGTATTTTCTAACAATATTATATTTATCAGGATTTGATATTTTATATCTTAATCCTAATTCAAATGATATTTTAGAAATATTAGATATTAAGAAATATAAAATAAGCTTAGAAGAAGAAGAATTAAAAAGTGAATATTTAACGTTTGATGAAAGAATATCTTTAGGAGAAATAATAGATAAATCATGTGTAAGAAAAGCTATGACAATAGGAGCACAAGCATCTAAAAGAATAAGTGATGAATTATTAAATGATGCAGGCTTTATAAAACCATGGCAACTTCAAGATAGAAAGATAAAAAATTTACTTTTAAATTCTACAATAGATGAGATATCTATATATTGGAAGCAACCATTAAAGTTAAGACCTGGTTTTAGTTTTGATGAAAAAATAGTACAAGCTCCTGTATTTTTATCAAAACTAAATGGAATTTATAATGATTCTAAGGAGTATATAAAGTTAGTTAGCGCCCTTAGAGATTTAGAAGATGTATATTTTATAGAATATACTGGAGATATAAATGATTTTTCAAGTGAATTTACAAAAGAAGCATTTAGTTTATCTTTTGCTTTAAATTCAAACAATACAATAGATAAAAAATACATTTTAGATGAAAATTGTTATCCTATATCTATATTAAATAAAAATCTACAATATTTAATACTAGAAAAAATAGAAGAAGTTATTGCAAGTGATATGTTTTTAATAAAATTAAATAAAGAAGACATAATAAGGGGTCTATACACTACCTTACATATGAATAAAAGATTAGTTCATATGATAAATAATTTTGATTATAGCTTAGTAAATCCTAAAATTATTATTTATATAAAAAAAAGTACATTATTTAATAAAGAATTAGTATTTTTAATAATTTTACTTAGTAAAATGGGATTTGATATAATTATACTTGCACCAGGCGGTGAAAATTGTATAGAAAATGTAGTTAATAATGAATTAATGGATATACATAGATTAGATAAAATGGTATATGATTTTAAACTAGACTCAGTTAATGAAGAAGGTAATTTATTTCAAAAGATTTTTGGGAAGAGGAGTGGTTTTAAATGGGGATAAATATAAGTAGTTTATCAAAAGAAGAAGATGTTGTAGAGGTAATTGATAATAATAAAATTGAAAAAGAAGAAAATTTTGATATAGTTGAGTATACAAATAACAAGAAAAATGAACTTAGAAAATCTAAAGAGGTAGAGGCTTTAACAGCACTTATAGAAGTAGAAAATCCTGATACTATACTTAAATTTGGTAAAGAAGCATCACAAGGTATAGCAAAAATTTCAGATAGCTTATTAAATACGATTAAATTAAATAAAAATGAAGAAAATACTAAAATGATTTTACATCTAACTAAGATTATGGATAAATTTGATTTAGATGATTTTGAGCAAACTAAAGAACCATCTTTTTTGCAAAAATTATTTAAAAAAGCAAATAATGCAATAGAATTAATGTTCCAAAAGTATGATACATTAGGTAGAGAAGTAGAAAAGATACAAATAGAACTTGAAAAATATGAAAGAGATATAAGTTTATCAAATAAGCAAATAGGTTCAATGTTAAATGAAAATCTTAATTTCTACAATGAATTACAAAAATACATAGTCGCTGGAGAAATGGCAATAGAAGAAATGGACAATGAAATATTACCACACTTCAAGCAAAAATCAGAAAGTAGTTCTGATCAAATGGATATAGTTAATTATCAAGAACTATTAAAAATTTATGATATGTTAAAACAAAGAGTATATGATTTAAAAGTAGCTGAAAATATAGCTATACAAACAATACCTATGCTTAGAGGAATCAAACATAATAATTATGGATTAATTAGAAAAATTAATAGTGCATTTGTAGTAACACTTCCAGTATTTAAACAATGCTTATCTCAAGCTATTTTATTAAAAAAACAAGAATTACAAGCTAAATCATTACAAGCTCTTGATGATAAAACTAATGAGTTATTACTTAGAAATGCACAAAATGTA
Source organism: Romboutsia maritimum (assembly GCF_002251085.2). Lineage (GTDB taxonomy): Bacteria > Bacillota > Clostridia > Peptostreptococcales > Peptostreptococcaceae > Romboutsia_B > Romboutsia_B maritimum. The sequence goes on along the minus strand of NZ_NOJZ02000008.1, from coordinate 79,839 downwards.
AGCACTCAAAGTGCTCAAATAGCAAAAATGACAAACTCAAGCTCTATACAAATTGAAACACTAGAAAAAATGTATACTACAATTAGAACAGGAATAGATGAAACATTAAGAATAGAACAACAAAACAGGGAATCAATAGACATTAATACTAAGAGATTAGAAGAACTTAATACATCAATAATATTCAACAAATAAATATAATTTTGTAACCTAGCGAAGGTCTGAAAATATAAGATCTACCGACATTTGCAGGCTTATTTTGCCTGCTGGAGGTGAACTTATATTTCAGCCTAAGCATGGGTAACATGCAAAAATTTTATATTAACAAACTTTAGAGTTATGTTTTTTCCAAGCAGTAGTATATCCGTTTAATATTTCTTTTATAGCTTTACCAATCTTTATATAACATTTATCATCTAAGTTGGCTAAAGATATTCTTATAGACCATTTAGGCCCTGCAAATCCACTTCCGCTAAGTAATACAATTGAGTATTTATCAGCTAACTTGTATAATATATCAACTGGACTATAATTAGATTTAATAAAGTTAGTAAAATCTTTTCCATAAGATATATTAGCCCATTCTTCTATATCGAATTGAGTGTAATAAGCTGCATTATTTTTATCTTTGTTTAAACTAAGTTCTAAAGCATCAAATAATAATTTTTGACGATTATGACAAATCTCCATGTTAAGTGCTTTATAAGAATTTTTTTTGTCTATTAAAGCAAATGCTGAGAAAAATGCCATTTGTACTTGTTGTGGAGTAGAAAGACCAGCAGTATGATTAAGAGCAACTAATCTACTATCGGCAACTATTCTGTCCATAAAAGGTATAGAAGATGGATTAAGACTCATATCTGAATAACGCTTATTTAAAGATTTTTTTAACTCTTCAGGTAAATCATTAATTCTTTTATCAAAAACATTATTTTCATGTAAAGCTAATGTACCTAATCTCCATCCTGTAACACCAAAATATTTTGAATAAGAATAAACACCAATTGTGTTGTAAGGAAGCATTGACATTAAAGATGTAAAATCTTCAACAAAAGTTCCATAAACATCATCACATATTATCATTAAATCTTCATTATAATTTTTAACTACATCTATTAAATTATTGCAAGAATTTTCGTTAATAGCTATAGAAGCTGGATTATTAGGATTAACAACAAATAAAGCTTTTATAGATTTATCACGAAGTTTTGCTAATTCAGATTTTGAATATTGCCAAGTATGAATTCCATTTGCATCAACTTCATCAGCATTTATATTAACGATTTCAAAGTCATATCTAGGAAGATGCGGTATTTCAAGGTAAGGTGTAAATATAGGAGTCATTATAGCTATTTTATCACCTTTTCTTAAAAGTTCATTTGACATTAGTGAATCAAATATATAACACATAGCAGCAGTTGCACCTTCTACAGCAAATACATCAAGTTTACCACCATCATTTATATTATATTTCATTTCTTGTAAAAGATAATTTTGAACTATTTTTTCTAAATGAGGCAACATTCTATCAGGTAAAGGATAGTTATCACCTATAATTCCATCAGCAAGTTCATGAATAAAATCATCTCCATCAAAATTTAGTTCATTTATACCGTAGTCTACTATTGCTTTTATAAGAGAGGCACCAGGCATATGTATATTTTCATTTATATAGTTATAAAAGCGATTTGTTATACCGTCCTTTTGAGGCATACCAGCTAAATCACCTAAGTTCCAAGTAAGTCGAGTTTCATTAACTGCAAATTGTCCAAATGTAAAAAATGCTTCACGAGGAGTGGCAGCTGTCCAGTTAGGATTACCTCTACCAGCATCAAGTATAGTTCTGTTATTTTCTTTTGCTGTATAATTTGCTATATCTATTAATTTATCTTTGAATTCAAAAGGACTTATTTTTCCATACATCATTTTAATTTCTTTATAATTATATTTTTTCATAAAAAAATCTCCTTAACAATTAAAAATTATTTTGTATCTATAATAAGATTATATACTCTTTTTATAAAAAGTAAATAATAAAATAAAGTGTATGATAAAAACACCCTTATAAAAAGATTGGATTTTAAAAATTAACCTTATATAAATAAGGTTAATTTAGCTAAAAGCTTTATTTATAAAAAAATAAAACTGATTGAAATGAAAAAATTTAAAAAGAAAAAGAATCTATTTTTATATAAAAAAGTATGTGAATATGCAAAAAAGAAGTTGTCCCAAAATTATTATATTTTGAGGCAACCTCTTTTTTAGATAGTTTAAATTTTTAATATAAGGATAAATCAGTTAATAACAATTCACTCTTAGTTTTATCATAACTACCAAAATATTTTATATTGTAAGTCTTGTTTATGGTATTTCCTTCAGTATCAGTAATAGAACAAGTTTCGCTAGCTTTAACAACAAAGTTTAGCTTACTGTTATCTAGTTCTATTTTACTAATATTTATATCTTTAATATAGTAGGTCATCTTTTTTTCATTTAATTCATTTATAAAATTTAATTTTTCGTTGTATATATTGCTGTTAATTTTTAAATATTTACTAATATACGAAAAGTCATTATTATTTATAGCATTTGGCAAATTATTTAAATAATCTTTCACAAGAGACGTAATCTGATTTTTTATATCTTCCTCATTAGTAAATGTAGGAGAAGAAAGTATATAATCATCAAATTTTAAATATATATCTTTAGAATATCCATCATAAGTACAAACATTACTTTTTAGTTCTATTCCATTGATATTAATAGATGCATAAATTTTAGAATTAACTTCAACTGGACCAATATAAGTACTATCTTCTAATAAAATATCAGCACATTTACCATTTACATATATTTTAGCTTCAGGAAAATCACCATGAACTAAAACCATATTATTTTGAATATCTTGTAATAGTTTTATATTAAAATCAGAACTATTTTTATAAGATGATATAAAATCAAAATCTAAATTATCCTGAACTGATGTAAAATTGTTTTTATAAATAGCAGTAAACTTATATTTGCCAGGAAACAAAGGTCCAAGTATTCTATTAAAATCATTAGAATTAGAAGTTACTAATGTATTATCATCAACTGTAATATTGGTATCTCTTATTGGAGTATGTATAGTGCAATATACAGGTTTAACAAAAATTTTATAATTATTATTGTTTGATTTTTTTAGATTAAATAACTCCTTCTCTTCATTAGTATCATTCTTTAAAGAAGACTGATGTCTTAAGTGATCAATAATATGAATTTTATAAGATGGATTTTCATTTAAATAATCTAAAAATTTTGTTAATGTTTTTTCATTTAATTCTAAAGAATTATCATTACAATATAATAAGTTTTTTAGAGCTAAAACATTACTATTTTCAATACACTTTTCAAAAGAATTCACTATATTTTTTGGATTTTTAGAAAATAACATAATTTTAGATAGCGAAAATATACATATTAAAAGTATTAATATCAATAAAATAATAAATAAATTTTTTATATTATGTTCATTAATGAAATTTAATTTATTGTTATATTTTACTAAGTTATGTTTAGACGATAAGTTATTACTCTTAAAGTTCATGTTTATAAAGTATCTCCTCCTAACTACTTAATTAATAATATAATTATATTATACCAATTAGAACAAAAAAGACCTACTTTAAAACAAAAAAATATAAAAATTACTAAAATTAAAAAATGTAAAGGTTTGAAAATACGATTTATTTTGACATTTTCAGACCTTTACAAGTTTGTTTATTTAACACCCATTATGCCAGTAACTACGGTATTAATATCAGAACCTAAGAAATAATCATTTATATTAATTTTAGATAATGATTTTTTTAAGCTAATTTCATTATGTTCAGTTCCTTTTAGTAAATCTTCAATAAAAGATATATCTTTTTTTCCAAAGAAATCACCAAAGAATTTAATATCAACGATACTACCTTTTTCAACATTAACATTAAATTCAACATTGCCACCAGGATATTTTAATTCGTTAAAAAGAGTGTACTTTGGAGAATTACCAAAATTCCAATCCCAAGTTCTATATTTACTTTCAATTAATTTATTTATCTTAGAAATATCATTTTCAGTTAGAAAGTAAAATTTATTGTCTAGATTTATTTTAGAAAGGTAGTCCATTATTAAATCTTTAAATTCTAATATATCCATAGGAAATTTAAGATGATTACTAATATTAGTTACACGAGATTTAACAGATTTAATACCCTTACCTTCAAATTTTATAGGTTTAACTTTTAGAGCATTTGAAAGATTAGTTATTTGAGAAGAAAATAAAAGAGTACCATGGTGCATAACTTTATTTTTATAATTATATTGAGCATTACCTGAAAATTTCTTGCCATCAATTAATAAATCATTTCTACCTGAAAATTCAGCATGAACATTTAAGGTTCTAAGTAAGTCAATTATAGGTTGAGTAAACCTTCTAAAATCACTAAAACTATTATTATTACAAGCTATAAATGTGAAGTTTATATTGCCTAAGTCATGAAATACTGCTCCGCCTCCAGATTGTCTTCTAACAACAGGAATAGAATGTTCCTTTACATATTCAAAATTTATTTCAGATAAAGTATTTTGATTTTTACCAATTATGATAGAGGGTTCATTTCTCCATAAAATAAACATGTCCTCATTAAAATTTTTAAGAAGATATTCCTCCATAGCTAAATTGAAATATGGATTAGTTTTTTCGTTATATATTAGTAACATAAATAATACCCCCCGATAAATTTATTTAGAACCCATGATACCAGAAATTAGAATATCACAATTTGCACCTAACAAGTAATCATTTATTGGTATATTTTTTAGTACAGTTTTTAAGCTTTTTTCTTCATGTTTAACTCCAATTAAAAGATTTTCTATAAAGGAAACATCTAATTTTCCGAAAAAATCACCAAAAAACTTAATATCATTAATAATGCCTTTTTCAACATTAATATTAAATTCGATGTTACCACCAGGATATTTTAAAGTATTTATAAGAGTATATTTAGGAGAGTTTCCAAAGTTCCAATCCCAAGTACTATATTTATCTTCGACTAATTTATTTATACAAGCAATATCGCTATTGTTTAATGTATAAAATTTATTATTAGAATTTAATTTAGACAGATAATCCATTATTAAATCCTTGAATTCTAGCACATCAAGAGGTGATTTTAAGTGAGAGCTGATATTAGTTACACGAGATTTAACTGACTTAACACTTTTTCCCTCAAATTTGATAGGTTTTACATTTAAAGCATCAGAAACATCGTTTATATCAGATGAAAATAAAAGGGTTCCATGATGCATAACCTTATCTTTGTAATTATATTGAGCATTACCTGAAAATTTCTTACCATCAATTAATAAGTCATTTCTACCTGAAAACTCAGCATTAATATCTAAATTTTTAAGTAAATCAATTATGGGCTGAGTAAATCTTCTAAAATCACTAAAACTATTGTTATTACAAGATATAAATGTGAAGTTTATATTACCTAAATCTTGAAATATTGCTCCACCACCAGATTGTCTTCTAACAACAGGAATAGAATTTTTTTTAACATAATCTAAATTTATTTCAGATAAAGTGTTTTGATTTTTCCCAACTAAAATAGAAGATTCGCTTCTCCATAAAATAAACATATCTTCATTAAAATTTTTAAGTAAGTATTCTTCCATAGCTAAATTAAAATATGGATTAGTGTTTTTATTGTAAATTAATAACATAAATAACCCCCATTATCTACGTAGTATTTTGTCTCTTAATAAGGATAATAGCAGAGTTTTGGAGACTTAGCAATTTGATACATAAATTAAGAAAAATAAAATTAAATTTTTATTTACTTGCAAATGATAAAAAATTGATATATACTTTATTTAAATCAAATTAAGTGAATAATAAATGGGTAGAGGCGCGATAAATATGAGTACTAGTAATGAGGTAAGCACAATGACTTACTAGGAAAGGAAATATCGCCGAAGTATATAACTGATGCTTTAAGGTTATATGTCTGGGTGTACATAAAATATATGTGCAACTGTCACAAACTTGTTTTTGTGGTGAGCTATCATTTAAGGAATTATTATATTAAACTAAATTTACTTAGAGTAGTATTTAATTTGCATACTTTTAAGTATAATTCCATTAGTGACGTAATATAAGAGCCTTGAGTGTTTAACTCAAGGCTCTTTTTGTCTACCATGTAAAACCCTTATCATTCACAAAATAAAATTAAGGGGGATTTGATTATGAACAACAGAAATTTTAGAATTATATTTATGACCATGTTAGTATTTGTTTTATCAACACCATTAGTATTTGCAGATGAGTTAGATATAATATCATCAGCTAATGCACAGAAGTTTGGTATGTTAACATTAATACCACCAATAATAGCAATAGTACTTGCTTTTGTTACTAAAAATGTAGTGGTTTCATTATTTATAGGAATATTATCAGGAACCTTTATAGTTAAATTTACAGGCTCAAACATAATATTTACATTAGTTGAAGCATTTTTAGATTTAGTAAGTAGATCATTAAATTCTTTAGCAGATCCATGGAATGCAGGTATAATACTTCAAGTATTAGTAATAGGTGGAATTATAAATTTAGTTGCAAAAATGGGAGGAGCAAAAGCGATAGCTGAGTCACTTGCAAGAAGAGCAAAAACATCAAGAGCAACACAACTTATAACTTGGTGTTTAGGAATTTTAGTATTCTTTGATGACTATGCAAATTCATTAATCGTAGGTCCTATAATGAGACCAGTTTGTGATAAAATGAATATTTCTAGAGAAAAATTAGCATTTATAATAGATGCAACGGCAGCACCAATATCAGGGTTAGCTATAATATCTACTTGGGTAGGTCTTGAAGTTGGTTTGATAAATGATGCATTTGTAGGAATAGGAGTAAAAGCGGATGCATTTGGAGTATTCTTAGAAACTATTCCATATAGATTTTATAATATATTAATATTAGTATTTATACTTATATCAGCTTTATTATTAAAAGATTTTGGACCAATGAGAAAAGCTGAGTTAAATGCTAGACAAAGAGGAAATTCAGGTACAGTTTCAGCAAATGAAATGAAAGATTCATGTGATTTAGAACCAAAAGAAGGGGTTAAATTAAGTATATGGAATGCAATAATTCCAATAGGAACATTAATAGTTACAGCATTAATGGCATTTTATTACAGTGGATATACATCAATAATAAATGGAGATAATAAAGAACTTATAAATTTATTTACAAATTCACCATTTTCGCTATTAGCTGTTAAAGAAGCGTTTAGTGCATCTGATGCATCAGTAGCATTATTCCAATCAGCATTATTTGCAAGTATTGTTGGTATAGCTATGGGTGTTGGTAAAAAAATATTTACAATATCAGAAGCAATAGATGTTTGGATAGATGGTATGAAAGGTTTAATAGTAACAGGGGTAATATTAATACTTGCTTGGGCTTTAAGTTCAGTAATAAAAGAATTAGGAACAGCTAAATATATAATAGTATTATTACAAGGTTCATTCCCAGCATTTTTATTACCAAGTTTAATATTTATATTAGGTTCGATAATATCTTTTGCAACAGGTACAGCTTATGGAACAATGGGAATATTAATGCCACTTGCAGTTCCACTAGCACATTCATTAAACCCAGATATGTCATTTATAATAGTTAGTACAAGTGCTGTTTTAACAGGAGCAATATTTGGAGATCACTGTTCGCCAATATCTGATACAACTATATTGTCTTCAATGGGGGCTGGATGTAATCACTTAGAACATGTTAAAACACAAATGCCATATTCACTATTTGTAGCAGGTATAACAGTGCTATTTGGATATATACCATCAGGATTAGGACTTCCAATATATGTGGTTTTACCACTTGCAATTATTGCAATATTCGCAGGAATACAGATATTTGGAAAAAGAGTTGACGAAGTTGAAGTAGAATTAAATTTGGTTAATGAATAGAAAAATAGTTTGATAAATATATTATTAAAAAAAGCTGTCTCTAAATTTATATATGAAGAGACAGCTTTTTTGCATACTTTTGTAAATATATATAATACTAATATAGAAAGTTCGTATGTAAAGAAAATTATATAGGAGCTTTCTATATTTTTTTATGATTTATTAGAAAGGAGAAAATTATGAGTTATGTAAATTTCAAAGAAGAAAAGTATACTGCAAATAATCAATTATTAAAAAGAAAGAAAAATAATGATGAAATAAATATATATCTAATAAAGCATAAAGATGAACTCATTGGCTATTATCCAAATGAGAGATATAGTTATAAAAAGATCAATAATGAACTAATTGGTAAAAAAGGAACACTTGATGAGATAGATTTTAAAATTATACAAAACGAAGACATAATATGTTCTGAGTTTTTAGAGTGTGACTTTATAAATTTGAAATTTAAAAATTGTAGATTTATAGGATGTAAATTTTATAACTGTAATTTTGCCAGTGGAGGTGTCATATTCGAAAACTGCATACTTATTAAAGAAGATACAGAGAAAACTCCATCTTTAAATAAAAAAGATAATTTATCATGTATTTTTTATGATTGTAATATGTACATTAAATTTTTAAACAGTGATATATCGTTTAATATATTTGAAAGATGTAATATAAAAGACACATCTTTTGAACAAAGTAATATGAAAAGTGTAATTATAAAAAATAGTGAGTTAAACATGATTACGATTGAAGACTGTGATTTTTCAGGAGTGAAAATATTAGAAACATATATTAAAGACTTAGATTTTACTGATAATTATAAAACTAAGTTTGATGAAAAAACTTTTTTTGATAAAATAAAGATAAGAAATAAGACTAAACAAGAATATGAAGGCATCTATATGACGTATGAAATTTTAGCTGATAAATTTAAAGAAAATACTCTTAATAATAACTTTGGAGAGTACTATTATCAAGGAAAATGTATGCAACGAAAATCACTGGAAATTTTACCTAAATTAGAGTCTTATTTATATTGGCTAACGTGTGGATATGGAGAAAGAGTAGAATATGCAGTATTTTCATCTTTAGTTATAATATTGATATTTGCAGTAATATATCTTTTCACTGGTATTGCTATAAAAGAAGAACCATTAAGATATACAATGACCACAATGAGTCAATTATCTGTAATGGAAGTATTAAGACATCTTAATGAAGTGGTTAATTTAAGTGTGGGTATGTTTTGTGGTGTAGGATTTAATAATGCTCAACCAACAGAACTTAGCTATATGGTTTCTAATATAGAAATGATAATTGGGTTTATTATGATGGGAGTATTAATAGGTACATTGACTAGAAAATTGATAAGATGATAGGAATAATATATAAGATAATAAGTAAAAAACTACTTTAATTGATTTAGATATTAATGTAGTTTTTATTTTTGTATTGAGGATTTTTCTTATAAAAATAAAAATAAAACTTGTATTATCAAAATGATAATGATATTATATAAAAATATTAATTATCATTTTGATAATTAACGATATGAATATTATTTTAATAAATAAGGAGGAAATCAAAATGGGAGAAAGTTCATTTTTAAAGGGATTTTTAATGATTACTGATATAAGAACAATTATTTATATATTTGTTCTTATAGGAACATTTTTTATAGTTAGAATATTTGAAAAGAAAAAAATCAAGTTTTCAACTAGAATAATCTATGCAACAATTATAGGATTTATATTAGGTATTATAATACAATTTAGTGCAGGTATTCCGAGTGAGCCTTCTAAAGTAACTTGGTTACAAGAAATAAGCAAGTGGTACGGTTTATTTGGATATGGATTTATGGACTTATTAAAAATGCTTGTTGTACCAATGGTGTTTGCATCAATATTAAGAGTAATAATTAATATGAATGAAGGTGAAAATTTAAAAGCAATAACATTTAGGTCATTAATTATGCTTTTAGCTACGACAGCTATAGCAGCAATAGTAGGTATAATTATAGGTAATGTAATGAAACTAGGAGTGGGAGTTGAATTAGGTAAGGTTAATGGAAATGAACTTAGAGAAATAGTACCACTTGTAGATACATTAAGAGGTTTATTACCTTCAAATCCAGTAATGAGTATGGCAAATGGAAATGTAGTGGCAGTAATAATATTTGCATCTTTCTTAGGTATAGCAGTTAAGAGATTGAATAAAAAATATAAAGAAGAAATAAAGCCATTTGTTAATTTAGTAGAAGCTTTTTATAAAATAATAGTAAGCGTGGCTATGAGTGTTATTAAGTTTATGCCATATGCTGTAATACCACTACTTGCAAGTACAATAATAGATAATGGGCTATCATCTATGATATCTGTTGTGAAATTTATAGTTGCACTTTATATATCAGTAATTATAGTATTCATAATTCATTTAATAATGATAACTATGAATGGATTAAATCCTATAACTTATATTAAAAATGCTACAGAAGCTTTACTACTTGCATTTACATCTCGCTCAAGTTTAGGAACATTACCTGTAACGATTGATACATTAGTCAATAACCATGGTGTAGAAGAAGGGGTATCGAGTTTTATTGCTAGTTTAGGAGCGAATATGGGTATGAATGGATGTGCAGGAATTTATCCAGCATTAATGGCTATAACTGTAGCGAATATGGTAGGAATAGATAAAGATATAAGTTTTTATTTTATGTTATTAGTAGTTATAGCAGTAAGTTCATTAGGAATAGCTGGACTTCCAGGAACTGCAACAATGTCAGTTTCAGTAGTATTATTAGGAATGGGACTTGGAAGTTATTTTCCATTAGTAGGAGGAATAATAGCTATAGATCCAATATTAGATATGGGAAGAACTATGTTAAATGTAAATGGTGCTAGTGTTACAGCCATTACAGTTGCTAATTCCTTGGGAAAAGTAGACAAAGAAAAATTTAGTAAGGTTAATTTACATTAATATTTAAAAAAGTAGAGCATTAGCACAGAAGTTATCCTCAGAAAAATGACAATATTGCACATAAAATATAAATATAGTAAAATATATACTAATTAATATAAAATTGTGATAGGGGGATAAAATGTTTGAAAAAGTACTTGCTACAATTATTATAATTTGTAGTGCTATGATGTTAAGGGATGGATATAGAATACGAAAATATAAAATAATTAAACAATCTAATAATCGTATGGTAAGTATAAATAAAATAAAAGATACTGAAGGATATATAAATTGGATAAGTGGATGGAACTATAAAGTAGGAAGTTTATTTTTTATTAATGGAATACTAATGTTTATAAAAAAATATAGTGTTAGCATTGAAATGATTTCAAATATAGTTAACGTAATAGCTATGATAGCTATATCTTATATGATGTATCAATTTATGTGTAAATCATCTAAATTTTATTAAAAATATTAATATTTTTGAATTGACTTTTATAAAAAAAGTTCATATACTTTAAGTGAAAAATTAAATATTTCCAAGTGAGATTGACGAGAGATATCTTTATGAATTAAGTAAAGAAGCCGAAGGAGCAATTTAAAGTTCGCCAAATTTTAAAGAAACTTTCAGGCAAATGTATCGTTAATTGATGGGTCTCTGGAAAGACTTATAAAAAGTTAAGTCACCGAAGAAGCAAAATGATGAAAATTATTGAAACTTTCAGGTATACAAACAGAGGATATACGGGCAATACTTATTATAATGCCTGTATATCCTCTTTTTATATAAAAAAACTAAATTAAGTTGTTTTAGATTTAATAAAAAATGGGGAAATAGAAGGGGGAGTATATGTGAGTGAGTTAAAAAGAACAGCTTTATATAATGATCATAAAGAAGCTAAAGCAAAATTTTTCGAATTTGCAGGATGGGAAATGCCATTAGAATATGAAGGAATATCAAAAGAGCATGAAGCAGTAAGAAATAATGCGGGTTTATTTGATGTATCTCATATGGGAGAAGTACTTATAAAGGGTGATGAATCAGAAAAATTTATACAAAATATAATAACTAATGATATAACTACAATGAAAGAGAATGACGTAATATACACACCTATGTGTTATGAAGATGGTGGAGTAGTAGATGACCTTTTAGTTTATAAATTAGGAAAAGATGAATTTTTATTAGTTGTAAATGCAAGCAATACTCAAAAGGATGAAAAATGGATAAAAGATAATTCTACAAATTATAAAGTTGATATAAAAGATATATCAGATAAAACATCACAATTAGCAATTCAAGGACCAAAATCAGAAAAAATACTTCAAAAACTAACACAAACAAAATTAAGTAATGTTAAATTTTTTAAGCTTGATAAAGATATAGAAATATGCAAAGTACCATGCATAGTATCTAGAACTGGATATACAGGTGAAGATGGATTTGAAATTTATTGTAAAAATGAAGATGTACTTAAAATATGGAATGAAATTCTTATAAAAGGCGAAAATGAAATAAAACCTATTGGATTAGGTGCTAGAGATACTTTAAGATTTGAAGCTAGTTTGCCTCTTTATGGAAATGAAATATCTGATAAGATATCGCCGCTTGAAGGAGGAATATCTTGTTTTGTTAAATTAGAAAAAGAAAATTTTATAGGTAAAGAAGCTCTGTTAAAACAAAAAGAAGATGGTATAAAAAGAAAGTTAGTAGGATTTGAGATGCTAGGTAAAGGAATACCTAGACATGGATACGAAGTAAAGATAAAGGATGAAGTAATAGGATTTGTAACTACAGGATGTTTTTCTCCTACATTAAATAAAACATTAGGATTAGCACTTATAGATGGTAAATATTCTGATTTAGGAGAAGAAGTAGATATAGCTATTAGAAAAAAAGTAGTTAAAGCAAAAGTTATAAAAAGACCATTTTATAATAAGAACTACAAAAAAGATATAGATAAAATGGAAATAGAAAATAGAGAATACACAAATAATGAATTTTCATATATTCCAGCAACAGATGAAGATAAATATAAAATGTTAAAATGTATAGGCATTAACTCTATAGATGATTTATTTTCAGATATACCACAAAATCTAAAACTTAATAAAGAATTAAATTTAGAATCTTCAAAGTGTGAAATGGAAGTTTCTAAAAAAATAAGTGAACTAGCAAACAAGAATATAAATTTAGATAAAATAACTTGTTTTTTAGGAGCTGGAGCATATGATCATTATATCCCTTCACTTATAAAACATATAACTTCAAGAAGTGAATTTTACACAGCATACACACCTTATCAAGCAGAAATAAGTCAAGGAACTCTTCAAGTAATATTTGAATTTCAATCAATGATAGCAGATTTAACAGATATGGAAATAGCAAATGCATCTATGTATGATGGTGCAACAGCAGCAACAGAAGCATGTATAATGGCAGTGGGTCAAACAAGACGCAAAAAAATAGTGATTTCTAAAACAGTTCATCCTGAGACAAGAAAAGTATTACAAACATATATGAAAAATAAAGAATGTGAAATAGTAGAAGTAGATTTTTGTAATGAATATGGAATTACAGATATAAATAAATTAAAAGATAATGTAGATAAAGAAACAGCATGTGTTCTTATACAAAATCCTAATTTCTTTGGAGTAATTGAACATATGCAGGAAATAGAAAAAATAACTCATGAAAATAAAGCAATGCTTATTATGAGTGTAAACCCTATATCATTAGGAATACTAAAAACTCCAGGTGAAATAGGTGCAGATATAGTAGTTGGAGAAGCTCAGTCTTTAGGAAATTCTTTGAATTTTGGTGGACCATATGTAGGTTTTATGGCGACTAAGTCAAAACTTGTAAGAAAGATGCCAGGAAGAATAGTTGGTCAGAGTGTAGATAGTGAAAATAAAAGAGCGTATGTTTTAACGCTACAAGCTAGGGAACAACATGTTAGAAGAGAAAAAGCTACTTCAAATATATGCTCAAATCAAGCATTAAATGCTTTAATAGCTTCAATATATATGGCAACTTTAGGAAAAGAAGGATTTAAAGAAGTTTGTTGTCAATCAATGAAAAAAGCTCATTACGCATATGAAGAATTAATTAAAACTGGGAAATTAAAACCTGTGTTTAAAGGTAAATTCTTTAATGAATTTATAGTTTCATCAGATTTAAATGTAGAACAAATTAATAGTAAACTTCTAGAAAATCATATATTAGGAGGATACAATTTAGAAAATAATTATAAAGATTTAAAAAATTCAATGTTACTTTGTGTAACTGAAAAAAGAAGTAAAAATGAAATAGATAAGTTAGTTGGTATTATGGAGGGGATGTAAATGAAAGAATATAATAGCTTGTTAATCGAAATATCTAAAAAAGGTAGAAAAGCATATTCACTTCCAAAGCTTGATATAGATGATATAAAAATAGATGATATGTTAGAAAAAAAAATGATAAGAAATACTCATTTAAATTTACCAGAAGTTAGTGAGTTAGATTTAGTAAGACATTATACATTATTATCTAATAAAAACTTTGGATTAGATACAGGGTTTTATCCATTAGGTTCATGCACAATGAAATATAATCCTAAATTAAATGAAGATATGGCATTAAATAGAAATTTTACTGAAATACATCCTTATCAACCAATACACACAGTTCAAGGATCTTTAAAACTTATGCATAATTTATCAGATATGCTTTGTGAAATAACTGGTATGGATAGCGTAACACTACAACCATCAGCAGGTTCTCATGGAGAGCTTACAGGTTTAATGCTGATAAAAGCATATCATATGAGTAGAGGAGAAACTAAAAGAACTAAAGTTATAGTCCCAGATTCTGCACATGGAACTAATCCTGCAAGTGCAAACATGGCAGGGTTTAAAGTAGTTCAAGTGGACTCAGATGAAAATGGAGCAGTAAATATAGAAAAATTAAAAGAAGTACTAGATGATGAAGTAGCAGCTCTTATGCTTACTAATCCAAGTACTTTAGGATTATTTGAACATAATATAGAAGAAATAGCTAGCCTTGTACATGATGCTGGAGGACTTTTATATTATGATGGAGCAAATATGAATGCAATTATGGGAATAACAAGACCAGGAGATATGGGATTTGATGTAGTTCATTTAAATCTCCACAAAACTTTTTCAACTCCTCATGGAGGAGGAGGTCCAGGGAGTGGTCCTGTAGGAGTAAAAAAAGAATTAATTCCATTTTTACCAATTCCAATAATAGAAAAAGAAGATGATAAATTTATACTAAATTATGAAAAGCCACATTCAATAGGAAAAATAAAGAACTTTTATGGGAATTTTGGTGTATTAGTAAAAGCATATTCATATATTTTAACAATGGGAAAAGAAGGTTTAAAAGAAGCTAGTCAAATGGCAGTGCTTAATGCTAATTATATAAAAGAAAATTTAAAAAAATATTATGAATTACCAATAGATTCTGTATGTAAACATGAATTTGTATTTGGAAAAATTTTAAATGAACCGCATGATATAAAAACTATGGATGTAGCTAAACGATTGTTAGATTATGGATATCATCCTCCAACAATTTATTTTCCATTAATAATAAATGAAGCTATAATGATAGAACCAACGGAAACTGAAAGTTTAGAAACTCTAGATAATTTTATAGATGTTATGAAAAATATAGCTGATGAAGCTGTTAATTCACCAGAATTATTAAAAAGTGCACCTCATGATACTATTGTTAAAAGAATAGATGAAGCAAGAGCCGCTAAAAAACCTATCTTAACATGGAAATAAAAAATTTTAAAAAGACTGTTTCAAAATTCTATATTTTGGAGCGGTCTTTTGCTTTTTAAGAGAAATATATAAATATTAATGATAATTATTTTCAAAAATAATAAATAATCAGTTGCGTATGAAAATTATTTATGGTATTCTTTTATTAGAAATAAATGGAAAGGAAACAGACTATATGTTAATCAAAGTTTTAGATTGTCTTAATAAAAAAGGAAATTTCTCAGCTAGAATTATATCCAAAGAACTTAACATACCAGAATTGATAGTAGAAGATTTAAAGGATAAGTTAATTAAAATGGAATGTATAAGAAAGGTAAACTGTGATCAATCATTATGTGAAAAATGTACTTGTGGATGTAGCAGTACAAAATTAAATGATAAGGTTGATTGGGAAATAACCGATAAAGGATATAAAATATTAAACAAAAATAGGGGGTAATTATGAATACATTAGACAAATTAAATATTGGAGACAAGATGAAGGTTAAGAGTATTCAAAAAGATAGTCCAGTAAAAAGAAAACTTTTAGACATGGGAATAACACCAGGTGTAGAAATAGCTGTAACAGGAAAAGCACCATTTGGTGACCCATTGGAGATATTAGTTAGAGGATATAAGTTAACTCTTAGAAAAAATGAAGCCATGGTTATTAAAGGATGACAAGGAGAGATATTATGGTAGTTCCAATGAATTTAGTTCAAGAAGGAAGTATAGTAGAGGTCAAATCAATTACTAAAAAATCAGATTTAGTAAAACGTCTAAGTGAATTAGGCATTGTATCTGGAAATAAAGTAAAAGTAATAAAAAATGACGGTAGAAGTTTAATAGTTGCAATAGAAGAAAGTAGATTTGCATTAGATAATATGCTAGCTAAGAATATTATGGTTGTAAATTAATTTTAATATTGCGATGAGAATGAATATTTATATCAAGGAGGAGATGGCGTGAGAGCAACGGCATTAGTAGAAGATTCAAGTAAAGAAGATGTAATAGCATTGGCAGGGAATCCTAACTGTGGAAAAACTAGTTTATTTAATATTTTAACAAAAGCTAGACAACATGTAGGAAACTGGCCAGGGGTTACAGTAGAAAAAAAGGAAGGTACTTTAAAGTATGAAGGAAATGGATATAAAATAATTGATTTACCTGGTACGTATAGTTTAGGTGCTTATTCAGAAGATGAAATTATAGCAAGAGATTTTGTGGTGAATGAAAATCCAGATGTAGTTGTAAATGTAGTAGATGCTACAAATATTGAAAGGAACTTATATCTAACGCTTCAATTAATAGAAATGGGAGCAAAAGTAGTAATAGCTTTAAACATGATGGATGAAGCTGATAATAAAGGAATATCTATTGATATAAAAAAATTATCTAAAAAATTAGGTGTAAAGGTTGTTCCAACAGTTGCTCTAAAGCAACAAGGTATAGAAGAACTTATAAAAGCAAGTACAAGTGATATTATAAATATATCAAAGATAAAAATTGATTATGGAGATATAATAAATAATCAAATAGAGGAACTTTCAAAATCAATAGAAATGAATATAAAAAATACATCTTCTAAGTCAAAATGGATAGCTATAAAATTATTAGAAAATGATGAACATATAAAAAATGAAATTAATTTAGAAAAATATCCACAGCTTAAACAAAAACTTAATACATGTAATAAAATTATAGAAGATGAATTAGGTTTTGAAGGAGAAATGGCAATTGTAAATGAAAGATATTCTGTAATATCAGATATAGTTTCGGATACTGTTATTAGAAAAACTAGTAATAAAGAAAGTTTAACTGACAAGATAGATAAAGTAGCAACAAATAAATTCTTAGGATTACCAATATTCGCAGGTATTATGTATTTATTATATCAACTTACTTTTACAATAGGAGCAGGTATACAAGATTGGACAGATGGACTTATTGGAGGATTAGGAGAAAAAGTAGCTGAAATTTTAACTAATATTGGAGCACCAGATATTTTAACGAGTTTTGTAGGAGATGCTATATTTGGTGGACTAGCTTCAGTAATAGCATTTTTACCTTTAATAATGGTTATGTATTTCTTAATAGGATTATTAGAAGATAGTGGATATATGGCAAGAGCTGCATATGTTATGGATAAACTAATGAGATCGTTAGGATTACATGGAAAAACATTTGTGTCTATGTTAGTAAGTATAGGATGCAATGTACCAGGAATTATGGCAACAAGAACATTAGAAAATAAAAAAGATAGAATGATTGCAATTCTTATAAATCCATTTATTTCTTGTGGAGCAAGATTACCAATATACATGTTGTTTATAAGTGCATTCTTTGAAAAAAATCAAGCTTTAATACTTTTCTCACTTTATGTAGGTGGATTAGTAGTAGCTTTAATAGCAGGAAAAATATTTAGTAAGACTTTGTTTAAAGGAGAACCATCATATTTTGTAATGGAACTACCTAGTTATAAAATGCCATCATTAAGAAATGTATTTATGTTAATGTGGGATAAAGCTGGAGCATTTTGTAAGAAAGCTGGTAAAGTAATACTACCTGTAATGGTTGTTTTATGGGCATTATCTAATTTCCCATTAGGAGCTGAAAGTTATAGCGAAGATTCATTACTTGGTATGATAGGAGGAGCTATTGCACCTATATTTAAATTAGCAGGATTTGGAACATGGCAAGCAGGTATATCACTTATCACTGGTATTTTAGCTAAAGAAACAGTAGTAGGAACTATGGGATTAATTTATGCAGGTGTTGAAGAAGGACCAGCATTAATAGCTTCAATACAATCAATATTTACACCACTAACAGCAATGTCTTTCATGGTAATGTCTTTATTATATACACCATGTTTAGTAGCATTAGGAGCAATTAGAAGAGAAACAAATTCATGGAAGTGGACTTTATTTACTGCAGTATACACATTTATTGTAGGTTGGATAGCAGCAGTACTAGTTTATCAAGTGGGTCTAATATTAGGATTTGCATAAAATTATATACATAAAAAAAGGATGAAACTTTAATGGTTTCATCCTTTTTTGTTAACAACTTAATTATTAAGCTGCATCTATATCATTGTTTCCAGTTCCACGAACTACATCAGCAGTTGTTATCTTGTAGTTCTTGAATATTTGATATCCTATAAATCCTGCTAATATACTTAATAAAGCACATCCTGCAGCAGTTATTAAAACTTTTACAGCTGGGTTATAAGCAAACATTACAGCAAATCCAGCTATTGGAGTAGCAGTACCTGGAGAGTTATTTACAAGTCCCATCATAGCTATTAAAACACCAGATGCAGCACCACCTATAAAGTTAGTAACATAAACTGGTATTGGGTTAGCAGATATTAAGTCTGCTTGAGTTAAAGGTTCTATAGCAACAGCTATATTGTCTTTCTTTGAACCAAACTTCATTTTTGAGAAGAATACGAAGTTCATGAAAGAAGAACCGAATACTGATAATGCACCTATTGCCATTGGAGCACCAGTTAAACCTATCATAGCTGTTAAAGCCATTGAACTAAGTGGAGCAGTAGCAACAACTGTTATTAATCCACCAAGGATTACACCCATTAATATTGGGCTAGCACTTGAAGCTGATGTTAAAACTGAACCTATAGTTGCTAAAGTACCATTAACTAATGGACTAGCTACATCACCTATAAAGTAAGTTAAAGGTGCTGCAACAACTATTATAACTATTAAATCAAGTCCAGCAGGAACTTTCTTTTCTAAGAATTTTACAACGAAAGATATTAAGTATCCAGCTATGAATCCTGGTAATATCTTGAAGTTTAAACAAGTTAAACCAACTAATACAGCATAAACTGGAGAAACTCCTAAAGCTAAAGGAACTAGTATAGCAGAAGCCACACCACCTACAGAACCGTTAGCAGCCCCAACGTTTTCTAAAAATTTGATTCCAGCAACCTGACCAAAGAATGAGTAGTGGAAAGCTTCAACTAAGAAACTTGCACAAGCAGCGTTTGCAAGTCCACCCATTGCCTTCATACCTAATGGTGCTTTGTAACTAAATAATGTGAATAATGCCAATACTACTAATAATAATGCAGTACCTGTTAAAATGTCTATCATGTGTATTTCCTCCTATAAGATATAAATTCTAAAAACAAAACCTATGGTAGTGTTTTCCTTGGTTACGTTTTCCGAAACCGCTTATTAGAACAGTTATTATTATAAAATAAATATAAAAAAAAGTAAATATGTTTTTTGAAAAAAATGTCGAAAAAAATGAAAAATATTGAAAAACCAATAAAAATAAATTATTTTATTTAAAAAATTTATATAATAAATTTACTTATTTTAAGTGAATTTATTATATTTTTAAAAAATTTATTGATTACAGTTTTATAATAACCATATAGAACTTTATTATTCTTTAATAACATATAGTAAATAATAGAAAATGTATAAATAGCAAATTTAAAAAATATATATAATTAAGTAGTAAAATAATCATAAAGCTATTGTAAATCCATCATAAATCTATTGGATTAAAAATAAAATTATGATAAAATAAAATTGTCACTTAGCTATAGATAAAAGTCGCTAATTGATATTTAACAGACATTTTAAATAAAAAAATGTCTAAAATCCTTTAAAACTCTAATAAATTTATTAGGACTTGTTCGAGAACTCCAAGTATAAAAAACTAAGGGTTTATATAGTGGCAGTATATAGTTATATCCTTAGATATGGCTTTTTAAAATTACTAAGAAAGTGGAAGAAAAGTCATGTAGTTCTCCTTAACCACAAATTAAGGAGGAGATTGTTATGCAAAAAAGAAAGGTAATAATTGATTGTGATCCAGGAATTGATGATTCTTTGGCAATACTTCTAGCATTAAATTCACCAGAACTAGAAGTATTAGGTATTACTACTTGTAGTGGTAATGTACCTGCAAAGTTAGGTGCAGAAAATGCGCTAAAAGCACTTCAAATGTGTTCTTCATTAAATACACCTGTATATATAGGAGAAGAACATCCATTAAAGAGAGAACTTGTAACAGCCCAAGATACCCATGGAGAAGATGGTATAGGGGAAAATTACTATGATAAGGTTACTGATGGAAAGTTAAATAGTAACGGTGTAGATTTTATAATAGAAACTTTAAAAAACAATAAAGATGTATCTATTATAGCTTTAGGACCACTTACTAATATAGCTAAAGCAATTATGAAAGATAAAGAAGCTTTTAATAACTTAGATGAATTTGTATCTATGGGTGGAGCTTTTAGAATTCATGGCAATTGTTCACCAGTAGCAGAGTTTAACTATTGGGTTGACCCACATGCGGCAAATTATGTATACAAGAACTTATCTAAAAAAATTCATATGGTAGGTTTAGATGTAACTAGAAAAATTGTACTTACACCAAATATTATTGAATTTATAAATAGACTAGATAAAGATTTGGCTAAGTATATAACACAAATTACAAGATTTTATATTGATTTTCACTGGTATCAAGAAAAAATAATAGGATGTGTTATAAATGATCCATTAGCAGTTGCATATTTTATTGATAGAAATATATGTCAAGGATTTGAATCATATACAGAGGTAGTTGAAGATGGAATAGCTATGGGGCAATCTATAGTAGATTCTTTTAACTTTTATAATAAAGAACCAAATTCTATCGTATTAACTGATGCAGACGAGAAAAAATTTATGTATATGTTTTTAAAGCGAGTATTTAAAGGCTATGAAGATATTATAGACTCAATAGAAGGGGTGATATAATATGAATTCTAAAACTCCAGTAAAAAAACTTACATTAATAAGTTTGGGAATTGCTCTAAACATAGTTGGGGCGTTTATTGCTTTAAACTTAAGGTTACCAATATATTTAGATTCTATAGGAACTATAATGATAGCAGCTTTATTAGGACCAAAGTATGCGGTTATTACAGGTGTTTGTGGTAGTTTAGTAAGTGGTATGACATTTGACATATATTCTTTATACTTTGCACCAGTACAAATTTCAACTGGTTTATTAGCAGGGGTTATGTTTAATAAAGATTTCTTAAGTGGTATAAAAACACCGTTTGGAGTACTTGTAGTGGCGCTTCCTACATCAATTATAGGTTCCATAATTGCTGCGTATTTATTTGGAGGTGTTACATCTTCAGGATCATCATATATAGTTCAAATTTTAAAAACAATAGGTGTAGGAGATGTTATAAGTGTGTTTATAACTCAATTCTTTACAGATTATTTAGATAAATTTATAGGAGTGGTATTAGTTAGTTTATCAGTTAATGCCATACCAAAAAATATTAGAGTATCAATTAAATCATAAACTAAAGGAGATTAAATGGATAGATATAGTCAAATAGATAATAAAAATCAAAGAGAAATTGTTTTATTAAAAGGATTTCCTTGTATATGGGGAAAGTGTTCATTTTGTGATTATATAGAAGATAACTCTACATTAGAATATGAAATGAATAAATTAAATTTTGATGTTTTAAAAAATATAACAGGAAAATATAAAGTTTTAGAGGTTATAAATTCAGGTAGTTGCTTTGAACTACCTAAGGCAACCTTAGAAAAGATAAAAGAAATAATAAAAGAAAAAAAAATAGAAAAGTTATTTTTAGAAAGTCATTGGTGCTACAAAAATAGATTAAAGGAAATGAGAGATTATTTTGAAATTCCTATAGTATTTAAAATAGGAGTAGAAAGCTTTGATTATGATTTTAGAAATAAATTTTTAAATAAAAATGCTAAATTTAAAACACCCGAAGATGTTAAGAAGTATTTTGATTCCCCTTGTATGATGGTAGGTATAAAAGGTCAAACCAAAGAAATGATAGATAAAGACATGGAAATTGTTTTAAAGTACTTTAATCATGCAACAATTAATATATTTATTAATAATACGACTAAATTAGAGCGTGATGATAGCCTCGTAGCATGGTTTAAGGAGAAATATGAGTTTTTAAATAACAATGAAAATATCGAAGTTTTATACAATAATACAGATTTTGGAGTAGGAGATTAAAAATTATCACAAAATAGTTGGATATTACTAAAATTTCTGATAAAATATAATAGTTGTTGTTACAAAACAGAAAAAAGGGGAGTAAAACTTTTTAGTTTACTAAAAAGGGGGAATTAGGGTGATTAATAGGATTAATAAAGTAAAACGAGTTCTTGAAATGATGTATCTAAAAGAAGGATTAAGTGATGATGTTGTAAGACTTAGTCAACTTTTAGATAATTTAATAGTAGAAGAACAAATTCGAAGATTAAATTATATCAAAATTTAAATTTAAATATATTTAAAACTTCCTATATGATAGGAAGCTTTTTTTTTGCTTAAAATATATGATACAATAGATAAGTAACTTAATTATCACGGAGGAATATAAATGAATGCTAATGATAGAATACAGAAGTTTATAGAGCTTCAAAATAAAGAAGTACCTTTTGAAGACATTTCAAAAGAACTAGGAATCAAAAAGAGTACTCTAAGAGGCTTTTTAAACAAAAGAGGATATAAGTGTGAAAATGGAAAATATGTATTAGTAAATAAAGTAGATCAAATTAAATTTGAAGAATTTGAAAATGAAACAACTACAAATAATATTAAAAAAAATACTATAAAGAAAATTGTAAAAGAAAATAAAATCGTTAATACTACGAAAGTCACAAAAAAAACTAAAAATAACAAAAATAACAATGTAAAAAAAGATAAAAAAATTAATGTGACTCAAGAAGACATGGATAAATTATGTGAAGTATATGATTGGTATTTACAAGTAAAAGATTTTAAATCTATAAAGTCTAAAAAAATATCTAATAAAAAAGATATTAATTTAGAAGATACAAATATAGAAGATACAAAATCTACTACTATAAAAATAGATAAAAAAACATGGGAAGAGTTTGAAAGACTTTGTAGTAATTCTCAATTTAATAAAAAAGAAATATTAACACAAGCATTAAAAAATTTTATGAAGGAATATAAGCATCTTTTGTAAAAATAATATATAATTTATATTAACATCATATAAATTAGCAATTTTTTTGTGAAATATTATATAGTAGTATCGTAAATTTTATGAGGTGCTTAGGATGAAAAAAATATATAAAAAATCAAAAATACATATCATAGTAATTATTTTTTTAGTGTTTAGTATTAGTTTAATTGGTTGTTCAAAAGAACATAATAATAAAGATATAAATTTTGAAAATAAAAAAGAAAATAAAAAAGAAAATAAGTTGGAAAATTACAAAGAAGCATTACAAGTAGAAAAGGTAAAAGATGAATCTATAAGCCAGATTAAGGTAACTAATAAATCTAGTTTTGATGTATCAGGAATATGTTTAATTTATGATGAAGTAGATAAAAACAACAATGTGATAACTAACTCTAAAAATTTAATAGACATTACTTTAAATCCAAGTAAAGTTGTATATTCTCAAATTTCAACTCAAGAATATACAAAAGATATAAATATAACAGGATATGAATATAGCTACAAAGAAGATAGGGTTTTTGTGGATTTAAATAAAGATACTGTTAAAGTGGGAATAAATAATGTTAAAACAGAAAATAGTAATCCATATGAAATTTTATATACATCAGATATAAATAAAATAAATGAATCTAAAGAGGGATTTACTTATGAAATTAAAGTTAAAAATTTATCTCAAAATGACTTAGGAAATACGACTTTAAAATTAGCAGAGTTGAATGATAAAGGAGAATACATAAAAATAACACATACAATATCATCTAACGTTTTAAAATCTAATGAAAAAGCTAAAATCGAAATAACTAGTTCAAAAGATGCAAAAGATTTAAAGTTAATAGGATATATATATGATGATATCAATAATAAAGCTAATGTAGATATAGATCTTCAAGCTCATAAAGCTAAAATTAATAAATAACACTTTTAAGTGCATATAATATAAAATGTATAAATTGTATAGTTATGATAAATAATAAATATACAATTAAGGAGTGGTGTAATATGAATGAACATGATAATTTAAATAATGAAAATATGAATTTAGATTTTGAAAAAATGAATGAAATTTTAGCTGATCCAACATTTGCTAATTGGTACTATAATCAAATGAATAATAGTAGTCCAAATGAAATTAATATAAATAATTTCGTACAAATTATTAAAGATTATTCTAATAATTTAAAAAATTAAAATTGATATAATAATGAAAAAATAGTGAAATATATTAATCTACGATATAAAAATATAATATAAATTACAAGTAAAGAAACTCACCATATTTTAAATATGGTGAGTTTTTTAACATTAAAATGTTATAAATACTTAAATTTAACTTGTTAAAGTTGTATAATTTATGTATAGATAAAAAGTAATGCATTTAATATGGAGGAAAAAATGAAAGTACTAGTGGTTGAAGATAATAGAAAGCTCTTAAGAAGTATTGTAAATGAACTAAAAAATCATTTTGAAATTGAGAGCTGTGAAGATGGAGAAGAAGCTTTATATTTGATAAATCAGAACATATATGATTTAGTTGTTTTAGACTTAATGCTACCGAGCTTAGGAGGATTAGAAATTTTAGCAAATATTAGAAATAATAATATAGATACTCCTGTGTTGATATTGACGGCTAAAGAATCTTTAGATGATAAAGTAGAAGCTTTTACAATAGGAGCTAATGATTATTTAACAAAGCCTTTTTATATGGAAGAATTAGTAGCTAGAGTTTATGCTATATTAAGAACAAATGGAAAATTACAGGCAAAAAATAGTTTGGACTTTAAAGATTTACATCTAGATCTTAGTAAAAGAAGAGTATTTATTAAGGAAGAAGAAATTGATCTTCAAAATAAACAATTTAACTTATTAGAGTATTTCTTGTTAAATAAAGGTTCTATTTTATTGAAAGAACAAATTTATGATAGGGTATGGGGAATGGAATCAGATGCAACAATTGAAATTGTTGAAGTATATGTTAGTAATTTAAGAAAAAAATTAAGTAAGTATGAATATGATAAGTATATAAAGACTAAGCGTAAGGTAGGATATATGTTTGATGATAAATAAAAATGTATTTTCTAATACGAAAAATAGGTTAATAAAAATAAATATAGCAGTAGTAGGAAGTTTTTTAATTATATTTTCTATATTTATTTTTATTTATTTTAAAGGGCTTACATATAAAAGTATAGATAGTAAGATTGAGGATGAGTTAGAGTCTATAACTATTCAGCTTGTAAAAACATCTTTTTTTAATCCAGTTACACTTAAAGATCCTAGCAATATGGTATATGTATATGAAAATGATAGAATAAGGTATTATACTCAAAATGGATACTTTGACGAGGTTCTTCCTAATAAAAAAGAAAATAAGGAAAATAGCTTTTTTACATATTCTAAAAAAGGATATACTTTTAGAGAATTAAACATAAGTGTATCAAAGTATGATATACAAATAATTAGGAATATTAACTCTGAAATGAACTCTTTAAAACAATTGATGTTTGTATTAATTATAGGAGTATTATTTTCAGTTTTAATTACATATTATATAGCATTATATTTAACAAAAAAGGCTTTAATACCTATAGAAACAGCATGGAATAATCAAGCAAAATTTATACAAGATGCTTCTCATGAATTAAGAACTCCTATTTCAATAGTATCATCTAAGCTTGAGAGT
This sequence comes from Romboutsia maritimum, assembly GCF_002251085.2. Lineage (GTDB taxonomy): Bacteria > Bacillota > Clostridia > Peptostreptococcales > Peptostreptococcaceae > Romboutsia_B > Romboutsia_B maritimum. Next base: position 53,374 of record NZ_NOJZ02000008.1, on the reverse strand, counting down.
ATGTTAAAATCACCAAACAATACAGTTAATGATGAAGTTGAAACAATAGCAGATGCAATGAAAGAAACTAGAAGAGTAAAAAAAATGATAAGTGATTTACTTTCACTTACAAAAGAAGATTATATTACAAAATTAAATATTGAAAAAGTAGATATAGAAGAACTTTTACAAGAAATTACTAATAATTATATTGATATTGCAGAAATTCAAAATAAAGAATTTAAACTAATTTGTGAAATAGAAGATAAATTTATATATACTGATATATCTAAGCTAAGACAGCTTATACTTATTTTTATAGACAATGCATTTAAATATACAAAGGAAAATGATAGAATAGAAATTAATTTAAATGAAGAAGATAATAATATTAATATAGATATAAGAGATACAGGTATAGGTATAAAAGAAGAAGAAATACCATTTATATTCGATAGATTTTTTAGAAGTGAAAATATGAGAAATCAAGATATAGATGGTTCAGGAATAGGTCTTTCTATAGCTAAGATGATAAGTTTAAATTTAGACTGTAAGTTAAAGGTTAAATCTATATTAGGAGATGGGACAAAATTTAAAATCATTATACCTAGAAAATTAATAAATAGAAAATAATAAAAATTTGATTTGTAAGTGATATATTGGGTATAATTAACTATAGAAAAATAACAAATTTTTATAATTAATAACTATATTTGATAAAATTCATAATATATAGTAGAAGATATGTAGGAGGGTAAAAAAATGGCTAATATTATAAATACTTCTCAATTTAGAAGTGATGTGGAAAATAGTAGTGGAGTAGTAGTTGTAGATTTCTTTGCAACTTGGTGTGGACCTTGCAAAATGCTTGCACCAGTTTTTGAAGAACTAGGAGAAGAAATGGAAGAAGAAGCAAAATTTGTGAAAATTGATATAGATCAAAGTTTAGAAATAGCTCAAAAGTTCCGTGTATCAACAGTACCAACTATGATGATATTTAAAGATGGAAAGCCTGTAGATACAATGATAGGTTTTATGCCGAAAGAAAAAATAAAAGATAAAGTTCAATCACATTTATAAAATGATAGGTGATAATATATGAGATATGATATAGCTATAGTTGGAAGTGGTCCAGCAGGACTTTCGGCAGCTATAAATTCAAAAATAAGAAATAAAAATATAATTGTATTTGGAAATGACAATTTAAGTAATAAACTTGTAAAAGCTCCATCGATAGATAACTATCTAGGGTTTCATGATATAAGTGGAGAAGACTTAAAAGATAAATTTAAAGAACATATAGATAGCATGGGTATTCAAATTTTAAGTAAAAAAATAAACAGTATTTATGCTATGGGAGAATACTTTGCTTTAATGTCAGGTGATGAAATGTTTGAAGCTACAACTGTAATTTTAGCAACTGGAGTAGAGTATGGAAAACCTATAAAAGGTGAAGAAGAATTTTTAGGTAAAGGCGTAGGATATTGTGCAACTTGTGATGCACCTTTATATAGAGATAAAAAGGTTGCAGTAATAGGATACAATAAGGAGTCTAAAGAAGAAGCTAATTTTTTAAGTGAAATTGCATCAAAAACTTATTTTATACCTATGTATAAAAAGGAATCTTTAGTGAGAGCATCAGATGAATTAGAGACTTCTATTGAAGTTATAAATGATAGACCTATTCAAATACATGGAGATAATCTTGTAAATAAAGTTGAATTCAAAGAAAAAGAAATAGATGTAGATGGAGTATTTGTAATAAAAGATAGTGCATCCCCAAAATCATTAGTTCCAGGTATTGAAACTGATGGGCCACATATTAAAGTAGATATTAATATGAAAACAAGCATAGAAGGATGTTTTGCTGCAGGAGATTGTGCAGGTAAGCCATATTCTTATATAAAATCTGCAGGTCAAGGTCAAATAGCAGCTTTAAATGCAGTATCATATTTAGATAAACTAAAATTAAAAAATAAGAAATAAATTAGTATAGAAATATGACACTTATAATATTAGGTGTCATATTTTTTGTAATAAAATTAATTGAAAATTTAATAAAAAATTAAAAAAAATTTTTATATAAAGGTTGATTTAAAAAAATAAGAGTATTATAATTTAGTTAAGTAATTGCTTAAGTAAAAAAGAGGTAAGCATGGAAAGTTTAATAAAGATTTTTAAGGCCTTAAGTGATGAAACTAGACTTAATATATTAATCCTAGTTTCTAAAAGAAATATATGTCAAAAAGGTATATCAAAGTATTTAGGAATATCAGATTCAGCTGTATCTCAGCATATCAAAATATTAAAAGAAGCTGGGATAATAACAGGATATAAGGAAGGATATTATGTTTTATACCATATAAATAGTGGGGTATTTGATAAATGTATGTCTTTCTTAAATTTTATTAGCGATGAATCAAATAATGAATTTCTAAATATAACTAATTTTACAGAAAATAAAGTCACTTGTAGTGTAGGATGTAAATCTATGAAAAAATGTTGTAAAAGAAGGGAGCAATAATAATGAAAGTTTGTATACCAGTAGAAGTGAACAAAGGATTAGATAGTAAACCATATGGACATTTTGGTTCAGCACCATTATTTGTAGTTTGTGATTTAGAAAGTGGAGCTGTATCTTCAATAAACAATGGGGATTTAGGTCATGAACATGGAAAATGCCAACCTATAAAAGCATTAGAAGGAAATATAGTAGATGCAGTAGTAGTTGGAGGGATAGGTCAAGGAGCTATAATGAAATTAAATAGTATGGGAATAAAAGTATATAGAGCACAAGGTGAAACTATAGGCGAAAATTTAGAATTACTTAAAACAAACAAACTTCAAGAGTTTCCTCAAAATCATACATGCTCACATGATGGATGCGGTCATCATTAAGGAATCTATAAATATTAATTTATACAAATGTGTAAATGACTAGTATTTAAACAGATTTGTTAGTTTATGCCAGTATATATTTTACTGACGTAAACTGACATTTTTAATTTTTACTGACATTTTATTGATAAGTAGCTGATATTATTCGAACATAATATTTGATATATTTTTAGAAACTTTTGTATCCATTTCTTTAAGTACATGAGAATATCTAAACTTTAGGAAATCAAGTTCCTAAAACCTTTGATAAGTTCCAAGAGTTGAAGTATAATAAACTTGAGGAATGGGAATTATTAAAAGATTATGAAAAGTCCAGATTAAGCAATATGATTTCAGCTTTTACACCTTTTGAAGATTATAAGAAATATAAAAATATAATAGAAAATGAAATAGTAGGATTAAACGCATCAAATGGAATTAAGATTACAGGACAAAGTAAACATTTTATAGAAAGAGTATTTGGCACATCTAAAGATACTAAAACAGGTAGACCTAGAGAAGGTGTTGTTAAGAATGCGTTACTTTATGGAACTGTTAGGTTAAGAAAGTCTGATCCAAATAGTATAAAATTTATTACTGATGATTGCATGGTTACAATCAATCCTATTACAGGTGTTTTAATTCAAACAAATCCATAATAGAAAATGGTGATTTACATGAAGTTTAAATTAAAAAATAAATTATATAAGTTATTAATTGATGTTCCAGAGATTGAAGATTATGTTATTGACATAATTCAAACAAATGTTAATACCGAATTTAAAATAAAAAAAGAAGATATTAGAGAAGTACAATTACTTATTAATGATGAAATTGTACTCAAAGGATTAGACAATCAAGATACCGTTAATAAATTGGGTATTAAGTTATATGAATTGTATGATGAAATATTATATCAAAAAGATAATCAAAATGAAAAATAAAAGCACTTACTTATTTAGATGTAAATGGTAGGTGCTTTTATTATGTTCAAATTTAAGGAGTTGAAATCATGAAGATAACTATAGATATTGAACTTAAAGAATTATTAGGGCTAGGCAATATTTCGAATTACAGAAATACAATGTCTTGTAAAACTTCAATAAATCCAAAGTCGGATATTAAATCAGTAGATATAATGAAGAATGAAGTTAAAGAGATAGAGAAAGTAATTTATAAAAGCTAGTACAGAGCGGATGTACTAGCTTATTTTATTATGCATATCTAAAAATATTACTTTATCAGATAAAAACTAGTAAGATTCAGAATAGTTTTATTACTTATAAATTACAATTTTTGACAAAAAGTAACATTAAAATTATGTATAATTATTATTAGGTAAAGAAAAAAGGGGGATATGAGAATGGATAAGAAGGAAAGAAATTTAATACATAACTGTAAAGCTTGTGGTAAGGAAGTAGCTAAGAATGCTAAAAGTTGCCCTAATTGTGGTAAAGACCAAAGAAATTTCTTTATGAGGCATAAAGTAATTACATTTATATTAGTTATATTTGTATTAAGTGGTATAGGTTCTGGTATGGGAGGCAATTCTACTACACCTACTACTGATAATAGTGGAACTACAGAAACAGCAAAGATAGAAGCTACTGAAACTAAAAAAGATGTTCCAACGGAAGAAAAAGTAGAGAAAGATGTTCCAACAGAATATAAGTCTGCATTAAAAAAAGCAAAAACATATAGTGATACTATGAGCATGTCTAAGAATGGAGTATATGACCAGTTAACATCAGAGTATGGAGAGAAGTTTCCGCAAGAGGCTGCTCAATATGCTATAGATAATGTAGAAGCCAACTGGAAAAAAATGCATTAAAAAAAGCACAGACATATCAAAAAGACATGTCAATGTCTTCAAGTGCAATTTATGACCAATTAATATCAGAATATGGTGAGAAGTTTACAGAAGAAGAAGCACATTATGCTGTAGATAATCTGAAATAATATATTGTTTTATAAATATAAAAACCAACTTAAGCATCTAGTATAAGAACTAGGTGCTTTTATTATGTAAATAATATCTTATATCAAATGTTCATAAAAATTTATTGACGACAGGCAAATTTTTCATGAAGCTCCCATATATATTAACTATAGATAATGAAAAGGTGGTGAAGCTTAATAAGTCAAGCGAAAAAAGGCAATAGGTTTCAGATTTCATTCAAAGAAAATATACAAGAAATAGAGTTAATGAATTATATGCTAAAACAAGCTGAAATAATGGGTATATCAACCTATATTAAAATATTAATAAAAAAAGATATGGAGGAAAATGTTTAAATAAAATTAAAAGAGCCAAGGAAATAGGACTCCACAAGGCTCAAATAACAGTGGATTATAAAAATATAATTATTATATAACTTTCTACAAATATTAATGTAATCCTTTATTTTAACATCATTTCTAAAATAATTCCGAGTGTTCCAAATGCAGTAAAACAAAGAAAATCCATATTAAATTACCTCCGATAAAAATTATTATAAAGATATTATTTACAAATCAAGATAGTTGATTTAGGACTTATAACATTAAAATTTTTAATCGACTTTGTAAATGGACTTTTAAGTGCTTTTTTAAGCGTTTCTGCAACTAGCACCTGAATACAAATACAAAGAAACTGATGATGAATACACAAAAGTTGATGTATGTAGATGATTTAAAAGAATTATCTAATAAGAGATAAAAAAGGTAATGTAGAAAATATGGAAAGTAAGATAGATGGAATTTTAGATAAAATAAGTAAATGTATGCAAAACAACATTGAAATTATGCATGTCATTATATAAAAAATAATTTATATAATGATTTATTTTATTTACTTAATATTAAAATTGCCATGACCACTTATATGTTTTACTCTATAAATAGAAAGATATTTTCAAAGGGGGTATTCATTGAATGGATAAAATTAAGGAGTTAGCTAAAAAGCATAAAATAATTACAGGAATTATAGTACTATCGATAATAGGAATGTTTGTTCCTAATGACAACAGTAATATAGATAAGAATAAACATTCAGAGATTAAAGAGGTAGCTGTAGAACAAAAGAAAGAACCTTCTCGAAGCAAAGAGGAATTAATAGATACATTAGATACTTATGATAAAATGTATTCTAATCATTTAGAAGGTATTGATAAAATAGCTAGTGAAAATGATCCTATTGCTATGCAAAAAAGTTTTGCGCAAACAAGAGACATATCAGAAATGGCTTTTACTAAAATTGTTGAAATAAAAGGAGAATATGAAGTAGATAGCCAAGAGTACAAAGCATTAAATGAATTACAAGTTGCATTTAATACTTTAAGTAGTGCATGTAAAGATGGAATAAAATATATTGATAAGCAAGAATACAAGTACTTAGAAAAATATGAAAAGCATATAAAAGAAGCTAATTTATTCATAGCAAACTTTCAAGAAGCTAAATCTAATATAAACTAAAGTGAATTTTATGCTCTCTTATTAAAAAAAGAGTAAATTTAGCCTAAGCTACTATAGTCAAACATGAGCACTTATGAATATAAAAATAGCTCCTAGATAATTAGGAGCTTAATTTTTATTTAAACCAAGATAATCCTTTAGAGCATCATGTTTAAGTGCTTCTTTTTTTCATTAACTCATCTTTTTAAAGGTCTTGTTTAGAGTTAGTTTCTATGTTTTCTATAAGATATAATATATCGTTTAGTGATTTGTCTAATTTACTAAAATCATCATCGTTAACCACATAATTTAAAAATAAATTTTCCAGATTATCAGCAGTATTAATAATTTTATTATTTAAATCTAAAAAAGAGTCAAAAGTATTTCTATTTTGAACATTATTAAACTTACTTAAATCTTCCTTTATAAAGGATACAATTTCGTACTCATCTGTAAAAATACCTTGAGTAATAGGATAGGGTTTAATACGCTGTAAAAAATATTTGTTTTTTGCATTTATATTATAAACATATGATAGTTCTACCTTTTCATTAAGTTTAAATTTTATAAAATAAAGTATACCCCTTACTTTAGTTATTTGAGTAGCTCCTATTTGTCTTAATAATACTTCTATGGAGTCGCCTTTTGCTGTGTTTACATTCATTTAAAAGCACATCCTTTTTATATTAAAATTTTATAATTATGTAAATAGTAGAGATTATTATTGATAAAATCATAAGAGGAAATCCTATTTTAAAGTAATCTTTAAATGTTATTGGATAGCCATGCTTTTGACCGACACTAGATAAAACAACGTTAGCAGAAGCTCCTATTAAAGTACCATTTCCCCCAAGACAGGCACCTAATGAAGTCGCCCACCATAAAGGCATTACATTTACTCCTTCAGCAGACATGGTCATTATAAGAGGAATAAGTGTAGCTACAAATGGTATATTGTCTAAGAATGAAGATATAATTGCTGAGAGCCATAAAATTATCAAAGTTGTAAGCATAATATGCCCATCTGTTAAATCTATTAAAACTGTAGCTAGTTTATGAATTATACCAGCTTCTTCTAATCCGCCAACAACTACAAATAATGCTATGAAGAATGCTATTGTAGGCCATTCTATACTATATATAATTTCTTCGACATCTTGTTTTCCAATAATCAAAAGAATAGTTGCCCCAAGTAATGCTACAACGCAAGAATCTAAATGAATTACACTATGGAACATAAAACCTAAAAGTATAAAAAACATTACTAAAAGGCTTTTTATAAGTAATGGTTTATCTTTAATAGCTTTTTTTTCATCAAGATTTAAAATTTTTATTTTTGCTTTATCATCTACTATAAGTTTATCTTTATAAATAAACTTAAAACATATTATTGTGATAAATAGTATTACTATAACAATAGGACCTAGATTAATTAAAAAATCAGTAAAACTAAGATTAGCTGCACTCCCAATCATAATATTAGGAGGGTCACCTATTAAGGTAGATGTACCACCAATATTTGATGCAATTATTTGTGTTATTAAATAAGGAATTGGATTTAGTTCTAATATTTGAGTAATAACAATAGTCATTGGACCAATAAGTAAAACTGTTGTAACATTATCTAAAATAGCTGATAATGATGCTGTTATTAAAATAAAGCAAACCATGATTTTCCATGGATCTCCTTTAGATTTTTTTGCTGTAATTATGGCTACATATTCAAATAAACCTGAATTTTTTACTACAGCTACAACTAACATCATACCAACTAACACCCCGATAGTATTGAAGTCTATATGGCTAATGCTATTTTCTAGAGGGAGTATATTAAATAGTATCATTAATAAAGCTCCACCCATCGCAGCTACACATCTATTAATTTTTTCAGTCACAATAGCAATCATGACTAATAAGAAAATGATTATAGCTATTATTTGTTGTATTCCCAAAGTTATCACCCCCTATATTTAAATATAGTATATAGCAGTGATTTTTACTACATTTTTTAATGAAATAATAAGTAAAACAGCAAAATAAAGAATTATTAATAATTTAATGGTAATAAAAAATATAATGCTAAATTTGAAAATTTGCAACGATAAAAAATGATTTTGCATTTTCGCTATTGAATTTTATTTAAAAATAGCGTATAATCAATGTAAATTGAAATTTAAAAAAAATATTATTCATTTTTGAAAATCGATAAATTATTAAAAATATAGAAGGAGGTATTTAAAATGGAAACATTAAATCAATTAATTCTTCAAGTTAATGATTTTATATGGACATATATATTAATAGGTATGTTAATTATACTTGGAGTTTATTTTACATTTAGAACAAATTTTGTTCAATTTAGATATTTTAAAGAAATGTTCATACTATTAGGAGATGGTTCTTCTAAAGATGCTAAGAAAGAAGGGAAGATATCTTCATTCCAAGCATTTTGTATAAGTACAGCTTCAAGAGTTGGTACTGGTAATATAGCAGGTATTGCAATTGCGGTTGTAACAGGTGGTCCTGGTTCTGTATTTTGGATGTGGCTTATAGCAATAATAGGATCTGCATCAAGTTTTGTTGAAAGTACACTTGCACAGATATTTAAAGTAAGAGATGGTAATGCTTTTAGAGGTGGACCAGCATATTACATGGAACAAGGTTTAGGTAAGAGATGGATGGGAATACTATTCTCAATTCTTATAACAATTTGTTATGGATTTGTATTTAATGCAGTTCAAGCAAATACAGTTTCATTAGCATTTAGTAGTGCTTTTGGAGTAAGTAGATTAACAATAGGGATAGTAATCGCTGTGTTAACAGGTTTAGTAATACTAGGAGGAGTTCATAGAGTTGCAAAGGTATCAGAATTTATAGTACCAGTATTTGCAGTTTTATATATATTTGTTGCATTATTAGTAGTGGCATTAAATATAACTGAATTACCAAATGTGTTAAAGATGATATTTGAAAGTGCATTTGGGTTTAGAGAAATGGCAGTAGGTACGTTTGGAGGAATGGTTCTTACAGGAATCAAGAGAGGATTATTCTCAAATGAAGCAGGTATGGGAAGTGCACCGAATGCAGCTGCAACAGCTCATGTAACACATCCTGTTAAACAAGGTTTAATACAAGCACTTGGTGTATTTACAGATACTATAGTTATATGTACTTGTACTGCTTTTATGGTACTTTTATACTCAGACTATGCAACTGTAGGATTGAAAGGTATAGAATTAGCTCAAGTAGCATTAAATCATCATATAGGACCTATAGGTAGTATATTTATAGCTGTATGTATATTCTTATTTGCATTTAGTTCAATTGTAGGAAATTATTATTATGGACAATCAAATATGGAATTTATAAATAATAACAAAATCATATTAAATATATTTAGAGTTTTAGTAATAGCAATGGTTTTATTTGGGTCAGTAACTCAAGTTGATATAGTTTGGAACTTAGCAGATTTATCTATGGGAATAATGGCGATAATAAACTTAATAGCAATCGCATTTTTAGGAAAGTACGCATTCATTGCTTTAAAAGATTATACTAAACAAAAAAAAGCTGGTATAAAAGATCCTATATTTGATGCATCGAATATAGAAGGGCTTGAAAATATATCAGAATGGAAAACAAATTTGGAAATAGAAAAAATAGGATAATATATAATAAAAAGCTGCCTTAATATGAAAGTTTTCATATTAAGGCAGCTTTTTCAAAACTTTCTAGATAATCACAAAAATTTTTAAACTTATCTACACTTTTTATATTTTGTAAATTTCTTAAATCAATCATTATATTACTGGGTTTATGTAATATAAACTCCATATCGTACAAATCACAATTAATAAATCCATCTAAATAACTGAATTTATACGGTTCAAATTTATTGAAATTATTTTCAAAGTATTTTATCTTAGCGTAACAAAGTTTATATATATAAAACAAAAGCGCAAGAGTAGAATGCTTAACTGCAAATTTATGAGAAAAATATTTGACTGTTGAATATTTTTTGTGTTTGCATTCCCAAATTAAATCTTCATTTAAAGTTAAAGAATATTTTTTTATAAGTTTTAATTTTTCATCATTTAAATCTAAATATAATTCTTGTTGCATAAGATATACCTCCGCAAATTTTATATTACTTAATTATATTGTAGAATGATGATTGAAATTTATATAATAGATATTTAAAATATATGTATATATAAGTATAAAAATAAACAATACATAAAGATATTATTTAATATTTTGAATTAAATTTGCCATTTCTAAAGCACTCATAGCACAATCATAGCCTTTATTTCCAGCTTTTGTACCAGCTCTTTCAATAGCTTGCTCTATATTCTCAGTAGTTAGTATTCCAAATAAAATAGGTAAATTAGTGTCTAATGATACTTTAGCAATACCTTTAGAGACTTCATTACAAACATAGTCATAATGGGATGTAGCGCCTCTTATTACACAACCTAGACAAATTATAGCATCGTATTTTTTAGTTTGAGCTAAATTTTGAGCTATTAAAGGAATTTCAAAAGCTCCAGGAGACCAAGCTATTTCTATATTTTCATCAGAAACTTCATGTCTAATAAGACAATCTTTTGCTCCAGACAATAGTTTAGATGTTATAAATTCATTAAAACGCGAAACTACTATTCCTATTTTTAGATTTTTACCATTTAATTTACCTTCAAATACCATGATGGTACCTCCTATATAATATTTAATATATGACCCATTTTCTCTTTTTTAGTTTGTAAATATTTTTTATTGAAATTATTTATATCTTCTTTAATAGAAATTCTTTCTTTTACATTTATTCCATAATCTTGTAGTTGTTTAAACTTTTCAGGATTGTTGCTTATTAGCTTGATATTTTTAACTTCTAATTTTTTTAAAATTTGAGCAGCGAAGTAGAAGTCTCTTAAATCTTCATCAAAGCCCAAAAGAAGATTTGCTTCTACAGTGTCATAGCCTTTATCTTGAAGTTGATAAGCTTTTATTTTGTTTAAAAGACCTATACCTCGTCCTTCTTGTCTTAGGTATATAATTATGCCACTTCCATTTTGTTGGATTTTTTCCATAGATTTATTTAGTTGATTTCCACAATCACATTTTAATGAATTAAATACATCTCCAGTTAAACATTCTGAATGTATCCTAACAAGAGCATCATCTATATTAATATCTCCGTAAACTAAAGCAACGTGTTCATCACTAGAGTATATATCTTTATAACCTATAATTTTAAATTCACCATATTTAGTTGGAAGAGATGCACTAGCAATTTCATCTATAGTTAATTCATTCTTTTTTCTATACTTAATTAAATCTTTTATAGTTATAATTTTTAAATTATGAATATCTTTAAATTTTATAAGATCATCAATTCTTGCCATAGTCCCATCATCTTTCATTATTTCACAAATAAGACCAATAGGAGAAAAACCAGCAAGTCTAGCTAAATCCACAGATGCTTCAGTATGGCCATTTCTAACTAATACTCCTCCGTTTTTAGCCATTAAAGGAAATATATGACCTGGAGTTTTTAAATTATCTATAGTACAATTCTCATTGCAAAATAATTTGACAGTTTCACATCTCTCATACGCAGAAATACCAGTAGAAGTATTTATTCCATCTATAGTAACCGTAAATGCAGTTTGGAAAGTATCTGTATTTTTTGTAACCATTAAAGGAAGATTAACTTTTCGAAATTTATCTTCTGTAGCAGGAAGGCAAATTAAACCACGACCGTAAGTAGCCATAAAGTTTATAGATTGTGGAGTAGCCATTTGTGCAGCCATTAATAAATCACCTTCATTTTCTCGATTTTCATCATCTACTACAATTACCATTTTTCCATTTTTTATATCTTCTATAGCTTCATCGATAGTATTAAACATAAAATCACTCCTTAAAATTTTTAATTAAAACCATTTTCAAATAGAAAATCTTTATTTATATTTGAAGATATAATAGATTTACTGTTTTCAAAATTAAGAAAATTCTTAATATATTTACCTACAATATCACCTTCAAGATTTACAACAGAACCTATTTTTTTGCTTGCTAAAGTAGTATTTTCTCGTGTATGAGGGATAATAGATACTTTAAAACAGGTTTTATCCATAAAGCAAATTGTTAAACTAATTCCATCGATAGTAATTGAGCCTTTTAAAATTAAATTCTCAAAAAAAGTATTATTTGTTTTTATAGTGAGTAATATTGAATTTTCTACTTTTTCAATATTTGTAATAATACCAGTTGTATCAACATGACCAGTAACAATGTGACCACCAAACCTAGATGACAAGCGCATAGCCCTTTCTAAATTCACATTATCATTTGGATTTAAATTACCTAAATTCGTACATTTTATGGTACTCATCATAATATCAGCTGTGAATTCAGATGATTTTATATCATTAACTGTAAGACAAACTCCATTTATAGAAACACTATCTCCTAAATTTAAATCGTCTAGAATTTTTTTTGCACATATAGTTATTTCTCCACTTTTTTTAGTAGCAGTTATTTTTTTTACAATTCCTATTTCTTCAATTATTCCTGTAAACATTTAGACCTCCTTTAAGACATCAGCTTCAACTAAAATATCATTTTCTATTGATTTAATGTTATAGATGAATAAATTAGTAGCATCACATAATTTATCTATACCATCACCTGATACGAAAGAAGGAGACTTAATTCCACCTATAATTTTAGGACATATAAATAATTTTAATTTATCTACTAAATTAGATTTAAATAAACTGAAGTTTAAGTTACCCCCACCTTCAACTAAAACTGATGATATATTTAAATCACCTAATTTTTTTATTACAAAGTCTAAATCAACTTTATTGTCTTTTATAGGACAAATTATAATATCCACACATTCTCTAGTTAGGATATTTATTTTTGAAGTATCATTGTTACAAGTAAATATTATAGTTTTAGAAGATTTATCTTTAACTACATTGCTAGTTATAGGTATTTTTAAATTAGTATCAATAATTAACCTTATTGGATGAGATACATTTTTACTTAACCTACAAGTCAATAAAGGATTATCATTTATAACTGTATTAATTCCAACCATTATAGATTGATATTTATGTCTATATTGATGAGTTAAATTTCTAGATTTTTCATTTGAAATCCATTTAGACTCATTATATTTTGTAGCAATTTTTCCATCTAAGCTAATAGCACTTTTAACTATGCATAGAGGCTTATTAGTTTTTATATAGTGAAAAAATACTTCATTTAGTTTTAATGCTTCCTCAGCTAAAATACCTATTTCTACATCAATATTATTATCTCTTAATTTTTTTACACCACATCCAGAAACTAAAGGATTTGGATCTAGTGTAGAAATTACAACCTTTTTTATTTTATTTTTAATAATGATATCTACACAAGGTGGAGTTTTTCCATAATGGCAACAAGGTTCTAGATTTACATAAAGGGTAGAGCCTTCTAAGTTTTCAGTACAATTTTTTATTGCATTTACCTCAGCATGATTTTCGCCAAATTTTTGATGATATCCTGTAGCTATTATTTTATTATTTTTTACTATAATGCAACCAACAAGAGGATTGGGACTTACAAAACCATTGCCGAGTTTTGCCAGCTTAAGTGCTTTTTTCATAAAAAATACATCATTTTCTTTCAAATTATTTCACCTTCTTTTATTATTAAAGTTAAAAAATCGCAATATAAAAAGCCCTAAGACAAACTCAGGGCTTAAAAGTATCTAAAATAAGAAATTATTATATTTGCATACAAAAAATAAACTAATGTAAAATTTAATGCAACATGAAATATACTTAATTCCTAATAATATCTTCTTTCATCCAGACTTTACTGTCGGCTTTGGAATTTAACCAAATCTGCTAAATTTACTTTAGCTCGCGGGCTTTACCGCCGGTCGGGAATTTCACCCTGCCCTGAAGATTTTCTATGTAATTATATTTAAAATGTAACACACAAAAACTAATTTGGCAAATGAAATTTATGACAATATATAATAAGCCAATTTAAATAAGCTATTTATGGTAATATAGAATAAGTGATTTATAACAATATTGGAATATATAAGTCATACATTGACTATAATTACAAACGCTAGTTCGAAAAAAGGAGTGTAACTTATGAATATAAAACCTTTAGATATATTATCAAAATATTATGGATATACAAGTTTTAGAAGTGGACAAGAAGAAATAATAAATTCAATAATAAACAAAAAAGATGTTATTGCAATCATGCCAACAGGAGGTGGAAAGTCAATATGTTATCAAATACCAGCTCTGATTTTAGAAGGAATAACTATAGTAATATCACCTCTAATATCGTTAATGAAAGACCAAGTAGATGCTCTAAAAACGGTAGGGATTGATGCAACTTTTATAAATAGTTCATTAGGAGCAAAGGAATTTAATGATGTAATTGAAAATATAAAAAATGATAAATATAAAATAATTTATGTAGCACCAGAAAGATTAGATACTTTTGAATTTGTAGAGATAATAAAAAGTAAAAATATAAGTCAGGTAGCTGTTGATGAGGCACATTGTGTTTCTCAATGGGGACATGATTTTAGAGTAAGCTATACAAGAATAAATTCATTTATAAACTCATTAGATAATAGACCTATAGTTACTGCTTTTACGGCAACAGCATCCAATGAAGTAAGATTAGATATTATAAAAATATTAAGTTTGAAAGATCCAGACTCATATATAACTGGATTTGATAGAGAAAATTTATCTATAAATATAGTCAAATCATCTAATAAAAATAGATACCTTCTTGAATATGTACAAAATCATAAAGATGAATCTGGAATAATATATGCAGCTACTAGAAAAGAAGTTGAAAATATATACGAAGGTCTGTTAAAGCGAAATGTCTCAGTGCAAAGATATCATGCTGGTTTATCGCAGGAAATAAGAAAGTCAAATCAAGAAGAATTTATAAATGATAGTATAAATATAATGGTAGCTACAAATGCTTTTGGAATGGGTATAGACAAACCTAATGTTAGATGGGTAATACATTATAATATGCCTCAAAGTATAGAAAATTACTATCAAGAAATAGGTAGAGCAGGTAGAGATGGTGAAAAAAGTGAATGTGTATTATTGTTTGCTCCAGGAGATATACATATACAAAAATATTTAATTGATATAGGTATAGAAAATCCACAAAGAAAGTTATTTCAACATAAAAAACTTCAAAGTATGGTTGATTTAGTGTATAGTAATGACTGTTATAGAAAAAGTATATTATCTTATTTCGGAGAAACTATAAATGATAATTGTGATAATTGTAGCAACTGTTTAAATGAAGGTGAAATAGTTGATAAAACTTTAGATGCACAAAAGGTGATATCTTGTATAGCTAGAATGAAAAGAAGTTATGGTATAAATATGATAGTAGATGTGTTAAGAGGCTCTAAGAATAAAAAAGTTTTAGAATTTAAATTTGATAGTCTTTCAACATATGGAATTATGAAAGATTATTCAAGTGAAGATTTAAAAACATTTATAAATACATTAGTATCTCATGGATTTTTAGATTTAGTTGAAACTTTGGGATTCAAAGGAAGTTATCCAACTATAAGGTTAAATGAATTATCAGCGGATGTTATAAAAGGCAACTTAAAAGTGGAATTTAAAGAAGTTGTTGTTACTAAGGCTCTAAACATAAGTGATAATTTATATGAATTATTAAAAGATTTAAGACGTAAAATTGCAAGTGAGCAGTCAATTGCCCCGTATATGATATTTGGAGATGGGGTGTTAAAAGCTATGTCAAGTAAATATCCTACTAATAAAGAAGAGATGATTGCTATATCTGGAGTAGGTGAAATTAAGTACGAAAAATACGGTGAATTATTTGAAAATATAATACTTGAATATATTACAGAAAATAACATTAGTAAGAATGATAATAATGATAAAATTAAAAATCAAAATAATAATAAAGATGAAGAATATTTATTTGTAAAAACAGATGAAAAATTGTATGAAAAACTTAAGGAGTTTAGATATTCTTGTGCAAAAAAAGAACGGGTAGCTTCATATAATATACTTTCAAAGAATTCATTAAAAGAAATAAGTGGTAGATATCCTCAAAATGAAGATAATTTAAATGATATATCAGGAATAGGTCCTGTTAAAATCAGTAAATATGGAAAGGCAATTTTAGAAATAATAAATCAATACGTTCAAGAAAATAATATAGAAATTAAGTGGGAAGATAAAAAAAGATTAAAATTGATTATAGATGGAGAAAGCAGAAAGAATAATGAAATAGCATTAGATCTATTGAATGAAGGTAAAACTGTAAAAGAAGTATCTGAAGATATAGAAAGTCCAATATCTACAGTATTAGGATATGTATGTGATTATATAAGTGATAAAAATAAAATTAAATTCAAAATAGACTTAAAAGAATTTTATAATGAAGAAGAAAAAGTATTGATTTTAGATGTATGTAAAGACTTAGGGTATGAAAAAATCAGTGCTATAAAAAAGCATCTACCGGAATATGTTAAATATGAAAGTATTAGAGCTGTTATACTTGAAAAATATTTAGAAGACATAAATTATGAAAATTAAAAATAAATAATTTTGTAAAATATTGAAATTTAAGGAAAATGATGATAATTTATTAAGATTAGGTAATAATAACTAATATAAATAAAAATGTTAAAATGAAAGTAACAATGGAGGATATATGAATAATTTTAAAATAGTTTGTGATGGATTAGCTGATATACCACAAAAATTAATAAATGAGTATGATATAGATGTTGTACCTTTAAGTATAGTTTTTGGAGATAAAGAATATATGGACGGAATAGATATAACGAAAGAGGAATTTTATAAGATGCTTAGGGAGAACGAAGTTCTTCCAAAAACATCACAAGTAACATATGCTCACTTTAGAGAAGTGTTCGAAAAATACATAAAAGAAGGTAAAAAAATTTTATATATAGGTGGTTCTTCTAATATGTCAGGAACATATCAAAGCGCAGTAATGGCAAAGAATGACATAGATGGAGAAATTTATACTTTTGATAGTTTATCAGCATCTATTGGTATGAGTGCAATTGTATTGTCAGCAGCTAGATTATTAAAAGAAGAAAGAACTATCGAAGAAATAATAGAACATATAACATACATAAAAGAAAATATATCGGTTCTTTTCACGGTAGATAATTTAGAATATTTGCAAAAAGGTGGGAGATTATCTTTAGCTAAGGCTACCATAGGTAATTTACTTAATATAAAACCAATTTTAGGAATAGAAGAAGGATATATAAAGTTAAATAGTCAAGCTAGAGGTAAGAAACAAGTTATATCAAAGTTAGTGGAGAGTATAAAAAATAATCACGGAGTGGATCTTGATGGTAAACAAGTAGTAATCGGATGCGGAGATAATGATAAAGATATTGAATTATTAAAAAATGAATTAAATAAACAATGTAGTATATCAGATATAATATCTGTGAAAATGGGAAGTTGTATATGTGCTCATACAGGTCCAGCAATATTAGGAATTGCATGTTGCTAGAAATAGATATCAAAAAAATTAGTTCTAATTAAAATAGAACTAATTTTTTTGTTTTACAGACTATTTCAAATAATATGAAAACGTATTCTTTGTGTTTTTTTTGGCTAAAATAGCTTATTTTGTATTAATGAATATGTTATAATGAAAAATATTGTAATAAGAGAGAGGGGAGTTTTTATGGACATAAACAGGTTATTAAACTTCTCATCCAATGCTGGTAAAATAATGCTACAGAGCGGGGGAGAGACCTATAGAGTAGAAGAGACAATATCTAGAATATGCCAAGCGTTTAAAGTAGATGAAGTAGATGTGTTTGCCACACCTACAGCAGTTATGGTATCAGTATCAATACAAGGAAAAATTCATTCAGTAGTTAAAAGAATAAATTCAAGAGGAACTGATTTAAACAAAGTTCATAATATTAATTCTTTATCAAGAAGAATAAATAAAGAAAAATTAAGCTTAGAAGATTGTGAATCAGAATTACAAAAACTATGTGTTGATGATTATTATTCAGTAAATATGACGCTATTAGCATCAGGGATAGCAACATCTGCATTTGCACTTTTGTTTGGGGGTAATTTTAACGATATAGTATCATCTTTTATAGTTGGAGTTATAGTAAAGTTAATAATTATGGCACTTGCAAAATCTTCTTTAAATGAGTTTTTTATAAATAGTATTTGTGGTGCAATTATAGCGATATGTTCATTAGTGCTTTTAGATTTTGGAATTATTAAAGAAATAGATAAAGTAATCGCTGGAAGTATAATGCTTTTAGTACCAGGTCTTTCCTTAACTAATTCTATTAGAGAAATAATAGAAGGTCAGTTGATTTCAGGACTTACAAAAGCAGCAGAAGTATTTTTCGTAGGAGTTGCTATAGCGGTTGGAACGGGTATAGTACTTCATTTATATTTTAATTTAGGGGGGATTTAGCTTGATTTTAGAAGTAATAGCAGCCTTCCTTACATCTGTAGGATTTGGAGTACTTTTTAATGTAAAAGGTAAATATTTAGTTGTAGCAGGTGTTGGGGGCGGATTAAGTTGGTTTGTATATAAACTTTTCTTAGGATTTGATTTTAAGGTAAGTACAGCATTTTTCATAGCTTCAATTTGTTTTAGTATTTATTGTGAAGTATGTGCAAGAATATATAAAACACCAGCAACAATATTAAGTGTGTGCTGTTTAATACCTCTAGTACCTGGATATGGAGTATATAATACGATGTATCAATTTTTAAGAGGAAATTATATGGAAGCTATAGATTGTGGAATAAATACATTATCTAGTGCTGGAGGTCTTGCTTTAGGAGTAATACTTGTATCAACTTTATTTAGGAACATTAAATTTAATAAGATATATGCAAGTATAGTGAAAAAATTCGTTAGGGTGGATAATCACAGTCCAGATGTACAAAACAATTAATAAAAAATTAGGCTGTTTTAAAATTAAAAATTTTAAAACAGCCTTTATTTTTAAGTAAATTAAATAACTACATTAGATTCATCATTAACCATGTTTTTAATCCATTTAAATGACTTAAATCTTTTTATCATTATAAAGAACTTAGTTAATTCTTCAACTGCAGTAAATGCAACTACTACATAAACAGGTAGTTTTAAGGTGAATGCAGCAAAGAATGCTAAAGGAATACCTATTAACCACAAAGTAAGTGCTTGAAGTACAGATCCGTAAGTAGCGTCTCCACCACCTCTTAATATTCCAACTATCATGACAGCATTATAAACTTTAACTATCATTACAAGGGCATATATATATAAAATATATTGAGAAGAAATTTTAACTTCATTAGAAACATTAAAGAAAGATACTACAGGTTTAGCAGTTACAGCTATTAATATAGATAATATAACTGATACCTTTAATGATAAGCTTGATATCTTCTTTGAAGCTTCAATAGCATTATTTTCTCTACTTGCACCAATTTCATTTCCAATTATAACTACAGCAGCATTTGAAAGTCCAAATGCCACTATCATAAATAAATTCATTATAGTACTACAAATTTGAATAGATGCAGTGGCACTAGTACCTATTCTAGCATAGATAGCTGTATAAGTAATATTTCCTAGAGCCCAGCAAGCTTCATTTGAAAGAATTGGTAAACTAACTTTTAAAAGAGTAGAAGATAGTGATTTTGGTAGCGAAAATACATATTTTGGTTTTATTTTCAGTACGTCTATTTTAGTATAAACAGATATAATAACTATTAGACATTCAACTAACCTAGCAATTAATGTAGCTATTGCAGCTCCTCTTATACCTAATTTAGGGAAACCACATAATCCAAATATTAAAAGAGTATTTAAAACTCCATTAATCAAAAGACCAATAAAACTAGCCCACATAGGAAGTTTGGTATTTCCAATACTTCTAAGACCTGCTGCAAATGTAAATGATATAGTTGTAAATATATAACTTATAACTACTATATATAAGTATTGAACTCCTATTTTAACTACGGTAGGGTCGTTATTAAATAAACCTATTATTTTTTCGGGAATAGATAATCCTAATACCATAAATATTAAAGTTAAGCTTATGTTATAAAATAGTGATTTAGATAATACTCTCTTTATATTTTGAGTATCTTTTTTACCCCATAATTGTGCTATAAGTACTCCTGAACTGATAGCTACACCATTTGCTAATAATGAAAATAGAAAATAATATTGATTAGCTATACCAACAGAAGCAAGCTCAATTTCACCAACTTTTCCTATCATCATAGTATCTAACATATTAAGTGATGATGTTATTAAATTTTGTAAAGCTATGGGTAATGTAATTAAAAATAAGTGCTTGTAAAATTCTTTGTCTTTTTTGAAATTTGATATAGTGCTTGATATCATTAAATCCCTCCTACTTATTGTTATTTTCATAAAAAAACATCCACTTGTAGGTTTTTTTCAAGTGGATGTTCAACACTCATATACAAAAAATGTATATAAAATATATTCAGTTTAAAATATTATGTATTTAAGAAAACCTATATAATTATATACTTAGCATATTCATAAGTCAACAAAAAAATATTATAAAATAAAAAAATAAGAAAACTAATTTAATTATAATACAAAAAATGGAATATAATGTTGAAGCATAAATTTTACTGTGTTATACTCAAATTGTAAATAATAGAAATTTAGAGCTAGGGGAGCTAGAATTGGCTAGCTGAGAGATTAAGCCTCAACTTACGAACCCTAACAACCTGATCAAGGTAATGCTTGCGAAGGGAAGCTTTAGTTATAATTTTACGATATTATAAGATGCTTTTTTTTTATACGTAAAAATATAAGGTGCTTTCCTTGAATATAAGGATGAGCATTTTTTTTGTTTATATCTTAATATTCAAGGAGAAATCATCAAAAGTAAATATACATCATACTAAGCAAAGTTAAACCCTTTATAAGTATTACCCTAATATTAAAATAATTTTGGGGGTAGATAAAATGAATTATACAACACAAATGGATGCAGCTCGCAAAGGAATAACAACTAAGGCAATGGAAATAGTTGCAAAGAAAGAAAATATAGATGTAAATAAATTAAGAGAATTAATATCAAAAGGTCAAGTAGTTATACCTGCAAATAAAAATCATAAATCAATTAGTCCTGAAGGTGTAGGTAAAAATCTAAGAACAAAAATAAATGTAAATCTAGGAATTTCAAGAGATTGTAAAAATGTAGATTTGGAGCTTGAAAAAGTTAGAACTGCAATAGATATGAAAGTCGAATCAATAATGGATTTAAGTAACTATGGAAAAACTAAAGAATTTAGAGACAAGTTAATAGAAATGTCACCTGCCATGATTGGTTCAGTACCTATGTATGATGCAGTAGGATTTTTAGATAAAGATTTAAAAGATATAACAGAAGAAGAACTTTTAAATGTAATAAAGCAACATGCAATGGATGGTGTAGATTTTATAACAATACATGCAGGTATGACTAGAAGTGTTTGTAATAAGATAAAAAATCATGATAGATTAACTCATATAGTATCTCGAGGAGGGTCTTTACTATTTGCATGGATGGAGCTAAATGACAAAGAAAATCCTATATATAAAAATTTCGATAAGATTTTAGATATTTGTGAAGAATATGATGTTACAGTGAGTTTAGGTGATGCATGCAGACCAGGATGTATACAAGATTCCACAGACTCAGTTCAAATTGATGAACTTATAGTTTTAGGAGAACTTACAAAGAGAGCATGGGCTAGAAATGTACAAGTTATGATAGAAGGACCAGGTCATATGTCTATAGATGAAATAGAAGCAAATGTGATATTAGAAAAGAAATTATGCCACCAAGCACCGTTTTATGTGTTAGGGCCTTTAGTAACAGATATAGCACCAGGATATGATCATATAACTAGTGCAATAGGAGGAGCATTGGCTAGTTCTAAAGGGGTAGATTTTTTATGTTATGTAACACCAGCAGAACATTTAAGATTACCAAATTTAGATGATATGAAAGAGGGAATAATAGCTACTAAAATAGCGGCCCATGCGGGAGATATAGCTAAAAATGTATATGGAGCACGTGAATGGGATAACAAAATGAGCAAGGCTAGAGTAGAGTTAGATTGGGATGAAATGTTCAAACTTTGCATAGATCCAAAAAAAGCGAAAAAGTACAGACAAGAGTCAAGACCTTTTAATGAAGATAGCTGTACTATGTGTGGAAAAATGTGCTCTATGAGAACAGTAAAAAAAATATTAAATAACGAAGAAGTTAATTTAATTTAGATAAAGTAAGTTTTGTTCTCTTTATTTTTTGTTAAAGTAAATATATAATTGTATATATTGATAACAACAGGATATAGGGAGCAAGAGGTGAAAGTATTGGAAGAAAAGATATTAAGAAGGATTTTTAATGGTTTTATATATATACATATACTTGAACATACAAGAAGAAAGCCATTTTATGGAATATGGATGATAGAACATTTAAAAGAACATGGGTATACATTAAGTCCAGGAACACTATATCCCATTTTAAGGGAAATGGAATCAGCAGGACTTATTGAAAAAGAAGAAGTAAATACAAATGGAAAAATAAGAAAATACTATAGTATAACTCAAAAAGGAGAAATAGTATTAAAGGATATAAAAGAGAAATTAAATGAACTAAAAATGTATATATAATATTAGAGGGATTGTTTAAATTAGACAATCCCTTTAATTTATTGTATTAAAATGAGGTTAAAATTTAATTGATTTTATTGTTATTAGAGAGTATATATGATACTATTTAATTATGATATCGAATTTCGATATTGAAAAACGATATTACTGATTTAAAATATAAAATGGAGGAATGTTAAATGGATTTATTAAGTTTAACTAATGTGAGTTTTAAAACAAATGAAAAAAATATACTAGAAAATATAAATATAAAAATTAATAAAGGAGATTTGATTTTTATATTAGGTCATTCTGGAAGTGGCAAAAGTACATTACTTAAAATTTGTGCAAATTTAATAAATCAAACAGCAGGAGATATTTTTTTAGAAAACAAAAATTATTATGAATATTTTCCTTATGATTTAAGAAGAGAAGTTTCATACATTAGTCAGGAGTCTTGTTTATTTGGAAAAACAGTAATGGATAATTTTGAATTTGTATACAACATTAGAAATAAAATGATAGATTACAAAAGAATTAATAACCTCTTGGAAAAATTTAATTTAAATAATGATTATTTAAACAAAGAAATACATTCATTATCAGGGGGAGAAAAGCAAAGAATCTCAATAATAAGAGGTATTTTAATTCCACCTAAAATTTTATTGTTAGATGAAGCTACATCAGCATTAGATGAAAAAAATAAATTGAAAGTAGAAGATGTGATACTAGGGATGAAAGAAGAAGGAATAGGTATAATGTGGGTAACTCATGATATACAACAATTTAGCAGAATAGGAAGTAAGTGTATAAAAATAGAGTCAGGTAAATTAGTAGAGGAGGTAAGTTAAAATGAAGACACTATCGCTAGTACTCGCATCGGTGTTATTATTAGCTCCTATAATAATATCTTATAAAGAAAATTTGAATTTAGAGAAAGATATAATTGTTAGTGTATTAAGAGCAATTATACAACTTTTTATAATAGGTTATATTTTAGAGTACATTTTTAAAGTTCAAAATAAGTTACTTATTATTATAATGGTAACAATTATAGTCACAAATGCATCTTGTAATACTGTAAAAAAGAGTGAAAATATAAATAAATCTTTTTTTATATCATTTATAGCTATAGGAATATCTACATTTATAATAATGTCAGTATTAATATTATCGAAGGCTATAAATTTTGTTCCTAATGAGGTTATTACTGTATCAGGAATGGTCGTAAGTAATTCGATGATAGGTATAAATTTATGTTATAGAAGTATAAACTCAGAATTTAAAAATAAAAAGAAGATAGTCGAAGCTAAATTGTCTTTAGGAAGTTCGATAAAACATGCATCTAAAGATATAATAAATGAATGTATAAAAACAGCAATGATACCAACATTAGATTCTGCAAAAACATTGGGGATAGTTTCATTACCAGGAACTATGACAGGATTAATATTAGCAGGGCAATCACCATTATTAGCGATTAAATTTCAAATTATGGTAACTTTTATGATAGTGTCAGCTACGGCAATATCAGCAATTATAGTATCAAATTTAGCATATAAGTCATTTTTTAATGATAGATATCAGCTAAAATAAATAAAAAAATTTGAAAATTCTATTTGAGTAAGTAAAAAGGTCTTGTTTAAAAGGCCTTTTTTTAGCTATTAAATTTAATGTGAAATGTATGTGAAGTATTTAAGTAGTAAGTTTACTTATAATATAATAAAATGTTAAAATAGATTTGGTTATATTTGTAAAAATAATAGGAGAGAAAATATGGGATTAAAAGAATTTGACTTTATAGATGAATCAATAGAAATTTTGAGGTCTATGAGTTCAACGTTAGAAATATTAGCAGATGAAATAGAAGAATATTTTAAACAGGTTTTAGAAGGAAAAAATCAAGAATACATTAATGTTACATCAAGAGTAAAATCAGAATTAAGTTTAAGAGAAAAAATAATTAGAAATAGATATTTAAATAAATATAATGAAGCGAGTAATTTAATTCATAATTTATCAGATTTAATAGGTATAAGAATTGAATGTAGATTCATTGAAGATGAAAATAAAATTTATCGACTTTTAAAGAGGTATTTCAATAGAACTGACGATAAAATTTATTATTATAACAAAGATAATAAAAATCTGAAACTAAAATTATCCGAAAAACAACCAAGCAAGCAAAAAAATGGGTTTGAAATATATAGAATAGATGGAGAATTTATTTATTTAGATAAACAAATTAAATTTGAACTACAAATAAAATCTCTAGTAAATATATTTTGGAGTGAGATTGAACATAAGATAATCTATAAAAATAGTACATATTTATTAGCAGATGGGTTTTTAAAGGATATGATGACATCTATAAAAAATAACCTTGCAATGATAGATAATCAGCTTTTAAGTATATATAAAAACTTCCAAACAGGAATGATGACTAATATAGATGAAAGGAAAAAGGAACTTGAAAAAGTTTTATCTAAAATAGCTCATGATACTTTTTCTGCAAAAATGAAAGAAAGTATTGGATTTGTAGTTGATTTTAAAAAGCCATGTGAGACAATATTAAGTTACTCTTTTAATAAAAAAGAAAATCATGAAGAAGTTTTTGGTGATCTTATGCTTGATGGACTAGCTAGACTTAATGAAATTACTAAAAAAGATATAGACTTTACTCAATCAATTACATTTGAAGATGAACCTGTATTTGAAGATGAATTTTGTGAAAAATTAGGAGAATATATAAAAAGTAAATTAAACAATGAGTTCCCTTGGAATTTATTTTTTAGAATTTTATTTGAAATAGAGCCACGTAATAATAAAGAAGATTTTGAAAATTTTATTAAATTTATAAAAGATAGAGTAATGTTAAACGATAGCAAAGAACAAATTATGTCCAGTTTTGAAAATGATGGAGAAAATATAATAAATGATATTTATAATTGTATATCAGAGGGTATAGTTAAGGCTGATAGTGTTGAAACTATGTATGATTATAATTTGGAAAAAATAAATTCCTTAGCACATGAAATTGTAAATTATATATGTAGAGAATTTTATGGATATAATGACTACCTGCAATATAGAAAAGAAACACTTAAAAAGTTTAGAGAAAATATAATACAGATGTTTGAATAGAAATATATTAAAATATAAAATAGTATTGATATAATTAAAGTAGATTTAAAAATAAGGAGTGATTTTAATAAAAAAAACAGGAGTAATATTAGCAGGTGGAAAAAGCAGCAGAATGGGAAAAAATAAAGCTTTATTAAAGTTTAAAGAATCTTTATTCATAGAAATTGCAATGAATGCTTTTGAAAATTTTGAAGAAATAATAATAATAGCTAATGATAAAGATCCATACTTAAAATATAATATAAAAGTATATTCTGATATAATAAAAGATATAGGTCCAATAGGTGGAATTTATACGGCTTTAAATTATTCAAAATATGATATAGTAGTAGTAGCATGTGATATGCCATATATAAATAGTGAAGTATTAAATGCCATAGGAAGTAAGATGAGTAAAGAAAGTATTATATCTATTACTGATAAACAAATCCAACCTTTATGCTCAGGATATAAAAAAAATATACTGAATATAGTAAAGAATTGTATAGACGTAGGCGAATACAAATTATTAAACTTTATAGATAAGATAGATAAAGAATTCTTATATTTCGATAATAAAAAAAAATGCTTTGATAATATAAATACTGTAGAGGATTATAATCAGTTAAATTTATAAAAATAAAAGTATTCATTTGGAGGAGATTATATGAATTTAGAAAAATTTAATTCATGGGCAGTTGTAATAAAAGATACTGACAATGAAGGTAAAGTTTACGATATAATAAAAATACTTGCAAAAAAAAATCGTAAGGTAGTTGGAATAAGTGATGAAAAGGCTTGTATAGATGGAATTGACATATACGAAAGTTTAAAGGATGTACCATATAATGTAGATATTGTAGTTATAGTAGAAGAATCATTAAAGATATATTCGATATTAGAGGAAATGGAACTTTTAGATATAAATAATATATTATTTGAAAAGGATAGCTATAATGAAATTATATTAAAAAAAGCTAAAGATATGAAATTGAATATTGGATATGACTTTAGTTTATTTAAGTAAGAAACAATTAAAAAATTGAAAATATAAGTTCTAGTTATTAGCATATTTTTTTATAAATAGAGCTTATATTTTCAGTTTATATATAGAAAGTTATCTTATTTTTAAGAGCATTCTATATGAAATAATACACATAGCAATACCTTGGAATACATTTGTATTTTTAGTATTAGTCTTAGATGATAAAAAAGTTCCACAAAGCAATCCAGAAAGTGTCATTGCAAATGAAATAAATGCAAATATAAAAATATTTAAATAAGTAATATTATATTGAGAACAAAGTGCTATTGATACAGAAAAGCTATCTATACTCAAGCTTAAAGCGAACAAGGTCATATTAAACAAAGTTAAATTTTTAAATATTTGTTCTTGTTTTTTTTGAAATATAGTATTAAATCCTATCCCAAATAAGATAGTACCTATAAGCGTATATATATAATTATTTTTCAGTAATAAATCACCTATAAATGAACCAAACAATATACTACTAATACAAAATAGGCTAACCAAAGAAGATAAAGTTAAAATCTTCTTAAAAGACATTTTAGACATACCATAAGCGATAGATACAAAAAAAGAATCTAAAGTAAAAATAAAACTTATTATAAGAGTTTGAAGCAAACCTAAATCTGACATAACTACACCCCCATGATATATAATATATTTATTTAAATTATAAGTTACAAAAAATAGCAATATAATATAGTAAAATTGATATAATAAAATATGTTAAAATTACCAAATATGATATAATAAGTAAAAAGTAATTTAAAAGGAGTTGGAGTATATGAGAGATATGTTAATAGTAACAATAAATGAAATCCCAGGTAAAAAAATAACTAAGATTACAGGTTTAGTAAAGGGAAGCACTATAAGAGCTAAGCATGTAGGTAAAGATATAGGAGCGAGTTTTAAACAATTAGTAGGTGGAGAACTTACAGGATATGGAGAAATGCTTACAGAGGCAAGACAAATAGCTATAGGTAGAATGGTAGAAGATGCAGAGAGTCAAGGAGCTAATGCAATTATAGGATTTAGATTAACATCAGCAGCTGTCATGCAAGGAGCAGCAGAAATGCTTGCATACGGAACTGGAGTTGTAATAGAAGATGTGGAGTAATATTTTTTTGATTTTAGCTGTTATTTTAACTATAGGGGTTCCAATTATTATTGTTGTTGGTAGTATTATACTAATAATAGTAAAAATAGTTGAAAGAAGAAAAGAAATCAAAGAAGAGAATTTAGATAAATATAAGAAATATTAGTTGAATTTATTAGTTGTCTCAAAATGATTTGAAATCATTTATAGAGGCAACTTTTTTAATTTTTAGGAAATTATAAATAAATTATTTAAAGTAAAAAGGAGTATTTGTATATAATATATAAATATTATATAGTAAAGAATTTTATAAATATAAGGGTATTTAAAGATTCTATTGTAGAATAAAATCTAAATAAAAACAATTATGAAAAAATATATAAGTAAATAACAAGTATTAATGGAGGTAGTAAAATGTTTAAAACTGCTATTATAACACTTAGTGATAAAGGATATGAAGGTAAAAGAGAAGATATTACAGGTGAGAAAATAAAAGAATATATTGAATATGGTGGGAGATATAAAGTAACTGATTATGTTTTAATACCTGATGATGAAAAAATGTTAAAGGATAAACTTATTGAGCTTTGCGATTTAAATAAAGTTGATTTGATTTTAACAAATGGAGGAACTGGATTTGCTAAAAGAGATATAACTCCGGAAGCTACAAAACAAGTTATATCAAAGGAAATTCCTGGTATTAGTGAATATATGAGAATGAAATCTTCAGAAATAACCCCAAAAGCTATTTTGAGTAGAGGAGTAAGTGGGATAAGAAATAATACTATAATAATAAATTTACCAGGTAGTCCAAAGGGAGCAATTGAAAATTTAGGTTTTATAATAGACACTTTAGACCATGGTATAGAAATTTTAAGAGGAGAAGCTACAGAATGTGCCACTAATCTAAAAAAATAGTATATAATAGTATATAATTATTATGTAAAAAAATAGGCAAAGAGGGTAGCTAGAATGATAGATAAGTTTGGAAGAAATATAAACTATCTTCGGATTTCACTTACAGATAAGTGTAATTTAAGGTGTATTTATTGTATGCCACCGAATGTTAGGTTTGAAAAAAATTATATTAACAATAATCTAAGTTCCAAGGACTATAAGTTTATTATAAAGTCTATGTCAGAACTAGGTATAACGAAGGTAAGATTCACAGGAGGAGAACCACTTCTTCATCCTAATTTAAGTGAGCTTATAGCATTTACTAAATATGAATGTAATATAGATGATATAGGTATAACTACTAATGGAATAGGTCTTAGTGATATAGCTACTCAATTAAAGCAAAGTGGTCTAAGAACAGTTAATATTAGTGTAGATTCATTAAAAGAGTATAAATATAAGACTATAACAAGAGGTGGATGTTTAAAAGAAGTATTAAAGTCTATAAATACTTGTTTGAGGTTAGGAATAAAAGTTAAGATTAATTGCGTAGTTATAAATGATTTTAATGATGATGAGATATATGATTTTATATTAATGACTAAATTTAATCCTATAGATGTTAGGTTTATAGAATTAATGCCAATAGGGGAAGCTCAACCAATTTATAAGAGAGGATACCTTAATATTGGCGAAATTATAGACAGTATGCAAGAATTGTATAAAGTTCAGACAAATGAAAACACAACAGCTAAGCATTATATGTTAAGCGGGGCAAAAGGACGAGTAGGTGTAATAGCACCACTTAGTTGTTCGTTTTGCCAAAATTGTAATCGTATAAGGGTTACATCTAGTGGAACAATAAAATTATGCTTACATTCTAAAGAAGAAATAGATATAAAACAATATATTAATAGACCGATGTTGTTTAGAGAAGTTATGAAGGAAATTATATTAAATAAACCACAGAAGCATCATTTGATAGAAAATCAATGTAGTGATACCAATAGAAGGATGTATGAAATTGGAGGGTAAAATGTTAACTCATATAAATGAAAAAGGTTATGCAAAAATGGTAGATATAAGTGAAAAAAATGATACTAAAAGAAAAGCAATAGCTAAATCAAAGATTACTATGAGTAAAGAGGCCCTAGATAAAATTAAAAATGGACAAATAAAAAAAGGAGATGTATTATCAGTAGCTCAAGTTGCGGGAATTATGGGAGCAAAAAATACATCTATGAACATACCTATGTGTCACCAAATTAATTTAGTAGGATGTGATTTAGAATTTGAAATAGACGATGAAAATTGTTCTATAAATATATATGCAATTTGTAAGTGTTTAGGAAAAACGGGAGTAGAAATGGAAGCATTAAATGCTTGTACTACGGCAGCACTTACAATATATGATATGTGCAAAGCTGTAGATAAGAAAATGGTAATAAGTGATATTCATTTAGTAGAAAAAACAGGTGGGAAATCAGGCGATTTTGAATTTTAATCATATGGGGGAAAGATTAATGGCTAAAGTATTGTCTATAAATATAAGTGAAAAAAAAGGAGTAGTAAAAACTCCTGTAAATTATGCACAAATTAAAGTTGATTACGGTATAGTAGGAGATGCTCATGCTGGAAATTGGCATAGACAAATAAGTTTACTTGCAAATGAAAGCATAGATAAAATGAGAGATAAAGGATTTAGTAGTTTGAAATTTGGGGATTTTGCTGAAAATATAACAACAGAAGGAATAGAAGTTCATAAACTTCAAATTGGTACTAGATTAAAAATTGGAGAGTGTGAACTTGAAGTTACTCAGATAGGTAAAAAATGTCATGGTGGGTGCGAAATAAAAAAAATTACAGGTGATTGTGTAATGCCTAGAGAAGGAATTTTTGTAAAAGTTATAAAAGAAGGAATTATAAATATTGATGATAATATAAAAGTATTATAACGTAAAAGAGGTTGTTTTAAAATTATTAAATTTTAAAACAACCTCTTTTTATATAATATGTTTTAAATTTTTATAATATTAAATAACATAATAGAATATTAATAACTATTGAATAAAAATATATATGAAAATTTAATTATTAAAATGGGGGATGATACTGTGCCTAAAGAAGATTATAGAAGTTATGATGAAAGATATTTAAGGATTAGAATTAAATCTCATATGGGAGACAAAATACATATAAAGTTACCAATGGATTTTGTGAAAAAAATGATTAAAAATAACACTATAGATTTTTTTAATGGCGAAGATGATATTATTGATAGTGATAAACTTTTAAACTTGTTAATACAGGCATTTGAATATAATTTAGTTGGAGAAATTGCATATATGGAAAGAAATAATGGTGATATTATAAGATTAATAATTGACTAAAATTAAAAAAAGTCGAAAATATAAACTATGTAAGTAAGTACATAATAAATTTATATTTTCGACTGTTATATTAAAAAAATTTTTAACTACATGCAATTTTACTTTTCAACTATAAAAGATTTACAATCTGCTGATTGATACCAACTACAATTTTTACATATATTACCAAAAATTCCTTCGGTAATTGTGTTAAAAACCATATCCTCTAATTCATTATAACAATATATTTCTTCTTTTATATTAAAATAGTTACTAACTTTTAAATCTAATTCTTTTACCTTTTCTTCTGTTACACATTTATTTTTATTTTCATTATTTGGACATTTTTCGCATATACTGTCCAATGAAAAAATAACTTTAACTTTAGTGTTATCGTTTATTTTTTTATCATTAAAAATTTTATTGTATGCTCCTATTTCAATTATTACTTTTTTCATACCAGCATTAAATTCTTCGCTATATCCTATTCCTTGATAAGCTCTTATACATAATATATGATGTGGTCTTATTTTTAATATGATTTTAAACTCACCTTTATTCGTTTAGATACTCCTATGCCTACTGTTGTTGCTAATAATATTTTCATAAAATCTAATGCGATAAATGGTACTATACAAGCCATAATAGATTGATTAAAAGTCATCTTAGTAATAACTGAAAACATTATTGTACCTATAGTATAATCTATTAATAATCCAACTATCATTCCTAGCAATATATATATTGGATTTTTAAATTTTTCTGAGAAATAACCTACAACTAAAGCCATTAATGGAAAGCCTAATATAAAACCTCCTGTTGGGCCTAGTACTACACCTATTCCTCCACTCATTTGAGCAAAAACTGGTATTCCTATAGAACCGATAAATACATATACTATTTGTGATATAAATCCTCTTTTTGCACCTAATACTACTCCGGCTAAGGCTACCGCAAAAACTTGCATAGTAAGTGGTACAGTTGTAAATGGTATTGGGATTGATACTTGTGATAGTATAGCTGTTATGCTTGCAAATATTGAACAGATAATCAAATCTTTAGTTAAAAATTTCATTTTAATTTACCCTCCTATTATATATTTTACTGATATTATATGTATTTAAGTTAACCTTTAGTATTGATTTGGTTTACATTTAAATTATATAACATATAGCTTTTTTGTCAATTTAATTTTTAAAAATACACTTAAAATATAAAAGAGCTATCTCAAAATTTTTTATTTTAAGATAGCTCTTTAGTCACAACTATACATTATTTTAATATATTTTTCTCTGTTTCTTCAACTTGATCTTTCTTTTTTATTTGTATATTTGATATAAGTATAGCACTTATAATACAAATTGCTGCTAAAATTTTTATAAAGTTCACACTTTCACCTAAAATAATAGTAGCTAATATCATAGAGAAAACTGGAACTAGATTTATGTACATATTTGTTTTTGATGGACCTATATTTTTTATAGATATTTGTTGTATCAAATACCCACATACTGATGCAAATATAGACATATAAAGTACTGATAACCAACCATTAACACTTATATTACCTAGATATTCTGTTGGATTTTCTATAAATATGAATGGGAAAAGTATTAAAACACATGTTAAAAATGAATAACTTGTTACTTTTAATGGGCTGTATTTTTCTAGTGCTTTTTTAGATATAATTGAATATAAAGCCCAACAAAGTACAGCTACTAGCATTATGATATCGCCTTTATTTACATTTATATTATTTAATGTAGTTAAATTTCCATTTGTTACAATTAATATTACACCTAAAAAAGATAATAAAATTGATAAAATATGTTTTTTTTCTATAGTTTCTTTTAATAAAAGCCATACCAAAATAGTTGTTATAATTGGATTTGTTGCTCCTATTAATGATGAATTTGTCGCTGTAGTAAATTTTAATGATATAAAGAAAAATATATGATATCCTATCATACCTATGATTCCTAGTTTTAAAAAAATAGGGAAGTCATCTTTTGTTATTCTCCAATTTTTTTCTCTTTTTATCATTATTGGAAATATTAATATAGTTGCAAAAAGAAATCTAAAAAATACTAGAGATATTATTGGAAATTCTTTTATAGAAAATTTTCCTGCGATAAATGCTCCGGCCCAAAAAATTGATGCTATAACCATTATAAATTTTTTCAACAATCATTTCCTCCTTAAAATAAATTAACTTTATTACTGTTAAATTATAACATATTTTCTAAATTTATTACATTTTCAAAAACACACCAAATTTAACATATTTTTATCACAATCTTAAAATTTAACATTGTATTAACCTTTACTTAACATTAATTTAATTATTTTTTTTTGAAAGTTTGATATTCTTTAATTATAGACATAATAATTTTATAAAGTCGCACAAAAGACTATTAAAATAAAACATTCTTAAGGAGGAAATGAAGTTGGATATAGCAATAAGTCTTATGGGAGGTCTTGGACTTTTCCTTTATGGTATGAACTTAATGGGAGAAGGTCTTCAAAAATCTGCCGGAAATAAATTGAAAAAAATCATTGAACTACTTACAAGTAATGTTCTTATGGGCGTTTTGGTCGGGGTAGTGGTAACAGGAATCATACAAAGTTCTAGTGCAACTACAGTTATGGTAGTTGGATTTGTAAATGCAGGTATCATGAGTTTAAGCCAAGCTATCGGAGTAATAATGGGTGCAAATATAGGGACAACTGTTACAGCACAACTTGTATCTTTTAATTTAGAAGGTATTGCTCCTGTAGCTTTAGGTTTAGGTATAATTTTATATTTATTCTCAAAGAGTCAAAAAAATAAACATATTGCTGAAATTTTATTAGGGTTTGGTATGTTATTCACTGGTATGGAATTTATGAAAGATGCAGTTAAACCACTTGCTGAATTACCTGCATTTAGAGATGCATTACTATACTTTGGTTCTCACCCTATTTTAGGAATACTTGCAGGTTTCTTAATAACTGGTATCGTTCAAAGTTCAAGTGCATCTATGGGAATGCTAATTGCCCTAGCTTCTGAAGGACTATTACCTTTATCATCTGCATTACCTATTCTTTATGGTGATAATATAGGAACTTGTGTAACTTCACTTTTATCAAGTATTGGAGCTACTGCAAATGCTAAGCGTGCTGCTGTAATGCATTTATGTTTTAATGTTTTAGGTACTTTAATATTTATGATAGTTTTAAATAGACCTATTATGGCAATAGTAACTCATTTAGATCCAACAAATACAGCTAGACAAATTGCTAATGCTCATACAATGTTTAATCTTTTAAACGTAATAATATTATTGCCTTTTGCTAAGTATATAGTGAAGCTTGCTATTAAGCTTGTTCCTCAATCTGATAAAGAAGCTGAGAATTCTGCTTCTACAAAATACTTAGATGATAGAATGTTTGAGACTCCATCTATAGCTTTAGGTAATACTATTAAAGAAGTTTTAAGAATGGGACATAAAGCTACAAATTCATTAGATAATGCCATGAGTGGATTTTTAGATAAATCAAGCGAAAATATAAATAAGTCATTTGAATCTGAAAAAATAGTAAACAAACTTCAAAAAGATATTTTAAATTATTTACTAAAATTATCTAAATCACCTTTAAATAATAATGAAAGATATAAAACAGATATACTTTTTAATACAGTAAATGATATCGAAAGAGTTTCAGATCATGCTGAAAATATAGCTGAACTTGCTAAGGATTCAATTGAATTAGGCGTAGATTTCTCAGAGCATGCTATAAATGAAATTAATAACATTTATAATAAAGTAATGAATAATTTCAAGGAATCTTTAATATGTTTAAATCTTAATGATTTAGAATTAGCAAATAAAATATTAGAATCTGAGAAAGATGTTAATGCTATGGAAAAAGCTTTTAGAAAACACCATATAGATAGATTAAATGAAGGAAGATGTACAATAGATGCAGGAGTAATTTATTTAGATTTACTTTCTAATTTAGAAAGAGTTTCAGATCATGCATCAAATATTGCAAATCAAGTTTTAAAAACTAATTAAAAATTTTCGAGGATATAGATAGATTTGTGTGAAAATAAATTTACCTATATCCTTTTTAGTATTATAAATTAATCACCGTATGAAGTTTTAATAGAATTAATTAATAACACTAATTTCTATAGCTATTCAATTAATTATATAAAAAATTAATAAAAGTTGAAACATACAAGCATCAAAATGAAAAGATAAAGGTATTCCAATATTTTAAAGGAATATCTTTTTTTTTATTGGGATAAATTTATCTATTAAAATTTAAAATGTAAAACGTTATCATAAAATGAAGGTGGTTGACTGTATAAATTAAAAGGAATATAATAAGTCCTGTTGAATTTATGTTAAAAAAATTTAACATAAGAAACATTAATTAAGAGGTGATAGAAATGGAAAATACAGTAGAGGCAATTGCAACTAATAACTTATTATTAATATTTGCAGCAATTGCTATAACAGGAATAGTTTTAGGTAAATTGAGTGAAATTATGAAAATACCAGACGTAATACTATATTTAATAGCAGGAATTATAATTGGACCATCGCTATTAAATTTAATAAGTATAGAAGCATTTCCGGTAGAAAATAATCTAATACTTACATTTGGTTCAGCATTCATATTATATGAAGGTGGACGAGAAATAAATTTAAGAATATTAAACAAAGTTAAAATAAGTGTAGGATTATTAGCATCTATAGGTGTAATAATATCTGCTGTAGTAGTAGGATTTTTTGCAAGTAAAATATTTGCATTACCTATGATTACTGCAATACTTTTAGGATCAGTAATAGCATCAACTGACCCAGCAGCATTAATACCAGTGTTTAAGCAAGTAACAATAAAAGATAAAATTAAGCAAACAGTAGTTAGTGAGTCTGCTTTTAATGATGCGGTAGGAGCTATATTAGTTAGTACAATACTTGGAATTATAACATCTGGAAAACTTTCAATAGCTTCAAGTGTTGAAGAATTAATAATATCTACAGTAGTAGGTGTAGCTGTAGGAATATTTATGGGGTATATTTTCTCATTATTAATATCTGATAAGAAGTGGGGAATATTCCACTCATATGCTTCAATAATGTCAATATTAAAAGTTGCATTATCTTATGAAGTTGCATTACGTTTACATGGTAGTGGATATATGGCAGTATTTATAGCTGGACTTATAGCAGGAAATAGAAAGTTATTCGGACTTTGGATACCAGAGAATGATTTTCAATCTGAACACTACTTTAGAGAAAGTATAGGGTCATTATCTCGTATGGCTATATTCGTAGTACTTGGGACACAAGTTAATTTAGAAGCTTTAGGTAAATATTGGTTACCATCACTTTTAGTAGTACTTGTCTTAATGTTTATAGCAAGACCACTTGTAGTATTAATTTGTACAGCATTAGATAAAGAAGCTAAATGGACTTTTAAAGATAGATTATTCATGATGTGGGTAAGAGAAACTGGAGTTATACCAGCAGCATTATCAGGTATAATAGTTTCAATGAAATTAGAAGGATATGAAATAATATCTTCTGTAGTATTTATGACAATACTAGTAACTTTAATAGTACAAGCAAGTACTACTAAATTAGTTGCTAAAAAGCTAGGTGTACTAGAAGAAGAAACATATAATAAAAAATCAGAAGTAGCAGCTTAATGAAATACGTCTTCTCAAAATAAAATTTTGTATTTTGAGAAGGCTTATTTTATTTTGATTTAAACGTCTCGCAACTTGCATTATTAGAATTTATATCCACATGACTAGCGTTACATCCACCGCTTATATTATAGACACAGTTATTAGCACTACAAGAAATGTTCTGAGTATTAGTAAGTGAAATCTCTCCAGAATAATTAGAAAGATGAAAAGCACTATTATTTTTAAATGTATCACAATAAGTTTCTGGAGTTATAGCTGCATCAAAGCCTTCTACTTTTATATGGCAAGCATAGCAACTACCAGATTTATTAAAAGCACAAATATTAGCAAGACAGTTTAAATTAGTTTGCATAAAGAACCTCC
Source organism: Romboutsia maritimum (assembly GCF_002251085.2). Lineage (GTDB taxonomy): Bacteria > Bacillota > Clostridia > Peptostreptococcales > Peptostreptococcaceae > Romboutsia_B > Romboutsia_B maritimum. The sequence continues at coordinate 15,749 of NZ_NOJZ02000008.1, read as the reverse complement.
TATTTTAGATTATATTAGTAGTATGCTAAGTTTTATAAAATTTAATCATTTATTTATTAAAATTTTCCAATATGTATAAATATTATAATTGAAAAATTAACTTAGTAAATTAATAAACAAAATTATACAAGGCATAGTAAATAAATCTAATAAAAATGCACCAACTAATGGTACTACTAAAAATGCTTTTTCAGAATATCCATATTTTTCACTAACAGAATGCATATTAGCAAGTGCATTAGGTGTAGCACCTAGCCCATGACCAATTAAACCGCTTACAATAATAGCAGCATCAAAATTTTTACCAAGAACCTTAAAGCAAATTAGTGTTGCGAATAATATAATAAATAAAACTTGGCTTAATACAATAATAATTATAGGTCCAAATAAGTTAGATAATTTTAATAAATCAATACTCATAAGAGCCATTGTTAGAAACATTCCTAGAGAAAGTTCCCCTAAAAAATCAAGTAACTTAAAGTCAAGATTAATCCAATTAGCTTTATCATTTATATTTTTAAATAAAACAGCTATAAACATACAGCCTACAACATTAGGGAGTATGATACTACTAATATTAAAAAATACATTTGTTATAAATTCTCCAATGCTTACACATAACAATATTATTAATGCTTGTTCAAAAAATAGAAAAGGCGTCAAATTAGAATAAGATTTTGATATAGAAATAAGTTGTTTTTTAGTTACATTTTGAGTGTATACTTTTACACTTGGTTTTAAATTATATTTATCGATTAAAAATTTAGCAACAGGACCACCTATAATGCCACCAAGTATAATACCTAAAGTAGCAGCTGTAATACCAACACTACAAGCACCTTTTACACCAAGATTTTCTATAGTTGTTCCAAATGCAGCAGCACACCCATGCCCACATTCCATAGAAATAGTTCCACACATTAACGCTAATAGAGGATGTATATCAGTAAATTTAGATAAAATAATAGTTATAAAATTTTGACAGTAAGCTAATATTCCACATAGAATCCAATATTTAAATAATAACTTTCCACCTTTTTTTACCAAGGCTATACTTACCCCAAGACCAAGTATAGTAAAGAAAAATGTCATAAAATAAGGCATTAAAGATGTATTCATGCTTATAGTACATATATTAATAAGATTTAAAAATAAGGTTAAAAAACAAAATAACAATCCACCTATAACTGGTGAAGGAATACAAAATCGATTGAAGAATTTTACTTTGCTCTTAATAATACTTCCAATTAAAAAAAGTATAATTGCGAGTATTAATGTGGATATAATATCAAGTTCTATAGAAAACAAAAATTTTTCCTCCTTAAATTTTAGATACTAGTACTAAATATATATGATGACTTTTATTAAAATATTAAAATAAAATATATTGACAATACAAAGAAAAGAATGTAAAATCTTTTAAAATATAGTTTTCGTATAACCCTAATAATAAGGTTTAGGGGTTTCTACCAGGAGCCAAAAATTCCTGATTACGAAGAATGCTTAATTTGAATTTAGGCTTTCTTTGTAATTAGGAATTTTTTTAATACAAATAATTACAAAGTGAATAATCTAAAATCAAGGAAAAATAATATATATAAACAAAATTGAAGGGGAAAAAGAATAATGATAAAAAAATTACCGAAAATAGAACTACATTGTCATTTAGATGGAAGTGTAAGACTTGATACAATTATAGACATAGCTAAAAAAGAAAATATAAAATTACCATCAGAAGATATAAATGAATTAAGCAGTCTTGTAAAAGTACCATCAAACTGCACATCACTAGTAGAGTATTTAAAAAGATTTGATTTACCAAATAAGATAATGCAAACAAAAGAAAGTTTAAGAAGAATTAGTTTTGAATTATTAGAAGATGCTCAAAGAGAAAATGTTAAATATCTTGAAATAAGATTTGCACCAATGCTTCATTTACAAAGAGAACTAACGATAAGTGAAGTTATAGAAAGTGTAATTTGCGGAATGAAGGAAGCTCAAGAAAAATATGATATTAAATCTAATCTAATACTAGGTTGTATGAGAACCATGAGCGAAGAAGATGCAATTTTAGTAATTAACGAAGGTAAAAAATTCTTAAACAAAGGTGTAGTAGCAGTAGATTTATGTGGACCTGAATTAGAAGGATTTTCAAGTAACTTTAAAAATGCTATGGATTTAGCTAGAAGTTATGGATATAAAGTAACTATACATGCAGGAGAAGCAGCAAGTGAAAATAATGTCCTAGATGCTATAAATTTATTAGGAGCAAAGAGGATAGGTCATGGTGTAAGAATAAAAGATAAAAAAGAAGTATATAAGCTAGTAAAGGAAAAAAATATAGTACTTGAAATGTGTCCAACTAGCAATGTTCAAACGAAAGCTATAGATGCTTATGAAAATCATCCATTTTACCCATTTTATAAAGATGATATAAAGGTAACAATAAGTACAGATAATAGAACAGTTTCAGATATAGATTTAAGCAGTGAAATTGATACTATGTTCAATAAATTTGACTTAAAAAGAGATGATTATAAGAAAATTTATTTAAATTCTGTAGATGCTACTTTTGCAGATGATAAAACAAAAAATTGGTTAAGAAGTTTAATATAAATTAGGAGTGATTTGTTTGGACTTTAAACTTGAGTTAGATAATTTAAATTATTACTTAAGAAAGAAAAAATTAACTTACAATGAATTTAACGAAATTATAGGGAATTATTATGTAAAAGATTATGAAGAATTTGATGAAAATTATTATATTTTAGAAATAATAGCACCATTAAATAATACAAATAATAAGGAAAAAGAGAATATGTATTATACAGATTATATAGAAATTATTAAATAGTAAAAGATTTTACAAATTATAAAAGTTATGATATTATTATAATGAAAAATATGTATAGGCGATGGAGTTCGCCATTAAACGCGAAAGCTAATGACTCCTACTCTTTTAAATAAGGGTAGGAGTCTATTTTTTTAGGGGGTAATTTTGATGACAATAATTTTAAGTTTAATATTAATAGGAGTTCTCGCAAATTATAGTGGAAAATTAGTAGAGAAAATTAAGCTACCATCATTAATAGGAATGATGATTTTAGGAATGCTTATAGGACCAGCATTTTTAAATTTAATACCACAGCAAACACTAAAAGTAGCACCAGTAATAAAAGATATAGCACTAGTTGCTGTGTTATTTATTGGAGGTCTTGGAATTAGTGTAGATCAAATAAAACAAATAGGTAGACCGGCAGTTTTATTAAGTGCAGTTCCAGCTACATTAGAAGGATTTACAATAGCAGTGGCATCTACGGTATTTTTAAAATTCACATTTATACAAGGTGCAATATTAGGATTTATAATAGCAGCAGTAAGCCCAGCAGTGCTTATACCATCTATGATATCTTTAATAGAAAGAAAATTAGGTCAAGACAAGGCAATACCTCAAATGTTATTAGTAGGAGCATCTGCTGATGATACTATTGCAATAACTTTATTCACTACATTTTTAGGGATTTATATGCAAAGTAACACTGGTAAAAATACATCTATTTTTATACAACTTATACTAATACCAATAACTATAATTTTAAGTCTATTAGTAGGATATGTAATATTTAAATTAACAAAGCCGATTATAAAAATAATAAAAAATGATTATTTAAAAGTAGGATTCGTATTTTTTATATGCTTATTAATGAGAAGTATTGAAAAGTATTTACATTTAGATATATTTAATTCTTTATTAACAATAATGTTATATGGATTTTTTATTAGAAATTATATAAAAGAAAGTAAGGATGTAATTTTAGATAATTTAAATAAAATTTGGAAGTTAGGAAAATTGTATTTATTTTCTTTTGTAGGAATGGCAATAAATCCAAGTTTGGTAGGAAAGTATTTTTTAGTAGGAGTAGCCATACTTACTTGTTCATTATTTGTACGTTCAATAGGTGTTTTAATATCTTTAATTGGGACAGGTCTTAATAAAAAAGAAAAATTATTTTGTGTAATAGCGTATTTACCTAAAGCTACAGTACAATCAGCTAAAGCTGCCATTCCTATGCAAATGGGGGTAGCAGGAGGAGAAATAATGCAGGCTATAGCAATACTAAGCGTTCTTATAACAGCACCAATAGGAGCGATAGGTATAAATTTAACTGCAGATAAATTTCTTAATAAGTATTATGAAATAGATGAAAAAGTATCATAATAATAGATAGTGTTTATATATAGAAAAATTATATAAGGAGGATTTATAATATGATAGAATTAAAAGAACAATGGGTAAAAGCAATAGATAGTAGGGATTCAAGAAGAACATATATAGATAAAGCTCTAGAAGAAAATGATATGACAGCTTTATTAGAATTAATAGGAAAAATAAATAAAGAAACAAACTTAAATATACAATTAGTAAAAGATGGTAAAGAAGCTATAAGTGGATTTAAAGCATCTTATGGTATGATAACAGGTGTAAGCTCATTTTTAGCATTAGTAGCAGATAAAAACATAAAAAACTACAAAGAAAAATTAGGATATTATGGAGAGATGTTAGTTTTAGAAGCTACTTCTCTAGGATTAGGTACTTGCTGGATAGGAGGTACTTATAAAAAAGAAGAATGCAAAAAACATATAAATATAAATGATGATGAAGAATTAGTTTGTATAATTGCAGTAGGATATGTAGATGAAGAATTGTCAATAAAAGAAAAATTAGTAGAAAGATTAAATAAAAAAGATATAAAATTAGAAGATATAATTATAGCTAATGGTAATGCAATTGCATCATGGATGAAAGAAGGTGCAGTATTTGCAATGAAATCTCCATCTGCATTAAATAAAAAACCTATAGCATTTAAAATAGAAGAAAATAAAATAAAAGCTGTTATTACTAAAAGTAATCATGGTTATGAAGAAATTGATTTAGGAATTTCTATGCTTCATTTTGCTTTAGGTGCATATACAAAAGAGTATAAAGGAGATTGGAAGTACGAAGAAGATCAATATATATTTAGTTAAATATGAAGAACTAAATATATAAATAGTAAACTAAATTTATTCTATTGGGAGAAAAAGTGTAATGGATAATTATAATGATGTTGCAAGACATGAATTAATAAATTGGAAAAAGCATATGAAAAAAAAGCCATCAATAATAGAAGCTTATTCAAAAGAGGTACAAAATAAATTTAATAATATACTCCCTGAAAAATATCATGAAGTAATGACTGTGGCAATAAAAAATATGACAAAGGCAGTTTTATATGGCTCTAAATATGTAACAAAACCACCATATGAATATTTAACATTACGAGAAAGGGAAGACTTACTTATAGATAAAACTCTAATATACAAAAAAACAGCAAAACTAGAAGGAGCAGGTACAGGAGCAGGAGGGCTACTTTTAGGTCTTGCAGACTTACCAATTTTACTAGGAATTAAGGTTAAGTTTCTTTATGATGTTGCAGCAATATATGGATTTGATGTAAATGATTATAGAGAAAGAATTTATATATTAAATATTATTCAATTAGCTTTTTCTAGTAAAAAACATATAAATGAAGTTTTTAATCAAATGGAAAATTGGAATGAATACATAAAAACTCTTCCAGAAGATATTAATGAATTTGATTGGCGAACTTTTCAACAGCAGTATAGAGATTATTTAGATTTAGCTAAATTTTTTCAGCTTATGCCTGGAATAGGTGCATTTGTAGGATTTTATATAAATGGAAAACTAATAGATAAGCTTAGTGAAACAGCTATGTTTGCATATAGAATGAGAATGAAAGAGTTAGAATAATTTTATATAATTTATAAAATAACCTAGCGAAGGGTGATATATAAATATCCCAATCGCTAGGTTAAATTATTTTAAAGTATATCCCTTGCTATTTTTTACTATAACCCCTTTTTGCAAAAGTTTACCCACTAAAACTTTAGAGAAGTGAGAAGGGTCTTGTACAACAAGTTTATTTTTACTATAAAATAAAGATGCTTTTAAGTTCATTAGTTCTTTTTCGATATCTTTTCTAGATAAACTTCCTTTAGAATCAAGCGCTTTTAAAATCTTTTTTTCTCCTTTTGAATATAGTATATCCAAGAGGTCTTTGGATTTATTTTTTTCTTTAAAAAGTCCCCAAGTATAAATTATTATAGTAGCTATGGCAAAGAGTAATATATATATTATAGTTTTAAACATTTGATTTACCATTTTTGTTGAATTTTATAAATTTATTATCATTTAATATATTAAAATATGAAATAAGTCTATCTAAAAGAGGTTCTGCATCTTTGCCAAATTCATTACTAACTTCTTTAGAAATATCGTAAACTGTTTTTTCATTATTTATACATTTCCAAACAAAGCTACCTTGTTTATCTAACTGTATGTCACTTTTTTGAGGTACTTTAAATAGTTTTTGAGCAAACTTATCAAATGTCCCACTTCTTTTTAATTCTAAAACAACTAAGTCATTTTCATTAATAGACCAATCAATTTTAGAGTTTATAATAGGTATAAAATCTAAATAATTTTTATTATTCCTTTTAAATTTACTGATAAAAATCCCCCCTTAAGACAATATGTACAACTAATAAATAATTTTAAAGTAGCTGTTTCAAAAATTTAATTTTGAAACAGCTCTTTATAATAATAATCTAATTTAAAAGTACTATTACTTATTTATTTTATGCTGTTTTCTTTTTATCTTTATGCCAAATAGAGAATTTAAATAAAGTAAGTATAAGTAGTATAAAGCATATTATAGAACCGATTGGTCCAAGACTAAATTTTGAAGATATATCCATTACTTTACCCAGGTTAGAAGTACCTATTGGAATTATAGCAAATATAGCAAGTAAAACTCCAATTAAACCTTCACCAGCAATGAGTCCTGAAGTATATAAAATACCTCTATCAATTTGATCTTTTTTATCTTCTTCAGAAACATTTTTTCTATTTTCTAAGAAGAATCTAATGATACCACCAACCATTATAGCAGCACTTAAATGTATAGGAAGATAAAGACCTACTGCAAATGGAAGAACAGGTATACCAATTACTTCTACAGCAAAAGCAATTCCTGCACCTGCAAATATTAAAGTCCAAGGAAGATTTCCTTCCATAACACCTTCTACAACTAATTTCATTAAAGTAGCTTGAGGAGCAGCAATTTCTTTTGAACCAAATCCCCATGCAGAATCTAATAAATATAAAACAGCTCCTATTGTAATAGCAGATATACAAACACCTATAATTTCTCCTATTTGTTGTTTTTTAGGAGTAGCACCTACTATAAAACCTGTTTTTAAATCTTGAGAAGTATCGCCAGCAATAGCAGCTATTATGCATATTACAGAACCTATCGCTATAGAACCTAGCATACCTTCGTGACCAACCATACCTGTTGATTTAAGTATAAATGTAGTTATAAGTAATGTAGCTATAGCCATACCAGATACTGGGTTGTTACTACTACCAACTAAACCAACAAGTCTAGATGAAACTGTGGCAAAGAAAAATCCAAATATAGCAATCAAAACAGCGCCTAATAAAGTAACTGGAATAGTTGGAACAAGCCATATTGCAATAATTACTAATAGAGAACCAAATAAAACTGTCTTCATTGATAAATCTTCATCTGTTCTTAAATAGCTAGTTGAAGAATCTCTATCAGAGTAATCTTTCATAGCTTTAGTAAATGTTGTAACTATCAATGGAAGTGATTTAATTAAACTTAATATACCACCACATGCAACAGCACCAGCACCAATATATCTAATATAACTTCCCCATATTCCAGAATAACCAAGTGTACTTATAGGATCAGCACCTGGATAAAGAATTGAATCTCCGCCAAATAAAGTAATAAGTGGAATTAAAGAAATCCATCCAACTATTGCACCAGCAAACATATACCCAGAAATATTATAGCCACATATGTAACCAACACCTAAAAGAGCCGGTAATACATCCATACCAACAGCTGCATTTTTATAACCAGGTATTGCCCATTCGATTTCACTTGGGAAAAGTTTAACTCCATCTGCTATAAATTTATACAGAGAAGCAATACCAAGACCTGCAAATACTACAGAAGCTTTAGAACCGCCTTCTTCTCCAGCTAGAAGAACTTCTGCACAAGCAGTACCTTCAGGATATGGTAAAACACCATGTTCCTTAACGATTAAAGCTTTTCTAAGTGGAATCATAAATAATACTCCAAGTAAACCACCACATAAAGCTATAATTGCGATTTTTAATAAACTAGGACTACCAAGACCCCATTCTTTCATCCAAATGAACATTGCAGGTAAAGTGAATATAGCACCTGCTGCTACTGACTCTCCAGCTGATCCTATTGTTTGAACTATGTTATTTTCAAGTATAGAGTCTCTTTTTAAAATAACTCTTATAACACCCATTGAAATAACAGCAGCTGGAATAGAAGCACTTACAGTCATACCAACTCTAAGACCTAAATATGCATTAGCTGCACCAAATATAACTGCTAACAAACATCCTAAGAAAATAGATGTTAATGTAAACTCAGGCATAATTTTATCGGCAGGTATAAATGGTTTGAACTCTTGTGTAGAAGAAATACTTTTTTCATCATTCATAGTTCTATCCCCCTAATAAAAATATTAAATTTTTTATTGTAAGTAGAATTAGTATAAATTAAAAATGAATTAATAAAATGATAGTTGCTTACGATTTGATTAAAACTTAAGTTAAATTAATAACAGAGCAATATGAAATATAAATAAAGTGACTTTTAATTAGATTAGTTATTAACAATGTATGTATTTATAATGCAAATTATTATATAGTATAAAATTTTCAAAAATTGCGACTATTGTAAATGAAAAAATATATCTATATATATAATTATATATACATAAAAATAATATATCAACACATTGTTGAAAAATTAGTGATTTTTAAATAATTAGGGGTTTTGTAGTTATATAAAAAATACCTATTTTTAATAAGAAAAGTATAGATATAAACAATGCTTAAAAAAAGCTAAATGATGATAAAATCTTACTAAGAATGATAAGAGGGAGATAATAATGATAAATTTACCAGAAAAATTTAATAATTTTAATGAAGCTAGACAAAAAGGATTTATAAAAGCAAAAGAACTTAAAGAAAGTGGAAAAAAATTAGTAGGAGTATTTTGTACATATACTCCAGTTGAGATACCAATGGCAGCTAAAGCAGTTACAGTAGGTGTTTGTGGAGTAAGTGAAGAGCCAATACCAGATGCAGAAAAAGTACTTCCAAGAAATCTATGTCCATTAATAAAATCAAGTTATGGACATGCTATAACAGATACTTGCCCATATTTTTATTTTTCAGATTTATTAATAGGAGAAACTACTTGTGATGGTAAGAAAAAAATGTATGAAGAATTAGATAAGGTTAAAAGAACTCATATAATGCATTTACCTAATGCTAGAAAAGGTGAATATACATATAAATTATGGAAAGAAGAAATAAAAATATTAAAAGAAGAAGTTGAAAAAGAACTAGGTGTAACAATAACTGATGATGATATAAGAGAAGCTATAAAAGATAAAAATGAAGAAAGAAGACTTTTAAGGGAGTATTACGAATTAGGAAAATTAAAACCATCTGCTTTAACAGGAATGGAACTTCATCAAGTTTTATATCAAGCTGGATTTAAATTTGATAGAGATGAATTAAAAAAAGACTTAAGAAAAGTAATAGATGATATGAAAGAAAGATATGAAAAAGGAGAATGCCCAGTACAAAAAGATAAGCCAAGAATATTAATAACAGGATCTCCAATAGGTGGAATAAGTGAGAAATTAATAAAAACTGTAGAAGAAAGTGGAGCATCAATAGTAGCTTACGAACTTTGTGGAGGAATAAGAGCAATTGACTTATTAGTTGATGAAGAAAATGAAGATCCAATAGATGCTTTAGCTCAAAAATACATAAATATAGGATGTTCATGTATGCTACATAATGATAATAGAATTGAATTATTAGATAGATTAGTAGATGAATATGAAGTAGACGGTGTAATAGATGTAGTTTTACAAGCTTGTCATACATTTAATGTAGAAAGCAATAGAATAAAAGAGTTTATAACAACTAAGAAAAATATACCATACATGACAATTGAAACTGATTACTCTAAATCTGATACAGAGCAATTAAGAACTAGATTTGAAGCATTTGTAGAAATGATAGAAGAAGGAGTATGTGTAAAATAGGAGGAGACATGTATAGTATAGGCATTGATTCAGGTTCAGTTGCAACAAAGGGAGTACTATTTGATGGAGAAAAAATAGTAAAAAAAATAATAATACCTACAGGTTGGAGTCCTAAGACTACATCACTTCAGGTATATGATTTTTTAAAAGAAGGAATAGAAAAAGATAAAATAAAAAAAGTAATAGGAACAGGTTATGGAAGAATAGCAATGGATTTTGTTGATAAGAAAATAACAGAAATAACTTGTCATACAAAAGGAATTTATTTTTTAAACAAAAATATAAGAACAATTCTGGATGTAGGTGGTCAAGATAGTAAAGTTATAAACTTAGATGAAGATGGAAATGTATCTAATTTTATAATGAATGATAAATGTGCAGCTGGAACGGGAAGATTTTTAGAAATAACATCAAATCTTCTAGGAAGTGATATTTCTGAAATTGATAATTTAGCAAAAAATAATGAGCCTGAAAATATATCTAGTATGTGTACAGTTTTCGCAGAGTCTGAAATTGTAAGTTTATTAGCTAAAAATATTTCAACAGGAAAAGTTTCAGCAGGGATTTTAAAATCTATTGCCAATAAGTCTGTATCTATGCTATCTAGAGGTAATATAGTAGATGAAATTGCATTTACAGGAGGTCTTGCAAAAAGTAAAGTACTAGTAAAAATGCTAGAGGAAAACTTAGATAAAAAAATTTTTATTGCACAAGACACTCAAATAATAGGTGCATTAGGTGCAGCAGTTATTGGATTTAGATAGAAATAAGAGAAAAAATAAATTAAATTGTTGACTTTTAAATAAATAAGTACTATTCTTTAATTGAGAAAAGAAAATATAGTAAATTTATGGTAACACTTAATGTGTGTTAAAAGGGAATGTGGTTAAATTCCACGACAGCCCCCGCTACTGTAAGAATGACGAAAGCTTAGTTTTAGGTTTTAAACCTTAACCACTGGGAAACTGGGAAGGTATTAAGCGATTAGGATGATTTCGAGTCAGGAGACCTGCCATAAATTTTACACAAGCTCTTTCGGGGTGGAAGAATGCTGTAATTAATAACAGTTATGTAAAAATATACTGTTACATATTATGAGCATAAGAACCGAGAGATCGGTTCTTTTTTAATGGGGGATTTTTATAAATTAATAAAAAAGTAAGGGGGATAGCTTTATGGCTGCAACAAGACAATTAGAAATAAATGAAAAAGAAGCTAAACTAATCGAACTTATAAGAGATTTGAAATTTGGGGAAATGAGAATAGTAATACAAGATGGTTTAGCAATTAGGATAGAACAAATTACAAAATCTGTAAAATTATAAACAACATTGTTTTATAATATAATTTTAAATTTCCTGGGGAGGAACATTTATGGAAGAACTACAAAAGAAAAAGCAGTTAGTACAAGAAGAAATGAAAAAAATAGGCATTGATAAAATGTTTAATATAATAGAAAAAAATGGAGTAGTTTTATTTAGAGGTTTTCAAGAAATAAAAGAAAACAAATGCTTAATAGGAGTTTTACTTGATGAATCAATATACACTAATGTAACTATATTCTTTGGAAGATTAAAAGACTCATCTAAAAAAGAAGAAGTATTAGAATTAGTAAATGAATTAAATTTATCATATAAAGCAAATCAATTTTTAATAAATGAAAATAATGAGTTATTAGTAAAAACTCCATACATAGCAATGGCAGAAGACTTTAATGCAGAGGTACTAGTATTATTAGTAAAAGAACTGTGCCAAATATTAATAGAAAAAGAATATATCAAATTTGAAGATATGATAATTAGTGCAGTAGAAAATACTGTAACTGCATAAAAACAACTAAAATTATTTAAAATAGAAGTTTTATACTGACCAAAGAATGGAGGTATATCTTAATCAAGGTATATCTCTATTTTTTTATATAAAAATTATTAATACAACAATTCAAGGGGGAAATCAATTATGTTTAAGAAAAAATTATTACAAAGAAAATTATTATCAGTATCTCTAGCAGCTTTATTTGCAGTAGGAATAGGAGCGCCATCATTAGCACATGCAAATACTAAAGAAGCCGTAGCATCTTCAGGAACAACAGTATACCTTACAGTAGAAAAATCAGTACTTGGACAAGGTTTAATCCAAGCACCAGTAAAAGTAACAATACCAGATAGTGTACAAAATCCAACTATATATGATGCATTAAAAACTCAATTTGGAGAAAGTCAAGATGGTATGAAACATGCGATGACACAATACGGACCATATGTAAGTGCATTTGCTGATAAGAATGAAACTTTATATGATACAGCACAATATCAACATAAAGATAAATTACCAAATGTATGCTGGTCAACTAATAAAAATCAAGAAGTTAAAACAAATGCTACAGATAAATTCTTAAGTGAAAAAGAATACAACGGTGTAGCTGGTTGGGTTACAACATTAAATGACAGTAAGGATGTTACCATAGCATCTACAGTTAAAGATGGAGATGTTATACGTTGCCAATTCTCATTAGCAGCAGGTTGTGATTTAGGATATTCAGGATGGATACCACAAGGAGAAGAACTTACTGAATATGGATATTATAACTGGGGACCAAGTAGTTCATTTTTAAATACAAAAGCTGATAAGAGTGAATTAATAAGAAAAATGGCAAATGAAGGTCAATCAGCTACTAATTATGATAAACTTATGAATGCACTGAATGATTTAGAAATTGAACAAGAAGTAGTGGATGGATTATTATAAAAAAATTTATCTGAGAATTGAATTTTTTTACAAAGAAAAAGAGTCTTTTATATAAAAGACTCTTTTTAAGATATAAATTAAAAAATAGGGGGAATTGTAGCAGTGAAGAAAAAAATAAAAATACAAAGTATTCTCTTATCTTTTATACTTATGGGGAATTTAATAGCTCCAATAAGTTCATTTGCAGAAGAAGGAGAAAAAGAGCCTAGTTTACCATGTAAAGATGGAGTTTATATAATAAGCTCACCAGAAGATTATAATAAATTTAGAGAAGATATGAATAATAAAGTAACATATAAAGATAAGAAAGTAATTTTAACAGAGGATATAAACTTAAAGGATACTGATTTAATACCTTATACTGCTGAAACAAATAGATACTTTAGTTATTCATTTGAAGGTATTTTTGATGGAAAAAGTCATACAATAAAAAGTTATCATGACAATAATTATTCGCTAATAGCAAATGTAGGTAAAAATGGAGTTGTAACAAATGTAAATGTACACACAGATATTAAAATTGGAGATACAGAAAATAAAAAACAAATAGAAAGATTTGGTGTAATAGCTAATACTAATATAGGAAGAATTACTAATACTTATGTATATGGAAATATAAATGTATATAATGATAAGATAGATTGGAAGAATTCAAAATATGATATTGGAGGAATAGTATGTGATTTGGGAAGTGGAGGAATAGAAAATTGTTGCAGTGCTATTAAATTTAAGCAGATAGGTAATAAAGATGAATATGAAACTGTGGGATGTTCAATGCTTAAATTTGCTGGTATAGAATGCAATAAAAAAGGTATCTACGGATATTATAAAAAAGCTAAAATTGATAAATGTATATTTTTAGGATCATATGATGTATTTACTGGTAGAATTGACCCTAAGAAGGGAATAGTATCAGATGAAATATATCCATCAAGTGGGTTTAAGAGTATAGATGGAATTACATTTTATAATAAAGACATAATACCTAAAAAAAGTTATATGTCTTATAACTATTCTTTAAAAGGAAAAACAACAGAAGAATTAAAAACAAAACAAACATATTTAGATGCAGGATTTGACTTTAAGGGTATATGGAAGATAGACGAAGCTGGAAAAGTAAATGATGGATATCCATATATAGATTCAACTAAAAAAGACATAGATGTTGATGTAAAAGTAAATGTAGAAGACAAAACATATGATGGAAAATTAGATGCAAAAGTTACAAGTTTAGAAGCAACAAGTGATAATGAAGAAGTTCAAAAACTTATAAAAGAATACAATGTGAAATTTGACTATAAAGTAAATAGCGCAATATTTGCTGATAGACAAGGACTTGTAGATGTACAAGTTAAATTTGATAAACTTAATATTGAATTTGATGATAATTCAAAATATAATTTTGTATTAGGAAAAACATTACCACCAAAAGCTAATTTATCTGATAACAAAGCACCAGTTTTAGATAAATCTAAGAAACCAGAGTACATAAAGAAAGCACAACAAGCAAGCAATATGATATTTGATAGAGCAATAGATGGTGGAAAAGAAAAGTTTAAATTTAATGATTTTACTCAATTTTGGAATATATTTTCAGCAGCAAGAGCAAATTATCCAGTAAGAGAAGGATATTATGATGAAGTATTTGAAAATATTCAAGACACTTTAAAAAAATTAAAAAAAGATGGTCAAATAGAGGGAATATGTGGACAGATTATAAAAGAAAAAGACTTTGCAGTAACAGAATGGGCAAAACTTGCATTAGCAGTTACAGCAATAGGATATGATATTAGAGATATAGAATCATATGATATTATCAATATACTTGCAAATGACAAAGCAAACTCTAGTTCAGGAAAATACTTAGCATATCAAACATCTATATTAGCATTAGACAGCTATAATTATCCAATGCCAAAAGGAGAACAATATTTTGACAAAGAAGAGTTTATACATAAAGGAGCTAGGGATGCTCAGAAATTTAATTTAAATAATGATGTAGACATGAGTACTATGGGTATTCAACCTATTTTAAAATATTATGACCCTAATGCAAAAGAAGGAGATAAGTACTATGATGTAAAACTTGGAGTTGAACATGTAATAGACACACTTTCTAAAATGCAAAGTAACCAAGGATATTATACAAGTATGTTCCCAGAAAGCTCTCCAAATAATCCTTGGACAAATAGTCAAGCAATGATAACTTTAGCAATGGGTGGAGTAGATGTATTAAGCGATAGTAGATTTACTAAAAATGGAAAAAATATTTTTGATGCTCAATTTAAATTCTTTGACTTTGAAAATAATACTGTAGACCAATGGCTAATGAATTATGAACCACCTCAAATAACAAGAGCATTTAATTCATGTACTCGTACTATATTAGGACAAAAACCATTCTTTGATTGCACAGATACAAACTCTGTAATAGGAGTAAAAAATGCAATAGAAGAATTACCAAAGGATGTAACAACTAAAGATAAAGAAAAAGTTGAAAAAGCAACAGCTTTATATAATAAGTTAAGTGAAAATCAAAAGAAATATATTAAAAACTATGAAAAATTACAAGCAGCACAAAAATCAGTTGAAAAACCAAGTAAACCATCTAGTTCAGGAGGAAGTTCACACAGTGGTGGAAATTCTTCAAGTTTAGTAGCAGTTGATACTAAGAAAATAGTAGGAGATACAAGATATGAAACAGCTATAAAAGTATCAAAAGAAGGATGGAATAAAGCTGA
>NZ_NOJZ02000089.1 GCF_002251085.2 Romboutsia maritimum | reverse complement strand
GCGCACTTGGTTTGGGACCATGGGGCCGGGGGTTCGAGTCCCTTCACCTCGACCAGTGAAATTTGGGCCATTAGCTCAGTTGGTTAGAGCGCCCGGCTCATAACCGGTAGGTCCGGGGTTCGAGTCCCTGATGGCCCACCAAATTTCATAGGGGTGTAGCTCAGCTGGTAGAGCGTCGGTCTCCAAAACCGTGCGCCGGGGGTTCGAATCCCTCCACCCCTGCCAACGAAAAACAACAAAATAATTTATATAAATGTCGAGGTGTAGCGCAGTTTGGTAGCGCACTTGGTTTGGGACCATGGGGCCGGGGGTTCGAGTCCCTTCACCTCGACCAATTGATAAGGGCCTATAGCTCAGGTGGTTAGAGCGCACGCCTGATAAGCGTGAGGTCGCTGGTTCGAGTCCAGCTAGGCCCACCAAATTTGCCCAGATAGCTCAGTCGGTAGAGCAGGGGACTGAAAATCCCCGTGTCGGTGGTTCGATTCCGCCTCTGGGCACCATAAGTTAGATATGAACATGGCGGTATAGCTTAGTTGGCTAGAGCGTTCGGTTCATACCCGAAAGGTCACAGGTTCGACTCCTGTTACCGCTACCAACTTAAACTATACAAAAGAACTTTGAAAATTAAACAGTAGGTTAATTTATAGAATTTGAAACAACCAAACAAAGCCAGATATATAACAGTATCTGAGCCCATCAAAACTTTTATTTGAGAGTTTGATCCTGGCTCAGGATGAACGCTGGCGGCGTGCCTAACACATGCAAGTCGAGCGATTTCCTTCGGGAAAGAGCGGCGGACGGGTGAGTAACGCGTGGGTAACCTGCCCTGTACACACGGATAACATACCGAAAGGTATGCTAATACGAGATAAAGTGCTATGAAGACATCTTC
>NZ_NOJZ02000088.1 GCF_002251085.2 Romboutsia maritimum | reverse complement strand
ATTTATATCTATATCTGTTATTCCTATATATCTAAGTGTTGAACTACTATCCTTATGACCTAGTACCTCCATTACTACACCTAAATTATTTTCATTTGATTTATACATATGATAGCCGAATGTTTTTCTCAATGTATGAGTTCCTATATTTTCCATACCTATATCTTTAGCCATATCATTAAAAATATTATATGCTTGTTGTCTTGTAATAGCTTTATTAATTCCCTTACGGCTTCTAAATAGTAAAGAGTAGCTTTGTAAGTTATTTTCTTCTACATAAGTTTTAATTAACCTCTTAAGCTTTGGGTGTATTGGTATATTAACCATATTACCTGTTTTAGTCTGCTTTACATCTAATCTGCTTTTATTATATATATCTCTTACCCTTAGCTTTAAAATATCTGATATTCTAAGTCCCGTAAATATTCCCGTTCTAAATAACAAAGAATCTCTTTTACTCCTAGCATCTAAATATTTGTAACACTCTTCTAATATGCCTAAATCTCTTATAGGTTCAACTTTCATTTATTCACTTCCTTATTTTCATTTATTAATCTATGAAACCACCATTTCTTGTTTTCAAAACTTATTTATATAAATACTCACCCCATTTTTGAGGTGAGATTATTTTATCATTAAAAGAAATCCATTTTAGATGATATATATGCACATTCATGGTCTATGCCACCAACAAAGAAACTAAATATCAAATATTTTCTTTTCCAATATCGCATATTATATTGAATATCTTTAGCTTCTAAAATAGGCTTTATTTCTTCACTTTCTAATATGTCTTTTAAGGCTCTTTTCTTACCTTCCTTAATGCAAAATGTAGTAAAACTACCTATTTCCTTCTGTAATGCTATTTTCTTTATGCTCTTTGTTGTTGCTTCTGCCATATATGCAATTAATATTCCGTCACTATATAGC
>NZ_NOJZ02000087.1 GCF_002251085.2 Romboutsia maritimum | reverse complement strand
AGACACCGCCCTTTCACGGCGGTAACAGGGGTTCGATTCCCCTACGGGTCACCAATATGGGATTATAGCTCAGCTGGGAGAGCACCTGCCTTACAAGCAGGGGGTCACAGGTTCGAGCCCTGTTAATCCCACCATATAATGCGGCCTGGTAGTTCAGCTGGTTAGAATGCCAGCCTGTCACGCTGGAGGTCGAGGGTTCGAGTCCCTTCCAGGTCGCCAATTAAATACACTTTTGCTGGTGTGGCTCAACGGTAGAGCAGCTGACTTGTAATCAGCAGGTTGTAGGTTCGATTCCTATCACCAGCTCCAACAAAACACGGAGGATTTCCCGAGCGGCCAAAGGGGGCAGACTGTAAATCTGTTAGCGATGCTTTCGGTGGTTCGAATCCACCATCCTCCACCAAAAGTTAAATTAAATATGCGGGTGTAGCTCAATGGTAGAGTTCCGGCCTTCCAAGCCGGCTGTGAGGGTTCGATCCCCTTCACCCGCTCCAAAAGAACTATTTAAATGTGGGTGCATAGCTCAGCTGGATAGAGCAACGCCCTTCTAAGGCGTGTGTCCGGGGTTCGAATCCCTGTGCGCTCACCACTTGTTTAAATAATTCTGGCAACCATACATTGGGGATTCGCCAAGTCGGTAAGGCACATGACTTTGACTCATGTATGCGTAGGTTCGAGTCCTGCATCCCCAGCCAACTAAATATGATCCATTAGCTCAGTCGGTAGAGCACCTGACTTTTAATCAGGGTGTCCCGCGTTCGAGTCGCGGATGGATCACCAATACGGAGAGGTGTCCGAGTGGTTTAAGGAGCTGGTCTTGAAAACCAGTGATGCTTAACGGCACCGTGGGTTCGAATCCCACCCTCTCCGCCAAAACACGGAGAAGTACTCAAGTGGCTCAAGAGGATCCCCTGCTAAGGGATTAGGCTGGGTAAACCGGTGCGAGGGTTCGAATCCCTCCTTCTCCGCCATTTAATGTCGAGGTGTAGCGCAGTTTGGTAGCGCACTTGGTTTGGGACCATGGGGCCGGGGGTTCGAGTCCCTTCACCTCGACCA
>NZ_NOJZ02000086.1 GCF_002251085.2 Romboutsia maritimum | reverse complement strand
ACCCTATATAGATAGACACGTTTTTTCTCGTGTCCACTATATAGGATCCATTTTATAATTTTCTGCTCTTTTTTATTTATGAAAATTTATAAGGACAGGCAAGTTCTGTGCGGTTACGCATATAATGTATTAGACACAAACAAAAACAAGCAAGAAAGGGTGTAATTGTATGGCTAGAAATAGAAGTGAAGAAGTAAGAATACCGATTTCTTTTAAAAAGACACCTGAGGAATTAAGTGTATATAACTTTATAAAAAGTGAAAGTAAAGTTATAGGTCAAAGCGCTTATATTAAACAACTAGTAATCGAAGAAATGAAAAGGAAAGAGAAATGGTTATATGACTAATGTAAAAGAGCTCCAGGACTACTACTCCATAGAGCTCAAATAACAGTGGATTATAAAAATATAATTCGAGTAATATATTCGATGTTTTTATAAATATTCCTTTATTTTAATATCATTTCTAAATTACCTCTGATAATATTTTATATCAAGTTTTCATAAAAATATAACTAAGACAGGCAAGTTCTACGTATAAATTGCATAGAATGAAGTAAGAAAGGGGAAATAACATTAGATTTTACTTAGAGAGGAGTAGAGATATGGCAAAGAAACAAAGTTTAAAGTTGCAAGTAAGCTTTAAAGAAAATATATCAGACATAGAAATATATAACTATATACTTGAAAAAGGTAAAATAATGGGAATAAGTTCTTATATTAAAATTTTAGTTGCCGAGGATATGAAGAAAAATAAAGAATAAATTAAAAGAGCCAAGGGAAAGCGACTCCACAAGGCTCAAGAAAACAAAGAATTATAAAAATATAATTCGATAATATATTCTACAAAAACTAAAGAAACCCTTCAAATTTGAAGAGTTTATAAAAATACATGATTTAGCTAAGTTTTTCGTAGTACAGCTTCTTCCTTGACTTCGTCTTCGTTGCGTAGCTCACTATTACGATATGCGAGCGGTATATTAAAAGTTGCATGTCCTTTGAAAAAAATTGATTTTTACATGAAGTGAGCAACAAATTCCATTCCAGCGCCAAAGTTAAACAATTCTAACACCTCCACTAAAGATAATATTAATAAGATTATTA
>NZ_NOJZ02000085.1 GCF_002251085.2 Romboutsia maritimum | reverse complement strand
GTCAACAGTTATACATGAAACTAAATCAAGTAAAACATCAATATCTATATATGATATTGTGAAAAAAGAAAAGAAGAAAAGCAAAGAACAAGTAGGCGTAACTCTAGATAAAGAAATCGTTGATAAATTAAAGACTGTAGTTATAGATTCTAATATAACTATGTCTAAGTTATTTGAAAATTTACTTACACCATTACTTGAAGATGTGAATATAAAAGAAAAAAATATAGAAATTTATAATAATAAAAATAAGCTAAAAGGTAGAAGAAAATCAGAATAAATTTAAAAAAAATATATTAAATATAAAACTAAAAAAATGAAAAACAACTAAGAAATAACTAAAAAATAACTGATTTAATATATAGTTTTTTAAGTAACAATATCTCCATAGATTTCATGTTTCTTATATAACCACTGTAACTAACTTGATAACATGAAATGTATTTTTAGAAAATAGTTGAAATAAAAAAAATATATTTTTTTTAAAATTAAAAGGAGAGAATCAATTTGTTAAATGTAGCATTAGTTATGTCATGTGCACTATTTTTATTATCTAGTGTATTTTTTATTTTTAAAAGCAAAGCATCAATTTTAATACAAGGATATTACTTTATTTCTAAAGATCAAAGAGAATTATACGATGAACTTAAGTTAAGCAAAGATTATGGTCTTATACTTTTCAAATATGGATTAATACTTTTAATTGGAGCGTTAGGTTATATATTTATTTCTAAATTAGCACTATGTATAGCCTTTGTTATTTTGATTGTATATGTTGTAAAAACTATTGTGACTTTCAGATTTGATAAGTATAAAGTCAATAAATCTTAAAATTTCACTTTGTAGTCTTTAGTTAATACCCTTAAAATCTAAATAAATTTTAAGGGTATTTTTACTAGATACCTTAAAATAAGTTCTTATTATTCATAATGTAAATCAAAAAGTACAGATCTAAGATTTATACTTTTTTATAATTAACCTTATTCCAAATATGCTTTGATACTATAGGATCTATTTTCAAAGTTAGCCCATTCTTTTCTTTTTTTCCATGATATTCAAATACTCAAATATAGTTTTTATTTTTCAAAATATAATCAACCTTTTGCTTTGAAAAACCATACTTATTAC
>NZ_NOJZ02000084.1 GCF_002251085.2 Romboutsia maritimum | reverse complement strand
GCTGAAAGCATCTAAGCGCGAAGCCTACTTCAAGATAAGATTTCCCACCGTAAGGTTAAGATCCCAGGAAGACTACCTGGTTGATAGGTCGAAGGTGTAAGTGCAGTAATGTATTTAGCTTAACGATACTAATAGATCGAGGACTTGACCAAGAATTAAAATGATAATTCCTAAATGTATGCAGTTTTTAGAGTATTAATTTCGTTTTAAAATTCAACTAAATAGTTGAAAAATGAAATGAAAAAAGTATTGACATTGAATGTTAAATGTGTTAATATAATACTTGTCCTAGCGATAAAAAAATATGTGGTTGTAATAGCAAAGAGGATACACCTGTTCCCATTCCGAACACAGAAGTTAAGCTCTTTAGCGCTGATGGTACTTGGAGGGCAACCTCCTGGGAGAGTAGGACGTAGCCACGTAATATTCCAAGGTAGCTCAATGGTGGAGCAACCGGCTGTTAACCGGTAGGCTGAGGGTTCGAGCCCCTCCCTTGGAGCCATAAAAAAGCCGAAGTGGCGGAACTGGCAGACGCACAGGACTTAAAATCCTGCGGGACTTACCTCTCGTACCGGTTCGATTCCGGTCTTCGGCACCAAAATAATATCGCGGGGTGGAGCAGTTGGCAGCTCGTCGGGCTCATAACCCGAAGGTCATAGGTTCGAGTCCTATCTCCGCAACCAATAATTGGCCCGTTGGTCAAGCGGTCAAGACACCGCCCTTTCACGGCGGTAACAGGGGTTCGATTCCCCTACGGGTCACCAACCAATTAAATTAAATATGCGGGTGTAGCTCAATGGTAGAGTTCCGGCCTTCCAAGCCGGCTGTGAGGGTTCGATCCCCTTCACCCGCTCCAGATAAATTATGGGACTATAGCTCAGC
The DNA here is from genome assembly GCF_002251085.2 of Romboutsia maritimum. Lineage (GTDB taxonomy): Bacteria > Bacillota > Clostridia > Peptostreptococcales > Peptostreptococcaceae > Romboutsia_B > Romboutsia_B maritimum. Next base: position 290 of record NZ_NOJZ02000084.1, on the reverse strand, counting down.
TGGGAGAGCACCTGCCTTACAAGCAGGGGGTCACAGGTTCGAGCCCTGTTAGTCCCACCATATAATGCGGCCTGGTAGTTCAGCTGGTTAGAATGCCAGCCTGTCACGCTGGAGGTCGAGGGTTCGAGTCCCTTCCAGGTCGCCAATAAAATGCGGGAATAGTTCAGTGGTAGAGCGCAACCTTGCCAAGGTTGAAGTCGCGAGTTCGAATCTCGTTTCCCGCTCCATAATAATATGGGTGCATAGCTCAGCTGGATAGAGCAACGCCCTTCTAAGGCGTGTGTCCGGGG
>NZ_NOJZ02000083.1 GCF_002251085.2 Romboutsia maritimum | reverse complement strand
ACAACAACCTAACAGAAAAAGACAAATTAATAAAACAAATTAAACTTATTGAGTATCTAAATTCTAAAAAAGATATAATGTATCCTGCAGGTCAGTATTTTGATGTAGTAAACCAGGATTACCAGCTTAGTGAATATTTATTACAAAATGGAAAAGGTTCTGATACTATATCATATGAAAATTTAAAATTTTTAAGTAATAATTTAGAAGACATATCTAATTTTATTGACTATGATATAAAATATGTAATAGAACACATTGACCCTTCAATAAAAACAACACTTTCACAAGATCAGATATCATCTTTATACAATGAACTTAAAAAAATATCTTCAGACGATAATGTAAATACAGAAATTAAAAATAAAGTCAAAAAAATTATTAGAAGAAACTAAAGATTTATATTAATAATTTTTATATATTGAGAATAAAGAGAGTAATAATTAAAAAGTTTTTACTCTTTTTTTGTTTTCAAAAAAACACGGTTTTTAATACATATTTAAAATAATAGGAAGATAGTTGAAGTAGGAGCAAAAAACACTCCTATATCAACTATCTTTATTTATATGTTGGGGTCAAAAACTTTGGGGTCTAGTCTGACCTCACAGATTATAGCAAAAAAGCGCTATAAACTGTGATGCCAGACTAAAAACCTAGTGCATTGGTTATTATAGATAATTTTATTTTAGATATATTTCTAATTAAATTTTAAGTTATTAATTAGTTTGAAAGTGTCATTTAGAATATTATTTCAATAGCTAGTCATAGTGATTATAATAATATTATTTTTTAGTATTAAGATTTTTAATTATAAGGTTATATTGATATATATACTGTTATTGCTATACCTAATTTTGAGACTTATGGAGTTTGGCTATCGCCACCGCGCTTTACGCTACAATCTTTTTAGCAAAGAACGCTAAAAAGGATTTTCACTACAATCGCTAACTCAAGACCCTCCTACAATCATAGTTTTCTTGTAATCTTAAAGTTGGTTGTTTTCTAGTTAGTTTGGTTGGTATACGAAAAGATGAGCCTATCGGCTATGCCCCTCTGACTAATCATCAACGCACGAACACGACTCGCTACTAAAATACTTCGCAAACATCATATTTCATATCAAGTATGCTACGTATATTATTCGCTCATACGTGTTCGTAGCTTTTGAGGATAGCCATTCA
>NZ_NOJZ02000082.1 GCF_002251085.2 Romboutsia maritimum | reverse complement strand
CGAAGATACAGTTGAGTAAGTAAACTAATGTTTAATTTTTCAGATTAGAAAATTCCAATTTGCAGTTTAATGAAATGAGAGTTTTTAAATAAAAAAGCTATATAGGTTTATTTTTTATAATAATTTATATACTAAAAAATAAACACTCTTTCTATAATTTAATAATATAGTAGTAGAAAGGAGTTGGTTAAAAATGTCTTTAGAAAGAAACACTAAGAATAGAAACATACAGAATTTATATGATGAATGTAAAAGGTTAAAGAGTTATCACACTATTTTTACAATGAAAGATGGAAGTGTATTTGACGGGATTATTGAAAGTGTAGATCAAGATTGTGTTATTGTTTTGGTTGGTGAGGATGTAATGGATGAAGAATTTGAAAATCAATATAATCAACAACGACAATATGGTCGTCCTAGAAGATTTAGAAGATTTAGACGTAGATCTTTTCCGCTTGCTACTTTAATAGCATTATCATTGTTACAGTATCCATATTATGCTCCACCATATTCTTATTATCATTATTAAAAAAATTTATGAATAATTATTAAAATGTTAAACTAGAAGATAAAACTAAATTAAATATTAAAGATTTAATCTAATAATATATAGTAAAAATCATATCTCATATAAAAGTGATTAAAACAGTAGAAAAAACATTAAATTCTCTAGAAATAATAACAATTTAGTATGATGGATTAAATATAAAAATACGTAAAAACAATAAGATTTTAGAAAAAATACATTAAAAGATTCTTACTTTTTTCATATTTCTATGATTAATTGTACTTGTTTTAAATTTGTAATATAATTAAGAAAAAATTTAAAATTTTAAATAGGACGAAAGGTAGAATTAATGAAAATAAATTTTGAAATAACAAAAGATGACTATATAAATTTTAATTTATATCATTTAGAAAATTCTAAATCACAGAAAAATACATTTAATATTCTTAGATATATTATACCTATAATATTTTCTATACCAATATACTTTATAGGGACCGGTATACTTAATCAGCCAAGCATATATTGGATTATAGTAGCTATAATTTATGCAATTATTTGGATTTTGACATACCCCAAACAATATAAAAAATTAATAGCTAAACAAACTGATAAAATTTTAAGTGAAGGCGATAATTCATCTATATTTGGAAGTAAGAGTTTAGAAATTGTTGATGGAACAATAGTAGTAAAAG
>NZ_NOJZ02000080.1 GCF_002251085.2 Romboutsia maritimum | reverse complement strand
AAAAAAGTTGCCTCAAATATATGAGACAACTTTTTTATTTAATCTTAGTCTTCACGAACTAAAGGCATAGACATACATCTTGGGCCCCCACGTCCTCTTGATAATTCTGATGATGGCATAACATGTATTTTAACTCCGTATTCTTCTAATACTTTGTTAGTTACATAGTTTCTTGAGTAAACTACAACTTCACCTGGTTTTATACATAATGTATTAGATCCATCGTTCCATTGTTCTCTTTGAGATATTACGTAATCTCCTCCACCACATCTTATTAACTTAACATCGCATTTTAGATGTTTAGATAATATTTCTTGTAGTGTCATAGTTTCTTGAACTAAGTTTACTTGACCTTTTTCACCTTTAGTTAATTCGAATATTTCTAGTGGTCCTTCTATTTGAGGATGTATAGTAAATTTATCGTAATCAACTTGTGTGAATACTGTATCTAAGTGCATGTAAGCTCTTGAGTTTGGTATATTGAAAGCAAGTATTGTTTCTATTTGGTTTCCTTCAGTTTCAAAGAATATTCTCTCAGCAATTTTTTCTATAGCTTGAGCTTCAGTTCTTTGAGATATACCTATAGCTAAAGTTTTTTCGTTTAAGTTTAATATGTCTCCACCTTCTATATGGAAATCATAATCTCTATTATATAATCTTGCAGTATCTTTGTATTCTTTATGATACTTGAATATATAATCAGCATATATAGTTTCTCTGTTTCTTGTTACAGAGTACATTTTATTTAAGCTTATTCCATTTCCTATTGAAGCAAATGGGTCTCTTGTGAAGTATAAGTTTGGCATTGGATCTGTTACGAATGGATATTCGTCATCAACAAAGTCAATTAAACTTTTCTTTTCTATAGCTGGTAATTCATTTTTATTTATACCTGCCATAGTTTTTCTTACTAATTCTTCATTAGTTTTGAAACTCATTAAGTAATTGTAAACGTCTTTACGAACTGCTTCACTTTTTACTCCAGCTTCATCTATAAATTGGTTTATAAATTGTTCTTTTATTTGTGGATCTGCTATAACTTCTGCTGCTAATTCATGTAAGTAAACAACTTCTACTCCATTGTTTCTTAATATCTCTGCAAAAGCATCATGTTCTTTTTGAGCTACCTCTAAGAAAGGGATATCATCAAATAATAATCTTTCAAGATATTCAGGTGTTAAGTTTTCTATTTCTTCACCTGGCTTATGAAGTAAAACTTTTTTTAGTGGTTTAATTTCACTTGTTACTCTTATTCCCATAGCTATTACCTCTCCATCATT
>NZ_NOJZ02000007.1 GCF_002251085.2 Romboutsia maritimum | reverse complement strand
AAAACGATAAACTCGAATTCGAGTTTATCGTTTTCATATATTTTTATTAAATATTATAGATATATATATAGATATAAATATATTTTTAATACTTTAAAAATAAATAGTTGCAAGGACAACTATTTGTGATATAATGTATAAGTTGTTCAAAAACAATTTATATATTTAAAATCTGGCGGTGACTATAATTGGAAAAAGATAGATGTGAGAATATAGGAAAATATATATCTCAATTATATAGAAAAGGAAGTTCTTTTATAGCAAAAGGTCTTTCTAGTGAAGGAATAGGATCAGGTCAATTAATGTTCTTACTTGAACTTTATAGGCAAGATGGGATAACACAAGACGATTTAACTGAAAGATTAAATATTGATAAAGGAACTACAGCAAGAGCTTTAAAAAAGCTGGAGGAAAAAGAAATTATAGTTAGATTAAAAAATGAAAGAGATAAAAGGGTAAATAACATATATTTAACAGACAAAGGTATAGATGCTAAATATAGAGTTTATAAAGTATTAGATGAATGGGATGGTGTTTTATCTCAAAATCTTACTATAGAAGAAAAAAAAATTGTTTTAGAGTTACTAAAAAAAATATGTATAAATCAAAATACAAAAATGGGAGGATAATATATGGGAAAAACACAACAAATGTTAGAACAGGAACCAATAGGAAAATTACTTTTAAAGTACTCAGTACCTGCAATAATAGGAATGATGGTAAATGCACTTTATAATGTAGTAGATAGAATGTTTATAGGAAATATTCCAGGAGTGGGACCATTGGCTATAACAGGAGTAGGTGTAACTATGCCAATAGTAACTATAATATTAGCATTTTCAATGCTTATAGGAATTGGAGCAACTACTAATATATCTATAAAGTTAGGACAAGGTAAAAAAGAAGAAGCACAAGAACTTATAGGAAATTCAATAAGTTTATCGGTAGTCATAGGAATAATATTAACTATTATAGGAATCGTATTTGGTAATAGTATATTAAAATTATTTGGAGCAAGTGAAGGATCTTTATATTATGCAAAAGCATATATAAATATTATATTATTAGGAACAGTATTTAATATTATGGCATTCTCATTAAATAGCACAATTAGAGGAGACGGAAATCCAAAATTAGCTGCAATTATAATGGTAGTTGGTTGTTTAACAAATATAGTTTTAGATGCCTTACTAATATTTGTATTTAAAATGGGAATACAAGGAGCGGCTATAGCTACAGTAGTATCTCAAATTGTTACGGCTTTATGGGGATTATTATACTATTTAAAAGGAAAATCTAATCTAGAATTTAAAAAGTCAAGTTTGAAATTAAATAAAAAACATGTAAAAACAATATTTGCTATAGGTTGTTCACCATTTGCAATGCAAATAGCAACAAGTTTAGTTCAGGTTATAAGTAATAATGCACTTAAAGTTTATGGTGGAGATTTAGCTATAGGTGCTATGGCTACAATAGCATCTATAATATTAATATTCTTAATGCCTATATTTGGTATAACTCAAGGGGCTCAACCTATTGTAGGATTTAATTATGGTTGTAAACAATATGATAGAGCTAAAAAAGCTTTTAATATTTCATTAATTGCAGCGACAATTATTTTGTCTTTAGGAACAATAGCAATCCAATTCTTCCCAGAAGTTTTAGTAAGTATGTTTAATAAAGATCCTAAGTTAATGGATATAGCAATAAATGGATTAAAAAAATATTCATATATGCTACCTATAGTTTCTGTGTCTATAGTTGGCTCTAATTATGTTCAGTCTGTAGGAAAAGCAAAAACAGCTATGATTTTAAGTTTATTAAGACAAGTAATATTATTAGTTCCTATGATAATGGTATTACCTAAATTCTTAGGATTAGATGGAGTTTGGATAGCACAACCAGTTTCTGATTTTATATCTTTTATAATAACAGGAATGGTAATAATAATAGAATTTAAATCATATGAAAAACTAGTAGATTGTAAAGAAGATGATATAGAAGATAGCTATGAAAAATATTGCGGATAAAATTAAATATAATAACATACATTAAGTAATAACTCCTAATTTGAATAAATTAGGAGCTTTTTAGTTATTTAATATATTTTCTTTTTAATCAAAAAAGTAAGAATGAAATCTATTGTATATAATAGAAAGGAAAATATTGTTAATAATTATTACATATAGTAAAATATAATAGTGTTACAGATTTTTTAGGATTAAAGTGGATAAATTAAAGTAAATAGATATTAAATAATAAGGGGGAAGCATATGATTGAGGTAAAAAATTTATGCAAATCATTTACTAGAGTAGTAAAAGATGAAAGTTGCAATAAAAAAAAATCTAAGTCTAAAAAATTAAAAACAAAAAAGGAAGATTTTTTAGCAGTAAATGATGTTAGTTTTACAGCTAATAAAGGAGAAATATTAGGAATATTGGGACCAAACGGAGCAGGAAAAACTACACTACTTAGAATGTTAGGAGGAATATTAACACCTACATCAGGAGATATTGAAATAGCTGGGTATGATTACTCCATAAATAAAAACTTAGCAAAAAAAGAAATTGGTTATTTATCTGGAAATACTAAATTATATAATAGATTTTCTCCAAGAGAACTTTTAACTACATTTGGAAATTTATATGAAATGGATAAAAAAGATATAGACATATCGATTGAAAATGTGGTTAAAATTATGGATATGGAAAAATTTATAGATAATAGAATTGAAAATTTATCTACAGGTCAAACTCAAAGAACTTCAATAGCAAGATGTCTTATTCATTCACCAAAAATATATATATTTGATGAACCTACGTTAGGGTTAGATGTAATTAGTAGTAAATCAATAATAGACTTTATGAAAAATGAAAAGAAAAATGGTAAAACAGTACTTTACTCAACTCATTATATGGAAGAAGCAGAAACTTTATGTGACAAAATATTAATGATTCATCAAGGTGAAGTAATAGCATATGGAACGCCAAATGAATTAAAAAATCAATCAGATGTAAATAACTTAAGGGATTTATTTATAAAACTTGCAAGTGAAAGAGGTGATTTAGTTGAGGAGTAAGATTGTAAAATATATATTTAAAAAAGAAATGATAGATATTTTAAGAGATAAAAAAACTTTGTTTATGATGATAGTATTACCAATAATTTTATATCCAGTGCTTATTGTAGGTATGACACAGGTAATGACTATGACAATGAATAGTATGAATGAGAAAGATATAAAAATATCCTTTAATACTACACCAGATAAAGATTTAGTTAATATTATTAATGAAAATAAACCAAAAGAAGAAAAAAAAGATGGTAAGTTAAAAATAGTAGATGTAGGTAACTATGAAGAAGCATTAGAAGAACAGAAGATAGATGCATACATAAAGATTATAAAAGACGAAAAAATACAAAATTATAAAATTTATGTAAATTCATCTAAAGAAAATTCAAATATTGCTAGTAATAAAATAGAAGATGTTTTAAATGAATATAAAAGAGATAAAATAGAAAATAAATTAGAACAAGAAAATATGAATGTAAAAGAAACATTAGAACCTATTTCATTTGAAACAGTAGATACTGCAAAAAATGAAGAAATAGCAGGATATTTCTTAGGACAGATACTTCCGTTTATTTTGATAATAGGTGTGCTATTAGGAGCTATATATCCAGCTATAGATGTAATGGCAGGGGAAAAAGAAAGAGGAACATTGGAAACTTTATTTACGCTTCCTATAACAAATTTAGAGCTTGTAATAGGAAAATATATGGCAGTTTCATTTTGTGCAATTGTAACTGCTGTATTAAATGTGTTATCAATACTTTTAACTATGGTATTTATTGCTACTAGTGGAGGGTTAGCTAGTCAACTTGGAGTAGATGGTTTTAATTTTGGTCAATTAGCAATACCTATTTTTATAACTTTAATATGTATATGCTTATTCTCTATGGTAGTATCAGCGATAAGTATGTGTGTATGTTCTCTTGCTAAAAGTTTTAAAGATGCTCAAAACTATATAACGCCAGTTATGTTATTAGTTATGATACCATCATATGTATCTATGATACCAAATATAAAACTAAACAGAATGACAGCAACTATACCAGTTGTTAATATATCATTACTTATAAAAAGTGTACTAACATTTAAGGCTGATTTAAATTTAATTGTATTAGTAATGATATCTAATTTAGCATTCGTTATTTTATCTGTAATATTATTGTCTAAAATGTTTAATTCAGAAGAAATACTATTTGGAAATAATAAAAGTTTTTCATTCTTAGAAAAGAGATGTGATATAAAAAAAGGTACAATTCCAAGTGTTAGTGATGGAGTTATATTATATGCAGTAGGATTAGTTTTACTTATTTATGTAGGAACATTGGTTCAGATTAAATTTAAAATAATAGGTATTGGATTGACTCAAATTATGATTATAGCATTGCCAGTACTATTTGCATTATATATAAAATCAGATCTTAAAAAAATATTTAGAATAAACATTCCTAGTTTCAAAAGTATAATAGGTTCTATTTTATTATGGATGGGAGGATTTATAATTGTTCAAGTGATAACACAAGGATTATTATATTTGTTCCCACAAAATATGGAAGTAGTAGAAGCTTTAAATAATACATTATTTATAAAAGATAAATTTTTAATGAATTTGTTTATAATAGCAGTAATGCCAGCTATATGTGAAGAAATCTTCTTTAGAGGGTTTATATTTACATCATTTAATAGAAGTAAAAAAACAGTAAAAGTAGCAATAATATGCAGTGGAATATTATTTGGATTTATGCATATGGATTTTTTAAGAATAGTACCAACTAGTATATTAGGTATATTATTTGCATATAGTGTATATAAATCTGGGTCAATATTAACATCTATGATTATGCATTTTCTGAATAATGGTTTAATTGTTTTTATGGGCCATTATCCTGATAATAAATTAATAAAAATGAGTAGTTTTATAGAATTAAATTTTAATGAGTCATATATTACGAAATTAGCAATACTGCTAGCAATAAGTGCAGTATTGGTATTGTTAGGAATAGTATTTTTAAAAGAGAAAAAAAATAAATTAGAAGCATATACAGATTAATAATTTAAAACAACTGTATAGTTAAATTGTTTTAAAGCTATTTTCTTAATAGATTATATATTTTATTAAGAAGATAACTTTTTTATTTAAATCTAGAATAGAAAATAAAGTTTATTAGTCAAATAAAGTCTATTTATAAAACAAACTTGAACATATCGTATATAGTCACATATATTGTATATAGGAGGTTTTGTAGTATGAATTATAGATATTTATTTGATGGAATAGAAGTTCCTGTAAAACTTGATAATGGCTCTGTTGTAGTACCTATAAATTTTGATAATGGAGCAACTACTCCACCATTAAAAAGTGTTACAAAAGTTATAGAAGAAAATATAAAAAATTATGGACCTATTGCTAGAGGAATAGGGCAAAAGGGTGATATATGTACAAATAAATTTGAAGAATCTAGAAAGATTATATTAGATTTTTTTAATTTAAAAAATACGAATACTCATACTGTTATATTTACAAAATCAACTACAGAAGGATTAAATTTACTTTCTAAGGTTTTAAAAAGAAGTGATAATGAAAAAATACTTACTACAAGAATGGAACATCATGCAAATGATCTTCCATGGAGATTTAGTGGTAAAGTTGATTATGTAGAAGTTGATAATTTAGGAAGAATTAATGTTGATGATATAGAAAGTAAGCTTATAGAAAATGATGGATTAATTAAATATGTAACTATAACAGCAGCTTCTAATGTTACAGGCTATATAAATCCTATTCATGATATAGCAAAACTTTGTCATAAGTATGGAGCAAAAATTATAGTAGATGGAGCTCAAATTGTTGCACATAAAGAAGTAAATATGAAAGGCAAAGATTCTTCGGAGCAAATAGATTTTTTAGTGTTTTCTGGTCATAAAATATATGCACCTTTTGGAGGAGGAGTAATAGTAGGACTTAAAGAAGATTTAAATGATGCAGAACCATTCTTAAAAGGTGGAGGTTGTGTAGAAGGAGTATTTGATAAATACGTCATATGGAAAAAAAGCCCAGAAAAATTAGAGGCAGGAACTCAAAATTTCTTTGGAACTATAGCCATAGCACAGTCAGTTCAAGATTTGAAAAAATTAGGACTTAAAAATATTTTTGATCATGAGATGGAAATAAAAAATCATATTATAAATGAACTTAAAAAGATAAAAGATATAATAATTTATGGAGATGAGTATAAAATAGACGACCGATTAGGTGTGATAACGTTTAATATAGAAGGCAAGGATTATGAAGATGTTGCTAAAAAATTAGCTAATGATAAAGGTATAGCTTTAAGATGTGGTAAATTTTGTGCTCATCCTTATGTATATAGACTTCTAGGTATTAGTGATTTGGGTGGGTATATAGATGTATCAAGTAGATTAGAAGATTATGGAATGATAAGAGCTAGTTTAGGTTTATATAATACTATCGAAGAAGCTAATGTATTTTTAAATGAGTTAGAAAATTTAGTTTTAAAATATAAATAATATATTAGGGCATGTATATTAATAAAAAAATAATATACATGCCCTTTTTAACTATCACAATATGTATATATTTGCACAATTGGACATTAAAAATACAAATATATGCTAATATATATATAGGGGTACATAATATATAATGAAAATATATGGGAGTGATTAAAATCAAATTAATAAAAAGAGGATTAAAAAAAGATACAATATTGCATAGTAAAAAAAATCAAAAATGGTATAAAGTAGAGGGAGATGAGGTTTTATTACTGGTTAATGAGCAATTACAAAATAATAAGAATCAAGTTGTAAATAATGTAGACTGGATAAACAGTAAGGCTAATTTATTTATAGAAACAATAGAAAATTCTAAAGAATTTTATGAAAAGAATAAAGAATTAAAAGTTAGATTATTTATAAAAGCAGATGAAGGAAATTTATATAATGAATATAAGGTATCTCATTGGTATATGACAGATGAAGCTATAGAATTAGATTTATTGTAATATATTGGTTTAAAAAAAGATAATATGTCATATTTTTACCTGCTTACATAATATTATATTAAGAAAAATAAAATTTCTATAAATAACATTAATGAAGGATGATTGTTAATGGGATACTGTGATAAAAAGAAAATGTGTAATTAAAATAATCATAATTGGAATTGTGAATGTGATTGTAATAAATATTGTTAATAAACAAAAACAGGAGGTAGAATTGTCTACCCCCTATTTTTATTTATTAACAAACTATTATATCGCTTTTTATATTTTCAACTCCAAAGTAATCTTCAATTAAATATGATATATTAGATTCAAATAAATATGTATCTAGATTTTTAAACTCATATAAAAAATTAGTGCTTCCAATTAATATGTTATTAACTAGTAAATTAAGAGCATTATTATTTTTAACAACCTCTATTTTTATTGAACTTAATACATTATTATTATTATAGCTTTTAAATACATTTTGAATTTCCTTTAAAATAAAATCGAAACATTTATTTTTTAAAGCATTTTCCATAGCATATCCACAATCATTACAATATTTATATGTAGAATTTAAATTAGATACAACATCTTCTAAATTTAGATTTCCACAATGAGGACACACATTAAAATCGCTTTCAACAAATAAGCTTTCATTGCCTAGAATAATCTCATCATTTTTCATTTTTACTCCTCCATAATTAAACCAAACTTATAATTATAAAACTCTCCCTGTTATATACTACGGACTAATTATAACATTTCTAAATAGCTTTTTTGATGTTAATTAAAGGAAAAAATAAAATTGAATTATAAAATAAAATTAAAATTAATGTTTTTTTATATAAAAAAAGAAGCTAAATTAGCTTCTTTTTGACTCGAATAAATATATATTATAAAAATATTATTATATTCTATTTACGTTAGCAGCTTGAGGACCTCTAGCTCCATCAGTTATATCGAAGCTAACTTTTTGTCCTTCTTCTAAAGTTTTGTATCCATCACCTTGTATAGCTGAGAAATGTACGAAAACGTCATCTCCACCATCTACAGATATGAATCCAAATCCTTTTTCACTGTTAAACCATTTTACTATTCCGTTTTTCATAAGAAAAAACCTCCAAAATTTAAAAATACAAACTTGATTTAAGTATGCTACATAATAATAACATATTATAAAAATAAAAACAATGGATTTTTACAAGATTCATAAAATAATATAACGATTATTTTTTACAAATTTAGTCATAATAAATTGTATATTTTGTATATTAATTGAAATAAAATTGAGATTATAGACATATATAGTTAAATAGTGTAGTATATTTAAGAAAAAGTTTCATTTGTATAGTCTTAAAATTATATGAAACAGTAGTAAATGGAGGTTGAAGTTGTGGAAGAAAATACAAAAGAGATAGCCAAAATGCTTGAGAATATCCAAAATATTGATATAAGCAAGATGAATATGGAAACTTTAACAGAAAGAATATTAGATTGGACTATTAATAGTGGTATTAAACTATTAATAGGATTGATAGTAATATCTTTAGGATTTAAAATTATAAAAAAAATTGTTAAATACTTTACTGTGTTTTTAGAAAAAAGAGAAGTAGATATAACATTAATTAAGTTTTCGAAATCTCTGATTACAGGTGCTCTTAAAATAGTTTTAGTTATGTCTACATTTGCATATTGGGGAATGAATTTGACTGGACTAGCAGCACTAGTTGCTTCTGCTGGGGTTGCAGTAGGTTTAGCACTTCAAGGAAGTTTATCTAATTTCGCTGGAGGATTTATAATACTTTTACTAAGACCTTTTAAAGTAGGAGATTATATACAAGCGGCAGGATATGAAGGATTAGTTGAACAGATAGGATTGTTTTATACTACTTTAGTAAGTGTAGATAATAAAGAAATACTGATACCAAATGGAATTTTATCTAATGGTAGTTTAATAAATTACTCAGCTAAAGAGACTAGAAGAGTAGATTTAAAATTTGGAGTAGGATATGAGGCAGATATTTTACATGTAAGAAGAGTATTAAGAGATATTGTTGACAGACATGAATTAATAATAGATTATCCAGAGCCATTTGTTGGATTAATAGAACACGCAGATAGTTCACTTAACTTTGTTGTAAGAGTATGGTGTAAAACACCTGATTATTGGACTATATATTTTGATTTATTAGAGCAAGTTAAAATTAGATTTGATGAGGAACAAATTAGTATCCCCTATCCTCAATTAGATGTTCATTTAAATAAATAGGTTGTCTTAAAATAGAATTTTGTGATTAATCTAATCTTTGGGCTGAATATAAGTTATCCTTAATAGAGGTAAAACTTATATTTCAGTCCTTTATTAGATTGTTTTATAAAGTTTATGTATTTAGAGACAGCTTTTTATTATTTGTAAGAAAAATGTAATATTTATATAATAAAAATAGGATATACTTATATTTATAAATAAAGTAAGGAGAAAAGAAGCATGGAATATATTGAAAAGCTATTTTATATAGCACAAGACTATTGGTTTCTTACAATGATAGTAGGTTTATTTAGTACATTTATAGAGAGCTTCTTACCAGTATTACCATTAGTAGGAATAGTTACAGCAAATGCAGCAATACTAGGATTGTGGGTAGGACTTATAATATCTTGGATAGGTTCAGGATTAGGTACAATAGCAGTTTTTTTAATAGTAAGTAAGTTTAATAATAATAAAATATTTAATAGGCTTAGGAATGATAAAACAGATAAAGCTATTAATTGGATAGAAAAACAAGGATTTAGATTATTATTTATTGCATATTCTTGCCCATTTATACCAGGATGTTTAGTAACATTAGCATCTGCATTTTGTAAAAGGACATCTAAGAGTTTTATACCAGCTATGTTATCAGGAAAATTTGTTATGTTTTTAGTAGTAAGTTATGTTGCAAGTGATATAAAAGGTTTTATAACAAATCCTCTAAAAATAGCAGTGTTTGTTTTACTTGTATTTTTATCTTGGAAAATTGGTAGTAAGGTAAATGTAAGTTTAGAAAAAAATAATAATTCTAACAATAAAATTAAAGATAGTAAGTTATACGAATAAAGAAATTTAAAAGTATAGCTTATTATTTTTTACATGTAAGGAAACTATATTGACTAATTTTACGTGGATAACCTATGAATAATATTAATACTAATGAGTCTAGAAATGTAAAAAATGACATTTTGAGCAACGCACAGAGTCGTTGGCGCCCACACGTCGCTTAGGCGAAGTGAATTTTTTATTAAACTAAAGGTTGATATAGGTTTTATATTTTATAAAAAAATATAAAACCTATATCCTATTAAAAATACAACTAAAAAATTCAACATTTTTGATAAAAATTTTTCTGATTTTGAATTAGTTTTTATAGGAAATATTGAAAAATTAATACGTATTGGATATAAAATTTCGATACCTTCTTTTGTAATTAAATCAAGACACATATGAGAAAAATATCCTATTATAAATCCACTATATATAAAAGTAAAAACAATATTATTATCAGTAAACATAATAAGGAGTTTAAATAAATAACATAAAAAATATATAAAAATTAAGCTATGAGTTACACTTCTGTGTCTAAATTTTTTACCGAAAAATTTGTATAGAATAGGGAGTCGCTTGCTAATATATGAATTTTTCATGTCGATATCTGGGAATAAAGAACCTAAATATGAAAAATGGATATATATATATACTAAAACACATTGATAAATAATGTTATTTCCTTGTGATAGTATATTTTTAAATAAGGGGAGAAATATTAAAGCAAAAACATATCCTCCCTTTGCATGAGTTTCTTTTGTCATTTAATCCTCCGTGTGTCAATAAGAAATATATGTAATATATAATTATTTAGCTTTTATTACATTATATATTAGTTAAAAATTTATTTCAAAGCTATTTTATTATTGATCTACAGAACTATAATTTTCAGATGCTTTATTCCAATTAATAACATTAAACCAATTATCTATATACTCATTTCTTTTATTTTGATATTTTAAATAATAAGCATGCTCCCATAAATCTAATCCAATTATAGGAGTTAAGTTAAGTGTTATAGGACTATCTTGATTTGAAGTATTTATAATTGATAGCTTACCATTAGGATCAGATATAAGCCAAGTCCAACCAGAACCAAATACATTTAATGAAGATTTTTTAAATTCATTTTTAAAAGTATCTAAATCTCCAAATGTGGAATTAATAGATTTTAAGAGTTTTCCAGAAGGAGAGCTATTTTCATTACTCATTATATCAAAGAAGAAACCATGATTATAAGCACCACCTGCATTATTTTTAACAGTTAGAGCGATTTCTTCAGGCAATGAATCTAAATTTTTTAACAAATCTTCTAGAGTACTTTTACTAAATTGAGGATATTTTTCAATTGCAATATTTAGTTTATCAACATAGGCTTGATAGTGTTTATCATGGTGAAGTACCATGGTTTCTTTATCAATGTAAGGTTCTAGAGCATTATATGCATAAGGTAGTGGTTTAATTTTGAATGTTGCATTTAAAGAATCAAAGCAAAAAGAATGTATGCCTTGATTAGTTAAAAATAAGATTAAAGTTATAGCTATTAATATTTTTTTCTTCATAAAATCACCTCAAAAGTAGTATGTGTATAAAATTATAAAAATATTAAAATAAAATTTTAGACAATGCCTTTTTTATAAAAAATTATTAATCTATAGGTCCATATGGAGTATACTAAATATATCAATGTTAAAAAGCAAAAGGAGGCATATATTATGAATATACTAATAACAAATGATGATGGAATAAGAGCAGATGGGATAATTGAGTTAGCAAAGACAGTAGCAACAATAGCAAACGTATATGTAATAGCACCAGAAACACAAAAAAGTGCAACAGGGCATGCTATAACAATTCACAATCCAATAATGGTAAATGAAGAATTTATACAAGAAAACATAAAAGCATATTCAATAAGTGGAACACCAGCAGATTGTGTAAAAGTAGGAATAGAAGCTTTATTAAAAGATGTAAAAATAGATTTAGTATTAAGTGGAATAAATAATGGACCTAATTTAGGTGAAGATGTAATTTATTCAGGAACAGTATCAGCAGCTATAGAAGGATTCATTCAGAAAAAGCCATCAATAGCTTTTTCATATGATGAATTTAATGTATCAAAAGAAGTATACTTAAAAGCAGCTGACTATGCTGTAGAACTTGTAAATAATATGAAAGACAAACTTCATTTATTAGATGATTGTGTGTTGAATGTAAATATACCTAATAAGGAAGTAAAAGGTTATAAAATAACTAAATTAGGTACAAGAGAATATGAAAATGATGTTATAGAAAGAGTAAACCCACATGGCAAAAAATATCTTTGGATAGGTGGAAGAATGAAAGAAACTAAGCAAGAAGAAGATAGTGATGTAAAAGCTGTTAATGATGGGTATATATCTATAACACCTGTAAATATCGATATGACTTGTAGGAAAAAAATAGATATTTTAAAAAATGAAAAGTTATTATAGATGTATAGAGAAAAAGTATTTAGTAAAATATAGCCAAAAATAAAAAAATCTTATATACTATGATTTATAATAAAGTAAATTGTAAAACATAAAACTATAAACAAATACACTATTTTAAATATAGGAAGGAACTAACAAAATGCAAGAAATATACTCACTAATAGAAGAAAAAATAAAAAATGCAGGATATCAAGGACATGTAGATGGTCAAGAAATATACGATGAGATATGTGATGAAATAGAAGATAAAGAAAATGGGAGTTACATATTTATGTCAAAAAAAGAAGATGATATATTTTTTGAATATAAAATAGATCTTATGGATGAGAACTTTAATTTATCTTATATAGATATAAACTCACCACAAGGTAAAATACATGTAGATTTTGATGAACAATAATACAACATAATTATATTAATTTAGCAAATACTAATTTATATTGAAATTATAGGAGGAAAATATGAGTAAGTATAAATTGGATTATTTAGCTAAATATTATTTTTATGAAGAAGATGAATTTGTAAATTCAGTTGAAGATGGCGAATATATACTAAAACAAATAAAAGAAAGTAACAGATTTGATTATAAAGGGCATTCATTTAAATATACTAAATTTAAAAATATATCTATGAGTGATACGCAAAAAGATGTAGATATTGAAATAAAAGAAAATAGTATAGACGTAGTTATAAATGGAGAAAAGAAGCACTTAGATTTGATATATAAATTTGAAACAAAACAACTAGAAGACCATGTAAGAATAGCTACAAGAATAAGTGAAGAAATAGATGATATATCTTGTTTGTTATATATAGATCATAATCAAGCAGATGATTTTATTAAAGAACTTAAATTTGTAAAAAAACTACAACAAGATAACATGAATAAGTAAATTACATTGAAAAATTTTTTGGGGAACGATTTGTTCCCCAAAAAATTATTTATAAAAATTAAATACTGTTTTAAATTTAGTATAATAATATATAATCATTAAAATACATCCAACTAAAGCATCAATCATATCTTGCATGGTATCTTTTAATCCACCTGATTGAGTAGTAGCATTAAATAATACATCTAACAGATATTCAGATATTTCACATAGACCAGATATTCCTAGAGCAAAGAAAAAAAGAACGACAAAAACTAGGATTTTATTAGATATATTTTCTAATGTTATAACATTTAATATATTCCAACCGATTTTAACAGATATAAATCCTGACCACAAATGTAAAAAATCATCATAAAATTTTATTTTGTCATAAAGATTATAGCAAGATCCTAATAAAAAGGAGGAAAGTATAAATAAATTACCTACTATAAATAAGTTTTTATCGAGTAAGCTGAAATTATTAGAATATAATTTGCTTAATATAAAAGTTATGACTAAACAAAGTAAACTAAGGACACTTTTCCCATATTCATTTTTAAATACAAAAAATATTATAGAAAAAATATATGTAATATAAAGTAATATTTTTAATTTTTTATTTTTCACAGTTATCCCACCCTTTAGAATAGTTACATTTATTATGCTCATATAATTTTAAAATAATTTGATGAATTTAAAATAATTAGATAAGAATGTTAAGAAAATGTAAAATTAAAAAAAACTATTGCTAAAATCTAATTAAATGAATATAATGATTGTATAAATAAATAAGATTCCCTTGAAGGGGAGTAGCTTTCACAAAAGTGATAATCAATCGTCATTTCGGATTACATATCCCGGTTGATTAGCAAGAATTAACTTGTTAGCAAGACCTTCAAAGTAGATTTAATAAAGTCTATTTTGGAGGTCTTTTTTATTTTAGGAAATGACGATAATTATAATCATCTTAGGAAAAAAATTAAAATGGAGGGATATTATGTTTTATAAAAAAAGTATTGAAGAATCAATAAGTACTTTAAATAGTAGTTTTGAAGGACTTTTAAGTAGTGAAGTTAAAATAAGATTAGAAAAAGATGGATACAATGAATTACAAGAAAAAGAAAAAATACCAACGTGGAAGTTATTTATGGATAGTTTTAAAGACCCGTTAGTTATAATTCTTTTAATAGCAGCCTTAGTTCAGGTATTTTTAGGAGAAGTGGTTGAATCAAGTATAATATTTGCAGTATTAATACTAAATTCGATACTTGGTGTAGTTCAAACTAAAAAAGCAGAAGGTTCACTTGCTAGTTTAAAGCAGTTATCTGTTCCGAATGCTAAGGTAATAAGAAATAATACTAAAATTAATATATCATCAAGAGAATTAGTACCTGGAGATATTGTGATTCTTGAAGCTGGAGATTATGTACCAGCAGACGGGAGAATAATAGAAGCTCAAACTTTTAAGGTTGTAGAAGGAATGCTAACAGGTGAATCTGAACCAGTTTTAAAATATGAAGATATTATAAAAGATGATAGTGCGTTAGGCGATCAAAAGAATATGGTATTTAGTGGTTCTATGGTAGTTTATGGTAGAGCAATGTATGTAGTTACGGCTTGTGGGATGAATACTGAAGTAGGTAAAATAGCTAACTTACTAGAAAATGCTGAAAATAAACAAACACCTCTTCAAGAAAAATTAGACGACTTTGGGAAAAAGTTAGGGATAGGAATAGTAGCTTTATCAGCTATAATATTTGGTATCCAAGTTATAAGAGGTTCAAATGTAGTTGACTCATTTATGTTTGCAATAGCAATAGCAGTTGCAGCTATACCAGAAGCATTATCTTCAATAGTTACAATAGTTTTAGCAGTTGGGACAAATACAATGGCTAAAAAACAAGCTATAATAAGAAAATTACCAGCAGTTGAGACACTAGGGTCTACAAGTATAATATGTACAGATAAGACAGGTACATTAACTCAAAACAAAATGACGGTTGTAGATACTTATATGTATGGAGTGGAAGAACTTAGCTTAGCTGATAATATAGATGCGAGTGAAATAGCACTAACTAATTATAATTTAATTCAAGGAGAATCATTAACATTAGCATCTGTACTTTGTAATGATTCAGATATAACTCATGAAGGAGTAGAAATAGGTGATCCTACAGAAGTAGCTCTTATAAACTTTGCACAAAAAAATGATTTAAATTATAAAGAAATTAGAGAAAAATATAAAAGACTTAGTGAATTACCGTTTGACAGTGATAGAAAACTTATGTCAACAGTAAATAATATAGATGATAAAGTAATTATGCTGACAAAGGGAGCTCCAGATGTTGTTTTCAGTAGGTGTAAATACGCATTAAATGATGGTGAATTAGTACCTATTACTGAAGAAATAATAAATGAATATAAAAAGGTTAATGAAGAATTTTCAAATAAAGCATTAAGAGTTTTAGCATTTGCAACTAAAGATATAGAAGATGAAAACTTTAGTCCAGCAATAGAAGACGAAAAAGATTTAACTTTAGTGGGTCTTATGGCAATGATAGACCCTCCAAGAGAAGAAGTATATGAAGCTGTTAAAAGTGCTAAAAACTCAGGTATAAAAACAGTAATGATAACAGGGGATCATAAAACAACAGCAAAAGCAATAGCAAAAGATATAGGTATAATGGTTGATGGTGATTTAGCACTTACAGGTCAAGAACTAGATAATTTAAGTGATGAGGAATTAGATAAAAAATTAGAAAAAATATCAGTTTATGCAAGAGTTTCACCAGAAAACAAAATAAGAATAGTAAAAGCATGGCAAAAAAAGGGCAAAGTATGTGCTATGACAGGTGATGGTGTTAATGATGCACCAGCTTTAAAACAAGCAGATATAGGAATTGGAATGGGTAGTGGTACAGAAGTTGCTAAAGATGCATCGGCTATGGTATTACTTGATGATAACTTTGCAACTATAGTTAAAGCAGTAGAAGTTGGAAGAACAGTTTATAACAATATAAAAAAATCAATAACTTATTTATTCTCAGGAAATTTAGGTGGAATAATAGCTATATTATTTGCAGTATTAGCAGACTGGTCAAATCCATTTACAACATTACAATTATTATTTATAAATTTAGTAACTGACTCTCTACCAGCAATAGCTTTAGGGCTTGAACAACCAGAAAGAGATGTAATGAAAGTTTCACCAAGAAATCCAAAAGAAGGTATATTAGAAGGAAAAACATTAAGAGCAGTTTTAACTAGAGGTACTATAATAGGTGTAGTTACTATAATAGCTCAATATATAGGAATGCAACACTCATCAGAATTAGGAACTGCAATGGCATTTGCTACACTTACTTTATCAAGAATAATACAAACATTTGCATCAAGATCTAATACTGAAACAATATTTAAACTTGGATTTACAAGTAATAAATATGTTTTAGGAGCAGTTGTTATATGCTTATGTATGTTTAGTGTAACATTATTACCGTTTATGAGAGATATATTTTCTATTCCACCAAGTTTTGGATTTATAAATGCTGGAATTTGTTTTGGATTAGCAATATTATCAAGTTTATTAATGGAATCTAGTAAATCAATAAAGAAGAATTAATTAAGCAATTAATAGGGATTATATTTTCTGTTGTTGCTATTTTGACAGAGGGATATATAAGATTTAAAAATTCAAATTCATAATATTAACAAATTACTATAAAGAAACATACTATATATAGAACCAAAATAGACATCAGGGGGGATTTTTAAATGGATTGTTTAAAAATAGAACAAGGTACATCCTTAGTTCGAGTGTTTCATGCTGCACCACAGGCTCCAGCTGTAGATGTATATGTAAATGACTCGTTAGTATTTTCTAATTTAGAGTATATGAATTTTACAGATTATCTACCACTACAAGCAGGAGAATATAAAATTGATGTATATCCAGCGGGGACAAATGAAACACCAGTTATAAGTCAAATGGTAGATGTTCCTGAAGGGGAAATGATAACAGTAGCAGCTACAGGAAATTTAGATGATTTATCTTTATTAATAATAATAGATCATGTAAAACAGATACCATCAAATGATTTTTCTACTTTTAGAATAGTGCATCTATCACCTAATGCACCAGCAATAGATGTTTTAGTAGATGGTCAAGAATTGATTAATGATATACAATTTAGAGAAGGTAGTAGCTATGCAAATGTATATCCAGGGAATTATAGAATTAGGGTAGTTTTAAATAGTAATAAAACTACAGTATTGCCACTTAAGGTAACTTTAAATGGAAATAGAATATATACTATATATATAGTAGGAGATTCTCCAGATTTAGCTGCTATTCAGTCAGTTGATGGAAACACCTATTTATGTAGATAATGAAATTTAATAAAAAATACCCTATAAAATATTTATAGGGTATTTTTTATTAAATTTCATTAATATGCGATTTATCTAATATTGACTATATTTATATTACTTATTTTATCATAAATAAGAGCTTTGTCTTTTTTTATTATATGACTTATTAAGTGAATAAGACATATAATATCAAAAATTATTTGGATTGCAAAGAAAAATAGCATAAAGTCATATTTTTCAATAGAAGCTAAATTATTAGTTATAACATTTAAAAATCTGTTAACACCAAATACTCCGTATATAAGTATTGAATATCTTTTAACCAAAGATTTTAAATCTAATTTTTCTTCGCTGCCTTTAAGTCTAAGTCCTAATACAAAATTTCCAAAAGTAATTCCGTTTGTTATATAAGGAATAAGCATAAAATAAATAAACGAAGAAATTATGAAAAATAAAATACTTGTATTATTAACATTAAACAAAAATTCGAACATTATAAGGTCAAGTAAAAATGCAAATATACGTTTTGGATAAGAAGCCAAATTACCATAAACAACAGGTATATCATCTTTATCACTTATATCAGGTAATATAAATTTAAATAAAGGAGCTACATAAAAGCCTATAAATCCACCAAAAGTATTTAACATTAAATCATCAACATCAAATAATCTGTATGGATATTTATATATTCCATATATTCCAGTTCTTTGAGTTATTTCAAAAAATAAAGAAACTAAAAAACATATAAGTATAGTCTTTTTTAAGTCTTTTTTAAATAAGTATCTAAGATATACACCTAAAGGCAGAAGTAGTAAAGCATTAAAAAATACTTGCAAAAAAGCTCTTTCTCTAACTAAATAAAGATAAGTTTGAGGTTTTGATAATTCAATATTAGTTTCTTTTAATATATCATTGATAAAATTAAAAGGAATTAATTGAGTATATGAAATATTAATACCTCTAGGTTTATCTACAGTAGGTAGAGGAAGCATAGTTAAAAAGAAAGCTGTTAACATATAAAATGCAAAAGTATAAAGTATAAAAGTTTTAAATCTACTAACATTGCCGTGTTTTTTATAAGTATATATTATGTAAGGTACTATACTTAAAAAAGCTAAAAACGGAAATATAAAAGCAGATACACCAATAGGTAGTAAATAAGTTTTCATATAAAACCTCCTTAATGATTAAATATAATGATATTAATATAATACTTAAAATTTTAAAAAAAACAACTGAATTGAGAAAAATGTAAGGTTAATTTAAGGTAAATTATAGTTATTTTAGATTAATTATTTTTATATAATCCATATTTTAAAATATCTATATATTTATCGAATTCTTTAAAGATTACATTAATACATATATTTTCTATATTTGACTCGGATTTGTATAAACTTATATATTTTTTACTTAGGGCTTCAAAAACAGTAGTGGTCATAAATAACACGTCTTTAATATCTATATCTTTTCTTAGATATTCTTTATCTAAATACTTTACAACATAATCTTCCATAAAAGTCATGCTATCAGTATAATATTTATTTATTAATACTTGTAATTCTTCTTTAATTTCTTCGTCAGAATTTGAAAAAGCATCTAAACAGATTTTAGTATATAGAGGATAAGTAATGAAAACGTTTTGTTTATATATAGATATAAATTTCATTCGTTCGTAAAATATACTAGACTCTATATTGCTTGCTTTATCTTTTACTTTTGCACTTATAAAATTCATGCAATGTTTTACTGTATATAAATATAAATTTTTCTTGTTTTTAAAATAGTGAAACAAACTACCTTTTGCAATATTTGAACTTGAGGCTATTTTATCGGTAGAAGCTTTATGATATCCATTTTGAGCAAATTCTTTTATTGCACAATTTAATATAGTAATTTGTTTTTCATTGTTTAGATTAGTAAATTTTTCATACATTAGTTACCTCCATATTTACCAATAGTTGGTTATTATAAGAACTAATTATATAGTTTTATGACTGGAAAGTCAATTTTTTGACTGATTAGTCAAAAAAATTGAGAAAAGACTTGAAAAATTATGTAAGAAATCTTAATATTATATAGATGAATGATTTTGAAAGATGAAATAAAAAAGGAGTTTTATAAATTATGTAGAATAACAAATAGATTGCAGAAATATTACTTATAATATAAAATAATATATAATGTTGAGATATTATGTAAAAATTTATCATAAATTGACAGGATACTTCTGAAATAAAAAATATCATAATATAGATAACTCTATATTATTGAAAATTATTATTAAAATTTTTAAGAGTTATACAATAAAGGTGGGACTATTATGAGAAATGCATTAAAAGTATGGAAGCAAGACTTTAGGAATATAATTAAAAACCCTATGGCACTAGTAATAGTTGTAGGAGTTGTAATTATATCATCATTATATGCATGGGTAAATATAAAAGCAAGTTGGGATCCTTATGGAAATACAGGAACTATACCAGTTGCAGTTGTAAACAATGACAAAGGTACAACTTTTAATGATGAAGAAAAAAACATAGGTAATGAAGTAATAGAAAAACTTAGAGACAATGAAAAAATTAATTGGAAATTTGTGAAAAGTAAAGATGCAAATATGGGTGTAGTAGATGGAAAATACTATGCAATGATAGAGATAACACCTACATTTTCTGAAGATATGATGAGTGTAACATCTGATAATATAAAAAAACCACAGTTAATATATAAAGCTGATACTAAAGTAAATCCAGTGACAGTTAAAATAGTGGGCTCAGCTAAAAGTACATTAGTAGATGAAATAACTACTAGTTTTATAGAGACAGTTAATGAAACTATATTTACATCAACTAATGAAAAAGCAGACAAGTTAGAAGAAAATAAATATAAAATATTAAAAATAAAAGATTCTATAATAAGTATAGACCGAAATATGGACACAATAATGAATGTCATAAAAGGTGTTAATACAAGCTCAATTAACATGAAAGATTATTTAAATGAAGTTAAATCTGGAATAGTTGACATGGTTAGTAATATGGATGCTGTTAATCAAAATGGAATAAATACAGATGATTTCATTTCAAGTACTCAAAATACATTAAATGATAATTTAAAAAATACTGATTTTAATTTAGCTCAAATAAAAGAATCAATAGAAAGAATAAATAATATTTTAAATGATATGTCAAGTAGTGCAAATGACAAAATTATATCTAGTTCAAGTAGCTCTGTGAATAAAATTAATAGAGAAGTAGCGAGAATAGATAATACATTAAAAGCAACAATTGAATTTTTAGAAGATATTAATGGCAGAAAACCAAGTCAGTCAACTTCTAATTTGGCAGTTTTACTAAGGGATGTTAAAACTTCTATAGATATGGAAAAGGAAAATATTAATAAGTTACAAAATGATATGTCAAATAATGCACAGGCTAACAAAAGTTTAATTAATACTATTATTAAAAATCTTAATAATACAAATGCTAATATGTCTAATATAATAAGAACATATAATTCTCAAGCTAAACCAGAACTAAAGAAAATAGGAGATAGTTTATTAACTGCTACTCAAGATGCATCTTATTTAGTTCAAAGGTCTACTAAAATGCAAGATGAAATTAATAAATTTTTAGACTTAGCAGGTGATGGAAGTACTTTAGCAATCGATACATCATCTAATTTATATCAAAATTTAGATGAGTATAAAGACTTAATAAAAATTGTAAGTGAAAAATTACAAACAGTAGACAACAAAGATATAATAAAAATAATATCAATACTTCAAAGTAATCCTGAATTTATGGGAGATTTTATGGCTAAACCATTTAATATAAAAGAAGAACCTATTTTTGAAGTTCCTAATTATGGTTCAGCTATGGCACCTTTATATACAGTACTTTCTCTTTGGGTTTGTGGAGTATTATTAGTAAATGTATTAAAAACAGAAGTAAGGCCATTTAAAGGGAGTGAACATTTTACAATAAGACAAAAATATTTTGGAAAGATGCTTACATTCCTTACGATATCACTTACTCAAGCTTTAATAGTAGCATTAGGTAATAAGTTTATATTAGGGATACATACTGTTAATACTTGGTTGATGGTATTATTTTCATTAGTTTCTTCGTTTACATTTATGATAATGATTTATACACTTACATCGATGTTTGGAAGTGTAGGAAAGGCATTAGCTATAGTTATAATGATTATACAATTACCAAGTAGTGGAGGTTCGTATCCTATACAAGTAGACCCTAAAATTTTTAAAATATTACAGCCATTCTTACCATTTACATATTCAGTAGGAGGATTTAGAGAGGCAGTAGCAGGACCCCTTGTAAGTAGTGTGGTTATAGATTTAATATTCTTAATAGGAGTGGCAATAGTATTTTTATTATTTGGATATTTCTTCAAAACACCATCAACACCAATACTTAAAAAGTTTGAACATAAATTAGAAGAATCAGGAATCGTAGAGTAGGGGGAAACAAATGAAGAATATTTTAAAAATCTTTTTTAGTGATTTAAAATCTATGAAAAAAAATAAAGTAGTAGTTTTTATAATGGTTGGATTATGTATTTTACCATCTCTATATGCATGGGTTAATTTATATGCTTGTTGGGATCCATATTCAAACACAGGAAATTTACCAGTAGTTGTAGTAAATGGTGATGAAGGCTCTACTTTTAATGATAAATATATAAATACAGGCGATAAAATAGTAGAAAATTTAAAAAAAAATGATTCTATTGGATGGGTTTTTGAAGATGAATGGCAAGCTAATAATGGTTTAAATAATGGTAAGTATTATGCACTTGTAAAAATACCAGCAGATTATACTAGAAAATTATTAACGCTAGCTTCAACAGATCCACAAAAACCAAATATAATTTATAAAGAAAATGAAAAAGCAAATGCAATAGCAAATAAAATTACACAAGTAGCTGTTTCTAAATTATCAAATGAAATTAAATCTAATTTTATAGAGACGGTATATAAAGAATCTATAGAAGTTATAAATGATATGGGCAAAAAACTTGAAGAAAATAAACCTCAAATTGTTAACATACAAAAGGTTTTAAATAACACAAGCAAAGATTTAGATAAAGTTTCAGGACATATTAATGATGTTAATAGTAACTCTAATGATTTTATAGCTTATATAAAAACAATACAAGATGATTTACCAACAGTACTAGATATGATAAATAATCTTCAAAATATAGTTCACTGTAGTAAAAACTTGAATTTATATACTAAACAATCTATAAATGATATTTCTAATAATTTAAATAATGATATAATGCAAATGCAAAATACAAATACAAGAATAAAAGAGTTAATAAATAATTTAAAGATAGAAACGAATAATAATGAGAAATTAGATATAGCAGACCAAATAGATAATTTATATGAGTCTCTAAATAACTCTATAATAGTTCAATTAAAAATATTAAATTTAGTTTATGATTTCTCTAATAATGCAGGTATTAATAATTTAATGAATTTACTAAAATCTGTACAAGATAATACAGCACAAAGAACAGAAATATTAAAAGAGATAATAAATGATATAAATAACAATACAACTAAAGAAGATTTAAATAAATCTATTGATAGATTGTATAATTTATCATCTGAAACAGGAGATTTACTTATAACAGTATCTAATAATTTATACTCGAATACTTTACCAGCATTTGATCGTATATTAGATGGTTTATCAATAGGATTAGATAATATTGATTTAATGGTAGAAACTTCAAAGAATATTGTGCCAAAGTTGAATTCAATTTCAAATTTTGCAATAGCTACAAATAAATTATCAATTAAACAAGCAAATGAATTAAATAAAAAAATAAATGAATTAAATGATGATTTAAAAAAATTAATTGAAGATACAGATGGATTTAATGATAAAAATGTAAATGATATGCTAGATCTTATGTCAAAAGACCCAGAGTTAATATCTTCATTTATGTCATCACCAATAGATGTAGTTGAAGAAGATGTGTATGATACTGTATCATTTGGATTTGGATTAACACCATTTTACACTGTACTTGCAATATGGATAGGAACTCTTTTAGCAGCTTGTTTATTAAAACCAGAAATGGATGAAGAAGATAAAAAAAGAGGAAAAATAAAATATCACCAAGAGCATTTTGGAAAAATGTTAACACTTTTATTTATATCTGTTATTCAGGCACTTATAATAATGACGGGAAATATATTATTAATAGGAGTTAAACCAGATAACTTATTTATAACATACTTATTTACAATGATGACATCATTAACATTTACAGTGATTATATTTACATTAGTGTCAATGTTAGGAAGTGTAGGTAAGGCTGCTGCGGTAATAATGATGGTATTCCAAATAGCAGGTTCAGGAGGTATATATCCAATAGAAACAAATCCTGAAATATTTGGTATATTACAACCACTATGGCCATTTACATATGCAATGGCGGGACTAAGAGAAGGGCTTTCAGGAGCAATTCCAGCAGATGTGTTTAAGAATTTAGGATCATTATCAGCATTTATATTAATATTCTTATTAATGCTATTGATTAAAAAACCAGTAAATAAAGTAGCTTCATATTTAAATGAAATATTTGAAAAAGCAGGCATTTAAAAAAGCAAGCATCTAAAAACAATGTTTTTAGATGCTTTTTTTAATATAAAACGTGATAATATATATTATAGGTATTAATTTAAATCTATATTAAGAGGGTGATTTTATGGAAAGAGTAATATCGAATACTTTTATAGAAGATTTAGAAGGTGGTATACTAAGAAATATTTTGAAATACGTAAAGTCAGACACAACTCTAGCAATGGAGATTAGAAAAAATAGCATAAATATATATTATAGAGGAGGCAGTCTAATAAAAGTTAGGGAAAGTAATCCTAATGAATATAAGGCATACTTTGATAAAAACTACATAGCATCAGATGATAGACAAAGTGTAATATTAGAATGTATAGACAACATAACTTCAGTAGAGAAAACAAAAAAACTAGTTGATGTTATTCCTAAGATTAAACAACAAATGGACTTTTGGATGCATATGAAAAAGCCAAATGGTGGAGAACGAGAATATCAACATATAGTAGCTAAAGAAAATAATTATGGTAATATAGGCAAAAAAAGTGACTATTTTATATGTGATATAGAATACTCAGGTGCATTAAATGAAAATAGAAATTTTAACTTTGATATGATAGGAATCAAATGGCCATCAAAAGAAGAAAATAGAAAGTGTACAGATAATTTAGATTTATGTTTAATAGATATGAATTATGGTGATGATTATTTTGATGATCAAACAGCATTTTTAAGAAATATTAACGATATGTATTTGTTTTTGTGTGATGAAAATAAATTAAAAACATTAAAATCAGAAATGATTGATGTATTAAAGATAAAATCAAGATTAGGGCTTATATATCCATATAAAGAAGTTACAGTAGATTTTTCAAATAAAATAGAAATTATATTTATTTTTGGAAATCATAATCCTGAAAATAAAGAGTTATTAAGAGAATTAAATAATTTAAAAAATACAGAAATTTTTAAAAATATTTCGAAACTTGCTGATATAAAAATATCAATAAGTTCTTTTATGGGATATGGACTATATGAAAATTATATGTTATCAATAGATGAAACTATAAATTTACTAGAAAGTAAAAAAATAAGAAATTATAAGTAAAAAGATAGCTTTATGTAACTAATGTTGTCTAAAATCATATTATAGTATTAAGTAAACGGATAAATTTTTAGGTTTACCCATAACACATATCTATAATTTGGTAAAGGAGATGACTTTAGTTATGGAAAATAAATCAATAAAAAATATAAAAAAAGTTACTAAGCCAGTAGAGGATGTAGGAAAAGAAGTTATAAATGGAGTAGGTAATATAGGAAAAGAAGTTATAAGTGGAGTAGGCAACGTAGGAAAAGATGTAGTAAGTGGAGTAGGCAATATAGCTAAAGAAACTTATAAAACAGGTAAGAATGTAGGTAAAGCAGTAAAAGATAATATAAAAAAATCATAGAAATAAAAAAGCACCTATTATAAATAATAGGTGCTTTTGGGCTAGCGTCTGCTTCTGCCGGCCGGCAGAAGTTCTTCCAAAATCTATTATACGTTATAATTGAACTTATGTAAACAATTAAATTTTATATCTATTAAATAAATGATAGATAAGCACTGTATATTAGACTATAATTTATATATAATTATATTTTAATTAAAGACAAGCTTTTAAATTATAATTATTATTATTTATTTTTGATAAAAGATAATAATTAGATAAATAATAATAATGAAATACAATATAGAAAATTCTAAAAATTTAAAAAAGTCATTCAATAATAGGAAAAAAAACTTTTATATAGAATAATATATATAAAGAAAGTTATCAAGCTCTTTAAATTATATAACTAGGGGGAAATATAATGGAAGAGAAAAAAGAATATACCATGGAATATGTTGAAAAATTTTTAAAGGAAAAGTATAAGGCATTTCTAATAGATGAATCAAAAAGCATAGTAAAAATTTATAAAATAGACGATAAAGAAATACTTAAAGCAATAATGAGTGAGTCAGAGAAAAAAGATAATATTAACATAGGTGAAGTGATTATTATTACTTTACAAAGTGAAGGTAATATCAATTTAACTAGTTTTAAAATTCAAGGTCAAAGTAAAAAATTATATAATGAACTTCTTGGCATGATTGGAGATAGTGAGTTAAATTATGAAATGAAAAAATTTAAATTATATGGTCCGTATATGCAAGATTAAAAAAGTTAAAAAATATATATTTATATGGAATGTTACTCAGTCAAATTATGTTCATTAAGATATAAAGGGGAATGAATTTATGGATAAAGTTAAAGAAAAAAGAGTAGCTGAGAATCCAAATATTATTAAATTTATTGGGGTAGGGTATAAAGGGATAGATATATTAAATAAAATAGCTAACAATAAAAAAGAATATATAGGATTAGCTACAATTGATATAAAGGAAAATAAAATAAATGAAAATATAAAAGAAAACATTGTTTTTACAGAAGAGCACTTTAAAGGGGAGTCACTACAAAAAGAAGGATTCTTTAAAATAACAGATGCTATAAATAAACACAAAGACAATTTGTACAAATTAATAAAGAAAGAAAGATTAGTATTAATGATTTGTGATGTTTGTGATTTAGTAGCAGTGCATATATTAATAGAATTAGGTAAAATAGCAAAAATGAATGATACTTTAGTTATACCTATAATTATAAATACTCAAAAAAGTAACAATATTAATTATAAATTTTTTATAAAAAAAATAAATAGATGTATTGGACCATCAGTAATTATATCTAACAATAAAGTATTTGGTAATATAAAATTTACTAATGATACTATAGATGATTATTATATAATAGACTCTATTTTGAATTTATTTATAGAAAATATGATAGCTACTTGCAGTGTATATATAGATTACGAGGACGTAGAATGGTTATTTAATGGAAATGACAATGTTGAAATGAGTATAATTAAAGTTAATGAAAAAAGTTCTGAAGAAGATATGAGGTATAAACTTATTAAAAATAGAATTTGTAAAGGAACATATGAATTACCTAAAAAAATAATTATAAATGCAACTGCGAATAAAAAATATATAAATTATGATAAAGCTTTTAAAATTATACAAAAAGTAGCACAAGTGATAGAAGCAGAATCAGACAAAGACTGTAAAATAACTTTTTCACTAAAATTTACCCAAGAAGAAAATAAAAGTATTGAAATTTTAACAATCAAAGCTTAGTATATTAAGGAAAATAAAAGGAGTTATCTAAAAATATGTGCTATTTGGAATTTTCTATAAATAAGTTGAAAAATATAATTTTGAATGAACTTGAAAACGTTTTCTAAAAAAGTAAAAATTATATTTTAAATTATATTTATAGAAGATGCTTATAAGCATTAGTTTTTAAATAACTCCTTAATTTTTATTTTATTAATTCTGAACCATTTATCATAAGAGAACGAGGTTGTTCTCTATTTAAAATCATATCAAAGTGTATTTTTCCTTCATTAGGTACAATAAAGTAACCTTGAGCATATACATGCCCTCCATTTTTGTGCATTGATTCAGTTCTAACTTCACTATTAGGATCTATTTTAGTGATACTTTTCAATGAAGAAGACACTATTGTATCGTAATTTGAAAATTCAGGACCTGATATAACAGCCTCAGAAGAAGTAAATTTAGCTGGGATTTTATTAATAGCTATATCGTTCTTAGGAAAAAGAAGATTTATAAAAGCTAATAAAATGAAGCCTAGCACAATGGATATTGTAATTATAAAAGTTTTATTATTTTTTATAAAGCTGAATTTATCACTTTTTTTGAATTTAGGATACGCAATTACTTTATGAGAATTATCTAATACATTGTATAGGCGTCCTTTATACTTTGAATTTACACATCCAGACTCCTTACATTTATCTTTAAATGGAATAGTTCTTTTAGCGTTAGAAGTTTTCAATGTATTTCCCCCTTTAAACATGTTCTATGAGATAATGTTACTACTAACTATTGTTATATACAAGGATAACTAAAACTCATAATTCTACAATAATTAACCGATTTTAGCGAAAAATTTAATTTTATATTGTTTGAAAAGTTATTCAGCATATATGATAAAAGTACACTGTCGAATTATTGGGAAGAAATTATATTTTTTTAATATAAAATTTCATCTATTTGTGTTAAAGGTTCTATAGACCTATTTAAAATACCTTTTAAGTAAGCTATTAAAATTCCATAATTTACAATAGGAACATTATATGACTTAGCAGTTTCTATTCTTGATAACATAGCAGTCCTATTCATCATACAAGCACCACAATGTACTACAAGCGCATATTGTGTAATATCTTTAGTGAATGAAATTCCAGACGAAAATTCAAATGTAAGATTTTTACCAGTTCTTTTTTTTATCCAATTAGGAATTTTGAAAGTACCAATATCATCTGACTGTCTATGATGGGTACAACCCTCTGCGATTAATATTTTATCTCCATCTTTTAGATTTTCAATAGCATATGCACCGTTTATTAGTTCTAAAAGGTCACCTTTTTCTCTAGCAAATAATATAGAAAAAGATGTAAGTGGTATATCTAACGGTGTGTCTTTGGCGACTTTTTCAAATACTTGAGAATCGGTAATAACAAGCTTAGGCTTCTTTGAAAGAGCTTGTAACGTATCTTTTAAGTTATCTTCTTGAGTTATGATAGCTTGGGCTTTGTTATCTAGTATATCTCTTATTACTTGTTGCTGAGGAAGAATTAATCGCCCTTTAGGAGCAGATTTATCTATTGGTACAACTAAAACTACAAAATCATTTGGTTGTATCAAATCACCAACTAACTTTAATTCATTACTATATTTAGGAATAACATTTATAATTTCTTGTTTTAAATTTTCAATACCTATTTTATTGGCTGAAGATACACAAACAGTAGGAGAGGATACCAAACATTTTATATTATCTAAAACCTCAAGTTGATTGTTGACTTTATCAATTTTATTTAATACTAAAATATGAGGAATTTTTTTTGATTTAAATTGTTCTATTAATAAAAAATCATCCTTAGATATACCTTTTGATACATCTATTATTAAAAGTGCTATATCCGTTTTATTTAAAACATCTAAGGTTTTATTTATTCTAAGTTCACCTAAGTTTCCTATATCGTCAATTCCAGCAGTATCTATTAAAACACAAGGTCCTATAGGTAATATTTCCATAGGTCTAAAAACGGGGTCAGTAGTAGTACCGGCTACATCTGAAACTATAGCAGCATCTTGGTTTGTAATAGCATTTATTATGCTAGATTTACCAGCATTCCTTTTACCAAAGAGACCTATGTGGACTCTAACTGATTGAGGAGTAGTATTTAAATTCATTTGGTTACCTCCTGATTTCCTTACAGATTAGAGAACTCTCCCTGTCAGGGTATAGCTCGCTATTACTATTATAGTAGTACTAAAAAACTTTTAAGACTACAAAAAATGCAAATTTTAATAAAAAAATGCAAGTTTTAATAAAAATTTTTATTGAAAACGAACGAATGTTTGTGTATAATGAATTTAGAACGAATGTTCGTAAAGAAAATTCAAAAACAGTAATATAAATAACAATATGTAAATATAATAAAGTATAGATAATTAAAGGGAGTGGTAACTAATGATAATACCTTCAAGAAGAATAAAAGATATAACAATAAGTAATTTAAAAAAAGGTGAAGTAACATTAATGGAATTAGATGCTCTTTATAGACAAATGGGATTTGTTTTTATTGCAAGTGAGGGGAAATTTACTAGAATAAAAAAGGAGACTAAACATTAGAAAATGTTTGAATTTAATATAAAACTTTTAAATAAAACCTAACTTGGTAAGAAGTAGAAGACTGAGTTAGGTTTTATTTTGTATGGAGGGATTGTCTTGAAAATAGTAACATATAACATACATCAAGGAATGGATTCTAATAATAAATATACATTAAATAA
This sequence comes from Romboutsia maritimum, assembly GCF_002251085.2. Taxonomy (GTDB): domain Bacteria; phylum Bacillota; class Clostridia; order Peptostreptococcales; family Peptostreptococcaceae; genus Romboutsia_B; species Romboutsia_B maritimum. The sequence continues at coordinate 92,832 of NZ_NOJZ02000007.1, read as the reverse complement.
GTTAGGCAAATATTTAAAAAAATTAGATTGGGACGTTATTTGTTTACAAGAAGTTTTATATCATCAATTTAAAAAAATTAAATCTGATTTAAATATGAATGGAGTATTTGCAGACAATGTAAATAAACCTGGAAAAATTTATGGGATATGTACGTTTACAAAACAAAAAATAGAAAACAGTAATCATATGTATTTAACTAGTAAAAAGGAACAAAGAGGTTTTTTGTGCGTAACAATAAATGAAAAAGATATTAATTTTAATATAATAAATACACATTTGGGACTAGATAAATATGAACGATATAATCAGATAAGTGAAATGTTGGATTATACTAATAGGTTAATCGGAGATATTATTATATGTGGGGATTTTAATGAAAGACATGTATCTCTAAGTAAGTATATTGATATTTCAATAGGTTTAACTGATAAAAATATTGAAACATTTGAAAAATCAAAAGCCAGAATTGACTATATATTTGTTGATAAATATTTAAATCCAAAAGAATACTATGTGGATAAAAGTGATTTATCAGACCATTATCCTGTTATTGGTGAAATTTAATTAAATGTAACAATAAGGTTACATGTTGTCTTTATTTGTTGTTTTAGCCGAAATATTGAAATATAATCAAATTAATCGTAAAAAATGAGGTGGGACAATGAGTGAATCTAAAAAATCAAAAAGAGTAGAAAGAACTAAAAAGGCAAAAAGAAAAAACTTAATTGTAGCTGGTAGTGGAATTGTTTTATTAGGTGGTCTTTTTATCAACTACTTCAATAAAAATTATATATACAATAATCAAATATCAAAAAATATATTTATAGAGGATTTAGATGTTTCGAAAATGACGAAAGATGATGCTATTAAAAATTTAAATAGTAAATACAATCCTAAAAATATAAACTTATCATATGACGAAAAAACATATGAGATTAAACCAAAAGATATAGATTTAAGATATAATACAGAAGAGATAGTAAGTCAAGCTTACAACTATACAAAAACGGATTCATATTTTGAAAACGTAAAAAGAGTGTTAGATCTTAGAGGAAATAAAAAGGAATTTGAAATTAAATCTTTATATGATGAAGCTAAATTGAGTAAATTTATAGAAAACGTTTCAAATGAAATAAATTTACCTGTTAAAAATGCTAAGGTTAATGTATCGGATGGGGACTCAGTTTCTGTTACTCCATCTAGACAAGGTAAAGAGTTTGACGTAGCAGCAAATAAAGAGTCTATTTATAAAATGATTAATAGTAAAACTTTTGGAAAAATTGATTTAAAGGTAAACATCAAACAACCAAATGTAACGACTGCTCAAGCTAAAACGGTTGATACATTATTAGCAGAGTTTACGACTAAATTTACAATGGCTCCAGAGGGAAGAGCTAATAATATAATGTTAGCAGCAAATAAAGGAAGTAATGTATTACTTATGCCGGGAGAAGAGTATTCTTATAATGCACTAACAGGACCAAGAACGAAATCTAATGGATATAAAGATGCACCTGTAATAATAAAAGGTAAATTAGAAGATGCTTCAGGCGGAGGTGTTTGTCAGACGTCTTCAACGATATACAATGTAGCGCTATTTTCAGGAATGCAAATAACAGCAGTAAGTAATCATACTGTAGCTTCAAACTATGTACCTATGGGTCAAGATGCTATGGTAAATGATGGTGGAACTGATTTTAGATTTAAAAATCCATATAATCATCCAGTATATGTAAAAAATATATCAGGAAATGGATTTGTAACATCTAGAATTTACGGTAATTCAGCAGATAAGAAAAATATAAATTTAAAAGTAGACAAATTTAAAGAAAATGGATTAGATGCAACTAAAACTTATAGATTATATAAAGATTCAGCAGGAAATATAATTAACACAGAATATATAGCAAAGAGTGTATATAAAAAATTAATAAAATAAAATTAATAAATAAGAGACTGTATTTATAGATTAATGTTAAGTGATAATATTGAATAAGTTAAAAATCTAAATTAAAAGATAAGTTAAGAAAATAAATTCTTAATTTAAGTTGATTTTTGCTTAAGAAAACAATATTTATTACGTATAAACATTAATGTAGAACAGTCTCTTATTTTGTTTTAAATTAAATTAACATTGAAATATTTAAGAAGATAAAATATATAGATTCATAGATAAATGTTACAAAAAATACTATAATATATAATATATTTCATATAAAATACTAGGGTTGAGGAGGTGAAAAGATTGAAATTTGTAGGTAATAGATATGAACTATTAAATTGTGAAGAAAGTTTAGAACTGAACAAAATTTATAAAGCTAGAGATGCATATGATAATAGAAAAGTTCTAATAAAGGTTATAGAACATACTCCAAATATAAGTAAGGATTTTATGTCAAATTTAATAGATGAATCAACAGCTATAGATGAAATAAATTCACCATATATATCAAAAATTTTAGATGTAGGAATTCATTGCACAGAAGAAGTGGTATTATATTATATAGTAAGTGAATACTCTGATGGTATAGTACTTAGTGATATAATATCGGGGAATTATATTCACTTAGAAGCAATAATAACAATGGCAACACAGATTTTAAAGGCATTAGAACAATCTCATTCTCATGGATTATATCATGGAAGTTTAAAACCAGGTAATATTTTAGTAGATGAATTTTACAATGTAAAGATATTTGATTTTGGAGTAACTAAAGCAAATAAAGGTGTAAATCTAAGGAGTTATGGAGATTTAAGCTATTTATGTCCGCATCAATTGAATATAAATTATACAGATAAAGAAAGTGATTTTTTTACATTAGGAGTAATTTTATTTGAGTCTATATTCAAAAGATTACCTTTTGGGCAAGCTACTACAGATTTAGAAATGTTAAAACTCATAGACAAAGGTGTGAATTGGAATGAAATAAGGGCAATTAATGGAAATGAAGAACTTATAAATCTTATTAAAAAACTTATGAGTAGAACAAAAAAATATTCTAGCACTCAAGAGATACTAATAGACCTAAGTAAAATAATGTATGTAAAAGCAGATATACAAGAACCTGAAGAAAACTCAGGAGATGAGTATGATGAAGAAATAGAATATGATGATAATGAAAAAAGTTGTATAAAAGAAGAAAAACTCATGGGACAAAAAGTTGTATTAGGAAGTGTAGCAGCATTAATAGCACTTTTGATGGTTCTTACATGTATATAATAATGAATTAATTCACATAATAAATAAAAGAGGATATCTCAAAATTATAATAATTTTAAGATATCCTCTTTTATTTATAAATTTAGTATATATTTAAATTTACTATTAAAACTAATATTGAGCATCTAAATTACAAAGTGGAGGAAGACGTTAATTGCATAAAAAAAGAAATAAAACAAAAGAAGAAAATGATATCTTAATAAAGAAAATTAAAAGTGAGAAAATAACTAATTTCAGAGGGTTTATATTTAGCCAAAAATTTAATATAAATGAGGTTATAAATTATAAATATGAAAAGTTAAACTTTTCAGAAGTTATATTTGAAAAAGAAGCGGACTTTTCAGATTATGAGTTTGAAGAAGATGTGATTTTTAATAAAGTTGAATTTAAAGAAAATGCTAAATTTAAAAACGCATCGTTTATAGGGAATTGTGAATTTTATAAAATAAAATTTAATAAAAAATTTATAAATGAAAAAGTATTTGAAAGAGTAAAATTTAAAGGACAAAATTTAATAATAAATAAAGTTGAAAATTTACCAAGATTAGATGGGATACGCTTTAGTGGATGTAGCAAGTTCATATTAAGAAATGTTGAATACAATAAAGGCGAATACTTATATGGAAAAATAAATTATAGAATAGCAAGAAATCAATCAAAAGATATAGGTGATTATGAAAATATAGGATATTACTATTATAAGGAAAGAACTTATGGAGGAAAAATAATAAAAGAATCTGATTATCCTACTTATAATGAATATATATGTGCTAAATTTTTTGATAAATTATCAAAATATACAATTGGATATGGTGAAAAGCCTTGGAATATACTTATAATAACTATACTCATAATAAGTATATTTGCTTTTTTATATATGTTTGCAGGAATACAAACTATAAATAGCGAGTCTATAGGAATTGATATAAGTAATTTAAATAATTATTCTTTAGAATCAATTTTAGATATGTACATTGACTTATGGTATTTTAGCATGGTAACTTTTAGCACAGTTGGATATGGAGATATGATTGTTAGTGGATTATTTGGAAAAATTTTAGTGAGTTTAGAAGTATTTTTTGGTGTGACAATGGGCGCAACTTGGGCATCTGTAGTTATAAAAAGAATGATTAGATAAGTTAGTAAATAATTACTAGATATAAAATTTAATTAAAAGGCAAAATTAATATAGACTTATTAATCCAAGAAGGTGAGATTTTTGAAAAAAGGAACAAAAAGATTACTTATATTTATAATGATTATATCATTTATAAGCCCAAGTACTATATATGCTAAGCCCAAAAATATAGATAAGTATTCAAAATCATCAATACTTATAGATCAAGATACAAATAGAGTACTTTTTGAAAAGAATCCGGATGCTAAATTACCATTGGCAAGTTTAAGTAAAATGATGACATTCTTATTAGCAATAGAAGCTATAGAAAATAAAGAAGTAAAAGCAAATGACATAATTGAAATTGATAAGTCTATAGCTTCAGTAAGAGGATCTAGTTACAAACTTAAAGTAGGAGAGAAAGTACCATTAATAGAACTTATGAAAGGTTTGATGATAGTATCAGGGAATGATGCTGCGGTTGCAATATCAAAACATATAGGAAAAGATCAAAAGAAATTTGTGAAAAGAATGAATAAAAAAGCAAAAGAAATAGGTATGATAAATACAAATTTTGTTAATCCAAATGGGCTTCCTATATACGACTTAAATAATCCAAAAGCTTTACCAAAACAAAATATATCTACAGCAAGAGATATAGCTACATTAGGTAAGTATATGTTTGATAACTATGAAAAACAAGTTGTTTCAATAACGAATATGACGACATATTCTTATCCTGAAAGAGGTTTTGTAAAAAATAATACTAATGCATTGTTAAGGATTATTCCAAACGTAGATGGAATAAAAACTGGATATACAGGGAATGCTGGATATTGTTTGTCTTTTTCTATGAAAATAGATAAAGATGAAAATAATGATAAAGAACATAGAATAATAGGTGTTGTACTAGGAGCTAACCACAAAGATAAAAGACTCGCATCATCAATATCTATTTTAAATTATGGACGAGATAATTTTAAAACTAAAAAAGTTATGGACAAGGATAATTTAATAGGTAAAAAATATATAAAAGGTCTTGAAGAATTAGAAGTAACTTTAGTGCCAGAAAATGAATTATATTTAATTTTAGGTAAAGAAGAAAATTTAAATACACAAGTTACATTTAAAGAGATAAGTTATCCTATAAAAAAAGGTGAAATTTTAGGAGTTATAAAATATTACACAGATACAGGTGAAATTTTAGGTAGTATAAATATAGTCAGTGATAATGATATAAATAATGCTTCATTAAAAACAAGAATAAAAATGATATTAGGAAATTAAATTTCAAAAAAGTGTATAAAATACAAATATATTAGTATAAAATATAAAAGATAGAAAAAATATTGTAATTTATAAAAGCCTATGATATACTACAAAAGGTGAAAAAATAAAATATAATCACACACGGTATTGGGATCCTTAAAAGGTGCCTAAAAATGGTTTTTTAGGGAGATGATCAAGCCGGAGGTATAAAACCAGGAGGTAAATATGTCAGTTATATCAATGAAACAATTATTAGAAGCTGGTGTTCACTTTGGACATCAAACAAGAAGATGGAATCCTAAAATGGCTCAGTATATATTCACTGAGAGAAACGGAATATACATCATAGACTTACAAAAAACAGTTAAAAAAGTTGAAGAAGCTTACAGATTCACTAAAGAAATAGCTGAAACTGGAAAGCCAATCTTATTCGTAGGAACTAAGAAACAAGCTCAAGAAGCTATAAAAGAAGAAGCTGAAAGATGTGGAATGTACTTCGTAAATGAAAGATGGTTAGGTGGAATGTTAACAAACCACAAAACTATACAAACAAGAATTAAAAAATTAAGAGAATTAGAAAAAATGGAAAACGATGGAGTATTCAACGTTCTTCCTAAAAAAGAAGTTATAAAATTAAGAGCTGAAAAAGAAAAATTAGAAAAATACTTAGGTGGTATAAAGGATATGCCTGAATTACCAGGAGCTATGTTCGTAGTAGACCCAAGAAAAGAAAACATAGCTATACAAGAAGCACACAGATTAGGAATTCCAGTAGTAGGAATAGTTGATACAAACTGTGACCCAGAACAACTAGACTTTGCTATACCAGGAAATGATGATGCTATAAGAGCTGTAAAATTAATAACTGGTGCAATGGCTACTGCTATAATAGAAGGAAGACAAGGTGCTGAAGAAGAAGTATCTGAAGACCAAGAATAATTAAACAATTGAATGGTAAGGGTCTATGCCCTTACCATTATTAATATGTAGGAGGTAAACAAAATGGCTAACATAACTGCTCAAATGGTTAAAGAGTTAAGAGAAGGTACTGGCGCTGGAATGATGGACTGTAAAAAAGCTTTAGTAGAAGCTGAAGGGGACATGGAAAGAGCGATTGATATATTAAGAGAAAAAGGTTTATCTAAAGCTGCTAAGAAAGCTGACAGAATAGCTGCAGAAGGTTTAGTTTCTGTAGAAATGAACGCTGATCACACTGTTGCTGCAGTAGTAGAAGTAAACTCAGAAACAGATTTCGTTGCTAAAAATGCAGATTTCAAAATGTTTGTTAAAGATGTTGCTCAAATGGCATTAGTTACTGAAAAACAAGAAATAGCTGAATTATTAGATGAAAATCATAAAGAAGGTAAAGCTTTAAAAGCAGTTTTAAATGATAGAATATCTACTATAGGGGAAAAATTAGACGTTAGAAGATTTGCTAAATTATCAACTGATGGACAAATAGCAGGATACATACATGGAGCTGGTAAAATAGGTGTTCTTGTAGAAATGTTAACTGATGCTAGAAGCGAAGAAGTTTTAGCTATGGGTAAAGATATAGCGATGCAAGTTGCAGCTATGAATCCTAAATACGTTTCTAGAGATGAAGTTGATGCTAATTACATAGCTCACGAAACTGAAATATTAACTCAACAAGCTTTAAACGAAGGAAAACCTGCTAACATAGTAGAAAAGATGATAAAGGGTAGATTAGAAAAACAATTAAAAGAAGTTTGTTTATTAGAACAAACTTTCGTAAAAAACCCAGATGTAACAGTTAAACAATTAGTTGCTGATACTGCTAAAAAAGTAGGGTCTGACATAAAAATAGCTAGAGTTGTAAGATTCGAAGTTGGTGAAGGTATAGAGAAGAAAGAAGAAAACTTTGCAGAAGAAGTTGCTAAGCAACTTAAGTAATAACCAAAAGAGAACACGCAAGTGTTCTCTTTTTTAAAAAAGCGTGGAAAATTTTACACATACAATTTAATAGGAGGATTTCTGATGGATAAGCCAATGTATAAAAGAGTATTATTAAAGCTTAGCGGTGAAGCATTAGCAGGAGATAGAGGTTTTGGAATAAACAATGATGTTGTTAATGAAATTGCAATCGCTATAAAAACAATACAAGAAATAGGTGTTGAGGTAGCTGTAGTAGTAGGTGGAGGAAATTTCTGGAGAGGTAGAACTAGTGAAGGAATGGACAGAACTACTGCTGATTATATAGGAATGTTAGCTACTGTAATGAATGCTATGGCGCTTCAAGATGCTCTTGATAATATGGATGTTGCAACTAGAGTTCAAACAGCTATAGAAATGAGACAAATAGCAGAACCTTATATAAGAAGAAAAGCAGTTAGACATTTAGAAAAAGAAAGAGTTGTTATATTTGGAGCAGGTACAGGAAATCCATATTTCTCAACTGATACAGCAGCAGCACTTCGTGCAGCTGAAATGGAGTCAGAAGTTATATTATTAGCTAAAAATGTAGATGGGGTATATGATAAAGATCCAAAAGTACATGCTGATGCTAAAAAGTTTGATGAATTAAGCTATATAGAAGTTCTTCAAAAAGAATTAAAAGTTATGGATTCAACAGCTACATCTTTATGTATGGATAATAAGATTCCTATAAAGGTATTTGAATTAACTACACAGAATATAATAAGAGCAGTAATGGGCGAAAATATAGGCACAACTGTAAAATAATACTATAGATAAAATGAAGGAGGAGAAAAATATGAAAACTATACAAAAAGAATTACAAAGCAAAATGGAAAAAACAATAGAAGCTCTTAAATATGAGTATACTACAATAAGAACAGGTAGAGCTAATGCTCAAATGTTAGATAAAGTAAGAGTTGATTACTATGGAACTCCAACTCCAATAAATCAAGTAGGTGCAATATCAGTACCAGAACCAAGAACATTAATGATAAATCCTTGGGATAAGAGTGCTATGGCTGAAATAGAAAAAGCTATAAGAAATTCTGATTTAGGGTTAAATCCAACAAATGATGGACAAGTTATAAGAATAGCTGTTCCAGCTTTAACAGAAGAGAGAAGAAAAGAATTAGCTAAAAAAGCTCATAAAGTAGCTGAAGAATTTAAAGTTAGATTAAGAAATGAAAGAAGAGAAGCTAATGATAAATTAAAGAAATTAGAAAAAGAAGGCGAAATAACTGAAGATGAGTTAAAGAAAGCTCAAGATGAAGTTCAAAAAACAACTGATAAATTCATAAAAAACATAGATGAAGTAGCAGTAGCTAAAGAACAAGACATAATGGCGGTATAATTTGGAAAAATATTATAAACTTTTAGGCCTTCACATAAATGATGTAAAAGAGTTTTTTGACAAGAAAAATATTAGCTATACTATTAAAACTATTGAAGGTGGAAAAGATAAGGACAAGCTTACAGTTCCTAAAGCTATAAAAATATCTGATTTAGATGATAGTGTAGAAATAATAATCACTTATTTTTCTGACTCCTTAAATTAAGGGGTCAGAAATAAATTGGAGGCAGAATATGAAAAATAATTTTACATATGATATAGATTTAAATAATGTACCTACTCATATTGCAATTATAATGGACGGAAATGGAAGATGGGCTAAAAAAAGATTTCTTCCAAGAACAGCAGGACATAAAGCAGGGGTAGAGACGATAAGAGAGATAGTAAAAGAATGTTCAAGGCTTAATATAAAACATTTAACACTATATGCATTTTCAACTGAAAATTGGAAAAGACCGAAACTAGAAGTTGATACACTTATGAATTTATTATCTACTTATTTAAGAAATGAAATAGCAGAGTTACATAAAAATAATGTTAGACTAACTGCTATAGGTGACACTACAGAGTTACCAAGTGTTTGTAAAAGAGAACTTAAGTCAGCGATGGAGTTAACTAAAGATAATGATGGGGTTAATTTAAATCTAGCATTGAATTATGGAAGTAGATATGACATAAAAAATGCTGTTTTAGGTATAGTAAAAGATTTTAAAAGTGGTAAAATAGATATAGATAGTATAGATGAAGATGTTATAAAAAACTATTTAAGCACAAAGTCTATTCCAGATCCAGATTTGGTTATAAGAACTAGTGGAGAACAAAGATTAAGTAATTTTTTACTTTGGGAAGTTGCTTATTCAGAGTTTTATTTCACAGATATACATTGGCCAGATTTTAATAAAGATGAACTACAAAAAGCAATATGTGTTTATCAAAAAAGAGATAGAAGATTTGGAGGAGTTAAGTAAGGAGATTATTTTATGCTTACAAGAATTATTGCTTCGTTAGCCCTAGTACCATTATTTGTATTTATAGTGTATGGAGGTTTACCTCTATATCTAGCAGAAACAGTTTTAATTGCTATTGCTTTAAATGAGTTTTATAAAGCATTCAAAGAAAAAGATATAAATCCATTATTTAATATAGGATATATGTTTGCAGCATATATTGGAATAAAGAATATTTTTAGTTTGCCAGTAGAATATACATGTATGATAATATTCATGTTATTCTTTATAAGTATTACATATATTTTAAGATGTAGAAATAACATTATAGATATAGCAATTACTTTTTTTGGAGTTTTTTATGTAGCTATATTTTTTGATTTTATAATATTAACTGCAAATAATTTTGAATTAGGAAAGATTTATGTATGGCTTATATTTGTTATATCTTTTATGACAGATACATTTGCTTATTTTAGTGGTTACTTATTTGGAAAACATAAACTTATTCCTAAAATAAGTCCAAAGAAAACTGTTGAAGGTAGTATAGGTGGAATAATTGGAAGTACATGTGGCTGTATTTTATTTGGATATATATTTAATTTAGACTTAATATATATGGCTTTAATTGGAAGTTTAGGGAGTGTAATTGCACAATTTGGAGACCTATTTGCCTCTTCTATAAAGAGATATGTAGGTATAAAAGATTATGGAAAATTAATACCAGGTCATGGTGGTATTTTAGATAGATTTGATAGTGTTATACTAGTAGCACCATTTGTTTATAATGCGATTATTTTTTTTATTAAGTAGCTTCAGTTTAACTGAAGCTTTAATTATTTGTACTTATAATAATTAATGTGAATTTTTTATGAAGAGCATGAATAATACTTTTAATAATGATATAATAATTAATGACAAAATTTATTATTAGAAAGGAATAGAGATATGAAAAAAATATCAATTTTAGGCTCTACAGGCTCTATAGGAACTCAAACCGTAGATGTTGTAAGAGCAAATAGAGATAAATTTGAAGTAGTTGCAATATCGGCTAATAGTAGTGTAGATTTGTTGCTAGAGCAAATAAAAGAATTTAGACCTAAATATGTAGCTGTATATAATGAAAATAGCGCAAAAAAATTAAAAGAAAACATTCCAACAGATATAAAAATAGAAGTACTGTCAGGAATGGAAGGGTTAAAGACAATATCATCATTAGATGAAATTGATATACTCTTAACTGCTGTAGTAGGAATGATAGGGTTAGTTCCTACACTTTGTGCTATACAAAAAGGTATAACAATAGCCCTAGCTAACAAAGAAACATTAGTAACGGCAGGACAGCTTGTTATGAAAGAAGCTAAAAAATATAATGTAGATATACTACCAGTTGATAGTGAACATAGTGCTATATTCCAAGCTTTAAATGGAGAGAGTCATAAAACTATAGAAAAAATAATATTAACAGCTTCAGGGGGACCATTTAGAGGGAAAGTTAAAAAAGATCTTTTGAAAATAACTAAAAATGAAGCATTAAAGCATCCAAATTGGAGTATGGGTAGAAAAATAAGTATAGATTCATCTACCCTTATGAATAAAGGACTTGAGGTAATAGAAGCTAAGTGGTTATTTGATGTAGATTATAAAGATGTAGATGTAGTAGTACATCCACAAAGTATAATACATTCAATGGTACAATTTAATGATAGCTCTATAATAGCACAATTAGGTTGTCCAGACATGAGATTACCAATACAATATGCACTAACATATCCAGATAGAATATTAAATGATTTTGAAAGACTAGATTTTTCTAAGATGAGTACATTTACATTTGAAAAACCTGATTTAGAAACATTCCCATGCTTAAAATTAGCATACGATTGTTTAAATCAAGGTGGAACATATTGTGCAGCTTTAAATTCAGCTAATGAAATATTAGTAAATGAATTTTTAGAGGATAAAATTGGCTTTTATGACATACCATATTACATAGAAAAAACTTTAGAAGCTCATAATAGTATAAGTGAGCCTACATTAGAAGACATATTAGAAATAGATAGATGGAGTAGAGAATTTGTAAAAAAATCAATTAAATAGGAAGGTGAATTTATGACAATAATAGCAGCTATATTATTATTTGGGATAATAGTTTTTATTCATGAATTAGGGCATTTCCTTCTAGCAAAGAAAAGTGGAATAAAAGTTCATGAATTTGCAATAGGTATGGGACCTAAGTTATTCAGTATAAAAAAAGACACAGAATATTCAATTAGACTATTACCATTAGGTGGATTTATTAGTATGGAAGGCGAAGATGAAAGTTCTAATGATCCTAGATCTTTTGGCAATAAAAGCATATTACAAAGAGCTAGTGTAATATTTGCAGGACCATTTTTTAACATAATACTTGCCATAATTTTATTAATACCGGTATTTCTATATATGGGAAGTCCAACAACTACATTAAATAAAGTTTTAGATAATGGTCCGGCTCAAAGAGCAGGAATAGTGGCAGGAGATACTATTACTAAAATAAATAATCAAGAAGTAAAAACATGGCAAACTGTTATAAATACATTAAATAAATCTAAGGGTAAAGAAGTAAATATTATTCTTACTAAAGATGGTAAAGAGAAATCAGTTAATCTTAAACCTGAGATTAAAGATGGAAGATATAGCATAGGTATAGAAACTAAAATGAAAAAGGACTTTTTTGCTTCTATAACTAGTGCATTTAAAACTACAGCAAATATAACAGTTCAAATGTTTAAATTCTTAGGACAGTTAGTAACAGGAACATTACCTGGAGGAATAGGAAATTCAGTTGCAGGACCAATTGGAGTTGTTGGTTTAGTTTCAGATGCAGCTAAAACTGGCATAATAAATCTGATATCTTTAGGTTCATTAATAAGTTTAAATTTAGGAATATTTAACTTGCTACCAATACCAGCGCTTGATGGAGGTAGATTATTTTTATTAGCAGTAGAAGCTATAAGAGGCGGAAAGAAAATAGATCCTAATAAAGAAGCTATGGTTAATTTGGTAGGATTTGGGGCATTAATGTTATTTATGGTGTTTATAACATACAAAGATATTTTAAGATTAGTTAATAAATAATAATCTGAATAATAGAAGGTGAGATTATGAGTTACAAAAGAAGACTAAGTAGAGAAGTTAGTGTAGGAAATGTAAAAATAGGAGGAAATAATCCTATAAGCATACAATCCATGACAAATACTGACACAAGAGATGCAGATAAAACAATAGAGCAAATAAAGAGACTTGAAGAAGTAGGCTGTGAAATAGTTAGAGTTGCAGTTCCAGATATGGAAGCTGCTAAAAATATAGGAAAAATAAAATCACAAGTTAACATACCTGTAATTGCAGATATACATTTTGATCATAGATTAGCACTAAAAGCAATAGAACAAGGTGTAGATGGAGTTAGAATAAATCCAGGTAACATTGGAAGTATAGAAAAAGTGAAAATGGTAGTTGAAAAATGTAAAGAAAGAAACTTAAAAATAAGAATAGGTGTTAATGGAGGTTCTTTAGAAAAAGAACTTCTAGAAAAGTATGGTTCACCTACGGCAGAAGCTTTAGTTGAAAGTGCACTTGGGCATGTGAAAATACTTGAAGACTTAGATTTTCACAATATAGTTATTTCTCTTAAGTCATCAGATATTTATAAAACTTTAGATGCTTATGAACTTATTTCTAAAAAAGTAGATTATCCATTACATATAGGAATAACAGAGTCAGGAAGTATAAAAAAAGGAACTATAAAGTCATCTATAGGAGTGGGAGCATTACTTCTTAGAGGAATAGGAGATACTATAAGAATATCTCTTACAGGAGATCCTACAGAGGAAGTTATAGTAGGTAAAGAGATACTAAGAAGTCTAGGATTATTAAATGACAAAATTAAAGTAGTATCTTGTCCAACATGCGGAAGATGTAATATAGATTTAATAAGCGTAGTAAATGAAGTAGAACAAAAAATTAATCATCTTGAAAAAGATATAACAATAGCAATAATGGGATGTGCAGTAAACGGACCAGGAGAAGCCAGAGAAGCAGATATAGGAATAGCGGGCGGAAAAGGTGAAGGTCTTTTATTTAAAAAAGGTGAAATAATAAGAAAAATAAAAGGCGATAAATTAGTAGAAGAATTGTTAGAAGAAATAAATAAATATTAATAAAAGGCTGTCTTAAGATTGATTTTTAAGGCAGCTTTTTATATGGTTAAAAAATTTATAAAAATGTAAAACTTTTTAAAATATAAAATACGTCTATATATATGTAATTACGAAAAACTAAAATTTTAGTCTAAATGAAAGGAGATGTAGAAGTGTTTAAGGGCCTTAAAAGAAAAAAAGTAGAAGCATATATTATAGAAAATAAAAACTCATTTTATAGAATTGCTTACAGCTATACTAAAAATGAAGACGACGCGTTAGACGTTGTACAAGAATCTATATATAAGGCACTTTACTCTGTAGAGGGTTTAAAAGAAATTAGTAGTGTAAAATCATGGTTTTATAAAATATTAGTTCGAACTAGTATAGACTACATAAGAAAAAATAAAAAATATATTAACATGGTTGATATTTCTCAAATAAATGATAATGGAAAAAATGATAAATATAAGGATTTAGATTTACAAGAAGCTTTAGACCATCTAGATATAGAGTATAAGACAATTGTAATACTACGATATTTTGAAGATTTAAAAATAGATGAGATTGCATCAATATTAGATGAAAACATAAATACAGTTAAAACTAGGCTATATAGTGCTTTAAAGAAATTAAGAGTAGAAATAGAAAATTAATATGGAGGTAATAATATGAAAAAAAGAAATTTAGAAGAATTAAAAAAAGAATATAGGGATATTCAAATACCTGATAAATTAAATTCGGTTGTTAATGATGCTTTTGATGATAGCAAAAGAAATGAAAAACATGCACATAAATTTAATACTAGATGGATGAGTGTAGCAGCTTCAATTTGTGTAGTGATAATAATGGTTAATGTTAGTCCAGCTTTTGCGAATACATTAGAGGAAATACCTGTAATAGGTAATTTAGTAAAACTTGTTAACATAAAGCAATATTCTATAAAAGAAGGCAATTTTGAAGCTAAGCTAGAAGTTCCTAAAATAGAAGGTTTACAAGATAAAAATTTAGAAAACAGATTAAATGATGAATTTATGTCTAAAGGAAAAGAAATGTATGAAAACTTATTAAAAGAAGTACCTGAGGTTAAAAACTCAAATAAGTATGTTGGAGTTGACTATAATATAAAAAGTGACACAGATAAATTTTTATCTATAGAAGTTACTAAAGAGGAAACACAAGCTTCATCATATACAACTAAAAAGCATTATACAATAGATAAAGATAAGCAAATAGTATTAACATTACCTGCATTATTTAAAAGTGATAAATATATAAATGCAATAAGTGAAAATATAAAAGAACAAATGAAAATTCAAATTAAAAATGATTCTAATGTAAGTTATTTTATAAATCAAGAAGATGGAATAGATAATTTCAATACAATAGCAAAAGACCAAGATTTTTATATAAACAAAGACGGAAATTTAGTAATCAGTTTTGATGAATATGAAGTAGCACCAGGATATATGGGAGCTGTGGAATTTGTTATACCAACAGAGGTAGTAAATGGATTATAGGATAAAAATCAAAAGATACAAATTTTAATACAAAATATGGACTTTAGTACAAAATAATGATAATATAAAAAAGCATAATTTTATGTGGGCGGGTGAGGGAAACAGAAATAGAGGAAAGAGGAATGAACGAAAAAACTATAACACTAAAAAATTATGATTTTAAAACAGAAGTCTTAGGAGGTATGACTACATTTATTGCCAGTGTATACATCATAATGACTAATGCATTAATATTATCTGATGCAGGAATAAGTCCTGATGCAGCTATGATAGCAACTATATTTACTTGTGCTGTGTCAACAATGCTTATGGGATTAACATCTGATACACCATTTATAGTAGTGCCAGGTATGGGGATAAATTCATTATTCACATATACAATAGTAAACTCTATGGGATTATCATGGCAAGAAGCTTTAGGAGCAGTATTTATAAGTGGTATAATATTTACTTTAATTGCAAGTACTAAAATAACACCTATACTTATGAAATCAATACCAAATAATTTGAAACATTCTATAACTGTAGGAGTAGGATTACTTATATTGTTTATAGGACTTCAAAAAAGTGGTCTTGTTGTATCAAGTAAGAATACGATGGTTGGTTTAGGAGATTTATCAAATAAAGAAACTCTTTTAAGTTTAATAACCTTAGTTATTATTTTGATACTAAATATAAAAAAGATAAACGGAAATCTACTTATCAGTATAATAATTGGAACAGTATTATCTTTATTCATGGGTATAACTAGTTTAAATAATTTAGATTTTGCAGCATTTAATATTGGAGCGTTTAAAGAAATTTTCTTAGGAATGTCATTTAAGAATATATTATCAGTTCCATTTTTCGTAGCTGTATTATCTATAACTGTTGTAATAGTATTTGAAAATATGGGAATATTATATGGTCAAATAGATGCTATTAATAGAGAAGAAGATTTCCAAAAATCATTTAGAATAGCAGGAATATCTAACATGATAGCTGGAGCTTTTGGAACTAGTCCAACAATAGTTGCAGCTGAAAACTTCTCAGGAATAAGCGTTGGTGCAAGAGGTAGGGTTGCAGCATTTACATCAGCTATATTATTTTTATTATCATTATTTTTAATCCCAGTATTAAAATTAATACCAAATGGGGTTATAAGTGCAGTACTAATTTTTATAGGGATACTTATGATAGAAACTTTCTTTGATTTAGAAAAAGGTGACATTATAGATACAATATCTATGGTTATAATCATAACTTTAATACCATTTACTTATAACATAGTGAACGGTATATCTTTAGGATTTATAGTGTACACTTTATTAAAGATAGCTACTAATAAATACAAAGAAGTATCACCTGCAATGTATGTATTAACAATATTATTCATTTTGAATTTTATATTAAATATAAAAATGGGAATATCTCATTAAACAAAAAAGCACCTTTAAATATGATTATATTTAAAGGTGTTTTTTTGTTTAATTTTAGGGAAAAAACATTAAAAGAACGCACTTTTAATATATGTTTATTTGCAAATTAGGGAATATATGTGATATACTGCGTATTAATAACTTGTTATTTATATGCAAGTTATTTGTTAGGAGGAGGTAATAGTTATGATAGAAATAAAAAATGTATCAAAAAAAATGGGTAATAAAGTAATATTAGATGATATAACTTTGTCGATTAAAGAGGGAACCTTAGTAGTACTAATTGGAGCTAGTGGATGTGGTAAAACAACTACATTAAAACTTATAAACAAATTAATAAAGCCTACGTCAGGTGAAATATATATTGATAATAAGCCAATCTCAAAAGAAAACACAATAGAACTAAGGCGAAAAATAGGATACGTAATTCAAAATACAGGTCTTTTTCCACATCTAACTATAAAAGAAAATATTGAATTAATTCCAAAAATAAAAAAAGAAAAATCTATAGAAGAAATAGAAAAAAGAACGATAGAACTTTTAGAAATGGTAGGTCTAGATCAAATAGATTTCTTAAATAAATATCCATCACAACTTAGTGGAGGACAGCAGCAGAGAGTTGGAGTTGCAAGAGCAATGGCTACTGATGCAGACATAATTTTAATGGACGAGCCATTTAGTGCATTAGATCCAATAACTAGAAATTCACTTCAAGATGAATTATTTTCACTTCAAGAAGAACTTAAAAAGACGATAATATTTGTTACACATGATATGGATGAAGCTTTAAAGCTTGGAGATAAAATCTGTATCATGAAAGACGGAAAGATAGCTCAATATGACACACCTGAAAATATACTTAGAAATCCTGTAAATGAATTTGTTGTTGATTTTATAGGAAGCGATAGGGTATGGAATAATCCAGAATACATAAAAGCAAAAGACATTATGATAAAAGATCCTATTTCAGTTAAATCATCAAGAACGATTAGACAGGGAATTGAAATTATGAGGACTAATAAAGTAGACAGTTTGTTAATTGTAGACAAACAAAAAAGTTTAAAAGGTATTGCTACACTTAAGGACATAAAATCAACTAGTGATAAATCTGAAATATTAGAAGCTATAATGTCTAAAGAAATTTTATTTGTAAATGAACATGATAATTTAGTAGACATATTAGAGGTTATGAATTCTCATTCAGTAGGATATATACCAGTAATATCAAATGATAATAAATTAGTGGGCTTAATAACTAGAAGTAGTTTAATTAGTATACTAAGCGAACAGTTTTTAGATATGGAGGTGAGTGTGCTTGGGTAATTTTATTACTTTTATTTTAAATCAAAAAAGTCAAATAATAAATCTTTTAATACAACATATTGGATTAACTTTTTCAGCAATATTAATAGCAATATTAATTGGAGTACCTCTTGGAATAATTATCTCTAAGGTATATCATTTAAAGAAAATAATATTAGGATTTGTAAATCTAGTTCAAGCAGTACCATCAATGGCATTACTAGGATTGCTTATACCAATACTTGGTATAGGGAGCAAGCCAGCTATATTTATGGTAGTAATTTATTCTTTATTACCGATAGTGAAAAATACTTATACAGGAATTACAAGCATTGATCCAGTGGTATTGGAGTCAGCAAAAGGAATTGGACTTACTAAAAATCAAACTTTATTTAAAATACAATTACCTTTGGCTCTTCCAATTATAATGGCAGGAGTTAGAATATCAGCAGTTACAGCTGTTGGTTTAATGACACTAGCTGCATTTATAGGAGCTGGAGGATTAGGGTATTTAGTATTCTCAGGAGTTCAAACTGTAAATAATAATATGATTTTAGCTGGAGCAATTCCATCTTGTATACTTGCTTTATTTATAGACTACGTATTTAGTAAGGTTGAATTGTTAGTTACACCAAAAGGATTAGAAGCTAAATCTAATAAAAAAAATACATTTGGGATTAAAATTGTTTCAGTTATAATAGTAATCACGGTAACAGTTACTACTTTTATGTCAGTTTTTTCAAATGAAAAAGAGACTATAACTATAGGATCTAAGAATTTTACAGAGCAACTTATATTAGGAAACATGTATGCAGATTTAGTTGAAGAAAATACTGATTATAATGTTGAGAGAAAATTAAATTTAGGTGGCTCATCAGTGGCATTTGAGGCACTTAAGTCTAATGAATTAGATATGTATGTTGATTATACAGGAACACTTTTAATGAATGTAATGGGAGAAGACATAATTAAAGATTCAGATAAAGCATATAAACATATACAAGATACAATGACAAAAAAATATGATTTAAAATTATTAGATCCTATAGGGTTTAATAATACCTATACTTTAGCTATGATGCCTGAAGTAGCAGAAAGATATGGAATTAATACTATATCTGATTTAAGCAAATATAGTGATAAATTAATTATTTCTCCAACTTTAGAGTTTGAAAATAGAGAAGATGGTCTTAAAGGAGTTTCTCGTTATTATGATTTATCTTTTAAAAATTCTAAAGGGATGGATGGTAGTATTAGATATTCAGCTTTAAACAAAAATGAATCACAAGTCGTAGATGCATTTCTTACAGATGGTCTTATAAAAAAGTTTAAACTTAAAATATTAGAGGATGATAAACAGTTCTTTCCTGCGTATTATGCAGTGCCATTAGTAAGTAAAGATACAATAGAAAAACATCCAGAATTAGAAGATATATTAAATATGTTATCTAATAAAATTGATGAAAAAACTATGTTGGAACTTAATTATGAAGTTGATGAACTTGGAAAATCTCCAGAGAGTGTAGCTCACAATTTTTTAATTAAAGAAAATTTATTAAAAAATAAATGATTTTTAAACCTCCTGTTTAAGTATAGCTATATTATTAATATATTTTTGCACATAATATATCTATAATATATACAAACTATCAAAGAGGAGGTTTTTTTATTGAAAAAAATTATATCTATTGCTTTTCTAACTTTTTTACTTTTTACAAATTTTTGTTTTGCTGATACAGTAACATATACAAGATATTTAAATGATTTAGTAAAAGTTAATCATGATTTAAAACTTTTATCAAAAGAGTTAGTTCAGTTATCTGATGATAATCATGAAAATTGCATAAAAAATGTTGAATATATTATGAAAACTACAGATTCCTTACAAAAAAATATTGTAACTACTTATAATAATACAGCTGATCTTGAAGAACAGCATAAATTATTATATTTAATTTATATAAATACAGTGTATTCAATTTCAATAAAAGAAGCTCGCTGGTATTTAGATAAACCTACTGATATAAATCATTTGATAAAGATGTTATCATCCCAAAGGACTGGAGATATGATTTTATTAGATATTAAAGAGTAACTAAAAATAAACTAGTACTAATGAAATTTATTATTGCTAGTTTATTTTTAGTAACTGATTTATATTTAATTTTATACAATATATAGAGTAAAAAAATGAAAAGGGTAATACAAGATTGGAGAATAGGACATGTTATCAATTATAAAAAGGGATGGAACAAAAGAAGCTTTTGATAAAAACAAAATATTTAATGCTGTCTACAAATCAACTATAAATAGTAAACAAGGAATAGATGAAGTTTTAGCAAAAACAATAGCTTTAAAAATAGAAAAGGAAATAATTAATGCAAAAGAAAAAGAATTTACAGTAGAAGAGATACAAGACAGAGTAGAAGTTTTATTAATGGAGTCAAATAGAAAAGATGTAGCTAAAAAATATATTTTATATAGAGAAAAAAGGTCAGATATAAGAAATTCAAAATGGAAAACAGATGAACTTCAGAAATCTATTTGGGCTAATAAATATCAATATAATAATGAGACATTTGATGAATGGATAGAAAGAGTATCTGGAGGAAATAAGAAAATAGCAAAGTTAATAAGGGAGCGTAAATTTTTATTTGCAGGAAGAATTTTAGCTAATAGAGGATTACCTAAAGATAATATAAAGGTAACTTATTCAAATTGTTATGTATTATCTCAACCTGAAGACAATCTAGAAAGTATATTTGATACAGCAAAAAAATTAGCTAGAACATTTAGTTATGGAGGAGGCGTTGGATTTGATATATCTAAGCTAAGACCAAATGGATCTTTAGTGCATAATTCAGCTAAGACAACTACTGGAGCTGTATCATTTATGGAACTATACTCAATGACAACATCTCTTATAGGACAAAGAGGTAGAAGGGGAGCCTTGATGATATCTATGGATGTAAATCATCCTGATATAGAATCTTTTATAGATATAAAAACTGATTTAGAAAAAGTTACAAAAGCAAATATATCAGTTAGAATAAATGATGAATTTATGAGAGCAGTTGAAAATAAAGAAAAATATCAATGTAAATTTAAAGTAGAATCAACTAAAGAAGAAATATTAAAAGAAATAGATGCATATAAATTATTTACAAAATTAATAACTAACAACTGGGATTATGCTGAACCTGGGATTTTGTTTTGGGATAATATAAAAAATAATCATTTATTAAGTGGTGATAAAAACTTTAAATATGCAGGGGTAAATCCTTGTGCAGAAGAACCGCTACCAGAAGGAGGAAGTTGCTTATTAGGTTCTATAAATTTAGCTGAATTTATAGTTGAACCATTTACTTCTAGTGCGATATTTGATATAGATAAATTTAAAGCATGTGTAAAAGATTGCGTAGTAGGGCTTAATGAAGTATTAGAAGAAGGATTAGAGTTACATCCATTACAAGAACAAAGGCAAACTGTTAGAAAGTATAGACAAATAGGGCTTGGGGTTATGGGAATAGCTGACATGCTTATAAAGATGAATATAAGATATGGAAGTGAAGAATCTATCAAGTTATGCGAAAAGTTATCTAATATAATGTTAAATAGTGCTATAGAACAATCAGCAATGTTATCAAAAGAATTTGGACCATATGAAAATTATGATAAAAAAGCTATTATTAAATCAAATTTCTTTAATGAAAATTTAAAAGATGATGTTAAAGATTTAGTAAAACAATATGGACTAAGAAATTCTCAAATACTTACAATACCACCAACTGGGTCTATATCTACTATGTTAGGAATAAGTGGAGGGATAGAGCCTATATTTAATCTTTCATATATAAGAAAGACTGAAACTTTACATGACCAAGATGTATATTATAAAGTATATACACCTATAGTAAAAGAATATATGGATTTAAAAGATATAGTGGATGAAAATAATTTGCCAGAAATATTTGTAACAGCAATGACTTTAAGTCCAAATGAAAGAATAAAGATGCAAAGTTCTTGGCAAAAGCATATAGATGCATCTATATCTTCAACAATAAATTTACCATATGAAGCAACTGTTGAGGATGTTTATAATATATATATGTCAGCATGGAAAAATAATTTAAAAGGAATAACAATATATAGAGATGGATGCAAACGTAGTGGAATACTTTTAAATGATAAACCAAATAAAAAAGAAAATAATAATCAAGAAAAAACAAATAAATTAGTTAATAATAAAGAAATTGAAGAGGAAAAATTCATATGCCCAGAATGCGGTAATGAAGCTGTTATTCCAACTGGAGGATGTGGAATTTGCTTACAATGTGGATATAGTAAATGTAACTAAACTAGAAAATGCATAATAATTTTCGTAAAATATCAAATAATAAATCAAAAAGGAGCAATCATATATGTTTAGTGTTAATCCTATTGAATGGGTTGGGTATTTAGCATCAATTTTAATTGTAATATCTTTAACAATGACATCTATTGTAAAACTTAGAATAATTAATACAATAGGATGTTTGTTATTTGTTTTTTATGGAATGATTGTAAAAGCTTATCCAGTTGCTATAGCAAATGCAGCAATTATCTTAATAAATTTATATTATATATATAAGCTTAATAAATCAAAATAAATTTTAAAATATTAATAAATATTAGACACTATAAAAGAATGATAAATTTATCATTCTTTTATAGTGTCTTTTTGTATTTTATACTCAAAATCTGATACAATATTTTACATAAATGATAATAAAGTTAAAAGAAGGTGAAATTATTGGTAGATATATTTATAATAGAAGATGATAAAGCTTTAAGCCGGGAAATAAGCTTAACTTTGAGTAAGTGGTCTTATAATGTAGAAGAAGTTAAGGATTTGGAAAATATAACAAAAGAAGTTTTAGAAGTTAATCCGAAGTTAATACTTATGGATATAAATCTTCCTTGTTATGATGGATTTTATTGGTGTTCTCAGATAAGAAATTTTTTAAAAGTACCAATAATATTTATATCATCACGAGATAGTGATATGGATATTATAATGTCAATTAATATAGGTGGAGATGATTATATAAAAAAACCTTTTTCTCCACAAGTATTAGTTGCAAAAGTACAAGCAATTTTAAGGAGAACTTATTCATATAATAGTGATTTAAAAAGTGACGTATTAAGATGTAATGATGTTGTATTAAACATATTAGAAAGTAAAATTTATTATAGTGATGAAAACATTGAACTAACTAAAAATGAATTGAAAATATTACATATTTTGATGGAAAGACAAGACACTATAGTGAAAAGGGATGAGATAATAGAAGAGCTTTGGGAAAGTGAAGAATTTATAAGTGAAAATACACTAACAGTTAATATAAATAGGCTTAGAAAGAAATTAGATTCTATAGGTTTAATAGATTTTATAATTACTAAAAAAGGACAGGGGTATATAGTTTAATGAATTTTATAAAATACTTAAATAATATAAAGTTATTTTTATTTTTAATTATAGTAGTTATAATTATCTTTGATTTAAATATAATCTTAGATTCTAGTTTATCTAATATATTAAGTAGTTTGATATACATAAATGTATTAACTTTAATAACAACCGTAATATTTTTAGTTATAGGATATTTAAGTCAAAAGAAAAAATATAAAATACTTTTTAATTATATAAACAATCAATCTGATGAAAAGAAATATGCAATTACTGATTGTTTTTATAAGATTATAGAAAATAAAGTAAATGAACATGAAGAAGAATTAAATGGTCTAAGAGAAGAATTACAAGAGATTAATGATTATATGACAAAATGGGTTCATGAAATAAAAATACCAATTGCAGTATTAGAAATAATATCTAAAAGAGTATCGGAAATTGAAAAAGAAGAAAGATTATCAAAAGATATAAATATAGAAATAAAACGGATTGAAAATTTAGTAGATCAAGCTTTATATACAAGTAGAGCTGGTAATTATAGTTCAGACTTTTTGATAGAAGAAGTAAATTTATCGAAGGTAATAAAAGAAGTAGTTAAAAAGCATAAGTATTTATTTATATACAATAAAATAGAGATAGAAATAAGTAATACTGATGTAAATGTGTTAACTGATAAAAAATGGATAACTCATATTATAGAGCAAATTATAGATAATTCGTGTAAATATACAAATAAATTTGGAAAAATTCAAATATACACTCTTAAAGATGATAAAGGTACTCAATTGCATATTAAAGATAATGGTATAGGGATAGTACCACAAGATATAGATAGAATATTTGATAAAGGATTTACTGGTGAAAATGGTAGAAAGAGAACTAAGTCAACTGGTATGGGGCTTTATATATCAAAGAAAATTTTACATAAATTAAGTCATAATATAGAAGTTGTTTCAAGTGCTAATAAATTTTGTGACGTGTATATTACATTTTATAATTTATCAGATTACTTTAACATAACATAAATGTAATATATAACCTTCAAATTGTAATGTAGATGGATGGATTATAAAAGCTAAAAATTATAATATATAAGTATAAATATAAGTATAAATATAAGTATAAATAAAAGCTATCTAAAAAGAAGCTACTTAAAATTTGGAGGTAAAATAAAATGTTAAAAGTAGTAAATTTAAAAAAAGAATTTAAAACTAATAAATCAATATTTAAAATACTTGATAATATAGATTTAGAGGTTAAAAAAGGTGAGTTTATAAGCATAATGGGACCATCTGGAGCAGGAAAAACTACGCTTTTAAATATATTATCTACAGTTGACAAGCCAACATGCGGTAAAGTTTATTATAACAATAAAAATATACAAGAAATGAATAATAAACAAATATCTAAATTTAGAAGAGAAAATATAGGATTTATATTTCAAGATTATAATTTATTAGATAGTATGACAGTAGAAGATAATATAGCATTACCATTAGTAATATCAAAAGAAAAACAAGATAAAGTTAGAGCTGAAGTGCTAAGACTTTCTAAGTTTTTTGGAATAGAAGGACATTTAAGCAAATATCCTTATGAATTGTCAGGTGGTCAAAAACAAAGAGCAGCAGCAGCAAGAGCATTAATAACAGAACCTAAAATTATATTTGCAGATGAACCAACTGGAGCGCTTGATTCTAAAGCATCTTCTGAGCTTTTAAATTGTTTAAAAGAAATGAATGAGAAGTTCAATGTAACAGTTATAATGGTAACTCATGATGCATTTAGTGCTAGTTATTCAAAAAAAGTTATTTTTATGAAAGATGGTAAATTAAATGCAAGAATAGATAGTAGTGGAAATAGAAAAGAGTTTTTTAATAACATAATGAATTTACTTACATCTATGGGGGGTGAAGTAAATGAGCTTTCTTAAGTTATCAATGATGAACTTAAGACAAAATTTAAAAAACTATGGAATGTATATATTTTCAATGGTTTTTTCAGTTATAGTTTTTTATAATTTTGCAACTCTTGGATATAGTGAACAATTTAAGTCAATACAAGATTTTAACACGATTTCAGTTATATCAGGTTTATGTGCTATGGTATTATTTTTATTTTTTATTTTCTTTATATCTTACTCAAGTAGCTTTTTTATAGAGCAAAGAAAAAAAGAATTTGGGATATATACATTTATGGGTATTGAAAATAATAAAATAGCATTGTTATTTGCTCAAGAAGGTTTATTTACAGGAATTATATCATTGATTATAGGTATAATAGGGGGAATCGCTGTAAATAAAATGTTTTTAATGACACTTGTTAAGTTAGCTAATAAAAGTAATATAATTAAATTTGAAATATCAACACATGCTATAATAGCTACATCTTTTATGTTTTTAGGAATATTAGTACTAGTATTTATAAAGGAATACATACTTTTAGTAAGAACTGATATTACAAAATTATTAAATGCTACTAATATGTACCAAAATGTATCAACTAAGAATAAAACAATTCAAGGGATATTAGGATTAGTAATAATTTTGGGAGGATATATATCAACAATTTATTTTAGAGATTTAGGTATTAACTTTATGATAGCAATAATAATAGCAGTATTATCAGTAATAATAGGAACAGCATTTTTATTTAAAGGATTTTTTACATTTATTATGAGTAAAATAATAAAAAATAAGAAAATACTATATAAAAATACAAATATAGTAAGTTATAATAATGTTATTTTTAGAATAAAAGATAGTAATAAAGTATTAGGTCAAGTTACTGTTCTTATAACTTGCTGTTTAACAAGTGTAATAGTAGCATTTGGAATGAAAACTTTATTTGATAATACATATAATGATGAATTTCCATATAGCATATATTATATGAGTAGAGGAGAAAATGACGATAAAATAGTAAATAAAGCTATAAGTTTAAGTAAAGAAGAAGTAGATTTTAAAGTAAATATAGATTTAATTGATTACAAGACAAAATCTAAAATAAGTGATTATTTAGATAAATTAAATATAGTTAGATACTCAGATATTGAATATATTATGAAACATAAAAGTATTGATAATGAAAAAAGACTATTAAAAAATAAGCCTAAAGATGGAGAAGGCTTTATTATCCCTCCTAAAAATATGCTTAATGCATCGGGTATAAACTTAGATGAAAAAATAGCAGGAAAAGAAATAAAATTAAAAGATTATTTTGCATCATCAATTATGGGAAATCAAAAAGAATCACTTTTAATAGTTAGTGATAATGATTATAAGTATTTCTTAGAAAATATAAAAGATGTTAATGTATTAAACTATAAAGGAATAACACTAAAAAACTTTGAAAATACTTCACAAATTTCAAAGTATGTAAAAGATAACTCAGACATGAAGTTACACAGTGTAGACACATTTGATAAACATAAATTTGATTTTATAAATTCTGTATACTTTATAGGTATTTTCTTAGGGTTAGTGTTTATGATATCTTTGGGAAGTATAATGTATTTTAAATGTATATCAGATGCAAATAAAGATAAAGTTAGATTTGATACATTAAGAAAAATAGGAACAAGTCAAGAATATATAAATAAAGTAATATTTAAACAAGTGGGAATATATTTCTTATTACCAATAATTATAGGGATTATTCATAGTATAGTAGCTGGACATCTAGTTAAGGATACTTTTAATATAGAGAGCTATTCATCAGTAATAAAATGTATAGGTACTTTCTCAATAATATATTTAATGTATTATTTTATAACAGCTAGAAAATATATAGAAATAACTAAGTAAAAAATATAAAAATTTTATAAAATAACCTAGTGAAGGGATGAAATATAGTTCTACAGGCATCTGTAAACAGAACTTATTTTCATCCCAAGTTGTAGGTTATTTATTGTTAAACTGCATCTAAATTATCTAAAATTTCTTCTATAGAATGAAAATTAAGTAAATTTCTCATTTTTTCTCTATGATATAAAAATTTAGAAAAAATATCCTCTGAAGGTTTTGGATCTCCGTAAACTCTCCAATATTTTGTATTATAAGATTTTTCATTTCCATAGCCCATAAAACCAACAACATCTTTAATAGGATATCCTAAAAATATACCAATTTCATCTGGAAAAATTTCTGTATTTAATTTATCTATAAGATAAGAAATATATAAATCAACATTTATTTCAATTGGATAACCTAAAAACTTTAAAAAATTTAGAGATTTTTTACATTTTAATGTTTTTTCTAAAGCAATTTTATTTACAAATAAAATTTTTATATTTTTATTTTTCTTATCTATAATAAAAAAATTTATTTTTTTACATTCACTAAAATATTTAGAAATTTCATATAGTTTGTTTTCTTTATTTAAGTCATAGTTAGGAATACTTATTATTTCAGCTGGTTTGGAACCCATTAGCACAGGAGCTAATAATTCTACAAGCCATTTTATATATGATGAATTAATTTTGTTTTTACAACAATATGATTTACAACATTTCATAAAATACACTCCTTAATTGAAAATAATAATCAATATTAAAATAATTATACAACAAATGATAATCAATATCAATGATGAAAATTTAAATATATATATAATTTTTTCCTATTAAAAAAATAAAAAACAAAAATACTAAAAAATATTATAAATTATGTAAATAAATATTAAAAATTTACAAAACATAATACAGGTGATAAATATTTTTTGAAAGGAGGAATAATTTAGTTAGCAAAAACATAAACGAATATAGTTATTTGTAGTAATGTATAGTCAAGAGGTGATTATATATTAATAATAATAACTACAAACCAAAGGAATTTGCAGAGTTAATAAATATTTCGGTTAGAACTTTACAACGTTGGGATGTTGAGGGAAAATTAAAAGCATTTAGAACTCCTACAAATAGAAGATATTACACTTATGAACAATATCTTGAATACAAAGGTATTCATAAAGAAACAAATGATAGAAAAACTATCATTTATACAAGAGTTTCAACTTCTAATCAAAAATATGATTTAAAAAATCAAGTAGATTTTCTTAGGCAATATGCCAATGCTAAAGGTATCATAGTAGATGAAGTTATTGAGGATTATGGAAGTGGGTTGAATTATAACCGTAAAAAATGGAATAAATTAATTGATAGCTGTATGACTAATGAAGTAAATACTATTATCGTAACTCATAAAGATAGATTTATTCGATTTGGTTATGAGTGGTTTGAAAGATTCTTAGCTAAATTTAATGTAAATATAATAGTTGTTAATAATGAAAGTCTTTCTCCACAAGAAGAGTTAGTTCAAGATATAATTTCAATTATAAATGTATTTAGTTGCAGGATATATGGGCTAAGAAAGTATAAGAAAAAGATTAGAGAGGATGAAGAAGTTGAAAAGAGCATACAAGATAGAAATTAATCCTACTCAAGAGCAAAAACATAAAATACATCAAACTATTGGTGTGAGTAGATTTATATACAACTTTTACATCGCTCGTAACAAAGATGTTTATGAAAGAGAAGGAAAATTTGTAAGTGGTATGGATTTTTCTAAATGGTTAAATAACGAATATATACCTAACAATCAAGATATGAAATGGATCAAAGAGGTATCTTCTAAAGCTACTAAACAAGCCATTATGAATGGAGATAAAGCTTTTAAAGAGTTCTTTAATGGTAAGAGAGGTTTTCCTAAGTTCAAGAAAAAGAAAAATAAAGATGTAAAAGCATATTTTCCTAAGAATAATAAAACTGATTGGACTTTAGAAAGACATAGGGTTAAGATACCTACTTTTGGTTGGATAAGGCTTAAAGAGTTTGGATATATACCGACTAACTCGACAGTTAAAAGTGGGACAGTAAGTCAAAAATCAAATAGATACTATGTTTCAATATTAGTTGAAGAAAATGATATAGAAATCCCTAAACCTGCAAATGAAGGTATAGGGATTGACCTTGGCATTAAAGATTTTGCAATATGTTCAGATGGAAATAAATTTAAAAATATAAATAAAACTTCAATAGTTAAAAAAGTTGAAAAGAAGTTAAAAAGAGAACAAAGAAAACTTTCAAGGAAATATGAGAGTTTAAAAGTTAGAAATAAAAATATAAAAGAAGGAGTAGCTACTCGTCAAAATATTCAAAAGCAAATAGTCAAAGTACAAAAACTTCATCAGAGATTAACTGATATAAGAACTGATTATATTAATAAAACTGTATCTTCAATAATAGAGCAAAAACCAAGCTATGTTACTATTGAAGATTTAGCAATTTCTAATATGATGAAAAATAAGCATTTATCTAAAGCTATTGCAAGTCAAAAATTCTTTGAGTTTAGAACTAAGCTAACTTCTAAGTGTAAACAAAATAATATAGAACTTAGGATAGTTGATAGATTTTATCCATCAAGTAAAACTTGTAGTAACTGTAAAGAGGTTAAAAAGGATTTAAAACTAAAAGATAGGATATATAAGTGTCCTAATGAAAAGTGTAATCTTGTAATTGATAGAGATTTAAATGCAAGTTATAACCTTAAAAATGCTAAAAAATATAAGATAGCTTAACTGAAAAAGCACTTATATATGTACGGAGGGCTAACTTCGGAATTTACGTTTGTAAAGAACTATACCAAATCGTAGTAGCTTAGGCAAGGCGAGGTTCTGTGAAGCAGAAATAATCTCGATATGGATACATTTGACCATATTTTGAGTAGCAGATATAAATTGAAACTAAATAAAATACTATCAATTTTTTTTGTAACGATATTTTTAATAAGTATGACAGGATGTAATAATTCAACTAACGAAAATAAAACACAACAAAATGAAAAGAAAAATCAAATTCAAGATCAAAAACAAGATAATAACAAGGGTATGAATAAGGATGAATATAAAGAATTACTTACAAAAAGCTATGATAAATATATTCAACCACTAGATATAAAGGAATATGATGATTTAGAAAATTTATTATCAAATAATAGTCAAAAAGATATTAATAAATTTGTTGAAGATTTTAAATTAATATTAGATGAAAGTAAATCTAATATTAATGAATTTTCAAAAACCATTTCAAATCTAAAAATAGAAGATGAAAAATTAAGCAATTTAAATAATGAATTATTTGAAGAATCTCAAAAGTTAGTTAAAGATATTGATAATCAAAAATTAGCAATAGACAAAGTAGATAAAGATATATTGACTAAACCAATAAAAGAAATCTTAGATTATTTAAATGAAACTTTAATCAAAGAAGATTTATTTACTAATAAATTTGATGAAAAACTACAAAAGATAGAAGATTATTTAGGTATAGATTTACAAAAATAATAAATTATTAATACACATAATTTAGGAGGGGTAATAATGAATAAAAATAAGATAGTAACAATAGGTTTAGCTTTAGCATTAACAATAGGAGTAGTAGGGTGTAATAAAGAAAAAACTCAAAAAGAAGTTCCTAAAAATACAGTTCAAGAGGAAAATGCAAGACCTAATGATGAGTATTCAACTAATTTTTCAAAATATTATAATGATTATTTAGTAAACTTACCTGATTATAATAAATATAATGATATAGAATCTATAAAAAAGACTTATGAAACTGAAAAATATCCTGGTAATGAAAAATATGTATCAGATTTAAAAGTTGCCTACCAAGATAGTAAACAAAAAATACAATCATTTATAGATTCATTAAAAAAGGATGTTAAAACTGACGACAAAGAGTTAAAGAAAACAAATGATGAGTTAATTTCAGAAGGTGAAAAATTGATTAAAAATTTAGATGAAAAAATTAAAAAATTAGATCAATTACCAGATGATGCAATGAAAAAACCAAAGGATGAATTTATAAAATTAGTAAATGATACAACTAAAATTGAAAATGAAACAGAGAATGGATTTAATAAAATACTAAATGATATTAAAAATAAATTAGGGATAAAGGATACTAATAAAAAATAATATTAAAATAAAAAACTGTTGACATATATATCCAAATAATATAGTATTTAAATATATTAACAAATAAATAATAAAATTGAATATAGTCTTATCAAGAGAGGCGGAGGGACTGGCCCTATGAAACCCGGCAACCAGTATATATTTATATACATGGTGCTAAATCCAGCAACTTATAAAAGTTGAAAGATGAGTATAAATTGCCTAAAAAGCCTGAGTTTATACTCAGGCTTTTATTAATTTTAATTTGTTAAGCTTATCAATTGAATAGGGGGGATTAGTATGATTGAGATAAAAAATATTGACAAATACTATCAAGATATAAAGGTATTAGATGATGTAAGTATGACTATAAAATCTGGAGAGATATTTGGAATTATAGGTCATAGTGGAGCAGGAAAATCCACATTACTTAGATGTATAAATAGATTAGAAGATTATAAAAATGGTGAAATTTTAGTGAATAATAAAAATGTAAAAAACTTAAATGAAAAAGAATTAAGAGAACTTAGAAAAGATTTAGGAATGATATTTCAACAATTTTCTTTACTTGAAAGAAAGACAGTATTTGAAAATATTGCATTACCTTTAGAATGTTTTAAGTATTCTAAGGATGAAATTAAAAGGAGAGTTTTGGAATTATTAGACCTAGTAGGAATAAGTAATAAAAGAAATGAAAAACCTAGAAATTTAAGTGGAGGTCAAAAGCAAAGAGTTGCAATAGCAAGAGCATTGGCATTAAATCCTAAAGTGATTCTTTGCGATGAAGCAACATCAGCATTAGATCCAAATACAACTAAATCAATATTAAATTTATTACAAGATATAAATAATAAGTTAGGGATAACAATAGTTATAGTAACTCATCAAATGGAAGTTATAAAGCAAATATGCACAAGGGTAGCCATAATGGAAGGTGGAAAGGTTTTAGAGATAGATGATACAGAAGAAGTTTTTCTTCACAATAGAAATGGACTTAGAGCGTTAGTAGGAGAAGAAAATATAGTATTGCCAAAAGGTATAAATATAAAAATACTATTTCCAAAAGAAATTTCAAATGACACTATTATAACCAAGATGGCTAGAGATTTAGACATAAATTTCTCAATAATTTTCGGAAGATTGGAAAAATTCAGAAAAAACATATTAGGTTCTTTAATAATAAATGTACCAGCAAATAATGGAGATGATGTAAGACAATATCTTGATAAAGAAAAAATAAGATGGGAGGAGATAATAAATGACTAGTTTAAGTGAATATATAAATAATATTTTACTAAAAGCATTGCTACAAACTATGTATATGATAATAGTTCCTACAATAATTGCAACAGTAGTAGGTATTATAGTTGCAATCATATTAGTTGTAACTAAACAAGATGGGTTAAAACCTAATAAAACAATATATAAAATTTTAGATTTTATAGTAAACACATTAAGAAGTTTTCCATTTATGATACTTATAGTAGCATTAATACCAATAACAAGATTAATAGTAGGAACTAGTATTGGAGAGAATGCAGCAGTGGTACCTATAACTATTGGGTCTGCACCATTTATAGCAAGAATAATAGAAAGTGCGTTAAATGAAGTTGATAAGGGATTAGTAGAAGCAGCAAAATCATTTGGTGCAACAAAGAAACAAATAATATTTAAAGTGATGATAAAAGAGGCTATGCCATCTATTATATCTGGGATTACACTTTCTATAATATCAATACTTGGATATACTGCAATGGCTGGGGCAGTAGGTGCAGGAGGTCTTGGAAATGTAGCACTTACATATGGACATCTAAGATTTGATACAGCAGTCATGATTTATACAGTAGTAACTTTAGTTATATTAGTTCAAATAATTCAAGGAATAGGAAATTTAGTATATAGAAAGTTAAGATAATAAAAAATAAAAAAATGATTATAGGGGGAAAAAAAATGAAAATAAAAAAAATATTAACTTTATCAGTAGCATCAGCATTAGTAGTATCACTAGTAGGTTGTTCTGGAACTAACAAAGATGATAAAACAATTACAGTAGGAGCATCATCAACTCCTCATGCAGAAATTTTAGAAGCTATAAAACCAAACTTAGAAAAAGAAGGATATAAATTAGACATTAAGATATTTGATGATTATGTACTTCCAAATACAGCATTAAGCGAAGGTTCATTAGATGCTAATTATTTTCAACATGCACCATATTTGGATGAAACGATAAAAGAAAAGGGGTATAAACTTACTTATACATCAAAAATACATTTAGAACCTATGGGGTTTTATTCAAGTAATATAAAAGACATAAAAGATATAAAAAATAAAGGCAAAATAGCGATACCAAACGATCCAACAAATGGTTCAAGAGCATTAAAGTTGTTAGCAGACAATGGAATAATAAAAATTAAAAACCAAGAACTTTTAGGAATTAAAGATATAACAGAAAATTCTAAAAATCTTGACATAGTAGAAATGAATGCAGAACAATTGCCAACAGTATTAAAAGATGTGGATGGGGCAGTAATAAATACAAATTATGCTTTAAGTGCAAATTTAAATCCAACTAATGATGCTTTAATAATGGAGTCAAAAGATTCTCCATACTCTAATATATTGGCATGTAGAGAGGATAATAAAGATAGTGAGAAAGTAAAAGCTTTAACAAAAGCTTTAACTAGTAAAGAAGCTAAAGAGTTTATAAAAACAAAATACAAAGGAAGTATAATTACTTCTTTTTAATATTAACAAAAGAGATTGTCTCAAAATCAATATTTAGATTTTGAGACAATTTTTTTAAATATATATAATTTTATATCATTTAAATAAACAATAATGTTTTTTAATCACAAAATGACAAATTTCTTTCATAAATAATGATAATATAATGGTATAAATATGAAAAAAGTGGTGATTTTATGGGAGAAGCTTATATAGAAATAGAAGAGGAAAACTTTAAAAATTTATCATTCAATAATAAAAGAATATGTTTTTTATTAAATTTATTTTTAATTATTCTTGCAATATATAATATAAATTTATATGTTATATCTATAAATGCATTTGGAATTAGCATTTTACTAATATTTGGACATAATGCAATGTACTTAAAAAATTCAAATCAAGAAAATTTTATAAGAATATTACAAATTAGTTCTATTATATTAATTTTTGCTCAAGCATATAGCTTTTGTAATATATTTATTTATCAAAGAACAGCAATTTTATTAACATTTAGCATAGTGAATATATCAAGAATTTTATATTTATTTAAAATAGCAAAAAATTCATTTTACAAATATAAGATAATTTGTGCTTATATTATGGTTATTTTTTTACATATAATTT
This sequence comes from Romboutsia maritimum, assembly GCF_002251085.2. Taxonomy (GTDB): domain Bacteria; phylum Bacillota; class Clostridia; order Peptostreptococcales; family Peptostreptococcaceae; genus Romboutsia_B; species Romboutsia_B maritimum. The sequence continues at coordinate 57,809 of NZ_NOJZ02000007.1, read as the reverse complement.
TAAATATGAGATTTTCAAGTAATGAGATATATGAAGCTAGGATAATCATTGATATAATAATATCAGTTATAAATTTATTAATAATACATAAATTACATAATAAGGAAAAATATTATAAAGTTATGATGAATTTAGGCAATTATATAATAATATCACAAATCACATATTTATTTTATAAGATATTTAATTACAAGATATTTTTTATTATCACATTATTATTATTATTTAATTATGTTTATTATGGATATAGATGTACCATTAAATATAATTTGATATATCCATTTATTGAGTTAGATAAAAATAATAAGGTATTAGATATAAATTCTAAAAAAATTGATTTTGATAATTTATCAATAAAAAGTAAAATTTTAGTACAAAATAAATTGAAAAATTGCATAAATAAAAAAAATGAATTATTAAAAACTACTTTTTTATTTATGCCTAGTTTAACTATTGTAACAGATGAAAATTTTAATATAATACATAAAAATAATCAATTTAGACAAGTATTTAATGAGAAAGTAACAAATTTCAGTGAAGTTTTTGGGAATAATTATAATGAAAAATTATTAAAAAATTTATATAGAGAAATAAATAATAACAATTCGTTAGATGAAATAATATATTTAAATGATAAAATATATATGTTAAATGTAACTAAAAGTAGTTATAAAGAAAACACTGGATATTTAATAAGTCTTATTAATATTACGAAAGAAAAGAAAATGGAAGAAGAATTAATATCATTAAATGAGGAATATAAAAAAATAGTATACAATATTCCTTGTGCGATAATGATGAAAACTACAGGTAAAACTAATTATGAAGATAAAATAACTAGTGTAAATAAGAAATTTGAAGAAAAATTTGGATATCCTGAGGATGAATTGAAAAATATCTCTATGGCTGAATTTATAGAAAAAGTGAAAGTACAAGAATTTGATACAAGAGAGTATAAAATCATTAACAGAAGTATAAAAGAGAACATAGATAAGCTTAATTATTGTGAAGATGGAGATTATGTGAAAAACTATTTAGTTTTAAATAATAATAAAAATTATAAAATAGTGGAAGTTAATATTAAAGACTATATTGTTGAAAAAGAATTATTTAAGCTATTAAATATTAAAAATGTAACTGAAGAAATGATAATAAGGAAGAAAAGAAACGATCAAAAGATAATTTATAAAAAAGTTTTAGATGCGATTCCAGAAGCTATATTAGTTGAAGATATAAAAACTAACAGAGTTTTGTATACTAATAAAGAATTAAAATTATTATTAGGAATAAATGAAGATAAAAGAGGCTTAATAGTTCAAAAATATAGAAATAATATAATAAAGGAGTATATACATAATATTTATTTAGGTTGTGAAGATAAGATAATAAATATAGAGAATGAAAATAAAGAAAATAAAGAAATAAGAATAATTTCAAAAAAAATGATATTTGGAGAAAGAGAAGCTAAGCTTAGATTAATTAAAGATATTAAAGAGGAAAAAGAAGCTGAAAAAATAAAGGGAGATTTAATTAGACAAAGGGAGTATGATAATCTAAAAATGGCATTTTTCACAAATATGTCTCATGAAATAAAAACTCCTTTAAATAATATATATAGCTCTACTCAACTAATAGAAAGTTTATATAAAAAAAATAAAATTAAAGATGTAAATGACATAGTTAATAAACACATAAAAATCACTAAGCAAAATATGTTTAGACTTTTAAGGCTTATTGAAAACATAATAAATATATCTCAAGTTAAATCAGATTTATATAAATTTAATGCTACAAACTTTGATATTGTTTATATTACAGAAAAAATAGTTACCTCTATTTTAGCATATGCAGAATCGAAAAATATAAAATTAACATTTGAAGCTAATCAAGAATCTTTAATAGTAGGTTTAGATCCAGAAGCTATGGAAAGAGTAATACTAAATATACTTTCTAATGCTATAAAATTCACGCCAAAAAATGGACAGATAAAAGTACAAGTAAATAAAAAAAATAATATGGTGGAAATAAGTATAAAAGATAGTGGTGTTGGTATAGAAAAGGAAAAACTTAATTTTATATGTGAAAGATTTCAACAAATAGAAAATAGTAATATATCTAATGAATTTGGTAGTGGAATAGGACTATATCTTACAAAATCATTAGTAGAGCTTCAAAAGGGGGATATGTATATAGATAGTAAGATTGGAGAAGGCACTAAAGTTACGGTTTTATTTCCAATAAAAGAAGTAGTAGAAACTGTTAATGTTAAGGATAATTACAATAGTAATATAGAAAAAATTGAAATAGAATTTTTTGATATTTATAAATAAAAAAAGAAACTATCTAGATTAAATCTATATTTACAGGTAGAGGTGATATTTTGAATATAAGTTTTTTTAGAAAAGATGGAATAAATTTAGCTAAAGATATATTAGGAAAATATCTTATCAGAGAGTATGATGATAAGTACATAGTAACTAAGATAGTAGAAACAGAAGCATATATGGGAGTAAGTGATAAGGGAGCACATGTATACGGTGATAAAAAAACTGACAGAACAAAGCCATTATATTTAGATGGGGGACATATATATGTGTATTTAATCTATGGAATGTATCATTGTTTAAATATATCAGCAAATAAAGAAAATATACCAGAATGTGTATTGATAAGAGGCATAGAACCTATAATGGGTGTAGATGATATTTCATTTAATAGATATGAAAAGGATTATAAAGATTTAACATCTTACCAGAAGAAAAATATAACGAATGGTCCAGGAAAACTTTGCAAAGCATTAAAAATTGATAGAAGCTTAAATTGTAAAAGTATAACAGATGGACAATTGTACATAAGTGATTTTTATTATAATAATGAAAAAGAAAAAGTGCTTAGTGATGAAAATATTAACATGGAAATGGGCAAACGAATAAATATTGACTACGCAGAAGAGGCAAAGGATTATTTATGGAGATTTTATATAAAAGACAATAAATATGTATCAGTAAAAAATAAATGAAAATGTAGGAGAAAAATTATGAAAAAAATAGGATTTATAGGAGCGGGGAACATGGCGTGTGCTATGATAGGAGGAATAATAAAATCCAATTTATTACATCCAAATAAAATTATAGCTTCTGCAAGAACTACATCTACATTAGATAAAATAAAAGATGAATTTAAGATAAATGTTACTAAAAACTCAAAGGAAGTAGTTAAAAACTCAGATATAATAATAGTAGCAGTCAAGCCTAATGTATATAATAGAGTATTAGATGAAGTAAAAGAATTTATAGATAAAGATAAAATAATAGTTACAATAGCAGCGGGAAAAACTATAAAATCAATAGAAGAAGTAATTCAAAGTGATAAAAAAATAATAAGAACTATGCCAAATACACCAGCACTAGTTGGACAAGGAATGTCGGCTATTTGTAAAAATAAAAATATAACAGATGAAGATTTAGAGTTAGTAAAAATGATATTTGATTCTTTTGGAAAATCTGAAGTGGTAGAAGAAAATTTAATAGATTCAGCTATAGGTGTAAGTGGATCTAGTCCAGCGTATGTATTTATGTTTATAGAAGCAATGGCAGATGCAGCTGTAATTGCTGGAATGCCAAGAAAACAAGCTTATAAATTTGCAGCACAAGCAGTTATGGGTTCGGCAAAAATGGTTTTAGAAACAGGAAAACATCCAGGAGAATTAAAAGATATGGTTTGTTCCCCTGGAGGAACTACAATAGAAGCAGTTAGAGTATTAGAAGAAGAAGGTATGCGTTCATCAATAATAAAAGCAATATGTGCATGTGTAGATAAATCTAAAAAGATGAGTGAGTAAGGTAAAATTGAATTAATTAAAGGTGACTTGATAGTTAACTACTTATAATTAACATTATTCCTTCTAAGTTAGAAATCTAATTAAAATAGTAATGTATTAAAAAAATACAAAATATTTTTGACTTTAGTATACAGTAGGAGTATTATAAATAAGGATGAAAAAATGTTGAAAGGAGTTACTAAATGTCACCTAAGTTATTTAAAATGCTTAATAACAAGGAATTAAGTAAAGAACAAATTATAAAGGATATAGTAGCAGGGATAATTGTAGCAATAATAGCACTTCCATTATCAATAGCACTTGCTATATCTTCGGGCGTATCACCAGAAAAAGGAATTATAACTGCAATATTTGCAGGGGGTCTAATATCTATTTTGGGGGGAAGTAAAGTACAAATTGGGGGACCAACAGGAGCTTTCGTGGTAATTGTTTACGGAATAGTACAGCAGTATGGAATGACAGGACTTATAATATCAACTATAATGGCAGGAATAATGTTAATTTTAATGGGCCTTTTAAGGTTTGGTTCATTAATAAAATATGTACCTAAAACTGTAACGGTAGGTTTTACAAGTGGAATAGCTATAACTTTATTAGTTACTCAAATAAAAGACTTCTTAGGTCTTAATATAAAAAATGCACCAGCAGAATGTATAGGAAAAATTACAAGTTACATACAAACTATGGATACTTTTGATTTTATGGCATTTATAGTTGGTTTAGCATGTATACTAGTTATGATATACTGGCCGAAAGTTAATAAAAGCATACCAGGATCTATAATAGCTTTAGTAATAGCTACAGCAGTAGTAAAAGTATTTAATATTCAAATAGATACTATAGGAAGTGTATATAGTAATATATCTTCGGCAATTCCAATGCCTACAATACCAAAAGTAGACTTAAATACAATAAAAGAATTAGTTAAACCTGCTTTAACAATTGCATTACTTGCAGGAATAGAATCATTACTGTCATGTGTAGTTTCAGATAAGATGATAGATGATAAGCATGATTCAAATATGGAGTTAATAGCTCAAGGAGCAGGAAATATAGTTTCTGCATTATTTGGAGGAATTCCAGCAACAGGAGCAATAGCTAGAACAGCAGCTAATGTAAAAAATGAAGGAAGAAGTCCTATATCAGGGATAATTCATGCAATTATGTTATTATTAATAATGGTGATTTTAATGCCTCTAGCAAAAATGATACCTATGACTGTTTTATCAGCTATACTTATAGTGGTATCTTATAACATGGGAGAATGGGGCGAATTTAAAGAAATGTTAAGTCTTCCAAAAGGAGATATAATAGTTTTAGTTGCTACATTTGTTTTAACGATTATTTTCGATTTAGTAGTAGCTATAGCAGTTGGAATGGCTCTTCATATGTTATTTACTATGATAAATAGATTAAGTTCAAAAGAAGAAGAAGAAATTGAGTTAGAAAATGCTGTATAGATAAAATAAATAGAAATTTATAAAAACTAAAAGAGCTTCAGTAAATATATTATATTTAGGATTTAGTAAATATATTATATTTGTTGGAGTTTTTTTGATTACAGTTATAGTAAAATAAATATGTTAAATATTAGGATATGATATAATAAAGTTACATAATTAGTAACATTAGGAGGAAATATGGAGAATAAGCAAAAGATAATAGAGATAAAAGATTTAAAAATGAGTTATGGACAAAAAGAAGTATTAAAGGGGATTAATTTAGACATCTATGAAGGGAATATTATAGGGTATATAGGACCAAATGGGGCAGGGAAAAGTACTACTATAAAAATACTACTAGGTTTAATAAAAGAATATAGTGGAGAAGTAAGTATATTTGGAAGTAATATATCTCATTCAAATGAAGGATATAAAAAAAGAATTGGATATGTACCAGAAGTGGCGAAAGTATATGAAAGTTTAACTGCAAGAGAGTACTTGACTTTTATTGGTCAATTATATGGATTAGACTATGAAAAATGTAATGAAAAAGCAAGTAAGCTTATGAATATTCTAGGTATAGATGAAGCTTATGATTCAAGATTGTCATCATTTTCAAAGGGAATGAAGCAAAAGGTAATAATAATATCAGCTCTTTTACACAATCCAGATATATTATTTTTGGATGAACCATTAAGTGGTTTAGATGCAAACAGTGTTATGCTTATAAAAGAAATAATATCAAAGTTAAAAGAAGAAGGTAAGACAATTTTTTATTCTTCTCATATAATGGAAGTCGTAGAAAAAATAAGTGATAGAATAATAGTTTTAAATGATGGAAATATAGCAGCAGATGGAAATTTTGAAGAAATAAAAAACTCAAACTTTAATGGATCTTTAGAAGAAATTTTTAATGAAATAACAGGTTTTGATGAGCATACTAGATTATCTAGTGAATTTGTAAATATTTTAAAAGAGGTATAAATATGAAAGAATTTTTTGCTTTAAAAATATTAGATTTATTTAAGGGAATATATATAAAGGTTGGAGTAAATTATGACCTAATGAGATTGATTATAAAATCAAAGCTTTTAATGGATTCAAGAAGAGTTTCAAATTTAAATTATTCGGAAAATGAAAAGAAACCAAAAAAGGAAACTAACCATTTTTATGCTTCTTTAATAATATATTTAATTGTAGGACTTTTTACAGCACCAATTATTGCTATGGATATAGCTCCTATAGTTAAGATGACTAGTTATCTTGGAATTTTTATGATAATAATATTAACAATTTTCATATCTGATTTCTCTACGGTTATTCTAGACGTAAACGACAAAGAAATATTATATACAAAAGGAGTAGATTTAAAAACTTTAAATGCAGCAAAAGTGACTCATATATTTATATATATATCACTTTTAAGCTTATCAATATCATTTGGTGCATTAGTTTTATCATTGAAATATGGAATGGGATTTTTCTTATTATTTTTAATAAGTATATTTTTAATAGATATATTAATGATTATAGTTACAGCGATAATGTATCTTATAATTCTTAAGCTTTTTAAAGGGGAAAAGCTTAAAGATATGATTAACATAGTTCAAATTGGATTTTTACTTATGTTTACATTTGGGTATCAGTTTATAGCTAGAGCATTTGATATAATGGATTTTAGTTATGTTTATAGTCCTAAAGTATGGAATATACTAATACCTCCAATGTGGTTCGGATCAAATTTCAATATATTGCAAGGCGAAGAAATAAACTCTATTTTAATTATATTAAGTTTATTATCTATAGTGGTACCTATTATATCTATAATATTATATATAAAATTAATACCTGTATTTGAAGAGAGTTTACATAAATTAAGTGACAATACTTATAATAAAAAGAAAAATAAAGAAAGCCTAATGAATAAAGTTAGTAAACTTATATGTAGAAATAAAGAAGATATGATATTTTTTATTTTTGTAAATGATATTTTAAGTAAAGATAGAGATTTTAAGATGAAAGCATATCCATCTTTAGCTATGGCAATGTTTATGCCAATATTTATGATAATTTCAGCATATGATGGAACTGGCATTAAATCATTCTTAATGGAAATGAAACAAAGTTCATTTTTCTTTACTGCATATATGTTTGTTATTATGGTTACTAACATAATAACTATGACTAGATATTCTAATGAATATGAGGCTTCTTGGATATATGAAATACTTCCAATAAATAATAAAAAGTATATTTATACAGGAATGTTCAAGGCTATTTTATACAGATTTATATCACCAATATTTTTAGTCATATCTATTGTATTTATAATGATATTTGGAGTAAGAGTTATAAAGCATTTGATATTAATATATTTATCTACAATATTAATATCAATGTTTATATTTAAAGTAAACAAAAAGGAACTTCCTTTTTCAACTAAATATCAAGTATCCAACTCTGGTTCGAGCATTATAACTATGATTCAATCAGTATTGTTTTTAGGGATAATGGCAGCAATTCATGCTGGTATTAATATGATGAATTTAACATTAGTAATTTGGATATATGCGTGTATTTTAGTAATTGCTATAAGATTATTTTGGAATAAAACATTTAAAATATAGGTTAATTATATAAAAAAAAGCCGTATCAAGATTAAATTGATACGGCTTTATCCTTAGTTTTAGGGGAACTTAAGGATCGGACATATTATTACTAAATTTGTATGAATTGTATATTTATATAATAACATATATGAAAATGGTTATCAATATTAAATATTAAAAAATATTAATTAATAATAAATTAAATGAATGTTTTGAATATACACTATGGAATTAATAATAATATAATTTTTTACTAAAATTTGTTATAATGTGATAGGACAAGTAAGTTTTTTACTTATAAAAGTAGTTTTTAACATAAGAAAGGGGGTTATATCAATTTTTATTATAAAAATTGATATATATTATATGGTATTTAGCAGTTTAGTTTTTTTATTTTTATTTTTACCAATAGTTTTAGTTTTTTACTATTTATCAGGTAGTAAATTTAAAAACTATATATTATTGATTGCAAGTTTATTTTTTTATGCATGGGGAGAACCAAAATATATTTTTTTAATGATAGGATCAATATTAGTAAATTATATTTTTGGTATAAAAGTTTCATCTGATAAGAAAAATGAAAGAAAAGTTTGGCTAATAATATCAATTATATTAAATATAGGAATATTAATTATTTTTAAATATACAGATTTCTTTTTAATCAATATTAATAGTTTATTTAAAATAAATTTAGTTCTACCTAAAATAGCATTACCACTTGGAATTTCGTTTTTTACATTTCAAACAATGAGTTATGTTATTGATGTATATAGACATGATGGTAAAGTTCAAAGAAACGTTTTTGATTTAGCTTTATATGTAAGTTTATTTCCTCAACTCGTGGCAGGGCCTATAGTTAGATATCAGACTGTAGATGAGCAAATAGATAGAAGAACACACTCTATGGACAAGTTTGCAGTAGGTGTTAATAGATTTGTAGTTGGATTAGCTAAGAAGGTTATATTCTCCAATCAACTAGGACTTATAGCTGATGGAGTTTTCTCAGCATCAATAGTAGATTTATCAACACTAGAAGCATGGATGGGAATAATATGCTATACACTTCAAATATATTTTGATTTTAGTGGTTATAGTGATATGGCAATAGGCCTTGGTAAGATGTTTGGATTTGACTTTTTAGAAAACTTTGATTATCCATATATTTCTCAATCTGTATCTGAATTTTGGAGAAGATGGCATATATCTTTAGGAAGTTGGTTTAGAGATTATGTATATATTCCATTAGGAGGGAATAGAGTAAGTCTCCTAAAGCAATATAGGAATTTATTTATAGTATGGTCTTTAACTGGAATATGGCATGGAGCTAACTGGACTTTTATGGCATGGGGATTGTATTATGGTGTGCTTATAGCTATAGAAAAAGCATTTTTAGGAAAATTATTATCTAAGTCACCTAGAATTTTTAGACACATGTATTTAGTATTAATTGTTATGATAGGATGGGTATTCTTTAGAGCTGAAAATATAATACAAGCAACAGAATTTATAAAAGTTTTGAGTGGTATTAATCAAAATCCATTATGTAATAGTGCATTTTTAAATTATGCAAATGATTCAGGTGGTATTGTGATTTTAGCAATAATATTATCTACACCTATAATTTCGAAAATAAAAAAATTAATTAAATTAAAAAATCAAAAAATAGTAGAGAGTAATATCATATATTTTATGCATTCTACATTAATAATGTCATTGATGTTTATTATTGTTATTATGTTAATTAATTCTACTTATAATCCATTTTTATATTTTAGGTTTTAAGGGGGAAAATAATAATGAACAAAAGGAAAGCAAAGTGGATAGCGATTCCATTTATTATAATGTTAATGGGAATATTTTTTATAAATATTATAAATAGAGATAAAGAAGTAAGTATTTCAGAAAATAGAACATTACAACAAATGCCAACAATAAAAGATATAAAACAGGGTAAATTTATAAGTAAATTTGAGAATTATTTTTCTGACCAATTTGCATTTAGAGAGGAATTATCAAATTTCTATACTAATGTAAAGATGGCATTAGGAGCAAATAAGATAAAAAGCTATTATGTACTTGATAATAATTGGATTTTACCAACTCCTGCTAAAATAATCTCAGATAAAGATTTAAAAGCTACGGCTGATCAAATAAATGAATTATCAAAAATAGGAAAAGATACTAATAAACAGATTTTTTATGCATCGACACCTCATAAGGAAAGCATGTTGTCTCATTTATACCCTAAATATACAAATGGTTTAGATAATTCTCTTAATAATAAGAATAAGTTTAAAGAATATATTAATAAAGATATAGTAAAATTTATAGATGTAGATAAATATTTTTTAAATAAATTTAGCAAATCTGAGATGGAGAATTTATATTTTAAGACTGACCATCACTGGAATGGAATAGGTGCTTTTGAAGGCTTTAAAAATATTATAGAAGAGATGAATATAGTAGATAATGTCTCTTGGGACAACTATACTACAACATTATTTGATAAAGGATATTTTTTAGGTAGTTATAATAAAAATCTTAATAAAATAGTAAAGGTGGATGAAACTATTCCATATGTACATTTAAAAGATAAACCTAAGTATAAGTATTTTAAATATAATGGAAAAACTGAAAAAGAAGTTAATGAAGAAGATGTTGTTGCAACTCGTAGAAATGAAGATGAGATATTATATGGAGGAGCATATATGTTTGGAAATGCTTGCTCTATATTAAAAATTAGAAATGAAAATGCATTATGTAATAAAAAAATTATTATATTTAGAGACTCTTATCAAGCACCTACATCATGGTTATATGCAGACATATTTTCAGAAGTACAATTAGTAGATCCTAGATATACTGAAACTTTGGGAATGTCTATAGATGAAATTATGAGAGATAGTGATGCAGATATAGCTATGTTTATGTTTGATAACACAGATTTTAAAATGATGATAGATGTAATGAAAGAACAAAGACAGAAGAATTAAAACTTCTGTCTTTTTATATATTCAATAAAAATCTATATATTTTTTCTGATATACGCTTATATCCAACGTCATTAGGATGAAGTCCATCTCTAGTAAATGTATCCATTGTTTTTTCAGTTATTCCGCTTTCTGAATACAAATCAAGTACAGGTACTGAATACATATTACCTAACTCTCTAATTGTATTTACATAGTCAATAAGCTTACTATCTACTTTATTTCTAAAATTAACGTTATATCCATCTCGATTTCTCTGAATTGGTGTTATTAATACTAAGTCTATATTAGGATTAGATGATAAGATATATTCTATTAATAATTGATAAGAACCTGTAAATGTATTTTTATCAAAGTTCTTACTTCCAAGAGGTTTAATAGAACCGAGTTTTTTATTATATCTAAAATCATTAGTTCCAGAAAATATAGTAACTAAATCATATTTATTATAGTCTATATTTTTACCCATAGTATATGTTGATTTGTTTTTATTTTGATAGGCCATAGTTTGACCATTTATACCTTGATTATCAATATTTGAAAATCCTAAAATAGGCTTAATTATTGACTGATATCCGTTTGCTCTAGTTATACTGTCTCCTAAAGTAACCCAAGATTTATTAGACCATTTATTAAAATAGATATCAGGATTATTTATTATAGAACCAGTATTATTATTAGCGTCTATTGATGCGTTATTATTAAAAAGTAGAATAGAAAATATACAAATTATTGTAATAATAAAAAATGGTATGTGTAAATTCTTTTTCAAATGTTTAACCTCCTTGCTTTTATTTATAGTATGATTATTAAGATGTATATTATTCCTTAGAATTTTCACCGAATTTAGGTTGAAGATTATATGATATTAAAAAATTAAAATCTTTAAAAATAAATAATTGACTTATAATCTACAAAAATGTAATAATATAATGTAAAATGTAAAAATATGTAAAATTACATATAATATATATTATATAAATATATGTATCAAAAATTTTAATAAATCAAAAGTATGGGGAGAAATGTAAATGGAAAATTTGAAAAATTTAAAAATAGGTAAAAAAATAGGTATATCATTTTTTGTATTGTTAATCATTACAGCGTTTACAAATTTTTATGCAATATCTAATTTAAAACAAGCAGAAAAACTAAGTCAAGATTTATTTCATGGTCCTTATGAATCAACAAGTCAATCTATGGGGATTTGTAGAGATATAGTTTCTACTGACCAAAATCTTATGAATTCAATTGCTTCAAACAATTCGTCAGAATTTAAAGTTTTAGTTCAGAGAGATTTTGATAGTATTAATGAAAGAATTAAAAAACTTCGTGATGTTTTTATGGGAGATGAAAAATTAATTGATAACCTTGAAAGCTCGATAGCTGAGCTAAGACAACAAAACGAAAAAATTTATTCACTTATAGAAAAAAAAGATTATAAAGCAGCACAAGAAATGTCAGTAAAAAAAGATGGTGAATATTATAAATCATATACTAAGAGTGAAGAAGAAGCAAAAAAACTTTATGAAGATGCACAAGATCGTGGTATTAAGTTTAATAAAGAAGTGCAAGAGACATCTTCAAAAGCAACTTTTACATCTATAGTAATTGGTATAGTTAATATAATAGCAGGAGTATTTATATGTCTGTTTATTACTAAGAGCTTAAAGCAGCCAATTGAAGAAATAGAAATAGCTGCAAATAAAATGGCTGAAGGTGACTTTGATATTAATATTAATTATGAATCAAGAGATGAATTAGGTTGTTTATCAAACAGTATGCGTCAAATGAGTAACAAAACTAAGGAAGTTATAAATGACACAGTTCGTGTTTTAGGAGATGTTGCATCAGGTAATTTTGATGTTGAACCTGAAGTAGAATACATAGGAGTGTTTAAAAATATTGAAAATTCAGTAATTAGGATAACTAATGATTTAAGTGAAACAATGACACAAATAAATGTAGCTTCAGAAGAAGTTGGGGCGGCATCAGATCAAGTGTCAAGTGGATCACAAATGTTAGCACAAGGTGCAACTGAACAAGCAAGTGCAATTCAAGAGTTATCTGCAACTATTATAGAAATATCTGATAAAATTAAAGATACTGCAAATAATGCAAAAGAAGCTAATGCTTTATCAGTAAGCGCTGGTCGTGAAGTTGAAGATGGTAATGAACAAATGAAACAAATGGTTAAAGCTATGGAGGAGATTTCATTTACTTCTAACGAAATTGGTAGAATTATAAAGACAATAGATGACATTGCATTCCAAACAAATATATTAGCATTGAATGCTGCTGTTGAAGCCGCTAGAGCCGGTTCTGCTGGTAAAGGATTTGCTGTTGTTGCTGATGAGGTAAGAAATCTTGCTGCTAAATCAGCAGAAGCTGCAAAAAATACTGCTACACTTATTGAAAATTCAATACAAGCAGTTGATAATGGAAGTAAGATTGTAGATAATACAGCTCAGTCACTTAAAAAAATAATTGATACAACGAATCAAAGTATTGTATTAGTTGATGAAATAGCTAAAGCATCTGATGAACAAGCTAGTGCGATTGCTCAAGTTACATTAGGAGTAGAACAAATTTCAGAGGTAGTACAAACTAACTCTGCAACATCAGAGGAAAGTGCTGCTGCTAGTGAAGAATTAAGTGGACAAGCACAGATGATGAAATCACTTATTGAGAACTTTAGATTAAAAGATACAAATGGTTCTCATAAACAAATAAATTTTAATAGTGATGAAATTAATTATTTTGGAATGAATGAATAATACAATAATAAATACTATAATTTATGAATTACTAAAAATGGAAGCTTTTATGCTTCCATTTTTTACATGAAGGTCTTTTACTGATTAATATTAAAAAATATAAGAATTTGAAAAATATGGATTAAAACTTCTATAAAAGGGTATTAATTATCTTAGTGAGAATTAAATAATTTAGACGCTAAAAATGGAGGTAAAAAATGAAATTAACAACACAAGAGTACTTAATTATAAGACAAGCAGTAGAAAAGGGTGCAAGGAATATAGAAGACATTAAAAAAATAGTAGATATAGTCATAGTAGATGATGAATACGAAAATGAAATACAAGAAGTAATAAAAGTGGTACATAAAAGCAAAACTATATGCAACTGTCTAAATATATCTCTTTACCAAATTCTTAAAGCTAAAGAAAATGGAGCAAATACAGTAGAGAAAGTTTGTGAAACAACTAAGGCAGGAACTATATGCACAAGATGTAAGACTTTAATAGCTGATATTATAGAAAATTAAAGATAATAAAATAAATGGGTTGGTTCTTTATAAAGAGCCAACTCATTTATTTTGTAAATTAAAAAGATGGAGGAGTTACTGCAAATAAAATCTCACATTCTAATTCACTTATATTTTCCCATTTATGATTTACATGAGGAGGAATCATAACACTGTCACCAGGAGTAAGTGTAATAATTTCATTCATTAAATAAATATTAACACTACCTTTGGATACATATGCAACTTCTTCTCCCTTGTGAGAAAAAAGTTGATCAGAAGAAGATAGTCCAGGTGGTATCTTCATCAGCATAAACTCAATAGTACTATTAGAGTTAGGTGTTAATAATTCATAAGTAAAATTATCTGTTTCAGGAAAAATCATCTTTTTACGATTATTGTGTCTTACTACTAAATTTTCGCTAGAAACATCTTGTATAAAAAAATTAAATAATTGCACATCTAAAGCTTTTGAAATTTGCTTTAAGGTATTAAGAGATGGATTAGCAGAACCTTTTTCTATTTGACTAAGCAAAGAAGGGGTTACTCCTGCAAGAGTAGCAAGTTCTTTAATAGTTAGATTTTTTTCTTTTCTAAATTTAGTAATATTTTCTGATATATTTAAATCGCTCATTTTTATAACCTCTTTTTTATATATTAAACTAATTTTATCTAAATAATTATATCAATTTAAAGAAATTTTATCAATAAAATTAAATTATATTTAAAAAATATAATAAAAATTAAATTGTATTGACGTGAAATTAAAAAAATGATATATTTAAAAAGTAAATTATATTTACTTTAATACATGAAAAGTAAGTGTAATTTAATGAAAGGTTTACACATTGAGAAAAACTATTGATGTAGTACAAATATAACTAGTAAATATTATATGAAATATAAAAAGGAGAAATCATAATGAGTGCAAAAGTTTTAGGTAAGGAAATATCAACGTGGATAGAAGAATATCCACAATTAAAAGAAATGATAGATTTAAAAGAAGTATTATGGATTAATTCTAATTATAGTGACTTTGAAGAAGGAATGAAAAAAGTTTCTATTTCACAAGAAGATGTATTAGATGCTCAAGAAAGGCTAAATAGATTTGCACCATATATAGCTAAGGTATTTCCAGAGACAAAAGAGGATAAGGGAATAATAGAATCTAAAACAGTGAAAATAAACAATATGAAAAATAAGTTAGAAGAAATATGTGGTAAAGAACTTTTAGGAAATCTTTTATTAAAATGTGATAGTCATCTTAAGGTATCAGGATCTATAAAAGCTAGAGGTGGAATATATGAAGTTTTAAAACATGCAGAAGATTTAGCATTAGAAAATAATATAATAACATTAGAAGACAACTATGAGAAATTAGACAGTGATGAGATTAGAAAATTTTTCTCTAAGTACTCTGTAGTAGTAGGTTCTACAGGAAATCTAGGTTTAAGTATAGGTATAATGAGTGCTAAGCTAGGATTTAAGGTTACTGTACATATGTCAGCAGATGCGAGACAGTGGAAAAAGGATCTTCTAAGAAGTAGAGGGGTAGAGGTTATAGAATATGAATCTGATTATAGCAAAGCTGTTGACGAAGGAAGAAAGCAATCTGAATTAGATGAAAATAGCTATTTTGTAGATGATGAAAACTCTAAAAACTTATTTTTAGGATATTCTGTTGCTGCAAGCAGATTAGACAAACAATTAAAAGAAATGAATATAAATATAGATGATAATAATCCTCTGTTTGTTTATCTTCCATGCGGAGTAGGTGGAGGACCTGGAGGTGTTGCATTTGGTCTTAAACTTTTATATAAAGATAATGTTCATTTTTTCTTTGCTGAACCAACACATTCACCATGTATGACGATAGGATCAATGACTGGACAACATGATAAAATAAGTGTACAAGATTTCGGAATAGATAATATAACAGCTGCAGATGGATTAGCAGTAGGCCGTGCATCTGGTTTCGTTGGGAAAACATTAGAAAATTTAATGAGTGGATGTTACACAATAACAGATGAAAATCTATATAGATTATTAGCTATGATGGCTGATAATGAGAATATATTCTTAGAGCCATCAGCTCTTGCTGGTTTGGTCGGCATAGTAAAGATACTTACAAGTAAAGATGGAAAAAAATATTTGAAAGATAATAATCTTGAAGATAAACTTCAAAACATAAATCATATTGCATGGGCAACTGGTGGAAGTATGGTTCCAAAAGAAATAATGGATGATTATTATAACAAAGGTATAAAATTTATTAAAAATAAACATATAGAAATTTAGATGAATTTGAGTAATTATAAGCAAAATAAAACTACCTTTTTTCCTTGAAATATAGGTAAAAAGGTAGTTTGTAAATTTGATTAATTAGTTAACATTTGTAGTATTTTCAGTAGACGTATTTTCTTTTGAAGTAGGTTCAGAGTTATTATTATCAAATAATCCTGTAACCCAACCCCACATCTTAGCAAAGAAACCTTCTACTTGGTCGCTATCAGGTAATTGTATAGCTTTATCATCTGTAGCATCTATCTTAGCATTTTGACCAAGTAAATCATCATTAGTAGTTTCTAATATACCTAGTTCTTTATTACTAGTACTTTCTTTAGCAAATAAGTTTTTAAACCAATCACCTATTTTAGAGAATAATCCTGAATCTTTAATACTTTCGCCCATCGTTTGTAAATCTTTGCTTATGTTATCAGAAACATTTGATAATGTATCTTTTATTTTATTATAATCATAGTTCTGATTAGATATTTTTAACATCATATCTTCTATTAATTTTTGTTGTTCAGGAGATAATGTAATATTATAGTTATTAGTTATATTATTTATAGTATCTGCTATTTGAGCTACATCTTTAGTTCCGTTTTTTATTATCTCTGTTTTTATATCATTTATAACACCTGTAGCTTTTTCTTGACCTACTTCATCACCTAAGTCTCCAGTAACTACTAGTTCTTCAGTAGCTAATTCTTTCTTTTTTTCATCTAATTTTTTACCAGTGGCATCTTCAAATGCTTTCATAACACCAGTTAATCCACCTGTACCTGATACAGGGAAAGGTGCTGCTACTATTACATTTGCATCTTCAATACCAGCAGTAGATAAAGTCGTTGCTATCATAGAACTTGTAACCCATGTAAGGTTAGCAGTTTTAACGTTTATTCCATTTCCTTTATTAGTTGGTTCAACATAAGAACAAGAAATAGTTATTTTTCCAAGTTGTGCTTCACTTGCAACACCTTCTAAGTATTTTCTTTCTTCTGCATTGTTAACTTCTAATACTACAGCTTCGTTTTCATTTACACCAAAGTATTTTAACATTTGTTCTTTTTGAGCAGGTTTTAAGTTTGCTCCAAGTGTAACTACTTTTGATCCATCAGCGAATGATAGATTAACACTTCCTAATATAAGAGTAGCGCATATTAATAATGAGCTAATTTTTTTTTTGAATTTCATAGTATTCCTCCCAAATTTCATAAATGTTTAGTTTGAATATTTTTATCAAACAGGTATACACATATGTATATTATACAATAACTTGTATTATCATTAAATATACTATAAACTATTTAACAATAGAATTCGATTACAAGATTGTAACACACGATAAAAAAATAGGCAAATTATAATAAAACAAGGCTGTGTAAAAACAGCCTTGTATATTTGTTAATAAAACATAGATATATTATATATGTTATTTAATATCTATTCTAGCTGAAACGATTATTCTAAAGAAGTAAGTTCCAGGACCGTTTGGATAATTTTCATCATCTGGTCTAAATAATATACCATCAAATCCTATTCCACCTGGATTATCAGGATCATTAGGATTTCCATCTTTTAATTTTAAATGTATATTAAAATCATCAAGAGAAGGAATAGTATCATTAGGACCATAATATCCAATTATTTGATCCAATCCAACGAATTCTTGACTAACGGCAAAAATACCAATACCAGTAGAAGTTAAAATCGGATTGTATAAACAAGATGCAAGAACTCTAAGTTGATTTAGTTCGACTAATGCTGGTATTTCTTGTTTAATTTCACTATTTAAATTTTCATCACAAGATACAATTAAAGTAGTAGGTTTAAAAACAGTGGTAATTAAATCTTTTGCACATGTAGGTTTAACATTATTATAACTTCCAGTAACCTTAGATATAATAGCAGGATAGTTATAAGGATTTAAAGGATCGCCTATTCCCATATTATTAAAATCATTTTTTGAAACACTTAGATAGATAGGTGGTTGTTCTACATAAATATTATTACATTCTACAGCATCTTTAGTTAAAATGTTATCAAGATTATTATTCATAGAAAACTCTCCTTTTATGATTATTTTTATTGAAAATTATCCAGCAGGATCAGGATCAGGAGGGGTAATCTTAACAGCTTCTACCTTAACATCTCCAGATATTACATATAAGAATTGATTATCTTGTGTTACTTCTTTTATATCTTCTAAAATAAGATTTGAAATAGTAACTTTTAGTTCATACTTATCATTTAAGTTTTCTGCGTACCCAATTAGCTTATCATCTAAACAAATATGACCAGTATTACTAGTTGAAGATGACCAACCTTGAGTTTGAGGTGGCACAATAGTAACATTACTACTAGATAATAATAAATCAGCAGCAAGAACGTAAGTGATAACTCCATTAGCATGAATTTCATTTACTAGAGCAGAGTCTACTTTTATTGAATCTCCACCTTTACAAGGATTATCTACAATTATTGACGGATTTAGATCAACTTTATTTTCTACAACAGAAATAAATAATTTATCTGTATTTACAGCGATAGTAAAATCTTTTATATCATCTTTCTTTCTTTTTGCATCCATTGTACAGTCAACTAAAATACCAGTTTTAAATTCAATTTCAAATGGTTGTGCACATTTTATGTTCATTTATATTCCTCCAATTTACATATTTAAATGAATCGAAAGTTAAAAACCTTCTAATATAATATATTAATAAATATCATTAAAGTTGCTACATGAAATATAATTTTGTCACATTTAAAAAACACATATTAAAAAGTCAGAAAATAGTGTATAGATATATGTGATTAACTTAAAAAATCTTTCATTATAATTCGTTTCAATATAAAAAAATGGTCAACTTTTGAAAAGTTAACCATTTTTTTATAATTTTTGATATTATATTATTTTATAGTTTTTATTTTCCTATAAACATTTGTGTCCAGTATATAGTACCGTTAGAATTTTTTGCAACTCCAACTCCAATATCAGTAAAGCTAGAATTTAATATATTTTTTCTATGACCTTCTGAATTCATCCAAGCAGTAACAACTTCTTTTGGAGTACTTTGTCCCATTGCTATATTTTCACCAGCAGTTTTATAACTTATTCCAAATTGTTTCATCATATCAAATGGTGAACCGTAAGTTGGAGAGTTATGGTCAAAGTAGTTTTTATTTATCATATCTTGTGATTTCATAGTAGCTACATTAGATAAACTAGAATTTAATACAAGAGAGCTTATTCCTCTATTATTTCTTTCTATATTTACTAATCTAAGAACTTCTTGTTGGAAAGCTGCAAAATTTCCAGCTGATTGCTCATTATTTCCAGTGTTGCTATCAGGTTTCTCAGTAGAAACAGAGTTATTTTGGTTATTATCTGAAGTAGTAGCAGGCTTCTCAGTAGAGCCAGAGTTATTTTGGTTATTATCCGGAGTAGTAACAGGCTTCTCAGTAGAACCAGAGTTATATTCATTTTTATCTGTAGCAGTACCTGGTGCTGATGGTTTATTTATGCAGTTTGAATTTACAGGAAATTTATATTTTACACCATTTATACATAAATATGATACACCTTTTGGTATAAATTTAGCACTATCAATTTTAACTAATGCATTTGCTGGTACCATGTTAGAAGCTGTAACTATAGTTATTACTCCTAAAGATAATAAAGTTTTTATTTTTTTTGTCATATCTAAACACCTCACTATTATATTTGAAAAATTAGATTTTGTTACTGAATTGTAACCTTTACCTTAGGGGTTACCCTTCATGCACTTATAGTAACACAGAAAAGTGTCACATTTTACTGTAAAGATATGTAAAAATGGATAAAAAAATGCTGAAAGTAGGTTATATACTAGGATATATAAGAAATGAAAAGTTACAAAAAAGTTACAAAATATAAACAAAGAACAAAACTAATATGAAAATTTCTGATATTTGTATTAATTTTGTTTAACAATTTAATATATTATATTGAATATCTGTTTTGAATTTGAAGTCAAATTTTGTATTAAAGAATATTAAAATTCATATTAAAAAATATTTTAATGAAGAGATTGAAATATTGATTAATGTAGTATACTATAAAGAGGAAAAGTTTGGACAACTTATGATTAAAGAAATGAAAGGAGAATTACTATGTCACAACAATTAGTAAAAGAAAGAGTTATTAAGTATTTAATGGAGGACTTATTAGTTCCACAAGATATGATAGATACTGATGTACCTTTAGCTGAGTTTGAAGATGATGCAGAAGGGATGTTAGATGTAGTTGTAAATGTAAAAGATAGTGAAGATTACTATGCACCTGTAATGATAATAAGATGTATGGATGAAGATGTTAAATTAGAGGGCGAAACAGTACAAAAACAAATAGATTTCCTTGAAGATGTAGATAACATAACTATGGCAGGTAGATTAATATTAACTAATGGTAATGAAATGATGTATGCAGATTGGACAGGAGAAGAATATAATACAGAAGCTTCATTACCTACATATGACCAAATGGTTAAAGAATTTTTTGAAATGGAAGAAAAAATGAAAGAATTAGAAGCAGAACATCATCATGAAGAAGGATGTGGATGTGGACATAATCATGAGCATAATGAAGATCATGAGTGTGGATGTAATCATGAAGACGGTGGATGTTGTAAGGATAAACACTAAAAATAATATTACATAATAACAGAACTTGACTATAATTTTTAATGATGTTATTATTAAATGGTTAAAAATTTCTCTATAAAACCGTAAGTGTTGGGGCAAACGCTAAGGATTTATTAATATAGGGATTTATAACGTCGTTCGAGAATAAAAGGTCGCACATTGTGTGGCCTTTTATTCTTTTTTGTGACAAATTTTTATTTAAAATAAACAACAAAAAAGAAGGAAAATTGAAACTACTAGTAGAATTATATTAAAAATAAATTATATTAATAATTAATGTAATATTTTTATTTAGTTTGAAAAATATAAGTTTTTATGTAGTTAAATAATACTAATATTATGTATAAGAATAAATAAATCAATAATATGAATGTTAAATTTATAAATTTAAATATTATTTTACAAGTATTTAAATAAAAAGGAAGGTTTTTCGATATGATTGTAGAATATTAGATAAATAAAATTATTGACATTTAAGAGTGATTGAACAGGCATTTTTTTATTGTAATAATCATATTATAAAACTAAATAAAACTACAGACACTTTATATTCCAATTAATAAACTATATGTATAGAAGGGGTTAGATTATGGGGGCTAAAAGAGAACATACTTATGAAAATTATATTTATGGGGACTCATCAAATGCATCAAATGCAATGAAAATGTACTTAAAAGAGATTGAAGAGTACAAAATGTTGTCTGCAGTAGAAGAGGTAGAATTAGCAAAAGCAATAATTAATTGTTCACCAGAAGCTAAGGAAACGTTTATAAATGCAAATTATAGGCTAGTTGTAAGTATTGCGAAAAAATATAGAAAAGAAAGTGTTGATATGCTAGATTTAATTCAAGCAGGTAACCTTGGACTTATAAAAGCTGTTGAAAAATATGATTATAAAAAGGGATATAAATTTAGTACTTATGCTACATGGTGGATAAAACAAAGCATAACAAGATATATAGATGATTGTGAAAATACCATTAGAATTCCAGTACACCTTCATCAGAGAATAAACTTTGTAAAAAGAAAGAAACAAGAGCTTTCTAATATACTTCAAAGAGAACCTTCATTAGAAGAACTTGCGGAAATTTGTGAACTCGAAGTTGAAAAAGTTATAGATATATTAAAACGTGATAAAAATATAGTATCACTAGATACTCCTATAAAAGAAGATGAAGATAGTAGTTTAGTAGAATTTATTCCATCAGATGCAAATTTTGATGATGTAGTAATGCATGAAGTAGAACAACATAACTTAAGGGAAAAAATAGAGGAATTATTAGTAGGACTTGGTGAACAAGAACAAAAAGTTTTAAGAATGAGATTTGGTCTAGATGATGACGATCCAAAGACATTAGAGGAAATTGGAAGAGTATTTGGCGTAACGAGAGAAAGAATAAGACAAATAGAGGCAAAAGCTATAAGAAAACTAAGACACCCAAGTAGATTAAAGCAATTAAAACATTTTTATTAATTGTATTTATATGAGATAGGGTTTATTTATTATAATAGCCCTATCTTATTTTTATGACCAAGAATAAAACATAAAAACATGGAATTTATTGACAAAATGCAAATATTAATTATAATTATCTATGCAATAAATTTATTAATTTATAATGAGTTATAATTATATATTGTAGTACACAAACTAAAAAAGGGCTATATATAATTTAAAAAACAAGGAGAAAAATTTATGAAAAAAAGAATATTGTCAATTTTAATGGTAGCGATTATGTTTATAATGGCTGGATGTAGTAACAAAAAGGATAAAGTAGTTACAGATAGAGAAGGAACACAAGTAAAGATACCAAACAAAATAGAAAAAATAATTTCAACAGCACCATCTAATACAGAAGTTTTAGTAGATCTTGGTTTAGGCGATAATTTAATAGCTATAGATACATATTCTAGTGATGTTAAAGGTGTAAAAAAAGATATAACAAAAATTGATTTTTCAAATCCAGATGCAGAAGCAATAGTTGGGCTACAACCAGACATAGTAATAGCTTCAGGACACAATAAAACAGGTTCAGGACAAGATCCTTTCAAATCAGTTTCTGATTCAGGAATACCAGTTGTATACATTCCAAGTAGTGATAGTATAGATGGTATATATAAAGATATAGAGTTTATTTCTGATGTAGTAGGACAACAAGAAAAAGGAAAAGAGTTAGTAACTAATATGAAGTCAAAAATACAAGAAGTATCAGAAATAGGAAAAAATATAAAAGATAAAAAGAAAGTTTATTTTGAAATAGGACCATCTCCAAATCTTTATAGTTTTGGAAATTCAACATTTTTAAATGAAATGATAGAATTAATTGGAGCACAAAATATATTCAAAGAAGAAAAAGCATGGATATCTCCAAGTTCAGAATCTGTAATAGAAAAAAATCCAGATGTAATATTAACAAATGTAAATTATATAGAAAATCCTACGCAAGAAATAAAATCACGTGAAGGATGGGAAAATATAAATGCTGTAAAAGAAAATAAAGTTTACCAGATAAATGCAAATTCATCATCTAGACCTTCAAATAAAATATTAATAGCATTAGATGAAATGGCTAAAGCTATTTATCCAGAGAACTATGAAAAGTAAAAAGTTAGTAATAGTTAGTATGGTATTAGTATTTATAATTATTTGTATGGGAATATCAATAGGAAGTTCTAATGTGAGTTTATGGGATAGTATGTCAATACTAGGGAATAAGATATTTAAGATGAGGTTGAATGAAGGTATAGATCCTAAAAATGTATCTATTATTTGGAAACTAAGGCTACCAAGAGTTCTATTAGCTTTTATTGTAGGAGGATGTCTAGCAACAAGTGGGGCAGTTGTTCAGTCTGTGCTTAAAAATCAATTAGCATCGCCATATACATTAGGAGTTTCTTCCGGTGTTTCATTTGGAGCAGGATTTGTAATAGTGAGTGGAATGTCAATACCGATTTTAGGAGTATTTACATTGCCTATAGTTGGTTTTTTATTTGGACTTGGTACAGTTTATATGGTTATATTATTTTCATCAAAAATAGATAAAACTATGTCTAATAACACAATAATTCTTGCAGGGATGGTATTTTCATTATTTGTAAATGCGATGCTTACAACATTAACAGCTTTGTTCTCTCAAGATTTAAAAAGTATAGCTCTTTGGCAAATGGGAAGTTTTTCAATGAAAGGATGGTCTTATGTATTAGTAATAATACCATTTTTCATAGTTGGAATGTTAGGAGTTTTTAGATACACTAAGGAAATGGACATACTTACATTTGGAGAAGAACAAGCAAAGGCAGTTGGAGTTAATACTGAAAAAGTGAAGAAAAAATTATTTATTTATTCAACAGTTCTTACAGCAGGTGCAGTATCATTAAGTGGTACTATTGGATTTGTAGACTTAATAGCACCACATGTTGTAAGAAAAATATTTGGGTCTAAACATAAATATGTAATCCCAATGTCATTTGTATTTGGAGGATGTTTGATGGTTATAACTGACCTTATCGCAAGGACTATAGTTTCACCGGGAGAATTACCCGTGGGAGCTATAACAGCTATAATAGGAGCTCCATTCTTTGCATATGTATATTTTAATAAAGCTAGGTGATGTAAATGTTAGAAATAAATGATATTTATAGTGGGTATGATAATGTTGATATAATAAAAGGTGTTAATGTAACTGTAAATAGAGGAGAAAATTTATGTATAGTAGGTCCAAATGGATGTGGGAAAAGTACTCTTTTAAAGTCTATTGCTAGCATTATCGATTATAAAGGAAGTATAAAAATAGATGGAAAAGACACATCTTCATTAGATAGAAAAGAATTAGCTACTAAAATAGGGTTAATGAGCCAAATTTCACAAATTTATTTTCCATATACTGTATATGAAACAGTGGCTTTAGGAAGATATGCTCATTCTAAAGGTGCATTTTCAAGTTTATCATCACACGATAGAGATATAATATTAGATAGTATAGAAAAAGTAAAATTATATGACTATAAAGATAAGATGATTAATGAATTATCAGGAGGTCAATTACAAAGGGTATTTCTAGCGAGAACTATGGCACAAAATCCAGATGTTATATTATTAGATGAACCTACAAATCATTTAGATTTAAAACATCAAATAGAACTTTTAGAGCATTTAACACAATGGATTAAAGATAACAATAAAATAGTAGTAGGAGTATTGCATGATTTGAATTTAGTACAGTATTTTGCAGATAATGTACTTATATTAAATCATGGGAATGTAATTTCTTATGGAAAGCCAGAAGAAGTATTAAAAGAAGAAATATTAAAAGATATTTATGGATTAGATATAAAAAAATTTATGATAAATATACTAAAAAAGTGGGAGTAGTCTCTAAGTTATTAGAGATTACTCCTATTTTGTATTTAGCTCGAGCGGTATATTAATAATTGTATTTATACTTATACTTTTTAATATACAAAATAGATATAAATATAGTCATAAGTTCTGCAAATGGAACAGTAAGCCATAATCCATTTAATTTCAATAAGTTAGGTAAAAAATATATTCCTATAAGAACAAATAAGAATGCTCTACTAAAAGAAATAACAGCTGAAACTTTTCCATTATGAAAAGCTGTGAAAAATCCTGAAGCAAAAATATTTATACCAACGAATAAAAATGTAATTGAAAATATCTTTAATCCCTCCAATGCCAAATAAAACACATCATCAGATGGTTTTACAAATACCCCAACAATGAAAGGAGTAAAAATTAAAGAAAAAATAAATACTAATATAGATGTGATAGCTATAAATTTTAATGAATACTTAAATGTTTCCTTTAATTTATCGTAATTATTTGCACCAAAGTTATAACTAATTAGAGGTGCTACTCCAGCTGAAAATCCTAAATAAATTGATGTCATTAAAAAGTGAGCATAAAGAATTATAGTAAGTGCTGCAATACCATCTTCTTTAGCAAATCGTAAAGCTACAATATTAAATAAAAAAGTTGTAAATCCAGTGGATAACTCAGTAACCATCTCAGAAGAACCGTTAATCATAGCATCTAAAACAAGTTTAAAATCAATTTTAGGAACTACAATCTTAAGTGTAGATTTATTTGATAAAAAATACATAAGGCCTATAATACTAGATATAATTATACCTAATAAAGTAGCAAGACCAGCACCTAAAATTCCAATATTAAATATTTTAATAAATACATAGTCTAAAAAAATATTAGTTACACCTCCAATTATAGATAAAAATAAACTGAAATTAGAATTTCCATCTGTCCTAGTAAAATATTCAAATAAAAGCTTAGTAATTAAAAAAGGTGCAGATAAAATAGATATTTTTGCGTAGGTTACACAATATGGTAATAGTCTATCTGTAGCACCTAAGGCTATACACATATCTTCAACAAAGAACATAGAAATTATCATAAATAAAATTCCTGTAATAATAGAAAAAAGTAAAATAAATGAAAAAGAGTTGTTAGCTTCATCATAATTATTTTCACCCATTTTAATGGAAATAATAGCAGCTCCACCAGTTGACATCATAATACCAAATCCACAAAAAATATTAATTATGGGAAAAGATACATTTATACTAGCAAGTGCATCTGATCCAACTAATGTAGATACAAAAATTCCATCTATTATGGTATATAAAGATATAAATACCATAGATATAATCGCAGGAGAGACAAATTTTAGAAACTCTATAGGTGTAAATTTTTTAGAAAATGATTTTTCCATTAATAACCTCCTCAAAATAAGTTATATATTACCACAAAATGTAAATTAAGTGAATGACTAATATTAAAAACGGTTGTTCTAATACGTAGTTTAGGTCTTGATATATTTTAATATACATATATTATTAATAAGAATGTATGAAGGGATGGTACAAGTGTATTTAAGCAGAAAAGAAGAATTTTTAAAAATGTCATCTATACTTAATGAATTACTTAATAAAATTAAAATAATTCAAAAAAATATAGAATATCCTAGTAAATTTAATAAGGATTTAAATTTAGAAAATAAAACAATAATATTTATAAAACATCTAGAACAACAAATTTTAAAAAATATAGAAAGTATAAATGAGTTAAAAAATCCATTTTTGTTATTTGTAATAGGTTCTGGCAATTATGGTAAATCAACAATAGTAAATTCTTTATTAGGTCAAAAAATAATAACTACTAATGATTTACCTAATACATGGAAGATAGATTTATTTATAAAATCAGATATAGAAAAAATGGAAATAACTTATCAAGATAGCAATAAAGTAACAAAATCTTTACACAGTGGAATAAAATCACTTAAAAAAGAAGAAGAAAAATTTAAGGAATCAAAAAAATACATATCTAGTATTTTAAAAAATTATAAAAAAGATAAACAAGTAGACATTCCTACATTAAAAAATTATAAAAAAGAATTAGAAAGTAAATATTTATACAAATCGAATATTGTACAAGTAAGATATTTTTTAAATAAAAGTGGTATTTTAGATGATTTTATACTTGTAGATACCCCAGGTCTTAACCAAAACTTACTTAAAAATACTGTAAATAGAATGAAGGAGTATTATTTACGATCAGACGGCGTTATATGGATTTTAGATGCACAAAATATTGTATCTAAGGAAAGTAATACATTAATTGAGGAAATTACACAAATGAATAATTTATATGATAATAATAAGAGTATGATAGCAGTGATAAATAAAATGGACATAATACATAAAAATGACAAGCAAAATACAATAAAGATTAAAAATAAAGCAAATCAAATTTATAAAGATAAATTTACAGAGATAGTTTTTATATCAGCTAAAAAAGCTATAAATGGAATTGTATCAGATAATGAAGAATTTATATATGATAGTAACATAAATGATTTGATTAATTGTATAAATGAAAAATTTAAAGAAGTGTCACAAGAAAGTCAAATTAAATCAAAATATCAAAACTTAAAAATCATGAAAGATTGTATAAATAATGAAATAAATAATTATAAAAGACAATTATACAAAGATATATCTAAATATAATGAAGGAGAATTTGATTTATATGAAAAAATTAAAAATATAAGAATATATATAGTAGAACATTTAAATAAGTTAAAAAATGATAAATATATTTGTGATTTAGAATTTAGAGAATTAAAAAGTAATTTAAAGTCAATTGAAGATATGTGTAATTTGAATTTAGAAAAACTTTATGATTCATTATATATAAAATCAAACTTTAATAAAAATAAAGAGATAAAGCAAATTGATTTTAGAGTAAATTTTTCTAAAAGTAAATATATTATTTTAGACTATAAAACAAAAGTAATACTAAGTAAAACAAAAGAAAAAAGTACTTCATTAAGCAGAATTTTAAGTTCATTTGATATAGAACAATCTAAAAAAAGCACAAATAATCAAAATTATATTAAAAAACTATTAATAAGTAAGATAGACAATATAGTAAAGGATTGTATTAAAAGCTTAGATGAACAATTAAATTTTATAGAGATAACTATAAATGAGTTAAGAGAAAAAAGCTTTGAAAATAAATATATAGAATATGAGTTAATAAAAGAACATATAAAAAATATAAATGATATAGATATAACACTTAAAAATTTGGGGTGATATTTTGAAAAATAGAATAGATCATATAAGTGATATAAAAGAATTATTATTTAAATCTCCTGTTAGAAAATGTATGGAAAATCAATATAATATACCATTTAAAGATTTAGTACTTGAAAATTTAAATGATGTTTTGGATAATATAGAAATATTAGAAGGAAAAATTGATAATCCTTTAAAAATAGTTATAGTAGGAGAAGTTAAATCAGGTAAATCTAGTTTTATAAATGCATTTTTATCTAAAGAAGTTAGTGAGGTGGATGTTTTAGAAGCTACTTCTGATATTATAGAAATAACATATGACAAAGAAGAATATGATGAAATTTATGAAGATATTAGAAGGATAGGTGTAGACTTAGAAGAATTAAAAAAAATAAATATAGTAGATACACCGGGTTTAAAAAGTATAACAGTAAAAAATGAGCAAAAAACATTAAAATATATTCAAAATGCTGATTTAATATTGT
Source organism: Romboutsia maritimum (assembly GCF_002251085.2). Taxonomy (GTDB): domain Bacteria; phylum Bacillota; class Clostridia; order Peptostreptococcales; family Peptostreptococcaceae; genus Romboutsia_B; species Romboutsia_B maritimum. Next base: position 28,585 of record NZ_NOJZ02000007.1, on the reverse strand, counting down.
TCTTATTTGATGCAACTCACTTAGGTCAAGATGATATAGAAGAAGTATTGGATTTAATAGTATCATATAAAAAGCCATTAGTGGGAATAATAAACAAATGTGATTTGCTAGAGTCAAATAAATTAGAAATAGAAGAGTATATAAAAAATGAATATGGAATTTATATGGATGACTTTTTTATGATATCTTCTTACTTAGAATATCAAGATAGAATAAGTAAAAATGCAGAGGTAGGAAGTACCGATTTAGTTATATCTAATTACTCGGAATTAAAAGAAAATTTTTTAAATCTTAGCAAATACATAGAAAATGTTTATTATAGTTGCGATGAAACAAAATTAAGTAGTATGTCTTTATCATTAGAAGCAATAATTCATAAAGAGATTATAAATCATCATGATTATAAAAAGAGTATATCAGTTTTAAATGATGAACTTATAAGATATGAAAAACTGCTTGATAATAAATTTAATTATATAAATTCTAAAATTAACTTTGAAATAGAGAATTGGGTTAATGAAATATTTTTAGTAGATGAACTAAATAATATAAAAGATAATATAGAAAATGCTAGTGTATATATAAATGAAAAATATATAAATGGAATTATAAATAAAAAGAAGTCAGAGTTAGATAATTTGTTTTTTGAAGAGTGGACTGAATGTTTAAAGGAAATAAACAATGAGATAAATGAAGATATAAATAAACATATAAACAACATAAATTATAAAAAAAAATTATTAGATGCACCAGTATTTAAGTTTGATGATGATAAAGTTGATTTAAATGAAATGTTAGCAACAGTAGGCACAGGAGCAATATTAGGAGCTACATCAGGATCAATTGCATCAATTTATGCAGCATCTATAGGTTCATCATCAGCTACACTTACAATAGGTTCTGCAATGATGTCATATTGCCCACCATTATTATTAGCTGGAACTATAACCGGAGCTTTGGCAAAATTAGTGTATCATAAAGTGAAAAGCAATCAAAAAAATAAAGATATTTTAGATGATATAGATAACTTTATACAAGAATTACAAATTAATATAATAAGTGAATTAAAAGAAGGTTATTATAATTCTAGTAAGGATATAGTAGATACTACACAATCAATATTTAAAAGCTCTAAAAGTATTTTTATGAATAAGTATGAATTACAAAAATTAATAGATGAATTAGAATTGTATATTAAACAATTAAAAAAATATATAAATAACTAAGAATAAAACTGATAGTTAATGTTTTCTTTGAAAGATTTTAATTATCAGTTTTATTTATAAATAAATTGAATATATTTTTGATTTGTGATATTACTATATAGGGGTGTAAAATGAAAGAGTTATTTAATTTATTTAAGGCATTTACTAGAATAGGTGCTCTGACATTTGGAGGAGGATATGCAATGCTTCCTATGTTAGAAAAAGAAGTTGTTGAACAAAATAAATGGGCAACACATGAAGAATTATTAGATTATTATGCAATTTCCCAAGCAACGCCAGGAGTGATTGCTGTTAATACAGCAACATTTGTAGGATATAAAATAAAAGGAATTCCAGGAGCTCTTTTTGCAACAGTAGGCGTAGTGTTTCCATCTTTCCTAATAATAATGATTATAGCGTCATTTTTAAAAAGTTTTTCCAAAATGGTATCAGTACAACACGCATTTTCAGGAATTAGAGTGGCAGTTGCGGTGCTAATTTTAAATGCAATTTTTGAATTATGGAAAAATTCTGTAGTTGATAAAGTAGGAGTTATAATTTTTGTTGCTACGTTTATTATAGGTGGATTTTTAAATATTTCTCCTGTTTATATAGTTGTATCAGCATCTATATTAGGCATTATAATTAAATATAGAGGAGAAAAATAATGTTTACATATATACAATTATTTATCGAATTTTTTAAAACAGGATTATTTGCTGTTGGAGGAGGACTAGCTACATTACCATTTTTATATGATATAGAGTCAAGATATCCATGGTTTGATAAGAGTATGTTAGCAGATATGGTAGCAGTATCTCAATCAACACCAGGACCAATAGGTATAAATATGGCTACTTACGCAGGATTTGAAGCAGGGGGAATAATAGGTTCATTAGTAGCTACTATAGCGCTTGTAATGCCATCATTTATAATAATTATTATAGTTGCTCGTTTTTTTAATAAATTTAGAGAGAATAAATTGGTGAATTCTGTATTCTTTGGATTGAGACCTGCAGTAACTGGACTTATAGCAATAGCAGGATTTGAAATAGTAAAATTATCAGTTATTACTTGGGATAAGTATATACAAAATAAAAGTATAATAAATATATTTGATTATAAGTCATTAATTTTATTTATAGTATTACTTATTGTTTCAAATAAATATAAAAAACATCCTGTGTTGTATTTAGTAATAGGTGCAATAGCGGGTATAGTATTTGGATTATAAACTACAATTACATATATAGTAAATGAAAAAAGAACTATTTAAAAATGAAATTCATTTTTAAATAGTTCTTTTTTATTATATTTTAACAAAAAATGTAATATTATCATATATTAATATATAAGTATATAGCAAAGGGGTATATAGATATGCTTACTTTAAGTTTATGTATGATATTAAAAAATGAAGAAGATGTTATAAAAAGATGTTTAAATAGTGTAAAAGATGTAGTTGACGAAATAATAGTAGTTGATACAGGCTCAGTGGATAAAACTAAAGAAATAGTTAGCAGTTATACCTCAAATATATATGATTTTAAGTGGGAAGATAATTTTTCAGATGCTAGAAATTTTTCTTTTAGTAAAGCAACAAAAGATTATATAATGTGGATGGATGCTGATGAATTTTTAACTGATAAAAGCAAAGAAAGACTAATAGATTTAAAGAAAAACCTAAATAAAGATATTGACTTAGTTACAACAGAAACTCATATGTGTATGGATGAAAATAATAATCCTAGAATAATATCAAGAAGAAATAGAATAGTTAAAAAAAATAGAGATTTTAAGTGGACTGGATTTGTCCATGAGTATATAAAAGGATCAGGAAATGTTTTTGATAGTGATGTATCAATTATACATGATAAAATAAAATTAAATAATGACAGAAACCTTAAAATATACAAAATTAATATAAAAAAGGGAATTGAATTAAGTGATAGAGATTTATATTACTATGGAAAAGAACTATACTGCAATGGATTTTATGATGACTGTATAAATGTTTTAAATAAGTTTATAACAAAAAATGTTTGGAAAGAAGAAATGATAGATGCATTATCTAAAATAGGCGAATGCTATTTATTAAAACAAGAAAAAGTTAGAGCAAGAACGTATTTTTATAAAACATTTGAATATTCAGAGCCGAGAGGTGAAATTTTATATAATATTGCAAATTCATTTGATGAAGAAGGAAAATATATGCAAGCAATAAGGTGGTATGAAATGATATTATCATTAGAAATACCAACTGATTGCAATCAATGTATTAACTTATGCTGTTGTCGATTCAAACCACATTTAAATCTATGTGTATGTTATTTTAAGATTAACAATATAGCTAAATCTTATTATCATCATAAAAAATGTCTAGAAATAAATCCTAATAATGTATATGTAATTAAAAATGAAGAATTTTTTAATTCTTTAAAAAATTATTGAGGGGATATTTTGATATATCCCCTTATGTAAATTATTTAAAAGTATTTGTAATTTTGTATAATAGCATAGCTGAATTTTTAATTAACTTATTAATATAATGATGATTATCTTTAAAATTATCATCAGAGTATAATTTTGTTACATCCATACCAAATTGTAAATTGATATTAGTTATATGACTAAATTGAATACATACCATAGATAAAAAATAAATTAAAGTTAGAATTGAAATTAAAAGAATGAAGATAAACATAGTAAAACCTCCCTGTATTAAGTTTAACATGTCCTTTAATATAATTTTACTATATTATGTACTAACTATCATCTCATAAATAATTTTAAATATCCTATAAAAAAATTAAATTTCTACAAATAAAACCAACAAATGACTTTAATTAAGAATATATATTGTAGAAAATGATAATATATATAAGAATAAAAGAGACAAAAAATAGAATATATCAAAATATAAAAATTTATTTTGATATATCCTATAAAATTTATATAAAAATCTTATATACAGTTGTTGTTAAAAAGCATACTATAAATGCTATAGCAGTAGGAATTAAGAACCCTAATATAGTCCATTTAAAGCTACCAGTCTCTCTTTTTATAGTAATTAAAGTTGTAGCACATGGCCAGTGAAGTAAACTAAATAGCATTACATTTAAAGCTGTTAAATAAGTCCAGCCATGGTCTCTTAATACTTGCCCTAAAGCATTTAAACTATCTAATTCCAGCATAGAGCCAGTAGCTAAATAAGACATTAAGAGGATTGGAATTACTATTTCATTTGCAGGAAATCCCAAAATAAATGCAAGAAGTATAAAACCATCAAGGCCAATTAGTTTAGCTAATGGATCTAAAAAATTTGCAACATAAGATAATAAACTTAAATCTCCTATATATATATTAGCAAATAACCAAGTTATAACACCAGCAGGGATAGCTACGCAAACAGCTCTGCCTAGTACGAATAAAGTTCTATCTATTATAGAGGTATATATAACTCTGCCTATTTGAGGAATTCTATAAGGTGGAAGTTCTAATGTAAAAGTAGAAGGAACACCTTTTAATAGGGTTTTGGATAATGTATAAGATATAAGTAATGTTATCAAAACTCCAAATATTATTAATAAAGTAACACAAAGAGAAGTAGTAACACTTGATACAAAGGAGTTAGATATTACAGAACTAAAGAAAATAGTAGATACAGCAATAAGAGTAGGAAATCTACCATTACAAGGAACGAAGTTATTAGTAAGTATTGCTATTAAACGTTCCCTAGGTGAATCTATAATTCTACAACCAATAACACCAGCAGCATTACAACCAAATCCCATACACATAGTCAAGCATTGCTTACCATGAGCACATGCTTTTTTAAATAAATGATCTAAATTAAAAGCAACTCTTGGTAAATATCCAAGGTCTTCAAGTAGAGTAAATAAAGGAAAAAATATTGCCATAGGAGGGAGCATAACTGATACTACCCACGCAAGAGTTCTATAAAGACCAAGAACTAATAATTCATTTAACCATATAGGACAATTAATTGAGTTTAATACAGAAGTAAAGGTTGGTTCAACACCAAATAGTAAAGTAGCTAATAACTTAGAGGGATAATTTGCACCTTGTATAGTAATCCATAATATACTAGATAACAAAAGTAACATAATAGGAAGCCCAAATTTTTTAGAAGTTAATATACTATCAATTTTTTCATCTTTATCTAGTTTAGATTTTGAACTTATATTATATACTTCATCACTTAAATCTTTAGCTACGTCATAATTTATTTTGGTGAATTCATCTCTAATTTTTTGCTTATCTATGTCATTATGAAGCTTTTCTTTTATTTTTAGTATTTCATTCATATAGTCACCATCGATATATTTGTTCATAGATTCAAAGATACTTTCATCTTCATCTATAAGTCTAAGGGCTAACCATCTAGAACTTATAGAAGGTATTGAAGCTTCTAAATCAGGTTGTATCAATTTAACCATATCTTCTATATGGTTATTATAAATTACAGGTTTATTACTAAATTTATATTCATTAAAGGAAACTTTATAAATTACTTCTTGAAGTTCATCCATATTAGTACCTTTTCTAGCGGCAGTTAAAACTACAGGAATGCCTAGTTTTTGTTCTAATTTTTCTTTATCAATATATATGCCTTTCTTTTTTGCCTCGTCTATTAAATTTACGCATAAAATAACTTTATCTGTAAGTTCCATAACTTGAAATACCAAGTTAAGATTTCTTTCAAGGCAAGTTGCATCACAAACTACTATAACTGCATCTAAATTCCCAAAACATATGAAGTCTCGAGCAACTATTTCTTCTTGAGATAGTGCAAATAGAGAGTATGTGCCAGGTAAATCTATAAGTGAATAATCAGTATTATTATAATTAAAGTCACCACGAGCAGTAGCGACTGTTTTACCTGGCCAATTTCCAGTATGTTGCTTAAGACCTGTTAAGTAATTAAACACTGTACTTTTACCAGTATTAGGATTACCAGCTAATGCTATTACAAACTGATTTTCTTTTTTTTCTATATCAAACATATCTTTTAATGATTTAGCTTTAGTGGATTCATGTGTTAAACCCATAGTTGTATCCCCCTAATAAAAAAATTAAATAAATTGAAAAATTAAATAGAAGAAACTAAAATTAAACTACTTTCTTCTTTTCTTAATGCAATTTTACTGCCTCTAATATTATAAATTGTTAAATTATTTTTAGGACCTTTTCTAATTACATCTATTAAAGCACCCTCAGTAAGACCAAGTGCTAACATTCTCTCTCTAACATTACCACTAGATAAAAGATTTTCAACTCTAACTGTGTTTTTAACCTGGATGTCTGTAAGCTTAGTCATAATTTCACCTCCGTAATTAAATTTTTAGCCTAAGCTAACATTCTTAATTTTAAAGTATGCATATAAATATTAATTTGTTACTAAATATAGTAATATATGTAATATTAAAAAATATAATAGAAAATAAGAATTGAAATAGGGGGAGTTACTATTTTGAAAAGAAATGAGTATTATACCTTTAATGAATATATGAAAAATAACTCTTTAACACCTAGTGAAGAGGATTATTTAGAGATGATATATAGATTGTCTTTAAATCAAGAAGATATCAAAGTAAATGACTTATCAAAGTCATTAAATATAAAGCCACCATCTGTAACTAAGATGATAAAAAAATTAGATCAAAAAAAGGTATTAATGTATAAGAAATACGATTCAATTCATTTAACAGAAATCGGGACTATGATAGGAAGAAGATTACTAGATAGACATAATATAGTTCAAGAATTTTTAAAAGTTATAGGGGTTAATGAATGTATTCATGAGGAGACGGAAAAAATTGAACATACAATAAGTATAGAAACACTTATAAAAATTGATGAACTAATAAATTTTTTAAATAAAAATGAAGAAATTCTTAAAGAATTTAGAGAATATCAAAAAAAAGAGTAAAAGAAAAAGATGGGTAGAACCCATCTTATAAGTTAGGTATAATTCTTACTTTTGGGGAAAGTAGAATATAGAATAAAAGTTAACATATAATATATAGTCAACATTGATTATAGAAATAAAAAAAGTCAGAAAGCTAAAGCCTCCTGACTTAAATAAGATATCTTCAAATATCTAATTTTCTATTTCAATATGTAATTCTTAATATAATTATAGTTTTAAATTTATCTCATGTCAACAATATAAAACTATAAAAAATAAGTTTAATAAAAAAGTAAAATTTTATATAAAAAAAGTGATTTTTTATAATAGATTCAAGTAATAATCATATATTTAGTATATTTTAGAAAATAAAAAATAAAATTTAATATGTATTAGAAAGGGGGGGATAAATATACAGCTATCTAAAATTATAGAAAATCTAGAAGTTATAGAAATAATAGGAGAAGCTGACAGAGATATAACTGATATAAATTATGACTCTAGACAAGTTAAAGAAGGAAGCTTGTTTATATGTATTAAGGGCTTTAATATAGATGGTCATAAATTTATACAAGAAGCACTAGAAAGAGGAGCAAAAGCTTTTTTAGTAGAAGAAGATATAAATATTCAAAGTAAAAAAAATATAACAGTTATAAAAGTTAAAGATACTAGAATGTCCATGTCAAAAGTAGCTTCTAATTTCTATGAAAATCCATCAGATAAAATATCAATAATAGGTGTAACAGGAACTAATGGAAAAACTACAATAACTACTTTACTAAAGCAAATTTTAGGGATAAACAATAAGGTTGGTATGATTGGAACCATTAAAATTGATGATGGAAACCGAAGTATAGAATCTCAAAATACTACACCAGAAAGCATAGATTTACAAAAATATATAAATAAAATGGTTCAAAATAAATGTAGATATTGCTCTATGGAGGTTTCATCCCATTCATTAGTATTAGGAAGAGTAGAAGATATAGACTTTAAAGTTGGAGTGTTTACAAATCTTACCCCAGAACATTTAGATTTTCACAAGAATATAGATGAATATAGAAAAGCTAAAGAATTATTATTTTTTAAAACAAAAGTAGCAAATATTATAAATATAGATGATTTAAATGGTCAAATTATACTATCTAATATAAAAAATTTAAGAACTAAATGTTATACTTATGGAATAAATAATAAATCAGACTTTATGGCTAAGGATATAAATCTACATTATGATAGTGTTTCTTATACTTTAGTAACACCAACATATGAAGAAAAAATAAATATACCATTGCCTGGTAAGTTTACAATTTATAATACACTTGCAGTTATAAGTGTATGTTATATACTAAATATATCAATTGATATTATAAAAGAAGGATTAGAAAATACAAGTGGTGTAGAAGGAAGATTAGAGAATATAAAAAATGATTTAGGAATAAGTGTAATAGTAGATTATGCACATACACCAGATGCCTTAAAAAATATATTAAGTACAGTAAGAGAGTTTTCTAAAGGTAAAATAATAACGGTATTTGGCTGTGGAGGAGATAGAGATAAAACTAAAAGACCTATAATGGGAAATATATCACAAGAGTATTCGGATATATTAATAATTACATCAGACAATCCAAGAAATGAAAATCCAATTAAAATTATAGAAGAAATTATGTCTGGAATAAATAAAGATAAAGAAAATTACATGATAATAGAAGATAGAAAACAAGCCATAAAAAGAGCTATAAATATTGCGAAACCTAAAGATATAGTAATAATAGCAGGAAAAGGTCATGAGAATTATCAAATAATAGGAGATGTTAAATATTATTTTGATGATAGAGAAATTGCTAGAGAATGTATAAAAGAAAAAAAGGATATATTATAAAATATTTTTAAAATTATTTAAAAGACCGCCTTAAAATAAAAAATTTAAGACGGTCTTTTACTTTTTAGTAACTATCCAGTTGAGTAGATTCATTACTTACTTGAACATTAAACCACTTTATCGCAAATTTTTTAAAGATAGCTTCATTTTTAGTAAGTTGTCTATTTTTACTGTTAACTAAAAGAATTTTAGATGAAATATTATCTTTCAAATTTATAATCTTAATATTTTTGTTGATATTGTTTTTAAATGAATTAGCAACAGTACAAGGTATAATTGTTATACCTATGTCTTCAGATACTAAAGCTAACAAAGTCTTAGTATGACTATCTATATATAATATATCTGGGAAAAAATTTAAGTTACCCCAAATGTTAAGAAAAATGTTATGCATAGAAGAATCTGAGTTGAGTGAAATATATTTTTCTTTATGAGTATCATATAAACTTATGCTTTTAGTATCTTCTAAATTATTATTATTAGAAGTAACTAAAACTAAATTGTCTGTAAATAATTCGTGAGATTCTAGTATATCTTTGTATGTATTTAATGTATTAATGAATCCTAAATTAATTTTAGATGTACTTAAATATTCTAAAATAGATTTATTACCTCTTTCTATTAGTTCTATATGTATATTAGGGTATTCTTTATGAAAATCACCTATTAAAGTAGCAAGTCCATATTCTACCATAGTGTCTGTAACACCGATAGAAAGTGTTGTACTTTCCTCAACCCTATATTTGTTCATAATAGATTTTATTTCATCACAGTTTTGCACAGCTTTTTTAGCAAATAGTAAGAATTCTTCACCAGCAGGAGTTAACTTAATGCTTCTATGTTCTCTTTTAAATAGTTCAACACCTATTTCCTTTTCAAGTGATTTTATCTGTTTAGATATAGATGATTGAGAAATAAATAAATCTTGGGCTGCTAGAGTGAAGTGGTTATGTTTTACAATGGCTAAAAAAGATTTTAGTTGTTCAAAAGTCATAATTTCACCCCTATAAAAAATTAAATAAAATTACATTTACAAAATTTATTATAGCAGATTAGTGAAAATTTATATATTATAATCTCATTTTAACATGAGGAATACCGACCTCATCATAAACATCTGATATTTCTTTAAATCCACAAGATAAATATAAATCTTTTATGTATTCTTGAGCAGATAAAGTTATATTATTTTCATGTAGATTGAATTTTATAAAATCTATAGCAACATACATCATTTGTTTAGCTATACCTTGTTTTCTTGAAGATGATAAAACCAATACACGTCCAATAGATATTTCATTATAAGAACTAAATTCTTTTGGAACTATTCTTGAATAAGCGATTATTTTATTATTTTTTTCAAGAAAAACATGGTAACAATTTTTATCTATATCGTCAAAATCATTTTCTTGAAAAATTCTTTGTTCACAAGCAAACACCTCATATCTACATTTTGCTATTTCGTAAACTTCATTTATAGATAAATCGTTAAAGTGCTTTATTTTAAACATAATATAGCCTCCTTTTGTTTTTATAATAAATATTATATGTATTATATCAGTAATTTAGTTAATTATTAAGGCTAAATTTATAGTTAATACAAAATTGTATTTCAAAATAATAAAAAGTGGTATACTAAGTTTAATTAAAAATATTTAGTATGGAGGGATGTGTTTGAGTACAACTAAAAAATTAACAGAAGCAGCTATTTTGTCTTCTCTATTTATTGTTAGTACTATAATAGCTGTTGGAAGTGGACTAGGATATGGTATTTATTTAGATTTTATAGTGCCGATATTCTTTTGTATAATATGTTTAAAATGTGAAATTAAATATACAATTTTATCTTCAGTAAGTTCTGTATTGATAGTATCTTTAGTTTTAGGAAATATAGGAACTGCTATATGGATAAGTCAAGGCATGATGATTGGAATTTTATGTGGTTTTTTATTATCAAAATCAACGACAATTTTAGATGATATGGTTTATGGATCTATATTAGGAATAATTATAATGATATTTATAGATATTTACGGTTCAGCATTAATAGGTTATAGTTTTATGCAAGAATTTCAAGGATACTCAGATATATTAGTAAATAAATTTAATATACCAAGAAACATAGTAGATATAGCGTATTATATGGTAATAGGGTTGTTTCCTTTTGGGACTGTATTTAGTATATATTATTTATCATTAATAGTTGGTAAAAAACTAAATATATTAAAAGGAAATTCAAAGAAAAAGCTATTAATAATGCAGAGTTTTAAAAAATGTGGTAGATTTATTTGTTGTTCTAAAAAAGTATTTTATGGATGTGTATTTTTCATATTTACTATGGAAATAATAAGTATTTTAGGAATAAAGTCAAATAATATATATATAAAAACTGTATTAATGTCAGCAAAATATTTATGTTATTATTTTGTAATTAGAGATGGATATACAGCTATACAAAATTTTATTTTATCAAAATATCAAAAAATATCATATGCTAGAATCTTAACATTAGTAACTATAACTTTATTAGCTACAATGTTTAAAATTACAGCAGTTATATTGATAATATTTAACATTATTTTAGATACAAAAATCAATATACGTATTGAACAAATAAATATAATTAATTCTTATGCAAATAGTTTAGTACATAAATAAACAAGCATAAATAAAAATTGAAAGTTATGATTAATAAATTAATAAAATTAAATGAATTATAAAAATATTTATTTTTGTTGTATAATAAAAAAATAATTGAATATAATAATAAAAAATATTGACAAATTATTAAAATCCGAATATATTAGAATTAATAACTGATAAATTAAAGCTATGAAGAGAAGAAGTAAATCTAATAGAGTTTAACAGAGAGTTACCGGAAGGTGAGAGGTGCAAAATAAGTTAGATTGAATACATCTATGAGCAGTAGTTCCGAAAGATAACAACTAGTAGGCGACTATCGTGTTTGCACACGTTACAGTGCAGTAGTATACGAAAATTTGTGTACTTTAAGAGATTAATATTTATATATTAATGAATTAAGGTGGTACCACGTGAGTTAAGCTCTCGTCCTTTTATAGGATGAGGGCTTTTTTAATTTAAAAAATTATAAAGTTAAAATACATTATTTAGGAGGATTCAAAATGAAAAGTGTTGAAGAACAAATTAAAATAATAATGAAGGGTGTAGACGATATAATTGATGAAAAAGATTTAAAAGAAAAATTAGAGAAAGCTCAAAGAGAAAATAGATCTTTAGTTGTAAAATTAGGATTAGATCCAAGTGCACCAGATATACATTTAGGACATACGGTAGTTCTTAGAAAAATGAAACAATTACAAGATTTAGGTCATAAAGTAATAATTATAATAGGAGATTTTACAGGAAAAATAGGAGACCCAACTGGTAAGTCTAAAGCAAGAAAGGCTTTAACTACAGAGCAAGTTTTACAAAATGCAAAAACTTACGAAGAACAAATATTTAAAGTATTAGATAAAGAGAAAACAGAAGTAAGATTCAATAGTGAATGGTTAGCTAAATTAAACTTTGAAGATGTAATAAAATTAGCGGCTACTATAACTGTTGCTAGAATGCTTGAAAGAGAAGATTTTAAAAAGAGATATGAAAATCATATGCCAATATCAGTTCATGAGTTCTTCTACCCTTTAATGCAAGCTTATGATTCAGTAGCTATAAAAGCAGATATAGAATTAGGTGGAACAGACCAAAGATTCAATTTATTAATGGGTAGAGCATTACAAAGAGAATTTAATCAAGAATCTCAAGTAGTAATAATGATGCCTTTAATAGAAGGTCTTGATGGAAAAGATAAAATGAGTAAGAGTTTAGGTAACTATATTGGAATAGATGAAGAAGCTGCAGTAATGTACGAAAAATCTATGCAAATACCAGATGAATTAATAGTTAAATATTACAATTTAGTAACTGATGTTCATCCTGATGTAGTAAACAAAATAAAAGAAGATTTAGCTTTAGATAGAGTAAACCCAAGAGACATAAAAATGAATTTAGCTAGAGAAATAGTTACATTATACCACGGAGAAGATGCAGTTAAAGATGCTGAAGAAAGATTTAAAACTGTATTCCAAAAAGGTCAAATACCAGATGATATACAAATAGTTCAAGTAGGTATTGATGGATTTGATTTAGGAACTATATTAGTTGATACTAATATAGTAAAAAGTAAAAGTGAAGTAAGAAGATTAGCTACACAAGGTGGAGTTAAAATAAACGGAGAAAAAGTTACTGATTTAATGAAGGTTAAACCAGAAGGCGAGTTAGTAGTTCAAATAGGTAAAAAGAAATTTGTTAAAATTGTAATAGAATAAGTTTTAATAAAAATTTTAAATAACTAAAAAACTCTTTCAATTTTATTGTTTTATGACACAATAAATTGAAGGAGTTTTTTTATTAAAGATTAAAAATTATATAAATTACACAACATATAAATGATAATTTATATAATCATTTAAATATAGTGGAAAAATATTTTTTTTAGGCATATATATAATTAACTAACGAATTCAAAGGAGATGAAAATATGGGAAAAGCTTTAGGTATGATAGAGACCAAAGGATTAGTAGCTGCATTAGAAGCTACAGATGTTATATTAAAATCATCTAATGTATCCTTAGAGGCTTGTGAGAAAATTGGATTTGGACTAGTTACTATAGTAATAAGCGGAAATATAGGTGATGTAAAAACTGCAATTGAAGCAGGTGCAGAAGCAGCTGGATGTATAGGTGAAATTTATGCAGTACACGTTATAGAAAATCCTCATAAGGGAGTTATAGAAATTTTATCAAAGGGAGAATAAAAACATAAGTAAAAATGAGAAAAATCTATGAGAAAAAAAATGAGTATTTAAAAAAATAAAAGCATTATAGTAAAATTATATATACTATAATGCTTTTATTAAATAGAAATGTATAATTTATTTAAGCAGATTAATATTACATACATCTACACTTTTTAATAGTTCTCTATGAGTTTTTAAACATTCTATTATTAAATCATCTTGAATTTTGAATAATCTAGCTGTCATAATACAAGATTTCAGACAAAAATCTATTTTCGAACTAAATACATTATCTTCAATATGTTTTATAGTAAGCTCTCTTCTAGCTCCAAAATCACAAAGATATAAAATTTCTAATTCTTTTTGATCAATACCTAAATCAAATTCTTTAATAAATGGAGTATATAAGTTATCTAGTAATTCGTTAGACATAAATGCATAAAGAGAATGATTTTTTAATACCTTATAGTGAAAATGTAATGATATGTCATCTTCCAATATATTATAGTAATATACAAAAGATGTAAGTACAAATTTTTCAAGACTATTTAAATTACTATTAACGTTACTATTGATGAATGTTACTATATTTGATACATAGTCTTGATATATACGTCTAAGTAAATCTTGCTTAGTTTTAAAATAATAAGTAAAATTACCTAATGTAATATTACATTCATCACAAATTTCTTGTATTGTAGTTTGAGAATAGCCTTTTTCATAAAAAAATTTTTTAGATATAGTAACTATGTCATTACAAGTATTCAACCCTTTTTTATATCTGCCCATAAATAAATCCTCCGTAAAAGTTTAAATTTAAAAAATATATTTCCTGATATTATTAGATTATAACTAAAAAATTAAAAAAATAAAACGAAATATATAAAAATTTTTGAAAAATAATTAAAATTCATAAAAATATTAGAAATTAAGTTATTTTATACATTATTAACCATTTAAAAAAGTATAGTTAGATTTAACTTTATACAAACCGAACTATACTCTTTATGTTATATTAAAATTTTAAATTTATACCCATTATCTTTATAATAATTAATAATTTTATCTAAAGATTTTACTGTTTCTTCTTTACCATACCCATCATGCATTAAAAGAACAACTATTTCTTTACCAGCAGATGTTTGTTTGGCATATTGAAATAACTCTTCATTATTTTTTCTTTTACCTTGATCATCAGCATTTAAAGAATTCCAATCGACACTAATCATATTATTTTCATTTAAATATTTTTTAAGTGGATCCATGTTATTCCAATTTATAGAACCTCCAGGACATCTTAAGATATTAGAGAAAAATTTATCACCTAATATTTTTTTAAATACTTTCTCTGTACTTTTAAGATCATAAGTAAATGACTTTATATCTAAGTTTCCATCAGGATATAATGAAGATGTATCGTGTGAATAGGTATGATAACCTATTGAATGACCTTCATCAAGAGTTCTTTTTAATATTTTGCCAGCACCATCAATTTCTAAGGATTTACCCTGTATGAAAAATGTAGCTTTAACTTGATGTTTATTTAAAATATCTAAGATAGCAGGTGTATTAGTAGTAGAAGGACCATCATTAAAAGTAAGAAACACTATTTTTTCTCCATTATTTGAATAATCGTAAGAATTTAATTTTTCCGAGATTTTGCGTGAGTCATATCCATATTTTGTTGAGGAATCTTTTATTGCTCCTACAATTGGTTCGGATTTTTCTTCTTGTTCTTCTTCAATCTGTTTTTTTTCTTCAATCTGCTTCTCTTTTTCAAATTTTTCTTCTTTAATAGTACTAACTTTTTTTTGGAGAATACTTTTTAATGGATTTTGCGTATTTCCAAAAAACATAGAAAAAAGACTTACAATTGCAACAGATATAAAAGCAATCATAAGTGTTGTTTTCTTTTTTTTCTTTCTCATCTGTTTAATCTCCTTTTATGTCGAACATAATCGAAATAATTATAGTATAATTATATCTAAAAAATAGAAAAAAGTAAAATGGTAAATTTACAAGATTATATATTTTATATACAAAAATATCAAAATTAAGAATATATAGAGAAATTAAAATGAGTATAGTTGTAACAGGTAAAGATTTAAAAGAAAAAGTATAATGAAATAAACTGTTAAAATGAATAGAAGGGGTTTACAAAGTCATATATATACATTAATGTTAAATTAGGGTATATTTTAAAGATTCAATTTAAAATTAGAATATTAGCATAGAAAAGGGGGTAATTATTTGAATAAACACATGGGAGAAATAGGATTATTATCAGTTGCAATAATTTGGGGGAGTGGATTTATAGGGACCCAAGTTTCTTTGGATAATGGACTCACTCCATTGCAATTATTAACATTAAGATTTTTAATAGGTTCAATACTTTTAAGTATAATATTTTTTAAAAAAATAAAAATTAATTTGAATAAAGAATCTTTAAAAAGCGGTATAGTACTTGGTATATTTTTATTTATAGCATTTGTAGTCCAAACAATAGGATTAACATACACTACGCCATCTAAGAATGCTTTTATAACAGCTGTAAATGTTGTGATTGTACCGTTTATAGGATTTATAATTTATAAAGATAAATTAGATAAAATAGGAATAATAAGTAGTATAATAGCGATAATAGGAATAGCTATATTATCATTAGAACATGATTTTTCGGTTAATTTTGGAGATTTTTTAACCTTAATTTCTGCTTTTGCCTTTGCTTTTCATATATTTTTTACAAGTCAATTTGCAAATAAACATAATCCATTAGTATTAACAGTCATTCAATTTAGTGTTGCATTTATATTATCATTAGTAGTTCAAATTTTTATAGGAGAAGGAAAAATAGTAGCAGACAAAAGCGCATATATAGGAGTAATATATTTAGGTATATTCTGTACTACAATAGCATTTTTAGGTCAAACTATTTGTCAAAAGAAGGTTGAAGGACCAAAAGCAGCAATTATAATGTCAACAGAAGCAGTTTTTGGAACAATTTTATCTGTTATTGTATTAAAAGAGCCTGTTACAATAAGAATGATTTTAGGAAGTCTGTTAATATTTAGTGCTATTATAACAGCAGAAACTAAATTGTCTTTTTTGAAAAAGAAAGAAGCAAAATTACAAAATAGTGAAGATAGTGCTGGTTTATAAAAAATCCAATATATTCAAGTAAATAAAATTGCATTAAAAAATTTATTTGTTAAATAATAATTAAGACAATAATTATTAAAAAGGAAGTGACAATATGCCAAAGCATCCTAATAGAGTACCGAAATATAATAAAAAACCTGATGCTATGAAAATAGAAGCAGCAAGAGAATTAGGGATAGAACATGAAAGTGGAGTAGAAGTAAATGTAAAACTAGCAGCTCAAGGAGAAAGTAAGTATAGTAAGAAAACAACAAATAGAATAAATAATATAAAAACTAAATATAGATTTAAAAATAGAGAAGATAACCCAGAATAATTTGAAATTGTTAAAAAAGAGCTGTCTAAAAATAAGATTTTATATTTTAAGACAGCTCTTATTGTATAAATAGTATTAAAATTGTGATATTATTAAGTTAAAAAGGTTAGGAAAAGTTTAACTAAGGGGGAAATATCATGGGGGTTTACTTAGATAATGCAGCTACATCATATCCAAAACCAATAGAAGTAGCAAAATCAATATATGATTTTATGATAAATAATGGCACAAGTTCAGGAAGAGGTTCTTACCAAAAAGCTATGCAGTCAGATTTTTTAGTTTATGAAACTAGAAAATTAATAGCATCTTTATTTAATTTCAACAATCCTAAAAATGTGATTTTCACATCCAATATAACAGAATCTTTAAATTTAGCTTTAAGAGGAATTCTAAAGGAAAATGACCATGTAGTAACAAGTAGCTTAGAGCATAATGCAGTATGGAGATGTTTAAAAACTTTAGAAAAAGATAGAAATATAAGTATAACAAAAGTATCAGCAGATGAAAAAGGATATACAAATATTAATGATGTTAAAAATTGTATAAAAGAAAATACAGCTCTAGTAGTATTTACACACGCATCAAATGTGTTAGGAACTATCCAACCAATTAAAGAAATAGGAAAATTATGTAGGAAAAACAAAATACCATTTTTAGTAGATGCAGCACAAACAGCAGGTGCGTATCCTATTGATGTAGAAAAAGAAAACATAGATATACTAGCTTTTACAGGTCATAAGAGTTTATTAGGACCTATGGGAACAGGTGGACTTGTTATAAATTGTAATTATAATATAAATCCATTAAAATCAGGGGGAACAGGTGGAGATTCTTCGTATGAATATCAACCTAATTATTATCCAAATAAACTAGAAGCAGGAACTTTAAATGTATCAGGAATAGTAGGATTAAAAGAAGCTATTAACTTCATAAATAAAGAAACAGTAGAAAAAATTCATGATAAAGAAAAAGAACTAACTAAGTATGCATTAGAAGAATTAAAAAAAGTAAAAGATATAAAGATTTATGGTCCTAAAAATAATGAAGATATTGTAGGTGTGATATCTTTTAATATAAAAAATTACAAGGCAGAAGATGTAGCACATTATCTAGATACTAAGCATAATATAATGGTTAGAGCAGGACTTCACTGTGCGCCTAATGCCCATGATTTAATTAATACAAAATCAATAGGAACTTTAAGAATAGGTATTGGATATTTTAATGAGAAAGAAGATATAAATAAATTAGTAACTTCATTAAATAATTTATAATACAAAAGGGTGGTAGAAATAATGTATTTAGAAAAAGTAACTTTAGACTTCATTCAACCATGCACTACAGATTCATTAAGAATAAGAATAAAAGCAAATTTTTCAAGAGATATTAGAGGTATATTTCCATATATGAATACATATTTAAAAACAGCAATTTATAATAAGAAAGCAAATACATTAGTTTTTAATAATGAACATAAAATTATAACAATGTATCCAGATAAAGTAGCTATATCTAAATTAATAAATGAAACTGATGCGTTTGAAACGTTAGACTCATTGAAAAATATTATAAATACTGTATATGAAAAAAGGGAAGAGATAAATCCTTCAGATGAAATGAAAAAACTACCTAGTCCATTTGAAGTATATGCATATTTACCTAAATTAAATTGTAAAAAATGTGGGCAAGAGACTTGTTTAGCTTTTGCAACAAAACTAGTTAAAGGTAAAGTTAGTATAAAAAAATGTTTGAATTTATATGAAAAGGGGAATGAAGATAATGTAGTAAAAATAGAAGAGATGATGTTACTACTAGGTTATGAAATATAAATAAATATATAAAATATGTTTAAGGTGAATACTTTCGGGTATATATATCTTACAACATAAAAAAATAAATTTAAAAGTGAAAATATTAGGAGGAGAATAATTATGAAAAAGTTTGTATGTACAGTATGTGGATATATATATGAAGGGGAAACTGCACCAGAAGTATGTCCAGTGTGTAAAGTTGGAGCTGAAAAGTTTGAAGAAATGAGTGGAGAAATGGTATGGGCTGATGAACACAGAATAGGTGTAGCTCAAGGTGTAGATGAAGAAGTACTAGAAGGGTTAAGAGCTAACTTTGTTGGAGAATGTACAGAAGTAGGTATGTATTTAGCAATGAGTAGACAAGCAGATAGAGAAGGATTCCCAGAAGTAGCAGAAGCGTATAAAAGAATAGCATTTGAAGAAGCAGAACATGCAGCTAAGTTCGCTGAATTATTAGGAGAAGTAGTAGTAGCAGATACAAAAGAAAACTTAAGAGTTAGAGTTGAAGCTGAATATGGAGCAACTGATGGAAAATTAAAATTAGCTAAAAAAGCTAAGGAATTAGGATTAGATGCTATACATGATACAGTTCATGAAATGTGTAAAGATGAAGCTAGACATGGTAAAGCATTCTTAGGATTATTAGAAAGATATTTTAGAAAGTAAATTTAATATAAATTAAGTTAAAAAAGTTATCTTAAATTTAAGATAACTTTTTTTATTAGCAAGAAATTATAAACATTTTATAAAAATTAACATAATCAAAATTAAAAAGTTACCTTCTTAAAATTTATATTATAGAAGATAACTTATATTTTGTTACTGTTTATAAATAGCTTTAATAGGATCTAATCTGGAAGCTTTAAATGCTGGAACTATACCAAATATAATACCTACTAAAATAGTAGTAATACTAGCAAATACAAAACTTTTTAAATTAGGAATAGCTTTAAATGGAAGATAATTAGAAACATATTTAGTAGAAATAAATCCAATTAAAATTCCTAAAATACCTCCTAAAATTGTTATAAATGTTGATTCAACTAAAAATTGAAACAATATAGTTCTTGGCTTAGCACCAATTGCACGTCTTATACCAATTTCTCTTTGTCTTTCCATAACAGATACATACATTATGTTCATTACACCTATTCCACCGACAAATAGTGATACAAATGTAATTATAGGTATGAATCTATTTACATTGTAAGTAAGAGATTGAAGTTCAGCTTCTTGCTGAGCTGCTTGTTCAGAAGGATCTTCTGTCATATATGTTCCGTCTATACCTGGATGAAGCTCATATAATTTACTTATAACAGTATTTGCTACATCAAATACATCATATCCCTTAGAACATACTAAATCTAAACTTAATACTTCAGGAGTATAGGCAAAATGAGTCATTAAATCATCAAAAGCTTTTTTAGGAATATAAGCAGTTGCATATCCACCCTCAGTAGACATAGGGTCTTCATTTTGAGAATCTGTGCTAATTGAAGATTCATCAACTACACCTATTACTTCATAGATATTATTATTAATAGTGATACCTTTACCTAATGAATTTTCAGGAGAATCAAAAAGGTCTGTAGCATTTTGAATAGTAATCATTACAACTCTTCTATTTTCATCATCAAGAGTAAAGTTTCTGCCATACATAGCTTTGACAGTAGAATCTTTCTTTAAAGGTGAAATTTCTATATCAGAAGTCTTCTTATCAAACATAGCACTAGCAAATTGAGTTGAACCCATATCAAAATCTTCTTTGCTTGGAGCTATTCTATCAACACCTTCAATAAAAGATAATGTTTCAATATCTTGATTTGTAAAAGGTTTTAAAAATGCACTCATGCTTTGCATGCTATAATTATTTGGTTCAAACTTTATTTTGATTTTATTATTGCTTACTTTACTTACTGATTTTTGGACTTGAGCCTCTAGACCATTTCCAATAGAACTTACAATTATGACTGAAGTTATACCAATTATAATCCAAAGTAAAGCCATAAATACACGAAGCTTATGTCCTCTTAAATTAGATATAGCACTTTTTATTAATCTCATCAATACCCCTCCTCAGTAAACACACCATCTTTAAGTTTTACAACTTTAGTAGCATATTTAACTAGGTCTTGGTCATGAGTAACCATTATGATAGTTTTACCTTCATTATGAAGTTCCTTTAAAAGCGTCATAATTTCTTCGCTAGTTTCACTATCTAAAGCACCTGTAGGTTCATCAGCAAATATTATTTGAGGATTATTAACTAAAGCCCTAGCAATAGCAATACGTTGTTGTTGACCTCCAGATAATTGAAGCGGGAATTGTTTACTTTTATCTTTAAGACCTACGGCATTTAATTTTTCATAAACTATTTTTTCCATTTCATCTTTTTTCATTTTTGAACCATATATTAAAGGCAATTCAACGTTTTTATAGATATTCAATGTTTCTATCAAGTTAAATTGTTGAAATACAAAGCCAATATTTTTATTTCTAAAAGTAGAACGTTGGTTTTCATTTAAATTAGTAACATTTTGTCCGCTAAAAATATATTTACCATTATCAAATTTATCAAGAAATCCTAGGATATTAAGTAGAGTAGTTTTACCACTACCAGATTTACCCATTATCATAACAAATTCTCCTGTTTCAATATCTAAGTTTAATGATTTTAAAACGTGTAATTTATCTTTCCCTACTTTATAATATTTTTGAATTTTTTCTAGTTTTATCAATGAACTCAAATTAGTTTACCGTACCTTCCTCTGAGTTTATAGAACTATCAGGATAAATAGGATCTCCTTCTTTCATATCTTCAGTAGGGTATCTTAAAATAATATCATTTGGACTAAGACCAGATTTAATTACAGTATATTCATCATTTTTACTTTCAATTTCTACAGTTTGTTTTTTTAGAATTCCATCTAAATCTTTAAATACATAAGGACTTTCTTCTGATTTTAAAATAGCAGATGAAGGTACTTTAGCATAACCACCTGAAATCTCAAGAGAAGCTTGAGCATGGAATCCATTAACTAATTTATTTTCGTCGTTAAAAGCTATGTTTACATCATAATAAGATAAAGAACCTTGTTCTATATTCATATCATTTACTTGAGTAGATGGTCTATCAGAGATAAAGCTTATTCTACCAGTAAGTGTTTGATTTGTAGAGAATATTAAAACTTTAACTGTTTGGTCTACTTGCATCTTAGCAAGGTCTTGCTCGTTAGCTTGTCCTTTCATATAAAACTCATTACTTTGAAGAGTCATAAATGAAGTAGGTTGTTCAACATTTTCAGAAGGCTCATTTAAATAAACTTTACCTGAAAAAGGAGCATATACACTAGTATAAGCTTTTTTATTAAGTACACTTATTTGAGTGTTAAGTTTAGTTATTTCAACTGTTACAGATGAATCAGCTTGACCTTCTGAGTTTGTGATGTTTTGTTTTTTTAAGTCATCTACCTGTGCTTTTAAACTTTCAATTTCGCTTATAGAAGCATTGTTTTTGCAAGTAAAAAGAAGATCACCTTTTTTTACGGATTTTCCATTTTCTACTTTTATTTTATCAATTTCATTATCAGCAGATATATTAAAATCTTTTGATTCTTTAGGAACTATAGTTCCGTTTACAAATATTTTTTCATTGTCCGCTATTGTATATGTTTCTATTTGGTTTTCTGCTTGATCTTTGGCAGAATTGTTAGGATTTTTTATTTTCCACCAAACGAATACACCAGATCCTAGACAAACAACAATTCCTATACAAATACCTATTTTAACTTTTTTATTTAATTTTTCAAAAAAAGACATATATTCCTCCTTATGTATATAAGATAATTCATATAGTAAAATTATAATGTTATACTAATATATAAGTCAAAGGAAATGAAAAATTAAGTCAAAATTGTAACTAAATAAATAAAAATTTATAAAAAATTAAGGATTTAACGAATATCTTGTATTATATATTTTGCTTTAAATTTATAGTAAATTCAGTGAATTCGTTATAAATTGAATTTACTGAAATACGATGATCTAACTTATTACATAATTCTTTTACAAGATAAAGGCCTAGTCCTGTAGATTTAGAATTATTTCTTCCATTGTTTCCAGTAAACCCTTTGTTAAAGATTCTATTTAAATCTTCTGTTTTTATACCACAACCAGTATCTTTTATTTTAATTGAAATATATCCTTTAGAATTTTCTCCAATTATAGATATATTACCTTGAGTATTTAAGTACTTTAAAGAGTTATTTATTAATTGGTCAAATATAAATAATAACCATTTTTTATCTGAAAGAACTATATAGTTTAAATTAGATAACTCTAACTTGATTTTTTTTGCTATGAAATATTTTGAATATTTTCGAATTACTTCTCTTACAGTTTTTTCAAGATTTACTTCTTGAACTAAAAAATCTTTATGGAAATCTTCTAAACGTGATAAATAAAGAACTCTTTCAACTGCATTTTCTATTCTCATAACTTCATTATCAACTTCATCTAAAACTTTTTCACAATAAGAACTTTGATTTTGTTCAATTATAAGTTTTATTATAGATATGGGCATTTTTATATCGTGAACCCACATACTCATTATTTCTGTGTTTTCTTCAAATTTATTAAAATTTTCATTTGCCATAGTTTCATATTGATTTTGATAATTCTTTATAATACTTAGATATAAATTTTCTTCATTAGTATTTTTAAGTAAACTAAGGTTATTGAGGTTACTTGAGATTAATCCATTATCTAGTAGATTAAAAAACTTTAATTTTCTAAAATAACTTATAAAAATATAGATTAATAATAAAGTTAAATTTAATAATGTTATATAAAATATAATATCAAATAATGGCTCATTAATTGGTGAAAGAACAATAATTGATATAGTAACAAATAAAAAGGTTAAATCAAAAACTAATAGTCCTAATTGGTCTTTTAAAAAATCTTTAAATTTCATAATTGATATAGTAGTCTACAGTATTATGTAGCCTAATCCTCTCTTAGTTTCAATAAAATTGTCTAAGTCTATCTCCTTTAACTTAGAGCGTATTCTATTTATATTTACAGTTAAGGTGTTATCATCTACAAACCAATCACTATCCCATAATTTTTTCATGAGTTTATCCCTACTTACTATTTGACTTTTATTTTTCATAAGTTCGTGAAGTATTTTTAATTCATTTTTTGTAAGTTCAATAGAATTATTATCATAACTTACAACAGCAGTAGATAAGTCTAAAGTAACTCCATTATGAACTATTTTATCAGAAGAATTATCAACAAAGTTATAAGTTCTTCTCAAAAGTGCATTAACTTTAGCTACTAAAACGTCTATTGAAAAAGGTTTTTGGATATAATCGTCAGCACCCAAATTAACCCCCATTATAACATCCATGTTTGAATTTCTAGATGATATAAAAATTATAGGAACCTTAGATATTTTTCTAATTTCATTACACCAATGAAATCCGTCATAAAAAGGAAGATTTATATCAAGTAAAACTAATTGGGGCTCAAAAGATTTAAATTCTTCTATGATTTTTTCTAAATCATTTATTTTATGTATAGTATGTCCCCAACGAGATAACCCTTCTCCTATTTGATTTTTTAAAGCAATATCATCTTCAATAATCATTATTTTAAACATAATTTTCCTCCCAGTGAAATTATATATAATAAAAAATTATATAGAAATTTTATATATAATTATATTTTAAACAAATTTTAATAAAAAATGAAGAAATATAATGAATACTTACAGAAATGTAACATTTTATTAATATAAATAAATGGTTATAAAATAATCATCGATATATAATAACCATAGAATTACTTTTAGGAGGAAAATTATGAAAGATATATTAATAGTAGAAAATATAAAAAAAGAATATGGAAAGAGAGGTGCAAGATATGAGGCACTAAAAGGAGTAAGCTTTAAAATTAATAAAGGTGAATTTGTAGGAATAATGGGTTCGTCAGGTGCAGGAAAATCAACTTTACTTAATATAATATCGACTATAGATAATCAAAGTTCAGGTAAAGTATATATAAATAATAATGATATAAGTAAAATGAATCAAAATCAAATAGCTGATTTTAGACGTGATAATTTAGGATTTGTATTTCAAGATTCTAATTTATTAGAAACACTTACTGTAAAAGAAAATATAATGTTACCTCTTTCGTTAAAAAATGAAAAGGTATCTGTTATAGAAAGTAGAATACAAGAGGTTGCAAAATCTCTAGATATAGAATCTATTTTGAATAAATATCCTTATGAAATATCTGGAGGTCAAAAGCAAAGAGGAGCAGTTTGTAGAGCTATAATTACTAAACCAGCTTTAATACTAGCAGATGAACCAACAGGAGCATTAGATTCTAAATCTGCAAGAAGTTTGTTAGATTCTTTTTCAAAATTAAATAAAGAAGATGAATCTACAATACTTATGGTAACTCATGATGCTATGAGTGCTAGTTATTGTAATCGGATATTATTTATAAAGGATGGAATAATTTTTACGGAACTTGTTAAAGGAGACAGCACTAAAGAGTTTTATCATAAGATACTAGATACAGTAGCTTTATTGGGAGGGGTAGATAAAAATGAACTTATTTAATATATCCCTAAAAAATGTTAAAAATAGTTTTTCAAATTATATTATGTATTTTGTATCTATAATATTTAGTGTATTTATATTTTTTAGCTTTAAATCGATACAGTATAATGAAGCATTATCTATACTTGGTGATAAATCAAGAACAAGTATAAATGCAGCTTCAAGCGTTATAGCACTATTTTCTTTCTTATTTATATACTATTCAAATGGATTTTTCTTAAATAGAAGAAAACAAGAAATAGGAACTTATTCTATGTTAGGAATGAGAAAAAATCAAATAGGAAAAATATTTTTATATGAAACATTTTTAATGGGAATAGGAGCAATAATTATAGGAATTATTTTAGGGTTTTTATTTTCAAAGCTTATGACTATGATGCTTATAAAAATCATGGGAGTATCTGTTATAGTAAAAATGAATTTAAGTGTAAAGGCTTTAATTCAAACAATTATAGTATTTATTGCAATATTTATAATTATAGGTGTTAGAAATATATTAGTTATAAAAAATAAAAAACTTATAGATTTATTTAAGAAGCAATCAGAGAAACAAAGTAAAAATAAATTTGTAAAAATAAAAGGAGTTCTAGGAATAGCATTGATTGTTTTATCGTATGCTATAGCAAACAGTGACTTTATAATTAAAGAAATTTCATTTGCTCCAGTAATTTTAGTTACAATAGTTCCTGGAACATTTTTATTCTTTTCATCAGCAGTATCGTTAATATTAAATTTAGTTAAAAATAAAAAAAGTTTATATTATAAAGGAAGAAACTTAATAGCATTTTCAGAGTTAAGTTATAAAATAAAAAGTAATTCAAAGATACTTGCTACAATAGCAATACTTATAGCAACAAGTGCAACTATACTTGGATTTACAATTTCATTTTATTATGACATAAATAGAAATATACAAGAAAATTACAAATATAGTTTTACAATAAATGCAGAGAATGAAGCTGTTAATAAAAAAGTAGATAATATACTTAACAAATATTATAAATCTAATAAAGTTAAGTATGATAAAGTAATAGAGTTATTAAAAAGAGATGTAAATTATGATATAGTTTATAAATATAAAAAAGATGGATTTAAGGAAAATAGAGAGGCATCTATAAATATAATAAGAGAAAGTGATTTTAAATCTTTAAGAAAATATAAAGGTGAAGAGTATAATGATTTAAGTTCAGATGAAAATATTCATTTTGTTTCAGATGAATATAGTAGAAGTTTTATTAAAAGTATAGCTAATACAAAATTAAACATTAAAGATGATAAAAAAACATTTAAAGTAGAAGAAGATATAAATCATTTACAGTTAAATGAACAGTCAACCTTTGACTTAGTTGTAGTAAAAGATAATGTATTTGACTTATTAAAGAAAAAAGATAATTTAGTTAAATTAAGAGTAATAGATGTTTCTCAAGGAAAAGAATTATTAAAAATGTCTTTAGAAATAGAAAAAGTGGTCAATGATAATATGAAGTTTAATTATCCATTTAATTTTACATCACAAATAGCATCATATAGAAGTTTAATAGAAATGAATGGATTAATGTTATTTATAGGTGTATTTTTATCAGCTGTATTTTTATTATGTACAGGAAGTATAATTTTATTTAAACAATTATCTAGTATTTATGATGATAAAGACAGATATATAATGATTAAAAAATTAGGTGCAAACAATAAAGATATAGAAAGGATGTTATCAAAGCAATTAAAGATAGTTTTCTTGCTTCCTTTGATTGTTGGAACTATGCATAATTTATTTGCTATGGCACTTTTACAAAAGCTTATGCCTAGATCTATAGTTGTGCCAGTTATTGTAACTTTAGCAATTTATTACACAGGATATTTTATGTATTATTTTATAACACTTAAATATGCTAAAGATATGGTATTAGATTAAAAGATGCTCTGTTACCAATATCAGTAATACTGTTTATATTAGCATATAATGGAGAAAGAGGGTTGAATAATAAATTCTCTAAATATTTATTTCATGTATTCTATCCATTACATTTATGGATTTTAGCATTATTAGAATTTTTATTAAAGTAAAAAAATGTAACAAAAAAAGAAAAATAGTATTATTATAATAGAAAATAAAGATAATTGTTTTAAACAATTATCTTTATTTTTTTTAAAACAAGAAACAAATTTGAATAATTAGAAAATACAAATTTTAAAGAAAAATAAAAAAGTTATAATAAGATACAAATTAATATGAAATATCTGTTGAAAGAAGTACTAAATATGAAATTTTAGTCGAGAAATGTATATGTATTATAATGATTTTTTAACTTTGATAAATAAAAAACTTATACTCAAAAAAACGTTTTTTATTGTTGACCCTTACCTAGGGTAACATTGTAGAATGTTCTTAGGCAATAAGTTAGGAAATGACAACTCAAGGAAAAAAATAAAACGTTTTTTTATCACAACAAAACATGCCCGATGGCTGAAGAAATAAGTAAGAACTATTAGATATTATACCTTTATATTTATATATAATGAGGCCATCTAATCATAATAGTTCAGGCAACTAAAAATAATATTTTTGATATTAAATGTAGTTTAGCTTTTAATAACTTTATAGTTTATATTTGATAAGTTACTTTGAATTCTACTTAATAAAGGACATATTTTATAGGTAGATGTATATTGTAAAATCAATACTTTTAATTGTAAAGTTTTAAAAATATATTAATTTCTTTAGAACATTCTTACAAAAGAACGAATTGTTCAAAAATTAGACAAAATTAAATGATGGAGAGGTAATAGCTATGGGAATAAGAGTAACAAGTGAAATTAAACCAC
>NZ_NOJZ02000079.1 GCF_002251085.2 Romboutsia maritimum | reverse complement strand
CTGTGTATTTTCCTACTGAAAAGATGGTATACAAAGAGGCTCGTGATAGAGAAATAGTTGCAGAGTTTAATGGTGCTAATATAAAAAAACTTGCAAGCAAGTATAACATGAGTGAGAGTTATGTTAGATCAATTATTAATAAGAAAATTAAGTCTGACTAATTATAGTTAATGCTAAATTTTATGGCGTTTCATTTGTTTAGAAACTATAAAAACTACAATTTCTCATATTAAGACTTTTACTTATTCTAAAGAATTAATGATAAATCCCTAATATGTCGCAGTTGATTACTTTAGCTATTATATATCATCTAAATATAAATTGTATTTTTAGATGATATATAATAGCTTTTTAAATATGAAAAATATCCATTTATATCCTTTTAGATGAATTTTCAATTAACTAAAGGTGTTTACATCTATATAGGTTAAATTTGAGTTTAAAATGCCATTTATTAAAATTCCCATAAAAATTTATATTCAACTCTAAAATCTTCCAAGCCATCTATATAATTTTCTAATGGTTTATAATTCCCTTCACTGCATATATTTAAAGAACTTCTATATAAGTCTTCTGTGTCCCACGAAATTATTTTCATTGGTAGATTATTTTCTAGCATTTGTTTTAACATTAGGAATCTTCCTATACGACCATTTCCATCTTGAAATGGATGTATAAGTTCAAATCTGTAATGAAACTCTGATATATTCTCTAAGGTTATATTATCTAAATTATAATACCACTCTAAAAGTTCATCTAGTTTAGACTGTACTTCAAAAGGTTGAGCGACTTTCGCTTTTGTTCCTATAATCATATTAGGTATTGTTTTATATATCCCCGCATAACCTCTGACATGCATTGTTGTATTAAACATTAAACTTGAATGCAGTTTTTTTAAAAAACTATCGTTTATTTTCTCTCCTAAAGTCTCAATTATTGTATCAAATACATAGCTAGAATTAACAGTTTCTTGTACATCGTCTAGAGTATGTCTCCCTGTCACTACATCCTTATCTAATAATAAAGCTAATTCTTCTGTTGTAAATTTACTACCCTCAATCTTATTTGAATGATATAAGAAACTATGCTTTAATATCGCATACAATGAATTTTTAAATTCCTTAGTTTCTAATAAAGTTGATATAAATTTATCTTTCATTATCTATTCCACCTGCTTTTATTTAATCCCTAAATTGACTTCTCCCTATAGCTAAAACAAAGAGATTTTATAGAGAGTTGGTTAATTTACCCTTTTTCTTTATTATTTAAACTTGTCCTTTTGACTTTCTAAAAGTTTCTTTTCAAGTTCTT
>NZ_NOJZ02000078.1 GCF_002251085.2 Romboutsia maritimum | reverse complement strand
GCTTTATATATTGATTTAACTGCTTATTATATTTATATCCTATCTTCTTAAATCTTTCACTTATAGTACTTCTTCCAATACTTAAATCTTTTGATATACTTGTTAAGCTTCTTTTGTTTTCAAGTAAACTATTTATATATTCTACTTGCTCCATTACATCTAAATTATTAAATTTATCCTTATTCATAGTTTAAACTCCTATATTATACATTTGTTTTACTTCTGTATTACATCTTCTAGTTTACTATTTTTAATCCTTTAATTAAATGAAATATATTTAGAATAAAATAAAAGGCGTTGTTTTACGTTTTTTATGATTAATAATATAAAACCATTATGCAAAGCTTAAAGACTCGTTAAAATCGCTTCTATTGGGTATTTTTCGTATATGTTTTGAATATAGATACTGTGCTTTTGATATATTATAATTCAATGAGGATAAATTCTAGTTTTAATAAATATAAAAAGGCATGAGTAGTTATAAGCTTCTCAATGCCTTTTTATATTTATTAAAATCTATTACATTGTTTTTAAATGGATCGGGTTCTATAGATTCTTCCTTTGATACTTTTTCTAACTTCTTAATTCTTCTTTTATCTAATCTTTCAATAAATGCCTTTTTGCTCTTTTCTAACATTTCACTATCTACAATTACATAATTTAAAGTTTGTTTGTCTAAATAGTGGTATTGTCCTTCTTCTACTTCAAAGGCATACGTTTTATAATCTTCCCAAAGTTCCTCATTACTTAATCTATCATCATACATCTTTAAGTAATAGGTTATACTTCCACTTAACCTAAGCCATAGTTTCTTATTATCTATTTCCATTGTTTTAAATTCCATTTTCTTAAGTCCCTTCTTAACTTAATTCTTTATACTTCTTAATTATCTAGTCAGTTAGTTATATATTTAAGTGCTATATAAAACCATTCCCATTATAAAAACGCAATACACATATTTATAAAGACGACGTTTTTTAGGACACTTAAATTTTCTTTAAAATATTCTCTATCGTTCCTTTTGATTTTCCTAACTTATCAGCTATTTTTCTAATGCTTAAACCACTTTCTTTTAATTCTATTACTTTTTCCTTTAAGTCTTGTAATTCTTGTTGTTTCTTAGTTAGCCCCTTATCATTACGTCGCTTATTCTTTTGATATTCCTTGTCTTTGACTCTTCTTCGGCTATATTTTTCCTCTTTACCTATAATCGTTTTTAAATGCCTTTGTTCCTCGTATGTGATATATAACATATCTATTAATGTATCATTCTTGTACCAGTAGCCCTCTTTGTCCCTCATACCTTTTGATACTCTTTTTACTTCTCCACTACGGACACCTTGTTCATAGTTTATAAAC
>NZ_NOJZ02000077.1 GCF_002251085.2 Romboutsia maritimum | reverse complement strand
CCAATGTGGCCGATCACCCTCTCAGGTCGGCTACTGATCGTCGCCTTGGTAAGCCGTTACCTTACCAACTAGCTAATCAGACGCGGGTCCATCCTGTACCGCTAAAGCTTTGGTGCTTCGAAGATGTCTTCATAGCACTTTATCTCGTATTAGCATACCTTTCGGTATGTTATCCGTGTGTACAGGGCAGGTTACCCACGCGTTACTCACCCGTCCGCCGCTCTTTCCCGAAGGAAATCGCTCGACTTGCATGTGTTAGGCACGCCGCCAGCGTTCATCCTGAGCCAGGATCAAACTCTCAAATAAAAGTTTTGATGGGCTCAGATACTGTTATATATCTGGCTTTATTTGGTTGTTTCAAATTCTATAAATTAACCTACTGTTTAATTTTCAAAGTTCATTTTTTCTTGCTCGCCCTTTTCTTAAGGACAAGTAATACTATACCATCTTTATTTAACCTCGTCAACACTTCTTTTTAATTTTTTTAAGCATTTTTTTCAAAAACTTTATTTTTTAAATTTATCCACATTATTTACAATGTTTAAAGTAAGCTATAGAGTCATTTTGTATTTCTTATCCACATTTATCTACTTTTTTATTTTCTTATAAAATTATTATATTTTACTTTTTTATTATTTTTATTACTAATTTTAAATAAATACTTTTTTATAATATAAATATTCATCTTATAATAATCTTTTTCGTATAAGATTTTCATCTATAATATCCTTCAAATAAAAATAGAAACCATTACAACTTATATATTATAATACACTTACTACTACTTATTATTAAAAAGATAATTGTTGAATATATATAGTCATATTATATATAAAACATATACCTATGGATTTTGATTTTAATGGTACATCTAAAGATTTTAATGAAAGTATTTTTAGAAATTTAGAAAAGGTATAAACAAACTAAATGATTTTATTTTGAAATTAATGCAAAAACCTTTATATAATTAATAAAATAAATAAAGCGTATGAATAGTTAAAATTCATACGCTTATAAAATAAAAAAATTACGTGGCTACGTCCTACTCTCCCAGGAGGTTGCCCTCCAAGTACCATCAGCGCTAAAGAGCTTAACTTCTGTGTTCGGAATGGGAACAGGTGTATCCTCTTTGCTATTATAACCACATAATCTTTATGCTTAACATTTCTATTAAGTTTTAGAGTTAATACTCTAAAAACTGTATACATTTAGGAATTATCATTTTAATTCTTGGTCAAGTCCTCGATCTATTAGTATCGTTAAGCTAAATACATTACTGCACTTACACCTTCGACCTATCAACCAGGTAGTCTTCCTGGGATCTTACCCTTACGGTGGGAAATCTTATCTTGAAGTAGGCTTCGCGCTTAGATGCTTTCAGC
>NZ_NOJZ02000076.1 GCF_002251085.2 Romboutsia maritimum | reverse complement strand
CCAAAGTTAAACAATTCTAACACCTCCACTAAAGATAATATTAATAAGATTATTATTTACAAATTAAGGAGGATTTATTCATGAATTTAAAAAAATATAAAAGTTATACATTTGCAGAATATAGAATGATTCAAAATGAAGATTTAAAAATAGTTGATAAGATGATAGCTCATATAAAAAAAAATAAAAAGAATTATAAAAGATTAGTTATTCTTGTAGCAATAGTTTTATTAAATGACACTAGCATTATATTCGCAGATACAAATTTAGCTGCTATAGATACATTAGGTAGTAAAATGCTTGAAGTAGTTAGAGTAGTAGGATACTGGTATTCAGTTATTATGTGTAGTGTTGAAAGTATAAAAGCAGCTATGAATGGTACTACAAATAATATAACTTCTATCATATTTAAATATAGCTTATTATTCGGAACTTTTTATTTTGTACCAACTATATTTGATATGATTAAAACAGTATTTTAGGAGGTATGTATAATGATAAAATTTATTAATTTCTTTAAAAATATACCTGCTGAATTAGTAGCAGCATCGTATTGGATATGTTTATTCGTAGCATTATTTTCAATATTAGCTATTATGTGTGGATTTAAAGATAAGGGGAAGTGGGTTAGTTTTTCAATTTTAATAGATATAGTTATATGTGCGGTATTATAGGAGGGATATTATGACTATTAAAAGCATGAAAATGAGTGATTGCTTTCAGATAAAGAAACCTACTTATACTTATCTTAAATTAATACCTAATAATTCTATTAGAAACTATAATTCAGATAAAATAGCCAAGGTTATAAATAAATGCTACAGATCGATATCAGAACGCATATATAAGGAAGAGAAAAAGTTTTTTTACAATGCACCTTCTAAAATAAGTTACTACATTTATATAACTAAAAATAATTGTGAATTTTATTTTATAGTTCCTTTATTTTATAAAAACTTATTTATAGAAAAAACAAATGATTGCTGGAAAAGAATTACAGTAGAAGTAGTTACAGATGTACCTAAATTTAAAGATGATTGCACTAAATATGCTTTAAATTATACAAAAGAGGATGCATTAAGTTTAAATATAGATAAAAGAAGTAATATGCTATTGAGTAGTAATTTAAATGTAGTTGAGATACTAGATGATACAGATAGAATAGGAATATTTTACAACTTTATACCTAGCTCTAACTATGCTCAATTTAGTTGGAGAGGACAATACAAGCAAACTATAGATAAATATAAAAATTTAGAACCAGTTGATAGAAATAAAATAGATAAGAAGTATATAGGCAAAATGTTTATACATTTCTTATTAAATACAGTAGATAATTTTATATCAGCA
The DNA here is from genome assembly GCF_002251085.2 of Romboutsia maritimum. Lineage (GTDB taxonomy): Bacteria > Bacillota > Clostridia > Peptostreptococcales > Peptostreptococcaceae > Romboutsia_B > Romboutsia_B maritimum. The sequence goes on along the minus strand of NZ_NOJZ02000076.1, from coordinate 126 downwards.
TTGCAGAGTGTATTAAATGTAGAAACTAAAAAAGAAGATAATCAAAGTTTAGAGTTAGCTATATCTAGAGCGTTCGGTCAAACTAAAAAGATAAGTAATAGTACAATTAAAAAAGAAGAAGCTACT
>NZ_NOJZ02000075.1 GCF_002251085.2 Romboutsia maritimum | reverse complement strand
GAAATATATTTACCGGAGTTTTATAAAACTATCTTTGTTGATGGTTCAATAGAAACAAGTTTAAAGTTAGATTGTAGAGATATAAAGAATATGGATTTTTACGATGAGTTAGTAGAGAAAGTTAGAGTTGGAATTTTTATTGAATTAGAACTGATTTTTTAGTTGATTTTCTAAAATAATATATTATGAAACTAGAGGGTAGGAGCATAGCTCCTATTTTTTTTTAGTAATAATCTTAGGCTTAACGTGATATATATGTAATATAAGGATATAAATATATCACATTAACGGGGGGACTTATTTATGAAAGGGGTAAACAAGTATTCAATTTTCTTTGCATTATTTGGATTTTTAGGTTTTAAAGGATTTAACGGTGACCCACTAGGTCTTTTATATTTGGGGTTCTTTGGACAACTTTCTCACATTTGGTGGAATAAGCTAGGAAATTGTGAAGATGAACGCTTAATTTATAATAAACATAGAGCAGGATCCATAGCATTTCCTACAGGCTTTGTCTTAGCAGTTGTAGCAAGTTATTTAATCAGGGTATTTACAGTAGATTTACTAACACTTTATAGAATGCAAGTATTAATAATAGCACTTACTTTTGCAATATCAGTAAACTTATGGGCATTTTTAACTTACAAATTTGATTTAGGGAACTAAGAATTATGACAAAGTTTACTAGTAATTTAAAGAAATATCGTCAATTTAATGAATTAACTCAAGAAGAATTAGCTAATAAAGTTAATGTTAGAAGAGAAACTATAGCTCGTTTAGAGAATGCAAAATACAATCCTTCACTTGAATTAGCTGTTAGAATTTCAAAGGAATTAAATATTCCTATTGAAGAATTATTTATTTTTGAATTTTGATTAGTTGCTAAATTTATAGAAGTATCATTCATGAAGAATCTGAAAATGGATGGAGATTAAAGCAAGTTATTATTCCGGCAAATGAAAATACGGGATTTTCAGTTCCAGGTGTATTTGCTCCGTATTGCTACCAAATTGTGTTTGAGAAAAAGAAATAAATTAATCCTTAAATAATTTAAAGTGATTAAAAAAGTGGGGATATATCATGAAAAAATTAATTATATTTACAACTATTATATTATTTATTTTATCAAGTATTTTTGAAATTTCATATACATCATATCCATTGAATATTTCTACTAGTATAATATATTTTGGACTAGGGTGTTTATTATTGGATCAAGCATTTGTAGAATATAATAAAGTTAAAAATGACATTCAATTAAAAGATAAGATTTGGTTAATTATTGACATTTTATTCGGACTTTTATTACTATCTTCTTCTATATATTGGACTGTAATTACCTTAATTAAATAATAGTAACGAATTTTATGAGAGCAGTAAAATTTTTGCTCTCTTTTTGTGTTCAATAAAACATGTACAAGTGAGAAAATTTATATTTAAAACGTATTTTTAGAGTATAGTATTAATTTACTCCAATTATTACTAAGGTTATAATGTAACTATAATACGCAATTGTAATATAGC
>NZ_NOJZ02000074.1 GCF_002251085.2 Romboutsia maritimum | reverse complement strand
CATTACCTGAACCTATATTACTAAGTTCACGAAATACATTCAATTTATCACACTCGAATTTCATATATACCTACTTTCTATCTAATCTTTAGATTTCACTATTAATTGTCTTCTTTTTTAATTGGTTTAATATAACATTTGGAATCATTTCTAAAGAAGTTTCTTTTGAAACTGCTCCAAGATTCTTGGCAGCCATTGGCATTCCATAAACAACACAAGAATATCTATCTTGGCCAATAGTATATCCTCCTGCTTCCTTTATATCAAGTAGTCCTTTGGCTCCATCAGAACCCATTCCAGTTAAAATAACACCTATTGCATTTTCTTTGGCTTCTTTTGCTACAGATTCAAATAAATAATCTACTGAAGGACAATGACCGCTAATTTTATCCCCTTCTTTAACTTCTAATACATATTTATTGTTTTTCTTTGCAATACCCATTTGTAAAGCTCCTGGTGCTATATATGCATGTCCACTTAATACTTCTTCTCCATCTTTGGCTTCTGATACATTTATCAGACATTCTTTATTTAAACGTTCTGCATACTTTTGGGTAAATACTGGTGGCATATGTTGCGTGATTACAATTCCAGGTAATCCTAAAGGTAATTGCTTTAATAATTTACTAATAGCTTCTACACCACCCATAGATGCTCCAATCGCAATTATATCTTTATCATTTTTTATTCTTATATTGTTAAATGTACTTTTTTTCTGTACAATCTGTGCAGAATAATTAGAACTTTTTTTAGAATCCTTTCTTTTATCCAATTTAGCAACTGAAGCTTCTTTAATTTTTGATGCTAAATCATTAGAAAAGTCATTCATTGTATTTGAATTTGGTTTTTCAACAAATCCAACCGCTCCTGCACTTATAGCTTCAAAGCACCTACCGTCAGCACCACTAATAACAATTGTAGGAATAGGGTTTTGATCCATTAAAATTTTTAAAAATTCAATTCCATTTAATCCTGGCATTTCTATGTCTAGTGTTAATACATCTGGTCTATATTGTATTATCTTATCTCTAGCATCGTATGAATCTTTAGCAGTTCCCACAACTTCCAATTCTGGATGTTCTTGAAGATACTTTGCTATAATACGTCGAAATAGATTAGAGTCATCAATTACCAAGACTTTTATCTTCTTATTATTCTTCATAGACTACCTCTTAATTATTTATAATTGCATTTACATCAAATATCAAACTAATAGAACCATCTTCTAAAATGGAGCAACCTGACATATAAGAGTGAACTTTTTCAAAATGTATCAACAATGTAGGTATTGGTTTTATTACAACTTGTTGTTGACCAATTATGCTATCTACAATGATACAAACACTTCCCATTTCAGATTCCACCAAAATCATAATTCCTTCATCAGATTTTTCTGTACTTATACCTAATATATTTGATAATCTACGAATTTCATAACAATTTCCTCTAATAATACCATGTTCTTCTCCATTTGGATTTTCAACAATTTCATAAGCACCATGTCTAAATACTTCTTTTATATTAAGTGCTGGAATAATATATATTTCATCACCTATTCGTACTTTCAT
>NZ_NOJZ02000073.1 GCF_002251085.2 Romboutsia maritimum | reverse complement strand
GCTTCTCGTGAATCAAATTCTTTATAGGTTCTTTACCTTCAAGACTATATATTATTAATTACTTTATATCGCTATTTAATAGTTATGGGTTTTCCAGTTTTCGAATTCTAATTAACTTAATAAATATAATACATATATTATTAATATATGTATTATTATCTTCACGCCCCCTGGCTTTTATATTTCAATTCTAAGACTTTTATATTAACCGACTTAATCCCTATCCCATTAATGTATCCATTAATTAATTTATGAACTATTTTGTTATGTTTTTACACCTAGAATATATTTATTTTCTATTAATTTTTAATAGTTTATATAACTTGTTTGATATTGATAGGTATATTTATTAGTCTTTGTATAAGTCTTAAGGACTAATTTTCACTAAAAAATTTTCTAATTTGGCAAATCTCCGGAAGAAAAGAGACCTGCTCGCTCCCTAAAACCCTTCTAAAAATCTCAAAGGGTAGGGGGGACAACTCTCCCTAAATTACTAATTTATTTATATAATCTTTTATAAATTCTTCTTCACTTCTTTTATCTTTTTTAAGCTTCTTATACTCATGTAAGAATGTTACGTTAGGTATAACCTTTGTTATAACGTCACCTATTTGTATTTCTTCTTCTTTATCTTTCTTTTTATTTAATGTATTAGTTATTATTTCTAATTCATTTCTTAAAAGTTCTACTTTTAACCTACGTTCTTCTTCTATCAAGTTCCAAGGTGTATTTGCTAATTTTATATATTTATCAATCATATTCACTAAAGCATTGGAAGCATTAGACCACGCATTTAATGCCTTTATCTGCTTATCATGTGTAAACTGTATTTTATATTCTGTTGTATTCTTAGTTTTCTTTACAACCTCTATTGCATGGTCATTCCTATCTTCTACAAATAATACTTTTTGTGAGTATATCAAATTAGCTTGTAGTATTAATATATTAGTTTGTAATATCTCCAACATATCCATATCTTTTATATCTTGATATATATCGTAATTATCTTTTAATGATCTTGAGTATAGTCCATGTATTCTTGCATTTTGATTTCCTCTAGGTGCGCCACCTTTGTTTCCTTTAGCATTTTTATTGCCATATGGTGCACCAACTTTGTTATATTTTAACTTCCATTTATCTCTGCTTTTCCATGCTTCTACTGTTGTTACTTTTACATCTAACATATTAGCTATTTCACTATTTTTTATTTTTCCTTTTGACTTTTTATAAATTCTAAAAGCTTTTTCTCTATTACTCATATTTCTAACGTTTTTTCTCCTTATTCTATCAAGTTTTTTCACTTATCCATGTTGATATTACTTAATTTTATCATTCAATTGTGTTGTTTATTATTTTTTTGAAATTTAATTTTTATAATTTTCTTATCTTTATTAAACTTATTTTCTATAAATTAATTAAGCTTCATTCCTAAAACATAGTAATATCAATACTTTCAATATATTATTTTGAAATATACAAAATATTCTTCAATTTTTCTTTCGTATATTTTGACAAATTCGGCAAACATATCCTAGACCTTTATATTACTATATTTCACCATTTTACTAAATTTGAATTTGTCGTACTTCAAAAAAGAATAATTCATATATATAAATAGATTATTAAAAAGGCAAGTTTCTTATAGCATTATTTATATCTATATCTGTTATTCCTATATATCTAAGTGTTGAACTACTATCCTTA
>NZ_NOJZ02000072.1 GCF_002251085.2 Romboutsia maritimum | reverse complement strand
ACTCAGAGGAAATATCAGATATGTTAGAAGCATGGGTTGCTTTTATACAAAATCCTGATAGTGAAATAGTAGAAAAATTAGAAATGAGTAAAAAAGAAATAAAAGAAGCAAAATCGGAGCTTTTAAAAATGAGTGTAGATTCAAAAGACAGATATATGTATGAAAAAAGGAAAGAATCTATTTTGGAGAAAGTTAGCTTAATAGAGAGTGCTGAACAAAAAGGAATTGAGAAAGGTCTTAAAGAAGGTTTAAAAGAGGGCGAAAATAGAAAGACAATAGAAATCGCAAAAAATTTAATTATAAATGGATTAGATAATGAACTAATTAAAAATGCTACAGGATTATCGATAGGAGAAATTAATATATTAAGAAATAAAAAATAAGGCTTGAATTGTACTGAGACCCAATTGTTGGACCAAAAATCTAATGATTGGGGTGTTTTTATATAGGTCAACCTGCGTTTTTTCTAAATTTATCATCAAATTTTTGTAGTAATTCTAATTCATCATCTATAACTCTTTTAGAATTTATTACTTGAAATAAAGTTAATGCCCTTAAAATCCAAATAAACGGATTATAAGGGCATTTTTATTTAGAATTATAGTTATACATCATAGACAGCTTTCACTGTACCTTACAATAGTTTCATATATATTCAGTCACTAGGGAGATAAGTCTGAGTTGTTGGGAGCTACCCTAAACTTCTTACCCCAATACAAAGTATCACGTCCTACATGAGAATGATTACTCATAAATTCCACCTAACTTTCAGAAATAGAAATCCTCTAATAGTTTTTGTCATAAGGCTACTTTAACATAGTGCTTGTGTTATACGCAGATTTCTCTGTTTCAAGACAAATGGCTTTGTTTGGTATTTCCAATGTCATAGAAGTTACCACACTTATACCCCGTTGGATTATTCCTCACTGAGTCGTCTATTACAGCCACCACAAGTCTATTACCTTTATATACACTAAAGCTTGGCAAACTGACTTATTCTTTTGGCTTTTACCATTCATTATGATTTTCACAAATCATAAAAGGAATAGAATTTTCAAAGTATCCTTATAAATTCCTCCCGGCACCATCAGCTCTCAGCAGGTTGTCAACCATCTTCACTGAGTTTCTATGATGCAAAACTATAATTCTAAAAATACACTTCATAGTATATATTATTTTTAAAATATATACAATCCTTTCATTTCTTAACTATTTTTTATTGAGTCTAATATTTTATTGGCTTTAAGTAGTTTTTCATAAAGTTCAACTACCATTTCATAAAGCCCCTCAGTTTCTGGACAGTTTAAATCTTCAGTATCTATAAACTCTTTTATTTGCTCAGTTTCTTTGTCTATATTAATATTTTTAATTGGCTCATAATGAGCAATATGATTGTGAACCTTACTGCTTATATACGCGAACACTTTCCAATATTCTCTCAATCCACTAGGTGGGACGCCGAAATACGTGTAAAAATCGGCCACTTAATTTTGAAACTAATAAAATTACTGACTTTAATTATATTAAAAAAACACTCTTTCTATAATTAAAAGTGAAACAGTACTAAAGTACCCCAATACTAAGCATAGACTATGTATTAACTCAGTTATTTTTTAGTTATTTTCAAGTTATTTTTTAGTTTTATGTTGTAATCTATTTTTTTATTTTTTGACATTAAAAATATGCTCCTTTCATAGTAGGTAGTTTTAATTATTTAAACTGTCTACTATAAAGGGAGCATATCAATGGGTGTCCTCCCAAGTAGCATTAGTAAGCGTTACAGAACTCTTTGACACCTCAAACCCACAAGGTAT
>NZ_NOJZ02000071.1 GCF_002251085.2 Romboutsia maritimum | reverse complement strand
CCAATGTGGCCGATCACCCTCTCAGGTCGGCTACTGATCGTCGCCTTGGTAAGCCGTTACCTTACCAACTAGCTAATCAGACGCGGGTCCATCCTGTACCGCTAAAGCTTTGGTGCTTCGAAGATGTCTTCATAGCACTTTATCTCGTATTAGCATACCTTTCGGTATGTTATCCGTGTGTACAGGGCAGGTTACCCACGCGTTACTCACCCGTCCGCCGCTCTTTCCCGAAGGAAATCGCTCGACTTGCATGTGTTAGGCACGCCGCCAGCGTTCATCCTGAGCCAGGATCAAACTCTCAAATAAAAGTTTTGATGGGCTCAGATACTGTTATATATCTGGCTTTATTTGGTTGTTTCAAATTCTATAAATTAACCTACTGTTTAATTTTCAAAGTTCATTTTTTCTTGCTCGCCCTTTTCTTAAGGACAAGTAATACTATATCATCATTAATAAATATCGTCAATACTTTTTTTACATTTTTTTTATAAAAAGTATATTTTTTGAAATAAATATAAAATTATTGCTTAAAATTTAGTATTATTAAGGTCTTTAAACTCTTATTTCATAAAAAACTATTTTATAAAATCTCATATTTTTATATATAAAATAGTCTTTTATGAAATTAATTTATAATTTATTAAAACTTAATCTACTTGAGATAAAATTCTCTTAGTTATATCAGAAATCTTTAATTCTCCTAATTCTTCATGTGCAATTGCTATAATTACTTTTATAGTGTTTGCTGAGTTATCCCATTTGTATGCTCTAGCATTAACTATAGTATCTTCATCCATAAGTTCTTCTAATTCCATTGCTGCTTCATCTGCTGTTGTCATATACTCATCAAATAATTCTTCCTGAGTCATAGAATTTATATCATAATCCTCCATTAAGTATTTATTTAATACCTCTATATCTATACTTAATTGATATGCAACTACATCTTCTCTTTTAGTTCCCTTAGACATATCTCTATCAACACGAAAATCACTATTATCTTGTATTATTGCTTTTATCTCTTCACTATCTACTATTTTATTTCCTAAAACTATGTACAAATTACCATCTCCTTTAAATTACTTAGCCATTGCATCTATTAAAGATTCCTTTAAAGATTTTTTTATACCTTTATTTCTAGCTACATTTATTAGATATCTATATTTAGATTTTTTAGCCTCTAATTCATATATAGCAACATCCACTAATTCTGGATCAGTGACCATATGAAAAAAGCATTCTGCTGTTTTCACATCTAATTGAGCTCTTTTTATCTCTTTTATTAATTTTTCATTTTCTATTTCTATATTTTTTTTATTTTTTCTAGACATAGTCTAACCTCCTCACACAATATATATTATGAATTTTGACATTTTATATAATTCATATACCTTTTGTGTGAAATAGATAGATTATACTAAAAAACCTCTAGTGAAATTCACTAGAGGTTACTGGTGGGATTAACAGGGCTCGAACCTGTGACCCCCTGCTTGTAAGGCAGGTGCTCTCCCAGCTGAGCTATAATCCCTCGCTTGGATAGTTGGTGCGCCCAGAGGGACTCGAACCCCCAACCTTCTGATTCGTAGTCAGACACTCTATCCAGTTGAGCTATAGGCGCTTATTATTGGAGGCGACACCCAGATTCGAACTGGGGATCAAGGAGTTGCAGTCCACTGCCTTACCACTTGGCTATGTCGCCGTCAATTATAAAAATATAAAAATGGTGACCTATCCGCGACTCGAACGCGGGACACCCTGATTAAAAGTCAGGTGCTCTACCGACTGAGCTAATAGGTCATATCTTTTGGGGTGGATAATGAGATTCGAACTCACGGCCTCCAGAGCCACAATCTGGCGCTC
>NZ_NOJZ02000070.1 GCF_002251085.2 Romboutsia maritimum | reverse complement strand
GCTTTATCTAAATTATAATTTATTTTGATAATAAATAATTAAATTTAGAGTACAATATTAAGAATTTATATAACAAAAGGAAGGTGTTTAAACATCTTCCTTTTGTTATATAATGAAAATTTCTTGATTTATATTAATGAAAATTTAATTGATGTAATTAAAAATCATTAAGATAGAAATTTTATTTGAATTTAGTTAAAATAAAAATAAAATATAGATTATTGGAATAGTTTGTAAAATATTAAGAAATACAATGTTAATAAAATTAATAATTAACCTATAATTTACAAAAAAATAGAAATATGGTAAAATATGTCATAGATAAATACTGTATGTATTTTAGTGTAAAGTATAAAATTTAGAGCATAAAGGTAAAAATATAAATTTATTATTACTAGATTGAGTTGAAAAAACTTGGTTTTATCAAAAGAGACAAGAGTAGCAATTTTATCATCTTCAGGAAAAGGTTTTCGATATTGGGAATACTATGAGTTAAAGAGATGTAGATTTTTTAAAAATAATTTCTATTTTATTATAAAGAGAATCATGATTATATTAAAAAATAATTATGTTTTGTATAAAGAAAAATTTTCTTATTTTAATTTAAAAGTTATCTTTAAATTTATTTAAATGTACATTTATATTATTTAATTAAACTATGCATTTTAATAAGTCATTTTGTAGATATTTTACATATGAAATGAATAATGAAATAGTTTTAATATAAAATTAAGTATTTTAATAATATCTAAAAGTATTGGGGAGGAATGAATGTGAAAAATTTAAAAATTGGTAAAAAATTAGGGATATCTTTTGTGATTTTGGTGATGATCGCAGTATTTGTAAACTTTTATACACTGTCTAGTTTGAAAAAAGCGGGACAATTAAGTCATGATTTATTTAAGGGACCTTATGAAGTTACAAAACAATCTATGGCTGTTCGTTCATATGTAAATTCTATTGGAAATAATATTAGTAATGCAGTTTATGTAGAGCATTTTGCAGCGGATAATAAAGTTGTAATTTTAGATGCATTTGAAAATGTTGAAAAAAGCATGAAAATAATTAGTGATGCTAATATAACTGATAAAAGTTTAATTGATACTCTTGATACTTCAGTATCTGAATTGAGAGAACAATTTAAAAGTATTTATGCAATTATAGAAAGTGGAGGATATAAAGATGCACAAGATAAAGCAAATGAACATCATAGTAAACTTGTACAAGTATATAATAAATGTGCAAAAGATGCGTTAAATCTTTATCAAGATGCAGAAGTCAAAGGCATAGAATTTGATAAAAAAGTAGAATCTACTGTAAAAATAGTATTATATATTGCTATAGGCATGGGTATAGCTAGTATAGTAGCAGCATTAATTATATGTATATATATTACAAAGAAATTAAAAGACCCAATTGAAGAAATAGAAATGTCTGCAAATAAAATGGCAGAGGGTGACTTTGATATTAATATTAATTATGAATCAAAGGATGAATTAGGTAGTTTATCAAATAGCATGCGTCAAATGAGTAAGAAAACTAAGGAAATTGTAAATGACACAGTTCGTATTTTGGGAGAAGTTGCATCAGGTAATTTTGATGTTACACCTGAAGCAGAATATATAGGAGTATTTAAAGATGTTGAAGAATCAGTGATTAAAATAACTAATGATTTAAGCGAAACAATGTCACAAATAAATGTAGCCTCAGAAGAGGTTGGAGCAACATCAGATCAAGTGTCAAGCGGATCACAAATGTTAGCACAAGGTGCTACTGAACAAGCAAGTGCAATTCAAGAATTATCTGCAACTATTTTAGAAATATCTGATAAAATTAAAGATACTGCAGGCAATGCAAAAGAAGCTAATGCTTTATCAATGAATGTAGGTAATGAACTTGAAGAAGGTAATGAACAAATGAAACAAATGGTTAAAGCCATGGAAGAAATTTCATTTACTTCTAATGAAATCGGTAGAATTATAAAAACAATAG
>NZ_NOJZ02000006.1 GCF_002251085.2 Romboutsia maritimum | reverse complement strand
TTATTAGATAATGCAGATTTAACAGATGTTAATAACTATGATAGAATGATGGCATTTACAAATGCTGCACAACAAAGAGTAGAAGCAATGGAATCTAATGAATATGTAGATGATGTATATAGATTAGTAAAAGAAGTACATCAAGGATCAGAAGTTGCATTAAGAATGATATATGATATAGATTCTTTAAAAACAACATTTGATAATAAAGCAGCAGATAAAGAAAAAGATGCAAGAATAGATGCATTAAATGAAGCTGTAATATATGCAAGAGAAAATAATGTGACTAATAATGCTACTATAAATAGTGCAACTAAACTTTTACACAATTATTCCAAACAATTAAAAGTAGCAGATGTAACTTCTAAAGAAAATAAACAAGAGTATAATCAAGAATTAGTATACGCAATAGAAGAAATGAGAATAGCTATAGATTTATTAGATAATGCAGATTTAACAGATGTTAATAACTATGATAGAATGATGGCATTTACAAATGCTGCACAACAAAGAGTAGAAGCAATGGAATCTAATGAATATGTAGATGATGTATATAGATTAGTAAAAGAAGTACATCAAGGATCAGAAGTTGCATTAAGAATGATATATGATATAGATTCTTTAAAAACAACATTTGATAATAAAGCAGCAGATAAAGAAAAAGATGCAAGAATAGATGCATTAAATGAAGCTGTAATATATGCAAGAGAAAATAATGTGACTAATAATGCTACTATGAATAGTGCAACTAAACTTTTACATCAATATGCAAATTTAATGAAATAAAGATTCTTTTAAAAAACACTAGGTAAATCTAGTGTTTTTTTATCTATATTGATGTATACTAAAAAAATATGATATAATACCCTTATAGGGTATAAAAGGAGGTGTTACATATGAAAAAAAAATTATTAATAGATGGAATGAGCTGTAATCATTGTGTAAATCATCTTAAAACAGCTCTAACAGAGGATATCGAAGGAATAAATGTTATAGAGGTAAGCTTAGAAGAGAAATATGCATTAGTAGATATGGATGAAAATTTAGATATGAATAAATTAAATTCTGTTATAGAAGAATTAGGATTTGAAATAAAAGGAATTGAATAAAAGATAAAAAATAATAAAGATTAGCTAAATTTTTAGCTAATCTTTATTATTTTTTTGATTAGATTATTTAAATAAAAAAAAGACTCCTATTGGGGGAATAAATAGAAGTCTAAAATGGGGGAGATTGAGTATGTTTGATTTTACATTAATAGTATATCCACACTCATCAATTATATACATTAAAATATTAAAGTTTAATTAATTTAGTATAAAGCATATATATTGTTAAGCTATAAAATTTATATTTAACGTATATAAATTATATTATGAAAATTGTTCAAGATGGTAACTCACATTTTGAAAAAAAAATGAATATAATATAGTAATTAAAGGGGGGGTATCATGGAATCGAGAGGTAAAAAAGATAATTTAAAAAGAATGATACTTGATATGGCCCACAAAGAAATTGAGAATTCTGTATCTCAAAAGGGAGCAAAAAAATACTTTGAGGGAAATGTTGATAAAATAATTAAAGAAAATATAAAGATGCTTAACCAAGGAATAGGTATGAATAGAGTTTATTCTAAAATTTTGAAGAGTGGTTCCAATCAAGATAATATCCATTTAGTAGCTAAAAACATAAAAAAAGAAGAATTATTTAAATCGAAAAACGAATTAGTTAAATTTGCAAGATACTTAGGCATTAATGTTAATATGAAAAATTCTTATAATCAAGTATTAAGAAAAGTATCTAATCATATATATTCAAATAGAAGTGTATATGCTAAAAAATATATGTATTATAGACATGGTAATGAGGAATATATATTAGAGCCAGAAAAAATAAAAAATGATTTGATTGAAAGTTATAAATCTAAAACTAGAGAAGATATGGGATCTATAGCAAAGTTATTAGATATAAAAGTTGAAGAAGAAGATGGAGCTGAAGATATAAGAAAAAAAGTTATAAATTATATAATAAAAGAAAAATTATCTAAAAGAAGCAAATAGTATAAAGAAAAAAGGTTGTCTCAAAATTATTAGATTTTGAGATAGCCTATTTACGTATTAGCATATAATATAATTTATATTAGGAGATGATGAAGTATACGTTTAAAAAAAATATGTATAATTATACTAGTAGTTTTTATAATTATCATAACTTCTATTATAGAAAAAAGTTTTTTTTCTACTAAAAAAGAAATTAAGATAGTTAGTTACAATATACATAGTGGTCTAAATAAAGATATGTTTCCTACGCTATTTGATATAATAGATTTTCTTAGAGTATGTAATGCAGATATAATATGTCTTCAAGAAGTAAATGAATCTGCAAAAGTTGGTTTTCAGGTAAGTAGTTTAAAAGAGGAGTTGAATATGTTTTCTCATTTTGGAGCTAATGTTGTTGATTTAGGATTAAATTATGGATTAGTTACGTATTCTAAATATCCTATAAAAAGTGAAAATCATATATACTTAAGTAGTGATAGAGAACAAAGAGGTATATTACATACTGTTTTAAATGTGGATGGTAGAAATCTAAATGTAATAAATGTTCATTTAGGATTAGGAGAAAAAGAAAGAGAAATACAGATAAAAGAATTAATAGGATTTATAAACTCACTAGGAGGAGAGCCGTATATAGTAGTAGGAGACTTTAATGAGGACAACTTAGATATAGATGAAAATAAGCTAAAAGATGTTGCAAAAAAACTTAATAAGTCTAATATATTAACTTTCTCAACAGGATTAGATAGAATAGATTATATATTTGTATCACCAAATATAAATGTTATAGATTACGAAGTTTTAATAAAAAATATGTCAGATCACTATCCGGTGGTTGCTAAAATTATAATATAATTATATTATAAAAATAACTATAAATTAATTAGGAGGACTAAAATGAAATTTACTTTTTGCCATAATAATTTTAATGTAACAAATTTAGAAAAAAGTTTAGAATTTTATGATAAAGTTTTAGGATTAAAAGAAATAAAAAGAATAGCAGCAGAGGATGGAAGTTATATAATAGTATATTTAGGAGATGGTATAAACAATCATAAGTTAGAGTTAACATGGCTTAGAGATTGGGATAGAGAATATAATTTAGGTGATAATGAGTTCCACCTTGCTCTAAGAGTTGATAACTTTGAAGGTGCTCATAAGATGCATGAAGAATTAGGATGCATTTGTTTTGAAAATAAAGATATGGGAATTTATTTTATATCTGATCCAGATAATTATTGGATAGAAATACTTCCTATAAATTATTAGAAATATTTACAATTATAGGTGAAATAGGATATTATTAAATCATACTTAAGAAAAATTTTAATAATGACATTTTATAAACAATACACGTTGGGGGTGAAAGTATGATTAAAAAAGCCATTGCTACTTTAGGAGTAGGAGCTGTAGCTATGACAATTAGTTCGATAGAAGCTAGTGCAATGGAAAAAGTAACAATAAATACAAGTGCATTAAACATAAGAAGTGGACCAAGTACATCTTATCAGATTATTTCAAAAGCTTATAAAGGTCAGGTAGTTCAGATTTTAGAAAGTTCTAATGGGTGGCATAAAATTAAATTACCAAATGGAACTACTGGCTGGGGATGTGGTCAATATATATCTATAGGAGAAACTTCAAATTCAGAAATGATTCAGAATAATAAAGGAAAAGTTACTGCTAGCCCTAAATTAAACATAAGAAGTGGAACAGGAACTAGTTATTCTATTTTAGGAAAAGCTAATTTTGGAGAAATTGTAGATATAATTCAAAAATCCAATGGATGGTATAAAATTAAATTGTCTAATGGAACAATTGGTTGGGGAAGTAGTGAATATATAGACGAAAGCACTGGACAATCAAGTAATAATACAACAAAACCGGACACATCTGATAATACATCAATAAGTAATCAAAGAGGAAAAATTATTGCTAGTCCTAGATTAAATATAAGAAGTGGGGCAGGAACTAATTATTCGGTAATATCAAAGGTTGATTACAAAGAAGTAGTAGATTTAGTAGCAAAGTCTAATGGATGGTATAAGATTAAATTAGCTAATGGAATTACTGGTTGGGGAAGCAGTCAGTATATAGTTCCAACTACAGAGCAAGTAAACAATAATACAAACAATACAAATAACAATACAAATAACACTATAAATAATAATACAAATAATGATATAAATCAGGATAAAACAGAATCATCAGATAGAACTGGACTTATAAATTTAGCTAATTCACTTTTAGGAACTCCGTATTCTTGGGGAGCTGAGGGATTAGATAGTTTTGATTGTTCAGGATTTACTAAATATGTTTATAGTAAGGCAGAAGGCAAAAGTATACCTAGAGTATCTAGAGATCAAGCAAATTATGGTGTAGAAGTTTCTAAAGGTAACTTTGAAGCAGGAGATTTGGTTTATTTTGATACTGGTGGAAATGGAGTTCCAAGTCATGTGGGAATTTATTTAGGAGATAATAAATTTATTCATTGTAGTGGAACACCAACTAATCCAGAGCAAGTTAAAATAACTAGTCTAAGTTCATCATATTGGTCAGGTGTACTATTAGGTGCGAGAAGATTTTAAAGTTCACATATTACTAATAAAAAGCTATACAATGAATATAATACTATTATTCATGTGTGGCTTTTTTTAATTATTTTCAATTTTACTCATAAAATATCAACTCTATAAATATATATATATCAATAATATTATTAGGGGGGACAAACTAATGAATAAAAGAAGAAGAGTATACCGAGGATTTAATAAAAAACATCAAGTTAAAAAAATGAGAATTTTAACAACTATTTTATGTTTGAGTTTGATAGGCGGATATGGATATATAAAGCTAAAAGACAGTAATATCTTTAATGATTTTCATATGCCAAGTAATCTATTTGAAAAAATATCATTTTTAGATAAACTAAAATTAAGTAAATCTAAAATTATAACAAATAAGGATTTAGAAAAAGAATTAAGTAATATAAAAGATGATAAAGAAAAGTCTAAAGATGTATTTAACGAAAATGAGAAACAAAAAAAATCAGATGAAGTTAAAGAAAGTAAAGATAAGGATAATGTTAAACTTGCAACAATAGAAGGGTGGAGCGTTTATGATGTACAAGTTGCGTCTGTAGATAATGATAAAGACTTGGAAAAAATAGAAGGGAAATTAACTGACAATAAGATACCTTTTTCTGTAGTACAAATAGATAAATTAAAAAAAGTACAGACATATTCATTTTTTGATAAAGATACTACTAGAAGTTATTTAGAGAAAGTAAGAAAGGTATTTCCAGATTCATTTGTAGCAGAAATGAAAGTTCCAACACTATCGTTAGAATATACAAATAAATATAAAGAAATAGAAAATATATCTAAGGAATTAAACAAATTAATAACAAGTTTTAAAGAAGAATCAACATTTTGGATAAAGAATACAAAAAAAGTAGATTTAGAAACATATAATAAAATTTTAACTGATAGAAAAAATATAGTAGAATCATTAGGTAAATTTACAGAAAATATTAATTATTCTGAAATGAATTATTTTAAAGAAAATTTAATAAAATATACTAAGGATGTAAATGAAAAAATTGATACAGCTTCAAAGTCAGCGAATGAGCAGCAAAGTCATATAAGTCAGAGTTTGTTAATTTCATGTATGCAAGGTTACTTTTCATTTATAGAATCCATACAAAAAGCTTAAAGGGGTTGTATTAAAACAACCTTTTTTTTATAAAGTAAAATCATAGAAAAACTATAAAAACGTTGAAAAATAGGGATATTTTTTTAACAATTGTTAAGATTTTACATTATATATAGTATACTTATAATATATCAATTTAATATGCTTATATTAAATAAAGGGGGTAAAGAGATGCAACTCTTAACGTTTAAAGGGGGAATACATCCTCCATATAGAAAAGAGTACTCTAACAAAAAAACAATTGAAAGAGCACAAAGTCCGAAAATAGTTTATATACCTCTTCAACAGCATATAGGAGCACCAGCCAAACCAATAGTAGAAGTTGGAGATATTGTTAAACTAGGACAAAAAATAGGGGAGCAACAGGGATTTGTTTCATGTAATGTTCATTCATCAGTTTCAGGAAAAGTTATTGAGATAAAGGAGCATGAAGTTCCTGGAGGATCAGCTCAATGTATTGTAATAGAAAATGATTTTAAAGAAGAACTGCATGAGAGTATAAAACCAAATGGAGATTTAGAAGATTTGACTAAAGAAGAAATAACATCAATCATCAAAGAAGCAGGAATAGTCGGTATGGGGGGAGCGACATTTCCAAATCACGTAAAAATATCACCACCACCCGACAAAAAAATTGACGTAGTAATTTTAAATGGTGCAGAGTGTGAACCATATCTTACAGCAGACCACAGACTAATGATAGAATACCCAGAAGATGTAGTGCTTGGATTAAGAGCTTTAATGAAAGTTCTAGACGTAGAAAAAGGATATATAGGAATAGAATTAAACAAGCCAGATGCAATAGAGGCAGTTCAAAATGTAGCTAAAAATTACAGTGATATAGAAGTTGTTAGCCTTGAAATCAAATATCCACAGGGAGCAGAAAAACAACTTATATATGCTTGTACAGGTAAAGAAGTTCCATCTGGAGGCTTACCAATGGATGCAGGGGCAGTAGTTGATAATGTAGGAACAGCTGCTCAAATAGCAAAATCCATAAAAACAGGAATGCCTTTAATTGAAAGAATAACAACTGTCACAGGTAGTTGTATAAAAGAACCTAAAAATTTAATAACTAAGGTAGGTACTTTAGTTTCGGAAATTATAGAACAATGTGGCGGATTCAGAGAAGATAAAAAGTTAGGAAAAGTTATAATGGGAGGTCCTATGATGGGAATAGCTCAATATACAATAGATATTCCAACTAATAAGGGATCTTCAGGAATACTATGCCTTAGCATAGAGGAATCTAAAACACCGAAGCCTCAAAATTGTTTAAGATGTGGAAAATGTACTAATGTCTGTCCTGCATTTTTGCAGCCTTTGTATATCAGTGCATATTCATTAAAAAATGACTTTCAAAGCGCTGAACAACATAGGGCTTTAGATTGTATAGAATGTGGATCGTGTTCATTTATATGTCCAGCAAGACGACCACTACTACAATCAATAAGAAATGCTAAAAAAGAGATAATTAATATAAAGAGAAAGCAAACAGCTAACAAATAAATAGGTTAGGGGGGAAAGAATATGGAAGGTAAGTTAATTGTATCATCTTCTCCACATGTGAGAAGTAATGAAGATACGTCATATATAATGAAACAGGTTATAATAGCACTTCTTCCAGCTACGCTAGCAGGATTATATTTTTTTAGACTAAGTGCATTAAATGTAATGTTTTTTTGTATACTTGGGTCAGTAGGATCAGAGTTTTTATTTCAAAAAATAGCTAAACAAGAAAGTACGATAAATGATTTTTCTGCTGTTGTGACAGGGTTATTATTAGCATTTAATGTTCCAGCTTCACTACCTTGGTGGATGAGCTTGATGGGTGGAGCATTTGCAATAATAGTTGTAAAAATGGTTTTTGGAGGAATAGGAAATAATTTTTTAAATCCAGCATTGGGATCAAGAGCATTTTTATTAGCTTCATTTCCAGTAGCAATGACTACATGGACTAAAACTGGAGTTAATTGGGTTAGCTCAGGTAATTTAGATGCTTTAACTACAGCTACACCATTAAGCTTCTTAAAATCAGGATCAGATGGGTTGACAGCTATTTCTAATAGTGGAATAACTTTAACAGATATGATTATAGGTAATATTGGAGGCTGTATAGGTGAAACTTCAGCTATATTAATTTTATTAGGTGGAGTCTATCTTATGTATAAAGGAATTATAAAATATACAATACCAGTGTTCTACATAGGAACAGTGTTTATATTAACTTTTATTTTGGGTGGGTTTAATATAGATTTTGCAATATATGAGTTGTTTGCAGGTGGACTTATGTTAGGTGCTTTCTTCATGCTTACGGATTATACAACATCACCTATGACAAATAAGGGCCAAATAATATATGCTGTATTAGCAGGAGTTTTAACTTCTGTAATAAGATTATATGGAGGATACCCAGAAGGAGTATCATATTCAATTTTATTAGTAAATGTAGTGACACCACTTATAGATAAATACATTAGTAATAGAGTATTTGGGGAGGTGTCAAAATAATGAATAACATAATTAAGTTGGGGCTTAATTTATTTATAATATGTGCAGTAGCAGCTTTAGCTCTTGGAGCTACAAATCAAATAACAGCTCCAGTTATAGAACAAAGGAATATTCAAGCTAATAATGAATCAAGACAAAAAGTACTTCCTGAAGCGACTGAATTTAAAAAAATTAATGAAGGTGACTACGAAAATATTGATAATTTAATAGAAGAAGTATACGAGGGAGCCGATGGTTCTAGTGTAGTTGGATATACTATAAAGGTTTTACCTAAAGGTTATGGAGGCAAAATAGAGATTATAGTTGGAATATCTAATGATGGGAAAATTACAGGAATTAAAACAGGAAATATGTCAGAAACACCAGGACTTGGAGCAAAAGCATCAGAACCACAATTTAGTGATCAATTTAAAGACAAGGAAGCAAAAAAACTTAATTTAGTAAAAGGTAGTACTTCAGGAGAAGACGAAATACAAGCAATCTCAGGAGCAACTATTACATCTGCAGCAGTTACTAAAGGCGTAAATACTGCTATACAAGTATATAATAGTTCTCTTAATAAATAGATAGGGGGAGAAGTTATGAATTTAGCTAAGACATTTAAAAATGGTCTTATAGATGAGAACCCAACGTTTGTTCAAGTTATAGGAATGTGTCCAACTTTAGCTGTTACAACTTCAGCTGTAAATGGTCTTGGAATGGGATTATCAACTGCTGTAGTTTTAATTTGTTCAAACATGGCTATATCATTGTTAAGAAAATTTATACCAGATAAAATAAGAATACCTTCTTTTGTTGTAGTAATAGCAACATTTGTTACAATAGTAGGAATGCTTTTAAAGGCGTATGTTCCATCACTTGATAAAGCACTTGGATTATATATACCATTGATAGTCGTTAACTGTATAATATTAGCAAGAGCAGAGAGTTTTGCATCTAAAAATGGAGCAGTAGTATCGGCTATTGATGGATTAGGAATGGGTCTTGGATTCAGTTTAGCACTTACAGTATTAGGATCAGTAAGAGAAATATTAGGAGCAGGAAGTATATTTGGATGGAGTATATTCGGAGCTTCCTTCCAACCAGCACTATTATTTATATTACCTCCTGGTGCATTTTTAACATTAGGATTTTTAATGGCAGGGTTTAATAAATTAAGAAGTAAAAAAGCGTAATAGGGGAGGGATTAATAAATGAATTTAATTCTTTTATTTTTAAGTATAGTTCTTGTTAATAATGTTATAACATCTCAATTTTTAGGGATATGTCCATTTTTAGGAGTTTCTAAAAAAGTTGATACCGCAGTTGGGATGGGTGCAGCAGTTACATTTGTTTTGACTTTAGCATCATTTATAACTTATTTTATACAAAAATTACTAGATAAGACTGGAAATCAATTTTTACAAACAATAGCATTTATATTAGTAATAGCATCAATTGTACAATTTGTTGAAATGGTAATACAAAAGATGAGTCCTGCTTTATATCAAGCATTAGGAGTTTTCTTACCACTTATAACTACAAACTGTGCAGTACTTGGGATAGCATTAGTTAATGTAGAGAAGGGATATACTTTAATACCAACAATAGTAAATGGATTTGGAGCAGGAGCAGGATTTACATTAGCAATAGTTTTATTTGCAGGAATAAGAGAAAGATTAGAATTAGCTGATATACCAGAAGCTTTTAAAGGTTTCCCTATAACATTAATATCAGCAGGACTAATGTCGATAGCTTTCTTAGGATTTACAGGACTTATAAAGCTATAAATAAGGGGGGAAAGTAGATGGCGATATTAAAGGCGATATTATTCCTTGGAGTATTGGGTTTAATATTTGGAGCTATTTTAGAGTATGCTTCTAAGAAATTTGCCGTAGAAGTAGATGAAAGAGTAGAAAAAATATTAGAAGTACTTCCAGGAGCAAACTGTGGTGGATGTGGATTTCCTGGATGTTCAGGTTTAGCAACAGCAGTAGTAGAAGGAAAGGCACCTGTAAATGGATGTCCTGTTGGAGGGGCGACTGTAGCATCTAAGGTTGGAGCTATAATGGGTGTTAGTGAGCAAGAAGGAGTAAAACAAGTAGCTAAGGTTATTTGTAAAGGAACTTGTGAAAAGGCTAAGAATAAATATGAATATGAAGGAATATCAGATTGTAGAGCAGCAGCCGTTTTAAACTCAGGAGCTAAAGCATGTAAGTTTGGATGTTTAGGGCTTGGGACTTGTAAAGATGTATGTAAATTTGGAGCTATATCTATAGAAGATGGAGTTGCAGTCATAGATGAAGAGAAATGTGTACTTTGTGGGAAATGCATAGATATTTGTCCTAAAGGTATAATAGTTAAAAAACCTTATAAGCAACAAGTAGTTGTAGAATGTAATAGTAAAGAGTTTGGTAAAACAGTCAAAGAAAAATGCAGTGTGGGATGTATTGGCTGTGGGTTATGTGCTAAATCTTGTAAATTTGAAGCAATTGAATTTGAAAATAAAATAGCAAAAATAAATTATGATAAATGTGTTCAATGTATGGTTTGTGTAGAAAAATGTCCAACAAAAGTTATAAAAGGCGACTTGACTAAGAGAAAAAAAGTAATAATAGATGAAAAATTGTGTGTTGGATGTACTGTCTGTAAGAAACAATGTAAATTTGATGCAATTGAAGGAGAGTTAAAAGAAAAACATAAGGTTGATCCTGATAAATGTGTTGGATGTCATTTATGTATGGAAAAATGTCCGAAAAAGGCTATTAAAATTATATAATATGGATAAGATAAAGGTATGGATTTTCCATACCTTTAAATAGTTATATTTAAAATATAATCAAAAAATATGTAAATGAAAGGTTTAACCAATTTTTATATCTAATACGTAAATTAATATCCTCATATTTTCCTAGTGGAAAACGATTGCATAAAGAGTGGAAATAAACTAAGTAAAAAAAATATAAAAATATAACAATTGTGTAATCAAATCGTTCGACATTTGCGTTGAATTTTTTACAATATAGTGATAAACTAAATAAGTACTAATTCTAAGTACAATAATGAGGTGAACAAATGAATATAATATTAGCATCAGCATCTCCTAGAAGGAAAGAAATTCTAGAGAATACAAATATGAAATTTGATACAATTAAAAGTGAGATAGATGAAGTTATATTAGAACATGAGCCACCAAAATCGGTAGTAATGAGACTAGCTTTTGAAAAATGTATGGATATAGCGTCTGAATATAAAAATGATTTAGTTATAGGAGCTGATACTATAGTGGTATTAGATGATGTTATATTAGGTAAGCCTAAAGATTTAGATGAAGCTTATGAAATGATAAGTAAATTATCAGGAAAAACACATCAAGTTATAACTGGAATTAGTTTAATTAATTTAGTCTCAAATAAAAAGGTATTAGACTATGTAGTTAGTAATGTTAAATTTAAAAAATTATCACAAGAGGATATAAAAGATTACATACAGACCAATGAGTCGTTAGATAAAGCAGGAGCTTATGGAATACAGGGATATGGAGCCTTATTAGTAGAAGAAATTCAAGGAGATTACTTTAATATAGTAGGATTGCCCATTTCTAGATTAAGCGATTTATTAAAAGGACATTTTGGTATAAATCTTTTTTATGGAGGGTGATTTAGCTGAAAAAGTCTTTGGATGAGTCAAAGACATTAAAGCAAATGGCATTAGAAGAAAGACCTAGAGAAAAAATGCTTGTTCATGGTGTTAAAAGCCTATCAAATGCAGAATTATTGGCTATAATTATTAGAACAGGTACTAAACAAAAAAATGCTATTGAATTAGCTAACTATATAATAAATAAAGACTTACAAGGAATAAGATATCTACAAGAGATGACCTTAGAAGAATTATGCAAAATACAAGGAATAGGTCTGTCTAAATCAGCTCAAATAAAAGCAGCTTTAGAACTAGGTATAAGAGTTGCAAGTTATAAACCAATAAAATACAGAGTAAAGAATCCATGGGATATTTACAAGTATTATATGGAGAGTTTGAGATATCAAAAACGAGAAGTTTTTAAGGTGGTTCTTTTAAATACGAAAAATGAGATAATATCGGACATAGATGTATCTGTAGGAACTTTAAATTCGTCATTGGTTCATCCAAGAGAAGTTTTTAGAGAAGCTATAAAAAGAAGTAGTAATAAAATAATATTAATGCACAATCATCCATCAGGAAGTATCGAACCTTCTAAAGAGGATAAAGATGTCACACAACGACTTATAAAATGTGGAGAATTAATAGGAATCGAAGTGATAGACCATATAATCATAGGTGATGGATTATATTTTAGTTTTAAAGAAAATATGATAATTTGATTTTTATATAGTAGGAAGGAGCAATAAAATGGCTAAGGAAAAGAAAGAAAAAAAAGAGAAAAAAGGATTTGGATCAATATTTGGATTCAATAAAATGACAAAAGATATGGGGATAGACTTAGGTACGGCAAATACTTTAGTTTATATAAAAGGACAAGGTATAGTAGTCAGAGAACCATCTGTTGTTGCAATAAGAGATGATAGTAAGGAAGTTTTAGCTGTAGGAGAAGAAGCTAAAAGAATGATAGGTAGAACACCTGGAAATATAGTAGCTATAAGACCTATGAAAGATGGAGTTATAGCTGATTTTGATGTTACTCAATCAATGCTTAGCTATTTTATACAAAAAGCAGCAGCTAAAAAAGGAGTTGTAAGTCCTAGAATAGCAATATGTGTACCATTCGGAGTAACAGAAGTTGAAAAAAGAGCTATAGAAGAAGCAGCAAGACAAGCAGGAGCAAAGGATGCATATCTTATTGAAGAACCTATGGCAGCTGCAATAGGAGCTGGTCTTAGAGTTGAAGAGCCAGAAGGTAATATGGTAGTTGACATCGGTGGAGGTACTACAGAAATTGCAGTAATTTCTTTAGGAGGAATCGTAACTGCGAAATCTATAAGAATCGGTGGAGACGAATTTGATGAATCTATAGTAAGTTATGTTAAAAAAGAGTACAACCTTATGATAGGTGAAAGAACAGCTGAAGATGTAAAAATAAGCATAGGATCTACATTTAAGGATGATCAAGAGACTAATATGCAAATAAGAGGTAGAGATTTAATTTCAGGATTACCAAAAACTGTAGAAATATCTTCAACAGAAGTAAGAGATGCATTAAAAGAACCTATAAGCTCAATAGTAGATGCAATAAAATCAACTTTAGAGAAAACTCCACCAGAATTAGCATCAGATATAATGGAAAACGGAATAATGTTAACTGGAGGGGGCGCATTACTTAGAGGACTTGATAAATTAGTAAAACAAGAAACTGGTATGCCAGTACAAATAGCAGATAATCCATTAGATTGTGTAGCTTTAGGAACTGGAAAATCAGTAGAAGATCAAGAAATATTTGAAAAAGTATTAATGATGAATACTAGAAAGTAATAAAGTTGGTGATAGACTTGAAATTTGATAAAAATAAAAAAGAAAAAAAGAAAATTAATTTTAAAGTGGTAGCAACAGGAGTAGTTGCTATCACTTTAATTGGAATTGTAGGAATATCAATTGGAAGATTTTCAGGTAAAAATCCGTTAAATACAGGTGTTGTTTTAGATGCAACAGCTACATTAGAACGAGGATTTAACAATGGATTTACGTTTTTACAAGGTAATTTTAAAGACTTATTAAACTTTAAAAATAATGCTAATAAAATAGAAAATTTACAAAGTAAAAATGAAAAATTACAAGCAGAAATAGAAAATTTAAATAAAAAAATAGATGAAGTTGAATCTTTAGATTCTCTTAAAAAATCTTTGAATTTTATTGATGAAAAATATCAAGCTAATAGCATATCAGCTAGTGTTGTTGGAAAGAATGATGGTAATTGGTATGAAAGTTTTGTAGTAGGAGCTGGAAGTAATTCAGGTGTTAAAAAGGAAAGTATAGTAATGAACGGAAGTGGATTAGTTGGAGTAGTTTATGAGGTTTCTAAAAACTATAGCAAAGCAATTTCGCTATTAGATACTAAGTCATCTGTAAGCTTTAAATTATTGAAAGATTCTAATTTTAAAGGTGTTATTACTCAGAATACCAATATAGAAAATAAAGATACTTATAAAAATAAAGGCTATTTACAAGGATATATGTTTGATTCATCTTATAAAGTATTGCCTGGAGATGTGGTTTTAACATCTGGTTTAGGGCTATACCCAGAGGGAATACCAATAGGAGAAATTGATAAGGTCATTGAAGATAAAAATAAGTCTTTAAAATATGTTATTGTTAAGCCTTATGCAGATTTTAAAAATGTCGATGATGTTACAGTAGTTGAACCAAGGAATATAGGATAAAGGGGATTATAAAAAATGAAGAGAATTTTACTTTGTCTTTTAGGAATTTTATTGGTAAGCGTTGAAAATAGCATCACAAATTATATTAATGTATTTGGTGTAAGTTTTAATTTAATACTTATATATATAACTATAATTTCTTTATATCTAGATGAGTTAGAAATAGGTATAATAGGAGGTATATTAGGGTTTATAAAGGATGTAACTGTAGGTGGGGTATTTGGTGTTAATTCGTTGATACTATTTGCTATAGCGTATAGTATTAGCCATCTAAGAGATAAAATATATAAAGAAAGTTCTATAACTATATTTGCATTAGTTTTTATTACTAGTTTATTTGATTCTATGGTTAACATATTTGCAGTTACATTAGTTTATAAAAGCTACAGTATATTGGTATTAGCATTTAAAGGAATCATTATGATACCATTAATGAATAGTTTACTTAGTTTAGTATTGTATCGATTATCTAAAAAATCAGTATTAAAACTTAAAGAAGATTAGTTGGTGAGTGCATGGAAGAAAATAAAAAAAATGATAGATTTATCATAATGAAAAATATTATATTAGTAGTTTTTGTAATAATTTTATTGAGAATAGTTTATATGACAACTTTCAAATATGAACATTACAAAGAATTAGCAGAAAATAAGACGTATAAGGAACTTCCTGTAAAAGCTGCTCGTGGTGAAATAAGGGACAAATTTGGAAGATTATTAGCTGGAAATAAAAATTTATTTACAGTTCAAGTATCAGGAGATGGAATTAATAGGACAGATTCTGATGGGAAATCTATGGCAAATGATATATCTCTTAAAATAATTAAATTATTAGAAGAAAATAATGAAGAATATATAGATGAGTTTCCCATATATACAGAAAACGGAAAGTATTACTATACTTTTGATAAAAATATAAGAGAGTATAAAAAAAATAATGGTATACCTGATGAATTGAACGCAAAAGAAAGTTTTTATTATTTGGTTGATAAGCTAGTTGATGAAGGTCTATTATCTCAAGAAGAAAAAAAATTAGATTCTTCAAAACTACAATCTAAATTAAATGAAAATGGATATTATCCACCTATTCTTGTGAAAAAGTGGATATTTACAGAAGAAAAAAATAAGAATGACTGGCTAGGACGATACAAAATTGATGATCTTAATGTAAGTGCAAAAAAAGCTTTTGAACAAATAAGAACTGAGGATGCAATTTATAAAATTGATTCTAGATTGAGTGATGCAGATGCGAGAAAAATCTTGGTTGTAAGGGATTTAATAAAATCTCAAGGATACTCTCAATATAATCCAGTTACAATTGCAAAAGATATAAGTGAATCAACTATTGCTCAGATTGAAGAAAGTGCTATAGATTTACCTGGAGTATCGGTTTCTATAGAACCTGTAAGATATTATCCAAATGGATCACTTGCTTCACATGTAATAGGATATATGGGAAAAATGTCTTCTACTCAAGAAGACTCGTATTTATCAAAAACTGAAAAAAAATATTCTAAGGGAGATATGATTGGTACTGCTGGAATTGAATCTAGCTATGAAGGAAAGTTAAAAGGGACTGATGGATATAAAAAGGTTCAAGTTGATGCTTTAGGTAGAGTTACTAAAGAACTAGAAGTTTCTGAGCCTAAATCAGGTGAGACTGTATATCTTAGCATTGATAAAGATTTACAAGAAGTAGCAGAAAGTTCATTGAAAAGAACATTAGAAGTTGCTAGAAGCGGAGGAACTTTTGAAAGTGATTTTGGAAATAAGACCGTTTCAGGTACGGCACCTAATGCAAAATCAGGAGCTGTTATGGCTATTGATGTTAAAACAGGTGATGTATTAGCAACGGCTAGTTATCCTGATTTCGATCCTAGTAAATTTGTAACAGGAATATCTTATGAAGATTATCAAGCTTTACAGCCAGAAAATAAAAATGATTTATTAGCACCAAGTTCGTTATTGAACTTATCAACTCAAGGTGTGTTCCAACCAGGATCTACTTTTAAAATGATAACTGGTATGGCAGCATTAGAGAATGGATTAGATCCTAATTACACAATAAGTGATCCAGGAGTTGTTTATTTAGGTAATAGACCATTTGGTGATTATGTATGGCATAAATTTAAAAAGAATCATGGATCAACAAATTTATATAAAGCAATACAAGAATCTTGTAATATATATTTCTATACTATTGCTACAGGTAAAAATTGGACAGGTGGAAAAAATCCGAGTGAATCAATGAGTGCGGATAAAATACTTGAATATGCAAAATTATTTGGATTAAATGAACGTACTGGCTTGTCTAATGAAATAGAAGAAAGAGCAGGAAGTGTACCTAGTAAGGAACAAAAATTAATTACAACTCAAGCGACATTGAGAAATTATTTGAGTAAAGAGATGCAAAATGTTTTTACGGATATAACTAAAGCTAAAAATCCTGAAAAATACAACGAAAGAATAGAAGAAATAGTTAGTTGGGCTGCCGAAGATAAGACTCCAGGTAGAGTAGAAGCTATGGAAAGACTTACAAAATTAAAAGTAAAAGAAAATAAAGTAGAAAGTTTAGCAGATAATATAGTATTTAGTTATCTTAACTTTGCTAAGTGGAGTACTGCAGATACATTTAACCTTGCAATAGGACAAGGGGAAAATGCATACACACCTGCTCAGATGGTAAGATATGCTGCATCTATAGCAAATGGAGGTAACTTAGTGGATTTATCTGTTATAGATAGAAGTATATCTAATGATTATTCATCTGTAGATATAGATACTAATAGTTCAAAAAAAATACCTTTTAAAAATAATGATAATTTAAAACATTTAGTAGAAGGTATGAAAAGAGTTACTACAGTCAGTGGGTCTAAGACTTTATTTGCAAATTTAGGAGTGACTGTCGCAGCTAAAACAGGAACTGCTGAAAAAAGTGGTAAGATACCAACAGCTAATGAATATGAATATTTATTAAAAAATATATCTGCTTATGGTGTTTCAGTAAATGATGCAAAAAAATTAGCAGGTAGTTTAAAAAAGGAAAAAGAAGCAAAGTTAACTAAGGAAAAAGAAGAAGAAATTAAAGATCAACTAAAAAGTAAAGATTTAAAAGAAGAAGAAAGAAAAAAACTTGAAGAAGAGCTTAAAGAGGGAGTAAGTGTTAAACTAGAAGATAGTGACAAGGTTAATGCAACTTATTTAAGAAAAGCTATAAAAGAATTGAACCCGAAATTAAGTGATGATAAGATAGATCAATATAAGTCAAATTATGGTTCATTTGCATGGTCTGTTGCATTTGCTCCAGCGGATAATCCTGAAATAGCTGTTGTGGCTATGATACCTCAAGGAGAGGAAAGTAGTTTTGCTCTTTTACCAGTAAGAGAGATGATAGGAAAGTATTTTGGATTAACAAAGGATGATACGAAGAGTAAAAATAAAGAAGAATCAAATCAAAATGAAGGTTCTGACAGCTCGACTTCTAAGGAGAATAAAGGTATAAATTTCACTTCTCAAATTAAAAAATAAGAGGATTTGAAATTATAATGAAGAATATATAAAATTATATATCACTCTGGAGGTTGTTATGTCTTTAAAAGAATTTACAGCTGAAGAACTAGTAGAGTTTAAAGGCAGTAAGAGAGGGCTAATAGTAAATATTAAAAGAGTTGCATCTTTTGATGAAATAAAAGAAAGTTTAATAGATAGGCTAGAAACGTCTATAGGTTTTTTTAATGGAGCTAAAATATGTGCTATTAACTGTAACTGTTTAAGCGATATACAAATTATACAAATCAAAGATGATATTGTATCTAGATTTGATGTTGAGTTCATTGAAGAAGAAATAAAAAGAGAAGTTGATAATTTTAGAACTAAATATATAAATAACTTGAGATCTGGAGAAAATGTTGAATTTGATGGAGATATAATTGTAATGACTGATATGAAACCAGGCTCACAAGTGAACTCAACTTTAAATACTGTGGTTATGGGAGATATAAGTTCAGGAGCAAGAGTTGTAGCTGGAGGAAATGTTACAGTTATGGGAAGTGTAAAAGGATTTATACATGCAGGAGCTAATGGGAATGATAAGGCATATGTAGTTGCTAATCATCTGAGTCCAAAGGTTTTACAAATATCAGAAAATATTGCAGAAGCACCTGATGATGATGAAGATGAACAATCCTATGATGAAGATAAAGAAGTTATGCCAGAAATAGCCTTTGTGAGCAAAGGAAGAATCATAATAGAAAGTTATTTGCCTAAAATAATAAAATAACGAGGAATCCATAGGGGGTAGTATTTTATGAGCGAAGTTATAGTTATAACATCTGGTAAAGGTGGGGTTGGAAAAACTACTACCGCAGCAAACTTAGGAACTGCTCTAAGCCTAGAAAACAAAAAAACAGTTGTAGTGGATGCAGATATAGGACTTAGAAACTTAGATGTAGTTATGGGTCTTGAAAACAGAATAGTATATGATATAGTTGATGTAGTAGAAGGTACTTGCAGACTTAAACAAGCATTAATAAAAGATAAAAGATTTGAAAATTTATATTTATTACCAGCAGCACAAACTAGAGATAAAAATGCAGTTTCTGTAGATCAAATGTCAGATCTATGTGAAAAGCTAAAAGAATCATTTGATTATATTATAATAGATTGTCCAGCTGGTATTGAACAAGGATTTAAAAATGCTATAGCAGGAGCTAATAGAGCTATAGTAGTGACAAATCCAGAGGTATCTGCTGTAAGAGATGCAGATAGAATAATAGGATTGTTAGAAGCAAATGAAATAAAGGATATTCAGTTGGTAATTAACAGAATTAGACAAGATATGGTTAGACGTGGTGATATGATGGACAAGCAAGATATAATTGAAATCTTAGCTATAAAATTATTAGGCTTAGTTCCTGATGATGAAAGTATAATTGTATCAACTAACAAAGGAGAGCCAGCAATTTTAGACAGTAAATCTAGTGCTGGAAGGGCATATAAGAATATAGCTAAAAGGATTTTAGGACATGATATACCATTAGTAGAAGTTGAACCTGAAAGTAACTTCTTTAGTAAGATAAAAAAAATGTTTGGTATGGCCAAGTAGTGAAGGAGGATTATCCATGTTAGATATATTTAAAGTTTTTTCTAACGAAGCTAAAACTAGCAAGTCTGTAGCAAAGGAAAGATTAAAGTTAGTTTTAGTTCATGATAGAGTGGATTGTTCTCCCCAATTCTTAGACATGATTAAATCTGATATATTAAGAGTTATATCTAATTATGCAGAAATAGATGAGGATGGTTTAGAAATAAAAATGTCTAAATCAAGAGGAGATCAAGAAGATATGCCGGTATCTGCATTAGTTGCGAATATACCATTAAAGTATATAAAAGAAAGAAAGATTTAATATGATTTTCAAAGGGGGGCATCTTTATAGATGTATGCCCCTTTATTTAAGTTTAAAGGTTAGAAAGACGGTGATAGTTTGATAAATTACAAGTCGACAATTAAGTTAATAAAAGAGTTAGATTGGAAACTTATAATTACAGTTTTAGTAATATTCTCATTTGGGCTTATGATATTAAGTAGTGCAACACATGCAAATGAAACAGGAAGTTTTAGACAAATATATAAACAAGTAATAGCATTTATATTAGGTGTAGGAATGATAATAGCAATACTATTATTTGATTATAATTTTTTAGGGAAGTATTATAAAGCGTTTTATATAGTAAGTTTAGTACTTTTGGCTATAGTTTTAGTACCAGTGATAGGAGCTGAAAGGGGTGGGGCTAGATCTTGGCTGAGTTTAGGACCGTTAGATTTTCAAACATCAGAGTTAGTTAAATTAACTTTTATATTAAGTTATGCAAAGATAGTTGAATCAAAGAGAGGTAAACTAAATAATATAAAAGAAATACTTCCTTTACTAATTTACGCAGCTCCATTTTTAGGATTATTGTTTGCACAGCCAGATCTAGGAACGGCAATAGTATTTAGTTGTATAATAGTAGGGATGTTATTTACAGCAGGACTTGATTTGAAATTGATAAAAAGAGGTATAATAATACTGTTAGTATCAATGCCTCTTATGTATATGGTGATGGCATCTCATCAAAAGGAAAGAATAGAAGCATTTTTAAGTCCTGAAGATCCAACACTTAAGGGAAATTATCAAGTAATTCAATCAATGATAGCGATAGGTTCAGGTGGATTTACAGGAAAAGGACTGTATAATGGGAGTCAAAACCAAGAAGGATTCTTACCTGTTCAAGAAAGTGACTTTATATTTGCTGTAATAGGTGAAGAATTAGGTGTTTTAGGTATGGCATTGGTAATAGGTCTATATACATTTTTCTTAATTCGAATGCTTTCTATAGCGCGGGAAGCAAAAGATTTTTATGGAACTCTAATTGTTGTTGGAGTAATGAGTATGTTTGCATATCAAGTAATACAAAATATTGGGATGACGGTAGCTTTAATTCCTGTAACAGGAGTAACCCTTCCGTTTATAAGTTATGGAGGAAGTTCTTTATTAACATCTTTAGCTAACTTAGGGTTGGTATTAAATGTATGTATGAGAAAGAAGAAGATAAACTTTT
Source organism: Romboutsia maritimum (assembly GCF_002251085.2). Classification (GTDB taxonomy): domain Bacteria; phylum Bacillota; class Clostridia; order Peptostreptococcales; family Peptostreptococcaceae; genus Romboutsia_B; species Romboutsia_B maritimum. Next base: position 106,007 of record NZ_NOJZ02000006.1, on the reverse strand, counting down.
AACGCATAACGGAGGTATATATGAATGTAGCATTAGTAGCACATGATGAAATGAAAGATACAATTGTAGGATTTTGTATAGGTTATGAATCTATATTGAGTAGATATAAACTTTATGCAACTGGAACAACAGCAAAGAGAATCATGGATGAAACTAAGCTAAAAATTAATAGACTAGCTTCAGGACCTTTAGGAGGAGATCAGCAGATTGGGTCTTTATTGGTAACTCAAGATATTGATTTAGTTATATTTTTAAGAGATCCACTTACATCTCAGGCACATGAACCAGATATACAAGCTCTAATTAGATTATGTGATGTATATCATGTACCTATAGCAACTAATTTAGCGTCAGCGGAAATTTTTATAAAAGCGCTAGATAGAGGAGAGCTTGCTTGGAGGGAAGTTAGAAAAACTAAGATTCAAAGAAATTAATATATAAACAAAAAGGTGAACTCATATTTTAGAGTTCACCTTTTTGTTTATATATTAATTATTTCACTAGTTTAGCAAATTCCACTCCTAAATTAAAACATTCATTTAGAGTTTCATCACAAGGGAAGAATTTTTTCTTTATAGTACAAAGTGGCATTTTAAAAGCCATAGATTTAAGTAATGCTTCAGCCATAGTTATTCCTTCTCCGCTCCAGCCATAAGATCCGAATACTCCAGCAATTTTACCTTGATTAGCCATTGGATCTATAACAGAGAATAAATCCCACATAGGCTTAACCATTGTTCTATTAATTGTTGGAGAACCTAGTAATATAACTTTAGACATAACAACTGCATCATGCATTTCTTTTAAATTTATATTTTCTAAATCGTATAATGTTACTTTTGCTCCTTGAGAAATTAATCCTTCTTCTATTTTTTTAGCCATTACTAACGTATTATTATAAGCAGATAAATAGAATACAGCAATTTGATTTTGATTAGAGGTATTGATAACTTCAGTTGACCAATCTAGATATCTTTTAACAGCTGCCATTGGATCTTTAGTAAGCATTGGACCGTGAGAAGTTAATATAGTATCAAAATCGATATTAAGTTCAACAACTTTATTTATAGCATTTAATACGTGCTTAGCAAAAGGTTTAACTATACAGTCGTAGTAGTGCTTAGTTGATTTTAAATAGTCTTCACTTTCAACAGCATCAGCATCTACACTTGCAAAGTGACATCCAAATGCATCACAAGTAAATAATGTTTTATCTTCTTCGATATAAGTGAACATAGTATCTGCCCAGTGTAAGAAAGGTGCTGTTATAAATTTAATATTTCGCTTTCCTATGTTTAAAGTTTCTCCATCTTTTATAACATGGCATTTAAATGGTTTGTTTATTTGTTCATCTAAGTATAATTTAGCTGCTTTAGTACAGAAAACTTCTATGTTAGGATTTAAGTCTAAGATATATTTTAAGCTACCAGCATGATCAGGTTCAGTATGATGAATTACAACATAGTCTATATCTTTAATATCAGTAACTTCTGATATATTGTTTAAAAATTCTTCTTTGAAATTTGGCTTTACAGTATCAAATAAAACAGTTTTTTCGTCTTTGATTAAATAGCAGTTATAAGTAGTTCCGAATTCAGTTTCCATTATTATATCAAAGACTTTTAAATCTTTGTCTACAACACCTGTAAAGTAGATATCCTTTTTTATTTTAAATACTCCACTCATTACGATTCCTCCTAAAATTAACGTGATATAAAGATTATACCCACATAGTTATGCTTCAAACAAAAAAATGATTTATGCATAGTTTAATTATAAATCATTAGAAAACTAATATTAATAGTTATTATGAATTTTTATAAAAAATAAAAAGAATTAATCATATAATTATGAAATAAATTGGAAAAACTACAAAGAGATATTTTAATAAACTTTTGATACATAATATTATATCGTGTATAATAATACTTATGCTTATAAAACAATAAAATTTATTGGAGGTTTCAATAATAAATGAATAAGGTAGAATTAAAGAGAGTACTAAAGAAGGTTGAGAAGCCTGCTAGATATCTTGGAAATGAAATAAATTCGATTCATAAAGATACTACAAATAAAAACTTAATAAGATATGCACAATGCTTCCCAGACCTTTATGAGGTTGGAATGAGTCATTTAGGAAGTCATATACTTTATCATGTAATAAATAAAGACGAAGAAGTATTTTGTGAAAGAGTATATTCTCCTGCGATTGATATGGAAAATATAATGATAGAAAAAAATATTCCAATATTCGCATTAGAGTCAAGAGAGCCGATAACTAACTTTGATTTTGTAACATTTACACTTCAATATGAGCTTTCATATACAAATATATTAAATATATTAGATTTAGCTAATATACCATTGTTTAAAAAGGAAAGAAAATTAGATGATCCATTTATATTAGTAGGAGGACCTTGTGCTTATAATTCTGAGCCATTAGCTGATTTTGTTGATATAGTAATTTTAGGTGAAGGTGAAGAAGTAAACCTAGAAGTAATATCAGAGTACAAAAAATGGAAGAAAAATAAGACTACAAGAGAAGACTTTTTATATCAAGTATCTAAGATACAAGGTGTTTATATACCTAGTTTTTATGATGTTTCATATAATGAAGATGGGACTGTAAAAGAAGTTGTGCCAAATAGAGAAGATGTACCATCTAAGCCACAGAAAAGAATAATAAAAAATCTAGAAAATGTAGATTACCCAGATAGATTAATAGTACCTTACATAGATACTGTACACGATAGAATAGTTTTAGAATTATTCAGAGGATGTACAAGAGGATGTAGATTCTGTCAAGCAGGGATGATATATAGACCGATAAGAGAAAAAAGTGTAGAAAGACTTAAAGAAATTCTTGCTGCTTTAGTTAAGAATACTGGATATGATGAAATATCATTATCTTCTTTAAGTACAAGTGATTATAGTCAATTATCAGAGCTTACAGATTATTTAGTAGAAGAATATACACCTAAGAATATAGGTATATCTTTACCATCTTTAAGATTAGATAATTTCTCTATGGAGATAGCTGAAAAAATACAACAAGTAAGAAAATCAGGTTTAACATTTGCACCTGAAGCAGGTACTCAAAGACTAAGAGATGTAATAAATAAAGGTGTAACAGAAGAAGACTTATCAAATGCTACTAGAAAAGCATTTGAAATGGGATGGAATAATGTTAAACTTTACTTTATGATAGGTCTTCCAACTGAAACTTACGATGATTTAGATGGAATATCTAAACTTGCTTATGATGTTATAGATACATACAGAAATGTTCATAATGGAAAACTAACAAGAAACTTTGGAGTTACAGTAAGTACTTCTACATTTGTACCTAAACCATTTACACCATTCCAATGGCATGGACAAGATAAAACAGAAGATGTTATAGAAAAGCAAAGACATTTAGTTAAAAAGTTAAAAAATAGAGACATAAAATATAACTACCATGATTCAAAAACTAGTTTAATGGAAGCTGTTATAGCTAGAGGAGACAGAAAAATAGGGAAAGTTATATATGATGCATTTAAGTCTGGAGCGAAGTTTGATGGGTGGTCAGAACACTTTAATTTAGATACATGGAAAGACGCTATAGAGAAAAATGATTTAAGTATAGAGTTTTATGCTAATAGAGAAAGAGAATATGAAGAAGTATTCCCTTGGGATCATATAGATGTTGGTGTTACTAAGAAGTTCTTAGAAAGAGAAAATGAAAAAGCAAAACAATATACAATATCTCCTGACTGTAGACATAAATGTAATGGGTGTGGAATAAATACACATGACATAGGAAAGGGGTTATGTTAATTATGAGTAAAATAATAAGAGTTAAATTTAAAAAAGAGGGAGATATGATATATATATCACACCTTGATGTACAAAGATTATTACAAAGAGCATTTAGAAGAGCTGAAATAGAATTATCTTATTCACAAGGATTTAACCCTCATCCCAAAATGAGTTATGGAAATGCACTAGCATTAGGAACTGAAAGTCAGGGAGAATATGTAGATATTGAGATAGAAGACGACTTAACTACAGAAGAATTTTTAAACAGAATTAATGAACAACTTCCACCGGGGATAGAGTTTATTAAAGCTGAGGAAATAACTAGTCAAACTGAATCTTTAGCTTCTACAATAGAATATGGTGAATATTTATTCGATATAGAATTACAGAGAGCATTAAGCAAAGAATTTATAAAATCCAAAATAGTAGATTTTATGAATCAAGAAGAAATAATGATAACTAAGAAAAATAAAAAAGGTAAAATAGTGGAATCTAACATAAGACCAATGATAAAAAACTTTGACTTATTAAGTTTAGAAGATAAATCACTTACTTTTACAGCTACTATAGCTACAGGTTCTAAGGCTAATTTAAATAACAACATATTTATACCTAAAATATTAGATTTATTAGAATTAGAAATGGATCCTTTAGATGTAGATATATTAAGAAGAGATTTATATGTAGTTGAAGATGGGCAATTAGTTTCTCCTATGTAATTAAAAAATTATATATAGAAGATTTAAAGGTGGGTATTTACCCACCTTTTTGATATTATAGTTAATATATAAGCAAAGGAAGTGAATTAATGAAAAAAATAATAATAGAATCTTTAGTATCATCTCAAAAAACAGCAATATTAGAAGATGATAAATTGATGGAACTACTTATAGAAGACAACATAGAAAGCAAGGTAGTATCAAATATATATAGAGGTATCGTGAAGAATGTAAAACCAGGAATAGAAGCATGTTTTGTAGATGTGGGATTTGAAAAATTAGCATATCTTCCTTTATATAAAAATAAAGAAATTAAATCAGGACAAGAAGTTTTAGTTCAAATAGCTAAAGAAGGAATAGGGACTAAAGGTGCTAAACTAAATTTAGAAATAAGTTTGGCTGGAAGATATTTAGTTTATATACCTTCAAATGATAGATGCACTATGTCAAATAAAATTACTAATGAAAAAGAAAGATTTAGATTAAAGAAAATTGTTAACTCTATTAATAAAGAAAATTTAGGTTTGATAATAAGAACGGAAGCACAAGGATGCGATAGAGAAGAACTATTGGAAGATATAGAAAGTCTAAAACAAAAATATGAAAAAATATGTAAAGAGTATAAGTTAGGTATTGGACCTAAATTGTTATATAAAGAATTAGACTTAGCTACAAAATATATAAAAGATAATATGAATGAATCTGTAGATAAAATAGTTGTAAACACTATACAAAAATATGAAGAAATAAAAACTATATTAAAATCTATAAATAATGAGTACGTAAAAAAAGTAACATTAGAAGAAAATAAAGATATATTTGATTTATATAGAGTACAAGGACAAATTAAAAAATGTCTTAATAAAAAAGTTTGGTTAAAAAGTGGTGGATATTTAATAATTGATAAAACGGAAGCACTTACAGTGATTGATGTTAACACAGGCAAATTTACAGGAAGTGCAAAACTTGATGAAACTGTTTATAAAACCAATATAGAAGCTGCTATAGAGATAGCTAGGCAGCTAAGAATTAGAGATATAGGTGGAATTATAATAATTGACTTTATAGATATGCATAAAAAAGAGTATAAAGATAATTTGATAGAAACTTTAAATAGTGAGCTACAAAAAGACAAAAGAAAGTCTGAAGTTTTAGGAATGACTAGATTAGGGTTAGTGGAAGTTGCAAGAAAAAGAGAAAAAAATTCAGTAAATGATTACTATTTGACTAAATGCTTGTCTTGTGAAGGAGATGCAGTTATAAAGTCAATTAAATATATATTAGATGACATAGAAAAAGAAATAATGAGAATAAGTGAGCATACATCTTATAAAAATATAACTATAGAATTAAATATAAATAATTATATACTTATAAAAGATAAATTTATGGATATAATTCAAAAAATAAGCAAAAAATATGGTATAATTGTATTGCTACAATCTGATGACGAGATGCATCATGAAAAAATAAATATTATTTATAATAGCTAGTTGACAAATCGACAAGATAGTAGTATTATTAATAACTGTAATGCCGCACAGAACAGGTTTAAATCTTCTTATGAGGTACCTTTTATGGCGAGTTTGAGACCGAGGAGGTGTATTTAATGTACGCTATAGTAAAAACAGGTGGAAAGCAATATAAAGTTGCTGAAGGTGATGTATTATTCGTTGAAAAGTTAGAAGCTAACGCAGGTGATGTTGTAACTTTAAATGAAGTATTAGCTTGCACTAAAAACGGAGAGTTAGTAGTTGGAGCTCCAGTTGTTGAAGGTGCTTCTGTTCAAGCAAAAGTTGTTGAACAAGGTAAAGCTAAGAAAATAATAGTTTTCAAGTATAAAGCTAAGAAAGACTACAGAAGAAAGCAAGGACATCGTCAACCATACACTAAGATAGTTATAGAAAAAATAAACGCTTAGTTAGTGGATTATAATGATAAAAGTTAAATATTATTATAATGATGACTTTATGCTTCAAGGTTTTTGTTTAAAGGGACATGCTGATTATGCTGAAATAGGTTATGATATAGTGTGTGCTGCAGTTACATCTAATGCAGTTGCAGTCATAAATTCTTTAGACAAATTACAGAAAGTTGAATTTGAAAGTGTAATAGGAAAAGAAGGCCATATAGAGTGTATTGTTAAAGATGCGCATCTAGCAAATTCTCAACTATTATTAAATCATTTTCAATTAGCTATTGAAGAAATTAAACGGGAATACCCAAAAAATATAAAAATCTTAAAAAAGTAGGGGGTGACTCCAAATGTTAAACATGAACTTACAGTTACTTGCATCTAAAAAAGGGGTAGGATCTTCTAAAAATGGTAGAGATTCTGTTGCTAAAAGATTAGGTGTTAAGAGATTCGACGGACAACTAGTTACTGCAGGAAGTATAATAGTAAGACAAAGAGGTACTAAAATACATCCAGGAACTAATGTAGGTAAAGGTGGAGATGATACTTTATTCGCATTAATAGACGGTACAGTTAAATTCGAAAGAAAAGATAAGAAAAGAAAGAAAGTAAGTATATATCCAGTAGCAGTTGCTGAGTAATATACTAAAAAGGAGTGTTGATGCACTCCTTTTTCTTATAAGTGGACATTTATAAGAATTTAAATATCTTTTTAGGATAAAATAATAAAAAAGTTTTAATCAAGTAGGTGATTAATTTGTTTATAGATAAAGCTAGAATTTTTGTTAAAGCCGGTAACGGTGGTAATGGTTCGGTAGCATTTAGAAGAGAAAAATACGTTCCAGCAGGAGGACCTGATGGTGGAGATGGTGGACGTGGTGCAAGTGTAATCTTTGAAGTAGATTTAGGATTAAGAACTTTAATGGATTTTAAGTACCAAAGAAAGTATCTTGCTGAGTCAGGTGGAGATGGAAGTAAGAAAAGAAAAGCTGGAAAAAACGGAGACGATTTAGTTTTAAAAGTACCAGCTGGTACAGTAATAAGAGATGAAGCAACAGGTCTTGTTTTAGCAGACTTAAAAGCTGAAGGCGATAGAGCGGTAATTGCTAGAGGTGGTAGAGGTGGAAAAGGAAATCAACACTTTGCTAATGCAGTAAGACAAGCTCCAGCTTTCGCAAAATCAGGAACAGATGGAGATGAAAGATGGATAACATTAGAACTTAAAATGATAGCAGATGTTGGACTTTTAGGATTCCCTAATGTAGGTAAATCTACATTTTTATCAGTTGTAACTAAGGCAAAGCCAAAAATAGCAAACTATCATTTCACAACGTTAACTCCGAATTTAGGAGTTGTTCAAACTAAGTTTGGAGAGAGTTTTGTTTTGGCAGATATACCAGGACTTATAGAAGGAGCTGCTGAAGGGATTGGACTTGGACATGATTTCTTAAGACATGTTGAAAGAACAAAAGTATTAATTCATGTAGTAGATATTTCTGGAGTAGAAGGTAGAGATGCATTAGAAGATTTTGATAAAATAAATGATGAGCTTAAATTTTATAATGAAAAGTTAGCTTCAAGACCACAAGTAGTAGTAGCTAATAAGATTGATATATTAGAAGATGAAAGTATATTTGAAGATTTTAAATCTGAATTAGAAAATAGAGGATACAAAGTCTTTAAAATGTCAGCAGCTACACGTCAAGGTATAGATGAAGTTATATCTTATGTTTCTACTATATTAAAAGAAGTAGAAGACGTAGAATTAGTTACAGAAGAAGAAATGTATAGACCAGAATTAGATGAAAGCAATGAAGATGGTGGTTTAAGCATAGAGATAGAAGATGGAGTATATGTTGTTAAAGGTAAATCTCTTAAAAGAATTATGTACTCTGTTAACTTTGAGGATATGGAATCTACTCAATATTTCCAAAAAGCTATGGAAAGTCAAGGTGTATTTGACAGACTAAGAGAGATGGGAATAGAAGATGGAGATACAGTTAAAATTTACGAAATAGAATTTGAATTCTATAACTAGGAAAAGAAATAAGAGGTGACAATATGTTAAAAGGTAAGCAAAGAGCATACTTAAGATCTATAGCAAACACTTTAAAGCCTATTACTCAAATAGGTAAAGATGGTGTAACTGAAAGTTTTTTAGAACAACTTGATGGAATGTTAAAAAGTAGAGAAATAGTTAAAATTACAATACTTGAAAATGCAGGACTTGATACTAAAGAAACTGCTAATGCAGTATGTGAAGCATTAAGAGCTGAATTTGTTCAAGCTATAGGTTTTAAATTTACTATATATAAGAAAAACAATGAAGAGCCTAAAATAATATTCCCAGGCCAAACTCAAGCTAAAGTTAGAGTTAAAGATGAGAATGTTACTAAAAAAGGTAAACCAACTAAAAGAGCAGCTAGAAGATAAATTACAAGCATCTGTGAGAACAGGTGCTTTTTATAATTTTTATGTTTTATTAAAAATAACCCCTGATATTAATAAAAGTGTTTATAAACTTATATAATTATCAGGGGTTTTACATTTAAACTTCTTATATTAATCTTTGAAGTTTAAGTTTAATTCAAGTTGGTCTTTTCCTATAATAGTATTTTTAAATATGCTAGTTGCATTTTCTATATAATTTTCAGGATAATCTAGAGATGGACTAAAGTGAGTAAGTAAAAGTTTATTTACATTTCCTAAGCGTGCTAAATTAGCTGCTTCTCTAAATGTCATATGTTTATTTTTAACAGCTTTTGAAATATCTAAGTCATCTCCGTACATAGCTTCACAAACAAGTAAATCACTATCTTTAATAAAATCTGGGATAGATAAAAGTGGTCTTGTATCAGTTATATAACTTATTTTAAGCCCTTTACGGTCGTCACCAAGTACCATATTTGGGCTATATTTTTTACCATTAAAAATTATTTCTTTTCCTTCTTGAAGTTTTTGCCATAATTCTTTAGGAACATTATTAGCAATGGCTTTTTCTATATTAAATTTAGGGATTCTCTTAAAATATAGACTATACCCGAGGCATTCAGTAGAGTGATCTAATTCTATAGATGATATTTCGATGTTTTTTAATTCATTGTTTATTAATGAAAACTTTCCAACTGGATTTTCAATTATATTTATTTTATATGGTAAGTATTCAACTAAAACTCTAATTGCTTTCATAGCTTCTATTATACCTACAGGACCAATTATAGTTAAATCTTCAGTTCTTGAGCTATTAGCTATAGTTGATAAAAGTCCGATAATACCGATAATATGATCTCCATGTAAATGGGTTATAAATATTAAGTCTATATTTTTAAAACCACAATTTTTCATTTTCATAGAAACCTGAGTACCCTCGCCACAGTCTATTAGGATTTTTCTTCCTCTGTAATTTATAAATAAAGAAGATAAAAATCTATTAGGCATGGGCATATTTCCTCCACAACCAAGCAAAATTAAGTCTATCATATTTTTCTCCTTATTATATTTTAAAAATTAATAAAAATTTAAACTTATATATATTTTAACATTAAGTTAAAAAAATATTATATTAAAGATAAAAAAATGAACTAATTAAAAATTTTAAAAATAGAAGTACTGTTTATTAGAAGAATTTGTAACTTCAAGAGTGTAAATTTATTATTAAAATGTCTAATATTATTAAAAATAGATTTTATATGAAGAATTTCCTGAGAAATAATGGATAAATGTATTGATACAATTAAAAAATAACAATAAATTGTATAATGAAATTTATTAGTAATATATAATTATATTAGAATAAACAAAAGGGGGAATTTTATTGTGAATAATAAAGTAGTTTATACACCGGGACCAACTAATGTTAGAGAAAATGTACGATTAGCGAGAGTTCAACAAGCTACAAATCCAGATATAGATAATGATTTTTTTCATTTTTATAAAAATACATGTGATAAGATTGCTTCTATATTAAATACTAAAAATGATGTTTATATTTTATCTGGAGAAGGTATTTTAGGACTTGAGGCTGCTTGTGCATCATTGACAGAAAAGGGAGATAGAGTCTTAGTAATTGATAATGGAATATTTGGAAATGGTTTTGCTGATTTTGTAACTATGTATGGTGGAGAAGCTGTATATTTTTCAAGTGACTATACAAAAGATATAAACATTAATGAATTAAAGTGTTTTTTAGAAAAAGATAATGATTTTAAATACGCTACAATAGTGCACTGTGATACTCCAACGGGAGTATTAAATAATTTAAGAGAAATATGCCCTATTTTAAAAAGTCATGGAATATTAACAGTAGTAGATTCTGTTGCTGCTATGATGGGAGAAAATATAGATGTAGATGAATGGAGAATAGATGTAGCATTAGGAGGATCACAAAAATCAATTTCTGCACCTCCAGGACTTACTATAGTAAGTGTAAGTGAAGATGCAAAAAAATCTATGATAAGTAGAAAAAGTAAAATAGTTGGATTTTATTGTAACTTATTAATATGGGTAGATTATTATACAAATAAGTCTTTTCCTTATACCATGCCAATAAATGATATACTAGGGCTTGATAAGGCAATAGATAACATAATAGAAGAGGGAGTTAAAAATGTTTTAGAAAGACATGAAAAAATAGCTATAGCTATAAGAAATGCTATAAAAGATTATGGTTTAGAATTGTTTTTAGATAAAGGATATTCAAATACTGTTACAGCAGTAAAAATACCAGAGGAAATAGGAGCTTTAAAATTAACTAATTATATGCTAGAAAAATACAATACTCTTATTGCGACATCTTTAGGACAATATATAGATAAGATTTTAAGAATAGGACACATGGGAGAAAATGCTAGATTAGAAAATATAGTTTATGTTTTAAATATTATAGATAGAAGTTTATCAGAATTAGGATTCAAATCAAATGGAAGGTTAGTTGATTTGTTCAATAATTATTATAAGTAATTAAAAGATTAAATGGATTTATAAACATAAGATTACCATATTGTTTTTAGCAATATAATTCGGAAAAAAAGGAGTTGTTTCAAAAAATAATTTTGATTCTACTCCTTTTTAAATTATAAAATTTAATTTATTTAGTTCATTCTATCTTGTTTGTATAGTTGAATAACATTATATAAACCTAATAAAAAGCTTAGTATTCCGACAACTATTTTCATAAAAAAATTCCTCCTGGATCATAATCCGAAATGTACATTTAACATTATATCATAATAAATTAAATATTAGATTCATCAAAATTTAAAAGTTTATTCAATACGCTTTTTACAATATCATAGCTAAATCCTTTGTAAATAAGATGTTGAGAAATTTTTTGATATATTTTCCTTTTATCTTCATTTTTTACTCTTTCATATCTTTTTTTTGCTAAATACATAGCATTTTCAAATTCCACATCATTATCTATTTCAGATACAGCCTCGTTAATAGAATTTTTATTTAAACCTTTGTTATATAAATTTTGCTTAATTCTATTTTTACCACATTTATTTAAATTCACATTAGTATTTACAATTTTTTGTGCTAATATAGAATCATTTATAAAGTTGTATTTTTTTAAAAAATCAATAACACTATCAATTGTATCTTCTTCAAAATCAACTGATAGTTTTTCTCTGATTTTTTTTTCTGATTGGTCAGCTTTAGATAGAATATTTAATGCTTTGTTTTTAGCTTTTATATACATTTCATCTTTTAATATGGATTGTAAATGTTGTTCATCTATTTCAATACCTTTTTTTAAATTAAAAGTAAAAACAAGCTCTTTAAAAATAGCTATGAAAAATTCGTCATCTACGTATATGTTAACCCTCTCAGTATTTTTCTTTTGAGCTTCGATTTTAGTAATTATAGCCATGTATAAATCTCCTTTTTTTTATGTAATTATATTAACAATGTTAAATTATATAAATTTAGAAACTTTTAATATTTTGTAAATAATATTAATAAAGCATTAATAAAAAACATCAAAAACTTACTTTAATAAGAAAATATAAATATAATAAGTTAAAAATTTATTTTAAAATTTTTTTTTTGCGTTATAAATATGATTATATACTAAAAAAAACAATTTATTACCTTTAAGAAACAAAAAATAATGATACAATAATAATATAATTGGTATAAAGGAGACAGACTATGAGGATTAACGATCTAGTTAATGATTGTAAGGTAGAAAATACTAGTAAACTAGAACAGTTCAAAAAAAATAATAAAACTACAAGGATTGGTATAATGGGAGGGACATTTAATCCAATTCATTATGCACATTTAGCAACGGCAGAATTTATTAGAGATAAGTATGGATTAGACAAAATACTTTTTATACCATCGGGAAATCCTCCTCATAAACCAGAAGACATAACAAACAAGTATGATAGATATAATATGGTATTACTTGCAACGGTTAATAATAAAGACTTTTTAGTTTTAGACTTAGAAGTAAACAGAAATGTAAGGACATACACAGTAGATACTTTGAGACAATTAAAAAAAATATATAAAAATATAGAAATATATTTTATAACTGGAGCAGATGCCATATGTGACATTGAACAATGGAAAGATGTACAAGAAAATTTTAAATTAGCAACATTTATAGCAGCTACTAGACCAGGAATAAGTGTATTAAAAGCACAAGAAAAGATAGAACAACTTATAAAAAAATACAATGCTAAAATTTTAAGTGTTTATGTGCCATCATTAGATATATCTTCTACGTATATAAGAAATCAGTTAAGAGAGAATAAATCAGTTAGATATTTAGTACCAGAAAGTGTAGAGAAATATATATATGAAAATAAATTATATGATATGGAGATGAGTAGATGAATTTAGAAAATATAAAAAAGAGATTAGATGAGATGTTACCTAAGGGAAGAGTTAGTCATTCATTAAATGTAGCTAATTGTGCTGTGAGATTAAGTGAAATATATAATTGTGACAAAGACAAAGCTTATTTAGCAGGAATTATTCATGATTGTGCAAAATATTTAGAACTTAGTGAAGTTGAAGATTATATCAATAAATATGAAATTTACTTAGATGAATTAGAAGAAGATAATTTAGCATTATCACATAGCATAATAGGTTCATATATTGCAACATATGAGTTTGAAATAGAAGATGAAGATGTAATAAACTCAGTTAAATATCATACTACAGGAAGAGAAAATATGAGTTTATTAGAAAAAATAATTTACATAGCAGACTTAATAGAAGAGGGAAGAAAATTTCCACAAGCAGAAACATTAAGAAAATTAACTTATGGTGGAGAACTTGACAAAGCACTTTTAACTTCTTTTAATAATACTATAAAATTTGTGATAGATAACGAACAATTAATACATCCTCGAACTGTAAGCGCAAGAAATTATTTAATGAAAGAAACTTTATAATAGATTAAGAATATACATATAATAAACAATATAAAAATACAATAGTTAATAGTAGAATTTTTATGGTATAATAATAAAATGTGCTTAAAATTATGAAAGTGAGGAATCAATATGACAGTAGAACAAATCACAAAGGTTATATATGATGCAATAGATGATAAAATAGGACAAGATATATCTATTATAAATGTAGGAGCGGTTTCAAGCTTGTGTGAATATTTCGTTATAGCTACGGCATCTTCTCAAAGACAAGTTAAAGCTATAGCTGATAATGTAGAAGATGAATTAACTAAGCTTGGAATAGAACCAAGAGGAAAAGAAGGACATGGAGCTCAAACTTGGGTTCTTCTTGATTATGGAGATATTATGGTTCATATATTTGATGAGGAAAATAGAGGGTTCTATAATTTAGAAAAATTATGGAAAGATGCTCCTTATGTAGATGTTGACACTTTAGCATAAAGATGATAAGATAAATTATTATATTTTAAAATTAAAAAATTATTAAATAGACTAGAGTAGTAAAAGTATATGTTTTTTCAGAGAGTTAGTGTTTGGTGTAAACTAATAAAATATAGCTTTGAACTTGCTAGGTATATCTATTTAAACCGTAGTTGGTATAAAGACTGCATGAGAGAGTCTAGTAATAGACTAATTAGGGTGGTACCGCGAAGATATATCCTCGTCCCTAAACGTAAGTTTAGGAGATGGGGATTTTTTTATTTTTGAGAAGTTAAATTTATCACTTAATGGATAAAATAACTATTATATATTAAATTATAAATAATTAAATTTAAGGAGGAAAAAATGAACGTTTATAAACCAAATGAAGTTGAAGCTAAGTGGCAAAAAATGTGGGAAGATAATAATCAATACAAAACTAACACTCAAGATTCAACAAAACCAAATTATTACACATTAGAGATGTTTCCTTATCCATCAGGGAAAATACATATGGGTCATGTAAGAAATTATTCTATAGGGGATGTAGTAGCTAGATTTAAGAAAATGGAAGGATACAATGTGTTACATCCTATGGGATGGGACTCATTTGGTCTTCCAGCAGAAAATGCAGCTATAAAGCATGGAATACATCCACATAAGTGGACTATGGAAAACATAGAAGATATGAAAGGTCAGTTAAAGTTACTTGGACTTAGCTATGACTGGGATAGAGAGGTAGCAACTTCAACTCCTCAATACTATAAGTTTACACAAGAGATATTCTTAAAGTTTTTAGAACATGGACTAGCATACAAGAAAAAATCTTTTGTTAACTGGTGTCCTTCTTGTGAAACAGTTTTAGCAAATGAACAAGTTGTTCAAGGACAATGTGAGAGATGTGATAGTGTAGTTGTAAAGAAAGATTTAGAACAATGGTACTTTAAAACTACTCAATATGCAGAAGAATTACTTAATGACTTAGATACTTTAGATGGATGGCCAGAAAAAGTTAAAACAATGCAAAAAAACTGGATAGGAAAAAGCACAGGTGCAGAAATAACTTTTGATATAGATGGTACTGACAAATCAGTAACTGTATTTACTACTAGACCAGATACAACATATGGAGTTACTTATATGGTATTAGCTCCAGAACATGAATTAGTTAAGGAATTAGTAGACGGAACTGAATATGAAGCTAATGTAAATGCTTTTATTCAAAAGATGCATACTATGACTGAAATAGAAAGAACTTCTACAGAAACTGAAAAAGAAGGAATGTTTATAGGAAGATATGTTGTAAATCCTTTAAATGGTAATAAAGTTCCTTTATGGATAGCAAACTATGTACTTGCTGACTATGGTACTGGAGCAGTAATGGCAGTTCCAGCTCATGATGAAAGAGATAAGGAATTTTCTGAAAAATATGATTTAAATGTTATACAAGTTATAGATGAAGATGATAAAATGATAAATTCTGAAGAATTCAATGGATTAGATGTTAAAGAAGGATTTAAAGGAATAGTTAATAAAATAGAAGAAATGAAAATAGGAAAGAAAACAGTTAATTATAGATTAAGAGACTGGTTACTTTCAAGACAAAGATATTGGG
Source organism: Romboutsia maritimum (assembly GCF_002251085.2). Lineage (GTDB taxonomy): Bacteria > Bacillota > Clostridia > Peptostreptococcales > Peptostreptococcaceae > Romboutsia_B > Romboutsia_B maritimum. Next base: position 90,104 of record NZ_NOJZ02000006.1, on the reverse strand, counting down.
GATGTCCAATACCTGTAGTTTATTGTGAAGACTGTGGTGTAGTTCCAGTTAAGAAAGAAAACTTACCAGTTCTTTTACCTACAGATGTTGAGTTTACAGGAAAAGGAGAATCTCCACTTACAACTTCAAAAGAGTTTATGACTACTGCTTGCCCACATTGTGGAAAGCCAGCTAGAAGAGAAGTTGATACAATGGATACTTTCGTTGACTCTTCTTGGTATTATTTAAGATATGTAGATGCTAAAAATGAAAATGAGCCATTTAGTAAAGAAACTGCTAATAAATGGATGCCTGTAGATCAATATATAGGTGGAGTAGAACATGCTATAATGCATTTACTTTACTCTAGATTCTTCGTTAAAGCATTTAAAGATATGGGTATGATAGACTTTAACGAGCCATTTAAAAACCTTTTAACTCAAGGTATGGTTCTTAAAGAAGGTACAAAAATGAGTAAATCTAAAGGTAACGTTGTATCTCCTTTAGAAATAATAGATGAATACGGAGCAGATACGGCTAGATTATTTGTGTTATTTGCAGCACCACCAGAAAGAGATTTAGATTGGTCAGAACAAGGTGTTGAAGGATGCTTTAGATTCTTAAATAGAGTATATAGATTAGTTGATGAGTTAAGTGAAGTAACTAAGTCTAATGCTGAAATAGGTGAGTTAACTAAAGAAGATAAAGCTATGAGATATACAATACATGCAACACTTAAAAAAGTTACAGAAGATTTAAGTGAAAAATTTGGATTCAATACAGCTATATCAGCTCTTATGGAATTAATAAATGAAATGTATAAATATAAAGAGTTAGATGATAAAAATGACGGAGTTATAAAAGAAGGTATAGAAACTATAATTACTATACTTGCTCCATTTGCTCCTCATATAGGTGAAGAATTATGGACTATGATAGGCAAAGATAAAAGTATATTTGATATAAATTGGCCAAAATATGACGAATCAGCTTTAGTTAAAGATGAAGTTGAAATAGTAGTTCAGGTAAATGGTAAGGTAAGAGGTAAGTTAAGTGTAGCTCCTAATATATCAAGAGAAGATATGGAAAAGATAGCTATGGAAGATGAAAGAATAAAGTCTTTAGTTGAAGGAAAAACTATAGTTAAAGTAGTTGCAGTTCCTAAAAAACTAGTTAATATAGTAGTTAAGTAATTAGAAACTTAAAAGAGTTTGTATCAAATTTTTATATTTTGATATGAACTCTTTTTTAGTTTAAGGAAAATTATATAATAAAAGCTTTAAATATACAATTTATTGAAAAAATGAATAAATTAAAATAATTTAATTCAAAAATATTATAAAAGAGTTAAACTTGTAAATTTAGTATTAAAAACTAAATTATATAAAATTTTTAAGAAATAAGAAATTGAAATAATAGTTACATATTGAAAAATCAAAGGTGCATTGCTTTTGATTATTAAAAATAGATATAATAATTAAATAATTTATTTAACAAAAAAAGAAGTTTTTATTTCTAAAACATGTAATTGTTTAATTTTTTGTTGTTTTTAGACAAATCTTAAAATTACGAAAAACCGTTTTCATGTTGATTTTTGTAAAAAAAACATATAGAATAATAATTGTTAAGAAACAAAATTAATTAAAAGAAAAAATTTGTTTTTACAGGAGTGAGTTAAAATGACAAAGGTTACCATACAAGATGTTAGAGAAGCTAAAGAAACTTTAAAAGATATAGTTAAGAAAACTGATATATTAGAAAGTGCTAAACTTAGCCAGCAAACAGGGGCAAAGGTTTTCTACAAATGTGAAAATCTTCAAAAAACAGGATCTTTCAAATTAAGAGGAGCATGTAATAAAATAGCAAGTTTAACTGATGAAGAAAAGGCAAACGGTGTCATAGCATCAAGTGCAGGAAACCATGCTCAAGGCGTTGCATTAGGAGCACAAATGACAGGTATAAAAGCAACAATAGTAATGCCAGCAACTGCACCGCTTGCAAAAGTTACTGCAACTAGAGGATATGGAGCAGAAGTAGTTTTAACTGGTTTAGTATATGATGATGCTTATGCAAAAGCTGTTGAAATTCAAAAAGAAAGTGGAGCAACATTCTTGCATCCATTTAATGATAAATATGTTATAGCAGGACAAGGGACTATAGCTCTTGAAATATTTGAACAATTAGATAACAAAGTCGACACTATTTTATGCCCAGTCGGTGGAGGGGGTATAATATCTGGAATAGCGGTTGCAGCTAAAGCTTTAAATCCAAATGTTAAAATAATAGGTGTTCAAACAGCAAATATACCTTCAATGCAAGAATCTATCAAAAATGGAAAAGTAACATCTGCATTTAAAGATACTACAATAGCAGATGGTATAGCAGTTAAAACTCCAGGAGATATGACTTTTGAAATAATAAAAGAATTAGTTGATGAAGTTGTAGTTGTTGAAGAAGATGAAATAGCACAAGGTATGTTATTCTTAATGGAAAATCAAAAAGTTGTAGCTGAAGGATCAGGTGCAGTAAGTACTGCAGCATTATTAAGTAAAAAATATGTACCTGCAAAAGATGAAAATGTAGTTTGTGTAATATCAGGTGGTAACGTTGATGTTAATACATTATATAGAGTAATAGGAACTGGTTTAGCTAAAGAAGGAAGAAGATATTCTTTCAGTACAATAATAGTAGATAAGCCAGGTGGATTCGCACAGTTAACTAAAATAATAGGTGAAAATAATGCAAATATATTAAGCGCTAACCAATCTACATTAGCAACTGGACGTAGCTTAGGTAAGCAAAAAGCTGAATTTATATTAGAAACATTTGATCATAATCATATACAAAAAATAAAAACAAGTATAGAAGAAGCAGGATTTGAAATAATAGAAATGTAATTTGATTCATAAAATATCGTGATATGGTATATTATAATGTAAACTAAGGACTAAATAGTTTTTAGTTTACATTGTAAAAAAATGTATACAATGTGTAAGGCATAATAGTATAATTATATATGACATATGCTATATGCATAGAAAAAGGTTTATTTAATAAGGAGGAATTACAATATGAAACATGAAATAATACATACAGACAATGCACCAAAAGCTATAGGGCCATACTCTCAAGCTATAAAAGCTGGAAATATGTTATTTGTATCTGGGCAAGTTCCTTTTGTACCAGAAACTATGGAAATAGTTGAAGGAGATGTAAAAGCTCAAGCTGCTCAATCATTAAAAAATGTTAAAGCTATATTAGCTCAAGCTGGAGCAGATTTTTCACATGTAGTTAAATCTACAGTGTTTATAAAAGATATGAACGAATTTGGAGCAATAAACGAAGTATATGCTGAATATTTTGGAGACAATAAACCAGCTAGAGCTTGTGTTGAAGTTGCAAGATTACCAAAAGACGTTAAAGTTGAAATAGAAGTAATAGCTGTATTATAATTTAAAATTAAAGATTAATTACAAAATGGCCAGTAAAAACTGGCCATTTTAAATTGGTTATAAAAATAAAATACATAAATATACAAAAAACGCTAAAAAAGTAAAATAAAGTGGAATTATTTACAAAAAAACTAACAATAAAACAAATTTGGAATAGTTTAATTTAATAAAATTAAAAAAAAGTATTTTATTAAGAAGAATTTTTATATATAATAATAATGTGATAAAATAATTTATGTATATATTAGTTATATGTATATATGATAGTTTAAGTTAGATACTATTTATATAAACTAATAAAAAATTTAATTTAAATCTTCTAGATATATAAATATGATATGACATGGAATATTGTTTTGACTTGATTTTAAAATATTTTTTAAAATTAAGCTAAACAAGACATTTAAAGAAGAAGAAAGAGGTAATATAATGGCTAAAGATTATAGTGTATTTGATATTGTAGGGCCTAATATGATAGGACCGTCCAGTTCCCATACTGCAGGAGCTGCAAGATTAGGGAAAGCTGCATCTAAAATAGCAGGACAACCAGTAAAAGAAGTGAAGTTTTTACTTCATGGATCTTTTGCAGAAACTTACAAAGGTCATGGTACTGATAAAGCATTAGTAGGTGGAATATTAGGATTTCAACCAGACGATGCTAGAATAAGAAACTCTTTTGACATAGCAACTGAAAGTGGAATTAAGTTTGAGTTTATAAAAACTGACCTAGGAGAAAACGAACATCCTAATAGTGTAAAGATGGAAATGACTTTAGCTGATGGATCTAAGTCTACTGTAAGAGGAGCTTCTATAGGTGGAGGTAATATAAAACTTACAGAAATAGATGGATTAGGATTGGATTTTAATGGGTCAAGACCAGCTGTAATATTAGAAATAAAAGATATTCCAGGAGCAGTATCGTTTGTAACTGGACTTCTTGCTCATAATAATAAAAATATAGCAACAATGTCAACAAATAGCCCAGTAGGTTCTGACTATACATTTGTTACTATAGAAACAGATGAAAAATTAGAAGCAGATATTTTAGATCAATTAAAGAAATTTGAAGTTGTAGCTAAAGCTGTAGTTTTAGACAAATTTTAATGAGTAAGGAGAGAAAAATTATGAAATTTAACTTTACAAGTGGAGCAGAATTATTAGAAAAATGTAAAAAATATGAAATGTCTATGCATGAAATATGTTTAGAGAGAGAAGCTGAACTTTCAGGATTATCTAAAGAAGAAGTAAGAGAAAAAATGAGAGTTAGTTTAAATATAATGAAATCATCTACTGAAAGAGCTACTAAAGAAGATATAAAATCAGTTGGTGGATTAATCGGTGGAGAAGCTAAAAAATTAACTACATTCAGAAATAATGGGAAATCGGTTTGTGGTACATTAATGAATAAAGCTTTAGTTGCAGCTATGGGTACTATGGAAGTAAACGCTTCTATGGGTCTTATAGTTGCAGCACCTACGGCAGGATCTTGTGGAATACTTCCTGCAGCAGTAGTAACTATAGGAAAAGAATATGGATTAAATGATGAAGATATGATAGATGCTTTATTTGCAGCTTCTGCAATAGGTGCTATTATAACTAGAAATGCAACTGTTGCTGGTGCTGAAGGTGGATGTCAAGCTGAAACTGGAGCTGCTGCTGCAATGGCTGCTGCTGGTGTAGTTGAAATGATGGGTGGAACTGTAGAACAAGCTTTACATGCTGCATCTCATTGTTTACAAAATGTAATGGGACTTGTATGTGACCCTATTGCAGGACTTGTTGAGGCACCTTGTCAAGGTAGAAATGCTATAGGAGTTGCAAATGCTTTAATATCAGCAGAATTATGTCTTGCAGGAATATTAAATATAATTCCTTTTGATGAAACTGTTGATGCTATGTATAAAGTTGGTAAATCTCTTCCAATGGAATTAAGAGAAACAGCTTTAGGTGGTATAGCAGCAACTTGTACAGGATGTTCATTAACTACTAAAATATTTGGATAATAAATAAATTATAATAGTATTTAAAACAATATATTTTTATATAAAAACAGTCAAAAAAGTTTAAAATTATTTTGGCTGTTTTTTTATACCATAATTTAAATAAGAAGGAATATAAAGAGAATATGTTATATAATTAATTAAAGGGTGAAATTTTTGGTATATTTATTTTAAGGGTAAATCGTCGTAAATATGATTTGAGTATTAGGTGAAAGTTTAATACGAGGAGGGGCGAAATGAAAGAAAATATATATGTTGAAGTTATTAATAAGATAATTGAAAGCATAGATGAGGGAATTCATTTCATTGATAAAAATGGAAAGACTATAGTATACAATAATTCTATGGCAAAATTAGAGGGTATGAATAAAGAAGATATAGTAAATAAATCTTTTTTTGATGTTGTAAAGAATATGAAGGTAAACAATAGTACATTATTAGAAGTATTAGATAGTAAATGTATAATTAAGGATAATGTACAGAAGTATTTAAATAAAGATGGCAAAGAAATTACAACTATAAATACAACAATGCCAATTATAGTAGGTAATAAATTAGTTGGAGCCTTAGAAATATCAAAGGATATGACTCAAATACAATCTTTATCAGAGCAAATTTTAAAACTAAAAGAAATAAAAATATCTAAGTCACATATACCAGAAAAGATAGGATATAATTTTGATGATATAATAGGTGTTAGTGACACAATAAAAAAATCTTTGAAGATTTCTCAAAAAGCTGCAAAGAGTGATGCAGCAGTATTAGTATATGGAGAAACTGGAACAGGTAAAGAACTTATAAGTCAATCAATTCATTATGGTAGCAGTAGAAAAAAACAACCATTTATAGCACAAAATTGTGCAGCACTTCCTGAAAGTTTGTTAGAGGGAATTTTATTTGGAACTACAAAGGGTGGATTTACAGGAGCAATTGATAGACCAGGATTATTTGAACAAGCTAATAAAGGAACTTTATTATTAGATGAAATAAACTCTATGCCACTTCAACTTCAAGCTAAGTTACTAAGGGTATTACAAGAGGGATATGTAAGAAGAGTAGGTGGAACAAAAGATATACCTGTAGATGTTAGAATTATAGCAACAACTAATGAAAATCCAAATAAAATTTTAGAAGAAGGAAAATTGAGAAAAGACCTATACTATAGATTAAATGTAATATATATCCAAATACCACCATTAAGAGAAAGAGGAGATGATATAATTTTACTTGCTAATAAATTTATAGATAAATATAATCAAAAATTAGATAAAAATATTAAAAGGATATCTGAAGATGCTAAACAATATTTGAAACAACATTATTGGCAAGGTAATGTAAGAGAACTAGAAAATACAATTTATTCAAGTATGAGTATGATGGATGATGAGAATATATTAAATAAAGATATGATAAATATAAATCAATATGATAGTGGGAAAAATGGGGATCAATATTTTATAGATATTAAATCGAGACCTCTTGATTGGATTGTAGCTGATATAGAAGAAAAATACATAAATGAGGCTTTAGAGCGTTCTGGAGATAATGTTACAAAAGCAGCAGCTATCTTAGGAATTTGTAGGCAAAACTTACAGTATAAAATAAAAAAGTATAATATAAGAAGGAATTAGTATATAAAAAGAGCAAAAAATTTTGCATTAAGAGCAAGATTTATTGCTCTTTTTTTATTGAAAAGTGAGAAATGTCAGAAAATTTAATCATAAAGAATATAATCATAATAAAAAATTTTATTGTGAATATATTCTTATTAGCGATATGTAAAATATAAAAAATATAAACAAAAAAATAAATAAGTATATGGCATAAGATTTGCTATAAATATAAAACAAACAAATTGAAAAGGGGGAAAATGATTTATGAGAAATGTTAGAGTTGGGTTATGGGGATTTGGTGCAATGGGAAGTGGAATGGCAAGAATGTTATTAAATAAAAAAGGAATAGATATAGTTTGTGTATGTGATAGAAATAAAGCAAGAGCTGGAAAAAGTATGTACGAAGTTTTAGGTGTAGAAAAGTTAGATAGACCAGAAGTTATAATTAATTCTAATCCAGAAGAAGTATTTACTGAAAAACGTATAGATGTTGCGTTATTAGCTACGGATTCATTTACAAGAAATGCTTTTGATAAAATAAAATTTGTGCTAGAAAAGAAAATAAATGTTATATCAACAGCTGAAGAAATGGCTTATCCAATGGCTCAAGAACCGGAATTAGCAGAAAAATTAGATAAGATAGCCAAAGAAAATAATGTAAGCGTATTAGGAACAGGGATAAATCCAGGATTTGTTTTAGATTTATTAATATTAGCATTATCTGGGACTTGTGAAGAAGTTAATCATATAAAAGCATCTAGAGTAAATGATTTATCTCCATTTGGAAAAGCAGTTATGATAGAACAAGGTGTAGGTATAACTAAAGAAGCATTTGAAAAAGGTGCAGAAGATGGATCTATAGCAGGTCATGTAGGATTTATTGAATCAATAAATATGATAACTAAAGGAATTGGATGGAATTTAAATAAAGTAGATCAAACAAGAGAACCAATAATGAGTTCAGTTTATAGAAAATCTAATTATGCAGAAGTTAAAGCAGGTAATGTTGCAGGTTGTAGACAATGTGGATATGGATACGTAGATAATGAAGTTAAAATAGAAATGGAACATCCTCAACAAATATTACCTCATTTAGAAGGTCAAAATACAGGAGATTATATAACTATACAAGGGACTCCGAATATAAATCTACAAATAACACCAGAAATACCAGGAGGAATAGGTACAATAGCTATGTGTGTTAACTCTATACCTCATATAATAAATGCAAGATCAGGATTAAAAACTATGTTAGATATACCAGTACCAAGAGCAATGATGGGAGATGTAAGAGAGTTAATAGAAGTGGAAATTGAGGAAAAAGTAGAAGCTTAGAATAAATAAGTTAATTAGAAATATAACAAGGGGGTATTAGTATGGTTGCAAAGAAAAATGATTGGGTAATAGTACATAATGTAGTGCTAGATTCCAAAGATAGAGCACCACAAGTGCCAGATGACACTAAACAAGTTCCTTTAGAAATGTGGGTAAAAGGATTTTTAAATAAAGATGCAAATATTGGAGATTTAGTAGAAATAACTACTATAACAGGAAGAAAAGTAAATGGAAACTTAGTAAAAGTAAATCCTTACTATACACATGATTATGGTAAATGCATACCAGAGTTACTTCAAATAGGCTTACAAGCAAAAGAAATTCTATTTGGAGGTGGTTTAAATGACTAGGGATATGAGTTATGAAGCTGTAATGGGAAGAAATAATGAAATAATGAAAAATGCTATAGGAATAGATTATACAGTATTTGAATCTGGTAGTGTATCTTTTGATTATGAAAAAATGATGAGTGAAACAGGATATACTTTAGATGAAATAGAAAGAATACAGTCTCAATATGGAGTAGGTAATACACCTATAATAGAACTTAAAAATTTAACAAAATTAGCTAGAAAAGTAGCTCCAAAAGGAAAAGGAGCAAGAATATTTGTAAAAGATGAAGCTTGCAATGCATCTGGAAGTTTTAAAGCAAGAAGAGCTGCAACCGCAGTTTATCATGCAAAGAAAATGGGATATAAAGGTGTAATAGCAGCTACAAGTGGAAATTACGGTGCAGCAGTAGCATCTCAAGCAGCAATGCAAGGATTAAAGTGTATAATAGTTCAAGAATGCTACGACAGTAAAGGTATAGGTCAACCAGAAATAATAGAAAAGGCTAGAAAATGTGAAGCTTACGGAGCCGAAGTAGTTCAATTAACAGTTGGACCAGAATTATTTTATGTATTTTTAGCAATGCTTGAAGAAACTGGATATTTTAATGCTTCATTATATTCTCCTTTTGGAATAGCAGGAGTAGAGACATTAGGTCATGAAATATCTAATCAATTTAGAAAAGAATATAAAAAAGATCCAGATGTTGTAGTTTGTACAAATGCAGGTGGAGGGAACCTAACAGGAACTGCTAGAGGTTTAATAAAAGCAGGTGCTTTAAATACTCAAGTAGTAGGAGCAAGTGTTGATTTAAAAGGACTTCATATGGCAAGTGATAATCAATTCAATAAAAAATCATTTACTACAGGACACACAGGATTTGGTATACCATTTTGCACTTGGCCTGATAGATCAGATGTACCAAGATCAGCAGCAAGACCTCTTAGATATATGGATAGATATGTAATGGTAAAACAAGGTGAAGTGTTTTATATAACAGAATTATTAGCTCAATTAGAAGGTATAGAAAGAGGTCCAGCAGGAAATACATCTCTAACAGCAGCATTTGCATTAGCACAAGAGTTAGATGAAGATAAGATAATAGTAGTTCAAGAAACAGAATATACTGGTGCTGGTAAACATATATGTCCACAACTCACTTTTGCTAGAGAAAATGGAATAGAAATTAAATTTGGAAACCCAGATGATGAAGTTCCAGGTGAAAATTTAATATTACCATCACATCCAAGTTTATTAAAAGCTACAGATATAAATCTTGATAAAATTAGAAAATCATATATAAGAAACTGTCTAGTAAACAATAATGTAACTGAATTGAACGATAGTGATATAGAATTCTTAGCTAAAGATACAAAGAGCAGTAAAGAATTTGTTATTAGTGCAGTTGATGAAATAAGGGTGAAAAATTTATAGATTTTTAATAGGGAGAGGGAATGTATATGAAAAAGAGAGAAGATGATTTTACAGAAAGAAGAAAACATCTACAAAATCTAAGTGATCAAGAAATACATGATAAATTTTGGGAATTAGCTCATCAAATTATGCAACCTATGTTAGAGTTAGGGAAAAAGAATACAACTCCATCTATAGAAAGATCTGTCCTTTTAAGAATGGGATTTTCATCACTAGAAGCTAAACCAATAATAGAAGGTGTTCTTGATAGAGGGCTTATAAGTAAAGGAGCAGGTCATGTAGTTTATAAATTAGCAAAAGAAAAAGATATCAGTATAAGAGAAGCTGGTCTTATGTTAGTTAATGGAGAAGGATGGGATGAAGTAGTTAGTTTATTTAGTAAGGAGGCTGCGAAATGTTAAAAGAAAATAAAAAATTAGATATAGAATATATATTAAAAGATTTAGATAAATATAGACCTAAAAGAAGAGGATGGACATGGAGAGAGCCTCAAAAGGGACTAAAAATGGGTCCTTTTGAATACTCAGATTGTTCAACACCTCTAAAGGATAGTACAGCACTTCCATCTGCTAAATATTTCAACTATATAGATCCACAGCCATTGCCAGTAATAACTACAGAAATTGCATCTGGTAGATTTGAAGATGATATTAGAAGAATGAGAATGGCAGCATATCATGGGGCAGATCATTTAATGGTAATAAGAACTGCAGGTCAATCTCACTTTGATGGTCTTATAGAAGGAACACCACAAGGTATAGGTGGAGTTCCTATAACTAGAAAACAAGTAAGAGCTCAAAGAAAGGCATTAGATTTTATAGAAGAAGAAGTTGGAAGACCTATAAATTACCATTCTTATGTAAGTGGAGTTGCAGGACCAGAAGTAGCTGTTATGTTTGCTGAAGAAGGAATAAATGGAGCTCACCAAGACCCTCAATATAACGTACTTTATAGAAATATAAATATGATAAGATCTTTCGTTGATGCTTGTGAAGCTAAAAATATAATGGCATTTGCAGATATGGCTCAAATAGATGGAGCTCATAATGCCAATGCAACAGCAAGAGAAGCGTGGAAAGTAATGCCAGAACTTATGGTACAACATGCTCTAAACTCAGTATTTTCTTATGAGGTTGGTATAAAGAAAGATAATATATGTTTATCAACAGTTCCTCCAACAGCACCCCCAGCACCTTGTTTAAAAATGGATTTACCATATGCTGTTGCACTAAGAGAAATTTTTGATGAATACAAAATGAGAGCTCAAATGAACACTAAATATATGGAATCTTCAACAAGAGAAGCAACTGTTACACATGTACTAAACTTATTAACTTCAGTTTTAACAAGAGCGGATATACAATCAACAATAACACCAGATGAAGGTAGAAATGTTCCATGGCATATGTATAATATAGAAGCTTGTGATACAGCAAAACAAGCGCTAGTTGGTATGGATGGACTAATGGAAATGATAGAATTAAAAGATGTAGGACTTTTAAGAACAAATGCAAGAGAATTAAAAGAAAGAGCAGTTCTTTATATGGAAGAAATTCTTGAAGTAGGAGGATACTTCAAAGCTGTAGAAGATGGATTTTTCGTTGATTCAGGAAATTATCCTGAAAGAAATGGGGATGGAATATCTAGAAAGATAAATGGTGGAGTTGGAGTAGGAACTGTTTATGAAAGAGATGAAGATTACTTAGCTCCTGTTACAGCTCACTATGGATATAATAATGTAGCTCAATATGATGGGACTTGTGCAGAAGACCCATCAAAATTAATCGGAGGATGTACTTTTGAAGATCCAGATAAAATAATTTATATAGACGAATTAGATGAAGTGGATAATGTAAATGTTAGATTAGAAGAAACTAAAGAATATAGAGAAACTAGTAAAATAAAACCAGAAATGGAATGGTGTGCTGATGGTATAGTTATGATAACTATGATGCTTCCAACTGATATAAGAACAGCTGAATTTGCAGCAATAGAATTTGCTAAAAAAATGAATTTAGAAGAAGTTGAAGTAATCCATAGAGAAGTAATGCACTCAGCTGAAGGAACTAGAATAGAGCTAAAAGGAAAAGTTCCATTTGATGTTGATATAGATAAACTTGTAATACCAGAAGAACCAAAAGTATTAACAGATGATGAAATAAGAGCTGATATTGAAGCAAAACCAATGAAAATAGTGTGTGCTACAGTAGGAGAAGATGAACACTCTGTAGGACTTAGAGAGATAATAGATATAAAACATGGTGGTATAGAAAGATTTGGAATAGAATGTCATTACTTAGGTACATCAGTTCCAGTTGAAAAATTAGTTGATGCTGCTATAGAATTAAATGCTGATGCAATACTTGCATCTACTATAATAAGTCATGACGATATTCATTACAAAAACATGAAAAAATTAAATGAATATTGCATTGAAAAAGGAATAAGAGATAAAATTATGATAGCTTGTGGAGGAACTCAAGTTACACCTGAAATAGCAGTTCAACAGGGAGTTGATGCTGGATTTGGAAGAAATAGTAAAGGTATTAATGTAGCTACTTTCTTAGTTGAAAAAAGAAGAGAAATGGAGCAAAAATAATATGAAAATTGATGTGTTAGTTGCTGAAATAGGAAGTACAACAACTGTTGTAAATGCTTTCAATAACATTAACACAGATAGCCCTGGCTTTATAGGCCAGGGTCAAGCACCAACAACTGTATTTGAAGGCGGAGATGTAAGGAATGGTTTAAATGGAGCTATAAAAGAATTGTGCAAAAATTTAGGTGTAAAATCTATTGAATATGATGATATGTTTGCTACATCTAGCGCTGCAGGTGGTTTAAAAATGACCGTTCATGGTTTAGTATATGATATGACTGCAAAAGCAGCTAAAGAAGCTGCGTTGGGTGCAGGGGCAGTTATTCATAAAGTGACAGCTGGAAAGTTAAGAAGAACAGATTTAAAAGAAATTAAAAATATTTCTCCAAATATAATATTAATAGCAGGAGGAGTCGATTATGGAGAAAGAGATACAGCAATATATAATGCAGAATTAATTGCAGGTATAAATTTAGGGATACCCATTATATATGCAGGAAACGTAGAAAATCAAGAAGAAATAAAATTAATATTTGAAGATACAAATTATAAACTTTATTTAGCAGAAAATGTTTATCCTAAAATAGATTTATTAAATATAGAACCAACTAGAAAAATAATACAAGATGTTTTTGAAGAGCATATAACTAATGCACCAGGAATGAAACATATAAAAGATATGGTAAATGAAAATATAACACCTACTCCTGGAGCAGTTATGGAAGCTTCAAAACTGTTATATAAATATATAGGGGATTTAATAACTATAGATGTAGGAGGAGCTACAACAGATTTACATTCAGTTACAGAAGGAAATGAAGGTATAAGCAGAATTTTAGTAAATCCAGAGCCAACTGCGAAAAGAAGTGTAGAAGGCGATTTAGGTGTTTATGTAAATATGGAGAATATAGTTAATTTGATTGGTAAAGAAAATTTAGAAGAAGAGTTGAAAATAAATATAGATAAAATTATGGAAGAATATATACCAATACCTAAAAGTGTAAATCAAATAAAATTTGTAGAAAGACTTACAAAGGAAGCTGTAATTAGAGCCACACTAAGACATTCAGGAAGAATAAGATGTGTATATGGGACAAGTGGAAAAAGTAAAATTGCAGAGGGAAAAGATTTGACTGAAGTAAAATATATTGTAGGAACTGGAGGAGCATTAACTAGACTACCAAATAGAATAGAAATCATGAGATATATAACTGAATATAATAAAAATAAAGATTTATTATTCCCTAAAGAAAACACAAAAATATTAGTAGACAATGATTATATTATGGCATCTTTAGGAGTCCTATCTAAAAAATATGAAAATGCATCTCTAAGACTTATGTTAAAAAGTTTAAATTTAGAGGAGGATAAATCATGTATCCTAGGTTAGAGATAAATATAAAGAAGTTAAGAGAAAACACTAAGATAGTTTCTGATATTTGTCATAAAAATAACATAGATGTAGCAATGGTAACAAAGGTTTATTGTGCTATAAAAGATGTAGTTAGAGAATTAGCTAAAGAAGATATAAATTATATAGCTGATTCTAGAATAGAAAACCTAAAGAATCTAAAAGATATAAGTCTACCTAAAATATTAATAAGAATTCCAATGTTAAGTGAAGTAGAAGATGTAATACAATATAGTAATATTAGTTTTAATTCAGAGTTAAAAACTGTACTAGAGTTAAATGAAGCTGCCAAAAGAAGAAATATAATTCATAAAGTAGTAGTAATGGTAGATTTAGGAGATTTAAGAGAAGGTTATTTTGATGAAAATGAACTATTAAATTCAATAGATGAAATTTTAAAATTATCAAATATAAAATTAATAGGCTTAGCAACTAACTTAACTTGTTATGGAGCTATAATACCTTCTCAGGAAAATTTAGGAAGATTGGTTAATATAGCTAGGAATATTGAACAAAAACATAATATAAATTTAGAGTTTATATCTGGAGGAAATTCTAGTTCATTATTTTTATTAAATTCTGATAAAATGCCTAAAGGAATAACGAACCTTAGATTAGGAGAAGCAATTGCTTTAGGAAAAGAAACTGCATATGGAAAAGATATTGAGGGAGCTAATAGAGATGGATTTAAGCTGGTATGTGAGATTGTAGAAATAAAAGAAAAACCATCAATTCCAATTGGTGAAATTGGAGTAGATGCATTTGGAAATAAACCAGTGTATGAAGATAGGGGTATAAGAAAAAGAGCAATAGTTGCAATTGGAAAGCAAGATATAAATATAGATTCAATAAGTTCAATCGATGAACACATAGATATTTTAGGAGCAAGCTCAGATCATATGATATTAGATGTAACGGATAGTATAAATAGATATGATGTTGGTGATAAAGTACAGTTTCTTTTAAGTTATGGAGGATTAATGTCAGCAGCTACTAGTAAATATGTTTATAAAGAAATTATATATTAATATAAGCTAAAAAAATATTACTAATAAGAATTTCTTATTAGTAATATTTTTTTACTAAAAATTGTGATTTAAGTGAATGTAGTAAAAATATCTAAGATGTTAGTGAAAATAATGAAATTGTTTTTTATTCAGTAATTGATTTTTCAATTTCAATTTCGTTAGGGTCGATTCTTGCAATTTTAAATCCAATAGCAATAAGGAATAAAGATACAAGTGGATTTATTAAATTTAAGAATGCATAAGGGAAGTATTGAAAAGCACTAACTCCTAATGTTGTGTGTATATAGGCACCACATGTGTTCCATGGTACTAGAGCAGAACTCATTGTACCGCTATCTTCAAGTGCCCTTGACAACATCTTAGGATGTAATCCTCTTTTTCTATATTCATCTCTAAACATTCTACCAGGGATAACGATTGAAAGATATTGTTCACCTGCCATTACATTAGTTAACATACATGTAAGCATTGTACAAAATACAGTACCAAATACTCCACGAGCAAGTTTTAGTATAGATGTAGCTATTGCCTCAAGCATACCTGTTTTTTCCAGTATACCACCTAGAGATAAGGCACAAAGAGTTAATGATACTGTAGACATCATATTCATAAGACCGCCTTTATTTAAAAGTTCATCGACAGCATTAATTCCTGTAGTAGATGTAAAACCATTCTGTGCAGCATCTAATATATCCTTAATAGGTGCTCCTTGGAAAATTATAGCGAATATAAATCCTAATAATGCTCCAAATATTAGACCTGGAATAGCAGGAACTTTAAATATAACTAAAGCTATGACTGCTATAGGAGGTATAAATAAAACTGGCGACAACGTTTTGAATGAGTCATGTAAAGTAGTTCTTATTAATTCTATTTGAGATAAATCTAAATCTTGACCGCTGTATTTTAAACCAATTATACCATATAATATTAAACAAATTATTAGTGAAGGAATAGTGGAGTAAAGCATATATTTTATATGCTCAAATAAAGTTGTACCAGCCATAGCAGGTGCTAGATTAGTAGTATCAGATAATGGTGATAGTTTATCTCCAAAATAAGCTCCAGATATTATAGAACCAGCTATTAGTGGAGTTGGCATCCCAAGACCTTGACCAATACCAAGAAGTGCTACACCCACAGTACCCATAGTACTCCAAGAAGACCCCGTTGCTAAAGATACAATACAACAAATTAATGTTGTTGCGACTAAGAATATACCAGGAGAAAGTATTTCAAGTCCCCAGTAAATCATAGATGGAACAACGCCACTTATTATCCAGGTACCTATTAATATACCTATAATCATGATTATTAAGATTGCTTGCATTGCCATTTTGATAGTTGAGAACATGCTCTCTTCAAGCTCATTCCAATCATAACCTAGTCTAAAAACTGCAACTAATGCAGCTACAATAGCGCCACCAACGAGAGGCACATGCGGCGAAGCACCGTATTTTAATATGGATATTGCTAAGAATAAAACTAAGAAAAATATTGGAATCATAGCATCAAACAATGTGGCTTTTCTTCTGGTTTTCTCTTTCATTAGATATAAAATCCCCCTTAAACTTATAATTAAAAAACTTCCAAGATGAAATTTATAAAAAGATAAATTATATTTAAAGCAAAACACATGCCAATTATTTAAATGTTTGTAAATTCACAAAAATATATGTGCTGAATAGATTGAAAATTATAAAGATTAGAAAAATATTAATGTAAATAAAAAAAATAGTACGTATTTAGTAATAACCATAGCAGATAGCAAGAAAATTTGCAATTGAGCAAATTTTTTTGCACTTTTAAATTTAAAATTAGTGTTAAATTTATTACGAGCTTGTACAAAAATAGGAGAACTTAGGAGGAGATTACGTATCAGTAAGTTTAACAATATAAATATTGGTAAATAATATTAAAAAAGCATTAAAAATTATAAAGAGGTGAAAAAGAATGAAATTATGGGGTGGGCGATTTAGAAAAAATGAAAATAAGTTAATGGAAGAGTTTAATAAATCTTTTCATTATGATAAGGTACTGTATAAAAAAGATATACAAGGTAGTATAGCCCATGTGTATATGCAAGTTAAATGTAATTTATTAACTAAAGAAGAAGGCATTAAAATAACTGATGCGCTTATGGAAATAAATGACGATATAGAAAATGGGAAGTTAATTATGGATGGAAATTATGAGGATATACATAGTTTTATAGAAATTAATTTAATCCAAAAAATTGGAGAGGTAGGAAAGAAGCTACACACAGCGAGAAGTAGAAATGATCAAGTAGCAACTGATATGAGAATGTATGCAAAGCAAAAAGCTGAAGGTATATTAGTTTTAACGATTAAATTAAAAGATACAATAAAAAAAGTAGCATATAAAAATCCTGTAATAATGCCAGGATATACACATCTTCAAAGAGCTCAAGTTATAACATTTAAACATCATATAATGGCATATTATAGTATGCTTGATAGAGATGAAAAAAGATTAAAAAATGCATTAGAAATTCTAGATGAATGTCCTTTAGGATGTGGAGCATTAGCAGGAACAACACATGATATAGATAGAAATATAACATGCGAAAAATTAGGATTTAAAAAAGTTGTAGAAAATTATATAGATGGAGTAAGCGATAGAGATTATTTGTTAGAACTAATGAGTAATTTTTCTATAATTATGATGCATTTAAGTAGACTAAGTGAAGAGTTGATACTTTGGAGTAGCCAAGAATTTGATTTTATTGAAATTGATGATTTGTATACAACAGGAAGTAGTATAATGCCTCAAAAGAAAAATCCTGATGGAGCAGAGCTTATAAGAGGTAAAACTGGAAGGGTTTATGGCAATTTAATGGGACTTTTCACCACAATGAAAGGTTTACCATTAGCTTATAATAAAGATATGCAAGAAGATAAAGAAGGATTTTTTGATAGTGTAGTAACTTTAGAAATGAGCTTGGATATCATGGAAAAAATGATAGATACTTTAAAGGTAAAAGAAGAAAAAATGAAAAAAGCAGTTAAAAGTGGATTTTTAAATGCTACTGAAGTTGCAGATTATTTAGTTAAGAATAAAGTACCTTTTAGAGATGCTCATAAAATAGTTGGACAAATAGTTATTTACTGTGAGGATAATAAAAAATCTATAGAAGAACTTAGTATAAAAGAACTAAAAGAATTTTCATCAGTATTTAAAGAGGATATATATGAATTTATAAATTATGAAAATATATTAAATAAAGGAATTAAAAAAAATTTAAAGTGATTTATAAATAAAAAGATAGACGAAATTAATATAAATAACAATTTAGTCTATCTTTTAAAATTATCTTCTTTTTCTTTTTTTCTTATATATGTTTCTCTTTTTTGAGTAAATGTTTTTGTTAGATTTTCTTCTTTTTTTCTTTCTAATTATAACAAGAACTATAGTTACTGTAATCAAACTAACTAAAGCAATCGCAACAATTTTAATGCCATTTATTACAACTTGATTTTCAGTAATAAAAGAAAAAATACTATTAAGATTACTTGTAGCTACTAATTCTATAGTATTTTTTAGTTCTTTTCCTTTAAATACTTCTAGAGTACCGACTTTATCACCTTTTTTAATTGGTAATTTTACTTTATTTAAATTAACTTTTGTTGTATAGTCATTTTCTTTTGTACCTTTAGGTAGAACTACTTTGTAGCTATATTTTGGTTCATAAACAAATTCATTTTGTTTTGTAAACATTACCTTTTTAGTTCCTATATAGTTATCCTTATTAACTATAGTTGTAGAATAAAAATTATCAAATCCATAGTCAAGCAAAGTTCTTGAGTCAAGGTATAAATCATTACCTTTAGTTTTAAACACAGTTGCAATAAGTCTCATATTATCTTTAACGCCACTAGACAAAAGACATCTACCAGCATCATCTGTATACCCAGTTTTGATACCATCAACTATGTCATATTTTATGTCTATTTGTTTACCTTTATAATTGATTTTTTCATTTGAATTTAAAAACTTATTAGTATTTACAAAATATCTTTCATATGGATAAGCCTGAGTTGCTTTAAATGAAACAGACTTCATTTTTACTATTTCTCTAAATATATTATTATTCATTGCTACCCTAGCCATTAAAGCCATATCATAAGCAGTAGAGTAGTGATTTTCATCAGGCAAACCATGAGGATTGTTAAAGTGTGTATTTTTTGCACCTATGGCTTGGGCTTCTTTGTTCATTAAATCTACAAATTTCTCGACAGAACCACTAACATATTGGGCTAGTACTACAGCTATATCATTACAAGAATGAACTAAAAAACCTTCTAATAACTCTTTAACTGTAAAAGACTCACCATCTTTTAAGTACATACTAGATCCTTCTACAGGAGGTATGTTCTTGATTTCTACTTTTTTGTTTAAATCAGGAACATTTTTTAAAACTAAATATGCTGTCCATGCTTTTGTAGTTGAAGCTGGATAAAGTTTTTGGGATCCATTTTTATCGTATAAAATTTCACCTGTTTCATAATCCATTAAAACTGCATATTGAGCAGATATAGATGGAATATCATTATCTGCAAATGATGTACTTGACGAACCTAAAAGTGTGGATAAGGTCATAAGAAATGCTATCAAAGTTGATAAAATTCTTTTCATTTGTAACCTCCAAATTCTAAACTCATATGTTAGTATAACATATTTTGGTTAATAATAAAAAGAAAGGAGTGAGTAAAACTTGAAAAAATTTATAAAAATAGGTATTTTTTCCGTAATATTGATTTTTTCAATTACAATGATATTATTTAAAAATGATTTTAACTTTGGAGAAAATGTATATGTAGTAAGTAACAGTAAAGAAGAAAATAAAGAAAGTACTACAAATCTAGATGTAAATGTTAGTGATAAAAAATCTGAAAATGTTATAAAAAACCAACCAAAAAAAATGATAACTATATTTGTTAGTGGAGAAGTAAATAAGCCAGGAGTAGTTACATTAGAAAGTGGGAAGAGACTTGCAGATGCAGTTGAAAAGTTGGATGGACCTACAAAAGATGCAGAATTAAATAAAGTTAATATGGCTTTGAAAGTAGAAGATGAAAAACATTATATAATACCTAAGATTGGAGAAGATATTAAATCTGATGATGATATTATTTCTAATGAAGATACTAATTTAAGTAAAATGGATAAAGAAAACGAAAATAAAAATAATAAAATTAATATAAATACAGCGACAGTACAAGAACTAGATACTTTACCTGGTATAGGAGAGGCTACTGCAAATAAAATAGTGCAATACAGACAAGAAAATAAATCGTTTAAATCTGTAGAAGAAGTAAAAAATGTAAATGGAATAGGAGATAAGAAATTTGATAATATAAAGGACTTTATAAGTGTAAATTAATTTTTTATAAATTACTAAAAAATATGTTATTATAGGTATGTATAAGCATGGAAAGGAGGTCTTTTTATGCAGACATTAAAAAGGCTTACAGAATTGACAACATCAGGAGGTTGAGCAGCTAAAATAGGTCCAGAGGTTCTGGCATCAGTTTTATCTCAACTTCCTAAGAATAAAATTAATACAGAAAATTTATTAGTAGGATTGGATACAGCAGATGATGCTGCTGTATATAAATTAAACGAAGAAATTGCATTGATTCAAACTTTAGATTTTTTCACACCTATGGTAGATGATCCATATGTGTTTGGACAAATAGCAGCTTCAAATTCATTATCAGATGTATATGCAATGGGAGGAAAACCTGTAGTAGCAATGAATATAGTATGTTTTCCGTCTTGTCATGATATGAATGTTTTAGCTGAAATTATGAAGGGTGGATTTGATAAAGTAAAAGAAAGTGGAGCACTTTTAGTTGGTGGTCATACTGTGGATGATAAAGAACCAAAGTATGGTTTATCTGTATCTGGAATTGTAAAACCAGATAAAGTTCTTTCAAATGCTACATCTAAACCAGGTGATAAGTTAATACTTACCAAGCCAGTTGGAGTGGGCATACTTAATACAGCTATGAAAGAAGGATTAGTAGAAAAAAGTATAAGTGATAAAGTTATAGAAGTAATGATTCACTTAAATAAATATGCAGCAATGAGCTTTGAATATATAGAAGTGAATTCTGTTACAGATATAACTGGGTTTGGATTACTTGGACATGCTTTAGAAATGGCTAAGGCATCAAACGTAAGTATTCATATAGATTCTAAGGAAGTACCGATTTTAGACGGAGCAATTGAAATGGCTAATATGGGTATTATACCAGCAGGAATGTATAGAAATAAGCAGTATATTTATACAGATGTAAATATTCAAGATGTAGACGGAGCAATTGAAGATATTTTATATGATCCTCAAACATCTGGAGGACTTTTAGTTTCAGTAAAAGAAGAACTAGCAGAGCTTCTAGTAGAAGATATGAAAAAAAATGGATCTATAGAGGCTAAGATAATAGGATCGGTTAAGCAAAAGGAGAATAATTATATTACTGTTATTTAAGAAAAAGGGGGATAACTATTTTGAATAAAAAAGAATTATTTGCTATGCTACCTTCAGTAGATGAAATTTTGGGGAATTCTAAAATAGTATCAGCTTTAATAGAATATCCAAGATCATTAGTATTAGAATCAGTAAGGGAAGCTATAAATACTAAAAGACAATTAATTATCAATTTTAATGATGAAGAAACAAATAAGATTAAAATTGATTTAAATGAAATAATAGAAGATTCTTTATTTATATTAAAAATAAATTATTCGCTTTCTTTGAAAAAGGTTATAAATGGAACGGGTATAGTTATACATACAAATTTAGGAAGATCTTTACTTAGTGATAGTATAAAAGAAGATTTATGGATAACTGCATCTAGGTATTCTAATTTAGAATATAATTTAGATGAGGGACAACGAGGTTCTAGATATACTCATTTGACTAATACTATTAAGAGATTGACAGGAGCAGAAGATGTTTTAGTTGTTAATAATAATGCAGCAGCTGTACTTTTAGTATTAAGTACAATGGCAAAGGAAAAAGAAGTTATAGTTTCTAGAGGTGAATTAGTAGAGGTAGGAGGTTCATTTAGAATACCAAGTATAATGACATTAAGCGGAGCAAATCTAGTTGAAGTTGGAGCTACTAATAAAACACACCTAAAAGATTATGAAGAAGTTATAACTGAAAAAACAGCTGCAATAATGAAGGTACATACAAGTAACTATAAAATTTTAGGATTTAGTGAAAGTGTAGAACTTGAAGAATTGTATAAGTTAAGTAGAAAACATAATATACCTTTAATTGAAGATTTAGGAAGTGGGGTATTTATAGATTTATCTAAGTACGGGCTAACTTATGAACCAACAGTTTTAGATTCAATAAAAAAAGGCGTAGATGTAGTTACTTTTAGTGGAGATAAAATGTTAGGAGGACCTCAAGCGGGTATAATAATAGGGAAAAAAGAATTTATAGAGAAAATGAAAAAAAACCAACTAACAAGAGCACTAAGGGTAGATAAGCTTACAATATGTGCATTAGAATCTACTTTAAGAATGTATTTAGATGAAGAAAAAGCAATAAAAAATATCCCTATCTTAAAAATGTTAACATATAAAATAGAGGAATTAGAAAAAAAAGCAAGTTGTTTATTAGAAAAAATTAAAAAATTAAATTTAGATGCCAAAATAAAAATAGAAGATGGATTTTCTCAGGTAGGAGGAGGTTCTATGCCTCTTGAAGCTATAAAATCTAAAATCATATCTATTGTTCCTAAAAATATAAATGTATCAACTTTGGAAAAAAAATTAAGGTTAAGTGATTCTCATATAATAGCGAGAGTGAGTGATAATAAATATATATTAGACATTAGAACTATTTTTGAAGATGAATTTGATGATATAGTTAAAGAATTAGGAAAAGCATTAAGATAAAAGCCTTAATAGGGGGTATCATAATGAAAAATATAATCATAGGCACAGCAGGCCATATAGATCATGGAAAAACAACTCTAATAAAAGCCCTTACAGGTAGAGAAACAGATACACTAGATGAAGAAAAAAAAAGGGGAATATCTATAAATTTAGGTTTTACTTATTTTGATTTACCAAATAAAAAAAGAGCAGGAATAGTGGATGTACCGGGTCATGAAAAATTTATAAAGAATATGTTAGCAGGAGCTTGTGGTATAGATATGGTATTACTTGTGATAGCAGCAGATGAAGGAGTTATGCCACAAACCATAGAACACTTGGATATATTAAAATTTTTGAATGTAAAAAATGGAATAATAGTACTTACTAAATGTGACAATGTAGATAAAGAGTTTAAAGATCTTGTAAAAGAAGAAATAATAGAAAAAATAAAGGGAACTTTTCTTGAAGAATCAGAAATAATAGAGGTTGATTCTATTTCTAGAAGGGGAATAGATAAATTAGTTAACGAAATAGATAAGTTGAGCAATGAAATTGATGGAAGAAATGAAGATTTTCCAGCAAGATTAAATATAGATAGAGTATTTTCAGTTAAAGGATTTGGAACAGTAATAACAGGAACTTTGATTGAAGGTAAAATTAGAATAGATGACAGTTTGGTAATTTACCCAAAACAAATTAAAACTAAAATAAGAAGCATACAAGTTCATGGGGAAAATGTAAAAACAGCATATGCAGGTCAAAGAACAGCAATAAACATATCAAATGTGAAGGTTGAAGATATAAAAAGAGGAGATGTACTTGCATTGAACAGCTCTTTAGAAGAAACACATATGCTGGATGTGAAAATTTCTATGGTAAACCATTCTGATAAAAAGATAAAGCATTGGGATAGACTAAGGTTATATCATGGAACTAGAGAAATACTTTGTAGAGCAGTACCATTAGACAAAGAAGTTATAAATAATGGAGAAATAGGATATCTTCAATTAAGACTAGAAGAAAGTATAGTCGCTAAAAAAGGAGATGAATTTGTTGTTAGAAGCTATTCACCTATGGAAACTATAGGTGGGGGTATAATAGTTGATATTGCAAAGAAAAAGCATAAACGTTTTGATGATAAAGTTATAGAAACTTTTAAAATGAAAGAAAAAGGTGAATTAAAAGATATTTTAGAAGAGTACTTAAAGAATAATACAAATGAAAATTGCACTATAAAGAATATGATGATTTATAGAAAAGAGAATGATAATATTATAATAGATGCTTTAGATAAGTTAATATTAGATTCAAAAGTAATTCTAATAAACAATATGTACATACATATTACTCAATACAATAAAATAAAAGAACATATGATTGCTATTTTAAATCAATATCATAAAAAATATAGATTAAGAAAAGGTATGTTAAAAGAAGAAATAAGATCAAAGTTAAATATAACTTTAAAATCAAGAGAAGTGGATATTTTATTAGCAAACTTATGTAAAGAAGAAATTATAAAAGTAATAGATAATTATATTTCTTTATATGAATTTAAAATTAATCTAAATAATAAGCAAATAGAAATAAAAACACAGATAGAAAAATTGGTGAAAAATTCAGGATTATCAAAAATTTTAAGGATAGATGAAGTTTGTAAAGATGCTTATTATAAAGAAGTTTTAGAATATATGATATATGATGAAATTATAAAATTAGATGATGAACATATTTTACATAAAACTATGTACGAGAAAATTAAAAAAGACCTAATTGAATTTTTAAATATTAATAAAGAAATAACTTTAGGACAATATAGAGATTTAATTAAATCTAGTAGAAAAAATTGTATGATTATATTAGAAAATTTTGATAGAAATAAAATAACAAAAAGAATTGATGATAAAAGAATTTTATTTTCCTGGAATTAGTAAATAAAGGATATAAAAAATGATATAATAATGTAATATGATTAAAAAATACCAAGTTGAGTATATATTCACTCTTCTTGGTATTTTTAGGTAAAATGGATCATATAAAATAGAAATTATTTGTATAAGTATAGTATAATTTATGTAGGAATAAACAAGGGGGTGGGGAATTTTGAAATGTGAAGTACCTTTTATGGAGAAAGAATGTATGGCAAAAAAAAATACTAAACTTATAGCTATAAGTATATGTTTATTAGCTATGATACCGTTATTTTTAATAGAAGATATTGGAAAATACGCTATATTGATGCACTTTATGTATTCTGCATTTTTAATATCTATAAGTATAATAGTACTTAATACGATGAAGTTTAATATTGACAAGTTTTCTAAAGTACTAGGATCAATTTTAGGAGTTACAGGAATAATAGAAATTATTGATGTATTTATAAGTTTGAATTTGATTGATAATATAACAAATTCACTAAACATCAAATTTATATTATCAGGATTAACAGATATGTTTCCTATAATAGGAATATTTGTGAGTTTTAATTATTTAAAAAAGCTTAAAAATTTAATGTTAGATATGAGTTTATCTATATTGATAACATTTGGATTTTTAAGTTCAACAGTACTATTTATTAATTCGTTAGATAGTACAACAGTTCAAATTAAATATTATATACTAGAAATATTTATAAGTATTGCTATAATATTGATATCAATATATCTTTTAAAACAGATACAAGTAAATAGTAGTGAGTTAGACAATGAAGAGAAATACTTTTTTAAAAAAACTATAATTATATTAATGATATCAAGAGTTCCAATAGCATTACATTTTTTCATAAGGAATTTATTAATAGAAGATATTTTAAGTCAGATGCTAACTAATATATCTATGTATTATCTGTATAGATACATAGCATATAAAAATGTAAGAAAACCATATTTAAAATTAAATGTAATAAATGAAAAATTAATTCAAAAAACTGAAGATTTAAAAGAAAATAATGAAAAGTTAATGACAGAAACTGAAAAAATACAAGGACTAAAAGAATTACTGATTGATAAAGAGTCAAAATTACAATCCACATTAGACGCATCAGTGAATTCTATTATAGTGTTTAGTAAAGAAAAAGAAATAAAGTATGCAAATAAAACGTTTAAATCTATATTTGGATACAATTTATGTAGTAAAGACTATAAAATAGAGCTGGATTTAAAACCAAAGTTGAAAAATTATGATGACTTATTAAATAATATAGATTATGTATTTGATAATAAATCAAATACAGAAGATTATATTTATGCTATTAACAATAAGTCATATCAAGCAATATTTGCTCCTCTTGTTATAAAAAATGAAACTGAAGGGGCTTTGTGTATTTTAATAGATAAAACTAAGAAAAAGGAATTTGAGCAAAAAATAATAGAAGCTAATGCAAGATATGAGAATTTTTTAGAGAGTATAGGTGATGGTATAGTAGTACTGCAAGATGGAAATGTAATTTATGCAAATAAAGCTTGTAGAGAAATATTTAAAGAAAATTTAAATGAAATCGATTTTTGTATAGATGGTAAAAAAGAGAATAAAGAAGAAATGTATATTATAGATGGTAAAAAAATATATGTTGAAATGAGTTTCTCTGAATATATTAAAAATGGTGAAAATAAGACAATAGTGGCTATAAGAGATGTTACTATGAGAAAAATTGGACAGATGAAATTGAAGGAGAGCCAAAAGTCTTATTCTAGATTTATAGATATTTTACCAGATGGAATTTGTTTATTAGATGAAAATTTAAATATAGATTATGCAAATAAATCTCTTATAGATATGTTAGGACATAAATCAATAGATAATATCAAATCTAAAAATGTAAAAAGTTTTATTAAATTAAAATTTAATGAAACAAGAAAGTTTGATTTAAAGATGAAAAGTGTTCTTAATGAGAATGAGTATATAATCTTATTAGAACAAAAGCTTATAACTACTAAAGATGAAATTGTTCAAGTTGATATGAATGCCATACCATTTGCTATAGATGAAAATAAATATGTAATGCTTATAATAAAAGATTTAACTAATAAGAAAACATCTGAATTAGCAGAACAAGAATTATTAGAAAGATTAAATACAGATAAAATAAAAACGGAGTTCTTTGCAAATATGTCTCACGAACTTAAAACACCATTAAATGTTATTTCTAGTTCAAATCAGCTTATAGACTCATTTTATAAAAATGGTAAAATTGAAGACTATAATGACAATGTTAAATCTCATGTTGAACTAGTTAGACAAAGTTCATATAGATTACAAAGATTAATTAATAATATTATTGATTTGACAAAGATGGAATCTGGACTTTACAAGTTGGAGTTATCAAAACATAACATTGTAACGGTAATAGAAGATTTATTTATGAAAGTAGAAAGATATGCAAGTAAAAAAGATATAAGTATTTTATTTGATACAGAGTCTGAAGAAATAAATATGTATATAGATAAATCAGAAATTGAGAGAATAATTTTAAATTTATTATCAAACTGTATTAAGTTTACTAAAAACGGAGGAGATATATACGTAAATATATATAATAAAAGAGACTTAGTAAGTATAAGTGTCAAAGATACTGGAGTTGGGATACCTAAAAATAAATTAAAATTAATTTTTGAAGAATTTGGTCAAGTAGATA
Source organism: Romboutsia maritimum (assembly GCF_002251085.2). Taxonomy (GTDB): domain Bacteria; phylum Bacillota; class Clostridia; order Peptostreptococcales; family Peptostreptococcaceae; genus Romboutsia_B; species Romboutsia_B maritimum. The sequence goes on along the minus strand of NZ_NOJZ02000006.1, from coordinate 62,370 downwards.
AAACTCTTTCTAGAAATACAGAAGGAAGTGGAATAGGTTTAACAATCGTAAAAAATTTAGTTGAATTACATGGTGGAAATATAAGTGCAATAAGTGAGGAAGATAAAGGGACAGAATTTATAATAAATATTCCGATAAAGGAATTGAATTGTAAAGAGAATCAAGAAGATAGAAAAATTTATAATATAGATGAAAAAATTAAAATAGAGTTTTCAGATATATACTATTAAGATTAGGAGATTATACATGAATATTTTAGACTTAAGGGGAAGAATAATGTCTAAATTGGGAAATTCTTTTTATATAATAACTTTTATTACTTTAGTTGTAATGAGTTACAAATATGAATATTTACATAGTTTGCTTATAATGAGTATAAGAAGTGCTATGAGTATACTTATATTAGCATTAATATTGGAAAAGAATGATCAAAACTTGAAATATATAACTTTTATAGGTGTAGCATATGCAATATCTAGTATTTATGAAGTTTTGAGTGTATTAATGATTGAAGACGCTTTTAAGTTAAATCAAAGCTATATAATTATTAATATAATAGAAACTTTAACTTTTTTATTTTCTATTAACTATTTATATGAAGAAAATCTAACCCAAAATGAAATAATTAAAAAATTTATACATCAAGTTATTTTATTGAGTATTTTACTAATAGGATTCAAAGTTAATACAATTAAAGTTTTAAATATTTATATTAATATGAGTAGTTTAGTATTAATTATAAATATAATTATATTATTATTTATTTTAAAGAAATGTAGGAATTATATTGAAAATAGAGATTCAGAAAAGGAAAAACTTTTACTGATAATTAAAATTTTATGTTTGAAAATAGTATATTTTTCATATTTGATATTAAAAAGTAAATTTTCTTACATAAATATAAGAGGAGATGTAGTTACAGATATAATAAGTGCTGTACAGATGTACCTAGTTTATAACTTGATTATAAAAACAAGCTTAATACATCCATATATAAAAATAATAGAGGCTAATAAAAAGATTAATAGACAATCTAGCTTACATAAAAATGCAAATAGAATTTTAAAAAGAATTAACAAAGTGCAGTATGATATTAATCAAACTCTTATGTATAAAGAAGAGTTTCTTAATTCAATATTAATGTCTACAACAAATGGATTAATTAAATTTGATAAAAATTTAAATGTAATATATTTTAATAATGCGTTTAGGAATATTATTAATTATGAAAATAATATTGATTATTCTATAAATAAAAATATTTTAAATTGTTATGAATTTATTGAAAGTGTTTCTATGGTATGTGCGAGGAAACGTATATTAGAAAATGAGATAATAACTACTAATGACCAAGTATATAGATGCACGTATTCTCCAGATAATACAAATGGAGGGTGTATATGCCTTGTTGTTAATATATCTAATGAAAGAGAAATGTTAAATGATTTAGTTGAATTAAAACAAGAATATGAAGATTTAATAACTAATATAAAAACACCAGTTTTTATAGCAGATGAATCATATAATATAATAAAATATAGTGGATCATGTAAATCTTTTCTTGATAGATTTAAATTAAACAAAATATATGATGATAATTTAAGTGAAGCAGACTATATTGGACAAGTTATACATCCTGATGATAAAGAGCAATACAAGAATATAATAGACATAAATCGAAAAGCATGTTGTAATGAAGAACTTTATGATGGTGGTTTATCTAAACATAGAATTATTAATTGTGATGGAGACATAAGATGGATAGAGTCTAAAACAACATTATATCATGAAGGAGATAAAAAATTTACGATTGTAAGTTATGTTGATATGACTGAGTATATAAATACTCAAAACATTCTAAAAAAAACAAATGATATATATAAAGAACTTTTAAACAATGTTCCAGAAGGAATTTACTTAGAAGATTTAGAGACTAATAAATATATATATATAAATAAGAAGTTTAAAGATATTTTTGGTATAAAGGGAAATTTAGATGAATTAGAGTTAGGTATGTGTAGAAAAGATTTAATGAAGGTACATCCAGATTATAAAAAATTAATAAAAGAAGGTGTACTAAAAGTAAAACAAAATAAAGTATCTGATTATGAATATGTAAAGTATTTAGATATACACAATAAAGTAATTGAAGCTAAAGTAGCAAGTATACCATTTGGATTAAATAATAAGACTCAAAAGCTTACAATAATAAAAAGTTTAGAAGAAATTAAGAAACTAGAAAGCTTAAAAAAGAAGATAATGGAGAGAAAAAAGCATGATCTTATAAAAATGCAATTTTTTATAAATATGTCTCATGAATTAAAAACTCCTTTAAATCTAATTTTTACAAGTACTCAGCTATTAGGAAGATTAAATGAAAAAAATAAGATATTAAATGGAAAAGGATATGTAAAAAAACATGTAGATTTAACTATGCAAAATAGCTATAGATTATTAAAAATTATAAATGATTTAATTGATTTTACAAAAATGGAATCTGGATTTTATAAAATAAGAAAGAAAAATAGGGATATTGTTTCTATTATTGAAAATATAGTAATATCGGTAGTTAGTTATGCTAGTTCAAAGGAAATTGATGTGATATTTGATACAGATATAGAAGAATTAGTTATGGCAGTTGATGAAAATGCTATAGAAAGAATACTTTTAAATATACTATCAAATTCTATTAAATTTACTAAACCTGGAGGAGCGATAAATACAAATATTATATATAAGAAAGATATAATAGAAGTTATTATTGAGGATACAGGAATAGGAATACCAGAGGATAAAATAAACTTTATTTTTGATAGATTTAATGATGTAAATAAGGGATATATAGGTAATATATATGGAAGTGGAATTGGTTTATCTATGGTAAAATCAATGATAAATTTAATTGGAGGAGAGATAAGTGTTGAAAGTAAGCTTAATAAAGGAACTAAGTTTATTATAACTGTACCTATAGAAATTATAGATAATGCAGATGATAATGGTTTAGAAAAGTATAATGAATCATTAAATGTAGAAAGATTAAAAGCTGATATGACAGATATATATAAATATGTATAAATAAATTCTCAAAAATAAATTCCCATTTAACTAACTACAAGTAAAATATTTGTAGTAATAGCTTAATGGGAATTTTATTAATTAATTAGGTTAAAATTATTGTTAGTTAGATTAAATTTATTTTTTAAACCAGATGTAACATGAACATTTTTATCTTTAGTTATAAAAATAGCCTCTACATTATTCAATGATTCTATTAATTTAGAACCTTCCTTTAAACCAAGTCCAAATACAGAAGTAGATAGAGCATCGCATATCATAGATTTATTTGAAATTATGGTAACGCTACTTAATTCGTTTTTAAATGGATATCCAGTAAATGGACTTAACATATGATGATATATATGACCATCTTTTTCTATGTATCTTTCATATATACCAGATGTAACGACAGATTTATTAGATACTTTAATATTTCCAATTGAATTGCCGTTAGGTATTGTTGGATTTTGTATTCCAACTGTAAAATCAGTATTATCAAGTTTATTACCTAATGCATATACATTTCCACCTAAATTTATTAAAGCACTATGAACATCATTTTTTAGTAAATACGAACATATTTTATCAGCAGCATAACCTTTGGCTATACCACCAAGATCTATTTTCATGTTAGATAAATTTAATTTAACAGATGAATTTTTATCATCTAAAGTAATTTTATTAAAATCCACTAGATTTAATTTATCTTCAATTTCAAATTTAGAAGGGACTTTTGCATTATCCGTACCGATTGACCATAAGTTAACTAAAGGACCTATTGTTATATCGAAGTTATTTTTTGAAATTTTAGAGTATTTTATAGCTGTTTTAATAACTGAAAAAGTATCATTAGATACTTTGATAAATTTGGAACCTGCATTTTTATTTATATTAAATACATCACTTCCAGGAATGTGCGTACTCATTTTATTATCTATATCTTTTAGTATAGAATCACAATTATTTAAAAGTTTTTTAGATGCAGATTTATTTTTATCAAAAATGGTTATTTCATTAACAGTACCTAAATAGTAATAAGTTTTTGATTGCATAGTAGTTTTATTTTGAAAAAAATAAACTGAAGTAAACAGTAGGATTATTAAAATACAGATAGGTATAATTTTTTTTGTTTTCATAATGATTCCCCCAATAAACTATGTTATATTTAATTATAACACAGTTTTTTAGGGGGATAAGTATGAAGAAAAAAGATATTATTCTTATTATGATAATTTCTTTTATAATTATTATTTGTTTAGGAATAAATAAATATATAAGTTATAAAAAAGGGGAGTTTATAGAGATTTATGTAAATAATAAGTTATATAAACAGGTTTCTATAGATTCTAAAGAAGAATTTACAATAGAAACTAAAAATGGATATAATGTAGTTAAAATTCATGATAAGGGAGTAGAAATTGCAAAAGCATCTTGTCCAGATAAGGTATGTGTTCATGCTGGAATTATACATAAACCTAATCAGAGTATAGTGTGTATACCTAATAAGGTTAATATAAAAATAATAACAAATGAAAAAAATAAGCCTAAAGAAGACATAATAGTAAAGTAAAGGTATAATATTAAAAAAAGATAAATAAGTAGGTGGAAATATGGTGAAATTAAATAATGATTGGGATGAATTACTAAAAGGAGAATTTGAAAAGGAATACTATTTAGAATTAAGAAGATTTTTAAAAGAAGAATATGAAAGTAAAACTATTTATCCAAATATGCATAATATATTTGAAGCTTTAAAACATACATCATATAAAGAGACAAAAGTATTAATATTAGGTCAAGATCCGTATCATGGTGAAAATCAAGCACATGGTTTAGCTTTTTCTGTACAACCTGATGTGAAAACACCTCCATCTTTATTAAATATGTATAAAGAACTTAAAGATGATTTAGGTTGCTATATACCTAATAATGGATACTTAATGCCATGGGCTGATCAAGGGGTTTTATTATTAAATACAGCTTTAACTGTTAGGGCGCATGAAGCCAATTCTCATAAGAACAAAGGTTGGGAGATATTTACGGATAATATAATTAAATTACTAAATGAGCGTAAGGATCCTGTAATATTTGTTTTATGGGGAGCTAATGCAAGGAAGAAAAAAGAATTTATTGATGGAAATAGACATTTTATTTTAGAATCACCACATCCAAGTCCATTATCTGCAAATAGGGGATTTTTTGGATGTAAGCATTTTTCGAAGGTAAATGATATACTTAAAGAGTTAGGAAAAGAGCCTATTGATTGGCAAATACCTAATATATAAAAGGTTAAATAGAGAAGACTAGAATAAAAATTCTAGTCTTTTTTAATTTCTAACCTTTAAACTTGATCAACGGACCTGATTTTAAAGGTCGTTGACGATATAAGTGAAGTGAATTTTTTGTTTTTTATTAAGAATAAAGATAATTATGTAACTTTTTTGTGGAAATATGAATACTATGTATAAAAAAGTAAGGTGTTTAAGTTGACTGTAATTAAAATAAAATCAAGTAAATTAAAAGAAATGATAGAAAATAAAAAAATTGATTTAATTATAGATTTAAGAAGTGTAGAAAATTATTCAAAAGAGCATATACCAGGAGCTATAAATATCCCTATTAATGAGATACCAGATAAATTGGAATTTCTAGAAAAATATAAGGACAAAAATATTGTATTATACTGTGGAATAGGAAGTCAAAGTTTGAGTGCAGGAAAAGTTTTATTACTAAATGGATTTAAAAATATATACAGTTTATCAAATGGAATTAAAGATTATAAATTTGAATTAGATAAAAATTAAAAGAAACAAAATAGAAACAAAATAGAAACAAAATAGTAACAGTGAAGTAACAAAATCGAGTATGCTTAAAGTGTTGAAAATACTAAATAAGCATACTTTTGTTTTTTTGTCAATTTGACAATGAGCAAAATAATAGTTACAATTTAGTTACATAAAAAAGCAGAAATCAACAAAAATACTTTACAAGAAGAGTATAGGAGGAAAAAATATGAATTTAAGCAAATCTAAAAAAATTAAACTCTCGGCCTTGGCCGGTATATTGTCAGTAGGGATTTTAACAACGGGGTATTCAAAGATGAATAAAGAAGTGGTATTAGTTGTAGATGGGAAAAAACAAATATTATCTACATTTAAAACAAATGTTGGAGAACTTCTAGAAGAAGAAAAGGTAAAATATGATGAAAATGACATAGTTAATCTAAAACTAGATACTAAACTATCGAACGGAATAAAGGTAGAAGTCATTGATGTAGAAGAAAAAACTATAAAAGAAAGTAAAGAAGTACCTTTTGAAGTAGATATTGTAGAAGATAGTGATTTAGATAAAGGAAAAACAAGTGTACAAAATGAAGGAAGAATGGGTAAAAATGAATTAGTATATAAAGTTATATATCATAATGGGAAAAAAGTTGAGAAAAAATTTGTAGAAGAATTAGTTTCTATTAAACCTTCAAATAAAATAGTAAAAAAAGGTACTAAGGAAGAAGTTCAAGTTGCATCTTCAAGAGGAGAAAATACAAGAACTATTACTACAGCTAGTGTAAAATCTACACCAAGAACGGATAAAACAATTAGTGTAGTTGCTACAGCATATACAGGGCACTCAGTGACATCAACAGGTACTATTCCAAAATGGGGCACAATAGCAGTTGACCCTAGTGTAATACCTTATGGATCTAAAGTATATATACCTAGCCTTAATAAAACCTTTATAGCAGAAGATTGCGGAGGTGCTATAAAAGGAAATAAAATAGATATATATATGGGTGATGAGTCTTCTGTTAATAGTTGGGGAAGACAAACTATAGAAATCCAAATATTAGGATAAAAATTTAAAAGAAACAGTGTATTTACTAGAGCATTATATAAATACACTGTTTTTACTTTATTTAAAAGTTAATTTTGATGAGAAATAGTTAGAATTGTAAATTGATAGTATTTAAAATTATTGAAAAAATTTAAAAAAGATGTTATCATGAAAATGATAATATAATTAAAGCTTTGGGGGTGGATGGGTGCTGGTGTGTCCTCTAGTCTTCAAAACTAGTATGAGGGGTTAGGAGCTTCTTGGGTGGGTTCGATTCCCACACATTCCCGCCAATTGTTTAATTTATTTTAAAACTTTGATTATTAAAATCCCATTCATAAACTACTTTGTTAGTAGTTTTTTTTATTTCTCTAAATTCTTGTTCTTGGCTTAATGTATAAAAACTTTTATATTTAGTTAAAGTATAAATGCATAGGATTCGAGGAGAGTCTCCATCTAAAAAATCTATTGAACAAGTTTCAATTTCTTTAATCAAATCTTGAGAAGCGTGTTGATTTATAATTTTTTCATTGTATATATTTTTATTAAATACAGATATGTAGTTGTTATTTTTTTTAAGAAATACTTGAAAAAAATCTCTTTGTTTAGAACATTTGGATTCACTTTGCTCAATGACTAAAAAGTTTTTATAGAAATAAAAATTGTTAATAGAAGCTAAGTTATCAATAGAAGCTTCAAATTTATAATTATTTTCATCTATTTTTTCATAAATGACTATAAAAGAAAGTTGTTGAGGTAAAGATAAGGTAAAAGCAATTTTACCTTCAGTATCATTTGGTATTGAAGTAATCTTATTTAATTCTATATAATCTGCATAAGGTAGAAGATTAATTTTATTAGAATCTTTTAAAATAGATAAAATTAAATTATAATTATCATTAAGTTTACAAGTTTTAGCATAAGATGTAAAAAATAGATTAACACTATTTGGTTTATAAAATAGTAAGTTAACAAAAATTAATATGCTTATTATAATAAAAAATTTTAACAGAGTTATTATATTTTTCAAAACAAAACCTCCTTAAAAAATTTAGGTTTTTATATAAAAATATATTCTGTTAGTTTTAAATAAATGACTTAAGGAGTACGGTGAAGATGGAAAAGAATTTTAAAACAAGAACGAGTTTAATAATAGGAGATGAAGGAATAGAAAAGTTACAGAAATCAAATGTAATAATTTTTGGAGTAGGAGGGGTAGGAAGTTTTGTAGCTGAAGCTATAGCTAGAGCAGGAGTAGGTAAAATAACTATAGTAGATTTTGATGATGTAGATATAACAAATATAAATAGACAACTTCCAGCACTTCACTCAACAGTAGGAAAATTTAAAGTAGAAGTTATGAAAGAAAGAATTTTAGATATTAATCCTGATATAAAAATTGAAGCAATCAGAGATATTTACAATGAAGAAACAAGCAATAAAATGCTATCACAAGAGTATGACTATGTTGTAGATGCTATAGATATGGTATCTTCTAAAATTCACTTAATAGAAACTTGTAAAGCTAAAAATTTAAATATAATAAGTTCTATGGGGATGGGTAACAAATTAGATCCTACTAAAATTGAAGTCACAGATATACATAAAACACATACTTGTCCTTTGGCTAAGGTTATTAGGAAAGAATTAAGAGATAGAAGGATAAAAAAATTAAAAGTAGTTTATTCTACAGAACAACCTGTAGAATTAAGCAAAAAAATCATGAATGGTAAAAAATTAACTGCAGGAAGTATATCATTTGTACCATCTGTAGGAGGCTTAATAATAGCGTCAGTAGTTATAAATGATTTATTAAATAAATAAATTAAAAATAGCTGTCTTAAGATTTGATTTTAAGACAGCTATTTTGACTGTTAAGAAATGAGTTTGTAATTTTTTTTTGAAAATATTATTTGGCCATCGCTATAAAAAATCATATCGCCGTTTATATCAGTTCTATAAGTTAAAACATTATTATTTTTTAGTGTGTCTAAGGTTTTTTTATGAGGATGACCATATTGATTTTTATATCCACAAGATATAACTGCAATATCTGGAGTTGTTGACTTTATAAAATCTAAGCTAGTAGAAGAATTACTTCCATGATGTCCTACTTTTAAAAAATCAATATTTTCAATGTCAAAAGAATTTATAATGTCTAATTCATTTTCATATTCAGCATCTCCAGTAAATAAAAAAGACTTATTTTTAAATGTCAAATTAAAAACTATGGAATTTAAGTTGTTGTCATTTTGGATGAAAGAGGGATTTAAAACAAGTAAATTTAGGTTATTTTCAATTGAAATACTATCACCTTTATATAAATAGTTTATTTTTAACTTTTTATCATTGCAAGATGATATAAGATTTTTAAATGACTCGCTGTTTGTAGATTGTTCAGGCATATAAATGTTTTTTATGTTAAAATCATTAACTACATTGTCAAGACTTCCTATGTGATCACTATCTGGATGAGTTGCAATTACTACATCTAATGATTTGACTTTATTTCTTTTTAAATAACTTTTAACAACACGTTCGCTATTTTCGTCTCCTGCATCGACCAAAATATTTTTATCACCTGGGGTTTGAATCAAAATACTATCGCCTTGACCTACATCAATTATATGAATAGATAGAAGTTTGTCTTTGTCACAACCTATCAAAAGTGATATTATAATAATTATTGGTAAATACTTGTAAAACTTCAATCTAAAAACCACTCCATTCTTTTCATGTTTATATAAAATATAAGATGGGTAATATAAAAGAGATATGACTTATATTTTAACCATAAAATTTTATTTAATTCAGTTAAAATTTTACTTTGATAATAAAATGAGATAGAAGTTTATGAATAAGCGTTATTGATTGAGAAATAATAAATTAATATTTATAATAAAGTATTAAATATAGCAAAAGCAACAGGAGGATTTTATGTTATTTAAAAATATAGATATAAATGCAAAAAAAAAATTAGATGCTTACTTTGATATGGTAGATTATGAGGCTTGTGAGTATTGTTTTACTACATTATATATGTGGCAACATGCTTATAAAACGGGATATTATATAGGAGATGATTTTGCAATTATAGTGGGAGAATATGAAGGAGATAGTTTTTCTATTTTACCATTAGCTTATAAGGACAAATTAGATGAAGTTATTGATTTTGTATTAAATTGTTTTGAAAATAAAAATAAAAAAGTTTACTTTAGAGGTATTACTAAAGAGGTTGTAGATATACTTAAAGAAAAATATCCAAGTAGGTTTGAATATATACAGGAGAGAGATTTATTTGATTATATATATGAAGCTGAGGGTCTGAGAACTTTAGCTGGGAGAAAGAATCAAAAAAAGAGAAATCACATAAATTCGTTTTTAAAAGAGTATGAAGGAAGATACAAATACACTTTATTGAATAAGGAGAATTTTGATGAGTGTTTAGAAATTGTTAAAGATTGGACAAATAACAAAGAAGAACAAAATGATTTCAACGAAGGAATGGATGATGAGTTTTTAGCTATAAATAAAATATTTAATGATTATGATGAATTAAAAGATAAAATAAAAATAGCTGGAATATATATTGATGAAAAGTTAGAAGCATTTACTATAGGAGAATACTTAAATAAAAATATGGCATTAATTCATATAGAAAAGGCAAATCCAGATATAAGAGGATTATATCCTTTTATAAATCAACAGTTCTTACAAAATGAATTTAGTGATGTTGATTTTGTTAATAGAGAAGAAGATTTAGGGATAGAAGGTCTTAGAAAAGCAAAACTTTCTTATCATCCATGTAAATTTGTTGAAAAATATACTATTAGGGAGGTATAGTATGAACATAAGATATGCTAGAGAAAATGAGAAAAGTAGCATAAAAGAAATTTGGAATTATTGCTTTAATGATGGACCTAAATTTATGGAATATTATTTTAAGAATAAATATAGTAGAGGTAATACTGTTGTTGTAAATGATCAAGATGATATAGTTTCATCATTACAATTAAACCAATACAAAATAAGATTAAATAATAAAGTATATGATACTTCATATGTAGTGGGAGTATCTACATTTCCTCAAGTTAGAGGAATGGGATACATGAAAAATATTATGGATTTTACGTTAAGAGAACTATATAATAGAGGACAACTTGTATCAATTCTTATGCCAATAGACTATAGATTATATAGAAAATATGGATATGAGCATTGTTATGATCAATTAGAATATGAAATTAACATAGATGATTTGAAAAAATTTAAGATTATTGGGAAAATAAAAAAAGTAGATGATTCTAATGTATATAATTTAATTGACATACAAGAGTCTTTTTTAAAAGATGTTAATGGAAATATAGCAAGAGATGAGAAGTATTATAGAAATTTATTTGAAGAAATAAAGAGTGAGGAAGGACATATATATATACATGAAAGTGAAGGATATATAATTTATTTTTTACAAGATGACAAAATGTTTGTAAGAGAAATTTTTTACAAAAATATAGATTCATTAAAATCTATGTTAAAGTTTATATATAATCATAATACTCAATGTAGGAAAGTAATTATAACTGCACCAATAAATGATAAAATAAGATTTGTTTTAGATAATCCTAAGACATGCAAAATTAGATTAAAACCATTTATGATGGGAAGAATAATAAATTTCAAGGAATATATAAACACATTAATTATTGACACAAAAGTAAATAATTCAGTTAACGTTCTTATAAAAGACGATTTTATAGAAGAAAATAATGGGGTATTTGAAATTATGATTAAAAATGGTTTAGTTAGTGCCAAAAAAGTAAAATCTAATCATGATATATCATTTGATATAAATATTATAACGCAATTAGCTTTTTCTTATATAAATATTGAAGAAGCTTGCATTTTAAATAATATAAATGAAAATAACATAAATGATAATATAATTAAAGTATTTAGTGCTATTTTCACTAAAAAAGATAATTATATAAATGAATATGTATAAAAACTGTATCAAAATTTTTTATTTTGATACAGTTTTTTTGCTTAATAAGCATTATGAATTAGAGTATTATAATAAATCTATTTAAAAAAAATGTAAAATTTAATATAATTAAGTAAGATACGTATATATAATATAAAAAGAGGTAGAAAAAGATAAAAAGAGGGAAAAGATGAAAATTAAAAAAACAATGTCCATTCTTGTGGTGTTAGGATTATTTTTATCATCATCAACAAGTATGATAAAACAAATGTATACAATGGCTCAAGAAACGGAAAATGAATTAGTTAATGAGGATAATGAATATTCTCCTAAGAATATAAAAATATTAAAAGATAATCCTATACAAAGTGAAGAATCAATAGAATTTTCAAAACCAGATAAAGTAGAAAATATAACAAAATATATATTATTTTATTCAAAGTATAATATGTTTACAATAAAGGATAAATTGAAAAGTTTAACTTATGAAGATATATTAAATCTTAATAAAGAAAATGAAAGTAAAGTGAAAATTATTACCCTAGAAGATACTGAAGATATAGTAACATCTTTTAGTGAGAATCAAGTAGATATTTTAGATGGGGAAAAATCAGATTCATCAAAAGATGATAATCATATTTATGTGGCATCTATAGGTGAAAGTGGAATATTAGGAATTTCTGAGGCTAATAAATCAATTGAGGAAAGTGAAAATAGTGAAATTATAGACGTCATGAATCAATTGAATTTAGCTGAGAATAAGGAAAAAGTAAAAGAAATTTTAGATAAATTTAAAAAACCTGGATGGGATAAAATTAAAGATGATATGAATCTAGATGATATATCTAAAGAATTATTTGAAATTAAAGAAAAAAATAATTTTAAAGATTCATATATATTCACTTCGAAATTAAGTATGATAATGAATTTTGTATATACAAAAAATAATTGTAAAGAACTTTCATTAGATGAAATTATAAAAGTATATAATAAGATAAATGTAATGGGATTTGAAAATTTAAGCAAAGAAGAAAAAGAGGCTGTTGTAACGCTTATAAAAATTAAGGAAGAAAATGTAAGTAGTTTTAATATATATAGTGAAATATTTACTCTAGCTATGGATTCTATAAAATCAGATAAAAGAAATAATTTATCAGGTTTAGAAGAAGTGTTATTAATAGGAAGAACATATAAGCTAGATGGCTATAATGAATTGAAAGAAAATGAACAAATTCATTGGATTAGTTATGATACGGATATAGCTACTATAAATAAAAATAGTGGAGAGATAACACCGCAAAATCCTGGCAAGGTAAAAATAGGATATGTAATAACGCGTGGGTATGAAATAACTTCTTATGGCAGTTGTTATGTTTGTATTAAAGATACTAAGGGACCTAAATCTAAATTAGTAGAATTAGAGTCAGGTATGTTAAAGTCATTAATTATATCATTTGATGAAAATCTTAGCAGAGATACTACAAATTTATCTGATGCAAATGATTTTATTGATGAATTTTATTTAGGGAATAAAAAAATTGATTTTGAAGATAAAGAAAACACAGTACAGTGGATAGATAATAAAATTGCAAAAGTAATTTTAAAGAAGCCTTTAAACGTAAAAGCTGGAGAAAATATAAGTATAAAGTATAAAAGTATAGTAACTGATGTGGATGAAAATATAGCGAGTGATTTAAATTCACAAAATGCAAAAGAAGATGAAATTAATCCTCTAGGAAAAATATATGTTCCTGAGAATGAATCTAGTAAGGTCAGAATTAGATTCAATGAAATTATGAGTAATTATACTAATAAAGCTACTAAGGCATCAGAAATTCTTTATAAGCTTGAAATATACAATGGTAACGAATTACAAAAAACAATAAATTTAAAAGATGAAAGTATAAATTGGAATGAAGAAGAAAATTATATAGAATTTAATTTAAAATATCAATTTAAACAAGGTGATTATATAAAACCATATTATAAAGATGATGTATGTGATTCTAGTGGAAATAAAATTATGAAAGATGATAAATTTATATTAGCTGGAGGAAATGGTGAAAGTGAAGATAAAAGTATATTACAAAATGATACTATAAATAAAGAGTTGAGAATATCATCAGGAGGAAAAACGCCTAAAATAGGTATAATAGCTTTTCTTGATGAAGATATAGATAATAAGTCGGAATATATAAGTAAATATGCTTTAAATGGATTTGAGCCTGTATTTATTAATGGATTACAAGACTTATCTAATGAAAAGTTTGAATATATATTAAATAAATGTGATTCACTAATTTTATTAGATGGAAATATTCAAGGATATAATAATATGTTTTTACAAAATAAAAACAATATAACTGCTATAAAACAATTAAAGTCAAGCAGTGGATTAATTTTAGGAGTAGGTCTAGGAAGTAATATTCAGTCAGAAATTATGATAGGAAAAGGAAATAGTTATGAATATTTAAAAGATAGTAAATTTGGAAATCAAGAATTTCTTAATAATGGTTTAATAGTAGATGGATTTGGAAATTTATCAAATGATATTATAGTGGATTCGGATTTTGATAATAGAGGAAGATTAGGAAGAGTTATATCTACTTTAAAGAATAATAACAAGAAATGTGGTATAGGAATAAATGAGCAATCAGCTATAATGATAAAAAATAATGAAGGTTATGTAATAGGTAATAATGGAGTTTTTATTATAGATACATCTTATGCGAATTTTAATAAAGAAGATAAGAGTGAATTTGAAGCAACAAATATAAAGTTGAATTATTTAACATCTGGAGATAGTATTAATTTAAAAACTATGAAAGTTAAAACGTCTAAAAATGAAATTGATTTAAATGAAGATAATAATATTTATAACTCTGAAGATATATTTAATTCTTATGAAACTACAAAGATTATAACAAGCCTTGCAAAATCTAATGTTAATGTAGCTAAAGGATTAACTAAAGAAGATGATCCTAGATTTACATTATTGTTTAACAAAAATAAAGATACAAGTTCGTATTTAGAAAATGATAAATTAACTATAACTAATCTAGTATTAAATGTAACTAATTCAGTAGTTGAAAATATAATAAATAAACCTGTTATTAATGCTAAAGATCAAACTATTTTATTAAATAAAGAATTTAGTTTATTAAAAGGTGTAACAGCTCAAGATAAAGAAGGAAATGATTTAACTAAAAAGATTGTTGTTACTAAAAATACAGTAAATACTAAAAAATTAGGAACTTATAACGTTTGTTATGAAGTGACTGATAGTTATGGTCAATCGTCAACTAAGGAAATAAAAGTAGAAGTTGTTGAGGAAGTAGAGTATGAGAATGAAGTTCAAAATATGGAAAATAAAGTATTGAAATTTATTTCTACGTATGGATATCTAGGAATCATAATAGCTTTTATGATGAGTACGTTTATAAATAGATGGGATAAAATGAAATAATAAAATAAGTAAAAGAGTCATATAAAAGGTTTTTAATTATTTTTATATGACTCCTTTTTTATATTATTAAATAAGTGATTAAAAAATATGTTTTCGTAAGTATTTGACTGTATAACAAGGAAAGTATTTTGATATCAAGTGCTTTTGATTAAATATTCAAAAATAAGAATATAATAATAGAAAAAAGATTTTTAGGAGGAAAGATGAGAAGACCATTACTAATAATATTTGTTCTTATATTATTTGTAGCATTTATAAAGACTAATCAAGAGCCTCTAAACAATAGATACACTGATAAAACTATAACCATAGAAGGTATAGTAATGGATAAAATAGAAAAAGAAAAATATCATCAATATAAAGTGAGTAAGTTCTTAGTTAATGATTATAGTAAAAATAAAAAAATAGCAATAGGAAAAAGAGTAAGAGTAATAGGTAAGTTAAAAAATTTAGAAGATATGAAATTTAAAGATTTTGATTACGGTAAATATATAAAGAGTTGTGGATATAAAGGCCTTATATATATAAATAAATATGAAGTAATCGGTGAAAGTTTTTTATATACAAATCTAGGAAAATTAAAATCTAAACTTATAAAAAATTTTAGATATTTGTACAAAAAAAATTCGGATTTTTTAAATTCAGTATTATTAGGAGCTAAAGAAAATTTAACACAGGAAGATAAAGAAATATTTAGTAAAACGGGAACCAGTCATATAATAGCCATATCAGGACTCCATATAGGAATACTTTGCACACTAGTTATATTAATTATAAGAAGTATAAATAAATTTTATAAATTAATAATACTATCAGTAATATTATCTTTATATTGTATTATGGTCGGAGTATCACCATCTATAGTAAGATCTATATTATTTATTATAGCTTTATATTTGTCTATATTTTATGATAAAAAAAAGGATGGAATATCAACTTTATCTCTAATTGGAATATTTTTTATAATAAATAATCCATATATTATACATAATATAAGTTTTCAATTGTCTTTTTTAGCTACATTGTCTATAATATATTTCTATGGCTATATAAATAATATTTTAAAAATAGAAATTATATCAATTACATTATGTGCGAATATACTAACATTACCAATAATATATTATAATTTTAAGTTAGTAACTATAAATTCTATTTTAGGTAATTTAATAATAGTTCCATTTATAGGTGTTATAATGTATTTAAGTATTATAAGTATAATTTTATTTAATATAAATGTATGGGTAGCAAAAGTAGTGGCTTATTTTAATATAATAATAATGGATTCTATCTACTTTTTATTAAATATACTTAGTAGATTGGATTTTACTTATGTTGAAGTAGAAAATCCTAAAATACAATATGTTATAATTTATTATGGTATTGTATTTTCATATATGATTTATAAAGAATTGAAGGTTATGAAGGAGCAAACGAATGAACTACAGGGATATTATAAACAATATTAAAGATAGAAAATTTGAAAATATGTACCTTTTTTATGGTAGAGAATATTATCTTATAGAAAATGCAGTAAAGGTACTTAAGAATAGCTTAAATGAGTCTATGATTGATTTTAACTTAGATGTAATAGATGGTAAAGAAATCACACTAGACCAAGTTATAAGTTCAATAGAGACACTTCCTTTTATGGATGATAAAAAAATAGTAATAATAAAAGATTTTGAACTATTAAAAGGAAAGAAGAAAAATTTTAATGATGCAGAAGAAAAATATTTAATAGAACATTTGAATAATATCCCAGATACAACGGTTTTAGTTTTCGTAGTATATGGAGATATAGATAAAAGAAAATCTTTAGTAAAAAAAATTGATAAAAATGGATTAGTCTTTAATTGTGATAAGCTTTCGGATATGGATTTATTTAAATGGGTAAAGAAAAGGTTTCAAGACAGTGAAGTTGTAATAGATAACGCACAAGTAATGCATTTTATAGATTTAGAAGGATATAGAGATAAAAGTAGTGAAAAGACTTTATCTGATTTACAAAATGAAATAAACAAAATAAGTTCATTTGTAGGTAAAGAACAAAAAGTTACAAATCAAGTGATAGAAAAACTTTCACAAAAGAAAGTTGAAAATGATATTTTTAAGTTAATAGACTATATAGGAGAAAAGAATTCCTCTAGTGCTATGAAAATTTTAAATGATATGATACAAGAAGGAGAATCTGTTCTTGGAATATTTGCTATGATAGCTAAGCAGTTTAAGGTTGTTATTCAAGTTAGAGAATTACAAACGGAGGGATATTCAAACAAAATAATATCTGAAAAAATAAAAGTTCATCCATTTGTAGTTGGAAAAGCGCTGAAGCAAGCGAATAACTTTAATAATGATATTATTATAGATATGTTGAATTATATATTAGAAAGTGATTATAAGATAAAAAATGGATTAGTAAGGGATACTTTAGCTTTAGAAATGTTAATAAGTAGATATTGTCAAAGAAAAATTGTATAAAAGAAAAAAATATTAAAAAACCACTTCAAAAACTAAATGTTTTGAGGTGGTTTTTTAATAGAAAATAAAAAACCCTTGAAAAAAATCAAGGGCTAGTATCTATCCAGAAATATAAACGAGTATTAAGCGTTCATACCGTTTAATTTTTGAGCTAATTTAGCTACTTTTCTAGCTGCAGCGTTCTTGTGTATAGTCCCTTTAGAAGCTACTTGAGATATTCTCTTTTGAGCATATTCAAATCTTGCAACAGCTTCTTCTCTGTTTCCTGCAACTACTGCCTCTTCGAATCTTCTTATAGCAGTTTTTATTTGAGATTTTCTTGCTCTATTTAAAGCAGTTTTCTTATCGATAACTTTTATTCTCTTTTTAGCTGATTTTATGTTTGCCATCTTAGTTCACCCCCTCGTGTATTTAATTAGTATATTCATCGTCAACATATTAGATTTTAACAGAAATAAATCTAAAAATCAAGGATAATTATTTATAACCTTATATAATATCTATTATTTTTTGAATATCTATTACTTTTGACTTTTTAGATTATAACCTATATAAAAATAATTTACAACATACAAATAAAATATTCAAAGATTTGTAAAAATATATTTTTTTGTTATAAAATACTAAAAATTGTTAACACTTATATATATCATTTAATTTATACTTGGAGGTTATGATGATTAATATAAGAACAGATTTGGCTCTAGAAGCTAGAGAAATGTATCAAGAAGATCAAAATAGTGGTGAAATACCTGGAGTAGAAATTGAAACGAAAGAACTAGATAAATGCACAGTAACAAAAGTTGAAATTATAGATGAGCAAGGCTCTAAAATAATGAATAAGGGGATTGGTAAATATGTAACTTTAGAAAGTAATTTAATGAAGTTTGATGATGATGAATCAAGAGAAGAAATAATCACATATTTAAAAGATGAATTAGTAGATATTTTAGGAAGTGATAAGACTAAAAAAACTTTAGTAATAGGTCTTGGAAATTGGAACATAACATCAGATGCATTAGGTCCTAAAAGTGTATCTAAAACTTTAGTGACTAGACATATTTTCAAAAATTATAATAAGGATTATGATGATGATTTTACAGAAGTATCAGGTTTAAGCCCTGGTGTTATGGGGCTTACAGGAATAGAAACTAGCGAAATCGTAAAATCTATAGTAGATAAAATAAAGCCAGATAGAGTAATAGCGATAGATGCATTAGCATCAAGAAAGATGGAAAGGGTTAATTCAACAATTCAAGTTTCAACAGCGGGAATAGCTCCAGGAGGTGGAGTAGGTAATAAGAGAAAGGCATTAAACAAAGATTATCTGGGTGTAGATGTAATAGCTATTGGAGTACCTACAGTGGTAGATGCAGCAACTTTAACTAATGATGTATTAGATTTAGCTATTGATAATTTGATTTCTCAATCAGAGGAATCAGAAAATTTTTATAATATGTTAAAAAAATTAAAAGAAGAAGAAAAATACCAACTTATAAAGGATTCTCTAGATCCGTATGATAAAAATTTAATAGTAACACCTAAAGATATAGATGAAACTATTGAAAATCTATCAATAATAATAAGTGAAGGATTAAATAGGTCGCTTCATCCAGGTAGGATCACCAAATAAGGAGGAGAAATAATGTTTAAAAAGCGCATAAAGGCTATAACTACAGCCTGTGTGTTGATTTGTATTTTACCTAGTATATCTTATTCTATAAATAAAGAAGAATTTATGAGATTTTTAATAAATTCTTCATATCCAGAAAGTAGTAAAAAAGAGAGTGAAGATATAAGTCAAAATAATAACAAAAAGGAAAATAATAGTAGTATAAATAAAAAAGAAAATAAAAAAGATTATATAAAAGTTTATGTAGGGGAAGAAAATATACCGAAAATAAACTCAAATTCACCTAATGAAGAGCAACAGATAACTGATTCACAATATAAAGATGATTTATTAGTAACAAATAAAAAGCCAAGGATATTAATATATCACACACATGGATGTGAGACATACTCAAACTCACCTGAGGGAAATTATCATTCAAAAGATAAAACTAATTCTGTAATGTCAGTTGGAAATTTATTGACTACTGAATTAAGCAAAAAAGGGTGGGGAGTAGTACATAGTACTAAATATCATGACTATCCATCTTATAATAGTTCTTATCAAAGCAGTTTAAAAACAATACAAGAGATAATACCTAAATATAATAGTATAGACATAGCAATTGATTTACATAGAGATGGTAGAGATTTAGCTGATTCTTCTATGAAAAAATCATATCATGATGAATATACAACAACTATAAATGGAGAAAGAGTTGCTAAATTCTTATTCGTAATAGGAGCTAGAAACACTAATGCAAGTCAAATAAAGACACAAGCTCAAAATATAACAGATTTGGCAAATAAAAAGTATCCTGGGATTGCATTGCCTTTAGTAGAAAAAAAATATGGTAAATATAATCAGTTTGTAGCAAAAAATCACATGTTAATAGAAGTAGGAAGTAATTCAACTAGTATTCAAGAATCAAGAGCAACTGCAAAATATATTGCTAGTGTTTTAGATGAGTACTTTAAACAAAATCAATAGGCTAAATATAGGAGTCTATTATGAGCAGATTAGATAAAAATAAAGAAATAAAAATAAAGAAAAAAAAGTTTAAATTTTTAATTAGAATTATATTTATAATGATGATGTCTTTTAATATTGCAATATGTGTATTTATAGTAGATAAAAATGCACAAAATATGTTAAGTAAAGAAGGATATAACTTAAATAATTATATAAATAAAACGAAAAATGTAGCAAATGAAATTTATAAAAATTTAAATAAAATTACAAATACTACTATTGAAAAATTCAAAAAATAATTTATAAAAAGGATTGTGTCAAAATATGAAAATTTCATTTTGACATAATCCTTTTTTATGTTTATAAAATAACTCTTATTTACATAAAAGAGGATATATTATAAAATAAAAGCTATGATAATAATAAAAAGGAGGAAACAAGGTGGACAATAAACAAAGTAGAACTAGAAATTTTAGTATAATAGCGCATATAGACCACGGGAAGTCTACCTTAGCGGATAGATTAATACAGAAAACAGGACTTGTTAGTGATAGAGAGATGAAAGATCAGTTATTAGATAACATGGATCTTGAAAGAGAAAGAGGGATCACTATAAAGTTACAGAATATAAGATTAGTTTATAAAGCTAAGGATGGAAATGAATATTATTTAAATCTTATAGATACACCAGGACATGTAGACTTTAACTATGAAGTTTCGAGAAGTTTAGCTGCATGTGAAGGGGCATTATTAGTAGTAGATGCAGCGCAAGGTGTAGAGGCTCAAACATTAGCTAACGTTTACTTAGCATTAGATCAAGATTTAGAAATAGTTCCTGTAATAAATAAAATAGATCTTCCAAGTGCTAGACCTGATGAAATAAAGCAAGAGATAGAAGATATAATTGGATTAGATGCAAGTCAAGCTCCACTTATATCAGCTAAAAGTGGTTTAAATATAGAAGATGTTTTAGAAACGATAGTTAAAGAAATACCTGCTCCTAAGGGAGACAAAGAAGGACCTTTAAAATCTTTAATATTTGACTCTTATTATGATGCTTATAAAGGTGTTATAGCTTATGTTAGAGTATTTGAAGGTACAGTTAAAAAAGGTATGACTATAAAAATGATGAATACTAATAAGACTTTTGAAGTAACTGAAGTTGGTGTTATGGCTCCAGGTCAAAAGGAACTTAATGAATTAGTAGCAGGAGATGTTGGTTATATAGCTGCAAGTATAAAAGATATGAGAAGTTGTCATGTGGGAGATACAATAACAGATGCTAATAATCCAACAGAGAATCCAATGTCAGGATATAAAAAGGCTACACCTATGGTTTATTGTGGTATATATCCAGGAGAAGGCGAAAAATATGAAAATGTAAGAGATGCACTTGAAAAAATGCAAATAAATGATGCTGCGCTTGAGTTTGAAGCAGAAACTTCAGCTGCATTAGGGTTTGGATTTAGATGCGGATTCCTAGGTCTTTTACACATGGAAATAATACAAGAGAGATTAGAAAGAGAATATGACCTTAACTTAGTAACAACTGCACCATCAGTTATATATAGAGTAACTAAAACTGATGATGAAGTTGTTATGATACAAAATCCTGCAAATCTACCAGAAGTATCAGAAATAAGAATGATAGAGGAGCCAATAGTTAAGGGTGATATAATAGTACCTAAAGATTATGTTGGTGTTGTAATGGAACTTTGTCAAGAAAGACGTGGAACTATGATAAACATGGAATATATAGATGATAAAAGAGTTATGCTTCACTATGATCTTCCACTTAATGAAGTTGTTTATGATTTCTTTGATGCTTTAAAATCAAGAACAAGAGGATATGGATCTTTAGATTATGAAGTAAAAGGATATCAACCTTCTAAGCTTGTTAAACTTGATGTTTTAATAAATAAAGAGCAAGTAGATGCACTTAGTTTCATAGTACACGAAAGTCGTGCTTATTATAGAGGAAAAGCTATGTGTGAAAAATTAAAGAAGGAAATACCAAGACATCAATTTGCAGTACCTATACAAGCAGCTGTTGGAAATAAAGTAGTTGCTAGAGAAACAATAAGTGCTCTTAGAAAAGACGTTCTTGCTAAATGTTACGGAGGAGATATATCTCGTAAGAAGAAACTTCTTGAAAAACAAAAAGAAGGTAAGAAACGTATGAGACAAATAGGGTCAGTTGAAGTTCCTCAAAAGGCATTTATGTCTGTATTAAAATTAGATGAGTAAAATGAAAAAAATAGAAAAAAGCATTAGAAATTTATAAAATTTCTAGTGCGTTTTTATTTTTTGGGTTATCATAAGTTATAAAATTAAAATACATAAAAAATTAAATTTGAATAAATACAACCTGAGAATAATAAAGTTATAAAATTAAAAAATGATAAATTTTTATTCATAGGTCGTTAGGAGGTTGATTATGAATAATGATCTAAAAAAGAATATCGGATTTTTGGCAGCTCTTTCAACTGTTGTTGGATTGGTTATAGGAGGAGGTGTATTTTTTAAACCGCAAGCAATTTATGCAGCTACAGATGGTGCTCCTGGTTTAGGAATTATAGCATGGATTATAGGTGGACTTGTAACTATAACAGGAGGTCTTACAGCAGCTGAAATTTCAGCTGCTATACCAAAAACTGGTGGAATGATGGTTCATATTGAAGAATTTTATGGAAAAAAAATGGGGTTTTTAGCAGGCTGGATGCAAACTTTTTTATTTTTCCCAGGGACAACAGCGGCGTTGGCTGTAATATTTTCTAAGCAAGCAGCTGAACTTTTAGGACAAAACCCTGAAAATTTAACTGTAATTTTACCGATTGCTATAGGTGTAATTTTATTTTTAGCTATTTTAAACACAGTAGGTTCATCTTTAGGAGGAAAAATTCAAACTATTGCTACAATCTGTAAACTGATACCACTAGTATTAATCATAGTATTTGGATTTATAAAAGGTAATAGCATAGCTATTTTTACTCCAATGGTAGGGCCAAAAGCAACAGTATCAAGTGCATTAGGGCAAACATTAATAGCAACATTATTTGCATATGAAGGATGGATTAATGTAGGTACTATAGCTGGAGAAATGAAGAACCCAGGCAAAGATTTACCTAAAGCTATAGTTGGAGGATTATCTATAGTTATGTTAGTTTATATTTTAATAAATATAGCTTATTTATGGGTTGCTCCGGCTAATGAACTTGCAGTAGCTGTATCACCAGCAGGTCTTGTAGCTACAAGACTATTTGGATCAATCGGAGGAAAAATAATAACAATAGGTATTATGATATCTGTATTTGGTAGTTTAAATGGATACTTATTGACTGCTCCAAGAGTACCATATACATTGGCTAAAAATGGAACTTTACCAGGTGATAAAATTTTATCAAAAGTGAATAAAGGAGGATCTCCTTATAATTCTGTATGGTTAATAGCAATATTATCTTGTATATATGCATTATCGGGTAAATTTAACTTATTATCAGATTTAACTATATTTACAGTATGGATATTTTATGTTCTTACCTTTATAGGAGTTATGAAGTTTAGAAAGGAAAAACCAGATTTATATAGGCCATATAAAGTTCCATTATATCCAGTAATTCCGATAATAGCTATACTTGGAGGATTATTTGTTGTATTTAATCAAATAATAACATCAACAGCTATTTCATTGGGAGGAATAATGATAACATTAATAGGGCTTCCAGTTTATTCGTATAAAAAGAACTTAAAATAATTAAATATATATAGCATTAAAGATCTCTACTTAAATTTAAGTGGAGATTTTTAATTTTTAAATTGTTAAAAAAATATAAACATGTTAAATTAAAGATTGTAAAGTTAGTATATTGGGAATAAATTAAAATATATTTTAAAATAATTAGAAATAGAAAGAGGAAAAAATATGATAGGACTATATATACATGTACCTTTTTGTGTGAAAAAATGTAATTACTGCGATTTTAATTCATATAAAATAGATGAAAAGTCAAAAAAATTGTATCTAAATAATTTAAAAAAAGAGATGGAGATTTATAAAGGAGAATTGGAAGATAAGCAAATAGATAGTATATTTTTAGGAGGGGGTACTCCGAGTATTTTAAATTCACAAGAAATAAAAGAAATTTTTTATAATATAAGAAAAAATTTTAAAATAAGAATAGATGCAGAAATAACAATGGAGTGTAATCCAGGAACTCTTAATTTAGAAAAGCTTAAAATAATGAAAGAAATAGGAATTAATCGTATTAGCATAGGGTTGCAAGCTACACAAAATTATCATTTAAAGGCTATAGGAAGAATACATACTTATGAAGAATTTGTAAAAAACTATCAACAGGCTATTGATGTTGGGTTTAAAAATATAAACATAGATTTAATGTATTGTCTTCCTAATCAAAATATTGATGAATGGAAAGAAACGTTAGAAAAAGTTACAAAACTAAATCCTTCACATATATCGGCATATTCACTTATATTAGAAGAGGGAACAGAATTATATAATATGTATGAAAGAAAAGAATTTGAAATTATAGATGAGGATACAGATATAAATTTATATAATTATACAATAGATTATTTAAAATCAAAAGGATACAATCAATATGAAATATCTAATTATGCAAAAGAAGGATATGAATGCAAACATAATATATTATATTGGAAGTGTAAAAATTATTTAGGTCTAGGTCCAGGGGCATCAGGATATGTAAATAATATCAGATATAATAATGTAGAATCGATACAAGAATACAATGAGTTATTATCGGGTGATAAAAAACCTATATTAAGTAAAGAACTTTTAAGTGTTCAAGATAAAATAGAAGAAAAAATATTTATGGGTCTTAGAATGAATGAAGGTATAAAATTTGATGATTTTAAAAATGAATTTAATATTGATTTTAGAAAAAAATATAATAAACAATTGGCCATATTAAGGGAAAGACAACTTATACTAGAAGATAAAAGTGGAATAAAATTAACTCAAAAAGGTAGGGAAATATCAAATAGTATTTTTATAGAATTTATAGATTAAAGCTTAAAAGGTGTTGACAAAATAAAAATATCATGATATATAATATATATAATCTTTTTAGCACTCGAAATAAATGAGTGCTAACAGCGAGGGGGCCTTAAAGGTGGAATTAAATGAAAGAAAATTAAAAATCCTCAAAGCTATAGTCAAAGATTATATAGAAACAGCAGAAGCTGTAGGATCAAGAACGATATCTAAAAAACATGATCTTGGAGTTAGTGCTGCTACTATTAGAAATGAGATGGCTGATCTTGAAGAATTAGGTTATTTAATTCAACCTCATACATCAGCAGGTAGAGTACCTTCTGAAAAGGGATACAAGCTATATGTTGATTTACTTATGAATAAAAGTGAATTAAATGAGTTAGATAAGAAGTTAATTGAACAATGTGTAGAAGAAAATGTAAGCCATATAAATGAATTGATTCATGAAACTTCTAAGTTATTATCTCAACTTACTAATTATACAACAGTAGCTGTTACTAAAAGTTTAGTAAATCAGAGAGTTATAAAATATATACAATTAGTTCATATGGATGAAAGTAATATTTTATTAATAGTAGTAACAGATAAAGGTGATATAAAGAAGGCGAACCTTTCTACTAATGTTTATTTAGAACAATCTAAGCTGAATCTAATTTCTGATAATCTAACTAAGAAACTTTCAGGAAAGAGCATAGTAGACTTAGATGATAGACTAATAGCATTTATAAAATATGAAATAAGCGAGTATTCAGTTTTTATAGATGAGCTTATAGATGCATTAAACTTTAATATATCAGAAGATGATTTTTTAGTTTCTTTAAATGGAGCAACTAATATATTTAGTTATCCTGAATTTAATGATGTATTAAAAGCCAAGTCGTTTTTAAATATGTTAGAAGAAAAAGAAACTATAGCTAGTATGGTTAAATCTAAAGGAATACAAAAGGACAATGTAAATATAATAATTGGTAGTGACAATGACTGTAAGTTGGCTAAAGATTGTAGTGTGGTTACCGCAACATATAACATAGATAAAGATTTAGTAGGACGTATAAGTTTTATTGGTCCTACAAGGATGGACTACGCGAGAATTTATTCTATAGTAAACTATATGAGTTTATTACTGAATAAAAAGTAGGTTTTAGCGAAAAAAATGAAGTGAGAGGTGTGATATCTTGGAAGGAAAGAACATGGAACAAGAAGAACTGAAAACAGATAAAGATAATCTGGATAGTGAAAATTTAGAAACTCAAGAACAAGAAACTGAAACAGTTGAAGAAAATTCTAATCAAGAAGAAAATATAACATATATAAATGCACAATTAGTTGAAAAATTAAAAAATGAAATAGAAGAAACTAATGATAAATATCAAAGAGTTCAAGCTGAGTATTCAAACTATAGAAGAAGAACTCAAGAAGAAAAAGAAACTATAGGACTATTTGCTAATGAAAAGTTAGTAACAGAGTTAATACCAGTTATAGATAATATGGAAAGAGCATTAGAAGCTTGTACAAATAAGGAAGATACAATGTATCAAGGTATAGAACTTGTATATAAACAACTTAAAGATACTCTAGCTAAGTTTGGAGTAGAAGAAATTGAAACTGAAAATGTTGAATTTGATCCAAATTTACATCAAGCAGTTATGGAAGAAGATGTAGATGGGGTAGAATCAAATAAAATAATTAAGGTATTCCAAAAAGGATATAAGCTTGGAACTAAAACAATAAGAGCATCTATGGTTGTAGTTTCTCGCTAACTTTAAATATAGAAAGTAATATAACTAAAATAAAATAAAATACTCAAGGAGGATTTTAATCATGGGAAAAGTAATAGGTATAGATTTAGGAACAACTAATTCATGTGTAGCTGTATTAGAAGGTGGAGAACCACAAATAATAGCTAATAACGAAGGTATGAGAACTACTCCGTCAGTAGTAGCTTTCACTAAAGATGGAGAAAGAATAGTAGGAGAACCAGCTAAAAGACAAGCTGTTACAAATGCAGATAGAACAATAACATCTATAAAAACTCATATGGGAACAGACTACAAAGTAGACATAGATGGAAAGAAATTTACACCACAAGAAATATCAGCAATAACTTTACAAAAATTAAAAGCAGATGCTGAAAGTTACTTAGGTCAACCTGTAACAGAAGCTGTTATAACAGTTCCAGCTTACTTTACAGATGCTCAAAGACAAGCAACTAAAGATGCAGGTAGAATAGCAGGACTTGATGTTAAGAGAATAATAAATGAACCAACTGCAGCGGCTCTTGCTTATGGTATGGATAAATTAGACCAAGATAAAAAAATATTAGTATTTGACTTAGGTGGAGGTACTTTTGACGTATCTATACTTGAAATAGGTGATGGTACTTTTGAAGTTTTAGCTACAGCAGGTAACAATAGGCTAGGTGGAGATGATTTCGACCAAGTTGTAATAGACTATTTAGCTGCTGAATTTAAAAAAGCTGAAGGTGTAGACTTGAAAAATGATAATATGGCTCTTCAAAGATTAAAAGAAGCTGCTGAAAAGGCGAAAAAAGAATTATCTTCAACAATGTCTTCAAACATAAATTTACCTTTTATAACTGCTACAGCTGAAGGACCAAAACATTTAAATATAGATTTATCAAGAGCTAAATTTGAAGAAATAACAGCTGGTTTAGTAGAAAAAACTATGGAACCAACGAAGAGAGCATTACAAGATGCAGGTTTATCTACTTCTGAAATAGATGATGTATTATTAGTAGGGGGATCTACTAGAATACCTGCTGTGCAAGAAGCTGTTAAGAAATTTATAGGAAAAGAACCTCATAAAGGTATAAATCCAGATGAATGTGTTGCAGCAGGAGCATCTATACAAGCAGGAGTTTTAACAGGAGAAGTTAACGACTTATTATTATTAGATGTAACTCCATTATCTCTTGGTATAGAAACATTAGGTAATGTATTCACTAAGATAATAGAAAGAAATACTACAATACCAACTAAGAAGTCTCAAGTATTCTCAACTGCAGCAGATAATCAAACAGCTGTTGATATACATGTTCTTCAAGGTGAAAGAAGTATGTCTTATGACAATACAACTTTAGGAAGATTCCAATTAACAGATATACCACCAGCTCCAAGAGGAATACCTCAAGTAGAAGTTACATTTGATATAGATGCTAATGGTATAGTTCATGTTACTGCTAAAGATTTAGGAACAGGAAAAGAACAAAAAGTAACTATAACTTCAGGAACTAATTTATCTGAGGATGAAATAGAAAAGAAAGTAAAAGAAGCAGAAATGAATGCTGAAGCAGATAAACAAAAGAAAGATAAAATAGAAGCTTTAAATCAAGCAGAATCTACAATTTACCAAACAGAAAAAACATTAAATGAACTTGGTGATAAAGTTAGTGCTGATGATAAGAGTGCTATAGAAAAAGCAATAGCAGATTTAAAAGAAATAAAAGACAAAGAAGATTCTACAGGTGAAGAAATAAGAAAAGCTATGGATGAAGTAATGAATAAATTCCATAAAGTATCTCAAGAAATGTATCAACAAGCAGGTGCTGAACAACAACAAGAAGGTCAAAGTGAAGGACCAAAAGATGATAATGTAGTAGATGCTGATTTTAAAGAAGTAAATGACGAAAAATAGGTTACAAAATTAGACATAGTTGTATATAATTAATATAGAATATTTATTTATTTAAATAATTAATAATAGCTTGTAGTTAGATATTCTACAAGCTATTGTTTTGTAAGATTAAGGTGGTGACAAACTTGAGTACGAAAAGAGACTATTATGAAATCCTAGGTGTTGATAAAAATGCAGATGCACAACAACTAAAAAAAGCATACAGAAAATTAGCTATGAAGTATCATCCAGATAGAAATCCTGGAGATAATGAAGCAGAAGAAAAATTTAAAGAAATAAATGAAGCTTATGAAGTATTATCTGATGAAACTAAAAGACAAACATATGATCAATTTGGGCATGATGGCTTAAATGGTCAAGGTGGATTTGGAGGCCAAGGTGGATTTGGTGGTCAAGGTTTCGGAGGATTTGAAGATATATTTGGAGATATATTTGGAGATATGTTTGGAGGCGGATTTAGTAGCGGTAGAGCTAGAAGAAGAGGTCCAGAACGAGGAGCAGATATAAGACAAAGTATAACTATAACTTTTGAAGAAGCTGCTTTTGGTAAAAAAGCATCTATGAAAGTAAACAGAAGTGAAGAATGTAGTGAATGTCATGGAACTGGTGCTAAATCAGGAACATCTAAAAAGACTTGTCCTACATGTAATGGTTCAGGTGAAGTGAGAACTGTCCAAAGAACTCCATTTGGTAACATAGCTAGTTCAAGACCTTGTAGTACATGTAATGGAGAAGGTGAAATAGTAGAAGCTCCATGTAATAAGTGTAGTGGAAAAGGAAGTACTAGAAAAGTTAAAACTATTGAAGTTGATATACCAGCAGGTATAGATGATGGACAAATGATAAAATTAAGTGGTCAAGGAGAATTAGGTTCAAAAGGTGGACCAAGAGGCGATCTTTATATAGTAATAAGTGTAAAATCACATTCTATATTTACTAGAGAGGGAAATGATGTTTATATTGAGATGCCAATAACATTTGCTCAGGCTACTTTAGGTGATGAGATAGAAGTACCTACATTAGATGGAAAGGTTTCATACACGATACCAGAAGGAACGCAAACAGGAACAATCTTTAGATTAAGAGAAAAAGGTATACCTAGAATTAGAGGAAATTCAAGAGGAGACCAATACGTAAAAGTTGTAATTGATGTACCTAAAAAGCTAAATGATAAGCAAAAGGATATATTAAGACAATTTGCTAAAGAGTGTGGCGAAGAAGTTCATGAAAAAAAACGTGGGTTAACCAAAAAATTAGAGGATTTATTAAAAAAGAAATAAAAAATAAAAGCTGTCTCAAGATGAAATTTTAAATTTTATTTTGAGACAGCTAATTTTTTATCAAAAAAACTGACAACCGATAGTTGTCAGTTAAATAATCTTTTTTTATTGTTATAATTTTTTAATGCTTATTATAGAATTTAGAGGTAAATAAAATGTTGAAATTTCACTGTTTGATGAACTGTTTTTAATGGTATGTTCATTACTAATAGTGATATAAAATGGTGTTACTTCAATAACCTTTCCGTATAAAAGATTGTTGCTAAAATAAGTGTAAACTTCTACGTATTTATTTAGATACTGGAGGATATAATTATAAAATTCATCTTGTGATTTTGAATTATTCTTAATCATATATACAACTCCTTTTAAAAAGTATAGAAGATTAATATAATATATGTTTTTTATAAAAAAATAGTTCTTTATAAAAAATAAAATAATATAAGATAAATAAGATTTATTTATTGTAATAAAATGTTTAAAGAATAGAAATATAAATAATAAGTAAATAAAGAGTATAAAACAATATTATAAAAGATAATAATTATGATATAATAAAAGTTACGAAAAAATAGGAAAATTAAAGCGAAGGATGGTATTTACATATGAAGTGGATTGAAGTTACTATAAAAACTACTACAGAAGCTGTAGAAGCTATAACTAATATATTAGATGAAGAAAGAACTGGTGGAGTAATGATAGAAGATCCTAAAGATTTTTTATTCCAAAAGAAAAATGAACTAGATTGGGATTATGTAGAAGAAGAAGTTTTTAAAAAAAGTGGAAATGATGGAGTTTTAATAAAAACTTACATATCAGAAGAAAGAAACGTACCAGAAGTTGTAGAAAATATAAAACAAAGAGTTTTAAACTTAAAAGGTTTTGGTATAGATATAGGAGAAGGAAGTGTAACTTTAGACCAAGTTAATGAATCTGATTGGGCTAATGAATGGAAGAAGTATTATAAACCTACTAAAATAGGTAATAGAATAGTAGTAAAACCTACATGGGAAGACTATAAGCAAGAAAAAGAAGATTTAATAATTGAACTTGATCCAGGTATGGCATTTGGAACAGGAACTCATGAGACAACTTCAATGTGTATAAGAGAATTAGAAAAATACGTTAAAGAAGATTCTAAAGTATTTGATATTGGTTGTGGAAGTGGAATACTTGCTATAGCAGCAGCAAAATTAGGAGCTAAAGAAGTTTTAGCAGTTGATTTAGATGAGGTGGCTGTAAAAGTATCTAGAGAAAATGTATCTGAAAATAATGTATCAGATTCAGTAGAAGTAAGACATGGAAATTTAATGGATGTTGTAAAAGATAAAGCAGATGTAGTAGTAGCAAATATTATTGCGGATATAATAAAAATATTAGCAAAAGATGTTCACAACTTTATGAAAGAAAATGCAGTGTTTATATCTTCAGGTATAATATTAGCAAAAGTTGATGAAGTAAAAGAAAGCTTAATAGAAAATGGATTTGAAATAGTAGAAGTTCAAAGACTAGGTGAATGGGCAGCAATAGTTTCTAAACTTAAGTAGGTGAAAATATGGATAGATTTTTTGTTGAGAAAAATAAAATTAATATAGAAAATAGAACTTGTGTTATTGAAGGAGAAGATGTAAAACATATTTCTAAAGTTTTAAGATGTAAAATTGGAGAAGAATTAGAAATTTGTGATAAAGAAAATAATGAATATATATGCAAGATAACAGATATAGATAAAGATAATGTTAGCTTACATATTCTTGAAAAAGTAAATATAAATAGAGAATCTGATTTAAAAGTTAGACTATACCAAGGACTACCTAAAGGTCCTAAGATGGAAATGATACTTCAAAAACTTACTGAAGTAGGTGTGGATGAAATAATATTAGTTCAAACGAAAAGAAGTGTTGCAAAAGTTGATGATAAAAAAGAAGACAAGAAAATTGATCGTTGGGAAAGAATAATATATGAAGCTGCAAAGCAAAGTAAAAGAGGAAAAATACCTAAATTAAATGGTGTTATTACTTTTGAACAGGCATTAAAAGAAATGGAAAATAACGATGTGAATATATGCCCATATGAAAATGAAAGAACAATATCAATAAAAAGCGCAATAAAAAATGCTAGCGTAAATAGTATAGGAATATTTGTAGGGCCAGAAGGTGGGTTTGCAGAGGAAGAAATACAAAAAATCCAAGACATAGGAGCAAAGGTAGTATCTCTAGGACCTAGGATATTAAGAACAGAAACAGCATCAGTTGTTGCTTCTTCCATAGCTTTATATGAACTAAGTGACCTAGGAGGAGATGAATAAATTGAAAAAAGTAGCTTTTTACACATTAGGATGTAAAGTAAATCAATATGAAACAGAAGCTATGCTTGAGTTGTTTGAAAAAGATGGATATAAACAAGTAGATAGTGAAGAGTATGCAGATGTTTATGTTATAAATACATGTACAGTAACACATATGAGTGATAGAAAATCACGTCAGTATATAAGAAGGGTTAAAAAGAAAAATCCTAACGCAATAATAGCAGTAGTAGGATGCTATTCTCAAGTATCGCCGGAAGAAATACTTGAAATAGAAGAAGTAAATTTAGTAATGGGTACTAACGATAGAAGAAAAATAGTTGAAGAAATAAAAAAAATAGATTCAACTAAAAAGTCTAGTACAGTTGATGATATAATGAAGGTAAAAGCATTTGAAGAAATAGAAATTAGCCAGACCAACGGCAAAACTAGAGCATTTTTAAAAATACAAGATGGATGTGATAGATACTGCACTTACTGTATAATTCCACATGCTAGAGGTCGAGTTAGAAGTAGGGAAATTGAAAGTATAGTATCAGAAGTTAAAAAATTAGCTGATAATGGGTATAAAGAAGTGGTCTTAACAGGTATACATGTAGCATCTTATGGAAAAGATTTAAGAGATAGAGAAATTAGATTACTAGATGTAATAAAAGAAATAAATGAAATTGAAAAAATTGAAAGAATTAGATTAAGTTCAGTGGAGCCAATTTTATTTACAGACGAATTTGTAAAAGAAGTTACTGAAATGAAAAAAGTTTGTCCACATTATCATTTATCTTTACAAAGTGGATGTGATGAAACTTTAAAAAGAATGAATAGAAGATATACTACACAAGAATATAAGGCAATAGTTGAGAGATTAAGAGAAAAAATACCTAATGTAGCAATAACTACTGATGTAATAGTAGGATTCCCTGGAGAAACTAATGATGAGTTCAACAAAACATATGAATTTTTAAGGGACATAGAACTTTCTCAAATGCATATATTTAAGTATTCACCAAGAAAAGGAACTCCAGCAGCTACTATGGATAATCAAATAGATCCCCAAATGAAGCAATTTAGAAGTGAAAAACTTTTAAATTTAAGCAAAGAAAACTTTAATAAATTTGCAAGCAAATTTATTGATACTGAAGTGGAAATTTTATTTGAACAAAACATAGCAGATAATAAGTATGAAGGTTTAACTCCTAACTATATAAGAGTAGTTGCAGAAAGTGATAAAGATATACAAGGTAAAATATTAAAAGTAAAGATAACTGATGTGAAACACGAATATGTAGAAGGAATTTTGGTGTAAAGTGTAGAAATAATAACTCTTATAATAGAATAGGAGGTGTTATAAATGAGTTGTATTTTTTGTAAAATAATAAATGGAGAAATTCCATGTGATAAAGTTTATGAAGATGATAAGGTTTTAGCCTTTAATGATATAAATCCAGTAGCTCCATATCACATATTAATTATACCTAAGAAACACTATGAAAGTGTATTAGATATAGAAGATAAAGATATGGAAATTGTGTCACATATTCATAGTATTATAAATAAAATAGCTAAGGAAAAAGGATTTAGTGAAACTGGATTTAGAATTATAAACAATTGTAAAGAAGATGGAGGTCAAGAAGTAAAGCATATTCATTACCATGTATTGGCTGGAAAAAAATTACCAATGTATGAAGCAGAACAAAAATAATTTAAATTCCAAATTTAGCTTTAATCTTGATGAAAAATACTTGATAAAAATAAGAACATAGTTTATAATAAAAAAAGTGTGAGGTTGTAATGCATATTATGCAGATATAATCGTAGTTACAGTCCCAGCATAATTCGCGCTATCGGAGGGAGGGAAAAAGAAATGTCAGAAGTAAGAGTAAGAGAAAATGAAACATTAGACAGCGCTTTAAGAAGATTTAAGCGTTCATGTGCAATGTCTGGCATCATGTCTGAAGTTAGAAAAAGAGAGCACTATGATAAGCCAAGTGTTAGACGTAAGAAAAAAGCTGAAGCTGCAAGAAGAAAAAACGCTAAGAAATAGTAAAAAGAATAAAGAGGTGAGGGGAATGTCCCTTAAAGAGAAGTTACAAGAAGATTTAAAGTCTTCAATGAAAAACAAAGATACAGTTAGAAAATCTGTAGTAACTTTGATAAGAGCTTCTATAAAGCAATTTGAGGTTGACAATAGAGTTGAACTTGAAGAGGAAGGCATTATTGATATAATTGCTAAACAATTGAAGCAACGTAGAGATGCTTTAGTTGAATTCCAAAAAGCTAGTAGAGAAGACTTAGTAAAAGAAACAGAAGCTGAAATCCAAGTTTTAAAAGAGTACCTACCTCAACAGTTAAGCGAAGAAGAGCTAAATGAAATTGTAAAAGATACTATATCTGAAGTAGGAGCTACTTCAATGAAGGATATGGGAAAAATCATGTCAGCTATAAAGCCGAAAACAAAAGGTAGAGCTGATGGAAAACTTATAAATGAGTTAATTAAAAAAAACTTACAATAGATTAAAAGCCTAGAGAATATTCTCTAGGCTTTTTATATTATAAATAATCATAATGACTCCTTTTTGTACATACTTATTAACTAAAGAGGAAATTGAAAGAGGGGGAAAAATTTGATTATATCAGTTAAAGAAATTAGAAAATTTTTAATATGTGTGTTAATACCATTACTCGTAGGTTATAGCAGTAGACTAATAGCTACTAAACTAGCAGGTATAGACACATCTACATATTATTCACAACTTATAAAACCGGGATTTGCACCACCTAGTTTTGTATTTGTGGTAGTTTGGGTAATTTTATACATATTAATGGGAATATCATCTTATATAGTCTTAAAAAAAGGTTATGACTCAGCTAAGGTAAAAGATGCAATGTTCTATTATTGGTTACAGTTATTTTTAAATTTTATGTGGAGCATATTATTTTTTGGATTAGATTTAAGATTTACAGCATTAATAGACTTGGTTATTTTAATATTTGTAGTAATTATCATGATGTTTAAATTTTGTAAATTAGACAAAAGAGCAATGTATCTGAATGTACCATATTTAATTTGGTTATTATGTGCTTTAATTTTGAATTATTTTATATGGGTAATGAATAAATAGTGTATTAAAAAAGACCCTTTAATTTTAATGATAGCATATAAAGAAGAAAATAAATAGACTATATAATTTGAATATTTTCATATACAATAATGTTAAAATAAATAAAAAATATAGCATTAACTAGAAATTTCATCTAATGGTTTGAAGGGAGAGGTTATTATGGAATTAATAATATCTGGAAGACAAATGAAGTTAACAGAAGGGATAAAATCCTATATAAATGACAAGATAAATAGATTAGAGAAATACCTTGAACCTGAATCAGAAATAAAAGTAACAGTGAGAGCAAAAAAAGAAAGACAAAAAATAGAAGTTACTATAATACCTATAAAAGGACCTATAGTAAGAGCTGAAGAAGTTCAACCTGATTTATACTCAGCTATAGATATTGTATATGATAAGCTTACTAGACAAATAGTTAAATATAAGAATAGATTAAAAGATAAATCTCAAAGTAAAAAAAGTATAAGATTAGATAATATAGAAATGGAAGAAGAAATAAATGAACAAGAAGATTCATTTGAAAAAGAAATATTTATTGACAGAAGAAAAAAATTTAATGTAAAACCAATGAGCGTAGAAGAGGCTATATTACAAATGGAATTGTTAGGACACAATTTCTATATGTTCAGAAATCAGGATACATATGAAATTAATATAGCGTACAAAAGAAAAACTAGAGGTTATGGTGTAATAGAACATGAGTAATCTTAACCATTTTAAAATACTGAGAAGTAAAATTCTCAGTATTTTTGATTGAGTTATAATAATGAAATTTCCTGAACAAAGAAGTTTTTAGCATCTATGGATATATATATACCTTTATTAAAATTTGTTTTAGCATTTTCATCTTTAAAGTTATATTTAAATTTATATGATTCGGGAATATTCATATAAGAATATATATTTAAGTAGTCTTTATCAAATATTAATTTATTAAAATCATCTTTTAACTTTTCTTTTAGATAAGAATCTGCAAAAACTTTAGCGTCATCTTTAGTAATGGATGGGGAAATTTCTAAAGGATTATCTAAAGATTGGTACATATAAAATACAGTATAATCTTTACTTAATATTCTGACTTTAAAAAAAATATCATTACATTTAAAGAAAAATTGATAAAATTTATTTTCTGTATCATTTTCAAAAAAAACTTCATACCCTCCATTATATATATCTTCATCTGATAATGAATAATCAAAAAAAATATTTATGCATATAGCTGCTATATTTCTCATTTCATCAACAGTAAGTTCGTTAGATTTTTTTCCAATACCATAATTTTCATCTGGCTTAAAAAAACTAAATTTATTTCTGTAATGATTATCACTAGGTTGAGTATAACATAAATAATGAATAGAAGAAACTAAGTTAAAATAACTGTTTGTAAGGCTTCTTACAATTTGTCGATAGAAAAAATTAAAGTTATAGTTGTATATGGTATTAAGTTCTGAGATTATTTTTAAATAAAGTTCTAATAGTGAGTTAAATCTATTTTCATGGAGTTTATCAATCTTTATCGAACTTATATTATCAAGTACTAACACATCTTTAAATAAATATTCATATAAATAACAGATGATTTTTATGTTTCTTAAATTTTCCTCTTTTATAGTAGACAATAATGTGAAATAGTTATAAGAATTTGACCTTAATAATGCATTAAGTAAGAAATCTACACATATACATTTTTGAACTATGCTTATAAACATATTTTTCATAGACTCATCCTTTCTTATAATAATATTTAAAACATATATATGTAGTTTATTCTAAATAGTTTTATAAGTTTCCAGGCTGATGATATAAAAATTTAAAAAAAGTAATTTAAGGAAATTAAAAACATAAAATATAGTAAGGAGGTATATGTATGGTGGATATATCAACGGATTTACAAGTAAACCAACCAACTGTGACTACTATAGGAAATACATTTATTAGTATAGAAAATTACTTATCTATAATAACTTATGATACTAACTTAATAAAAATAAAAACAAAAATTAAGTCAATAAAGATATCGGGAGACAAATTACTATTAAAATATATTACAGATAGTGAAATTGGGATAAAAGGAATTATATATAGTATTGAATATATAGATTAGGAGGAGATACAAGTGATAAGCTATATAAGAGGATACTACATTATAACTGTTGAGGGAATAGGGACTGAACATTTTTTAAATCATCTTATAAGAAATAAAATAAATGTTTATAATGTAAGTAGAATAAGTCAAACTAAAATTCAATTTTATGTAGACAGATTAGATATAAAAGCTTTTAAGAAAGTATATAGAGGAAGTAAATTTGAAGTTAAAATTAAACAAAAAACAGGGATACCTTTTGTTGTAAAAAGGATATACAAGCATAAAGGAATGTGGATTTGTGCACTGGCATCTTTGATTTTATTAATGATGACATCACAATTTACAACTGATATATACATACAAATACCTGAAGGTATAAAAAAGGAAGAAGTAAGGAAGGAATTGTATAAAGTAGGACTCAAACCAGGGGTATATAAAAACAGTATAGATAGAAAAGAAGTAAGAGATCATGTAATGTCTAAGTTTGATGAAGTTGCATATGTATCTATAAATGTAAAGGGGACTAATGTATTTGTAACTATAACTAAAAAAGCGGAATCATTAAAATCAACTGAAGAGTCAAATTATTGTAATATAATTGCTTCGAAAGATGGTATAATAGAGAGGGTCATACCAAGAAGTGGTAATTCTGCTGTTGATACTGGAGATATAGTACAAAAAGGTGATGTTTTAGTTAATGGTTCAAATACAAAATCTATTCCTGAAGTTTGGGCAAGTACTTTTTATGAATCTAAAAAAAGTTCAAGCTATTTAAATACTAAAAAAGAGAAAACAGGAGATAGTAAAAATATATATACAATAAGTTTTTATGATAAAAAATTTACAATTAGAAGAAATATAAAATATAATGATTATTCAATAGAAAATAAAGAAATAAAATTGAAATTAGGCAATTATACATTTCCTTTAAAAATAAATAAGAGTATTTTTTATGAAACTAAAGATATTAAAGTAGAAAAAGATAAGAAAGAACTTAAAACAGAATTAGAAAAACAAGCATTAAAAGACTTGGAGTATAAAATTCCGCCAGCTGCTAGAATAGTTGATGTTAAACACAACTACAAAGTTAATAAAAATGTGTTAGAATATGTAGTGACAGTTCAAACAAGTGAAAATATAGCTAAAATTTATTCTTTAAGTAAGGCAGAGGCAGAGCAAATTCTTAAAGAACAAAGTATTCCAAAGGATAAAGAAGAAGTATTACCTTCAAATCCTGAAAAAATACCTAAAAATGATATAAGAAATGAATTTAAAGAGCAAAATAATGATACTGGAAAAACAGATAACAAACAAAATTAATAACAAAGACTTAAGGAGGAAGAATTCAATTGATAATACAAAAAAAATTTGTTGTATCAGAAGAAAACTTTGAAAAGGAATTGTTTGGTAAACTCGATGAAAATATAAAACTTATAGAAAAAACTTTAAACATAGATGTGATATTAAGAGAAGGAAATATAGTCTTAATGGGTGAAGAAAAAAATGTAGATTCAGCTATAAAACTTATGAATGAACTACATAAAATTGTATCTAGAGGAAATAGTTTAGATAAGCAAAGTATATCTTATTCTTTATCTTTATTATGTGAGGGAAGTGAACAAAAAATAAAAGATTTAGAAGGTACAATTATTGTAACTCAAAAAGGAAAATCTATACAACCTAAGACTTTGGGGCAAAAAGAGTACATAAATCTTATAAATTCAAATGATATAACATTTGGAATAGGTCCTGCAGGTACAGGTAAAACATATCTTGCAGTTGCTATGGCAGTGAAGGCATTTAAAAGAGACGAAGTAAGTAGAATTATATTAACAAGACCAGCTGTAGAAGCAGGAGAAAGTTTGGGATTTTTACCTGGAGATTTAAAAGATAAGGTTGATCCATATTTAAGACCACTATATGATGCGTTATTTGAGATGATAGGTCCAGATAAATTTAATAAATACCTAGAAAGAGGAACTATAGAAGTGGCACCTTTAGCATTTATGAGAGGGAGAACTTTAGATAATGCATTTATAATATTAGATGAAGCACAAAATACAACACCAGAACAAATGAAGATGTTTTTAACTAGATTAGGATTTGGATCTAAGGCTGTAGTAACAGGAGACTTAACTCAAACTGATTTGCCAGAAAAGAAGAAAAGTGGACTTTTACAAGCTACAAAAATACTTAAAAATGTTCAAGGAATAGGCTCTATAATGTTGACAGAACGAGATGTTGTAAGACATGAATTGGTTCAAAGAATAATAAGAGCATATGAAGAATTTGATAAAATAAGTAATACAAAAAATAAGTAAACTAAGGAAGAAGTAGGTGCAATAAATGGAATTGATATTAGATGATAGACAAGATAAGATGAAGGTTAGTGAAGAATTATTAGAAAAAATAAAGGATATAATAGTAGAATGCTTAGATTATGAAGGATATGATGATAGCTATGAAGTTAGTTTATCATTTGTAGATAATAAAGAAATACATGAACTAAACCGAGATTATAGAGGTGTAGATAGACCAACAGATGTATTATCATTTCCTCTTTTAACTGAAGAATTTGATGTTGAGCTAGAAGAAGAATCTTTAGGTGATATAGTTGTATCTTTAGAAAGAGCATTTGAACAAAGTCAAGAATATAATCATAGCTTTGAAAGAGAAGTATGCTTTTTAGTATGTCATAGTATGTTCCATCTTTTAGGATATGATCATGATACAGAAGAAAATACTAAAGAAATGAGAGAAAAGGAAGAACATATATTAAATAAGTTAAGCATAACAAGGGAGTAAGTTTTATGAAAACAGGAAAAACTCGCCAGGGACTAGTAAAAGCTTTTAATGCAGCAATAGAAGGAATTTTATATACTTTTAAATTTGAAAGAAATATGAAGATACATTACTTTGTAGCAGTATTAGTATTTTTAGGTAGTTTATTCTTTGATTTAAGCAAGGTAGAAATGCTTATATTAATATTTTCTATAAGTTTAGTAGTAATATCAGAAATGTTTAATACAGCCATAGAGAAAACTATTGATATGATAACTGATGAATATCATGTTCTTGCGAAAATAGCAAAAGATGTAGCAGCTGGAGGCGTATTAATAGCAGCTTTGAATTCTGTTATTGTAGGATATATATTATTTTATGATGAATTAACAGATTTATCTACATCATTACTTTACACAATTAGAAGGTCAGAGCCCCATATAACTTTAATTTGTATAGTATTAGTATTAATTGCAGTTGTAGTTGTTAAAACAATGACTTCAACAGGGACTCCTTTAAAAGGAGGTATGCCTAGCGGTCACGCAGCTTTAGCATTTGCGATGGCTACAGCTATTACATTTATGACAGAGAGAGTAGTAGCGTATACTTTAGCGTATTTAATGGCGGTTTTAGTAGCACAAAGTAGGATAGAAGGAAAGATACATACATTTTGGGAAACTGTAGCAGGAGCGTTATTAGGTGTTTTAGTGGCTATGTTAGTATTCCAAATAGGAAATTTTTATTGATGATTTACTTAATTAGTTTTAGATTAGCTTATATAGTAGACGTCAGCTTGAAAAGAAGTCTGCAAGACTTCTTTTTTTATGTTATAATGTAATATACTAAACCAAAATATAAATAAAAAATAAATTACATTGAAAATAAGAATATTTAATATCTATTTTTTATAATATAGATTTATAGATATTAAAAAAGAGATATAAATTAAAAAGTATGATGTAAATATATAGGAGGCATAATATGGATAATAAAAGTTTACTTAAATTAGCAGAAAATGCTAGAAAAAATTCTTATGTCCCATATTCAAAATTTAGAGTAGGTGCAGCATTACTTACAAAGAATGGTAAAGTTTATACTGGCTGTAATATAGAATGCGCATCTTTCGGTGGAACTAATTGTGCTGAAAGAACTGCTATATATAAAGCTATATCAGAAGGTGAAAAAGAAATTGAGGCTATAGCTATAGCTAGTGATAATTCAGAAAAAGATGAATCAACATATCCATGTGGAATATGTAGACAGGTAATAATAGAATTTGGTCCAGATATAAGAATTATAACTGGGTATACACAAGGAAAAATAATTGAATGTAAAATAAGTGATTTAATACCAAATTATTTTTCAGGAAGTGACTTTAAAGAAATAGAATAATTACACAAGAAGAAGTTAGGAGAATCATAAATGTTTAAATCAGGATTTGTTAGTATAGTAGGAAGACCAAACGTAGGGAAGTCTACTCTTATGAATAATGTAGTAGGAGAAAAAATAGCTATAATGAGTGATAAACCTCAAACTACAAGAAATACAATACAGGCAGTATATACAGATGAAAAGTGTCAAATCGTATTTTTAGATACACCAGGTATACATAAACCTAAAAATAAACTAGGAGAGTTTATGGTGAAATCTGCTACAGATGCATTCAAAAATGTAGATTTAGTATTATTTGTTGTAGATGAATCTAAAAAAATAGGACCTGGAGATAGAAAGATAATAGAAGACTTAAGAAATATAAACACTCCTATAGTTTTAGTTTTAAATAAAATAGATCAATTAGAAGAA
This sequence comes from Romboutsia maritimum, assembly GCF_002251085.2. Classification (GTDB taxonomy): domain Bacteria; phylum Bacillota; class Clostridia; order Peptostreptococcales; family Peptostreptococcaceae; genus Romboutsia_B; species Romboutsia_B maritimum. The sequence goes on along the minus strand of NZ_NOJZ02000006.1, from coordinate 19,901 downwards.
TCTGATTTGTTTGATTTAATGAAAATGTATCATTCAGAAAAATTGTTTAAAGAAATAGTACCGATATCTGCATTAAAAGGTAGAAATGTAAAAGAATTACTAAAAGTAATACAAAATTCTTTAGAAGAAGGGCCAAAATACTTCCCTGACTATATGATTACTGATCAGCCAGAAAGAGTATTAGTATCAGAATTAATAAGAGAAAAAGTTCTTCATTATGTTCATGATGAAATACCTCATGGTGTTGCTGTTGAAATAGAAAAAATGAAATCAAGAAAAGATAAAGAAATTGTTGATGTTTCAGCAGTGATTTATTGTGAAAGAGATTCACATAAAGGTATTATAATTGGGAAAAATGGTAGAAAATTAAAAGGTATAGGTAAGGCAGCTAGAGAAGATATGGAACTGCTTTTAGGATCACAAATAAATCTTCAGTTATGGGTTAAAGTAAAAGAAAACTGGAGAAACTTACAAAATTACGTAAGTAATTTTGGATATACTGATAAATAAAGGTGGATTGTATGGATAGGAAAGAGGATGCTTCCAAAGATTTGTTGAGCGAAGTGAAAATTTTAATTGAAAATAATAAAATTTTAGATTTAAGAGAATTATTAGAAGAATATCATATAATAGATATATTTGACATAATGGAACATCTAGACGAAGACATGAAAATAAAATTATTTGAAGTTCTTCCAATAGATATGGCAGCATCGATATTAGAAGAAAGTGATGTAGAGTTTTTTAGTGCCATAATATCAAAAATAGATATAGATCATAAAAGAAATATTTTGGAATTAATGTCTCTTGATGATATGGCGGATATATTGAGTCAATTAGAAGAAGATGAAAGAGAAGAAATAATGGAACTTTTAAGTCAAGAAGATGCAGATGATGTAAAAGAACTTTTATTTTATGAAGAAGAATCTTCTGGAGGTATAATGACAACTGGTTATATTGCCATTAATAAGCATGTAACTGCTAAAGAAGCTATTGAACATATGAGAGAAAATGCAGAAGATGCAGAAACTATTTATTATATCTATGTAGTTGATAATGAAGATAGATTAGTAGGTGTTTTATCTTTAAGAGAATTGATAACATCTAGAGATGCAACTATTGTAGAAGATTTAATGAGTGAAAATATAATTTCTGTTTATGTTGATGAAGATAGAGAAGAAGCTGTTAGATTAGTGTCAAAGTATAATTTAATAGCAATACCAGTTATAGATAGACAACAAAAGCTAAAAGGAATAATAACTGTAGATGATATAATTGATGTAATGGAAGAGGAAGCAACAGAGGATATGTATAAATTTGCAGGAACTTCTGAACATGAAAGAGAAGCAGTGGAAAAGGTGAATCCTAATCCAAAAGAGCAAATAATTTCTTCTGTAAGAGCTAGAATTCCATGGCTTATTATAACATTAATAGGAGGGTTATTATCTACTTTAATACTTTCAAATTTAGATTTTATAATGAATCCTACGTATGACGTATTAGTATTTTTCATTCCTGTAGTAATAGGAATGGGTGGAAATATTGGTACTCAATCATCAGCGCTTACAGTAATGGCATTATCTAATAAGGATTTAGATTTTAACAGTGTAGTAAGAGAAGGTATAGTAGGATTTATAATAGGAATATTATGTAGCATAATAATAATATTAGTTGCTTTTATATTTATAAAGGATATTAGTATAATATTAGTTGTATCTATATCTTTATTTATAAATATGATAGTTGGGTCGATGATAGGGGCATTTATGCCAGTTTTATTAAAAAAATTAGATGTAGATCCTTCCATAATTTCAGCACCATTAATATCTACGGTACTTGATATAACAGGTGTTATAGTATACTTCATAACAATAACTTTGTTATTGTCAAAAATTGTTTAATAACTTCATGTATTATTTACCCCCTTTTTACTAAAAATATAATTATAACCGTAAGAAGGGGGTTTTTTAAAAATGAACAATATTTGTTGGGAAGTTTTTAAAAAGACGGGAAGTATAGAAGCTTTTCTATATTTGCGTGACTGTAAAAACTTGCATGAAGAAAATGAAGATATGAGGGAGATAGAAAATAACTATGATAATCTTAAACACCCAGGGGATAGTACTTAAATCTATTAGATATAAAGAAAATGATTTGATATTAACCTTGTTTACTAGAAAGCTTGGAAAAATAGCTGTAATAGCTAAAGGAGCTAAAAGTAACAAAAGCTCCTTACTATCATCATCACAGCTTTTTGCATATTCTGATTACACTTTAAAAAAACAAGGATCAATGTATAGAATAACTCAAAGTGACATAATAAAAAGTTTTTATGATTTATCGTATGATTTAGAAGCATTTTCATATGCTACTTACATCACCAAATTAGTAGAAGGCTCTACGTTAGAAAATCAAACTAATAATAGATTATTTATACTACTTGCTCAAACATTATATTTGTATACACAAGAAAATATAGACAAAAAATTTGTAACAAGAGCATTTGAATTAAAGTTTTTAGATTACATAGGATTTAAACCTATTGTTACAAAATGTATTAGCTGTCAAAGTAAAAATTTAAATAATTCAGTTTTTAATGTATATGAAGGTGGTACATTATGTAGTAAGTGTAGTAGTCATTTTGAACATAATTTTAAAATAGACTTAACAACAATAAAGCTTATGGAATATATATTAAGTAATGACATACTAAAATGTAGTAAAGCAAAAGTATCAAAGTATATATTGTATGAACTTGAAAATACTTTGAAAAGGTATTTAAAAGTTTATATTGACAATATTAATTTTAAATCATTAAACTTATTAAAAAGTATGCAAGATTATAAGGGAGTTGATAAGGGTGATTAATAAAATAACTATTGAAGATGTAGATGCTGTATTTGAAAGAATACCAAGTGCTACTTACTCAGAAGCTAAACAAGCGCTTTTAGAATGTGATGGAGATGTTGTTGAAGCAATTATTCTTCTAGAAAAAAAGAATAATACTAGTAAAGTTAAGCAAGCTAAAAAAACAATGGAAGATGTATTTTCAAAAGATGGAGAAGAAGTAAAACAACAATTAAAAGATCTTATTAAAAAGAGTAGTGTAATAAGAATTATAGTTGAGAAAAATGATAAAATAGTTATGAATATACCATTAACAGTAGGTGTTATAGGGTTAGCATTAGGACCATTAGTTACATTAGTAGGGCTTTCAGCTGCTGTTATAGGCAAATATCGTATAAAAGTTCAAAATGAAGATGATGGTACTATAGTTGATTTAGGTGAACTAAACGAAGAAAAATTGAACATGTTAAAAGAAATGCTAACTAATACAGCGAAAGAAGTAAAAGATGTAGTTGTAGATAAAAAGAAGGATGATAAAGATATAACGGATGAATTAATAAAAGAATTTGATGAACAAGATAAGGAAAATAAATAATATAAATAGATGTAATATCATCTATGTTGACAAATTTTGTAGGATTTGATATTCTAAAAGTTAGAAAAGAACTGTTAAGAGGCCTTTCGTATAAACGAAAGGCTTTATTATTATTAAAGCGACTAAACAAGAACTATTATAAAGTAAGTTCGATGCGTTAGAGCGATTAGCAAAGCGAATTTTAAATATAGGAGGTATTCTTATGAATTTTCAAGATATGATACTAAAATTGCAAAATTATTGGGCTAAGCAAGGATGTATCATGATGCAACCTTATGATGTTGAAAAAGGTGCTGGAACTATGAATCCTAATACTTTTTTAAGATCTTTAGGTCCTGAACCATGGAAGGTTTGTTATGTAGAACCATCTAGAAGACCAGCTGATGGGAGATATGGTGAAAATCCAAATAGACTATATCAACATCACCAATTCCAAGTAATATTAAAGCCATCTCCAGATAATATACAAGAATTATACTTAGCTAGTTTAAAGGAGATAGGAATAGATCCAAGTGAACATGATATAAGATTTGTTGAAGATAACTGGGAATCAACTACAGTTGGAGCTTGGGGACTTGGTTGGGAAGTATGGCTAGATGGTATGGAAATAACTCAGTTTACATATTTCCAACAAGTTGGAGGTATAGAATGTGAACTTGAAACAGGTGAAATAACATATGGTCTAGAAAGATTAGCTATGTACATACAAGAAGTTGATAGTGTTTATGATTTAAAATGGAATGATAATATAACTTATGGAGATGTTTTCAAAAAAGCTGAATATGAAAACTCTACATATGCATTTGAAGAATGTGATGCAGAAATGTTATTCAACTTATTTGATATATATGAAAAAGAAGGCTTAAAACTTATGGACAAAGGTCTTGTAGTACCAGCATATGATTATGTATTAAAATGTTCTCATACATTTAATACACTAGATGCAAGAGGAGCTATAGGTGTTAGTCAAAGGGCTTCATTTATAGGAAGAGTTAGAAATATGGCTAGAAATGTTGCAGCAGCTTTTGTAAAGCAAAGGGAAGAAATGGGATTCCCACTTTTAAAGGAAGGTGATAGATAATGAATAACTACCTTTTATTTGAAGTTGGTGTTGAAGAATTACCATCAAGATTTGTTAGCAGTACATTAGATCAGGTAAAAAATAATTTAACTAAATTATTTAATGAAAATAGAATATCTTTTGATAATATAGAAACTTATGGAACACCAAGAAGATTAACTTTTATAGTTAAAGGAATAAGTGAAACACAAAGTAACTTAGAAGAAGAAGTAAAAGGACCTGCTAAGAAAATAGCAGTTGACGAAAATGGAAACTTTACTAAGCCAGTTTTAGGATTTATGAAAAGTAAAAATCTTAAAGAAAGTGATGTATACTTTAAGCAGGTAGGTAAAGATGAATATGTATTCGGAACAATAAGACAAGAAGGTAAAGAAACTAGTGAAGTTTTAAAAGTAATATTACCAGAAGCAGTAAAATCAGTTACATTCCCTAAAGCTATGCGTTGGGGAGGAAAAAACATGAGATTTGCTAGACCAATAAGATGGCTAGTAACATTATTAAATAATCAAGTATTAGAATTTGATTTAGAGGGCATAAAATCTTCTAATGTAACAAAAGGACATAGATTCCTAGGACAAAGTGAATTTGAAGTAAATTCATTAGAAGATTATTTAAATAAATTAGAAGAAAACTTTGTTATATTAGACCAAGATAAGAGAAAAGCAATTATAAAAAAACAATGTATAGAAGTTGCAAATTCATTAGGAGGAGAAGTTGAATTTGATGAAGATTTACTTGAAGAAGTAACTCATTTAGTTGAATATCCAACAGCTTTCTATGGTGAGTTTGATGAAAATTATGCAAAACTTCCAAAAGAAGTTGTAACTACTCCTATGCAACAACATCAAAGATACTTCCCAGTATCAAAAGATGGAAAATTATTACCTAATTTTATCGCAGTTAGAAATGGTAATGATTATAGAATAGATAAAGTAAAAGCTGGAAATGAAAAAGTTTTAGTAGCTAGATTAGAAGATGCTTTATTCTTCTATAAAGAAGATACTAAAAAAAGCTTAGAAACGTACATAGAAAAACTAAAGACAGTTGTATTCCAAGCTAAATTAGGAACAGTATTTGATAAGACATTAAGAATAGAGAAACTAAGCGAAGATATACTTAATACATTAGGGTTATCTAATGAAAAAGAAGATACTAAAAGAGCTGCTAAGTTAGCTAAGGCTGATTTAGTTACTGGCATGGTATTTGAATTTACTGAGTTACAAGGTATTATGGGTAAAGAGTATGCAAAAGTAAGCGGTGAAAATGAAGCTGTAAGTGAAGCTATATTTGAACATTACTTACCAAGATTTGCAGGAGATATACTTCCTCAAACAAATCCAGGAATAGCATTATCTATATCTGATAAATTAGATTCTATAGCAGGATTCTTTGCAATAGGAATTCAACCAACAGGATCTCAGGATCCATATGCCCTAAGACGTCAAGCATTAGGTATATTAAGTATATTAATGGATAAAAAACTAGAAGTTAACTTACAAGAATTAGTTGGACATGCATTAGATAACTATTCTAATTTAGAATTTAATAAAGAAGAAGTTACATCTCAAATAATTGAATTCTTTAGAGAAAGAATTAAGAACTTATTCAGAGAATTAGGAATAAGATATGATGTAATAGATGCTGTATTAAGCTCTGATATAAATGATATAAGTGATATGCATCTTAGAGCTGTGGAACTTAATAAATGGTTACAAAAAGATGAATTAGTAGAAATGCTAACTGCATTTAACAGAGTATCTACATTAGCTCAAAAATCTAATTCTATTAAAGTTGATGAAACTTTATTAAAAGAAAAAGCTGAAGTTGATTTATATAATGAATTTAAAAAGATACAATCAAAAGTAGAGTTATTACTTAAAGATAAGATGTATAGTGATGCACTAGATGCATTTGCTTCATTAAGACCTTTAGTAGATAATATGTTTGATACTGTTATGGTAATGGATAAAGATGAATCTATAAAAAATAATAGATTAGGATTACTTAGACAAATATATGATACAATGTTAAAAATCTGTGATTTATCTAAAATTGTATATAAATAAAATAAATAATAGAATAAAAAGCGAGGAATAATCATATTATACCTCGCTTTTTAATATTATACATACAAATACAATAAAGGTAAAAAAATAACTAAAAATAGTCTAATATACATAAATATGTATTATAATAAGATATACAAATAAATAAATTAGCTACAATAAATTATGATTTAACCCCCATTAATGTACACTAAATATATTATAAGTATACCTATTTAGAAAAAATGTTGATAAATATATGAAAAATGTATTTACAGAATATCACATAAGCATATATAATATACTATATAAAGAATAAAGAAAGAAAAAGTATAGCACAATGAAAGAAGGTGATTATTATTCAACTTAACCAAAGACAATTAAAAATAATTGATATAGTAAAAGAAAATGAGCCAATAACAAGTGAAAGTATTGCCGCTAACTTAAATGTAACTCGTGCTACACTAAGATCAGATTTAGCTATATTAACTATGACAGGTATTTTAGATGCAAGACCTAAAGTTGGATATTTTTACTCGGGAATCAGCGAAATTAATTTAGTAGGCAATAAAATAGAAGAAAAAACAGTCGAAGAAATAATGAGTTTACCAGTAGTGGTAACTAAGGATATAAATATATATGATGTTATAGTTACTATGTTTTTATCAGATGTAGGAAGTATATTTATCATAGATGAAAATGAAAACTTATGTGGTATAGTTTCTAGAAAAGATTTATTAAAAGCAACTATAGGAGGAGCAGATATAAATAAAATTCCTATAGGGATGATAATGACTAGAACACCAAATGTAGTTGTGACTCATAAAGAAGACAGTATTTTATTAGCTACTAAGAAAATAATAGAGCATGAAGTTGATTCCATACCAGTAGTCGAATATGATGAAAAAGACAAAAATCTAATGAAGGTTATAGGAAGGATTTCTAAAACTAATATAACAAAATTATTTTTAGAAATTGTAGACAATTAAGGAGGAATATATATGGAGAACTTAATTATATATGTGATATCAGACTCTGTAGGAGAAACAGCTCAACAAGTTACAAAAGCAGCTATATCTCAATTTAGAATAACGCAAGATTATGAAATAAGAAGATTCCCTTATGTAACAGATGTGAAATTTTTATTAGATATACTAAATAGTGGTAAAAATGAACAAGCTATAATAGTATACACTTTAGTTGATGAAGATTTATCTAGTTTCACAAGAGAATACTGTGAAAAAGAAAATTTAAGTAAAGTAGACTTAATGAGTCCACTTTTAAATGAAATTGCTAGTAAGACAAAATTAAAACCAAAAAGAGAACCAGGAATCATAAGAAAATTAGATGATACATACTTTAAAAGAGTGGAAGCTATAGAATTTGCAGTTAAGTATGATGATGGCAAGGATCCTAGAGGAATACTTAAAGCAGATATAATCTTAGTTGGAATATCTAGAACTTCTAAAACTCCATTAAGTATGTACTTAGCAAATAAAAATATAAAGGTTGCAAATGTACCTCTTGTTCCAGAAATTCCAATACCAAAAGAAGTATTTGAAATAAATTCAAAAAGAGTTATAGGGCTTACAAATACTCCTGAGAAGCTAAATACAATAAGACAAGAGAGACTTAAAGCTTTAGGTTTATCAAGTAATGCAAGTTATGCAAACTTAGAGAGAATACTTCAAGAATTAGATTATTCAGAAAGTGTTATGAAAAAAATTGGTTGTCCAGTTATAGATGTCTCTAGTAAAGCAATAGAAGAAACAGCAGGTATTATTTTAGATATAATAAAAGAAAATGGGATTAAAATATATAAAGATAGTGAAAAATAATATATATAAAATATATTAACATATAAACAAAAACCAAAATAAAATTAACGGGGGTTTAAGTAATGGAAGCTAAATATGTTTATAGTTTTAATGAAGGTTCAAAAGAAATGAAATCTTTACTTGGAGGTAAAGGAGCTAACTTAGCAGAGATGACAAAAATAGGTTTACCAGTGCCTCCAGGATTTACTATTACAACAGAAGCTTGTAATGATTATTATGATAAAAATGAAGTTATAAGCGATGAAATAGTAAATGAAATAGAAGAACATTTAGAAAGACTAGAAAAACAATTAGACAAAAATTTAGGGTGTAGCAAAAATCCATTATTAATATCAGTTCGTTCTGGTGCGGTATTCTCAATGCCTGGAATGATGGATACAATACTTAATTTAGGACTTAATGATATAAGTGTGCAAGCATTAGCAAAGGCTACTCAAAATGAAAGATTTGCATATGATAGTTATAGAAGATTTATACAAATGTTTTCTGATGTAGCTATGGACGTGCCTAAGTATAAATTTGAAAATGTATTAGATGACATAAAAGAAGCAAAAGGATATAAAATAGATACAGATCTTACAACTGAAGACTTAAAAGAAGTTGTGAGAAGATATAAAGAAATATACAAAAAAGAAGTAAGAGAAGAGTTCCCAGAAGAGCCAAAAGAGCAGTTAATGCTTGCTATAAAGGCTGTATTTAAATCTTGGAATAACCCTCGTGCAATAGTATATCGTAAATTAAATGATATATCACATAAATTAGGAACAGCTGTAAATATACAGTCAATGGTATTCGGTAATATGGGAGAAACTAGTGGTACAGGAGTAGCCTTTACTAGAAATCCATCTACAGGAGAAAATAAATTATTTGGAGAATTCTTAATGAATGCTCAAGGTGAAGATGTTGTTGCAGGTATAAGAACACCTCAAAACATATCAACACTTAAAGATGTAATGCCAAGTGCATACGATGAATTTGTGAAAATAACTTCTATACTTGAAAATCATTATAAAGATATGCAAGATATAGAGTTTACTATAGAAAAAGAAAAATTATATATACTACAAACTAGAAATGGAAAAAGAACAACTAAAGCGGCTATAAACGTAGTTGTAGACTTAGTTGAAGCTGGAATAATTGATGAAAAAGAAGCTATAATGAGAATAGAACCAAATCAATTAGATCAACTTTTACATCCAAACTTTGAAGATAAAGCTTTAAAAGAAGCAAAAATTATATCTAAAGGTTTACCAGCATCACCAGGAGCAAGTAGTGGTAAAGTATACTTTAACGCAGAAGATGTTGTTGAGGCAGCTGAAAGAGGCGAAGAAGCTATATTAGTTAGATTAGAAACATCACCAGAAGATATAGAAGGTATGATTCGTGCTCAAGGTATACTTACAGCTAGAGGTGGTATGACATCTCATGCAGCAGTTGTTGCAAGAGGTATGGGTAAATGTTGTGTAGCAGGATGTGGAGAAATAAAAGTTGATGAATTTAACAAAGAAATGAGAACTGAAGATATTGTTATAAAAGAAGGCGAATATATTTCTTTAGATGGTTCTACAGGATGTATATATGTAGGATCAGTTCAAAAAACAGAAGTAGCTTTAACAGGAAACTTTGATAAATTAATGACTTGGGTAGACAAATATAGAACTATGATGGTTAGAACAAACGCAGATAACCCAAGAGATTCTCGTATGGCTATAAAATTTGGAGCAGAAGGTATAGGATTATGTAGAACAGAGCATATGTTCTTTGAAGAAGATAGAATACCTGCTGTTAGAGAAATGATATTATCTAAAACACTAGATCAAAGATTAATTGCATTAGATAAATTACTACCAATGCAAAGAGAAGATTTTATAGAAATATTTAAAGTTATGGATTCAAAACCAGTTAATATAAGATTATTAGATCCACCATTACATGAATTCTTACCTCATGATGATGAAACTATAGCTGAACTTGCTAAAACTATGGGAATAGAAATAAGTGAAATTAAGAAAAGAATAGTTGACTTAGATGAATTCAATCCTATGCTTGGACATAGAGGATGTAGATTAGGTGTGACATACCCAGAAATAAGTCAAATGCAAGCAAAAGCAATAATGCAAGGAGCTATAGAAGCTACAAAACAAGGTATAAAAGTAATTCCAGAAATAATGATACCTTTAGTAGGAGAAGTTAAAGAATTTAAGATTATAAGAGATTTAATAAAAGAAACTGTAGACGCTGTAATAAAAGAAGAAGGCGTAACTGTAGATTATACAATAGGAACAATGATAGAAATACCAAGAGCTTGTTTAACAGCTGATGAAATAGCTGAAGTTGCAGATTTCTTTAGTTTCGGAACTAACGACTTAACTCAAATGACATTTGGATATTCAAGAGATGATGCTGGTAAATTCTTAGGTGAATATGTAAATAAAGAAATATTAGAAAAAGATCCATTCCAAGTACTAGATCAAAATGGTGTAGGTAAATTAGTTGAAATGGGTGTTAAGTTAGGTAAATCTGCTAAGCCACAAATAAAATTAGGTATATGTGGAGAACATGGAGGAGAACCATCTTCAGTAGAATTCTGCTATAATGCTGGTTTAAATTATGTATCTTGTTCACCATTTAGAGTACCAATTGCAAGACTTGCGGCAGCACAAGCTTCAATAAAAAATCCTAGATAACTTTTAGACAATTTAGATTTTAAAAGAAAAACTCCTTTATTATCTAATGTACTTGAAACGAATTTGATTTCAAATGCATAGATTAATAAAGGAGTATTTTTTGATTAAAAAATGTTTGGGGGGAGATAGTTATGTTAAAATGCCCAAGATGCGGTAAGGAAGTTTCATCTAGACCAGGTACAATATGTCCAAGATGTGGACTGAAGGTTTCTGAAAATAATATGAAAATTAGATGTCCAGAGCAAAACTGTAGAGCAGTGGTATCTAAAAAGTTAGAATATTGTCCAAAATGTGGATGTAAATTAAGAGGTTATAAACTTTCGGAGTTGGTTAGAATGGCAAGAAATAAAATAGATGAAACTTTTTATGAAGATAAAGAATAAAAAAATGTGGTACAATTATATATATAAATTTTATTTTATGTATATATTTAAGAAGGTGTTAATGTGGAAACAGTGATAAAACTAGACAATGTTAGTTTTTTAAAAAATGATAAAATAATATTAGAAAATATAAATCTTGATATAAAGAGAGGGGATTATATAGGAGTAGTTGGAGCAAATAGTGCAGGAAAAAGCACACTTTTAAGATTAATAATAAATGAAAAAAAAGCAACAGAAGGAGAAATATTTTTATTTGGTAAAAGGATAGAAGAATTTAATAAATGGTATAAGATGAATTATATGAATCAAAAGTCACATTCGTTTAGGGCTACATTTCCTATGACAGTAAAAGAATTTATATCAACTAGGGAAACTATACCAAGAAATTTATCAAGAAAATTAGGGTTATATAGACATAATAAAAATAGAGACATAATAGAATTGGAGAAAATTTTAAAAGAAGTTGAATTTCTAGAATACAAAAATAAAGTAATAAAAAATTTAAAAATAGTTCAAAATCATAACTTCTTTTTATGTAATGATATAATAGATTATCCTAAGGTACTTATAATAGATGAGCCAGTAGTAGGAATTAGTGATGATGAAAAAAAAGAATTTTATTATATTTTAAATAAGCTAAATTTGGATTATAACATAACTATAATAATAGCATCTCACGATATAAGTGTTATTAGTAAAGTCGCAAAAAAAATAATAGCAATAAAAAATCATGAAATAAGAGAATTTAATAACGAGTGTGTTGATACAAAAAAAATACTTGATTACTTATATCATGATAATGTTAAAGAATTTGTATAAATTAAATAAATTTATAGTATAACTAGCAAAGATCAAAAGATATAAGTTCTATAAAAATTTAAAAGAATTTATATCTTTGACTTGGCTAAAATACAGGATTTATTTTTTTATAGCATTATCTAATTGTATATCCCATCCAAAGTAACCATTTTCTTTTTTAGTATATTTTAAAATAGCATCAAATTTATTGCCCTGCTTAGATGTTAACGATTTAACTTTTGCTTGTCCAGTTTTTAAAATACTTTTGACCATAGTTTTATTTGGTTTTTTCTTATAGTATTCTAAAAACTTATCATTTTTCCAAATACCAAATTTACATTCTTTATAATTAGTACATATATATCCTTTATCAATCTCAATAATATCATTTTGACAAATTGGACATTTACCAAGTGACTCATCTTTATATGTATTTGATTTAGATGAAGTTTCTTTATTAGTTGGAGATTGTTTAGAATATTTTTTTGTTTTAGCATTATATATATAATTTTCTGTACTAATATTTTTATTAGAATCATGTTTTATTAAATTAACATTTTGGAATACAAAATTCATTATATGAGTTAAATATTCTTTTCTAGTATATTTACCTTTTTGTATATCACTTAAGCTTTTTTCAAGTTTACCTGTATAATCAATATCAAATAAATCTTTTACAGGAAATATTTCAACTAGATTTTTACCTAAATCACTTATAAAATAAGATTTACCTTTTTTTCCAACATATCCGACTTGAAGGATTTTCTTTAATACATCAGCACGTGTAGCAGATGTCCCTATTGAATACCCAGATAAAACTGTTGTATCGTCTTCAGATACATTTTTACCACAGTTTTTCATTGCTTTAAGTAAAGTATCTTCTGTATAAGATTTAGGCGGTGTTGTTTGTTTTGTTAAAGCTTTAATATCTAAAATATTGACAATATCATTTTTATTTACCATTGGAAGTAAGTCGTTTTTTTCTTCTTTATTATAAACTTCTAAATATCCTTTTGTTTTAAGTACTTTACCCTTAGTTAAGAAAATATGAGAATCAACTTTAGTTTTGATTTCTGTATTTTCAAATTCTGCGGGTGGCATAAAGTTTGCGATAAATCTATCTTTAATAGCATTATACACAATCTGTTCATCATTAGAGAGTTTACTAGGAATAATATAAGTAGGTATTATGGCACTATGGCTATCTACCTTAGAAGAATCAAATACCCTTTTAGATTTTGAGAATTTTATCTTGTTTTCATACTCAAGACCTACTTTTAGTTTGTCCAATGCTTGAGAAACTTTTGTAGTTAAACTTTCTTCTAAATATACAGAATCCGTTCTAGGATAAGTTATATAACCACCTTTACCTTTACCCTCATAAAGTGATTGACACACACTTAAAACTTTGTCAGAGGTGAAGTTTGTGTATTTTGATGTTATATATCCTTGAAGAGACGTTAAACTAAAAAGCTTGGGTGCATATTCTTTAGATGAAGTAACTTTTTTATCTGAAATTTTACCAGAAGTAGAAGTTATACTTTCTATAATTTTATTTGCTTCTTCAATAGTATCAAATTTACTTTCTTTACCTTTTATATATTTACCTTTGTACTTACCGTTTTGACAGTTAAAATATCCTTCAATTTCATAATATGTTTTAGGAATAAAATTTAGTATTTCCATATCTCTATCGTAAACCAATTTAACTGTTGGAAGTATTACACGTCCTATATTAAGTAATTTACCATTTCCGTATTTTAAAGTTGCAATAGATGTAAAATTAATACCGATTAACCAATCAGTAATAAGTCGAGTATATCCAGCTGCTTGTAAATTTCTCATTTCACTATCATCTTTTAAATTGCTAAGGCCCCTAGTTATATCTTGGGGAGTCCATTCATTAACTAAAATTCTTTTTACAGGCTTTTTATTTTTAGCCAATAAAAATATTAAAAAGGATATAAGTTCACCTTCTCTATCATTATCTGTTGCATTTATTATGTATTCAATATCTTCTCTATGTAAAAGATTTTTAACTATATCAAATTGTTTTTTCTTAGAGCTGTCTATTTTAAATTTGAATTTATCTTGAGGAATAAAAGGAAAATTATCCATTTTCCATGAACCAGAGTATTTATCTTTATTATAGTCTTTCATATCAAATAAAGATACTAAATGGCCAACAGCATAAGTTATTATATATCCATTTCCTTCAAAATATCCATCTTGTCTATTTTTTGCCCCTAAGAAAGAGGCTATAGTTTTTGCAACAGATGGTTTTTCCGCTAATATGATTTTCATATATACCTCCTTTAAAAGCACCACTAATTATCTTATCACATAAAAAGAAAAGACTGCAAGCAGTCTAAAAATTAAAATTGAAATTATTATTATTATTTGTTAAACCTTTTATATAGTAATCTACAAAATTACTTTTTAAAGAATCGTTAAGTAGGCTTACAAATGAAATATGATAGGTGTTATTAGGATTAGCATTTTTAATATGATAATTTAAAGTTGGACCACATAGCGTACAGGCTGTAAAAGGTTCTATTAAAATTTGTTGAGTATCAGATAGAGATGTGAAAATTTCATAGCATTTTGAATTATCAATTAAATATGCAAAGTTTATAGTATCTTTTAATTCAGGAAAATTTATATATGCTTTAACTATATAATCAAGATCTGTTGATGATGGGTGATCTTCTTTATAACCGCCTAAGATAATGTATATATTGTCTTTAAATAAAGACTTACATAAAAGTATAAGGTCTTTGTAAAATTTATTAATATCAATTGGAATATATAAATATAAAGGATGTTGTTTGTCTATACAGATATTATTTTTTTCTAATAAATTTTCTAAAACTAAGCTATTTAAATTAACATAGTCAGCATTATCAAACATGATATATAAATGACCATATAAGTTCATATTATAGATGTTTTCTAGCTTTTGTTTCATCCAAGGGATAGGTAGTAATTGAATATAACTAGATAAATTATTCATAATAATCCTCCTTAATTAAAATCATTTTAAAATGAAAATTTAAAATACTCAATATGAATTTATATTCTATACATGAACTTCTTATCCCTTCTTAATTAAATGTAGTACTAAGCTATTTAAGCAAAAATAAATGGATATTTAGTAATATACTAATTTTAATAAAAATGCATAAATACATAGAACTAAATTAATTTTAATTAAATGCAAAAAGATATAATGAAAAATATATTTTTTATAACGGTTTACATTAAAAAATATAGTAAAATATCCCAAAAAGCGATTTTTATAGACAAAAAGTTACAAATTTGTAATAATATTAACATAAGGTTTTCTAATAATGAAATTTTAGAAAATCTTATGTTAATATTAGCGACAAAGAGAGGAGTTGAGAATTTTATAGTCTATTAGGCTATAATAAAACTTATGGAATTTAACACAAAAAAAATCGCAGCCAATTTGTTAGCTACATCTATGTTAGTACCTATGGCTATGAATATATCTTATGCAGATGAAAATAACATACAATCAAAAAGTGTAGAATATAGAACAATAACAGCAGATTTAGTGAATTTTAGGACAGGCCCAAGTACAAGTTATTTATCAATTAGTAAGTTAAATAATGGATATAAAGTAGAATATTTAGGAACGAGTGGTTCTTGGATAAATGTAAAATATAATGGTAAAGTAGGATACGTTCATAAAGACTATGTATCAAAGTTAAATGAATCAGAAAATAATTCTGATAATACTATAAAATCAACAAAAGTAGTAACGACATCTTCTCTAAATTTTAGAACGGGAGCTGGAACTAATTATTCAAAAATAGCTTCAGTATCAAAAGGAACAGAAGTAGGATTTATATCGCAATCAAATGGATGGTCAAAGGTAAATTGCAATGGTAGGATAGGATATATGTCAAGTATGTATTTACAAGATAAAGACCAAGGTTCAACATATACAGATAATGCAGTAAAATCAACAAAAGTAGTAAATACTAGTTCATTAAACTTTAGAACAGGACCAGGGACAAATTATTCAAAAATATCAAGTTTAAGTTATAAAACAGAAGTAGGGTTTATATCACAATCAAATGGATGGTCAAAAATAAATTACAATGGTAAGATAGGTTATGTATCAAGTCAATATTTATCAGATCAAGGATCTTTAAATTCGAATTTAAGTCAAACAACTGATAAAGTTATAGAATTTGCAAAAACGCTTTTAGGAAAACCATATGTATGGGGAGCAGAAGGTCCAAGTAGTTTTGATTGTTCAGGATTCACACAATATGTTTTTAAAAAATCTGCTGGAGTTAGTATACCAAGAGTATCTAGAGAACAAAGCAAATTTGGTCAATATGTAAATAGAAGTGAGTTACAAAAAGGAGATATAATCGCTTTTGATACTGAAGGTTCAAATAATGGATATGTAAGCCATGTTGGTATTTACATGGGTAATAATGATGTAATACATGCTTCATCTGGAGCAGGTAAAGTGATAATATCAAAATTAAATAATACTTATTACTCAAATGCATATGTAAATGCTAGAAGAGTTTTATAGAATATAAATAATAAGATGAGCTGTTTCAAATTTTTATACGTTGAAACAGCTCATCTTATTATTTTAAAAATTAAATTTTAAATATGTATAATTAACATACAATATTGAAAATAATATTAAGAGGAATAAAACCAGATATGAAATATAAGGAGCGTTGTTATGACCATGATAACTGATTTTTATCAATTTAAATACAGTAAGAGTTCTTATTATATTGATATGTTTGTAAATAGAATGGCAATTTCAAATATAGAAGAAGCATTAGATGAAAGATTAAGTGACTTATCATTGACGAAAGATTCAGCATGTGCTTATATGAGACTTAAAGAACTATTCCAAGATTCAAGAAAGTCAACGAGTTTACCATACGCAGAAGTTAAAATTAATAAATGCTATTTAAAATATATAAGAAATTTAAATGATTATTTTATAAATAGAAGTGACTATGCAACATTAAAAGTACTAAGTGATTATTTACAAGCTTATTCTATAACAGACGATGATGCTAATAGTGTATCTATGTTCAATAAATTAGATGAAGATGCAAGAGTGAGAATTTTATCTAGCATATAATCTATAAATTTGGCTACAATATTGTAATTTATGTAAATTTTTTTTATTAACTTGCATATAATATCTTAAATATGAAATATATAAATTAAAACTTTCATAATTGAAAATTAAAGAGTATATTTTATGAGGAGGATATGTATATGGATTATAGTATAGATTTATTAAGTATAGAATATGAAAATGAAATGGATTATGAATATTCACCAGATTATTATGAAGAATAAATGAAATCATAAAAATAAATCAGTAAAATATATATTTATTAATATACATTAAGATTGTAGTTGAAAAATAAAATTAACTAAGTCAAAAAATTAGCTACGCTATTATAAGCGTAGCTAATTTTATTTAATTAAGATTTTTCAAAGAGTTTATTAAAAAATCTTTAAATAATATAACTTCTTTAGATAAATACCTATCGTTAGGAATTGATAAATTTATATTTCGAACGCATTTAGGTGAAGTGATTTTTATCATTTTAATAGAATTATCTTTATCAAAGCACCAAGACTTCTCAGGAATAAAGCTTATTCCTTGACCAGCTTGTATTAAATTTCTTACAACGTAAGAATTATTACTTTCAAAAGTGATATTAGGAGTGAATCCTGCTGATTTACAAAAAGAATCAGTAATTTTTTTAAAATTTCCATGATTAAGAGTGATAAATTTTTCATTGTGTACTTCGGATAATTTAATTGATTTTTTTGATGAAAGTGGATGATCTATAGGAACACCTAATAAAATATTTTCTTTCAATAGTAAAATTGAGTCTTTATCGGTTTGAAATTCTTCAGAAGAGTAGATGCATAAATCGTGAGTATAAGAAGATGTATTATATAAATTCTGGGTTGTATTTAGTATTATTTCAGGATGAATTTTTTTGAACTCTATGATTATGTCTGTTATTAATTTTGAGCCAGATAAAACGAGGACTTTGATTTCTTTTTGTATTTTACAATTCTTATCTTTTAATTCTTTTATAGAGTCATCTAAAATAGATAAAGATTCATTAACCCGACTAAAGAAAAATTTGCCGTTTTCATTTAAATTTATATATTTTCCTCTCCTATCAAATAAATTGAAACCAAGTTCTTTTTCTAATAAAGAAATAGTTTTACTTAAAGCAGGCTGTACAATATGCAATTCTTTTGCAGCGTTTGTCATGTGTTCTGTTCTAGCAACAGTTAAAAAGTATTTTAGCTGTAGCAATTCCATTAATAACCCCCCTATTTATAACTTAATAAAATTTACCCTAAAAAAATAAAAATAGATTAAATTAAACTAAAAAGTAAAATAATGTTCAAATTGTGAATATTTTGTCTATTTAAGATATAGCTAGACTTAAATAAACAACATTATAATGATGTATGCGATTGTTAAAGATATATTTATATACTTCAATGTATAGATATATACCTTATTATATATTATACAAATATATAATAGCAACATTACAATTTAATTAAAGATTTATAATAATTTAACAAAGATAAGTTATAAAAATCTTAAATTAGTGAAGGGGGAATATTATGCAATTTGAGTTTGCAGACGTATTTTTAAGTCCTTTTATGTTAATGTTTCTAGCTATAGTGACGGGATTATTGTTTGGTAGAATAAAATTTGGTAGATTTCGTTTTGGTATATCAGGAGCATTATTTACAGGACTTTTTATTGGATGGGCAGCATTTAAATATTCATCTAATATACCACAGGGACACAAGTCTTTTTTAGCATCTCAAAAACTAATTAATTCAGGCGTAATACCAGGAAACTTCTTTGATATGTTCTTAATACTATTTGTTTGTGCAGTTGGCCTTTTAGCAGCGAAAGATATGGGAATTGTTCTTAAAAAGTATGGTTCAAAGTTTGTTTTTTTAGGCCTTTTAATAACATTAGTAAGCGCAATGACAACATACGGAGCAACTTTATTTAGTGAAGACTCAAATCCCTATGAAGTATCAGGGGTTTATACAGGAGCATTAACTAGTTCTCCAGGATTAGCTGCAGCTATAGAAACAGCGAGAAGTCATGCTGCTGAGAGAGTAAGTATTTATAATTCAATGACATCAAATGAGAAAGTTAAGTTTTTAAAAATGGCAGGAATTAAAGAAACAGATATACCTAAAGATGTAAATGAATTACAACTTACAAGTGAAATTTGTGAACAATATATAAAAAATGCAGAAGCTAGTATAGGTGCAGGTCATGCAATAGGTTATCCATTTGGAGTATTGATAGTAATACTAGCAGTTAATTTTTTCCCATCTATATTTAAAATCGATGTAGAAAAAGAGAGAATAGCTTATAGAAAAGAGCTAGAGGAAGCTAAAAAATTAATAAAAGTAAAAGAATTAAAAGAAACTAAATTTGATATGTTAGGATTTACAATAGCCTGCACAGCAGGATATATCATAGGAAATATAAATATATACTTACCAATCATAGGTTATTTTAGTTTAGGATCCACAGGTGGAGTAT
>NZ_NOJZ02000069.1 GCF_002251085.2 Romboutsia maritimum | reverse complement strand
AGATTTAAGAAGATAGGATATAAATATAATAAGCAGTTAAATCAATATATAAAGCATATCAATAATACAGACGTAGTACAAAGTAATACAAAGAGCCTAAAGAGTATAAATAATAATGATTTGGAAATGTATAACAACAGTAATACAGACGTTAATAATAAAATAATTAATATAACAAATGAGTATGAAACATTAATGCAAATGATAGAGTTATACAAAAGTAATTCAAATATATTACAAAGTAAAATAATAATTGATTTACCCAAAGCCGAAAGTGAATTAACTTCTTTTAGAGTAAACAAAGAGATACTAAAACAATTTAATGAGTTTACTAAAGAGCAAAAAGAATTTAAGAAAATTGATTTGGTATCAATGGCATTAAAAGAATACATAGAAAATCATAGATAAAAAGAAGGAAGGTCAACAGAATGAGTAAATTAAATTTAAATATAGATAATGTTAAAATAGGGGAAATTGGTAACAAAGTAATAGAATTAAATAATTATATTGTAGTAGTTGAAAAAAAGTATATACATGAATTAGAAAAGAATAATATACCATTTAAACAATTTACAAGTGAGGACTATTATTTAGTCAAAAGAGGAAAGAAGAAAAAGAGATTTAATAAAGAGCAACAACAAGAAATATTACTAGATTTACAAAGTGGTTTATCAATTAAAAAATGCTCAATAAAATATAAATGTAGTACTAGAACTATTCAAGATATAAAAAAAGAAATTTATTAAAATATAGTAGTATTTATTTATAAAATACTACTATTTAATATGAGTTAGATATTAATACTTTGAAGCTTATAAAAACATCAATTAAGCTTCTTTTTTATTGTTTTTATTTGGTTTATATGCGATTTACTGTTAGAAAAATTGCGATTTACTGTTATGAAATTGCGATTTACTGTTAGATAAAAAGAGATATATATAAGTAATATCAAATGTTATAAAGATTGCCATACATATTTTAATAAAGTATTATAATAATATACTAGTTTTATACAAAACTAGCATGTGATTTTTCATTATTATTAAGGAGATTTTTTGCATGAATAAAATAAATTTAAAAAATATAAATATGCTTAGACAAGTATTGCAGCAATATCGAGAATTAACATTTAATAGCAATAAATTTTTTTATTATAGTTACGGTAAATTAGATATAAAAATACAAGCAATTCTTAAAAGTAGCAATAAAACATATGAGGATATTGAGGATTTAATATCTATAGATGATTTATTAAATATATCAATATCATTTGATGAACTTACTATATTGTTTGGATGTAAACGAATTGAAACAAAGACATTAAACAATATAATAAAAAATATTTCAAATAACTCATCTATGATAATAAATAATGAATTTGAGGATGAGACATATATTTTATTTGTATATAAAGGTGTTACTATTGATAGAAAAAATAAATCAATCCATATAGAATTTAATGACGATGCGATAAGACTATTTGAAAATATAAGAACAATGCCTTTTTGTAGAATTGACTTTGAAGATATTTTAAACTTAGAAAATAAATATCAGATGAATTTATATTTATATGCTTTAACAATTCTTAGGGGGAGCGAAGGTGTAATAACTATGAAAATTGAAAATTTAAGGAATATATTAGGTGAGAATTCAGTAATAGATGACTATAACTTTATCAATAGATTTATAACTAAACCAGCTAAGGAAATCACAGAAAATAATAATATTAATTTAGATATACATATAGTTAGAGCAAAGTCTAATATAAAAATTAGAGTGAACAGATTATTAAAATAAGTAAATAGTAAATATGATTTTTAGAGAGGAATTTAAATTTGAGTAAAACTTATAAAATTATAAAAAAATGTAAAATATGTAAACATTTATGTAAAGTATATAAAAATCCTAAATTTAAGACTGTCGAGATATTTTGCAGTAGATTTGAAAAGTAAAATAGATATGTTTTAGTTAGTAAAATTTAAAAAATAAATATTAATATTAAACATAGAACATCAGGAAGGGCAATAATATGGAATATATTCAAAAAGGTAAGCTATATAGTGACGGAATATTAATTGCATATATGGCAGAAGCAACAACAAAGAGC
>NZ_NOJZ02000068.1 GCF_002251085.2 Romboutsia maritimum | reverse complement strand
CTGTGCGTTAGTTTTTGTTGGTGAATTGTTCCAAATAAAGGTTATTGTTCCTCCATGTTTTCAATAAGTTACTGCATTGGTTTTTGTAAGTTTATTTCTTATAGTTACTTAATGAGTATATTTAGTTGGTGTCGGTATGTAAGTTTTATTGTTGGTACTCCGCATTGGATAAAACCGTTGCTCCGCTATCCAATGCTAGTAATTCTATGGCTTTTAAAGTGAATAATATCTACTTTAAAACTCACATAAATTGATTGTATTTAAATGTGGAAAAATAATTTCAAGATACTTATGGATTACATATGGTATTTAAGTACACGAAAATAGTCCGTATTTTAGCTTGTACGGACTTTTATATTTATTCACTATTATTTGTATTAAAAGCGAAGCTTTTTAGCTCTATGCCATTAATTTCATTACTAACCCAGCTATCTTTTATCTTTTCTTCTTTTTCATTCATGTTATGTACTTTATTGTTGGACCTTGAGCCTTTTGATTTAGCCATTTGAGCAGCTAATTTTTTAGCTTCAGCCTTTTCTTTTTTCTCAAGCTTCTTTTTATAATCCTCAAATTTCAAAGTTCCAAATGTTTTAATCATTGCTTGCTCTGTTATAATCCACGTTCTACCCATCTTCTTTACGTCTTCACCAACAACAAACTTATCACGAGCCACTTGTTTTCTTAAACATGAATCGTCAATGCCATAGATTTCTGCAACTTCAAGAAATGTATATAATCCTTCAAAACTACCATTTGCCATATTATTCACCTCATAAATTTAAAATATAGGAATCTCATATCTTTATATATTCCCGTATAAGTCCATTTTTAGTCCTTGGAGCTAATTTATATATTCAATAAAGTTATTTAAATACATTTTTAAATTCACTTAAACGTGAAATTTATATATCAGTTAGGTTTTTATTTTCACGTTTAAGTGAAAATTTAAAAATAAGTATTTTATTATAACTCACGTTCTCGTGAATTGTAATTTTGAGAAAAATCAGTTTGAAAAAGTAAAAAAATCAATAAAAAACATATTGTGAAAACGTAGTATTTTCAATGGCTTGATGTATATTTTTCACTAGTAAAGGACATAATATAACTATAGAAATAAAGTTAAAAATTACATCTAAGGAGTGGTAAAAATGCAAATATACATAGCGGATTTAGAAGCTTATAACAGTGGATATTTAAAAGGAGAATGGATTGAGCTTCCCACAGAAAATGAAGAGATAGAAGAAGCTATTTTAAGACAAAGTAAAAATGGTCAAAGTGACTTTGCAATTCACGATTATGAGCTGCCATTTGAAATTGGAGAGTACACAGACCCAATAAAAGTAAATGAATTATGTGAAACGATTGAGGAATTAAATTTAAATAGATATTTACTAGAGCATCTAGAAGATACTTATGGAATTGATTTTAAGAAGCTAGATATACATATGATTAAAAAATACTTAGAAGATGTCTACACGATAGAAGGTAGTAATAACAATGAGTTTGCACAAAATTATATGTATGAGTTCTACGAAGAACTAATTGAGGATATGCCTTGGGAGTTATCTTATAGCATAGATTACGATACAGTTTTCAATAAATTACAAATGACAATGAGCATAACAAAGAATCCAGAAAAAGAAGTATTTTATTATTCAAATGACTAGGAGGTAAGCCAATGATTAAATCTAAAAATAAAATTCACTGCGCTCATGTCGCCAGCGACCTTGAAAAACAGGTCCGTTGCTCAAAAATATACATAGGAATCAGTAGAAGAGGATATTTAAGTGAGGAAATGATAGCAGTAATATATGATTATGTAGCAAAACAAGAAGTATACGAATTTACAAAGGCGAAGCCAAGAAAAATCGGAGATAAATATTTACTAGAAATTGAATTAAATGACCATACAAAAGGACTATTAAAGGATTTAAATAGTATGGACCGAGTTAAATTATATAAAAGAACCCACTCATGGGATGAAATATCCAAAATGTCAGATACAACAGTTAAAAGCTCCTAATCAGGAGCTTTTAACATTTATATATTAAATGTAATATTAATAGATGCACCAAGGGATAAATCCTCTTTAAAAGCTAATGAAGCACTAGCATTGGATAGCGGAGCAACGGTTTTATCCAATGCGGAGTACCAACAATAAAACTTCCATACCGACACCAACTAAATATACTCATTAAGTAACTATAAGAAATAAACTTACAAAAACCAATGCAGTAACTTATTGAAAACGTGGAGGAACAATAACCTTTATTTGGAACAATTCACCAACAAAAACTAACGCACAG
>NZ_NOJZ02000067.1 GCF_002251085.2 Romboutsia maritimum | reverse complement strand
TTCTTATTATAGAAAGCAACTAATCCTGCATCACAATTTAAAATTTCATCTTTACAATCTTGAACTTCTTTTGAATCTGCTCCAAATTCTTTAAGATATTCTACATTTTGGTCAATATCCTTATCTCTAATTTCTGTTAATTGTTGAATACTTAAATCCTCTAGCTTTTCAGACTTAGGATTTTTATCAGCAAACACTAATTGAACTATTAATAAAGATAGAATTATCATTAAAATAATTGGACTTATTTTTTTTCCATTTAACATATAAACCTCCTTTTATAAAAGAATTTAAAACATTTATAAATAAATATAATACTACTAAAAAGAAGACTAACAATACAAATCGGATAAATCAATATGTTTATATATTTTATTCAATTTTTTATAGGTATATTTGGATTGAAGCATCCATAAATTCTCCGCTTTATTTGTATCTAAATTATAAAAACTTAATATAGTATAGTTTCTCGTTACTTATTTAACTAGTTATATACAATTAAAAACAACTGTATCCTAGTATTTTAAACATATACACTAATATACAGTTGTTAAAAAATTTAATGAAATTATTAGTCTAGTAATTTTTTATATCCTTCAATATCATCAAATTTTGTTCCAAAACTTGATGGTTCATCACTTATATATTTCATATTTATTGGTTTACCGTTATTTAGTTGATTAATAGTTAAATCAAAAGAATTATCTTCTTTTAAACTAATTTCAAAACTTTGTCGATCACTACTTAATTTATATGTATTATCTTTTTTTAAAATTTCATACATTCCTTTATTAACTTCTCTATTATCAATATATTCAACAAAACTATTGTCTGCTTTATTAAATGAAATTTGAATATGATATCCATTTACTGCATCACTCTGATAAAATCCATGCAAAGGTAAATTTGCCTTAGATGATGAACAACCAATTAATAGTAATGTAACAGAAAAAATTAATATAGAAAATATATTTCTTTTCATATTTCTAGTACCCCCCTATAAACAACTATAAATCTTTAAAGTTTTGGGTTTTATAGCGAATTATTATAATTTATTTAAAAGTGAATCTTACCAAAACAATTCAATATTTCTTTTATGCGCTATATCATCTTTTTCTTCAATTCTATACTCAACAATCTTATTATCCAAAGTACATTTGAAAAACTTATATGAAGTAGCCTTAATATTCTCTACATCATCCCTATCAAGAGTTACCATCACAGCATCATCAAAAGCTTTTTCCATATATTTATTCTTAAAATCAATACCTCTAAAATCCTTCTTAAAACTTCTTAAAGTCCCTTTAGTAAATAAAGTTTCATCTGGAACAAAGAGCTCATAATCACTAGCTTTTGTGTCAGATACCTTTTCTCCTTCAATGCTATAATTAGCTTTAAAAAGCCCTTCTTCTTTAGCATAACAAACAACATTATCATAAGTAATTGCCACTTCTTCAAGTGTTGCACTTGGAATTTCTTTTATGACCTCATCCTTAGAAAAATACTTTCTCTTGTCCAAATCTTTTACGATAAAGTCAATAGATTCAATATTTCTACCTTTTTTATTTTCTTCATAGCTTATCTCAAAATATCCAGTAGAATTCAGTTCATCTATTGCAGGGATTAAAACCCTTTTTCTTAATTCTGAATACTTTGGATACTTATTTTCTAAAATTAATAACTCTCTAAGTTCACTAACCTTATAATTAATGCTCTCTTTTGAACTACTCCATAGCCTAAGTAATTCATAAAATCTTTGTGCATACGAATTTTTTAAAGTTAACCAAATATTTAAATTTACAGGAGTATATCCTTCTTTCAAGTAATCATGTAATAATACATAAATACGTTCAGATGCCTCTATTCTAAAAGTATCTGTTTTACTGAAATAATCCCAACCATTTATAAAACCATAAGAACTCCAGACGTAAGAGCCATCATCCAGTATAGTTTTTATGTTTATCTCTTTTTTTCTTAATGTAGTTAACATATTCTTGATACCTTTTATAGATGAATCAGTTCTTCCCTTTATAAACCTTGATAACTCTTCCCTTGTTATTTCACAACTTAAAACGCCCTTACTTTCTCTTTGTAATTTATACAAAATATATATAAACATTCTATTTTCGTTCAATGTGATATTATATCTAGACTTAACTAAGTCATTATGTTTCATTAAAATCTCTTGTTTTTCATCCATGTCATCACTCTCCAAGCTAAATATAACATAAACTTTTTAAGTAGACAAGTATTCAGAGTTGTCCACTTAATTGAGTACGAATTTGTCTACCTATCGTACCAATCTGTCTACTTTGAGTACGAATTTGTCTACCTAACCATACTAATCTGTCTACTTTGAGTACGGATTTGTCTACCTATCGTACTAATTTGTCTACTTTCAATCGATATAACCAAGTTATACCAACACTTCCAGACCTCCTAAATACTTTAAATACTTTAAATACTTTTTTTAAATACAATAAAGACTAGTAAAGGTCATTTTCTGTACTAAACTATCCTATTTTAAAACAAAAAAATAAATCCCTAAAAAATAATCCTCAAATACATTTTAAGACTTAAAGCTCAAACATAACTACACTTATAATTAATCAAATAAAAAAGGAGGAACAAATATATGCCAGAAATAATCCAAACTAAAGACATGTCATCACTAAACATAAAATTTGA
>NZ_NOJZ02000066.1 GCF_002251085.2 Romboutsia maritimum | reverse complement strand
TAACTGCATTTAAAAATGATATTAATATATCAGGGTGTTTTTCATTTCCAAATATTCTTTTAAAAACAAAATCTACTTTAGGACTTAATAAATATGTCATTTCTACACTTCCTTTCTTTATTTGTATATATTTTTATTATACTATGAATTCTTATTCAATAATAAATTAAAATACATAGATATAATTATGCTAAAGGATACATATCATGTATAGCAGGATTACCTGGAGAATCTTTTCGGGGAATAACTAAGGTTTGGTGGCAATAAATTATGAAAACTAACAAGCTTTTTATTATTAGTAGAATTATAGCAACACTTATTTTAATTTTAATTTTTATACTTCAACATAATCAAATAATTCCTAATTATACTGTTTTTATTTTTCTAATTATTTTTTTTATTTTAGATTCCTTTATAAGAAAACATTATAAATAAAATATAAATTGGATATAATATTCAAATTTAAATAAGGATGCTGATGAACTTGTTTTTTACAAATATCTCAGCATCCTTATTTTTTATAACTACGATTATTTAAGCAAATTCAACTCTTCATTATTATTTAATTTCTTGAGCTGTTGTTGATATTTCAATAATTAATAGAGTTTTTTACTTTTCTTTATCTCCTATTATCTTTCCATCACTTATAGTTACTACTCTATCTGCAGTATTTGCAATCTCATCACTGTGAGTTATCATAACTAAAGTTTGATTGAATTCTTTTACGCACATCTTAAGTATATCCATTACTTCCTTAGTTGTCTTTAAATCTAGATTTACTGATGTAGGTTTATCAAGACCTGCTACACAGTGTAGAAATGTACTCTTTTCAGGTACATACTCTTGTTTGCTGAGTAACTTATTGAAAATCCTTCTTCATTAAGAGCCTCACATATATCTATTTTCTTCATTTGTTGTTTAAACAAACCTGATAATCTCTTATGTTGCAGCTATGGGTACCACCACTTTAATAACTATATTGCTTAAACACACTAAGTTTCTTAATTTATGAATTCAATCTATTTATTTTTATCTATAATATTATCAATTTCTAATACCAACTTAGTTTCATTGGGTTGTAGCAATAATCCATTGACAATATTTACTGATTCATTATTTTTAAAATTAATATTATAGTATAAATATTTGTATCCTCTAATATGTTTGTTTCCTTTATTAATTGATTGTATATCTTTATAGCTATATTTGTGCTTATTTACTCCGAATATATTGTTTTTCTCTATTCTATCATTATAAAAAATATAATAGTTATTAGCACAATATACTAAACCTGAAATAAATATTATCAGAACTATTGTAAATCCTAAATTGTAAATTTTTATATCTTTTTCAATCCTTATATTTCTAAGATAAATCCTTGTATCTATGTATAAAGTAATCACTATTATTATTGCTATCATTGCCCCTATAAGAATTCTATAATTAGAGTTGGTCATACTTATTAAAATATAGTTTTTGCTAGATCCAAGTATAAATTCATTTAAAATTTTACTTATACCTAGTATTGAAAATATACATATCATTAAATACAATACTCCTAACCCTAGTTTTAAAATGAAATGACGTATTGATTTAGCCTCTATTAGCCAATTATAAATAAAAAACATGCTCCTTGTCCCCCTATTTCCTAAACATTTACTATTTCAAAGTATTATTTATTTAAAATAATAAAACGTATTCTAGAAATTGTATACTCTTCTAAAAATCGTTATAGCTGCTATTTTTAGTGTGATTTTTAGATAGTTGGTTTATCTTCTTAAGATTTACTTCTGTTAGTTTTATAAATAAACTTGTTAAAAAACAATACTATATGATTATCTAGTAATATCATCAATATTCCATATATGCTCAAAAGTATTTTTGATACAAAATCTACTTTAGTGTCTCCTCCTCCTATCATAAAGAAAATTTGAGTGTGAGGTATTAGTAGTATAAAAATACCTATTAGTATAGAAGCAATATTAAGCATTATCTCAAGTATATTAGGATTTTCACAGTAACTATACTTTGTTTTTCTGTCCATAAAATTATACTGAATAATAGATATAAATAAAGATAGAAACCATATAAAAGCAAAATATTCTCCCCAATTACATAAATAAAAAGCAATAGATGAAACAACTGCAAAAAATATAGTTATATAATTGAATGTTTTTATAATATAATTACTATTTTTTATATAAGCTTTTAGAAAAAACAATATTTTTGCAACTATAAATGAAATAGGCAACATAATAGTTAATACATGACGACTTTGTAAATTAAAATATTCATTCATATTATAGCTATAGAAGCCTCATTTTTTACGATATATCACACCATTTATTATTTGGTCTAGAATCTCTTGTATCATCGCATATGCCGATATTAATCACTATATTAAATGTCCTTTCATTAGCATACTTTTATGTCTCTATTTATATTACTTTATTCTGCGTTTTTTTACTATATTTTTCCTAAGTTTATGCATTTTGGATGTTAAATGTTGCATTTTAGACGTCAAATGTTGCTTTATAGAAATATCATTAAATAAAAAAGTGTATTTCCTTCAAAATACACTTTTATTCCTAGTCTCATTTTTTATTTTTATAATTTGCAAAGTTTACAATATATAATACTATATTTAATAATTTAAGCCCTATTTTTATTTCTTAGTTCTTTAATTTCTTCTACTGATAATCCAGTTATTGTCTGAATTGTATTATCATCTAAATTGTTATTTATTGCA
>NZ_NOJZ02000065.1 GCF_002251085.2 Romboutsia maritimum | reverse complement strand
GCTGAAAGCATCTAAGCGCGAAGCCTACTTCAAGATAAGATTTCCCACCGTAAGGGTAAGATCCCAGGAAGACTACCTGGTTGATAGGTCGAAGGTGTAAGTGCAGTAATGTATTTAGCTTAACGATACTAATAGATCGAGGACTTGACCAAGAATTAAAATGATAATTCCTAAATGTATGCAGTTTTTAGAGTATTAACTCTAAAACTTAATAGAAATGTTAAGCATAAAGATTATGTGGTTATAATAGCAAAGAGGATACACCTGTTCCCATTCCGAACACAGAAGTTAAGCTCTTTAGCGCTGATGGTACTTGGAGGGCAACCTCCTGGGAGAGTAGGACGTAGCCACGTAATCTTTTTTTAATATTAGTATTTCTTACGTTGACGGCTATGAAGGGACGACGAGATACGTGTAAAAACTGGATACATCTTCTATAGATACATTGAAATGACCGGTTTTTACTGTTGAAATTTTATTTATAAAGCTTAGCAATATCTAAGTTAGTTATTTGTTCACTTTTCTCATCTAAATCTATGATGTATTCTTAAAATCGTTTAATATGACTAGTCAAATAATTTATTTCTTGGTTGCATTTTTGATAACTAAATTACACTTTTAATACTTTTAAATAGAGTATTTTCCTATTTGTATAGCAAAGATAATGTTTTATTGCACACAAAAAAAGATATCAATAATACTATTAATATCTTTTGATTCATAATTTAGTAAAATTACTGCTTATTAATAAATAAACCTTTTAAGTACCTTACTATAAGGTTCAATGGATTATTAGGCCAAAATTTATCTCCTATTACTAGAAAAGCAAGTAGTCCAAATATACATAATATATCTTTAAAATCCATAGGTATCACCCCTTTTTTTATAATGTACAACAATTATTACTTCAATTAAATTATAACCATTTAAAGGAAATTAATCACTATTTTATAAAAATTAATTTAAAGCTTACTATATACTATATATTCCACTTGTATAGTAAAAATGATTTTTTGTACAAAAGAATCCTATTTCGATAATGAATTTATAATCCAATGTTACTATATATATTTATAATAGTATATATAATTTCTTGTCTTCTTTATCAAGTCTACTAAAAATAGCATTCATTATCATTGGATATTCTAACTTGAATTCATTTATATTATTTAAAATTCTATTTTTAGTGTTGAATTTTGCCTTAAACTCATTAAATGTTTTAGATATATGCCCCATTTCTGTAATAAAATTTTTTGCAATTCTTCTAACCTCTGTATTACTAGAATTTAAAAGTAATGAATATAAATATTTATCTTCTGATTGCAAATGAAGGTTAATTTTTCCATCTAATAAATTAATATTTAATGCAATCTTATCAGCGTTAGATTCTATATTGTATCCTAGAGATTTCATATCAGATAATAATTTATAAAGTTCCTTATGTTGTCTTGCTAAATTTTGATTTATCATTTATTTACCCTCTTATTTTATATATTTTTTATTTAACTTATTTAATACTTCTTCTAAGTTTAATTCATGCATTTGTTCTAATTTTTCATTTTGAACTAATATATATCTAATAGTATTTAAACTATCAATATTTATTGGATTTAGTTTTGTATTATTTAAATTAAATATGTAATTTATTCCCAATTTAATGATATATATATCATATATTTTATTTAATTAAATTTCGGTAACGTAAGTTACATAATAAGTATTTATTGGATTTAACTAATGTTATAATCATAATAAATTGCCTAGTTTAATAAAATACCCCACATACCATATAATTACTTAAGAAAGTCATGGCAAAAACTAGCGTTAGATATCATAAAAAAGAATTTTACAGAGGTAAGAACTAAAAGGCTAATTAACAGCTTGTATAAAATATATAGAGAAGGATTTTATGTAAATGCAGAAAGAGATTTAAACAATATAAAACAGAGAGTATATGTACAGCAATCTACGCTGTAGATTCTGTATTAATTTCTTATTAATTAAGGGGTGATATTATGAAAGACACAACTATTCGTTATCTTATATTAACTTTTTTTATTTTAACATTCGTACTACAATTTATCTCATTCTTTTTTGAAAAACCATATAAGACAATTTTGTTTGTTATATGTTTATTATTAATTATAATAATTTTTATTCTCCAAAAGAAACTAAAGGATATAGAAAAGTAAAATTATATTATAATGCATATAAGTAAAAAAGTGATTAGTGCTAATATATTACGAAAAAACCCATGGATAATAATTTCATTAATAAAAAAAAATTATATGCAAAGAATAAGAATAATTGATTATATATAAAATTATTTTATTTGGAGGTAACTAAACAAATGGACAATATGAAAGAAATGAGAAATAAATTAGATGATGGTAAATATAATTTGATTTTAGAAATAGCTGATTCATCGTATTTTGGATCATATGAAGATGTAGATACTAAATCAGGTGAAGACTTAGTTAGAAATTATTTAAGAAGTAATTCTGATGATGCAGAATTTGATAATATAAAAATAAAATATAATAAAAATAGACATACTGTAAGGGTTAATGTTGATTTGAATTATGATAATAATACCCATAAAGACTATTCGAATAGAGGAAGATTGATGTAAATAAAAAATTAAGGATAAGTAATACATATTTTAAAATAAAAAATAAAATAAAAATATTTAAAAAAGTATTGACCTTGTAAAATAAAGGTGGTATAGTATTACTTGTCCTTAAGAAAAGGGCGAACGAGAAAAAATGAACTTTGAAAATTAAACAGTAGGTTAATTTATAGAATTTGAAACAACCAAACAAAGCCAGATATATAACAGTATCTGAGCCCATCAAAACTTTTATTTGAGAGTTTGATCCTGGCTCAGGATGAACGCTGGCGGCGTGCCTAACACATGCAAGTCGAGCGATTCTCTTCGGAGAAGAGCGGCGGACGGGTGAGTAACGCGTGGGTAACCTGCCCTGTACACACGGATAACATACCGAAAGGTATGCTAATACGAGATAAAGTGCTATGAAGACATCTTCGAAGCACCAAAGCTTTAGCGGTACAGGATGGACCCGCGTCTGATTAGCTAGTTGGTAAGGTAACGGCTTACCAAGGCGACGATCAGTAGCCGACCTGAGAGGGTGATCGGCCACATTGG
>NZ_NOJZ02000064.1 GCF_002251085.2 Romboutsia maritimum | reverse complement strand
TGGGTGCATAGCTCAGCTGGATAGAGCAACGCCCTTCTAAGGCGTGTGTCCGGGGTTCGAATCCCTGTGCGCTCACCAATAAAGGAAAGTTTCACTTATGTGAAACTTTTTTTTTATATTTCTTATAATTATAGAAATTATTACAAAATACTTACAATTATATTGTATAAATCAAATTGTTTGTATATAGCTACACTAATATAGTATAATACATAGTGTAAATAATTGAGAACTTATCAAACAGGAGGATAGAACTGTGTCCGATATAAATTCTTTTTTAACTAGTTTTATTAGTATAATAACACGAATTAGTATAAATGACATAATAGATATATCCATAGTCGCATATATCTTTTATAAAATATTTATGTTTATAAAAGATACAAGAGCAGCACAAGTTTTAAAAGGTATAATTTTATTATTAGTAGCAACTCAACTTAGTGATACATTTAGACTACATACCCTTTATTGGATATTAGTTAATGCTTTAAAAATTGGTTTGTTAGCTGCTTGTATAATTTTCCAACCTGAACTAAGAGCAGGGCTAGAACATATAGGGAGAGCAAAATTAAAATTCTTTGGAAAAAATAATTTTAATACATCTCAAGAAAATATGAATAGAACTATCGAAGAAATAGTTGAATCATTATATTCTTTATCAAGACAAAAAATAGGAGCTCTTATAATTATGGAGAGACAGACTAAAATAGGGGATATAATAAACACTGGAACTATACTAGATGCAGAAGTTTCAAGACAATTATTAATAAATATATTTATTCCGAATACGCCATTACATGATGGTGCTGTTGTTATTAGGGATTCGAAAGTAACAGCTGCTGCATGTTTTTTACCTCTAACTCAAAGTAAAGATTTAAGTAAGGATTTAGGAACAAGACATAGAGCAGGAGTTGGGGTAAGTGAAGTTTCAGATTGTATAACATTAATAGTTTCTGAAGAAACAGGAGATGTATCAATAGCAAAGGCAGGTAAATTGTACAGAAATATATCTAAAGAAAGAATGACTAACATATTACGTAGTAATTTAAAGATAGATATAGAGGATAAAAGCTTTTTTAAAGGTGGTATATTCAGATGATTAATAAATTTAAAAATAATACCAAAATAAAAACAATATCGATCTTAAGTGCAGTAGTATTATGGCTTTATGTTATGGCAATAGTTGATCCAAAGGAAACGAAGAGATTTGAGGATATTCCTATAACAATAGATAATATGAAGGAATTAGATGAAAATAATTTAGTTATATATCCAAAAGAGGAATTAAAAACAGATATTTATTTAACTGGAAATTTATCTAGCCTTCAGAAAGTAAAAAAAGAAAACATACATGTTTATGGCCAGATTAATAACCCTATAGAGGGGGATAACCCTGTAGAGGGTACAAATCGTTTATATTTAAAAGCCATTGTAGATGAAAGTGTAACCTATGAATTTAAAACGAAAGTAATAACATTAAATTTAGAAAAAATGGTAAATGAGAATAAGCAAGTAGAAGTAATACTTGAAGGAAAGTTAAAAGATAATATAGATAATCTAAATAGAAGTATGAAGACTGTAAAAGTGTCTGGTCCAAGAACATTGGTAAAAAGTGTTACTAAAGTGGTTGCAATTTTAAATGCTGATAATGAAGAAAATGATTTTTCTACTAAATTAAATTTAATTCCTATAAATGAAAATGGTAAGAAAGTAGAAGGTGTAGAATTAGAAGCATCATCTGTAACTATATCGGCATCTATGTTAAAACAAAAAGAAGTTCCGATAAATTTAATTTATAATAATCAAAATCAAGAAGAACTTAATTTAGATAATTATAAATTAAGTCAAGATAAAATAGTTATAAAAGGAAAAAAAGAAGTTATAGACAAGATAGATTCAATTAATACAAAACCGTTGAATTTATTAGATGTAGATAAAAACACAGTAAATCAAGTATTATTAGAAATACCTGAAGGTATATCATATAATACAAAAATTATAACTATAAAATCATATAAGGTTAAAAAAATAACGGATGAGTTTACTTATGGTGTTGGAGATATTCAAATAAGAAATAATGAAAATAATATGGATGTATCCAAACTTAAAATTCCTGAAGATATAAAAGTTAATATAGATTATATAAATGATAATCAAAAGATATTAAAATCAGATATAGTTTTATATATAGATTTATCAGGAAATGATGAAGATAAGCAAACTTACGATATAAAATATGAAACAAATTATAAATTAGATAGTATAAGTATAAATCCAACTAACGTGGAAATTCAACAATAAAATATATAGTATTACAATAGATGTAATAAAAATAGTTTTTTAATTTGACATATGTTAAATTTATATTTTTATTGCATCTTTTTGTAATTCAAGATAATATAAACTTGAATAATAAAATTTTTTTCTTAGTATATAAAAAAATTTTATAAAAAAATTTTTTATTATATACTAGGAAAAAATTGGTTAAAGATATATAATTTAAGTATAGGATAAAAAAATTTCAAATCGCTACACGTGGATACAATGTTCATATAGTTTTATCATAATATAACCACATTGATGTATTTAAGGGGAAAATATATTTAAAATGAGGGGAGAAAAGATGGTAAATTTTAATGAAGTAATTAAATTTGCGAAAGAGAGAGGGCCTAAGGTCATATCTGTAGCATGTTGCCATGATAAAGAAGTCTTAATGGCTGTTGAAATGGCGAGAAAAGAAAGAATAGCAGATTCAATTTTAGTAGGGGATATAGAGAAAACAAAAGAAATAGCATCAGATTTGAATATAGATTTAAATAATTATGAATTAATAGACATCAAAGACATATCAGAGGCATCTCTAAAAGCAGTTGAATTAGTATCACAAAAAAAAGCAGACATGCTAATGAAAGGATTAGTAGATACATCAATAGTTTTAAAAGCTGTTTTAAATAAAGAAATAGGTTTAAGAACAGGCAATGTATTAAGTCATGTAGCAGTATTTGCAATAGAAGGATATAGTAGAATGTTTTTTATAACAGATGCAGCTATGAATTTAGCTCCAGACGTAAATGTGAAAAAACAGATTATAGAAAATGCATGTAAAGTAGCTCATTCACTAGATATAGACACTCCAAAAGTAGCAGCACTATGCGCAAAAGAAAAAGTAAACCCAAAAATGAAGGATACAGTTGAAGCAAAAGAACTACAAGAAATGTATGAAAGAGGAGAAATAACAGGTTGTATAGTAGGCGGACCTTTTGCATTAGATAATGCAGTATCTGTACAAGCAGCACATCACAAGGGAATAGATCATCCAGTAGCAGGAAATGCAGATATATTATTAGCACCAGATATAGAAGCAGGAAATATATTATATAAATC
>NZ_NOJZ02000063.1 GCF_002251085.2 Romboutsia maritimum | reverse complement strand
TGCTTTATCTAAATTATAATTTATTTTGATAATAAATAATCAAATTTACAGTACAGATATGAAGGATTTATATAATAAAAGGAAGATGTTTTGACATCTTCCTTTTATTATATAATTTTTTAACTGTTTTTTAAAAATGCATTCCAGAATCAATAATATCAACAAAAAATTCGACAATAATTTCATATTGTAAAGAATATATTATATTAAAAACTTAAATCTCTAAAACAGTAATTGGGTTATAATTCACAATAATGTAAAATTATGGTACAATATGTCAGGACATATTACAGGTAATTTAAGTATATAAATTATAAATATTAAAGTGATATAGCTCTATATATCAAAAAAGATTTTTATTTAGAGTTTAGACAGCAAATGAAAATATAACATTGATTATTTAAATTTAGTATTTAAATAGAAAAAGTTTTATTGCATGAGATAGTAGAAATTATAACAAATTAAATTTTAGGGAGGAATGTATATGAAAAATTTAAAAATAGGTAAAAAGCTAAGTATATGTTTTATTGTTTTGTTAATGATTACAGCATTTTCAAATATTTATACAATATCTAATTTAAAAGAAGCAGCAAAACTAAGCAAGGATTTATTTGAGGGGCCTTATGAATTAACAACTCAAACTATGGGAATTCGTAGAGATTTAGTTTCTACTGGAAGAAATATTGGTAATTCAATTCTTAGACAGAATCCTACTGAATATAGAACGATAATACTGAAAGACTTTGATAGTGTTGATAAAAGAATTAAAACAATTCGTGATTCTTTTAAAGGAGAGACAAACTTAATTGATGATCTTGAAAGTTCGAAAGCTAATCTAATACAAGAATATGAAAAAATTTATACAGTTATAGAGAAAGGTGATTATAAGAAAGCAACAGAAATGACAGCAAAAAATTCTGAATACATGCAAGCATATGATAAGTGTATAGAAAATTCAATAAATTTTAATAAAGAGGCAGAAGCTCTAGGTATTAAATTTAATGAAGGAGTACAACATGCAGCATCACAAGCAACGTTTATTTCGACAGTTCTGTGTGTATCTTCTCTAGTAGCAGGAGTAGTTATATGTCTGTATATTACAAAGAGCTTAAAGCAGCCAATTGAAGAAATAGAAATAGCTGCAAATAAAATGGCTGAGGGTGACTTTGATATTAATATTAATTATGAATCAAAGGATGAATTAGGTATTTTATCAAATAGTATGCGTCAAATGAGTAATGAAATTAAAGAAATTATAAATGACACAGTTCGTGTTTTAGGAGAATTTGCATCAGGAAACTTTAATGTTACACCTGAAGTACAATATATAGGAGTATTTAAAAATATTGAAAATTCAGTAATTAAAATAACTAATGATTTAAGTGAAACAATGTCACAAATAAATGTAGCCTCAGAAGAAGTAGGAGCGGCATCAGATCAAGTGTCAAGTGGATCACAAATGTTAGCACAAGGTGCTACTGAACAAGCAAGTGCAATTCAAGAATTATCTGCAACTATTATAGAAATATCTGATAAAATTAAAGATACTGCAAATAATGCTCAAGAAGCTAATGTTTTAGCATTAAGTTCAGGTCGTGAAGTTGAAGATGGTAATGAACAAATGAAACAAATGGTTAAAGCTATGGAAGAAATTTCATTTACTTCTAATGAAATCGGTAGAATTATAAAAACAATAGATGATATAGCATTCCAAACAAATATATTAGCATTAAATGCAGCAGTAGAAGCAGCGCGTGCAGGAAATGCAGGTAAAGGATTTGCAGTTGTTGCTGATGAGGTAAGAAATCTTGCAGCTAAATCAGCAGAAGCTGCAAAAAATACTGCTACACTTATTGAAAATTCAATACAAGCAGTTGATAATGGAACTAAGATTGTAGATAATACAGCTCAGTCGCTTCAAAAAATAATTGATACAACTAATCAAAGTATTGTATTAATTGATGAAATTGCTAAAGCATCTGATGAACAAGCTAGTGCAATTTCTCAAGTTACATTAGGAGTAGAACAAATTTCAGAGGTAGTACAAACTAACTCTGCAACATCAGAGGAAAGTGCTGCTGCTAGTGAAGAATTAAGTGGACAAGCTCAGATGATGAAATCACTTATTGAGAACTTTAAATTAAAAGATACAAATAGTTCTCATAAACAGATAAATTTTAATAATGATGAAATTAATTATTATGGAATGAATGAGTAATACAATAACGAATATCAAAATTTATGATTTTTTAAAAATGGAAGCTTTTATGCTTCCATTTTTAAAGATTGAATTTAAATATCAAATAAGTTGAAATCTATTAAGTTTAATCAATAAAGGAGAAGAATATGAGCCAAGTAGATTCTTTAAATGAATTTTATGTGCAAGAAAATATGCAGTTATTAGAGCAATTAGAAGAAATTTTACTTGTAGGTGGTAAATTAGAAAAAGAAGAAATAGAAGAAATATTTCGTGTAATGCATACTATTAAAGGTTCTTCAGCCATGATGGGATATGATAGTTTAACAAAACTTACTCATAGTGTAGAAGATGTTTTTGATGAAATACGTAAAGGACTTGAACTTTCTGATAGTAAGTGGGAAGAAGTAGTTGATGTTGTATTAGTTAGTATTGATTTCCTTAAAGAAGAAATCTTAAATGTACAAGATGGATTAGTTCCAGAGGCTAGTATAGATGAATTACATGAAAGAGTTTTAGGTTTATTAAATGATAATAATCAAAATAATGACGAAAATAAATCATTAGAAACAAAACTAATACAAGATTGCGACAATAATGAGAGTATACAAACAATTGGAGAAAAATGTTACTGCATAAAAGTATTTTTCGAAGATGGATGTGGTATGGAAGGAATTAGAGCATTTGGTGTTCTTGCAGTATTAGATGAATTAGGTTCTATTATGAGAACTATACCAGAAGATTTAAATGGAGAATGCGATGATGATATAGCTAAAAATGGTCTTACTGTATACATGAAACCTATTCAAGATAAGTGTAAGATTGAGAAAAGTATTCAGGAAACTATGCTTTTAAAAAGTTATGAACTAGTAGAAGTTAATGATGAAGAAGAGCCACAAAATACTTGTGATGAAGTTAATTCAAATGATAATCAAAGTAATATAAATAATGAAATTGAAGCAAATAAAGATCAATTAAATAAAGACGTAAGTAATGAATCACTAAATAAAGAAATAAATAATAAATCATTAAGTAGTGAGATAGTAAACAAAGAAGTAAAAAATGAAGAAGTAAAGAAAGACTTTGTTAAAAAAGAGATTAAACAACAAAATTCTAATTCACATGCATCTAACAAAAACAGTTACTTAACTGTAAATATTGATAAGGTTGATATGCTAATGAATTTAGTTGGAGAAATTGTTACTACTGAATCTATGGTAGAAAAGCAATCACAACTAGAAAACTTCGATAGAGATATGTTTGAAAAACAATCAAGAAGATTACACCAATTAACAAATGAATTACAAGATGTAGTTATGTCAATTCGTATGGTTCCAATATCTTCAACTTTTACTAAAATGCAAAGAGTTGTAAGAGATATGAACAAAAAAACTGGAAAATCTGTTGATTTAGTATT
>NZ_NOJZ02000062.1 GCF_002251085.2 Romboutsia maritimum | reverse complement strand
ACCCT
The DNA here is from genome assembly GCF_002251085.2 of Romboutsia maritimum. Taxonomy (GTDB): domain Bacteria; phylum Bacillota; class Clostridia; order Peptostreptococcales; family Peptostreptococcaceae; genus Romboutsia_B; species Romboutsia_B maritimum. The sequence continues at coordinate 3,738 of NZ_NOJZ02000062.1, read as the reverse complement.
ATATAGATAGACACGTTTTTTCTCGTGTCCACTATATAGGATCCATTTTAGCATACTCTTACTTACTAAAATTCAGATTTTTTATTAGTTTATTTCTTATTGCGTTATTCAATTTATTTATGAGCATCCCTATATTGTCTAATCAATTCTTCAACTGTTATTTTATAACCATGTATTTTTCTATGACAATTAGAACATATAACTCTTAAATCAGATAACTTAGTTTTATGACCTTCTTCCATATCACATACTGAAATTTCATTATGATGAACATCTAAAACTACAATATCATTTTCTTTACAAACTTCACAAAATACTTTTCCATTATTCTCTTTACTAAGCTGTTCTAATTTACGTTTTCTAGCATTAGAATTTCTTTTCTTAGAATTTATAATTCTTTGTATGTATTCCCCTTCTTCAATTTCTATATTTTCTATATCTTGAAATTCATCAAATTCTATAAACCCAACTTCTTCTTCAACTTTATGTAGTAGTCTAAAAGGTTTTTTTTTTACCCTAATTAACTTTGGTCTTGGTAATATTTCTTCTTATAATAATTCTATCAGCTTATCCCAATTATCATATTTCATTACACGATTAAGTTCTTCAATAAATACTTCTATATGTTTATTCTTATTTACCTTTATATCCCTTTTATCTTCATATACACCATAAAATCCTTCACCTGACATATTTTCTTCTTTTCTTACCACTATTGCTGATATTAAAGGCATCTCATTATCAAAGCTATAATATGATAAATCCCCTATATAATGATACAATTCACTGTTCTTTCCTAGTATTATTCCTACCTTCTCACTTAATTCACTATAACTTATAGTTTGTTCATTCTTTATTTTTTCAACTAATATTTTTGCTATTTCTAAATGTTTTTCATTTAATTTTAAGCACATTATAGATTTTCCTTCCGTATATATTAATATTATTTAATTATATCATATTAATATCGCTTATTAATTCATTAAAAAAAAGCACCTCCTGTGCTAAATAGGATTTTTTAAACTTAACATATAAGTTTAAATCCTATTTAACACAAATTAAGTGCTTTTAAATAATTTTTATTTATTACTTTTTAGAATCTCCGTACATTTCTTTTAATTGCTTTTGTACGTCTTTATTTTCAAGATATTCATCTAAAGTAGTTTTTCTATCCATTATTCCACCTGGAGTTATCTCTATTATTCTATTAGCAAGAGTTTGTATCATCTCTTGGTCATGAGAGTTGAATAATAATACTCCTGAGAACTTCTCAAGTCCTTTATTTACAGAAGTTATACTTTCAAGGTCTAAGTGGTTAGTAGGGTCATCAAGTACTAATACGTTAGAATTTGAAAGCATAAGTTTAGATAACATACATCTAACCTTCTCTCCTCCAGAAAGAACATGAGCTTCTTTAAGAGCTTCTTCTCCTGAGAATAACATTCTACCTAAGAAACCTCTTATGAAACTTTCACTCTTTTCTTCAGAGTATTGTCTTAACCAATCTACTAATGAATAAGTAACCCCATCAAAGTACTTATTATGATTTTTTGGAAGATAGTCTTGAGATGTAGTTACTCCCCATTTGAAAGTACCACTATCAGCAGTATCTTCTCCCATTAATATATTAAATAAAGCTGTTGTAGCTAATTCATCTCCCATAAATGCAACTTTATCTTCTCTATCTAATCTGAAAGTTACATTATCAAGAACTTTAACTCCATCTATAGTTTTAGTTAATCCTTCAACTTCTAAAACTTCATTTCCTATTTCTCTTTCAGGAGTAAATCCAACGTATGGATATCTTCTTCTTGATGGTTGTATATCTTCAACTTCTAATTTGTCTAATTGTTTCTTTCTTGAAGTTGCTTGCTTTGCTTTAGAAGCATTTGAACTAAATCTTGCGATGAACTCTTTTAGTTGAGCTATCTTTTCTTCAGTTTTCTTATTTTGATCCTTAGATAATTGTAATGCTAATTGACTTGATTCATACCAGAAATCGTAGTTACCTACGTACATTTGTATTTTTCCAAAGTCAACATCAACAATGTTTGTACATATTTGATTTAAAAAGTGTCTATCATGTGATACAACTATTACTATAGAATCTTCTAAATCCATTATGAAATTGTTTAACCAGTTTATAGATTGGAAATCTAAATGGTTAGTAGGCTCATCAAGTACTAGTATTTCAGGCTTACCAAATAATGCTTGTGCAAGTAACACTTTTACCTTTTCTCCACCAGTTAATTCTTTCATTTGCTTATAATGTACATCTTTAGATATACCAAGACCCATTAAAACTTTCTCTGCGTTAGTTTCTGCATCCCATCCGTCAAGTTCAGCAAACTCACCTTCTAATTCAGCTGCTTTTATACCATCTTCTTCACTAAAATCAGCCTTCATATATAATTCATCTTTTTCTTTCATTATTGAGTACAGTCTTTCATGTCCCATTATAACAACATCTAAAACTGTATTTTCTTCGTATTTAAAGTGGTCCTGTCTAAGTACTGACATTCTTTCTTTATCAGTTATAGAAACACTTCCTGTATTTGGTTCTATATCTCCAGCTAATATCTTTAGGAAAGTTGATTTTCCTGCACCATTAGCACCTATTATTCCGTAACAATTACCTTTAGTGAACTTTAAATTTACATCTTTAAATAACTCTTTATCACCAAATCTAAGACCTATATTCGTAACTTGTAACATTAATGTATATTCCTTTCTTGTCCATATTAATAATTTATAGCAATCCCCTCTATAATATAACAAATATCTTTTTTAGTCAACTAATCTAATGTGTTAAAATTGCTATATTTTAGTGAAATTACATGCAGGATATGTACATATTTCACAATTCATACAAAGTCCTCCATGACCATATGCAGCTATATCTTTTTTAGTAATTTTCTCATCAATTAAAATTCTAGATAATATAACATCAAATACTGTTGTTTTATGATACATTGCACATCCTGGTATTCCCATTATGGGTACATTATTGTAATATGCTAATAAAAACATTGCCCCTGGTAAAATTGGTGACCCATATGTAACCAATTTTGCATTAGTTTCTTTTATAGCTGTTGGTGTAACATCATCTGGATCTACACTCATTCCACCTGTGCAACATATAAGCTCTGCTCCTTGATTAATAAAACTTAAAATTGAATCTTTAATAACATCTTTATCATCAGGACAAATAACTTGTCCTATTACTTCACATCCGTATTTAGATACTTTTTCTTCTATTACTGGTCCAAATTTATCTACTATTCTTTTATGATATATCTCATTTCCCGTTGTAACTATACCAACTTTTTTAGGTTTAAACGGTACAATCTCTACAATTTTTTTATCACCCACAATTTTTTTTGCTTCGTTTAATTTTGATTCTTCTACTAATAATGGTATAACTCTCGTTCCAGCAACTTTTAGACCTTTTTTAACTTCAAAATTATTATGAAGTGTTGCCATCATAATATCATCTATACAATTTAATTCAAATAAAGTATTTACATCTATTTTTAATAAACCATCTATTGATGCTATGAAGTCTATCTTCCCTTCTTTTATCTCACTGAATTCTAGATTTTTTCCAGCTGTTAAATTTTTTAAAAATATAGCTCCATCATTTTCATGAATCATACCCTCTGACGTATAAACTCTATAATTTTTTATAAATACTTTATAAATTTCATAGATTTACTTCCTTTTTCAACGTATCCGATT
>NZ_NOJZ02000061.1 GCF_002251085.2 Romboutsia maritimum | reverse complement strand
TATTAATACTGAAACTTATAAAAGTGCCTTAGATAATAACATTCGAATGACTAATACAACAGTCGATTACATCCTTGAGGGTATAAATAAATATTTATTAGCATTGGCAAAAGAGCAAATCAAACTTGCTTTTATACAAAGTGAAAAAGAGGTTAAGGACTTACAACAAAGAACTAAGGAAGGAATACAAACGGCTAAATTAAATGGGAAACAAATTGGACAAGCTAAAGGCATTAAATTAACTACTAAAAAAAGCATACAAGCAAAAGAGCAAATACAAAACTATTCTAAGGACTTCAAAGGAATTTTAAAAGATATTGAAGTTATGAAGTTAATTGGTATTAGTAGAAATAGTTACTATAAATACAAAAAGGAGTTAATCGAGGAATTGAATAATAAAATATGAAAATACGGTGTATCATTTTAATATGGTATATCATTTTATATTTGGGAAAAATTTACACTTTAAATTGGCATTTTTATAAATGTATAATTATTATATTGCTAGACTTAAGACATAATCAAAATATGAAAGGTTAAATTAATAATGATACAAATTATAAAAAAAGAGTACAAAGAACTAGATAAAGCTATTAGAGATATAAATAAATTAGCTATTCAGTACGATTACTTTAAGGATTATAATATTATAACATCGCCAATAAATTCAAATTATATAGTATTACTAAAATATGATGTTCCTAAAAATTATAATTGCATTTCTACGTTAGACCTTGCAAAGATAAAAGCGAAAGGCTCATTTCATGTATTAAAATTTAACTACATGATAGAATTTTTAGATAAGAAGTTAGAAGAGCAAAGTTGGTCAAAGTATATTGAATGTAAAGTTTATAATGATAAACTTATAGAAATATTTGTAAATTTTGGTATGAAAGACTTTGGCAATATAGTTAAATTTAATTACATTGATGATGGTATTTTTAAGAATAAGTATATAAAAGTTTGCTTAAATGAATTTAAATTTTGTTCATATTTAGGTAGTGAAGTATGTAAAGAAAGAAATACTTTTATATGTGAGAATATAGATTATAAGGTTATATATGACCATATAATTAATGTTTATTTTCAAAGAGGATATTTACTTAACACAGATGGCTTAGAACATTTTAAAAAGACGTTGAAAATGGTATGTAACTTAATTAATGAAAGAAATTTAAACTCTAGTATAAGCTAGGGTTTTTATTATTTTATGAGCAATATTAGTTGTTAGAAATATAAAAAGGTACTTCTAGAGGGCGAGGGTTATGTGGGTATAGCTATTCCCGAGGTATCGCTTTTAAAATATAAAAAAATTTGGTTTACAAGTTTACAAAGTTGTTTAAAAGAAAAAAATATATTAATTTTAATGAACTTATTTGTAAACTAAAAAATAGATAGAATATGCTACAAAAATCCTATTAGATTTTAACTATAAAGTAACAATGCTACCCTTTTGCTACTAGAGTAAATAACTTTATTACATAGAGAAAGAGATAGATATATTCTTTTTTGTATCTTGTTATTTTTATTAACTTTAAAAAAAGTGTTGTCAAATTATGCTAAATAGAGTTACAATATGTAAAAATAACAATAACAAATATTACAAAAATAAATTAGAAAAAGAAATAAAATACAGACACGTATTACAATACATATTAAATCATGGAGGATAAAATGGAGTTATTAGAACATGGTGTAAATGCAAGGGAGTTTGCAAAAGCAACGGGTATGCACTTCAATACAGTATATAAAATGATTAAAAGGGGCGAAATAGAAGCAATCAAAGAAGGTAAAAGTTATATAATACCAAGTAATGAAGTTGAAAAATATACAAAAACAATATCTAATGAGTTATTAAAAAATGCAGAAAGTAAGTTAAATGCTTATATAGAATTACAACAAAAAGCAGAAGAATTTTTAAAAGATGATATAGGACATTTAATAACTGATTTCAAAGATGTAATTAAAATAAATAAGAATAATAAAAACATCATACATGATGAGGAATTATATGAAAACATTGAATTGATTAAAGTTGGGATAGAAAATATAGAGAAAACTAGAGAACATTATAATTTTATAAGTGAAATTATAAAAGAGCAAAAAGAACTTTGTAAGCAAATAGAAGCTACAAATGAAATGATAAAGAATGTATACCAATAAAAGAAGAACACTTGAAAAACTTACTAAAACAAGATTAAAAATAAAGCTTTATATAAGCAATTTTAAGGTCGGTCTAAAAAGTATATCCTTGCGAATTCACATTCTCAATTAAATAGAGTGTTAAGACGGTAAATCAAACACAAAAAACATTGTCTTTTTATAGTGAAAAGAGTTATAATGTAAACATAAAATAGAATACGAAAAAGCCTTAAACTTACAAGTATCAATCAAGTGCGGAAACACTTGAAAGATATTAAACCTACAAACTGTTGGAAGCAGTTAGCAAGAGTTATGTAAATCTAAGACTTTATCTATAAAAGAATTATACTTGAATTATATATGTTTTTCAATATGTAAAATATACAAGCATCTAAAATATAGATAAATTTTGATTATACAAGCCTTAACTAACAGAACAGTTAAGGCTTTTTTAATTCTAAAATTTACATATTTTGGAGGGTTAAAAAATGAGTAAAAAAGAATTAAAACAACAAATAAAAGACTTATGCGAGGTACTAAATTTTTACGTTGAGTATGTTGGAAATAGCGAAAAACATATTCAATCTATTATACAAATGGCTAAATTATCATCAATAATGAAAAGAGATTTAGAAAGTAGAGAAAGTAATCGAGAAATAAAGAAAAGAAAATTAACTAATGAATATATAAGAGAATTTGATAGCTTTGATATACAGGAAGCTTTAAATATAAGCAAAAAAGAAGCTAATAAAAAACTTAAAAACTTTGATTTTACTGTAAAAGAAAAAAATATAATCATGGACAAATTTAAAGGTAATGCTAAAACTTTTTTATTTGAATATGCTAAAAAAGCAATTTAACAACGTTACAAAACTTTTAAAATTATAAATTACATAGAGCCTATTAATTAATAGGCTCTAATAAGATAAATAACGGGGAAGTGTTGAAAATGAGTAATGCGACAGACTATTGTAAACATCTATTTGATGAAACAACAGATGGATACATACAAGTAATCAGATTAGAAGATAAAGATATTAAAATATACAATGGAAAAAATGAAGAATTAAGAGAAATAGTTGAGGTTGTAAAGGGTGATAAAGATGTATTTTTAGCACCAAATACAATGTATAGGAAACAAAGACGAGTACAGAATATAAGACAGTTTAGGGCTTTATTTCAAGACTTTGATTTAGTTGAACTAGGATATGAAAAAGCCGAAGTGGTTTATGCTATCTGGATATTGCATCATGAGGGCAAAATACCCGAACCAACTATGGTTACAGATAGTGGAAGGGGGATTCATGTTTATTGGAGGATTGAAAATGCACCTTATGGGGCTTTAAATACATGGCAAGAGTTACAAGACTATTTATATTATCAATTAAAGCATCTAGGGGCAGACAGAAAGTCAACGGATGGGGCTAGAGTATTAAGATTACCAAGTACAATAAATTCGAAAAGTAATACAGAATGTAAGGTTTTGCATATAAATAATGAATTAGAACACTCAATGTATGATTTAAGAGAAAAATATTTAAGTTATAAACCTAAACAATTACAATTCCAAGAAGCTAAAACAATAAAAGCTAATAACAAAGTAATTAGTAATCAGTTTTTTAATTCTTATAGTTTACATATTGCAAGAATTGAGGATATAGAAACTTTATGTAAATTAAGAAACTATGATATGAAAGGGATTAGAAATGCTTTAGTACATTGTTATACATATTGGAAGGGCATATATACAAGGGATTTAGATACCCTTGAAAGTGAAGTAATAGAATTTAACAACTCATTTATAG
>NZ_NOJZ02000060.1 GCF_002251085.2 Romboutsia maritimum | reverse complement strand
CTTCTTTTTCTAATTTACCACCTACAAGTAAAATTTCTTCTAATTGCTCTAATAATTGCATATTTTCCTGCACATAAAATTCATTTAAAGAATCTACTTGGCTCATATTTTTCTCCTTTATTGATTAAACTTAATAGATTTCAATTTATTCAATATTTAAATTCAATTTCTAAAAATGGAAGCATAAAAGCTTCCATTTTTTAGAAAATCATAAATTTTTATATTTGTTATTGTATTACTCGTTCATTCCAAAATAATTATTTTCATCACTATTAAAATTTATTTGTTTATGAGAACGATTTGTATCTTTTAATCTAAAGTTCTCAATAAGTGATTTCAACATCTGTGCTTGTCCACTTAATTCTTCACTAGCAGCAGCACTTTCCTCTGAAGTTGCAGAGTTAGTTTGTACTACCTCTGATATTTGTTCTACTCCTAATGTAGCTTGAGCAATCGCACTAGCTTGTTCATCAGATGCTTTAGCTATTTCATCAACTAATAAAATACTTTGATTAGTTGTATCAATTATTTTTTGAAGTGAACCAGCTGTATGATCTACAATCTTAGTTCCATTACCAACTGCTTGTATTGAATTTTCAATAAGTGTAGCAGTATTTTTTGCAGCTTCAGCTGATTTAGCAGCAAGATTTCTTACCTCATCAGCAACAACTGCAAATCCTTTACCAGCAGAACCAGCTCTAGCGGCTTCTACAGCAGCATTTAATGCTAGTATATTCGTTTGGAATGCTATATCATCTATTGTTTTTATAATTCTACCGATTTCATTAGAAGTAAATGAAATTTCTTCCATAGCTTTAACCATTTGTTTCATTTGTTCATTACCATCTTCAACTTCACGACCAGCACTTACTGATAAAACATTAGCTTCTTTGGCATTATTCGCAGTATTTTTAATTTTATCAGATATTTCTATAATCGTTGCAGATAACTCTTGAATTGCACTTGCTTGTTCAGTAGCACCTTGTGCTAACATTTGTGATCCACTTGACACTTGATCTGATGCCGCTCCAACTTCTTCTGAAGCTACATTTATTTGTGACATTGTTTCACTTAAATCATTAGTAATTCTATTAACTGAGTTTTCAATATTTTTAAATACTCCCATATATTGTACTTCAGGTGTAACATCAAAATTACCTGATGCAACATCTCCTAAAACACGCACTGTGTCATTTATAATTTCTTTAATTTTTTCACTCATTTGACGCATACTGTTTGATAAACTACCTAATTCATCCTTTGATTCATAATTAATATTAATATCAAAGTCACCCTCTGCCATTTTATTTGCAGCTATTTCTATTTCTTCAATTGGCTGTTTTAAACTCTTTGTAATATACAGACATATAATTACTCCTGCTATCATAGCAAATATACAAATTGCACTAGAAGCAAAAGTTGCTTTTGAAGCTGTCTCTTGTACTCCTTGATTAAATTTAATACCAAGAGCTTCTGCCTTTTCATTAAGAGCTACTGAATTTTCTACACATTTATCGTATACTCCCCAATATTCAGTATTCTTTGCTGTCATTTCTTTTGCACCCTTATAGTCACCTTTATCTATAACTGCATAAGCTTTTTCATATTGTTGTTTTAATTCACCTACTGAACTCTCAAGAGCATCAATTAATTGATCCTCTCCTTTAAAAGCATCACGAATTTTTTCAATTCTTTTATCAGTGCTATCAAAGTCGCTCAGAATTGTAGTTCTATACTCTTTAGGATTTTCTCTAAGAATTGAATTACCGATATTTCTTCCAATAGAAACCAAATCTCTACGAATCCCCATAGTTTGAGTTGTTAATTCATAAGGTCCCTCAAATAAATCCTTACTTAATTTAGCTGCTTCTTTCAAATTAGATATTGTATAAATATTTGCAAACGCTGTAAGCATTAACAAAACAATAAAAGATATTGCTAACTTTTTACCTATTTTTAAATTTTTCATATACATTTCTCCCTACTATTTGATTTGTTATAATTTTTGCTACATAATACAATAATTTTTTCTATATTAAATAATAAATTTAAATAATCAACGTTATATTCCCCTTTACTGTCTTAACTTTAGATAAAAATCCCTTTGAATAAACTGTATTACTTTAATCTTTATTATTTATATACTTAAATCATATTCAATATACTATTTCGACACATTGCAACGTAATTTTAATATGTATTATTCCGACATATTACACTGTAATTTTATATTTTTTTAATATCATATACTCCTCTCAAGATGAGAATACTAGTGAATTTTCTTTCGGTCACATTGATATTGTTTATGCGATTTTTAATAATTTTATTTTATCAATCATTTTTATCACCTCAAATAGTTTGTCTTATTTTTTTATACGGATAAAATAGATATATACTTTAGATTTTATATAAAGTATTTCATTGCGTTTTAATTTTAATTTTAATTTTAATTTTATCAACGAAATAAAAATAAGTTTAAACTTGTTAAAATTAATGATAACTTAAAAAATGATAAAATATATTTAATTTACATATAGCAAAACAGCTCCTACAAAGACAATATTTTGTCCCTGTAGGAGCTACTTTTTATTTTTATTTTATTATCATAATTAATCTACTAATCTATCAATAATACTAACAAGGTTAGCTATTTCAGGTTTAGTTATTTGTTCATCTGCTCCAAGTGATTTACCTTTAATACGCATTTCTTCGCTTATTAAAGAAGAAAATAAGATTAGTGGAATTTCTTTAAGCACACTATCTTCTTTAACAAGTTTAGTTAATCGGTGTCCATCCATTAATGGCATTTCAATATCTGATACTATACAAGAAACGTGATTTTCAATTGGGTCCCCACAAGTTTTCGCTTCTACCAAATAATCCCATGCTTCTTGACCATTGTCTGCCTTAACTGTATTTTTATAACCAGATTTATGTAAACACTCAACAATCATTTTTGAAAGTAACATTGAATCTTCTACAATTAAAATAGTTTTATCATTGTCTTTACGTTCACCCAGTTTTTCTAAAGATTCAAATTGAATGCTTGATTCAGGACTTATTTCTGCAACAATTTTTTCAAAATCTAAAATAGTTATAAGTCTATCTTGATATTCTGCAATACCTGTTGCAACTCCTTCTTCACCACCATAAATAACTCTGTCTGGTTTCTTTATTGCTTCCCATGAAACTCGGTCAATACCTACAACAGTTTCCACATGAAACGCAAAATTCAACTTGTTGAAGTGGGTAATAATAAAAATATCATGACCTGAAACTTCAGACTTAGGAAGATTTAGATATTTCCCTAGATCTATTACAGTAATAATTTCATCTCTTTGCTTAAATACACCTTCTACAACCTCATGTGAATTTGGCATTTTTTTAACTGTTTGAGCCGTCATAATTTCACGAACTTTTGCTACATTTATACCAAATAATTCACCTGAAATCGTAAATTCCATAATTTCAAGTTCATTGGTTCCTGATTCCAAAAGTATTTTTGTCTTACTTGTGCTTTCTGAAATTGCCATAAGAAACCTCCCATATTAAAAATTTTATAATTACTAAAATAAACTTACATAGTTTAAAAAATAAAAGAGTATCAATGTAAATCAGTTAACACTCTTTTCTAAAAGACAGATTTTTGCAACTGGTTAACTTAAAAAAGTCCCCATATCTTTGTGTCCCCAATGATTTCGGTTTTTCCAATTTAATTTTATAGTTAAATATTGAGTTTATATTAACATAAGTAGCTAATTTTGTAAATAATCCAAATATTTTGTGGATTCATATCAATTTTTTCATATACAAAATTAGACACTAGTGTTCCTAGTTTTCAATAATCTAAAAAAGTCTATTCACTTTATATTATCGACATTTTCACTTGTATATTGAGCATTTTTTAGTAACCAATCTGTATAATAAAAAAAGCGCAGACCTTTAAAATGGATCCTTTGTCAAGGACATTAAAAAAAGAGGGTCATTAAGAAACTTTTAAAAGCTGATTCCTATATTGTGTAGGAGTCAGTTTTTTTAAGTTCCACTGACATCGGTCATTATTATAATAATCCATATAGTCATCTA
>NZ_NOJZ02000005.1 GCF_002251085.2 Romboutsia maritimum | reverse complement strand
TAAGTTCGGGTAGTGTTGTTGCAAAACTTACTATAGTAGCACCTAATATTAATTCTGATATGTTTGTTTTTTTACCTATTTCTACGGTACAGTTTATAAATATGTCTGCACCTTTAATAATCAGTATAAATCCTAGTAAAAATAGCAATAATATAATCATTATATCTCCTCCCTATCTTAATAAATATTTAAGTAGGGTTACATTTATGCATAAGCTGTAAAATTATTATTTGAATAATTTTAGAATCTTTTTTTATCAAATTTTATCATTTTAGTTTATATCGTCTATGCATGGGTATATACCTAATATCAAATAATTAATAGTATTTAATAATTCGCAACATATTATCAAATTATTTTATAAATCGACAAAAAACTAAAAGAATGTTGTATACAAAATACCATTTTTATGCTATTATTATATTGTTTAAAAAATATCTAGCTAGATTTTAAAATAAAAATTTTACAAACTAAAATTTAAAACCTGACTTAAAACGAGGAGGCTATCATTATGAATGCATGGCAAGGATTTAAAACTGGTACATGGACTAAAGAAATAGATGTTAGAGGGTTCATCCAAGCAAACTACACTCCATACGAGGGAGATGCGTCTTTCTTAGCAGGAGCTACTGAAAACACTACAAAATTATGGGCTGAAGCTATGAACTTATTCCAAAAGGAAAGAGAAAATGGCGGAACATTAGATGTTGACACTGATACTGTATCTTTAATAGATGCATACGGTGCTGGATATATAAATAAGGATTTAGAAACAATTGTTGGTGTTCAAACTGACGCTCCTTTAAAAAGAGCTGCAATGCCATTTGGTGGAATAAGAATGGTTGAAACTTCTTGTGAAGCTTACGGATATAAATTAAATCCAGAAATAAGTGAAACATTCACTAAATATAGAAAAACTCATAACCAAGGTGTATTCGATGCTTATACTCCTGACATGAGAGCTGCTAGAAGTGCTGGTATAATAACAGGTCTTCCAGATGCTTACGGTAGAGGTAGAATAATAGGTGACTACAGAAGAGTTGCTTTATATGGTGTTGATAAATTAATAGAAGATAAATTAAATCAAAAAGCTTCTTTAGAAGTTAGATGTATAGATGAAGAAATAATAAGATTAAGAGAAGAAATATCTGATCAAATAAAAGCTTTAGAATCATTAAAGAGAATGGCTGCTGCTTACGGACTTGATATATCTAAGCCAGCTACTAATTCAAAAGAAGCTGTTCAATGGTTATACTTCGGATACTTAGGAGCTGTAAAAGATCAAAACGGAGCTGCAATGAGTATAGGTAGAACTTCTACTTTCTTAGATATATACTTCGAAAGAGATTTAGCTGCTGGAACTATAACTGAAGAAGAAGTTCAAGAAATAATGGACCACTTCGTAATGAAATTAAGAATGGTTAGATTCTTAAGAACTCCTGAATACAACGATTTATTCTCTGGAGACCCAACTTGGGTAACTGAGTCTATAGGTGGTATGGGATTAGATGGTAGAACATTAGTTACTAAAAACTCATTCAGAATGTTAAATACTTTATATACTCTTGGAGCATCTCCAGAGCCAAACTTAACAGTATTATGGTCTACTCAATTACCTCAAGGATTCAAAAACTTCTGTTCTAAAGTATCAATAGACACAAGTTCTGTTCAATACGAGAACGATGATTTAATGAAAACTTACTGGGGAGATGACTACGGTATAGCTTGTTGTGTATCTGCAATGAGAATAGGTAAACAAATGCAATTCTTCGGAGCTAGAGTTAACTTAGCTAAAACTTTATTATACGCTATAAATGGTGGTGTTGATGAGAAGAAATTAAAGCAAGTTGGTCCTAAATTCCAACCAATAACTTCTGAATACTTAGACTACGATGAAGTTATGGAAAAATTCGATATGTTTACAGATTGGTTAGCTAACTTATATGTAAATACATTAAACGTAATCCACTACATGCATGATAAGTATTCTTATGAAGCATTAGAAATGGCATTACATGATAGAGACGTATTCAGAACTATGGCTTGTGGTATAGCTGGTTTATCAGTATGTGCTGACTCATTATCTGCTATAAAATACGCTAAAGTTAAAGCTATAAGAAATGAAGCTGGTATAGCTGTTGATTTCGAAACAGAAGGTGAATTCCCAATGTACGGAAACAACGATGATAGAGTTGACTCTATAGCTTGTGAATTAGTTGAAAACTTCATGAACAAAATAAGAAAGAACAAGACTTACAGAAATTCTGTTCATACTCAATCTATATTAACAATAACTTCAAACGTTGTTTATGGTAAGAAAACTGGTAACACTCCAGATGGAAGAAGAGCTGGTCAACCTTTCGCTCCAGGTGCTAACCCAATGCACGGAAGAGATAATAGTGGTGCTTTAGCTTCATTAACTTCAGTTGCTAAATTACCATACGAACATTCTCAAGATGGTATATCTAACACATTCTCTATAGTACCAGGTGCTTTAGGAAAAGATATGTCTGAAAGAGTAAACAACTTAACATCACTTATGGATGGATACTTCTCTCAAGATGCTCATCACTTAAACGTTAACGTATTTGATAAAGCTACTTTAGAAGATGCTATGGAACATCCAGAAAAATATCCTCAATTAACTATAAGAGTTTCAGGATATGCTGTTAACTTCATCAAGTTAACAAGAGAACAACAATTAGACGTTATAAACAGAACATTCCACGGAAAAATGGCTTAATTATAACGACTTAATTCTTACATCAGACAAAAATTAATTATCAAAGTATATATATAGAGTGTAAGTCTCATCAACTTACACTCTCTTTTTTTATATTTTAAATAATCACCTCTACCCTTTTTAATCTCAATTTTAATAAAATTAAATAAGTTATTTTAAATATACTTTTATATTAATTTAGTTACTTTTCAAAGTTTTTTAATTTAATAATTTATACTAAAACTTATTAAATTTAACAGTTTAAAGCTGTAATCTTATGGGTATACTTAAAATTATTAGGAGTTAATTATTTTGTCTATTTTTTATAGACTTTGTCTAAAAAATAGCATATAATTTAAATATAGAAGTACACTGTATACAATATGTAAAATATTAAATAGATATTAATTTTAAATATAAAGCTTACGAGGTGAATGTCATGATCAAAGGAAGAGTTCATTCAATAGAAACATTTGGAACAGTAGATGGTCCTGGAATAAGATACATATTATTTTTACAAGGTTGCCCTTTAAGATGTAAATACTGTCATAATAGAGATACTTGGGATGTTAAATCAGGTAAAGAATATACTACTGATGAAATAATAGCAGATGCATCAAAATACGCTTCATATATGAAGTTTTCTGGTGGTGGTATAACAGTATCTGGTGGTGAAGCTACATTACAACCTGAATTCTTAACTGAATTATTTAAAAAAGCAAAAGCAAATCAAATTCATACATGCTTAGATACTTCAGGATTTGTAAATATAGAAACTATAGATCCAGTATTAGACAATACTGACTTAGTTCTACTTGATTTAAAACATATGATAGACGAAAAATCTAAAGATTTAACTGGTGTAGGAATTGAAAAAGCTATAAAACTAGCTAAACATTTAGATGAAAGAAATATACCAGTTTGGATAAGACATGTTCTTGTTCCTGGAATCACAGATGATACAGAAAACTTAGAAGAATTAGCTAAATTCGTTTCTACACTTAATAATGTAGACAGATTAGAATTACTTCCTTATCATAGCTTAGGAATCCATAAATGGGAAATCATGGGAATAGACTATGAATTAAAAAATGTTCCTGATGCAACTAGCGAAGATATAAAAAAAGCAAGCGATATAATTGCTAAATTTGGAGTTAAAGTATTTAGTAAATCTGCTTAATTTAATTAGCCCTTTATGTAAACTGTTTTTTAATTAAAAAGTTGTTTATAATATATAAATAAAAAATGCTGTTTTAAAATAATATTTTGAGACAGCATTTTTATTTGTATAATTTTTTATTTTTTTAATATCATTATAACTGCTCTACTTCATTTTAAATTATTGTAGAACTTAAATACTGTCCAAATACTACCCCCAATAAACTTAAAGAAATATTTAATATTATATTAATCAAACTCAAAGCGTAATCCCCATTATTAAAAAAACTTATAGTTTCATAGCTAAAAGTTGAAAATGTAGTTAATCCTCCCATTAATCCCGTTGTCAAAAAAAGCTTTAAGTTTTTTGATATAAAATGTGTATTATCACTAATACTCATTATAAGTCCTATTAATATACCCCCTATTATATTTACCATTAATGTTCCATATGGAAATTTCCCTATAACTAATTTTGATGATATCACATATCTTAAAACAGCTCCTATAAATCCACCTATACCAACGTAAAATATATTAAATATACTCACCTCTCTCTTAAACTCTATAAATTAAATTATTAAGTATTATTACAGTTTTTAATTTATTATATTTAATAACATAAATTAATATTCATTTATCTTACACATATTAGATGTTTATATAAATTAAAAAGTAGAGTGTATCCAACTAAGATACACTCTACTTTTTAATTTATATTTATTTTTTAAATATTTTAAATGGCCTTCCAACAGGTAAAAACTCTTTATTAAAATGAGTATTTAAAACTGCTGCTGCTGATCCATAGAATGACGTTATTGCAATTAATAATTCAGAGTATGCTGCTAATTGATGTGTTAAATGCTCTGCAACTCCAAATGTAGTTAATGTTAGTCCAAGGAATAAAAAATCTATAAGTACAAATATAACGAATAATACCTTATGTGTTTCCATTGCTCCAACTGTCATATAAATAGTAAATATTAAATAACCTAAAAATGCAAAAGCTAATTGCTTAGGATCTGCTAGTGATGCTAATTTTTCTCCGAATACACCATTTTGTATTAACCATGTTAATCCCATTGAATACCAGAAAAATGCATATCCTCCGAAAGCTGTTGCTCCAAATGTGTTGTTGTGTTTAAAGTCATTTATAGATGCAAATAACTGAGCTGTCGCACCTAAGAATATCGCCCAAGGTAATACTAATGATACTCCTGAAGTTAACCCTAATTTTTGAGATGATGCTACTAAAGTTATCATAGCTAATCCAAATAATCCTAATGCAGATGGATCTGCTACTACTACTTTTACTTTTTTTTCTTCCATGTCATTCTCCTTTTGGTGTTTATTGTATACAGAATATTTTATCATATTCTAGCAATTTTTTCAATTATTTATGATTTTTTATTAATAATTTCAATTAAATTTTAATTTGTATTTTTAGTAAATAATTTTAATTCTATAATCTAATTTGTATAACTACAAAAGGCTGTTCTAAAATATTTTTTTATTTTAAAACAGCCTTTTCATTTATTTATCTATTAAATTAATTAAAATTCTATATCTTCTACTTCTATGTTATCAATTGCATCTTGTATTAATTTCTCTATATCTAATGCACTTTCAGATTTTTCTATTCTTTCTAATCTTGGTTTTGTTACAGGTTTCTTTGGAGAGAATACACTACAACAATCTTCTTCTGGTAATATAGACGTTTCAAATGTTCCTATTTTTTGAGCTATTTCTATTATTTCCGTTTTATCCA
The DNA here is from genome assembly GCF_002251085.2 of Romboutsia maritimum. GTDB lineage: Bacteria > Bacillota > Clostridia > Peptostreptococcales > Peptostreptococcaceae > Romboutsia_B > Romboutsia_B maritimum. Next base: position 128,870 of record NZ_NOJZ02000005.1, on the reverse strand, counting down.
TTGCTATAAGAGGTCTAAATACTGGTATACTTACAGATGCATTTGTACAAGTTAAACCTTGTATTGTTTGAGATGCAACTTGTCCTATACTTTCTCCTGTTACTAATGCATCACAATATCTCTTCTCTGCAACCCTCTGAGCTATTTGCATCATAAATCTTCTTGATATTATAGTCGTCTCTTCTTCCTTACATCCTAAACCTATAGCTTTTTGTATTTCTAATATATTAACCTTATGAAGTCTAACTCTACCACAATATTTAGCTATGATTTTTGTTAAATCTCTTACCTTTTCTTGTGACTTTTCACTTGTAAACGGATAACTGTGGAAGTGTATTGCTTCTATTTCCATACCTCTTTTTGCAATCATCCATGATGCTACTGGAGAATCTATTCCCCCTGATAAAAGAGACATTGCTCTACCGTTAGTTCCTAGTGGTAATCCACCATAACCAGCAACTGTATCACTATAAACCATTACATGATTTTCTCTTAATTCACATTTTATTTTAATTTCTGGATTTCTCACATCTACTTTTATTCTATCTTTTACTTGAGATACTAAGTATCCTCCTATATCTAAGCTCATCTCTTGAGAAGTTAATTCAAATGATTTATCTCCTCTTCTAGATTCAACTTTAAAGCTTTTAGCTCCTTCTTCTATTTTTTCCTCTAACATAGCAAGAGCTAATTCTTTTAGTTTTTGATAGTCCTTTTCTGCTCTTACCCCAGGACAAACTCCAACTATACCAAATACTTTTTTAACTTCTTCTATAACTTCTTCATAATCATAATCTTCTAAATCTACATATATTCTTCCATACTCTTTGTACACATTAAGTTTACCCATTGGCTTTAACATATTTTTTATGTTTTTTATAAGCTTATTTTCAAATACATATCTATTTTTTCCTTTTACTCCTATTTCTCCATACTTTACTATTAATATATTATACAAATAATTTCACCTCTTATTTTATTTTTGCCTAGCCCTAATGTATTTTACATTTTGATGCTATTATTATCTTTTTCCTATTATCATTCTTAAATCATTTATTGATTCTTTTAATACATTTATAGTTTCTAACATATCTTCTTCTGTATTCATATCAGATAAACTAAATCTTATAGCTCCTTCAATTTCGTTAGGATTAAGTCCTATAGCATTTAAAACATGACTTCCTTTTTTCTTAGAAGAACAAGCAGATCCTGTAGAAACATAAATTCCTTTTTGTTCTAAATAATGAAGCAATACTTCACCTTTTATTCCAACAAATGAAACATTTAAAATATGACATACACCATCTTCTGGTGAGTTTACTTTTATATTTTCTATATTTTTTGCTATTTCATTTTTAAGTAAATTCTTTAAGTTATTTATTTTTTCTATATTTTTATCTAAGTCTTTATTTATTATCCTTATAGCTTCTCCTAAACCATATATACCAGGTACATTTTCAGTTCCTGATCTTATACCTATTTCTTGACCCCCACCTGTTAATAGAGGCTTTAATCTATTATTTTCTTTAACATACATAAATCCTATTCCCTTTGGACCATGGAATTTATGTGAACTAACACTCATAAAATCTATATTGTATCTAGATGGTCTAAAATTAATTTTTGTATATGATTGAACTGCATCTACATGTAAATAAACTTTTTCATCTAAAGACTTTAGATATTTACCTATCTTATCTATAGGTTGTATACTTCCTATCTCATTGTTAACGTGCATTATAGTAACTAAACAAGTAGTTGGTCTAAGAGCACTTTTAAATTCTTCTAAATTTATTTTACCTGTTTCATCAACCTTTAAATATGTAACTTCAAATCCATCGCTTTCTAAATCTTTAAGAGTATTTAAAACTGATGGATGTTCTATATTTGTTGTAATTATATGATTTTTTCTTTTTTTGTGTAAATTTGCTACACCTCTTATTACAGTGTTATTTGACTCCGTACCTCCAGAAGTAAAGTATATTTCTTTTTCCTTCGCTCCTATAGATCTAGCTATATCTTGTCTTATTGCTTTTATATTTTTTTCAACCTCAATACCTTTTCTATGTAATGAAGATGGATTAGCATAATCTGTTGTAAGTGCACAGATCATTTTATCTACGACTTCTTTATATGGCTTAGTTGTGGCACTATTGTCTAAATATATATCCATATACTACACCCACTTTCTATATTTAATGCATTCTATAATTTTTATTTTTACCAATTTAATAAGTTAATTGTCAACTATACAGTAAAAAAAGAAATCTATTAGATTTCTTTTAGGAAAATTTACAAACTTATATCTTTTTATTATACCATTAATTTTTTTATTTTTTAATATATTATACTTTTTAATACATAAAAAATTACTCTAATTACTTTTTTATTTTAATATATACTTTAATTTATATAAATTTTACTATAATAATTCTTGAAAAACTTTATTTTTTGTTAAATACATTATATTTTAGCCATAAAATTTATTTTTTAGACATTTATTTTATTTTTTTTAAAAAAAGTATTGCCTTTTGTGTCGAATTTTGTTATTATTAATACATGGTTATCCCCCTGATAACCTTAATTAAAATCTCTATTCCCAATACCCCTTTTGAACGGATAGACTTTATATCCATTTGAAAATTTGTTAAGTTGACAACGGAAGTTAGCTTAACAGAAAAAAAAGAGCTTCCCCGAGCTCTTTTTTTTTATATTTTTTTTGATATAATTTAAGTAGAACATAATACTGATTCTTATATTTTTAAGAGGTGAAAAAATGACAATAAAAAAACAGAAAGTTGCTATAGTCTTTACTGGTGGTACTATCTCTATGACAGTAGATGAAAAAGTTGGAGCTGCAATACCTACTTTATCAGGAGAACAAATAATGTCTATGGTTACTAACATAGATAAAGTTGCTGATGTTGAAATTTTTAACTTTGATGAAATACCTGGCCCACACATTACTCCTGAAAGAATGATGGAATTAAAACATTATATAAATAACTTACTTAATAGACAAGATATTTGTGGCGTAGTTGTTACTCACGGCACTGATAGTTTAGAAGAAACTGCTTACTTCTTAGATTTAACTATTGACAACCCTAAACCAGTTATAGTTACTGGAGCTATGAGAAGTAGTTCTGAACTTGGATATGATGGTCCTAGTAATTTATCTTCAGCTGTTTGTACAGCTATATCTAAAAAAGCTATTAACAAAGGTGTTTTAATAGTATTAAATAACGAAGTTATGCTCGCTTCTGAGTCTACTAAAACAAATACACTTGCTTTAAATACATTCCAATCTGTATCTGGAGGTCCTTTAGGTATAATAGATTGTAATGAGCTTGTTTTATTTAAAAATCTAGCAAAAAGAACAATTATCGATACTGATATAGTTGAACCTAAAGTTGCTTTATTTAAATCAGGAATTGGGATGGACGAAACTTTTATTAAATTTGCTGCTGATAATGGATATCGAGGTATAGTTATAGAAGCAATGGGTAGAGGTAATATACCTCCTAACATGTTTAACGGTGTTAAATATGCCAGAGAAAAAAATATACCTGTTGTTGTTGTTTCTAGATGCCATTCTGGTAGAGTTTTTGATAGCTACGGATATTTAGGTTCTGGAAGAGATTTAAGAAATATAGGATGTATATTTGGAGATGACCTTCCTGGTCAAAAGGCAAGAATTAAACTTATGCTTGCTTTAGGAAAAACTAATGATTTAGATGTAATTAAAGATTTCTTTGAAAAAGGAATCTATTATTAAATTTTATATCCTAACCTACCGCTTGGGATGAATATAAACTTATATTTCATCCCTTCGCTAGGTTATTTAACTAAATATAAATACTTTAGTAATATAATAATTTATTTATAAATCATAATTTATCAATCATATTTTTCTTAAAACAGACTTTATAGTCTAGTGTTCTTTCTCCATCTCTAAATTTAACTTTTATAGAGCTTCCTTCCTTTTGAACTATAGTACCTTCTTTAAACTTCTTATGATAAATCTTATCACCTATAGTTATGGAGTCTATTTCTTCCTTAGTTGGCGCTTTAATATCATCTATAAATCTTGACTTAGACGCTTTTTTACCATATTTACTTGATGGAGAACTTATATATAAATTTTCCTCTGCTCTTGTAATTGCTACATACATTAATCTTCTTTCTTCTTCTATCTGGTCTTTTTTCTTTTCCTCATTGTCCATATCATAAGACTTTTCATGTGGTACAGTACCTTCATTTACTCCTATTATATATACATTTTTAAACTCTAATCCTTTTGCACTATGCATAGTAGTAAATATTACTCCATCTGAATTTTTATTATTTTTATTTTCAACTATTTCTGATTTTACTCTTTCTATATGATTAAGATATTCTTCTATAGTTTTAAATTTAGTTGCTGAACTTTCTAATTCATTTAAAATTTCTACTAATCCATTTGACTTAATTTTTCTATTAGCACAATAATCCAATATATATCTATCATAATCAAGTGTAGATCTTATGTAAGATATGGCATTTTTAGGATTTAAAGATTTTATGTAACTTAAATCTATTTCTAAATCATTAATTGTTTTTACTTGTTTTGGATGTAAGTTGCACTTATTTATTAATGCATCTATAAAGTCTTTTTCTTCTTTTACCATATTTATGCTATCCCTTGAAATATATCTAAATGGCTTATTTATAATTCTTACCCAATCTTTATTAGACTTAATATTATTACCTAATCTTAAATAAGATAATATATCTTGCGAAGCCCAGTGGTCATATATAGTTATTACTGAATCCTTTATTACAAAAGGTATCCTCATATCCATAAATACATCTACTAATGCTCTTGATTGTATATTAGTTCTATAAATAACAGCAAAATCTGTGTACTCTACATAATCTTTTTTTATCTCTTCTAAAATTTCTTTTGCTATAAATACAGCTTCTTCTTCAGAATTTTCTGGTGAAATATAATTTACATTAGCTCCTTTTCCTTGGCAGCATTTAATTACTTTTTCATATCTATTTTCATTCTTTTCTATTAATCTATTAGCAACGTCAATTATTTCTCCTTTCGACCTATAATTTATATCAAGTAAAATCTTTTTAGTGTCTCCAAAGTATTCTTCAAATTCTAATAAAAAATCTGGTCTAGAGCCTCTAAATCCATATATACTTTGGTCTTCATCTCCTACTACAAATATATTATTATTTATATTTGAAATTAATTTTATAACTTCAAATTGTACTTTATTTATATCCTGAAATTCATCTACAAGTATATATTTATATACATTCCTTACTAAATCAAGTGCTTGTCTATTATTTTGTAATAAATAATATGTCTTTATTAACATATCATCAAAATCTATTTTATTAACTTGACTTTTATGTTCTTCATACATATTATATACTTTTATAAATTCATCTTTCGTTAAAATCTCAGATGTAAAGTCTTGCTTATCCATAAGTTCATTTTTAACATAAGAAATTTCATTTATAACTTGACCTATCACTTCATCATCTTCTGCATTTTCTACATTTAGACTTTTAAGTATTGCTCTGATTGTCATTCTCTTTGACTTTTCATCAAAAATACTATCTAAATTATATCTTTCAAAATGTCTTAGTATTCTATAAAATACAGAGTGAAATGTTCCATATGTAACCTTATTCATTCTATGGTCTTTTGTCAAACTAAGTGCTCTATTTTTCATTTCCATAGAAGATGCTTTAGTAAAACTTATTGCCAATATACTACTTGGTTTTATGTTATAATTTACTACCATATTAGCTATTCTATATGTTATAACTCTAGTTTTTCCAGACCCTGGTCCTGCTAAAACCATACAAGGCCCATCCAAATGATTTACAGCTTCTTTTTGATTTATATTTAATTCATCTATATTAATGATAATCCACCACCTTGAAGTGTTATTTATTTAATGTTACTATCGTATTACTACAAAACTATTATAATATATAATCTACAAAAGGAGAAATTTTATGGAAGTTATTACAAAGGTGCTGGATGAATTTATAATCATTCCTCCTAATCATTTTGTTTTTGATATAGAAACTACAGGTCTTAGTCCTAAATACTGCAAAGTTATTTTAATAGGTGTTCTTTTTAACAAAGATAATAAAACAATAATAAAACAATTTTTTGCGCAATCTGAAGATGATGAAAAAGAACTTCTATTAGAATTTGTAGATGCTATTAATAAATTTAAAAATCACGTAACATTTAATGGAATTACTTTTGATATACCTTTTTTAAATTTTAGGTTCAAAAAACATAGTATTAATTTTTCTTTAGATAAACTTAATGACATAGATATATTAAGACTTATTAAACCCTATAAAGAAAAACTTTCTCTATCTGATTGTAAGCTAAAAACGATAGAAAAATACATTGGAATAAATAGAAATGATACTATTTCAGGAAAAGAAAGTGTACAAATGTATAAAGATTTCGTTAATAATAATTCTAAAGAACTAAAATATAAGATATTACTTCATAATTATGAAGATGTTTATTACTTAGCACATTTATTTAAAATCAAAAATATTTTAGAAGATAAATTAGATCTCTTACATATAAAAACTAATACTTTGGACTTAAAAATAATTCCTATATATTATAAAATAACAAGTTCAAAACTAACACTTAAATATAAAGTTTTTTCAGGTGAAATAACTTCAATAAATATATATAATGAAAAATATACTATTACATCTGAAAAAGACTACATCTACTTAGATTTATCAATTAACAAGGGTGTTGATGAAAAAAATAACACTATATTATTTTACAAAATATCAAAACTAATACCTTTAAAGTATAACGATTTAGTACTTGAAGACAATATACATTCATTATGTAACTTTTTAATTCAAAAAGAATTAAAAAAAACTATTTAGCGTAAATTTCAAAAATTAATCTTAAAAATTTCACACTAGATAGCTTCTCTTACTATCAACTACTACTCATTGATAGTAAATCATCTAATACATTTGGAGATTCATCTTGACTAGTAATAATTGTCATATAATCTCCTTCTATTATTTGTGTATTACCTTTTGCTATTATTTCTTTATCTCCTCTTATAATAGAAACTACTAAACAGTTTTTAGGCCACATTATATCTTTTATAAATTTACCATCAAGTTCACTATTCATATGAACAGCAACTTCTAATAAAGTTTTTTTATTAGGACTACCTTCATATTTATTAGTTCCTTTTTCCAACAATTTTTCTAATAAGCTTTCATATATTGGTTTTGATTTTAATATATCAGATACTAATTGTGCAACTACAACTACTATAGAAAGTGATAATAAATGGTCTAGAGAACCTGTCATTTCAGATATTAGTATAATACCAGTTATAGGTGCCTTCACTATCGCTGCAAAATGAGCTGCCATAGCTAATACAACAAAGTTCATTATATATGTATCTGGTATCCCTAAATATTTTACAGCTACTATACCAACTACATTTCCTACTAATGCTCCAAGTACAAGTAATGGGAAAAATATTCCACCTGGAACACCTGATCCAAAACTAATAAATGTAAATAAAAATTTTACAATAATAAATGTAAGTAATATAGTAATTGTAAAATCACCTTCCTTCAGACTCATTATAAGTCCATGTCCTCCACCTAGTAAAATAGGTGCTATTAGTCCGACCATTCCACACATTATAAATGGTATTATTATTTTTGACTCTATGCTTAACTTACTATTTTTAAATATACTTTGTGTTTTTAATATTCCCTTATTAAAAATGACTCCACTTACACCTATTACTATGCCTAAAATAATTAGTGCCCAATAATATTTAAGTGGTAAAACATCTAACTTAGAAAATTGTAATGATGGTATTAGACCAAAGAATTGTTTTGACACAAAATCTGCTGTTAATGATGCTATCATTGCTGATAATAATATTAGCGGTGAAAAGTTCTTATGAGTTTCTTCTAGAGCAAACATAACACCTGATAAAGGTGCATTAAATGCAGCTGATAGACCAGCACTCGCTCCACTTGTAATTAAATATTTTTCCTCATTTTCTAATTTATTAAGTTTTTTAGATACGCCTTCTCCTATACAAGCACCCATTTGTACTGAAGGACCTTCTCTTCCTACAGATAAGCCTGCACCTAAACAAATAAGTCCACCTATGAATTTATAAAATAATACCTTAAACCAGTTCATCTTTAAGCGTCTAGTTAATATTCCCTCAACCTGAGGTATTCCACTTCCACCTATCATAGGCTCTGCTTTAACACATTTGCCTACAAAATAACCTAGCATTATAAGTATCATAAATATAAATGGAATGAAAAATAAATTATCACTACTTTTTGAATATAAATTTATAAATATTGTAGATAATTTTGATGCAATAGTTCTATGTAAAACTATTGTAATTCCTACAATAATTCCTACTAACAAAGAGTCATATACCAATTTATATTTTAGCCCTTGACCCCTTTTTAGAATATTAAATGCTCTCTCTCTACTATTTTTCATCTTCTTCCTCCTTTTTAATGCTAATTTCATTTTAACGAAAAATAGTAAAAATAACAACTAATGCTAAGTTTTAAAATAGCCTCTTAACCATAAAGTATCTCTTAATTACTTTAAATTCACTTATATACTAAATGTAATTACAGAGTCTAGCAGTTTTTTTGCATATTCATTTTTTACATTTATTAAGTTTTCTTTCTCTATCTCTTCTACAATTTTTCCTTTGTATAAAAATAATACTTTATCACATAAATTTGCTACTGCTTGTAAATCATGCGCTATAAATAAATAGGTCATATCTAAATCTCTTTTTAATTCCTTTAGTAAATTTAATATTTGTGCTTGTATTGATACATCTAAAGAACTTATAGCTTCATCTAATACCATAAATTTCGGTTTTGTTGAAATTGCTCTAGCTATACAGACTCTTTGTAGTTGACCCCCACTTAATTCATGTGGATATTTGTCCATTAAAGAATTAGAAAGTCCTACTTTTTTTAATAGTTCTTCAACTCCTTTATTTATTTGTTCCGTTTTACCCATTGCAATAAGTGACTCGGATATAACTTCCTTTACTTTAAATCTAGGATTTGCTGATGATGTATAATCTTGAAATACAACACTAATTTTTCCTCTATTTTCCTTTATCCACTTATTTATACTTTTTCCTTGTATATTTATAATCCCTTTATCTGGTTTTTCTAAACCTAATATTAATCTACTAAGTGTACTTTTTCCACTTCCACTTTCTCCTATTAGACCTACACATTCTCCTTCTTCTATAAAAAATTCTATCCCTTGTAACACATCTAGCTTATTCTTCTTACTTTTTCCTACTTTCGAATAACTTTTATAAATATTTTTTACTTCTAGCATTATACTACTTCCTCCATAGTCATTGATTTTCGGAATTCTTCTGTAAGGTCTAATCTTGTATTAATTAAATATCTTGTATATTCATGACTAGGTTTTTTTAAAACATCTTTAGCATCACCATATTCAACACTCTTTCCGTCCTTCATAACCAAAATTTTTTGAGCTAAATGTTTTATGACACCTAAATCATGAGATATTAAAATTACAGATGTCCCTGTTATTTCTCTAAGATACTTAAATTGTTCTACTACCTCTTTTTGATTTATACAATCAAGTGCTGTTGTCGGTTCATCAGCAATTATTATATCTGGTTTCATACTCATAGCAATTGCTATCATACATCTTTGTAGCATCCCTCCTGAAAGCTGATGAGCATATTTTTTTATTACTTGCTCTGGTTCTCTTATACTCATTTTATCTAATGCTTCTATTGCTATATCTTTTGCTTTTGGTTTTGAAACATTTGTATTTTCACATATTGTTTCAATCATTTGATACCCAATTGTATAAAGAGAATCAAATGATGACATCACATCTTGTAAAATCATACAGACTTGTTTTCCTCTAATTTTCCTCATAACATTTCCCTTTGCCTTTAATAAATCTATCTCTCTAAACTTAGCACTTCCTGTTACCTCTAAATTGGAGTTTATAAGACCAAGTATTGCTTTTGTTGTTATAGACTTTCCACTTCCGCTTTCACCTACAATGCCTAGACATGTATTTGATTCAAGTTCAAAACTTACATTACTTACTATTTCTTCATTATTTTTTATATCTGTTATACAAAGATTTTTAACTTCTAATAGTTTCACTACCTAGACACCACCTTTATTTTTACATTCTTTTTAGGATTAAGTGCTTCTTGTAAGCTATCTCCCAAGAAATTAAATACTGCAACAATTATAAGTATTGATAGCCCTGGTGCTAGCATTTGCATTGGGTACATAGTCATAATATTTTTCGCTTCATTAAGCATCATTCCCCACTCAGGAGTTGGCGCTTGAACCCCTAATCCTAAAAATGATAAAGCCGAAATATTTAATATAACATGACCCATATCAAGAGTTGCAAGTACCACTATTTCACCAACCGCTCCAGGTATTAAATGTTTTTTTATGATATGCCAAGTACTGCATCCTGACACCTTAGCAAATTTTATATAATTTTTATCAGTATATTGAATAATAATTGATTTAATCATACGAGTATACCATGCCCACTTAGCTATTATATTAGCTATTATTACATTAAAAAGACCTGGACCTAATGCTCCTACTATTGCAAGTATCATGACTTCACTAGGAAAAGATAACATGATATCACATATTCTCATAATTAATTCATCTGCCCATCCTCTAAAAAATCCTGCTAGTATACCTAAAATCGTGCCTATCATAATAGTAAAAAACATAGCTACTAGTGATAATATTACCGTTGCTCTAGTTCCATATAATAATCTAGAAAACACACATCTTCCAAGTTGGTCTGTCCCAAATGGATACTGAAAGCTCATTAACATAAATTTGTTTTTTACATTTACTTCTATTGGATCATTCGGTGATATTATAGGTGCTAAAATACCCCCTAACAATATTACAAATAAAATTAACATACATATAATAGCTAGTTTATCCTTTTTTAAATTCTTCCAAAACGTCATGTTATGCCTCCATTCTCATTCTAGGATCTATCAATACAGTTATTACATCTACTATTAAGTTACATACTACAAACAATACCGCCATGATTAAAATATAAGCTTGTATTATAGGAAAATCCCTATTAAATATTGCTGTTACACATAATCTTCCTATCCCTGGCCATGCAAAAATATTTTCAACTACAACAGTTCCTGCTATAAGCTTTGGTACTGACATTCCAAGAGCTGTTATAGATGACTGTAAAGAATTCTTAAATACATGCTTTATAATTGTCCTTTCTTTAAGACCTCTAGCTCTTGCATAAAATACATAATTTTCCTGCTTATTTTTTATCATGCTATTTCTTATAAGTCTTATATATGTTGAAATGTATGAAAGAGATAATGTAACAGCTGGAAGTACCACTGACTTAACAGTTTCCATACCACTTGTAGGAAATAAATCTAATTTTACTGCAAATATCCACATCAAAATAAGACCCACCCAAAAGCTGGGCATTGCAGTACCTAGAAATATAATTCCCCTAGTTATTTTATCCCCTATACTTCCTTCATAAATAGTACAAGCTACGCCTATTAATACACTAACTGAAATTGTAATTATAAGAGATACTCCTGCTAATAAAATTGTGGCAGGGATAGTTTCCTTAATGTCATTATAAACTGGTTTATTATTTACATAACTTTCTCCAAAGTCACCTTGAATACTTTTGGTTAACCATATAAAATATCTTTCAAAAAATGACTTTTCCAACCCTAATTTTTTATTCATCTGTGTAATAGCCTCATCTGTTGCAACAATATCATTTACACGAAGAGCTACCTCCGCTGGATTACTTGGACTAAGATTTATCAAAACAAATGATAAAAATGAAATTCCTATTAATATGGGAATTATACTAAGCATTCTCTTTGTTATATAACTTCTCACTATATTTACACCCCTTATTTTATATAAAATAAGGGTGAAGTTTTAACTTCACCCTTATACTATTCTTGTATTTTATATAAGGTTTTGATTATTTTTTAAAATACATTTTTTCAAACGGTATTTCATATTGAGAAACATTAAAATCAACACCTTCTAGTTGTGGAACATGAACTGCTTTAGTTCTTGAATATGTTAAAGGTATATATACACCTTGTTCATGTATATATGTTAATACTTCTTTATACATTTCTTTACGTGTATTTTCATTTGGTTCTATCATAAGTTTAGTTATAGTTTCATCTAACCATTTTTTCTTATCCATACCTATTTGAGCTTGATAATCTCCATGTGCTGGTATTCTCCAAGAAGATAAATATGATTGTGGATCATATGGTGTTCCCCATGACAATGAATACTGAAGATCAAATTCTCCTGATTTTTGACGATCTAAAAATGCTTGTTTTTCTTCTCCTACTATTTTAAGACTGACCCCAACTGATTTAAGGTCATTTTGCATATATTCACTTATTGTACGTTCTTGTGCATTATCTGAGTTAAAGTATATTGTAACTTCACATTTCTTTCCATCTTTATATCTATAATTATCTTTACCCATTTTCCAACCAGCTTCATCTAAAAGTTTACCAGCTTTTTCTTTATCATATGAATGTCTTTCTAGTTCTATATCACAATACGGAACTGTTGATGATAATAGCGTATCTGCAACAGCTTCTGATCCATTTAAAACTCCATCTGATATAGCTTGTTTATCTATTGCATATTGGAATGCTTGTCTAACTTTTATATCACTTGTTATCGGTTGATGTGCATTTAAAAGTATCGCTCTAGATGCAACAGGATTACTTAATTCCGTTTTATATTTTCCTTCTTCTTCTAATGCTTTAAATGAATCAAGGTCAATCATATCTCCATCTGAACCAAATATAAGATCTATTTCACCTTTTTGTAGTGCTAATAACATTGTTTGATGATCTGGCATAACCTTCCATTTTACTGATTTTGTTTTTGGTTTTTCTCCCCAATATTTTTCATTTACTTTAAATATTGCATATTGATCATCCTTATGTTCCGAAAGTATCCATGGACCGGTTCCTACGTATGCACTTACACCATCTTTTGTTTCTCCATTAACAAAACATTTAGGAGATATAAATCTAAATGGACGAGTAAGTCCAAGTTCTTCAAGTGTTGGATAGTATGGGTGTTTTAATTTTAATTTATATGTATATTCATCTACTACTTCATTACTATCAATTTCATTTATCATATCTAACCACGCGTGGCGCTCATGATTTGCAATAATTGCATCCATATTTAATTTAACAGCTTCTGCATTAAATTTTTCACCATCTGTAAAAGTTACATCGTCTCTTAAATGAAAAGTATATTGTAATCCATCTTCTGATATATCCCAACTTTTAGCTAAATATGGTTTCACACCATCTTTAGTATTAATTACAAGTGACTCAAATACCATATTTTGTGCTGCCATTTCACCTGAATAAAGATGTGGATTTATGTCACGAATATCCTTCGTACTAGCATAAACTATTTCATCTTTATTTTCTTTTTCACTAGACTTTGTACTAGCATTTCCTCCACAGCCTACAACCGATAAGCACATAACTGTACTAAGTATAAATGTCGCTAATTTTTTAAATTTCATTATTTAACATTCCCCCTAATCTTTAATAAATCTATTAATAAATTTAATCGCCTTAAAATATGATAAAATCGCCTTATTCATCAAATTATATACCTTAATTGTGACATAATTATGTCATTTTCTCGTCAAAATAAGTACAATTAGCATCTTAACTACAAAAACACTTTAAATAAATCAAAAAAACTGTCTAAATTTTAAGACAGTTTTTTTGATTTATTTATTCTTTTATTTATAATGTATTGTAAACGCAAAATCAGATCCCTTACCTAACTCTGACTTTACGTATATATCCTCATTTAAATACTTCATAATTTCCCATGCTATAGATAATCCGATTCCAGTTCCTTTAGATGAATGTGCCTTATCTACTTTATAAAATCTATCAAAAATAAATGCTATATCTTCTTTGTCAATACCTACTCCTGTATCTGATATAATTACTTCTAAATACTCTTCTTTTTTCTTAACCTCTAATGTAACACTTCCTTCAATAGGAGTAAATTTAAATGCATTATCAAGCAAAATAACAAGAACCTGTTCTATTCTATTTCTGTTAGTAAATATACTTAACGTATCTTCTATATCCACTTTTTTTATAAAATTTATTTCTAAGTCATCAGCTATAACATCAAATTTTTCAATAGTATCTAAAAATATCTCTCTTATATTTACAACCGATTTCTTAAGAGATACATTTCCAGATTGAAGTCTAGATAATTCTAGCATATCTTTAATTAACAATTGTAACCTCATAGATTCTCTAAGTATCATGCTATAATATTTCTTCTTATCAATAATATCTATCAGCATATCATCATTTAATGTTTCTGCCACTGCACGTATTGTACTAATTGGCGTCTTTAATTCATGTGAAACATTTGCTACATAGTCTCGCCTTGTTTGTTCTAACAACTTTGCTTGCTTATCATTTTCTTCAAGTTTTGATGCTAGATAATTGAAAGATTTAGCTAATTTTCCTATCTCATCTCCTTCATATTCTTTAGTTCTTATTGAAAAATCCCCCTGCGACATTAATATAGCTGCTTCTGTTACATCATTTAGAGGCTTGTATAGCTTTCTTAGAAATATATGTGCAGGTACTAATATTGATACTAAAGCTAAAACCATACTTACTGATAAAACTATATAAAATCCTATAAGTGATGATTCATATTCTTCTATCAATTTGATTACAAATACTGAACCTATAATTTTATAGTTTCTTTTTATTGGTTCTCCAATTATCATAACATCTTCTTTTAATCCCTCTAGCTTAGTCATTCTTTTTATAGAATTTCCTCCCAATACAGTACTCATATAAGGATTTAATGCTATATTGATATCCTTCTCTGAAAATATATCATGATTTATCTTTCCTGGACAATTATATATCCTTGCCATATTATCATTTGAAGAATCATAACATTGTATAATTGAAGATGTTATAGATTGTTTATGTATTATTCCATTTATACTATAATCTCTTTCGCCTATATTTTTTGCAAGATTTTTAACTTTTATTTGAGTTTCTTCTAACATAGTATTTAAAAAGTACTGCTTAACAGCAAAACTAGAAAATAATATTGTAATTATTACAGATACTATTGTTATTATACTTATTGTCTTAAATAATCTTTTGAAAATTCCATTTTTCATTGAACTACCTCAAATTTATATCCTACTCCGTATATAGATTTTATATCCCAATTTAGTTCATAATTCGGAATTTTCTTTCTAAGCCTTTTAATTTGAGTATCTACCACCCTAGTATCTCCAAAGTAATCATATCCCCAAACTTCAGATAATATATGCTCTCTACTAAATATATTCCCTGGATTTGAAGCAAGCATATAAAATATTTTAATTTCTTTTGGTGTAACCTTTACATACTCTCCTTTTACATATACCTCATGTTTATCTAAATCTATTTCTAAATTTTCATATTTAATTTTATGCTTAGATTTACATACAGAAGTAGTAGTACGTCTTAAAACTGTTTTAATACGTGCTACTACTTCACGTGGTGAAAATGGCTTAGCAATATAATCATCTGCACCTATTTCTAGACCTATTATTCTATCTACAGTTTCTGCTCTTGCTGTAAGCATAATTATAGGAACTTCACTATTTTTCCTAATCTCCTTACACACATCTACTCCAAATATTTTAGGCATCATTAAATCTAATAATATTAAATCGGGATTTATATTTTTTGCCTTTTGTAATGCGTCTAATCCATCATATGCAGATACATAATTTATACCTTCTATCTTTAAATATTCACCGACTGTATCATGTACAGACTCCTGATCATCGCATATTAAAATTAATAATGGATTTTCCAAATTTCGTCCCCCCAAGCTCATTTATTACTTAATATTTTCTAATTCATTGTCTATATCTATAAATTTAAAGACTATTTCAGTTAATACTCCATCTATAAATAGATTATTCTAAATAAAAAGCAAATTTAATTTAATCGTATTATTTTATTGCATATATTCCAAACATTTTAGTTGGATTACAAAATTCATCTTGTGTAGAGTAAATTTTTTCACTAATCGTATTATCAATTTTGCAACTTGAAAAACCTATTTGATTCAAAATTTTAGTATCCCATTTAGGTCTAGCTTGCATGCTAATATCTAAATTATTTTTTATATCATCACACTCTTTTAGAATACTGTTTTTAATACCTACGTGTGCATGATTAGCATCCAATGTTTTTACTTGATTTGAAAATGATACTTGACCATAATCACCATCAAAATTTAATAATCTTCCATTATGCTTAAGTACTCTGTACCATTCTTTATATGCTTTTTTTACATCTGGTAATGTCCATGTTAAGTTTCTAGAAATTACTACATCAAAGTAATTATCCTCAAAACTTAAATTTTGAGCATCCATTACTTTGAAATCTATATTATAATTCAATAAATGTGATGTTTTATTAGCACCATTAATCATAGCCTCTGTTAAATCTATTCCTACAACATCATGTCCTAAAGATGCCATAAGTATAGCTAAAAAACCAGTTCCTGTACCTACATCCAGAATTCTTAATTTTTTATCTTGAGGTAAATTTTTAGATATAACCTCTATCCAAAGGTTCCTTTTATTACTATTTATTTCAGATATACGTAAGTTGCAAAATTCATCGCTTCTTTCCGTCCAATACTTCTCTATTCTATTAATTAGGTCCATGTAATCCTCCTTTAAATTTCTCGTATACTTAAGTTACAAGACTTTATTTCGTTTATTTTTCACATATAATCAGAAAGATAGGCGTAGAACCGTAGCTTTGTTGCTATTTCTTTTAAATATATTCCCACTAAATTCTCTCCCCAAAAAATAAAAATCATGAAAATTAGTGCAATATATTCATTGTACTAAATCTTCATGATTTAATTTATTTACTATATTTAATTTATTTAAATCGTAACATATGTCTTTTTATAAGTCAATTTTATGTAATAAATTTATTTTAAAAACTAAAAATTCACTTCGCCTAATCGACGTATTGGCGAAACACTTCATGTCGCCAATGACCTTTAAAATCAGATCCGTTTCTCAATTTTAGAGGTTAAAAATTATATTTCATCCACAAACCAGATTAAATATAATTTCCTAGTAATAAAAAAAGACTATCATATAATGATAGTCTTACTGGCGGAGAAGGAGGGATTCGAACCCTCGCACCGGTTTACCCAGCCTAATCCCTTAGCAGGGGATCCTCTTGAGCCGCTTGAGTACTTCTCCGAATTAAGTTATATTTAAATTATATAATAACTTTTTATATTAGTCAATACATTATTTTTATCTAATCTTTCTTAATAATCTATAAAAGGGCAAAAAACTTACGTTCCGCCCTTCTGTCTTATTGATAGCTTATATTAAGCTTCTACCATATATCTCCCTATATCTTTTGCTCTATGAGAATCTGATCCTAAAACCATAGGTATATCATATTTTTGTATCAATTTTAATAAATACCCACTTATATATGGTTCTTTACAGTACTCATATCTAGCTCCTGATACATTGTAATCAACTTCATATCCTTTTTCTTTTATTGATTTAACCACTTCTTCTAATACTATATTATTCTTATAATCATATGGATATATTTGGTTAAATTTCCTTACAAGATTTAAATGACCAATTCTTTTTGGCTTGTACTGCCCTAAATCTGCATCAATTGCTTTTTTAAGAGTTTTATAATATTTATAATAAACATTATCCACTCCACCTAGCAATGTACTAATTTTTTTAAATTCATCTTTGCTAAAATCCATGCAATAATACTGTTTACCTACATTTAGAATGTGTACAGATAAAATTGCATCATCAAATTCATGTCCATAAGTATTTAAAACCTCTTTGATTTCTTTTTCATATCCTTCTAAATAATCAACTTCTACACCTAAATTTATTTTTATCTTATCCTTATATTTTTCTTTAAGTTTATTCACCGTTTTTATATAACAGTTTATGTCTTTTATACTCATTGCACTATCCTTTTTTGGTGAGGGGTCTTCAAAGTTGTCTGGTAGTGGTAAGTGTTCCGTAAAAGTAATTTCTGTTAATCCTACTTCTATTGCTCTCTCAATATACTCTTCAAAGCTATCATTGCTTCCATGAGGGCAATAAGGAGTATGAATGTGACCATCTTTCATAAACTTTCCTCCCTTATGCAACTAATTTTTCTTATTATTTTATAGCTAATTCTAATTAGTCCTTTACTAAAGTATATTATATAATTCTTGAACATTTCAACAAATACCTTTATATATTTGTATTTATAAATAATTTCTAATACTTTTTTATAATTTAAAAAGAAGTATAAATACTCTGTTTAATTAACAAAGTTAAATATACTTCATCTAATTTACTACATGTGTTTTTTCGCTTCTACTAACATTTCATTAGCTTTTTGCATATACTCTATAGCTTTCTCTATGCTACTTGCAGTTTCTTCTTTACCTAATATTCTAGCTTTTTCTACCCATTCATTGAATCCTTCTTGATGTGATTCATTATGATTTACCCAATGAACTAAAAGTATTTTTAATGTTTTTTCATCTTTACTTTCTGCTTCTTCTCCATGGCTATGAGAATGCGTATGACCTAATTCTAAGTCATGATCATGATTATGACCATGGTGGTATCTTAAAGTTTCTTTGCTAAGCATAACTTTCACCCCATATTTATTTTATATTAAATTCTTTCTTTATTACCTTAATTGTATCTTTTATAAGTAATGCTAATGGTTTATTTTCTAAACCAACTATTTCAATATTCTCAGGCATAATTGGTAATAGTATTTTTAAGGCTTCACTATCAGCTACAGCCTCACTCATCTTACTGGTAACTTCCCCCATCATAGAATTAGGCATTACTACAGAAACTGGTGCAACTATTACATTTGCTCTTTTTGAAGATGTAACTATTGCATTTTCCCCCGTAGCTCCTTTGTTAGCATGCGCTTTCATCATTGAGCTAGTTGCTATAGAGTTTGTTCCTAAAGCATATACCTCTATATAAGTTGGTAACTCTTCTCTAAGAGCTAACACTACTTGAGCACCAATTCCTCCGCCCATTCCGTCTATAACTGCTATTATCATATGTATTCCCTCTACTAGTTATTTTCTTCTATTATTATTTTATGATCAATTAATCTGATCTCCTTTATAACTCCATCTACTATTTTTTCTTCTCCAAGTAAGTCTGTTAAATATACTTTTCCATCATATGGATCTATAGTCACTACATTATCCATAATTCTTTCTAACTTATTTTCTTTCAAAATGAAAGCGGCTGACTCACACATATAAATCCCCTCCTAAAGCATTTTTGTAATCAAAAAAAGGTTTCTTGAGGTATCATAATACTCCAAAGAAACCTTCATGATTTCATTATACTCATTTATACTTTTATAAGTTGAGTATATCACTTTATTTAACTTAAAGTCAAATATTTTTACCTTTTTTTACCACAATTAATTTTGATTAATATCTATGTTTAACTCTTTTATTGATAAACATATTTCTTCCTTATTTAAAGGTCTTGAGTAGTTATAAATTGTACTCTTAGGTCTTTCATTATAATATGGTCTATTGCAATTTTTACAACCTGTAATCTCAAAAGGATATCCCTTATGTATATCTTCTAAAATTTTAGAATTTAGTTTTATGTCTTCTATATATCCATCTTTAAAAGTAAAATTTTCTTCTTTATATCCTTTATCTATCATATATGTCATAAGTTGAACTTTTCTATAACTCTCTATAGTCGGCTGATTTATATTTTCCATCCTTGTTCCTTTAACTGGTGTAAATGCGAATAAACTAATTGTAACACTGCTTTCCTTTAAATTTGTATATAAATCAAATATCTCTTTATGAGTTTCACCTAATCCAACTATTATATGAGTACTAATCTTATTAGGATATTTTTTAGCCATCTCATTAATAAAGTCTACTTTATTTTCATAATTATTTCCTTTAATTTTTTCATATAGTTCTTTATTTGCTGCATCTATAGCTATTCCTATTCTATCTGCACCTATACCTAAAAATCTTTCTATATCATCACTATTTTCTATTTTTGCAGATAGTGAAACGGGTATATCTATTTCTTTTTTGATATATTTTATAAACTCTTCTGATGCCTTGTGAGCTTCTTTACTTGACATAGATTGGATACAAATTCGCTTTATGTTATTTTTGTTGTATTTTTTTAAAGATGATGAAATTTCTTCTTTTGTAAACTCTGGCCATACTACTCTAGATAATTTATCTTTTCTTGAATTACTTTCTATTGATTGAGAGCAAAAAGCGCATTTATTATCACAATTGTTTCCAACCATTATATATGCGGTAGTAGGAGGTATATCACTCTTTTTATTTAATAATCCAAGCTCTATTGCTGTTCCTGCAGATAATCTAATCATAATACACAACACTCCTTACCTTCTACTATATTCAAATTCATTTCTAAAGCTTTATTTTTAGCACCTCTAGACGGCAAAACTATTTTATTTATACCACATAATATGGCTATTTTGTCTAATTCACTTCTATACATACCTCTTGGTCTCATACATCCTAAATTAATTTCTGTTTTTGGCAAATTAATTCTAGCTTCACAAATTATATCAGCTACTTTTTCTAATTCTGGTGGAGTTACATTTTCATATTCAGTATTTTTAGTAGGTATTAATACTATAAAGGTTATTTTTTTAGGTGGATCTTTTTTTAGATAATTTATAATTTCATATTCTCCCTTTATTTTTCCACCCTTTAGACCTATACATATATGAGGCGCAATTTCTACTTGTTGTTTTATAAATTCATATGTTTCTATATAATCTTCTTTTTTCTTATCCATTTTATAAACTTCTTTTATAGTTTCTTCATCTAATACAATGTCAAAAGATACTATATCTATATACTTACATATAGATTTTATACTCTCTTTATCCATTAGCCCTAAATGTGCATTTAAAGAATATCCCTGTTTTTTTAATTTTTTAATAGTTTCTATATGATTATTTATAGGCACATCGCCTTCATGTTGACACCCTCCACTTATTAAAAAGCTAGTTATAGTTTTACTCTTTATTTTGCTTTCATAATCATTAATATGTACCATATTATTTAAATAGTGACCATTACAATGAGCACAATTTAAACTACAACTATTTCCAGTAGTACTTATAGCTAATGTTTGATTTGGATAAGAAAATCCTATTGTATTTCCAAAATTATCAACTTTAATATTATAGGCAAGTTTCATTTTTTCATTTAACTTCATAATTATTCACCTATTAAATTCTTAGTTGTTGGGAATTGTTCTATATTTGTATGTGGTAAGAAACATGCAGATATAAATTCATCCATATAAGTTGGATATACGCTTAATTCAACATATGTTATTTGATTGCCTATTTCTTCAAGCTTAAATTTTGCGTCCTTACTTATTAATGTAAGATATGCCCCTACTAAAGAACTATTTCCTATATATACAAATTTTTCTCTATCTATATCTGGAAGCAATCCTATTATAATCGAATTTTCTATGTCTAAGTTATTTCCTATTCCACCAGCAATATATACTTTATCTATAACACTAAAATCCATACCTAAGCTTTCTATAAGAGTTGATGCTCCTGAATATATTGCACCCTTAGCTCTTATAAAATTATCGATATCTACTTCATTTACCACTATATCATTTTCTAAATTATACTCTTCTTTAAATGCTAGTACATACTCACCTATTTCATGTTCATTAAATCTTACCCTTCTATTTTTCAAGTCTCTATGCATCTTTCCTCTTCTGTCAACCACACCCTTTGTAATCATCTGGCAAATTAAATCTATAATTCCAGAACCACAAATTCCAACAGGAGCACATTCGCCTATTATTTGTAATGTAGGGTCCAGAGTATCTTTATCTATTTTTACTTTTTCAATAGCTCCTGCTGATGCTCTCATTCCACAACTTATTCCTCCACCTTCAAATGCAGGTCCTGCTGAACAAGCACAACTCATCATATAATCTTTATTTCCAAAAACTATTTCTCCATTAGTTCCTAAATCTATAAATAATATATTTTCATCTGTTGCCCATATTCCTGCTGATAATACCCCTGCAGTTATATCTCCTCCTACATAACTTGCTACTGACGGTGCTAAATATACATAAGCACTTTCATTTGTATTTAGTCCTAAATCTTGTGCCATAAGATTTGGAGATTTTAAGAATGGTGGAATATAAGGTTCTTGTCTTAAGAAATCTGAAAATACGCCTAAAAATAAACTAGACATAGTTGTATTTCCTGCTACTACAATCGACACTACATTATTTTTAAGAATATTATTTTTTACATATAAGCTACTTAGTAATTGATTTATTGTTTCTTCAATTATAGCTTTATTTAAAGTTTCCAGTCCGTTACCTTTTGATGAATATATTATTCTATTTATTACATCTGCTCCGTATTTAATTTGAGCATTTCCTGAAGATGCCTTGTCTATAACTTCATTCGTTTGTAAATCTACTATACATACAACTACAGATGTTGTTCCTATATCAATAGCTGCCCCATATAATCTTCCTTGTGTATTTCCACTTTCTATATCTAAAATAGTAATTTTATTTTTCTTTTCTACATATGTTATAGTCACTTTGAAATTCTTTTCTCTAAATATTTTTGGCATTTTTCTTAAAAGACTTAAACCAAAATCTATATGATCAAATCCCAAATTATTTCTAACATATCTTTGTAATCTATCAATATCACTTATATTGTCATCTAAATTTGGTTCTTCTATCTCTATATATTTTTTCTTTATATTTACCTCAAATTTAAGATCATGTTCATTTGCTATTTGTTTTGCTCTATCAAATATTTGTTGATCTTTCTTTTTATCTGATCCTTCAATTTTCATTCCATGCATAGATGATGAAAGTTTAGAAGGAACTTCTATCTCTATATCTTCAATTACTTTTGTTGCACAGGCTAAAATATACCCTTGTTCCCATTCTTCATCACTTATATGTCTCGTTTTTTCTGTATCAACTTTCCCCTTTAAAAGTTTCACTTTACACTTTCCACATGATACATTTCCATTACAAGGAGCATCTATAAATATATCTGCCTTTCTCGCAATATCTAGCAAAGTATCCCCTTTACTACAAAAAGCTTCTTTATTATGAGATTTGAAAACTACCTTAATCATACTCTACCCCCCAATATAGTCTTTAATATAATTTTAACATAACTTACCACCATAGTAATTAAATTCACACTTTTAAACAATTTATCCTATAAAAAAGTTCACTTCGCCTGAGCGACGTGTCAGCAAAACATTTCATGTCGCCAACAATCTTTATAATCAGGTCCATTGCTCAAATTTAGAGGTTGGAAATTAATTAATTTTGGGAGATAATTAAGAAACAAATAATTTATAAAATAAAAAGAGCTGTCTCAAAAAACAAGCGAAAGTTTTATTTTTGAGACAGCTCCTATTTATACTGTTCTTAAATTCCTAGCTCCCGAGGTATTTATTTTAAATTTTAGGCAGGTCTCCTGACTTAATTTCATCCTACTTCCTATCCTTCCCGCAAATTCACAGTGGTTAATATAGGTTTCGTCCATATCACAGTAGCGGGAACTGTAAAGGATTTTCACCTTTTTCCCTATTAATCTCCTTTAAGAGAACCTAAAATTTAATATTCAATTTTATTAACGTAAAAAAGTATAGTTGATTCGCGTGCACTCAAATCAACTATACTTTTATATATCTAAATTATTCTAAGCCTTTTTCATAGTCATCAGAGCTTATTAGTTCATTAACTTCATTAGCATCAGACATTTTTACTTTTATTATCCAAGCATCATATGGATCTTCATTTATATATTCAGGTTCATCTTCTAATTTTTCATTGATTTCTACAACTTCTCCAGATACAGGAGCTATCAAATCAGATGCAACTTTAGAAGATTCAACTACACCAAAGTCTTCATCTTTAGTTATAGTATCTTCAACTTCTGGCATTTCAACGAATAACACTTCTCCTAATTGATCTTGAGCAAAATCTGTTATTCCAACATAAGCATATTCACCTTCAACTTTTGCCCATGTATGTTTACTAGAGTATTTTAAACTTGGTATAACTTTCATATTTTTTCCCCCTAATATACTATTTTACATTACAGCTTCCATTCCTAAAGCTGGGTGTCCTTTTTCTTCTAAGAAGGCAAGTACTCCCTCTGAATCAGTAGATATTGTTTCATCACATATCATATCACAGAAGTTTTCTATTCCTGTCATTTCTTGAACTGTAGCATTTAATTTATCAGCTACATACTCTTTTAATTCTTTTGGCATCCATACTATTCTTTCTGGTCCACCTTCAGCATAAGCGAATTTTTTAGAAGATATGAAGTGTCTTCCGTGTCCCATAAATCCTGGAGTTTGAACTCCACCACCTGTCATAGAAGCAAGTTCTCCAAATGTCATACCAACTGGTGTGATACCTGGATGTTCTCTGTTTACTATAACAAATCCATTTGCTTCTGGCATTATACCACATATACATTCGAAGCATCCACAAGAAGTCATTGGATCTTCTAATATAGAATATAATGTAACACTTTCAACAGCACCTTGAGATATTTGACCTACTGTATCATTAACAGAATCCCATACCCCTGTTCTATCATCTAAACATTCACCTTTAACTATTGGTTGACAAGGACCTGTTGGGTCTAATTCTTTAGTTGCCTTAGCATCTAGCCAACTAACTGCTCCACAAAGACCAAGTCTTTCAGGAGTAACTACACAAACGTGAGCTGGAGCAAATGATTGACATAAGTTACAAGAATAGAATGTGTCAACACTTTCATCTACTAATGAAGCTAATCTATTATCTCTAGCCTCATATCTTTCTAAAGCTTCATGTTTTCTTGCAGATACTTCTTTTGCATCAGTTATTATAGTTATTTCACATTTATCAACAACAGATTCAAATTCATCTTTCATCTTAGCATATAGAACTTCTCCTATATGTTCTAATCTAAATCCTTTTTCATAAGCATCTTTAGATATTCTTACCCAAGACATATCTCTTTGACCAACGTGCATTACACCTTCTATATAGTTCATGAAATAGTGGAAACGTCTTTCTAGAACTGGTTCAAAGTCATCTTGCATAGCTTTACCAGCTATTTTAACTACTACAGCTAATGGTAATCTTACTACACCGTCAGCTTCTACTTCATCTACATTTGGTCCTATTATTTCTATTTTATGGTCTTCTACTTCAGTTAACTCTTTTTTAATTACAAGTTCCCAAGCTTCTGTTTTATTTCCACCAAATTCAGCGAACATATCAGCTTTTCTGATTCTTTCACCTTCAAATGCTGCTGCAAATGCTACTGGTATAGGTATTTCAGTTATTTTTATTTTTATTCCTCTAGCTTCTAATGAAGTTGCAACAACTTTATCATAATCTCTTTGAGTTAATAAGTTCATTGGAACTTCAAGAACTGTCTGATCAGTTATAACTGGGAATCCTAAAGCTATTGCTCCTGCACCAGCAGATACAACTAATTCACTTAATGGTCCAAATGCATTAACAAATGCAGGAACTCTCTTAGCTGTATATTCTAATAATCCTGGAAGATCTCCTGGTGTTAATCCTCCGAATATTAATGCAGCTCTTATTGCTATAGATACTACGTGGATAACAGATGTTACATCATATCCTAGAGGTATAACTCTTAGTTCTGCTCCCATTTTTACATCTTGTTCTATAGCTTGATCTATAACTTTACCAACTAAGCAAGTTAATAAACCTTTAGATTGGTAGTCTTTTATAATTTTTGCTGCTGTTTCTGAATCTGGACATTCTCCAAGTACAACAGCAACCCCTGGTATATCTCCTGTTACTAGTGGTACACCTAGTGATCTTATTAATGGGTCACCTACGTGTCCTGCACAAGGTGCTGTGTATGGTTCTTCCATTGTAGAATATTTTAAAGCTTCTATAACTTCAGCTGCAAGAGCTGTAGCTAAACCAGCATTTAAACCATGTTCTAATAAATGAGTTCTATTTATTAGAGATTCAACCACACCTAATGCTCCTTCTAAATCAGCTAATGTATTCATTTTTTGTCCTGTTGCTGCATAAATACATGGTAATGAGTATGCAGTATCAGGAAAAGCTACTTTATGTTCTCTTCCATTTTTTTCTATAGCTTCACTTAACATTCCTTTAGCTGCTGCTAAAGCTTGTTCTGATCCCGTAAAAATTATATTAAATAAATTCATTCTACTTCCCCCTTTTGAGCTTTAAACATTACATTTCAGACTATGCGTTATATGAAAATGCTCCTTCATTTAATTCTAAGAAAGAATCTGCATATAAAGATGCTCCATTTATTATGTCGCAAGATTTTATAGTTTGCATTAATAATTCATCACATGGATTTACTATAGCTGAACTAAATCCATTTGCCATAGCCATAGCTAAGAAGTTACTATCTAATATAGGTCTTATATGTTTTGGACAACCATTAGATACATTTGATAATCCTCCTGTAGTTAAAAGTCCCATTTCAGTCATCATTTTTATAGCTTCTAGAACTTCTGCTTGTTTATCTTGCATACCTTTTATAACTAAGCATAATGGGTCAAATAATATATCAGTTGGTTCCATACCTAAAGTTAAACCTTTTTCTAATATTTCTTGACAATATGCCATACGTTCATCATTATCTCTTGGTATACCTTCTTTAGCACATAAACCTATAACTTTAGCATCGTATTCAGCAGCTAAATCTATTAAATCTATTCTTCCGCCTGCATCAGCAGAGTTTAATATTGGTTTTGCATGAGTTCTATTGTAAACTTTAAGACCTGCTTCTATTGCTTTTCTGTTAGCTGTATCTAATGCTAAAGGCACATTATTAAGCTCAGATTGAAGCATTTGAACTCCCCAAGTCATTACTTCTTCTCCATCTCTTTCTGCTGGACCTATATTAAAATCTATATAATGTGCCCCTGCATCTAATTGCTCTTTTGCTCTTTTTAATATTGGTTCTGGGTCTCTTTCAGCTAAAGCTTTTCTTATTGATGGTGATATACAGTGTATTCTTTCACCTATGATCATAAATTTTTCCATTTACAATTATCCCCCTTTAGTTTTTTATATAGTTAACTTAACATTTTTTATTTAGACTAAGCATTTGCTAAAGCTTCATCTTTTTTTGCTTTATATTCTTTTAAGAATTTAGGTATTTCCATAGATTCTTCTGTTCCTATTATTACATTCCATCCTGGTAAGTTTTCTTCTATATCACCTTTAAGAACTGCAACTTTACCTGGTATTATTAAATCTCTATTTTTAGTCATTTCTTCTACTTTACATTCTTTAACGAATGAAGCAATTGAGTTTCCTCCAAATTTACCTGCAGCCCAAGCAGTAAGAACAGAATATCCTCCTGCATCTGGTATTACTAACCATACTGGTACTTTAGATCTTTCTACATCTCCTGATACTATAAAGTAAGTTAATGCAAAGTCAACAGTAACTATTACTGGTGAATTTTCATCTGGGTTATTTATTGGATAAACCTTAGGTTCAACTCTCATTGGTCTTTGTGGGTCAGTGAATATGTTTTGTCTTAATGCAAATAGTGGTAATGCTTTTGAATAATCTATGTCATCTATTACTATTATAGATCCATATTTAATTGTGAATACTGATGATAATGCAACTTCCATCATAGGATTATCATTAGCTAATTTATTTGCAAATACTATTGAAGGGTATCCGAATGTTCTATCTTGCTCTTTTAATGATATTCTTCTAACTTGAACTGCGTTAGTGTAAGTGTCTTTGATATTTTCCCCTGTTACATCTAATATTAATTCTTTATATCCAGCACCTTGGATAAGTTCAACTGTAGCATATAATTCTTCTAAGTTTGCAGCTTTTACTCCTAATGCTAATTTATTTCCTTTAACTACTTCTATCATTTCTTTGTAGTTATCTTTAGTAGCTCCATATACTATTGGTTTAGAATCTTTTAATATTTCAACAGCTTCTTTTGCAACAGCTGGATCTTCACATTGTAGTATGTATGCTATGTCTAATCCACTATCTTTAACTTTGTTTACTAATTTTAAATAAGCATCTTTGTTCTCAAAGTATTCTAAAACAGCCATTTCAGCTTTCATTTGTTCTCCGATTCTTATATAATCAACCAGCTTCATATTAGCTAATTTAGAATCTATTTGTTCGTCAGTCATACATTCACAGAATGCTACTGCATATCTATTTTTATTAACTAAAGTTTTTTCATGTCTAAATAATACTGTTTCTCCGCCTAATTGATATTCAGAATTTCCAGCACCAAATTTTAAAGTTTTCATTAATGGTGCAGTTGCTTCTGATAATTTTGATAATGCTTCATCTGACATGTGTGGACATTTACTTACTTCTGCAGCTCCTGATGCAACTTTCATACAGAAAGCCATACAAGTTGGAAATCCACAATCCTTACAGTTTTTCTTTGGTGTTAATTTAAATATATCTAAAGCTTTTAATGCCATTATTTTATCCCCCTAACCCTACATTTTAATTAAGCTAATTCGCTAACTAATGTTTTTATAGTTTCTATTGATTTTGGATGACGAAGTATAACTGCATTTGATCCACCAACTAAACAGCTTGCTGCAGTTGAAACTTCCATAGCTATTGTTCTTTGTTCTGGACAACCCCAATCTGGTTCATCTTCTACTGGAGCTATAGCCTCTTTTACATGGCCAACTTCAAATGCTACTGGAGTTATTATAGGCATTTGTAATGATTTATCATTTTGACCAAATGCTGCAAGTCTAATTCTATCCATTGTAGATGCAACATATTCATATCCATAACCAACAGCTGAACATCCTACGTTCATCACTATATTTTCAGATTTAACACCTAATTGAGTTAATAAAACGTTCATTTGTTTTGCTAAATTTATATCTACAGAAGATTCAGCACCTACTTTGTGGCTATAAGCCATACCTGCTGATGCTCCTACTGCTTTATAGTTATCTTCTACTGCTGACATGAATAGACAGTTATGCCCATCAACAGCTTGAGCTATTTTTTCGAATAATTTAGCATCTTTATCATGATTTCCTGTACCTGCTATTACTAAAGGTACGCTAATAGCTTCTACTACGTTTTTAGCAACTTCAGCACATTCTTCTGGAGCTTTATCTAAGCCATTTGGATCAGCTCCATCAAATTTTAAACATATAAAATCTGCTCCTGAGTTTGCTTCAACATATTTAGCCCATTCAACTGGATCATTAGCTACATCTTTATACATTTCTTTATACGCATCAGTCCAACTATCTGGATATATATCTAATATTTGTATTCCTACTTTAGGGCTATTTCCTACTTCTCCATCAAAACTATAGAATGGTAGAACATGTTCTCCACCTAATTTTATTGCTTTTTCTCCTGTTCCTATCTCTACCTCTGATACTTTACCAGAATATTTTTGAACAGACATCTTAAATGCCATACTTTTTTCCCCCTTAAGCCTATTTTAATTCTAATTTAGCAATTATATCACTCATTGCCATTTTAGATTTTGAATCTTCAGGTAGTTTAACTAATGGTATTCCTGAAGAATCGTATTCATATATTAATTCATCTAAAGGTACAACACCTATGAGATTTAACTTTTTATTATTTACTTCTTCTTTAACTCCATCATTTAAAACACCATTTGGAGCTTTATTAACTATTAAGTATGTATTTCCTACACTTAACTTAAGTTCTTCAGCTAAATCTCTTATTCTAGCAACAGCCTGTATGCTACGTCTTGAGCAATCACTTACTAACAATAGTGTATCTATATGTCTAGTAGTTTTTCTGCTTAAATGCTCCATACCTGCTTCATTGTCTATAACTTGATATTTGTAATGATTAGATATTTTATTGGTTTGCTCTCTTAATATACCATTTACATAACAGTAGCAACCTGCTCCCTCTGATCTACCCATTACCATTAAGTCATATCCATCACCTTCTACAATACTACTATTTAATCTGTATTGTAAAAACTGTGCTTTTGTCATACCTCCAGGAAATGAATTCCCTGCTAATTCTCTTTGATTAACTTCTTCTCTTATAGAACCTATAGTTGCTTCTACTTCTACCCCTAGAACTTCATTTATGTTTGCATTTGCATCCGCGTCTACAACTAATACTGGTCCTTTATCATTTTTAACTAAGTGGTCAATTAAAAGCCCTGTCAGACTTGTTTTTCCAGTTCCACCTTTTCCTGCAACAGCTATATTATATCCCATATAAGACTTCCCCCTTAAATCTAGTCAAAACAGAGCTTTTATACTTTTCTCTGTTTTTTTATGCTTTTGCTAATTTAGGAGCTGCATGAACACATTCTCCGTGAACATCATGAAGAGCTTCCATTAAGCCTTCTGATAAACTTGGATGTGCATGTATTACATCCCCTACTTCTTCTACTGTTAATTCTAATGCAACAGCTAGTGATAATTCAGTTAATAAATCTGTAGCATGTGGTCCTACTATTGCTGCCCCTACTATTTTGTCATCATTATCTGCAAGTATTTTTATAAATCCTTGGAAATGTCCTATTGCTTGTGCTTTACCTAAACCTCTAAAATCGAATTGACCTACATGATACTCTATTCCTTCTGCTTGAAGTTGTTTTTCAGTTTTTCCTACTCCTGCAACTTCTGGTTCTGTATATACACATCTTGGTACAGCTAAGTAATTAACTGTTTTAGATTTTCCTAAAGCGTTTTCTACAGCAACCATTCCTTCTTTTGAAGCAACGTGTGCTAAGAATGGTGTATTAATTAAATCCCCTATAGCATATATACCTTCTACATTAGTTTCAAGATGTTCATTTACAACTATTTTTCCTCTTTCCATCTCTATTCCCAATTCTTCGACACCAGAGTTATCAAGATTTGGTCTTCTACCAACTGATACAAGTGCATATTGTGCTGTTATTTGTTTCCCATTTGAAAGCGTTGCTACAGCCTTGTTATCTACAACTTCACAAGTCTGAACTCCAATACCTGTTATTACTTTAATTTTATCCTTTTTAAACTGTCTATGCAACTGTTTAGCGACATCTTTATCTTCATTTATTAATATTTGTTCAGCCATCTCCACTATAGTTACTTCTGTACCTAAAGTTCTAAAGAATTGACCTATTTCGCAACCTATAACTCCTCCACCAACTATTAACAAAGATTCTGGTATTTCTTTTAAACTAAGAACTTCATCACTAGTTATTACAACTTTTCCGTCATATGGGAACATTCTAGGTACTACAGGTGTGGAACCGTTTGCCAATATGATTTTATCAGCCTTTACTATTTCCTTAACTCCGCCTTCTTTAGTAACTTCTATAGTGTTCTTATCAACTAATTTTCCAAATCCATTTATTAATTGAACTCCTCTTTTTTCAAATAAGAATTCTATTCCGCTTATTAATTGATTTACTATTTTATCTTTTCTATCCATTATAGCTGAAAAATCTGGATTAATTTCTCCTTCTATATTAATTCCAAAGTCTTTAGCTTCCTTAACAGACATTAACATAGATGAAGATGCTAATAATGCTTTAGTTGGAATACAACCTACATTTAAGCAAGTTCCTCCTACTCTTCTTTTTTCTATAACTGTAACTTCAGCACCTAACATA
Organism: Romboutsia maritimum; assembly: GCF_002251085.2. Classification (GTDB taxonomy): domain Bacteria; phylum Bacillota; class Clostridia; order Peptostreptococcales; family Peptostreptococcaceae; genus Romboutsia_B; species Romboutsia_B maritimum. The sequence goes on along the minus strand of NZ_NOJZ02000005.1, from coordinate 96,873 downwards.
GCTGCTTTTATAGCTGCTACATATCCTCCTGGTCCGCCACCGACAACTACTATTTTCATTTGATTTCCCCCCATACTTTAATAATCTTATAAACCAGCTGCATCTAGTATAGCTGGAACATTTTCTTCAGCACCTATAGCCATTATGTGAACACCATCACATAATCCCTCTTCTTTTAGCTGCTTAATAAATTCTCCTGCCATTTTTATACCTTCTGATACCCAATTTTCTTTTCCTGCTGCTCTTAATCTTTCTATTTGATCATCTGGAACAAATATTCCTGGAACATTTGCAGTCATGAATTTAGCCATACCTGGAGATTTTAAAGGAACTATCCCAGCTAATACCTTACAATCCATATCCTTAGTAAGTCTTCTAAACTCTCTCATATGTTCTATATCATAAATTGCTTGAGTTTGGAAGAATCTAGCTCCTGCATTTATCTTCTTTTGCATTTTTAATAACTGTACTTCTATTGGTGTATATTCTGGTGTTACAGATGCTCCTAAGTAGAACTCTGGAGATCCTTTTAATTCATTTCCTACCATATCTTTACCAGATATTAAAGTTCCAGCTGTTTGAAGTATTCCTACACAGTCTAAATCAAATACACCTTTAGCTTGTGGATGATCACCTACAACAGTATGGTCACCTGTTAAAGCTAACATATTGTTTATTCCGAAAACTCCTGCAGATAACATTTCACCTTGTATTGCTATTCTATTTCTATCTCTACCAGTCATTTGAAGTACTGGTTCTAATCCTGCATCTTTTAATAATTTACATGTAGCAAGTGAAGTTGTTCTCATTACTGCTGATTGGAAATCTGTTACATTAGCTGCGTGAACTCTACCGACTAATGGTTTTGCACATTCTAATAAGTGAGAAAGATCTGTCCCCTTTGGAGGAGCCATTTCAGTAGTAACTGCAAACTTTCCACTTTCTAATGTTTCTTTTAATAAGCTCATCTAAAATCCCCCTTTTTAACCTTTTAAAAGCTTTTAAGCATTTGCTGTTTCTTCTTTTTTATTTAAGTTTAAGTGTCTTGGATTATTTTGTTTTGAATAATCTTTTGGTGGTCTTATTTCTAGTAAATTGTCTAATTGTCCTATATCTCTTAATCTTTCATATATTTTAATCCATGCACAGTCATTTTCTGGACTTACTTCACATTTACCATTTTTAGCTCCACCACAAGCACCATTTATTAAACCTTTAGCACACATAGTTACTGGACATATTCCACCTGTCCAACCAAGTTCACATTCTCCACAAGCTTTACAAGCCTCTTCGAATTGACCAACTCTTTCAACTTCACCGATAAATAAAGTATTATTAGCTGGATAAACTGGTTTATTTTTTAAATTTTTAACTACAGTTTGTGTACCATCTCCACAAGCTAAAGATAAAACAGCATCTGCTTCTTTTAATTCTTCTTTTAAAGCCTTTAAATCTTTTTTACATTTAAGTAGGTTACAAGCTGGATCTAGAATTTTATATCCTAAAACTTTTTTACCTTCATTCTCTAAAGTTTCCTTCATTTCTATAAGCTGTTCTTCTCCACCAGTCTTACAAGTAGAGGCACATAGATTACAACCAACTAGAACTACTTTCTCAGCATTTTTTAAAAATCCTAATACTTCTTCAATCGGTTTCTTTTCAGAAATTACCATCCCTATTCCCCCTAAAACTTATATCATTATTTGTTGTTTTGTAACTTACAAGCTTTAACTACATGTTTAGCAAGTATAGATGTAGTCACAGATCCTACCCCTGCAGGAACTGGAGTTATCATAGATACTTTTTCAAGCACTGCATCAGTATCAACATCTCCACATAATTTACCATTTTCATCAACATTTATACCAACATCTATTACTACTGCGCCTTCTTTTACAAAGTTTTCTTTTACCATTTTAGCTCTACCAACAGCAGCTACTAATACATCTGCCTCAGAAGTTACTTCTGATAGATTTTTAGTTCTAGAGTGACATATAGTAACTGTAGCATTTTCACTTAATAGAAGCATTGCAGCTGGTTTACCAACTACCATAGATCTTCCTAATACAGTTACTTTAGCACCTTTTAAATCAACATTATAATGTTTTAATATTTCTACTACTGCTGTAGGAGTACATGGTGGGAACCCACTCTTGTCACCTTCCATAACTTTAGCAGCATTTACAGGGCTGAAACAATCTACGTCTTTTTCAGGTGCGATAACATATTTTGCAGCTTCTTCATCTAATTGTTTAGGAAGTGGTCTAAAGCATAATATACCATGAACATTTTTGTCTTCATTTGCTTTTTCTAGGGCTTTTACATATTGTTCTTGTGTTATATCTTCTGGTAATTCTAATACTTCAGTAGTTATACCTACGCTTTGACATCTTTTTAATGCTCCTCTTTCATATGCTAAATCATCGCCTCTAGCGCCTACTCTAACTATTGTTAACTTCGGATTAATTCCTTCTTTAACTAACTCATTTACTTCTTTTATTAGATTTTCACTAATTTGGTCGGCTACTGGTTTGCCTTTTATTATTTGTCCTTTAGTTGCTGCTACTTCCATTGTTTATACGCCCCCTATATAAATTTTTTATTTATTATGATATATCATATATTTCATATGATATTTATTTTCACATTTAAAGGTTTAAATTTCATATTTTCCAAAATCTTATTTACCTAAAGCTTTTTCTACTTTAGCATACACTTCATCACAAATCTTAACTCCGTCTTCAACTAATTTATCTACTTCTGTTTTAACTTTGTTAACATATTCTTGGTCTTTTATAGAATTTATGTTTATAACTACATTTAATTGACCACCAAGTATAGCCGCTCTTAAACATTGAACACCTACACCAACATCACTTATAGCAAGTCTTGAACCTTTATCAACTAAATCTTCGTGTAATTTTATAGCATCATAGCATACTCTTACTATGTTTAATGGAACTTCACAAGCTACTTTTAAAGCTTTTTCCATTGTTTCCTCTTTTATTTTCTTTTCTTCCTCAGTTTCCTTTGGAAGCCCGTATGCTTTAGAAAGAGGTAAAAAACATTCCGCATCTTTATCTATCATAGATAATAATTGTTCTTCTAATTTTCCTGCTTTAGCAAGAATTTCTTTTACGCTTTCTTCATATTCTGCGTATTTTTTCTTTCCTATTGTTAAATTACATACCATACTACCTAAAGCCATTCCTACTGAACCTACTAATGCTGCGGCTCCACCGCCTCCAGGTACAGCTGCTTTAGATGCTAATACTTCAACAAATTCTACACAACTTTTTTCTGATATTTTCATCAATTCTCCCCCTTAAATACTATAAAGGTCTTATAATTAAGTTATTTTAGTGCAGTGTGTAGTTTTTTACACACTGCATTTTACTACCTTTTATCTTAAATACTAGAATAATCCAGCTATTACTCCATTTTCATCAACATCTATTCTTTCAGCTGCTGGAACTTTTGGAAGTCCTGGCATTTTCATTATTTCTCCTGTTAAAGCAACTATAAATCCAGCACCTGCTGAAACTGCCGCCTGTCTTACAGTTATTCTAAATCCTGTTGGTCTTCCTAATTTAGTTTGATCATCAGTTAAAGAATATTGAGTTTTTGCCATACATATTGGCAGTTTACTAAATCCTATTTCTTCTAATTTAGCTATTTCTTTATCAGCTTCTACCGTAAAGTCTACACCATCTGCTCCATAAATTTTAGTAGCTATTGCATTTATTTTTTCTTTTATAGATAAATCATCTTCGTAGCAGAATTGGAAATCACTTTCTTTATCAGTTAATCTTATAACTTCTTTAGCTAATTCAATTCCACCTTCTCCACCTTTAGCCCAAACTTGAGATAAAGCAACATTAACGCCTAATTCTTCGCATTTTTGTTTAACTAAATTTACTTCAGCTTGAGTATCTGTAGGGAATTCATTTATAGCAACAACTGCAGGTAATTTATATACTTGAGTTATATTTTCAACATGTTTTAATAAGTTTGGAATTCCTTTTTCCAAAGCTTCTAAGTTTTCGTTGTTTAAGTCAGTTTTAGGAACGCCTCCATTATATTTTAATGCTCTTACTGTAGCAACTATTATAACTGCATCTGGTTTTAAGTTAGCCATTCTACACTTAATATCTAAGAATTTTTCAGCCCCAAGGTCAGCACCGAAACCTCCTTCAGTTACTACGTAATCAGCAAAATGCATTGCCATTCTTGTAGCTATAACTGAGTTACAACCATGAGCTATATTAGCGAATGGTCCACCATGAACAAATGCTGGTGTTCCTTCTAATGTTTGAACTAAGTTTGGTTTTAAAGCATCTTTTAATAAAGCTGCCATAGCCCCATTAGCTTTTAATTGCTCTGCTGTTACTGGTTTTCCTTCATAGCTATAACCAACTATTATACGTCCTAATCTCATTTTTAAATCTGAAATATTATCAGCTAAACAGAAAGCTGCCATTATTTCAGATGCAACAGTTATATCAAATCCATCTTGTCTAACTGCTCCATCACCTTTTTTACCTAATCCATCAACGATATTTCTTAATTGTCTATCGTTCATGTCAACGCATCTTCTCCAAGTTATTTTCTTAGGATCGATTCTTAATTCATTTCCTTGATGAATATGATTATCAAGCATTGCTGCTAAAAGGTTATTTGCAGCTCCTATTGCATGGAAGTCACCAGTAAAGTGTAAATTTATATCTTCCATAGGTATAACTTGTGCATATCCTCCACCAGCTGCTCCACCTTTAACACCAAATACTGGTCCTAGAGATGGTTCTCTTAATGCAACTAATACATTTTTATCTAATTTTGCTAATGCATCAGCAACACCTATAGTTGTTGTTGTTTTTCCTTCTCCTGCTGGAGTTGGATTTATAGCTGTAGTTAATATTAACTTAGATTTTTTTCCCCCATTGTCTTTTTTAAGTAAGTTGTAGTCTACTTTTGCTTTATATTTCCCATATAACTCTATGTCATCTTCTGTTAAGCCTAATTTTTTAGCAATCTCTCTTATATCTTGAGGTTTAGCTTCTTGAGCTATTTCAATATCAGATTTGAATCCCATAACTGAACATCCTCCCACAAATTAATATTTTTATATAACACTACTGTATTTATGTAATAGTGTTTTAAAAGCTAGCCACCAAATTTATTGGTGGATAGCTTTTTATCTTATTTAGATGTTTCTAATAACATTAGTTTATTTTTGATTGCCTCGACTTGTTGTTTTGCTAATTCACTTGTGTCGTATGGAGATTTATTTGATCTGTCTGAATCTATAACATCTTGATTATAATAAATGAATCCTAGTGATTCTCCATCTTCTAAATTATTCATTATAAATTGTTCATCATCTTTATTTCTTATTTTATTTCCTACAACAAATACTTTTTTGACACCTATATCATTTCCTAATTTTTTAACTTTTCTATATGTTTGTAAACTTCTTTCTCCAGGCTCAACTACTACTATAAATGCGTCTACACCTTGAGCAGTTCCTCTTCCTAAATGCTCTATACCAGCTTCCATATCCATTACAACTACATCTTTATTTTGTAATATTAAATGAGAACATAGTCTCTTTAACAATACATGTTCTGGACAGACACACCCAGAACCTCCAGAGTCAACAGTACCTAATGTAAGTAATCTAACTCCATTGTGTTCTTTGCAATATTTTTCTGGTATATCATCTACTTTTGGATTTATTTTAAACATTTTACCAAAAGATCCTGCATCTGCTGCTGTTCTATCAGAAACAAGTTTTTTCATTTCTGATATAGGAACTATTGATTCATATATATCTTTAGGAAATCCCAATGCTAAACCTAAATTAGCATCCGGATCAGCATCTACAGCAACAACCCTATATCCGTCTTCAGCAAACATTCTTGATAGCATTGAAGAAAAAGTCGTTTTACCTACTCCACCTTTACCTGTTATTGCTATTTTCATAATTATACCACCTTTTGCCATTCATAACTCAATTTTAAGTTATTTATTTTAAGTTTTTATAATTTTTTTGATTAGTATCCTATTATTTTTTAACTCTTTTTTCAAAAATAGTTTATTTTGTTAAGTTTATGACATGCAAAATAAACTATAGCCAGCTCTCCAATGAACTTATTCAAAATACTAACTTTTCAAAGTAGTATGCATAGCTTTTTTATTCATCTATATAAAGTTGATTATTATCTAATTAAATTTTAAATCCTATGCTTCTGCTGGAGCACTCATTTTTTCTTCAAGTAATGCTTCAAAATGAACACGTTTCTTTTCTATATCTGATATTATTGTAGCTGCTAATTCTTGAGGATTTTCATTAACTGTGAAAGTAGCTCCTACTATATCTTTTAATCCTTCAGTTAATATTTGTACTGTTTTAGCAGATCCACCTACTGGAGGCATTATTCCTAAATAAGTATCTATACCTGAAGCTACAACATAAGTTCCTATAGCAACAGCTTTTTCAGACATCCATTCTGGAGCAACCCCTACAACTGGAAGATCACACATATCCATATCTGCAAATTTAGCACAAGCTGAAACTACATCTAATATACGACTTATATCAACACAAGAACCTAAGTGTAATACAGGTGGAATATCAACTAATTCACAAACTGTTGCAAGTCCTTTTCCTGCATATTTTCTAGCACTCTTATCCATTAAACCAAACTTAGCTGCTGCTTGAGCTGCACATCCTGTAGCAACTACTATTATGTCGTTTTTAATTAATTCTTTTATTACTGTTATATGTGATTCATTTGAAACCACTCTAGCATTGTTACATCCAACTACACCAGCGGCTCCTCTTAATACTCCTGATGTTAAACAGTCCACTAATGGTTTAACTGTTCCAGCTGGGTCTATGTGAGAGTTTACAACTCTATCTAATTGTCCTACTACAGCTTCTACACTGTATCCAACTGTTCCTGTAGATTTTAATTCTGGTATAAGTACTTTTGATTTGTCTCTGTTTTTAAAGTTCAATATAGCTTCTCTAACTATTTGTTTTGCATTATCGAATGCTTCTTCTTCTTTAAACTCTATATATGTTGATCCTGTTATTTTTGCTTTTGGAGATGTTGTTATGAATTTTGTATGATAGCAATCTGCAACTCTTGCTAATGCTGGGAATATACATTGAACGTCAACAATCATAGCTTCTACTGCACCTGTTATGATTGCAAGTTCTTGTTGATGGAAGTCACCTGCTATTCTTACTCCATGTCTCATTGTTACCTCGTTACCTGTACAACACATACCTGCTAAGTTAATTCCATCAGCTCCTTGTTCTTTAGCTAAAGCTACTAATTCAGGATCTTCTGATGCTAAAACTATCATTTCTGATAATGAAGGTTCATGTCCATGTAGTATTATATTTACTTTATTTTGTTCTAATACACCTAAATTAGCTTCTGTTTCTCTTGGTGTTGGTGTTCCAAATAATATATCACTTAATCTAGTACCCATCATAGATCCACACCATCCATCTGATAATGAAGTTCTAAGTGATAAGTGTATTAAACTATCTATATCAGCTGTACATCCTACGTGAGTTGAATGCATTATTGTAGCTATTTCTCTATCTATTGCTCTTGGTTCTATATTTGCATCTTTCCATACTTGTTGTCTTTGAACTGGAGCACTTTTTAAGAATCTTGACACACCAAAAGGCTTACCAAATTCCATTAATGCTATTTCTGCAACTTCATGTGCTATATCATATATATCTCTATCTTCTGTTTCTACATCCCAATCTTTAGCTAAAGCTATTAATTTAGCTTCATCTTTTACTTGATAATTTCCATCTCTACTAGATAATAATAATGTATGAGCTATATCTCTAGCATGGTCTGAATGGGCTGCTGTTCCACCTGCAACCATTCTTGCAAAGTTTCTTCCTACTATAGTATGTTCATCTGCTCCACATAACCCTCTTGGAGTTTTTGGAGTTATTCTACATGGCCCCATACCACATATTCTACAACAACTACCTTGAAGACCAAAGCCACATTGTGCTTTAAATCCTAATTTTCTATCATAGATAGTCTCTACTCCATCTCTTTCAGCCTTATCTAACAAAACATGGCTATTTAAATCGATAGTTAACATTTTTTTATCCATATCCCTATCCCCTTTTATTTTTGATTTTAAACCTAGAGATGATTAAAAAATAATGTCTATATAATAGTTAAAAGTAAAACATACCTACTTAGATTATATACTAAGTTTCTAAATATTTGGTAATTTTTTCAATATTTTTTTAACGCAAATTAACTTTTTATAAAAATTTTATTTTTACATAAATTTATTTATTTATTGTGATTTTTTAAGAATTTAAGTTAGTTAAAGAATTAATATATATTTTTTATATTTATTATGCTATTTCATAAAATATACTTAATTTAGATAAGCTTTATTATTAAATTTAAATTATTCTTAATAAGCCTTATAATTTTAATTTTTTATAAGGCTTAGGCAACTATAGATATTATAGTATTATTTTTTTTATTTGTATACAAAATTAAAAAACTTTAAACTATTATTTCATTTTCTTTGCTACTAATGCTCCATATGCTATAGAATATAATTTTGATTCATGAGTATCTGCTCTAGATACTAAAACAACAGGGGCTTTTGCACCCATTATAATACCTGCTGATTTTGAATTTGCCATATATGTAAATGATTTTCCTATTCCGTTTCCCACTTCTATTGTTGGAACCATTAAAATATCTACATCTCCTGATACTCTACTTTTGAATTTTTTTACTTCACTTGCCTCTTTTGAAACTGCAAGGTCAAATGCTAAAGGTCCTTCAACTATTACATTACTTCCAAACTTACCTTCATCACAAGCTTTTGATAACATATCTGCATCAACTGTTGCTTGCATTTTAGAATTTACTTTTTCTTTAGCAGCTAAGCAAGCAACTTTAACCTCATCTAATCCTAATGATTTGGCTGCTTTTATAGCATTTTTAAGTATTTTCTCTTTTTGATTATAATCTGGAGCTATATTCATTCCACCATCAGTTAATAACAATAATTTATGGTATTTTTCCATTTCATATATCATAACATGACTTAATAAACTATCAGTTCTAAGTCCATATTCTTTGTTTAAAACTGCCTTTAATAATACAGATGTATCTAATATACCCTTCATTACAAAGTCAGCTTCTTTATTTGAAACTAATTTTACTGCTTCTTTTGCACATTCTTCTATTGTTATTTTATTAATAACTTTTATATTTTCCAAGTTAAAATCTATTTCTTTTGATATTGTAGATATTTTTTGTGAGTCTCCAACTAATATAGGTCTTATAATTTCTTTTTCTACAGCATCTTTTATCGCTATTAATACTTCCTTATCATGTGCTGCAGCTACTGATAATACAACTTTTTCTTCCCCTTTTAGGGCATTTAATATATCATCTAAATTTTTAATCAATTAAATCCCTCCCTTTTGATATATACTTACATGATATCATATCTAATACTTCTTAATAATATATAAAATTTAAATTTAAACAAAAAAATAAATGGTAAACTTTATATAAGCAAACCATTTATTTTTTATAAAAATTATTTATAAAATAATTTTTATCTATATTTATCTAATTCTCTCATACATGAAACTGTAATTTCATCTTGTGGGTCTAATTCATATGCTCTTTCTATATAATAAGTAGCATCATCTAATTCTCCATTATTTAAATATGCCATTCCTAAGTTACATAATATTTCTGGATCTTCTTTTATTTTCGCTGCTGTTTCAAAGTACTCTATAGCTTTTTCCATATTAAATGTACTTGCTTCACAAAGTCCCAACTCTACAATAGTGTCTACTTGGTGTGGTTTTATTAATAATATTTTTTCAAAATATTTCTTAGCTTGTTCAATTTCATTCATATTTTTATAAGCTAGTCCTATCATAAATAATAAGTTCCACCAGTCAGAGTGTTCTATTTCTAATGGTAATAACTTTTCTAACCCTTCCTCAGATTTACCTTGGAATACTAAGCTATATCCTTCTTCATATTGTACTTTAAAGTCCATCTTACCTATATTATCTTGAACTTCTGCTATTAAATCTGCTTCTAAACCTAATTTTAAAGCTTCTTCCCATATGTACATACTTTTTACGTATTGTCCTTGATTATAATAGTGGTATCCTAAATGATAATATGCCAATGCAAAATTTTCATCTAATTCAACAACTTTTTCTAGTTTCTCTAAAGCTTCTAATAAGAATTTATTCATACCTTCATTATCAGAGTCTTTTTGATATTGTTTAGCTAATTCTTGACATACAATAGCATAATGATACATTCCTTCAAGGTCTTCAGGGTATATAGTTATAAATGCCTTTAAGTATATTAGAGAATCAGTTACTTCCCCTATATCAAAATATTTTCTAGACATATATCCCATATAAGATTTAGCATCAAAATCAACTTTGTTTTGTAATGCATTTAAAAACTTTTTGTATTCATCATTATATTTAAATTGGCTATCTATACCCATTATATAAATCATTGCATCTGCTATAGACATAGTATTTATATTATCTTGAGCTGTTTTTTCTTTTATCCCTTTTACTAATACTTCATTTTTAACAGGAACATCTAATCCATCTTTAGGTATCTCATAACCCTCTAGTTTAAATTCTCCATCATTTTTAATTTTAATAAAAGCTAATTCTTCAGCTTTTCTCAATAAGTATTTTTCTATTTTAAAATTCATTTTTACCTCCTAAATTTCTACGCTATAGGCTTTTGACTTTTCAAATATTTTTTTATCATCATACACAAACAATACCACATTAGTTTTATCAACTAACTTACTATGTATATTTTCCTTTAATTCTAAAATGTTATATTTAAAAGGCTCAAAATGAACATATTTTATTATATTCTTAGCTGGTGTATTTATAAACTTTGGTAAATACTTAGATAAATTATCTTCATTCTTTAAGAATAAATGACATCTATTTTTAAAGTCCTCCATATCTACCTTATTAAAGAACTGTGGTATGTTTGATGTCTTTCCTAATGATATATAATCATACTTTAGTATATCATTAAAAATTTCATTATCTACATTTATTTTTTCATAGTAAAAATCTAACAATATTTTATATAATTGATTTTTTCCTTGTGCCATATCAAAGTATCCATTTTTATCAAAGTAAGTTGCAAATGCTTCGAAAAATTTAAATGGACTTTCTTTATAAAAATTACTAATTATATATCTCATTGAAAGCACAAAATTCTTAGAATTATAATATTTTTCTAAAATTTCTTCTATATCCTTTAATTTTAAAATCTGTGTATAACTTATATAATCATTATATAAAACTTCATATGGAGCATAATCCTTATATCTAAATCCATGTTGACTTGCAGTATTTCTTATTCCTGTTCCTTTTATCATCTTTAAAAATCCTAATTGTAAATGCTCTATTCCTAAATTAAATACATCATTAAATGAATTTTCAAAACTTGCATAGTCTTCATATGGTAAACCTGCTATTAAATCTAAATGTTGATGTATGTTTCTATATGATGCTATTTTTTGTACTACATAAGATAATTTACCAAAATCATCTCTTCTTCCTACTGCTTCTAGAACTTTATCATTTGTTGATTGTACACCTATCTCAAATTGGAATAAACCTTCTTTACAATCTTTTAAGAATTCTAACATTTCATCATCTAATAAGTGGGCTGTAACTTCAAAATGATAAGTCGTGTAATCATTATCATTTTCCATAAGGAAATTCATAATTTCCATAGCAAATTTTTTATTAGCATTAAAAGTTCTATCTATAAATTTAATTTGCGAAACTCTTGCATTTATTAATGCTTTTAAATCTTTTTTTACTCTATCTATACTAAAGTATCTAAGACCTGGTATAGTCGATGATAAACAATATTGACAATTAAACGGGCAACCCCTTGATGTTTCATAATAAACTATTCTATTTTCATATTCCTCTGGATTTAAATTTTCATATGGGCTAGGTATTTCATCTAAATTCTTTAATAAATCCATTGGCTTATTTTTTACTATTTTATCTTTATCTCTATAAACTAAACCTTCTACATCTTCTATATTTTTCTGCCCTTTTAAGTACATAACTAAATCCCTAAATACTAATTCACCTTCTCCATATAATATATAATCTACAAATGGATAGTTTTTCATAGAACATTCACTGTCATAAGTTACTTCTGGTCCACCTAATGCAATTTTTATATTAGGTTTTACTTTTTTTATGTTATCACAAAGTTTAACTATATCGTATACATTCCAAATATATGTAGAAAATAAAATTACATCGTAATCACCTTTATATATATCTTTTAGTATATAATCTAATTCGTTATTTATTGTATATTCTCTTATTTCTACATCAACTAAATCACGTACAAATTCTTTTAAGTATCTTATAGCTAAATTTGTATGTATAAATTTTGAGTTTAATGTTGTTAATAATATTTTCAAATATTTCACCTCTTTTTAATATTGTTCTATGTTTTTATGCTATATTTAGGTTAAAATAATATATGTAATATATTATCAATTTATTTTTTTTTAGAAGGTTTTCTTATATTTTTTGTAGAAATATTAATTTTAAGTACTATTATTAGAAAGGAAGTTATTTATGGAATTAATCGACCAAATATCTATCAATGCTTTATCTAAAAGAGATTTATTACTAATTATAAAGGCATTAGAATATACTAATGAAAACACTAAGCTTAATGAATTTATAGATCTTAGAAATAGCATCATAAAGGAATTATGCTTTCTAACAAATACAACTGAAGATGTATTTGTTAATTACTTAGAGTCTAATAACTAGGATTTTAAGCTTTTTTAAATTTAAATGTATAATTGCCTGATTTAGATTTAATTTTTAAATTAAGTATATTATTATTAAAACTTTTGGATATAACCGTTATCTGATTAAGTATTGGATCCATTATATTATCACCTTCGTTTAGGCTTATTAATTTTCTTGGGTCTGAATTATTATTATATAAAGTTTTATTTATTTTATAATCTCTCAATTTAATAATATACTGTGCCATTGATAAAATAAAATCTATATTGTCTATATTCGAATTTACATCTTCACCTAATATAGATAGTATAGATTTTTTCATGCCTTCAATTCCTGAATTAATTGTATCCCTATCTTCTATATAAATATCATATAAAATATTTAATATGCTCAACACAATTTTTTCATCATCATATTCTTGAAATTTCAAATCTATATAATTATCAATATTCTGAATAGCATTTATTCTAGCCATTTGAAATTTAATAGTATTTAATTTGTTAAGTTCTATCGAAAATCCTATTATTTTTTCCTTAACCTTTTGTAGCAACTCTGCATATTTTATATCTTTATTTTCTAATAAGTTATGTATTATTGAATTATACATAACTGCTCCTATTATATAATCAAATAATTTTTCTTCTTTCTTTAAGTACTTAATATATTTTTGTATTAACTTAACAACTTCATCTTCACTTTTTTGAATATTAGTATTTGCAAGTATTATAGGCAATAATATATTTAATATATTATTGTAACTTGGCTTTTGTCCATAAAATCTATGATAAACTAATTCATCTCTAAGACGATTCTCATCTATAAATACAAATCGTTGCATATTATTATCTACTAAACATTTCGTATTTATTATTATTAAGTCTTTAATTATTTTATCATCTATATCAAATGAAGCTAAATAAGATTTTTTTATTATATCATATTTCATAAATATTACCATCCTCATGTAATACTCTCTAATAATTATTTTTATCAACTATTACCTTTTATATACTTTATCTATTATCATGCTTTGAAAAAAAAGAGACAGCTTTTAAGCTGTCATCTATAATCTTTTATTTTATAATTTCTACATTCTTTCTGGTGAATGCATTCCTAGTAACTTAAGTCCATTTTCTATAGTTTGTCTAGTAGATTCAACTAATGCTAATCTTGCTTTTCTTAATTCTACATCTTCAACTAATATTGGGTTGTCATGATAGAATTTATTGAATGCTTGAGCTAAATCTAATACAAATCTAGTTACTATATGTGGTTCATTCTTTCTTAATGCAGCAACTATACTCTTATTGAAAGAAGCTATTACTTTTAATACTTCTGAACTATCTTCATTAGTTAATAATTCATAATTAATATCAGTAGATACTTCTTCTTGTGCTTTTCTTAAAACTGCACAACATCTTGCATGAGTATATTGAACATATGGTCCTGTTTCTCCATCAAAGCTTAAAGTTCTATCCCAAGAGAATGTATAATCTTTTATTCTACTATTAGATAATTCTTGGAATACTACTGCTCCAACTCCTACTTGCTTAGCTATTTCATCTGCATTTTGAGCATTAGGATTTTTAGCTAATATTGTTTCTTTAGTCTTATCTATAGCTTGTTTTAAAACATCTTCTAAGAAAACAACTCTTCCTTTTCTTGTTGACATTGTTCCGCTTTCTAGTGCAACCATACCAAATCCAACATGTTCTAAGTCCTTAGCCCATTCAAATCCCATAAGCTCTATAACTTTAAACCATTGTTCAAAGTGTAAATTTTGTTGAGATCCAACTACATATATACATTTATCAAAGTTATATGTTTCTTGTCTATATATAGCAGCAGCTAAGTCTCTTGTCATATATAAAGTAGAACCATCATTTTTAGTTATAAGTGCTGGTGGCATCTTATATGGTTCTAAGTCTACTATTCTAGCACCTTTAGATTCTATTAATAAACCTTTTTCTTCTAACATAGATATAACTCTTGGCATTTTATCTGAGTAGAAACTTTCACCTGCTAAAGAATCAAATTCTATATCTAATAAATCATAAACTCTATTAAATTCTTTTAAACTTTCATCTCTAAACCATTGCCATAAATCAGTAGCTTCTTTATCGCCATTTTCCAATTTAGTGAACCATGCTCTTGCTTCATCTTCCATTTCTGGATGAGCTTCAGCTTCTTCATGGAATCTTATGTATAATTTTAATAATTCTGGTATTGGGCTTGCTTCTACTACTTTTTTATCGCCCCATAACTTAAATGCTACTATTAATTTACCAAATTGAGTTCCGTAATCACCTAAATGGTTTATTCTTGTTGTATTATAACCTTGTGATTCATATATTTTATATATAGCATTTCCTATAACAGTTGTTCTTATATGTCCTATATGGAAAGGCTTAGCTATATTTGGAGAAGAGAACTCTACTATAACATTTTGTCCTTTTCCCATTTCGCTGCGGCCGTAATTTCCTTTTTGAGTCAATACATCATTTATAACTGTTTGTGCTAATTGAGATTTGTTAACGAAGAAATTAACATATCCACCTAATTGTATAACTTTTGATATAGCTCCTTCAGCTTTTATACTTTCTGCTAGTTCCCCAGCTATCATATTAGGAGCTTTTCTAAATATCTTAGATAATTTAAAACATGGGAAAGCATAATCTCCCATATCTTTATTTGGTGGTATTTCTATTAATGCTGATATTTCTTCTAATGATAATTCTTCTATTTTTTCCTTAAGGCAATTTGATATTGCAACCTTAAAATCTTGCATGTTATTTCTCCTCTCTCTATATCTTATTATTTTATGGTAAATCAATTTTCAAGTTTTTTCAAGTTTTTTAAATTTATTTAATATAATTAAATAATTATAATTCTTTTTCGCTTATTACTTTTATACCTTTACTTTTTAATAAAGCAGTTGTCACACCTACTCCAGATATCTTTCTTCCTGAAAATGTACCGTCATGTATACAGTTTGATCCGCATGATGGACTGCTTTCTTTTAAAATAGCTTCTCTACATCCGTATAATTGAGCTATTTTTAAAGTTTCATTTGCTCCCCTTAAAAATTGTTCTGTTGTATCTATATTTTCATTTGTCATTACTCTGCTTCTATCTTTTAATACTGCATTACCATCTAGTTTTTCTATTTCTGATGGATTTCTCGGAGTAGTTAACCCTCCTAATTGTTCTGGACAAACAACTATATACTGTTTATCCTTTAAATACTCCCTAACTTTATCACTGTTATTATTATCCCCATTATATTTACAATTTATGCCAAGTAAGCATGCTGATACTAATATCATTTTTATCCCCTCTTACAACTATCTTTTATTTTGTACATTATTTAAATTTAACTATAGTTACTCCAGCTCCGCCTTCGCCATATTGTCCTGGTCTCTGAGACTTAACATGTTTATTTCTTCTAAGTATATCTTGTAATCCTGCTTTTAATACTCCGGTCCCTATACCGTGTATTATAGTTGCAGTTTCCAAGCCTGCTACATATGCATCATCTAAATATTTTTCTACTTCCATTATAGCTTCTTCTAAATTAAGCCCTCTTAAATCAACTTCACTTCTTATACTGCCCGACTTAGATTTTATTATATTTCTAGTTGATTTAGTAACTGTTGTCTTAACATCTTTTTTTGATTTTTGTAATGATTTATATGGTAGCGTCATTTTCATTATACCAATTTGAACAACTGCTTCTTTTTTCTTTTCATCCACAGATACTACGCTTCCATTTTGATTTAATGTTATTACTTTTACTTCATCCCCAGTTTTTAAATTCTTTATTTCTTTTGTAGCTACCTTAGGAACTATCATACTTTTAACTGTAGGTTGAAGGCTTCCCATAGAATTAGTTAATTCTTTTCTTAATTCTTCAATCTTACGATTTTTTTCCTTAGAGGCTCTTTCTTCCTCTAATATTCTAAGCTCTTTAATTATATTATCTACTTCTTCTTTTGCTTGTCTTGTTATTCTAAATGCTTCTGATTTAGCTTGTTCTATTAATTTGTCTCTTTGAGTTGTTAATTTCTCAAGTTTTTGATCGTACTCTTGTTTTAAAGTTTCTATTTCTAACTTTAATTTTTCAGCTTCTTCTCTTTCTTCTACAGCCTTAATTCTATTCTTCTCAACATTTTGAAGTATATCTTCTAATTCTAAATTATCTGTATTTATAAATTCTTTAGCTCTAGTTATTACATAATCACTAAGACCTAATTTTCTAGAAATTTCAAAAGCATTAGATTTACCAGGTACTCCAATTAATAATCTGTATGTTGGACTTAAAGTTTCTATATCAAATTCTACAGCAGCATTTTCCACTCCTGGTTTAGTTAATGCATAGTTTTTAAGTTCACTATAATGTGTTGTAGCTATACACTTTGCTCCAGCCATATTTACGTCTTCCAATACAGATATAGCTAATGCTGCACCTTCTATTGGATCTGTTCCTGCCCCTAATTCATCAAATATTACTAACGAATCTTGTGTTACTTCTTTTAAGATTGTGACTATATTTGTCATATGAGACGAGAAAGTAGATAAACTTTGCTCTATACTTTGTTCATCTCCTATATCTGCAAATATATTATCATATACACACATACTACTTCCATAATCAGCTGGTATATGAAGTCCACATTGATTCATAAGTGCAAAAAGTCCTACTGTTTTAATTGTTACAGTCTTCCCACCTGTGTTAGGTCCTGTTATAACTAAAGTGTGAAAGTCTCTTCCTAAATAAATTGTATTTGGAACTACTTTATTATTATCTAGTAATGGGTGTCTTCCATTTTTTATATTTATATATTTATCTTTATTTAATTCCGGTTCTATACCTTTTATTTGTATAGATAATTTTCCTTTAGCAAATGCAAAATCTAGCTTACCTAAAATTTCTTGATTAGATATCAAGTCATTGCTAACTGATCCTACTAAATCTGATAGTTCTGCTAATATCCTTTCTATCTCTTCTTGTTCATTTAATCTTAATTGTCTAAGCTCATTATTCATTTCTACTATACTCATTGGCTCTATGAATAATGTTGCGCCTGATGATGATTGATCATGAACTATTCCTGAAACCTGAGATCTATACTCTGATTTTACAGGAACTACAAATCTATCCCCTCTTACTGAGATTATAGCATCTTGTAAGTATTTTTGATATGTAGTTGAAGTTATTATTGAATTTAATTTTGATCTTATCGATTGATTTTTTTGAACTATCCTTCTTCTTATATCTCTTAATGTTGATGAAGCATTATCAGATATCTCTAATTCACTTACTATAGCTGTATATATTTTATCCTCTATTTCTCTATATGCATATAATGAATTCGATAAAGTTTGTATTATTGGATAATTAAAATCTTCTTCATCGCTACTAGATAAATTATTTTTTAAAATTCTAGAAACTCTTAAAGTATCTGCTATCATAATTAAACTTGCAGGATCTAATGATGCACCTATTTGAGCTCTTTTAACTTTAGCTTCTATATCGTGTATTCCTTGTAACCCTATCGACCCTCTTTTTATAAGTATAGCTTGTGATTCACTAGTTTCTTCTAACATATATTTTACTTCTTCAAAATTAGAACTTGGATTTAAATTTTCTATATATCTCAAACCTAAAGAAGATGAAGCTTTTTTCTTTAATAGGTCAATTATTTTATTTAATTCTAAAACTCTTAATGATTTTTGATTCATGCTTCCTCCTTAAATACGTATTTATTTTTATAATGTTTATTTTATGTACATTTGTATTATACTATTTATGTAGCTATTTATATATTATACATAATCAAAGTTTATTTTGGACAAAAAATCTCCTTTAAATTTTTAAAAGTAGATTTTTTTTAATTATTGACTTAAAATAGCTATTTTAACCAAACTTATTTACTAAGAGGAGCTGGTATTTATGGAAAATGTATTAAAAGGATTAAATCCGGAGCTGGTATTTAAGCACTTTGAAGAGATATCTCAAATTCCTAGAGGTTCTGGCAATGAAAAAGAAATAAGTAATTTTTTATGTGATTTTGGTAAAAAATTAGGACTTGAAGTTATTCAAGATGAGCACTTAAATGTTATAATTAGAAAACCCGCTACAAAGGGATATGAAAATTGTCCTGGTGTTATACTTCAAGGTCACATGGATATGGTATGTGAAAAAAACAAAAATACTCAACATGATTTTACAAAAGACCCTATAAATTTAAAAATAGAAGATGACATGATTTATGCTACTGGTACTACTCTCGGTGCAGATAATGGTATTGCAGTTGCCATGGGAATGGCTATATTATCTTCAAATGATTTAGAACATCCAGATATAGAATTACTTGTTACTTCTGATGAAGAAGCTGGTATGACTGGTGCTATGGGATTAGACGCAAGTAACCTTAAAGGTAAATATATTATAAATTTAGACTCTGAAGAAGAAGGATACATATTAGTTAGTTGTGCTGGTGGTACTACTGCTTTTGTTAAGCTTGATGCACAATATACAGATGTTGATTCTAACAAACAAGCTTTATTATTAGAAATAAAAGGACTACTTGGTGGTCACTCTGGTATGGATATCATAAAACAAAGAGCTAATTCTAATAAACTTTTAGGTAGATTATTAAACTTATTAACTGTCGAATATGATCTTGCTAAAGTTGAAGGAGGTTCTAAAAATAATGCTATTCCACGTGAATCTGATTGTGTAATTACTGTAGCTAAAGATGATATTGATAATTTCAAAAAATCTTTAGCTGAAATCGAAAAAATATTTAAACATGAATTCAGCACTTCTGACCCTGGAATAACTATAAACTGTTCTGAAACTACTACTGAAAAAGTACTTACTAATGATTGTAAAAACAAAGTTATAAGAATGCTAAACGTAATACCAAATGGTATACAAACAATGAGTATGGATATAGAAGGTTTAGTTGAAAGTTCAACTAATTTAGGGGTTCTTAGAACTACGGAGTCTGAAGTTACTTTTGAAAATGCAGTTAGAAGTTCTGTAAAGACGTTAAAAGAAGATATCACTAATAAAATGAATCTTTTAAGTGATTCTTTAGGTGGTCAATTTAAATTATATAGTGACTATCCTGCTTGGGAATATACTAAAGGTTCAGAATTAGAAAAAATATGTGTAAATGCTTACAAAACCTTAACAGGTAAAGAACCTATAATAATGGCTCTACATGCAGGTCTTGAATGTGGATTATTACTTGATAAAATGCCTCATGCTGAGGCTATATCTATCGGTCCTAATATGTATGATGTTCATACACCTAATGAACACTTAAGTATTTCATCTACTTCAAATACTTGGGATTATTTATTAGCTATTTTAAAATCCATGAAATAATTTTATAGTTAACCTACCACTTGGGATACATATAATTTCAGCCCAAGTGGTAGGTTATCTTACTCTACACCTTTGTAATAGTGCGCAGTTGTTATTCCTACATCATCTAAAGTATTATATAATTTAGTAGCTTTCGAACCTAATCTATAGTCATTTTTTAAAACTTCTATGTATGATTCTATTATTTCCTTTACAACTTTTTTATTCTCTATTGTAAAATCTAATCTAAATATATTTATACCTATTTTATTTAACTCTTGTAAGTTATCTAACATACAAGTTACTTTAGAATTATAAATTGTACTTCTACAGAATATATCTTGAGATATTCTATATTGTTCACCTTTAAAGTCTCTTAATGCATAAGTACTTTCATTACATTTTGATACTCGTTTATCTTTTTTACAATCTCTAACTATCACTCCCATAGGACAATACTCGCTTACCATCATAGGTGCATAGCCATATACAACTGACTCTATTTGAATATCTGTGTATTTTAAAGTTTCTTCTATCTCATTCATATTTAATTCTTGAGATAAACATAAAGTATCTACACCAGCATCTTTAAAATAATTTATTGTCTCGCTATTAAATGCATTTAAATAGTAGTCTATACTTAAATTTTTGTCTTTAAAATATTTCATAGCTCCAAAAGTACCAACTTGTACATTTTTTATATCTAATGCTCTTACTTTATCTAATTGCTTATACTCTTTATTTCTTACAATTCTTGGAGAAGAGTATATAACTTCTTTGTTTAACTTAAAAGCAATCTCTAATGCATCTTTTAAAGTATTTGCATCTTCATAATAAACTGTATCTATATCACATTCTAAAGCTGCTTGTAATTGCTCTAAATTTTTCACCTTAGCTCTTAATTTAGAATTACTTTTTTTGTTTAATGTGCTTGGATTATAACATACTTTTTCATTCTTATAATTTCTATTTTTTATATAAATTCTTTCGTTACTTAACTCATCTATACATTCTCTTCTCATTTGATTTAATATACTTATTGGTAAACTAACGCCATTATCTATTATTACATTTATATTTTTTAAATCATATGGAGTGTTTCCTAGCTTTTGTATCTGTGTTTCAACCTTTTGGGCACTCAAAGCTACATTCATAGCTTTTTCTACTATTTTATCACCTTTAATAGTTACTTTGTTTCCTTTAAAATCGCTCATTGTAAGAATTGGATTTTCATCTAACTTAATTATAATTTCAGCTTCTATGTCTATTTTTTTATTTTCTTTATCTTGTTGGAATGTTGACTGAACTCTATTTATCAATTCACTATCAGATGTCTTAAATATTATTTGATTTCTTCTTGCCTGTCCAATAAAATCTAATTCTATAGTATCACCCTTATGAGCTATATTAGTTATTTCATTATTCTTTATAATTCTTCCTATAGTTCCTCCACCAAGGTTTATTCCGTCACCTTTTTTAAGAGTATTTTCTAGTTTTATTTTAAGTCTTTTGGCTTTCTTATTATAATCTAATACCCTACCTATATATAAGCCTTGATTATTAGGTATTTCTGAGTTCATTACATCTTTACCAACTTCTCCTAGTATATGACCTTTGGTAAATTTTCTATTAAATATCGTATATAAATCATTTATTGTTTCATTAGATATATTTAGTTTCTTTTCGTTTAGATACTCATTAATCGCTGTTCTATAGCTTTCTATTACTGTTGCCACATATTCTGGTTTTTTCATTCTTCCTTCAATCTTTAATGAATGAACTCCTGCATCTATTATCTTGTCAATTTCTTCTATTGTATTTAAATCTCTTGGACTTAATAGGTAGTCTCCATTACTATTTATTATCTCACCACTATTAATATCTATAAGTTCATATTTTTGTCTACAAGGCTGAGCACATCTGCCTCTGTTACCAGATCTATTACCTATCATACTACTCATTAAACATTGTCCTGAATAACATACACATAATGCACCATGGACAAATACTTCTATATCCACATTCGTATTATCGCATATGTTCTTTATTTCAGCTACATTTAGTTCCCTTGCTAAAACTACTCTATCAAATCCTACATTCTCAAGATATTTTACATCTTCTAATGAATGTGCAACCATTTGAGTACTTGCATGTAATTCAAAATCTGGAATTAGTTTTTTTACTAATCTAGCCATACCTATATCTTGAAGTATTATCGCATCTATATCTATATCATATAAGAATTTAATATATTCAATAAAATCTTCTATTTCATTTTGTTTTATTAATGTATTTGCTGTTACAAATACCTGTACATCTCTTATATGTGCATATTTTACAGCTTCTTTTAATTCATCTCTATCAAAATTATTTGCAGATGCTCTTGCACTGAAATCTTTTCCACCTAAATATACTGCATTTGCTCCGTTTTGAACCGCAGCTTTTAGTGCCTCAAATGACCCAACTGGTGCTAATAATTCTACATCTTTCATTGTCTGCCTCCTTTAAGGAATATTTATCCTAATATTTATAATATCCTTAATCATAAAAATTAAAACCTTCAGGTTAATCCTGAAGGTTTTAATTTTCATTATCTTGCTGCCCTAAGATACTTAACTTCATTTTCAAGTTCTGTGAACTTTAATTGTAAGCTATAAGCCTTATTTTGGAATTCTGAAGCTAAGCTTTCTGCTATAGTAGCTCTTTCATTAGCTTCTTCAGCTTGAGTTTTTAATTCTTCTACTTGAAGTTTATAATTTTCTAACTCTTCTTTTGAGCCTTCTTTTTTATTTTTCAAATTATCCAATTCTAACTTATGATTTTCTATTTGTTTAAGTAAATCTTGTATTTGTGCTTTATCTGATTCCACTTCTTTTGATTTATTACCTAAATCTTGTTTTAATTTCTCTACTTCTAATTTAAGTTTTTCATCAGGTGTTCCTATTTTACCTTTTAAGTCGTGATTTTCAGTAGTTAATTCATCATTAATTTCAGAGCATTCAAATAATATGTCTGTAATATTAATTGCTGCAACTATTGATGCCATAGATAAACTTAATCTAGGATTACTTTCTATGACTTTACTCATTTCTTTGTCAACAAAATCAGCTACTTTAAGCATGTGCTGTTCAGATTTATCTCCTACCATAGGATACTCAGCACCTTGAATCTTTACCATTACCTTATTCATACTAATCCCCCCTATATCAGATGAGTTAGTTTGATCTTAAGTTAGCATTTAATTTTTCACTTAGCTCGCTTAATATCTTATCATGTACCTTAGCTACATCTTCATCTGTTAAAGTCTTGTCTTTACTTCTATAAGTTATAGAATATGCAATTGATTTATGTCCTTCTTCTATTTGAGTTCCTTTATAAACATCAAATAATTTATAATCTTCTACAAGTCCTTCTCCATTAGCTTTTATGATATCTTCTATTTGTTTTACAAATACTTCATCTTTTACTATTAAAGCTATGTCTCTAGATGTAGATGGGTATTTTGGTAATGGAGTATAAATTACAGTCTTATTTGAATTCTCAAATACTAAATCAAGGTCTATTTCTGATACATAAACCCTTTGACCTAAATTATAATTTTCTATTACATCTGGATGTAATTCTCCAAAAGTACCTACATATATATTATTATACACTAATTTAGCACATCTTCCAGGATGGAATGTTGAATTATTAGTTTCTGGTAATATTTCACAAGCTTCAAATCCTACATTTTTAAGAATAGTTTCTACCGCACCTTTTAATACAAAGAAATCTACATCCTTACCATATATACCTATACATAAATGGTTTGTTTCTACAGGAAGTCCATTTTGTGGTGTAAATATATGACCACATTCAAACGCTCCAACATTCTCAACTTTACGAGATACATTTGTAGATAAAACATCTAACATATTAGGTATCATTGTTGTTCTCATTACTGAAGTTTCATCACCTAATGGATTTATTAATTTAACAAATTCTCTCTTTTTATCATCTTGAGGTAGATTTATTTTATCAACACCTCTTGGACTTACAAATGAATATGTTAGTATTTCATTTAGTCCTATTGAAGTAGCTGTATTTTTTATACTATCCATGAATTTTTGTTTAGGAGTTTTTGCTCCTGCTGTAACATTTCCTTCTAATGAAGCTGCTGGTATATTTTCAAATCCATATATTCTAGCTATTTCTTCTAATACATCCGCTTCTTGTTCCATATCTAATCTAAAACTTGGAACTTCTATTTCTAATTTTTCACTAGATTTTAAGTTACATTTAAACTCTAAAGATTCTAATATATTAACAAATTGATCCATAGGAACATCAACACCTAATAAAGCATTTATTCTTTGTGGATTTACTGATAATGTTTTAACCTCTTGTTTTGTTGGGTATTTATCAACTATTCCTTTTAATACAGTACCAGCCCCTAACATCTCTATTAGTTGTGCCACTCTATTTACTGCATCTTCAACAAGATTTGAATCTATTCCTTTTTCATATCTTGCAGAAGCTTCTGTTCTTAATCCTAATTTTTTAGATGTTGATCTTATATTTTCTGATTTAAAGTTTGCACTTTCTATAAGTATAGATGTTGTTGTGTCTTTTATTTCAGAATTAGCTCCACCCATTACACCTGCTAATGCAAGAGATTTTTCACCATTTGTTATAACTAACATATCTTTATCTAATGTTCTTTCAACATCATCTAATGTAGTGAATTTTTCTCCTTCTATAGCATTTTTAACTACTATTTTACCTGTAGATACTTGATTTAAATCAAATGCATGTAATGGTTGACCAAGCTCTATCATAACATAGTTAGTTATATCTACTATATTATTTATAGGTCTAACACCAGCTTCTATAAGCTTTCTTTGCATCCAGTATGGAGATGGCTCTATTTTTACATCTTTAACTATTCTTGCTGCATATCTTCTACAAAGATCTTCATTTTCTATTTCTATGTCAAAATTAATGTCTTCATTACTTTCTTTTACTTCTATTTTAGGATATTTTAAATCTGATCCAATAGTTACAGCTGCTTCTCTAGCTATACCTATCATAGATCTACAATCAGGTCTATTTGAAGTTAATTCAAATTCTATTAAAGCATCCTTAATTCCTAATACATCTTTTACATCTTTTCCTAATTCGTAACTATCTTCATGGTCAAGTATATATATTCCATCTCTTTTGTATTCTTCTACATATTGTGATTCTATTCCTAATTCGTCACCAGAACACATCATACCTTCTGAAGTCTCGCCTCTTAATTTACCTTTTTTTATTTTTATTCCTCCAGGTAACTTAGCTCCAACTCTAGCCACTGGTATGTAGTCTCCTTCTGATACATTTTTAGCACCTGTAACTACTTGTATAACTTCTTCTCCAACATCAACCTTAGTAACTATAAGTTTATCAGCATTTGGATGTTGTGTTATTTTTAATATCTTACCTACTACAACTTTTTCTATTTCTTTTCCGTAAAAATCTACTTTCTCAACTTTAGTTCCTGTCATAGTCATTTTATCAGCGAACTCTTTTGTATCCATATCTATATCAACATAATCTCTAAGCCATTTTAAAGATACTAACATTTAAATCCCTCCTAATTAAAATTGATTTAAGAATCTCATATCATTTTCAAATAATAATCTTATATCATCTATTTCATATTTAAGCATAGCAAGTCTTTCAACTCCCATACCAAAAGCAAATCCACTATAAACTTCTGGATCTATTCCACAATTTCTAAGTACGTTTGGATGTACCATTCCTGATCCTAATATTTCTATCCATCCCTCTTGTTTACACATTGGACATCCTTCTCCACCACATTTGAAACAAGTTACATCAACTTCTGCACTTGGTTCTGTAAATGGGAAGTTATGTGGTCTAAATTTAGTATTTGTTTGGTCTCCAAATAACTCCTTAACGAAGTTGTTTAATGTTCCCTTAAGTTGTGCCATTGTAACGTTTTTACCAACAACTAATCCCTCTATTTGATGGAACATTGGTGAATGTGTTGCATCAGGAGAATCATATCTAAAGCATCTACCTGGAGATATTACTTTTATTGGCAATTCTTCATTTTTCATAGTTCTTACCTGAACTGGAGATGTTTGAGTTCTTAATAATAGTTCACTATTTACATAGAATGTATCACTCATATCTCTTGATGGATGGTCTTTAGGAGCATTTAAAGCATCAAAGTTATTTTCTATAGTTTCTACTTCTGGACCTTCAGCAATGCTAAATCCTAATCCCATAAATATTTCTGTTACTTCATCTATAATTTGAGTTATAGGATGTTTTTTACCAACTGTAAATACTTTACCTGGCATTGTAACATCTATAACTTCGCTAGATAATTGTTTTTCTTTTTCTATTAATTTTATTTCTTCTTTTTTAGAGTTTATATTACCTTCTAAAGACTCTCTTACTTCATTTGCTACTTTACCTACTACTGGTCTTTCTTCAGCAGATAATTTACCCATTTCTTTAAGTATTGAAGTTATTTCACCTTTTTTACCTAAGTACTTAACTCTTAAACCTTCTAGGTTTTCTATGCTCGATGCATCTTTTATTTCACTTAAAGCTGCTTCTTGTAAATTAAGTAATTTTTCTTGCACAATTATCACCCTTTCAATATTTCTTTATATTAAAAAAAGCCCTTCATCCCAAATAGGGACGAAAGGCTATAGTTTCGCGGTACCACCCTAATAGTTTAATAATAAAAACTATTATTATTAAACCACCTCTAAAAACTTAACGCGTTTTAACGTTAAAGCCTACTATATTTTCAGCTTTAATACTCCAGAGTGAACTTCTTTTGAATACTTAGAAAGTACTTCCAGCCTAGGTACTTATTTCTGTGCTAAGTTAAATCAAAATACTTTTCTCTTTCACAGTATTTTTTATTTACATTTTGATATATTATTATACCATATGTATGATTTTCTTACAATATATTAGACTAAGTATTTCTTTATCTCATACATTAATATAGCTGAACTTATAGCTGCATTTAAAGATTCTGCATTTCCATATATAGGTATCTTTACTAAGGTATCTGACTTAGATATTAAATCATCATTTATTCCATTTGCTTCATTTCCTATTACTAGTGCAACCTTATAATTATATTCTATTTCATTATAAAAATTATTTGTATTAAGATAACTAGATACTATATCAAAGTTCTTTAACTTCAACAATCTAACTGCCTCTTCTTGTGTTGCATTAATTATATTCATATCAAATATAGATCCCATAGTAGATCTTATAACTTTTGGATTATATATATCTACACAACCCTTTAAAGTTATTATAGCATCCACTCCTGCTGCATCTGCTGTTCTGATTATAGTTCCCATATTACCAGGATCCTGTATTCTATCTAATACTAATACAAATTTGCTTTGATCATTCAAATTATTTTCTAAGGTTCTTTCTTTAAACTTAACTACAGCTATAATACCTTGAGTATTTTCTGTATCTATTAATTCTTTAAATATCTTATTTGTAGTTTTATATATATTTATATTTTTTATACTAAGCTCTTTTAAAAACTGCTCATGTTCATCTTTATTTTCAAAATCTTCATTTATAAATACATAATCTATATTAGCATTACATTGTATTGCTAAAGTTAAAATTCTGTATCCTTCTATCATAAATTTAGATTCTTTTGTTCTGTTTTTTGTTTTAAGTAATGATTTAGTATATTTTATCTTTTCATTATCTTTGCTAGTTATTATAGTAGTCATTACTATCTTCTCCTAATTAAATCCTTATTTTCAGTAGCTATAGAGCTTATTTTACTATTTTCTCCTATTACAACTAATATACTGCCTGTTTTAAGTTCTTCTGAAGGAGAAGGTGTAACATTTATGCTTTTACCAGACTTAATAGCTAATACAGTTATTTCATATCTAGCTCTTAAATCTAATTCTATTAATGTTTTTCCTACCCAACCACTTGGCGTTACTATTTCAACTATAGAATACTCTGGATCTAACTCTATATGGTCTAGTATATTATCAGAAACTAAATTATGCGCAACTCTAACCCCCATATCTCTCTCTGGGAATACCACTCTATCTGCACCGATTTTATATAAAACTTTCGCCTGTAGTTCATCTTTTGCTTTACATACAATTTGACTTACTCCCATTTCTTTGGCTATAAGAGTTGCCATTATTGATGCTCTTATATCTGATCCTATTGCTATTATTGCCACATCAAAATTACCTAAACCTAAAGATCTAAGAGATAATTCATCAGTTACATCTACAATTGCTGCATGAGTTACTTTATCCGATAAATTTTGGATTATATCTTCACTTTTATCAATAGCCATAACTTGGTGACCTAAAATATGCATTGTCGTAGCTACTGAAGCTCCAAATCTTCCACATCCTATAACTATATATTGTTTCATAAACCTTTCCTCCAATATAATATTTAACTAAATATTACATAATTTTTTAGCTAACATATATTTTATTTTTAAAATTTATCCTACTATTATTTTTCCTTCTGGATATCTAATTAATTGATTTTTCTTTGTACCTTTAGATACTAATGCCATAAATATAGTAAGAGATCCGACTCTTCCCATAAACATAAACAACATAATTAAAGTTTTTCCTAATATACCTAAACTTGGAGTTCCTCCAATACTTAATCCTACTGTAGCAAATGCTGATACAACTTCAAATCCAGCTTCAACTAAAGTAAATTTTGGCTCTCCTAGTGATATTAATAGAGTTCCTAATACTACTACAGATATGCCTATAAAAAATATACCTAAGGATTTTCTAACTGTAGAAATACCTATTCTTTTTTCATAAACTTCTATATCTGCCTTTTCAAATATAAAGCTTTTTACTGTAAGGAATAATGTTGCTAATGTTGTAGTTTTTATACCTCCACCAGTAGATGCAGGAGATGCTCCTATAAACATTAAAATTATCATTACAAATATACTTCCTTGATGTAATAAAGTTAAATCTATCGTATTAAATCCTGCAGTTCTTAATGTAACTGATTGGAATATTGAAGCTAATATTTTTCCATTCAGATTTAGTTTTCCTAAAGTATCTGGATTATTAAATTCTGAAAATAATATCATTAATGTTCCTATAACTATAAGCATTGTAGTTGTAAATAAAACAATTTTAGAATGTAGATTTAGTTTTGACAATCTCTTATGTTTTATAACATCAAGTATAACAGGGAATCCTATCCCACCTAGTATTATAAGCCCTGATATAGTAAGTGTTATCGTAAAATTATTTACATATGATGTTACAGAAGAAAATGGTCCAGTAACTGACCCCATTAAATCAAATCCTGCATTGCAAAATGCTGATATAGCATGGAATATACTATACCAAATACCTCTAGATAATCCAAACTGAGGTATAAATACTGTAGACAATAATAATGCTCCCATTCCTTCTATTAAAAATGTTATTAATATTACATATCTTGTTAGCTTTACTAGTCCAGACAAATCTATTTGATTTAATGATTCCTGTATTAATAGTCTTTCCCTTAAATTTATTCTCTTTTTAGTTATAAGAGCAAACATCGTAGTAGTTGTCATAAATCCAAGTCCACCAATTTGTATTAATGTTATTATAACTACTTGACCAAAGTGACTCCAGTATGTTGCTGTATCCACAACTATTAGACCTGTAACACATACTGCTGATGTTGCTGTAAATAATGCATCTAATAAACCTATACTTTCTCCACTTTGAGTAGATATAGGTAAATTTAATAAAAGACCTCCTATTAATATTACAGTAGCAAAACCTATAACCATAATTCTAGATGGATCTAATTTATTAATATACATAGCAAGCCTTTTAAACATAGTCTTCACTTTAATATAGACCTCCTTTTTGTGTAAACCTCATAATCATTACTCTATTATATTCCAATTTTTATTTAAAAACAACACTATAAAAATTCAATTTTTATTTATTAATTTTTTAATATTCACATATTATGCCCACCTTATAAAAATATTATATTTTTTAACAATAAAAAGCCTTTGAATATATAATTCAAAGGCTTTTTGTAATATAATCGATTTATATTAAGCTAATTTTGACTTAGCTACTTCTACTAATTTAGCAAATCCTTCTGGATCTTGTATAGCCATTTCAGATAACATTTTTCTGTTAACTTCAACACCTGCTAATTTTAATCCATTCATGAATCTTGAATAAGACATTCCGTTCATTCTAGTAGCAGCGTTTATTCTTTGTATCCAAAGTTTTCTGAAATCTCTTTTCTTTAACTTTCTACCTATATATGCATTTTTTAATGCCTTCATTACGAAAGTATTTGCTGGTCTATATAATTTGCTTCTAGATCCTATGAATCCTTTTGCAAGTTTTAATACTTTTTTATGCTTTTTACGAGCGTTCATAGCTTTTTTAACTCTTGCCATCGTTATGACCTCCTTTATTTTCCTCTTCTAGTTTATCTATTTTTTTATTAATCCGATTTTTAGTATGGTAATAATTGTGCTATTCTTCTAGCATCACCTTCACTAACTATTCCTGCTTTTCTTAATTGCATTTTAGTTTTAGCTGATTTTTTAGTTAGTATGTGTCTTCTGAAAGCCTTAGATCTCTTTAATTTTCCACTTCCAGTTTTTTTGAATCTTTTAGCAGCACCTCTATGAGTTTTCATTTTAGGCATGATAAATTCCTCCTCTCAGTTAATCATCTATTTTTTTGGATCTATGATTACAACCATATTATTACCCTCAAATGCTGGGGCTTTTGTTGGTTCTCCAAACTCTTTCACTAAATCTATAAATTTAATCATTACTTCTTTACCAATGTCTTTATGTCCTAATTCTCTACCTCTAAATCTAAGTTCAACTTTAACTTTGTCTCCCTTTTTAAGGAACTTTATTGCATTGTTTGCTTTTGTATTTAAATCATTAGCTTCAATACCTGGTCTAAGTCTTACTTCTTTTACAGTTATTGTTTTTTGATTTTTTTTAGCTTCTTTTTCTTTTCTAGCTTGCTCGTATTTATATTTCCCATAATCCATTAATTTGCACACTGGCGGATTAGCATTTGGTGATATTTTTACTAAATCTAAATTTTTACTATTTGCTAGTGTTTGCGCTTCTCTTGCAGACATTATTCCAAGCTGCTCACCAGTTTCTGAGAGAATTCTTAATTCTTTATCTCTTATTTGATCATTCATTGACAATTCTTTGCTAATGGTAGGACACCTCCAAATTATTATATATAAAATAAAAAAAGCGAATGATTTTATCATCCGCCATATAAGTTATCAAATCTAAATATCAAATACATATCTTATAATATGTATTACTTTAACTTATATTTACCTTACGAACCTAGATTGTAAGGTGAGAAGCGGACTTCTTCTTGTTATTTCTTAACTACTTTATATAATATAACATGTTTAATAAAAAAGTACAATACTTTTTTATATATTTTTTAACTTTTTTTAAATTAAATTTAATATGAAATATATAAATTTCACTCTTATTATATTAGATATATTTTATATTTGCTAGTAATTATTTAAGTAAATTGTGGTTATACTTAAAGATGTTGTATATTTATGATTTATTTATGGAAAATTTTAAATAATAAATATTAGCAACTTTGGAAAATATAAAGTAAATAAATAATTTTTATTATCTGAGGTGTATGGCTATGAAAATGTTAAATAACTTTTTTAAGAAAATCAACAAACCAGTCCCAGTATTTGCACAAACAAAAATGGAAAAGGAAAACCCTAATGAAGATTCAAGCAGCACTAAACCAAAGACTACATTTAATGATGTTGCTGGGCTAGATGAGGTAAAAGAAGAACTTTTTGAAATAGTAGACTTCATGAAATCTCCTCAAAAATATCAAAAAATGGGGGCTAAAATTCCTAAGGGTGTTCTATTTTATGGGCCTCCTGGAACTGGTAAAACATTATTAGCCTCTGCAGTTGCTGGAGAAACTAACTCATCATTTTTCAATGTTACTGGTTCAGAATTCGTTGAAAAATATGTAGGTGTTGGTGCTAAACGTGTTAGAACATTATTTGAAAAAGCAAGAAAAGAAGCTCCTAGCATAATTTTCATTGATGAAATTGATGCTATTGGTGCAAAAAGACATTTAGAAAGCAACAACGAAAAAGACCAAACTTTAAATCAACTATTAGTTGAAATGGATGGATTCAACAAAGATTCTAACGTAATTATCGTTGGAGCTACAAACAGATTAGATTTACTTGACGAGGCTCTACTTAGACCTGGAAGATTCGATAGACATATACACATAGGCGCTCCTAATTATCATACTAGACACGAAATCCTAAAGGTACATACTCAAAATAAGCCTCTTGATAAGTCTGTGGATTTAGAACTTTTAGCTAAAAAAACTCATGGTTTTAATGGTGCACATTTATCAAATATAGCTAATGAAGCTGCCATATTTGCAGTTAGAGATAATAGTGACATTATAACTAATATTCATTTTGATAAAGCACTTGAAAGAGTTATCGCTGGTTTAGAATCTAAAAACTCTCAATTGATTGAAAAAGAGAAAAAAATAGTTTCTTACCATGAAGCTGGACATGCGCTTATCAGTGACATGTTGGGTATATGCCCTATACAAAAAATATCAATAGTTCCTAGAGGTGAAGCTTTAGGTTATGTTCTTCAGTTACCTGATGAAGACAGATACATTTATACTAAAGATGAATTAATTTCAAAGATAAAAATACTACTTGCTGGTAAAGCTTCTGAAGAAATAATCTTTAATCATAAGTCAACAGGTGCAAAAGATGACTTGAAAAAAGTAACTGAAATTGCAACTCAAATGGTTTGCGATTATGGAATGAGTGATTTAGGTTTTATGACTATCGACGGAAATACAAAAACATTTTTATCTAGTCAAATTCAAAAAGAAACTAACAGTATAGTTGAAACTTGCTATAAGGAAACGCTAAATCTTTTAAATAATAATATAAATGATTTACATGTAGTTTCTAAATTCTTATTTGATAAAGAAACTATGACTCATGAAGAATTAAAATCTCTAATAAAAAAAGAAGCTGTTAACTAAAAAAAGCAAGCCCTAGGATAAATCCTTTGGGCTTACTTTTTTTATATTTATTAATATAATTAAGCTTGGATAACATTTACTCTATCTTCTACTTCTTTTGATAAAGTTTCCATAAACTCACTTAATTCTAAACTTCCCATTTCACCGTTATCTCTTGATCTAACAGACACTTTGTTTTCAGCTTCTTCTTTTTCACCAACTACTATCATATATGGTATTTTTTGAAGTTGAGCTTCTCTTATCTTAAATCCTGTCTTTTCTGCTCTATCATCTATTTCAACTCTTATACCTTTATCAAATAAAACTTTCTTAACTTGATTAGCATAATCATTGTATTTATCTGATATAGGAAGTATTCTAACTTGAGTTGGAGCTAACCATACTGGGAATTTACCAGCATAATGTTCTATTAATATTCCTATGAATCTTTCTATACTTCCAAATGCAACTCTGTGTATCATAACTGGTCTATGTTTTTCACCATCTTGACCTACATAACTTGCATCAAATCTTTGTGGAAGTTGCATATCTAATTGTATAGTCCCACATTGCCATGTTCTTCCTAAACAATCTCTTAAATGGAAGTCTATTTTAGGACCATAGAATGCTCCATCTCCTTCATTTAAGATATATGGTAGATTTAACTCTTCTAAAGCTTCTCTTAATCCATTTTCTGCAGTTTCCCATTCTTCATCAGTACCTATTGAAGATTCTGGTCTAGTAGATAATTCTAAGTGATATTCAAATCCAAAAGTCTTATACACTTTATCTATTAAGTTTATTACACCTTTTATTTCATCTTTTATTTGTTCTGGTAACATATATATATGAGCATCATCTTGAGTAAATGCTCTAACTCTCATTAAACCATGTAACGCTCCTGATAATTCATGTCTATGAACTCTACCTAATTCAGCTGCTCTTATAGGGAAATCTCTATATGAGTGTGGCTTAGACTTGTAGAATAACATTCCTCCTGGGCAGTTCATTGGCTTAATTGCATAGTCTTGTTCATCTATTTGAACAGTATACATATTTTCTTTATAATGGAACCAGTGTCCTGAAGTTTCCCATAAATTTTTATTTAATATTATTGGAGTTTCTATTTCTACATATTCATCTTCTCTGTGTATTTCTCTCCAGAATTTTAATAATTCATTTTTTAGAGCCATACCTTTTGGTAAGAATAATGGGAATCCTGGTCCTTCTTCTGGTATAAAGAATAATTCTAATTCTTTACCTAATTTTCTATGGTCTCTTTTCTTTGCTTCTTCTAATAAATGTAGGTATTCTTCTAAATCTTTATTTTTTTCGAATGATATACCATATATTCTTTGAAGCATTTTATTTTTTTCATCTCCACGCCAATAAGCTCCTGCTACACTTAATAACTTAACTGCTTTAACTTTTTTAGTTGAAGGTAAGTGTGGTCCTCTACATAAATCTGTAAAATCACCTTGTTTATAGAATGATATTACTTCTCCTTCTGGTAATTCTTCTATAAGTTCAACTTTGTATAATTCACCATTTTCTTTAGCCCATGCTAGAGCTTCTTCTTTTGGTAATTCATATCTTTCTAATTCTATATCTTCTTTAGCTATTTTTTTCATTTCTTTTTCTAATTTTTCTAAGTCTTCTGATGTTAATCTTTGTTCTAAATCTATATCATAATAGAATCCATTTTCTATAGATGGTCCTATTGCAAATTTAGCATCTGGATATAATCTCTTTATAGCTTGAGCTAATATATGAGCTGAAGTATGTCTAAATACATCTTTGCCTTCTGCATCTTCAAATTTAAATAAATTTAACTCGCAATCTCCCTCAACTGTATAGTCAAGACCTACTATGTTTCCATTAACTGATGCTGCTACAACATTTCTAGCTAATCCTTCACTTATAGATTTTGCTATATCCATAACAGACATCTTATTTTCATATTCTCTAACTGATCCGTCTTTCAAAGTAACCTTTATCATGATTTTCCTCCTTGTATATTTTTTTATAAAATAAAAAAACCCGTCCCAAATATATTTGGGACGAGTAATAATTCGCGGTTCCACCCAAGTTGGCATATACAAAATATATAACCCTCTTGATGACTATAAGGTAGTCAACCGAATACTTTCACATAATATTTATGCTACTAAATTCTGCTCCAAGGTAGTTTTCAAATAGTCATTTTTTAGATGGGCTCTCAGCCTTTGACCCTTCTTCTCTGATAAACTGTATCTATTTTACTCTTTCTCTTCATAGCTAAATTTTTAATTAGTATAATTATATCAGATACTTACATACCTAGCAATAGTAATATTTATATAAATATTGTAATTACACCTTGTATTATACCTATCATAAAACCTAACACAAGACCTAACACCTCAATATGTTTTAATTCTTGCTTTGCTATTTTAATAATTATATTTTCTAATTCATATAAATCTAAATCATTAATCTTATCCTTTACCATTTCTTGTACATTTATACGTTCATTGGCTTTATTTATCATTTCTTCACTTAAATCATCTATACTTTGCTTAACCTCTTCTTCTATTATATCATTTATATAATTTTGAACCATTCCTTTTAGGGGTCCTGGTATAAAGCCAGCTTTTTCTTGTACTATCATTTTCACTTTTATTTTTATGTACTCAACAAGCTTATTTTTATCTTCTTCTGTTACAATATTAGATAAAATTTCTTCTGTTGATATAAATTCATTTTGAATAATTTCACCTATATTTTCTGCTATTTCATTTTTTCTCTTTGGTATAAGACCGATTATATTTATATTTAAAACTGGAATGTTGATAGGCTCTATCGGCCTAAAAATTAATTTTATCGCAACTACATTAGTTATATATCCTATCATCCCACCTATAATTGCTAAGATTAGTATCCTTAAAATATTGTCCATAACAAAATCTCCTAACTTTCTATTAACTTAATTTACTCATAATTTATTATTCTATCATATATGTCTATATATTTTAAATAATAAATCAAAAGTATTAGTTAATTCTATTATAAGAACATATTTAGATATCATTTCTTAGCATTAATTTATAAATAGACTATTTATTAATTTTGTAATATTATACTCACTCTATCTCCAAAAATAGATTTTATTGTATCTACAATTTCACTAGAAGAATTATTTTTCAATGAATCTAAAATTTCTATTTTTTTAGGACATAAAGATAATAATGTACTTATCAAAAAATCTTCATAGTTTAGATTTTCTCGTATAACCATATTTAAAATCTCTTCATCCTCAATATTTTGTATTTTATTTCCATATTTATCGTATAAGATAAATGAACTATCATTCATTATATGTACTCGTAATAAATCTATTTTTTCTTCTTGTATATTAATGAAATATTTTAAAACACTTATAAATTCATCTTGATCTTTTTTTATTAAATATTCTTCTAATGCTATGTCTCCTATTGCTGAAATATACTTCATGAATTCTTTCATTCTAAACGTTACAAATCCGTCTATATTTAAATAATCATTATTTAATATATAATTATATACTTTATTTTGTACAGTATAACTTATAAAAGGTTCCTTCTTTTCAAATAAATCTAATGAACACATATAAATATCATCTTTATCCCATTCATATGTATCACTATTATTTTGTAATATATATTCTTTTAATAATTTATTTTTCATTATGTTAATTATTAAACCTGTTATTTCCTTACAGACTTGTTCAACGTGTAAAGTATCTTTCACATCTACATCTATTACTAATTCCATAATTCCATCTTCACACAATAATTCTTTTTTCAACGTATTATCATTTAATAATTCTGCTGCATGATTTTTATATTGTGGTAAAAAACTTAGATGAATTTTATTTTCTGTCAAATTTATCGCTCCTTTCTTGTAATAAGAGGAACATAGAGATTAAGTTTGATAATATATCATTACTAAACTTAACAGTTTTTATATACTTTTGTATATTTAATAATCTATTTAGGATACTACTTTATTTTTTTAATTTAACCTCCCTTCTATATACTTTTTATTATTTCTATATTTTTATATTTAATTCATCTTACTTATCCCACATATATATTTTTAATTTTTAAAATTGCTATTTTTAAATAAAATTTGTATTATGCTATAACTGTTTATAGAAATAAAAAAAGTGATAGCTATGCTATCACTTTTTTTATTATCTTTCACCTTTTTTATATGGATTTCCAAGCGCTGTTGGAGCCTTAGAACTCTTAACAAATAATACAAGTACTATTAATGTAACTATATAAGGTATCATAGATAATAAGTTTTCATTTATACTAAATGGTAATTCTGGATTTCCAAAGTATACTGATAATGCAGTTGAGAAACCAAATAATAAACAAGCTGCCATAGCCCATTGTGGTCTCCACTTACCAAATATTACTGCAGCCATAGCTATATACCCTTGACCAGATATTAGAGTTGGTCTAAATGAAGAAACTACAGCTAAACTCATTGAAGCTCCTCCTAAACCTGCTAATATCCCTGATATTATAACTGCCATATATCTTACACGACTAACATTTATTCCTAAAGTATCTGCAGCCCCTGGATGCTCTCCTACTGCTCTTACTCTAAGACCAAATTTAGTTTTATATAAAACATACCATACTACGAATACTAATATAAATGCTAGAAATACTGTAGCATATGAGTTAAACATAGTATCTAATATTCCACCTTGTGGGAATAAACCATTTAAAGGTCTTGGTATTTTGCTTTCCATTGGTATAGTCGGAGTCATTGTTGCCCCACTGAACATTATTTTAGATGTAAATAATGCAACCCCTGGTGCTAATAAGTTTATTGCAACCCCTGATATTGTATGATCTGCATTAAAACTTACAGTTGCTATTGCATGTATTAAAGCAAATAGTCCTCCTGCTAATCCACCTATTAAAAACGCCATCCAAGGATTTCCCATAAGATACCCTGCAGCCGCACCCGCAAAGGCACCTATAGTCATCATACCTTCAAGTCCTATATTTACTATACCTGAATTCTCTGAAAAAACTCCACCTAATGCTGTAAATATAAGGGGTGTAGAGTACATTAAAGTTGTACTAACAATTAGAGCGAAATCTTGCATTATACATTGCCCCCTTTACTTTTTCTCTCTTTGAACTTAACATATAACATTCTTAAAACACTGCTTAATGCAATGAAGTAAACTATAGATCCTATAACTATGTTTACTACTTCTGATGGAGCTCCTACAACTTGCATCTTAGTTCCACCATATTTAAATGCTCCAAATAATAATCCTGAGAATATAACTCCTATTGGATTACTGTTTGCAATTAATGCTACTGCTATACCATCAAATCCATAACCTTCTTGAGCTGCTAATATAGTTATGTTATTAGATACACCCATAACTTGTATTGCACCTGCAACACCCGCAAGTAATCCTGCTATAGCCATAGATTGTAATACAGATTTGTTAACATTTACTCCACCGTATTCTGCACCAAATTTATTATGTCCTACTCCTCTTAACTCAAATCCTAGAGTAGTCTTAAATAATATAAATGCTATTATAAAAACAAATATTATAGATATAATGATACCCCAGTTTACCTTTGTGGCAGGTCCAACTAGACCAGTTAACCAATCTATACCTATTCTTGCTGATTCATGTATATCTACTGACGCTTCACTATTTGGTTTAGCAAGCCATGTAGTTTTTATCATAAAGTTGCTTAAATAAAATGCAATCCAGTTTAACATTATTGTTGCTATAACTTCATTTATACCAAACTTAGATTTTAACGATCCTGCAATTCCACCCCATATACCTCCAGCTAATGCTGCTATTAAAAGAGTAAATGGAACGTGTATAATCATAGGCAAGTCAATTCCTGCTCCTACTAATGTTGCCACTAGTGCTCCTACTATAAACTGACCTTCTGCTCCTATATTAAATAGTCCTGTTCTAAATGCAAATGCAATTGAAAGACCTGTTAATATAAGTGGTGTAGATCTTATTATAGTCCAAGCTATAAATTTAGGTTTTCCAAATATACCTTCTATCATAGCCGAATATGCTGCTATAGGGTCATACCCTGCAATTATTAGAGCTATTGCCCCAACCATAAGTCCTAGTACTATAGATACTAGAGAAAATAATACTGTGCTGTTAGCCAGTGAGAATTTTTTAGCTTTACTACTCATGGTCTGCACCTCCTGCCATCATAAATCCTAGTGTATTTTCATCTGCATCATTAGCATCTACAATTCCTACAATTTTTCCTTCGTAAATTACTGCTATTCTATCAGATACATTCATAACTTCATCTAGTTCTAAAGATACTAATAATACAGCATTACCTTCATCTCTTTGTTTTACTAATGATTTATGAACGAATTCTATAGCTCCAACATCAAGACCTCTTGTTGGTTGAGTTGCTATTAATAATTGCGCTTCATTTGTAGCTGCTCTAGATATTTCTATATTATCAACTTCTCTACCAATTATAACCTTCTGTTGGTTTCCTCCAGATAAAGCTCTTGCTTTAGTCGTATAATCAGTAGGTCTTACGTCAAATCTTTCTATTATTTCTTTTGCATGTTTTTCTATTGCATCATTATTTAGTATTCCATTTTTAGAGAATCTAGGTTCTTTATAGTTTTGTAAAACTGTATTTTCAGCAATAGTAAAGTCTAATACTAATCCTCTCTTTTGTCTATCTTCAGGTATATTTTTTATACCTTTATTAAACATGTCTTTAGGATTATTGTTTAAAACTTCTTTGTTGTTTATTTTTATGCTACCTGATTCAGCTTTTCTAAGACCAGTAAGAGCTTCAACTAATTCTGACTGACCATTTCCATCTATACCTGCTATTCCTAATATTTCCCCAGCTTTAACTTCTATAGAGAATTCATTAACAGCAGCTATTTTTCTATTATCTCTTACAACTAAATCTTTAACTTCTAAAACTGTTTGTTTAGGTTCAGCTTTTTTCTTATCTACTTTGAAGTTTACTTCTCTACCTACCATCATTGCAGCTAATTCATCTTCAGTAGTTTCAGAAACCTTAACTGTATCTATATATTTACCTCTTCTTATTATAGTACAATGGTCAGCTGCTGCCTTAATTTCTTTAAGCTTATGAGTTATTATAATTACTGATTTACCTTCTTTAGTTAGGTTTCTTATAATTTGTATAAGCTCTTGTATCTCTTGTGGAGTAAGAACTGCTGTAGGCTCATCAAGTATTAAAATTTCTGCACCTCTATATAGTGCTTTTAATATTTCCACCCTCTGTTGCATACCAACAGTTATATCTTCAACTTTAGCATTTGGATCAACATATAATCCATATCTCTCAGATAATCCTTTAACATCACTAATAGCTTTTTTTAAATCTATAGCACCAGCACCTTTTGTTGGTTCTGTTCCAAGTATTATATTTTGAGCTACCGTAAATGGTTGTACAAGCATAAAATGTTGATGTACCATCCCTATTCCATTAGCTATAGCTACATTTGGATTATCCATTTTTACTGAATTCCCATTTATATGTATTTCACCGGATGTCGGATGATATAGACCATATAATATGTTCATAAGCGTCGACTTTCCTGCCCCGTTTTCACCTAAAAGAGCATGTACTTCACCTTTGTGCACAGTCAAGTCTATGTTGTCATTAGCAACGAAGCTTCCGAACTTTTTAGTTATCTTTTTCATCTCTACAACTTTTTGACTGTAGTCGATATTACTATTATTCATCGCTCTTGATTACCCTCCTTTATTTAATAGTCAGTATTTTTATTATACTAAAACAAAGCCGTCATAACAAACTATTTTCGACAAAATTTTTATTAAGTCTTTAATTTTTGTTTTAGTGTTGCTAAAACCTTTGCCTTTTTAATTATAATATTTTGCCTTTCTAATTATAATATATAGTTAGGATTTTTATAAGTATTAGAAAATATATTTATATATTATCCATAAAGCATATAATCTATTTGTTGAGCTAAATTTATTTTGTTTGGATTCCATAATCTATCTTCACAATCTAGTAAAGTGTACTTAAAAGACGATTTTTCTACAAAATCCAATAATTTTTTATCTAACCAAGGAGCACTCCAACACCCAGATCTGCATATATGAATTATCGGAGAAACGTTTTTACAAGATATGTCACTTATCCCACAATAACTTATATCAAAGCTATTATTTATTTCTTCAAAGTCATTTGGATTTTCATTGGTATATGGACTATAAATTATTTTTGCATCACTGACTATTTTATCATTTAATAATTTCCCTAGCCAATTAGCACAATTCACCTCAAAATCCAATGACTTTATCCCTCCATATCCTAAATCTGAATGAGCATCAAAAGAATACACACTATCGCATCCATTTTCTTTTGCTATGTAATATGCCATAGCATGAGATTCAGATACTACTATTTTTGTACTTTTAGGAAACTTTATTCTTTTTTTTAACATTTCCCAAAAACCATTTGCTTCGTCTGCAACATTCATAGATCTAGTTAAATCTATTCCCCTAAACTTATTTTCTATATATAACTTATACCAATGCTTATTTATATTATTGGTATTTTCAATATATGATCCATTTCAAGTTTTCATGTAAGGCATAAAATAATCCCAATCAATACTTATAATAGAGTTACTCATCAAACTCCCCCCCTATAAGTATTTTATAGGTTATATTCTTATTTTTACAAGTAAAATTTATTAATTTCATCAAAATAATTATAATTCTTATCTTTTTAAATTTTTTTAAAAATTTTAATTTAGCTTATTTCTCTAATTTTAACCTTTTTGATTTTCAAAATAGGATACAACAAAAAGCCGTTCTCAATAGAACGGCTTTTTTATTAAATAACTAATATTTATTTATATTGAGCATCAAATTCTTCTTTATTTTGAGGAACTTTTATTTCACCTTTTTTTATTTTTTCAGCTTGTTTTTTAACATATTCTAATACATCTGGTGGAACGTTTTTGTCACTAGATGGAGCTATACCAACACCATCTGTTTCTAGTTTATTAACTACAACTTGACCACCTTTATATGATCCATCTATTAATTGGTTAGCTACTTCTAATACAGCTACATCTATATTTTTCATAGCAGAAGTTATTATATTATCTGGAGCTAATTTATTTTGATCTTGGTCAACACCTATTGCTTTTTTATTATTTTCTTTAGCAGCTTCTATAGAACCTGTTCCACAAGCCCCTGCAGCTGTGAATATTATATCAACTCCACTTTTGTGCATTTGGTTAGCTATTGACTTACCTAATGCAGCATCTGTAAAGCTATTTGCATATTGAGTAGATACTTCTGCTTTTGGATTAGAATCTTTTATACCTGCTTTAAATCCATAATCGAATCTACTTATAACTTCACCTTCCATACCACCTATAAATCCAACTTTATTAGTTTCAGTCATCTTACCAGCTATTAATCCAGTTAAATAAGATGATACGTTATCTTCAAATACTAATGAAGTTACGTTTTTAGGTTGTCCTTTTTCATATGTAGCATCTATAAGAACAAATTGTTGATCTGGATAGTTTTTAGCAGCTTTTTCTATAGCTGGAGCTAATTTATATCCTACACCTATTATTAAATTCTTTCCTTGATCCATAAGAGTTTCTATATTAGGCACATAGTCAGCATCTTGTTTTGATTCAAGATATTGAACATCAATTTTATCTTTATATTTTTCTTTAGCTTTTTCTAAACCTTTCCATGCAGATTGATTGAATGATTCGTCATTTACTCCACCAACATCTGTAACCATTCCTATTTTTACAACTTTATCCTTTGGTTCCTCTGCTTTTTTATCTGATTTTGAACCAGAACTACATCCTACTAACATACTAGCAGCCATAACTGTAGTTAGACCTAAAGCTAATAACTTTTTAAGTTTCATAAATATCCTCCTAAAAATTTTTCTTTTTATATGTAATATTAGTTTTATTCTACACTATTTATAGTTAATTATCCATATGTTTTTTATTTTTATGTTTATTTCATTCGGCGAAATACGTTATCCTGTTTATTTTTTAACAGCTTTTTCTATAAATAATGTAAAATATCCTTACATTATCTTATATTCAATATAAGAAGTTTTTATTCCTTTTTCATAAAATTTTTACTTATCTCTAATATTTCCTTAAATAATTAATCATAATCACTTTTTAACTTTATTTGTTTTCTAATTTTATAAATTGCATAGTAATTTAATGCTAATCAATAATAACTATATTGTTTAAAATTTATTTAAGTTAAATACAAAAAAAGACCTTTAATAAAGATCTTTTTTATTTAATATATTTTACTATTTTTTAAAGCACATTATTCCTGTTACTCCTGGTCCTGAATGTGATCCTATACAAGTTCCTACATAAAAGAATCCTATATCCTTCGGATTAAAAGTTTCTTTTGCAACTTGTATTAATTTTTCTTTTTCTTTAAGATCATCACTATACCCTATGTATATTTTTTGATTTGATAAATCTTCTCCACAATTCTCTTTTATAATTTCTATCATCTTTGATATTACATTCTTTTTACCTCTCACTTGACATACTGGAGCTACTAGGCCATCTCTAACATCAAGTATTGGTTTTATATTTAAAATACTTCCTATTGCAGCTTTAGTTGAAGATATTCTTCCACCTTTTTGTAAAAACTCTAAAGTGTCTACTGAGAATATAAGAACTGACTGTGCTCTTAATTTATCTAAAGCTGGAATAATCTCTTCTACAGTTTTTCCCTCTGTAGCTAATTTAGCAGCTTCAACTACAAGAACTCCTATTCCATAAGAGAAACTTTGAGAGTCATACGCATATATATCTCCATCAATATCACTTTTTGCCATGACTGCACTTTGATATGTTCCCGTAGCTATTGAAGATCCCGCTACATAAAGTATACTTTTACCTTCTTTGGTATATTTTTCAAAAACTTCTTTAAACTGAGCATATGTTGCTTGAGATGTTTTTGGATATACGTTACTTTCTCTCAAAATTTTGTAAAATTCATCCTTTGATATATCTACACCATCTTTATATTCTTTTCCGTCTAATATAACTGTCAGCGGAACTACTTCTATGTCATATTTATCAATTAAATCTTGTGGTACATCTGATAAACTGTCACATATTATCTTTAAGCTACTCATAAAAATATGCCCCCTTCTTAAACTATGTTTAGAATAATTTGGGTTTATCTCATATTAGGATAACCTATTTGCCTTAAGGCTTCAAATACCACTATGGCAACTGAATTAGATAAATTTAATGATCTAGCCTTTTCATTATTTATCATAGGTATCCTCATACAAGTATCCAAATTATCTTTTATTAATGTCTCTGGCAATCCTTTTGTTTCTTTTCCGAATACTACAAAAGAATTTTCCTCAAATTTCATGTCTGAATGCGATTGATTTACTTTAGTCGTAGAATAAAAAAACTTTCCAT
Organism: Romboutsia maritimum; assembly: GCF_002251085.2. Taxonomy (GTDB): domain Bacteria; phylum Bacillota; class Clostridia; order Peptostreptococcales; family Peptostreptococcaceae; genus Romboutsia_B; species Romboutsia_B maritimum. Next base: position 51,956 of record NZ_NOJZ02000005.1, on the reverse strand, counting down.
CTGGATATTTTTGCTTTACTTCATCAAAACTATCATAATATTGTATATTCGCTATATCCCAATAGTCAAGTCCACATCTTTTCAAATGCTTATCCTCTAATGAAAATCCTAACGGTCTTACTAAGTGTAATGTTGATCCTGTTGCCGCACATGTTCTTATTATATTACCTGTATTTTGAGGTATTTCTGGCTCTACTAAAACTACATTTAACCCCATATCCATCCTCCTTAGTTTTATTTTTATATTATGTTGCAAGTACATTCTTCTTAAATTATAACTTTACTATATAATGTGTTTCTTAAATATGCACCTTAATAATATATAATAATTTCTCAATATTAATCATTGTCTCATATAATTATAACAGAAAACTAGTTTTCTAAAAACTTTCTTTTACTAAACAGTTTTATTTGTATAATAATTACAATAATTTTTTATAGGGCAATTTGAGCATTCTGGATTTCTAGCTTTACACATTCTTCTTCCATGAAAAATCAAAACATGATGTGAATGTGACCACCTATTTTTAGGTATAACTTCCATAAGTGCAAATTCAGTTTTTTCTGGTGTAGATGTATTTACTATTCCTATTCTATTAGATACTCTAAATACATGAGTATCTACTGCAATAGCAGGAACATTAAATGCATTACTTAATACAACCCCAGCTGTTTTTCTACCTACTCCAGGTAGCTTTATAAGCTGTTCTAAAGTATTAGGAACTTCTCCATCATAAAGTTCACACAACATCTCTGATGTTACTTTAATCTTTTGAGCTTTACTCTTGTATAAACCACAGCTTTTTATGTAACTACTAATTTCATCTATACTTAATTTTGAGAAATCTTCAGCAGTATTATATTTTTTAAATAATTCTGCTGTAACTTTGTTAACTCTAACATCTGTACATTGAGCGGAGAGTATTGTTGCTATTAATAACTCAAATGCAGTTGTATAATTTAATTCACATTTGGCATCTGGATAAGTTTCTTCTAATAAATCTAATATTTTATTAACATTTTTCATAATAGTCTCCCTTACATTTATATATAAATATATTATCTATCAAATCCAACAATATATAACAAACTAACTTTATATTAATTTTAGATTTTTTCTACTAAAAAAAGCAAAAACTTTATTTAGTTCTTGCTTTTTTGTATATTCCCATTTATTAACTTATTCAAACTTATCCTTTTACTATATTTTGAATTTCACTAAACTTATATAATTTTTCTTTTACTAATTTTTTTATTTCTTCAAATTTGAAATCTGTTAATATCTCAACAGCTTCTTCTACTCTCTCTACTGTATATATATGAAATTCTCCATCTTTTATAGCATTCATAACTTCATCTTGTAAAACTAAATTTCTACTGTTATTTTTTGGAATTATAACTCCTTGATTTTTATTTAATCCTTTTTTCTTACATGTAAAATAAAATCCTTCTATTTTTTCAGTTATTCCACCAACTACTTGAACTTCTCCTTTTTGGTTAATGGACCCTGTTACTGCAATATTTTGTTTAATTGGAATTCCACTTAAAGAAGATATTAATGCATATAATTCTGCACCTGATGCGCTATCTCCATCTACTCCACCATAATTTTGCTCAAAACATATATAAGCATTTATTGATAGTGGGAATTCTTGAGCAAAATTCTCTGATAAATATCCACCAAGAATCAAAACCCCTTTATTGTGTATTGGACCACTCATATTAACTTCTCGTTCAATATTAACAATTCCCTTATTTCCTGGACTAGTAGTTACAGTTATTCTAGATGGTTTTCCAAATGAATATTCCCCTGTACTAAGAACTGATAATCCATTTATTACACCAATTTTTTGACCTTCTATTTCAATTAATGTAAATCCATTTTCCACAGATTCATCCATTTTGCTTTCTATTTTATTTAATCTTTTTCTTCTTTCTTTTATTGCTTTTTTGACATCTTCTTCTTCTACATACTCACTTTCTCTAATATCTGCATATGCATTTCCCTCATATACAATCTCCATTATCCTATTAAATTGTGTAGATAATTTATATTTATCGCCTGTAATTCTAGTACTAAATTTAATTACCTCATTTACAGCATCATAAGTAAAATGTTTTAGTTCGTTTTTATTGCATTGAAGAGCTATAAATCTCGCTATTCCATCTTCATTAATGTTATTTTTTTCCATCTCGTCATCAAAATCTACAAATACTTTAAAATATTTATTAAAATCATTGTCATAACTATAAAGTACATTATATATATAATTACTACCTATCAATATTACTTTCATATCTATAGGCATACTCTCTGGTTTAATTGCAGTCTGAGTATCAACGGTAATTTGTTTAGACTGTATAGTTCTTTTTAACATATCCCATGATAAAGGATATCTTAGAAGTTGATCTGCATATAAAACTAAGTATCCTCCATTAGCTCTATGAACTGCCCCTGGTAAAATTTTAGTGAAATCTGTTTTCAAGTTTCCATTATAATAATCATATTCTACCTTTCCAAATAAATTTAACGGACTTGGATTCATTTCTACAATTACAGGTGCAAAAGCTTCTTCTTTTTCACTTCCATTATCTACAAATAAATTTACTTTGTATTTAATAAAATGCTCCTTATCATATTTATCTTTTAACTCCTCTTCATCTAAATAAAATAAATATATATACTCTAATATATCATCTCTCATTTTTTGTAAATAATCATTAACTTTATCATATTCTTTATACTTTTCACATAAAGCTTGTATATGTGGATCTATAACAAATCTGCCTACTTCTTCCTCTAACTCTAAAACTGCTTCTCTAGCTTCATCCTCTAAATCTCTTATTTTATATACTACCTGTATTGCCATATTTTCTAATTCTCTTTTTACCTTATAAAACTCTTCCTCTGAATTTTCATCTTCTTCCTCTTCCTCATCTTCTTTTATTGGTATAAATACCATTCCAACTTTACTATTTTTTAATTTAAATCCTTTTTCCTCTCCATATTTTTTTATTTTTTTAAGCAATGCTTCTTTTTCTATATCAAAATCTTCAAGTAATTGGTTCTTCCCTAATTCATAATCTTCACTTTCAAAAGCATCTTTTAACTCATCTAAAAGAGATTCTATAAGTTTTTCTATATCTTTTTTAAAAGTTTTTCCTATGCCTTTTTCTAACCCAATTACAATTGGCTCTCTAGGATGTTCAAAGTTGTAAACATAACACCAATCCTTATGGTTACTCTTACCTTTCACATATTTATTTAATGCTTTTAATGTATATGTTGTTTTTCCTGTTCCGGGACATCCTGCTACATATATGTTATACGCAGGATTATTTATTTTAAGTCCTATTTCCATAGCTGAGATAGCTCGTTCTTGCCCTAATATACTTTCTAAAGGTTCTACTTCTGATGTATTATTGTACTTTAGCATAGACTCCTCCTCTCTTTGCTTTTATAACATACTATGTCTTTTATTTTTAAATGTTAAATTTAATAACTAATATATTTCTTTTTTCCATATTAAAGTATATGACAAATGGTTGACTTATTTTACTGCATAAAAAAAAGAAGTCCTCCCTATATATGGTCAGACTCCTCTAAAATTATCTCTATATTTCTTTTTATTATATTTTTGCCTCTCCAACTAAAAGCTCTATCATTATATCTTCTTTTAAATTCTTTATTTGAAATACTTTCTATTTCTTTATAATCTAAATTAGTAATTAAATTTTCTTTAAACTCTTTAATATCGGTTATTGGAATTTTACGATTATGAGGACATACCTCTTGGCATATATCACATCCAAATACTTTTTTATTTTCTTTTAATATTCTTGTCTCCTCTTCTGACAAATCTCCTTTTTTTTGTGTTATATAAGATAAACATCTCTTAGGATTTAGTTCGTAATTCCCTAAAATCGCATTTCCCGGACAATATTTTACACACTTATTGCATTTTATACACGTTTTAGGCGATGGTTCATTTACATTAAACTCAAAATTATTTATTATATATCCTATAAAAATATAAGAACCATATTCATCTGTAATTATATTATTATTTATGCCAAAATACCCAATTCCAGCTAAATATGCAAGATGTCTATCTACTAAAGGACCATTATCTGCAAATATTTTGTATTTAAATCCATCTAGTTCATTTGATATATAATCACAAATTTGTTGAAGAATTTCTTTTACAACTATATGATAATCCTTACCATAACAATATTTAGATATATTAGAATCATTTATTTCTCCTGTGTAATATGGAAATGCACATACTATTATGGACTTAGCATCTTCCATTATAAGTTTTGGTTCTATTCTATTTTCAATTACTTCCTCTTCCATTCCAGTAAAGTGCCCATTTACTAACTTATTTTTTATTATTTTTTTTAAGTTATCATATGGACCTATTCCAGCAATGCCTACGCATTTTAATCCAATAGATTTACAAAATTCTATCAATTTTTCATTATTCATAAAATATCCTTTCATTAATTATATATTAGCTTTATAATAACAAGGGTATAAGGACGGTGATACTTTGATTAAACTAACAATACCAGGTAGACCTATAAGTAAATCTAACTTTAAGCTTCATAATATTCATGGTCAAGCATGGATGCCATCAAAAGGTAAGCACTCCAAGTATTTGGCTTACGAAAATATGATTGCAGGTTTCATAAATCAACAATACTTTGGTGAAACAATCGAAGAAGATTTAATAACCGTATTAAGGTTATATTTTCCTAATAAAAAAATGGGGGATTTACACAACTATCCAAAAAGTATTTGCGATGGTATAGAAAAAAGCGGAATTATTAAAAACGACAAACAACTTAAGCCGGTTTTGTTATTCGACTTTATAGATAAAGAAAATCCTCGTGTAGAAATAGAGCTTTATCCTTCTTCTAAATATAACGTATCTTATGATATATCTATTAAACCTGATATAAACGATTGATTTAATACTAAATATAAAATATTACATATCATCCATAAAAGCCAATATATAGCTTACTATGGATGATTTATTATAATGTCTATATTTTTATTTAATTATATATAAAATTTATTTATTAGTCAGTATTTTTCTAATCATTTTTATTTCTCTTTTATGTCCTTCTTCATCAAAAGGAGTTTCTAAGAAAAATGGTAATTTTTCTATTACAGGATGAGTCATAAAATTAATTATTGCATTTAATCCTATTTCACCTTCTCCTAAAGGAGCATGTCTATCTTTTTTATTAGCAAATGGCATCATACTGTCATTCAAATGCACTGTTTTTAATTTATCTAAACCTATTATATTATCAAATTCCTCTAATACACCTTCTAGATTATTTACTATATCATAGCCTGCTGAAAATATATGACAAGTATCTAAACATACCCCTAACCTATCACTATGCTCTACACTATCTATTATTCTTTTTAATTGATTAAAGTCAAAACCTATTTCAGTCCCTTTCCCTGACATAGTTTCTAAAAGTATAGTTATATTTTCATTTCCTTTAATTCCTTCATTAAGTCCTGTTGCTATTCTTTCTATTCCAAAATCAATACCTCCACCCACATGGCTTCCTGGATGAAAACACATATACTCTATTCCCAAGAAATCCATTCTATTAATATCTTCTTTTATTATTCTCTTGGCAAATTCATATACATCATCCTTTGATCCTCCTAAGTTCATAGTATAAGGTGCATGAGCTAAAAGCGGACCTATATTATTTTCTTTTCTTATTTGCTGAAATTTATTTATATCTTTTTCATCAAAAGCTTTCGCATTACCACCTCTTGGATTTCTCGTAAAAAATTGAAATGTATTTGCATCTATATCAATAGCTGTTTGAGCAGCTTTTGCAAATCCTTTTGCTATTGAAATATGTGGTCCTATTATAAACATATTTTTTCCTCCTAATGTCTTTTTTATTATATAAATTAATTATACCCAAAAAAATAAGTATCAACTAAAGTTGACACTTATTATAAATTATATTCTTCTTTTTCAATTATTGGTATTGCTATCATAGATATATCATATTTTATATCTGTATTACTACGATCTATTTTATGTAAAATTTCGTCTATTTTTAAGTCAATCATTTCACTTAATTCTTTTAATTCATCATGTGTAAGAGAAACATCGTGATATTCAATAATATTCTCTTTATTTATAGTTTCTTCCTCTGCAGCTTTGTAAAATAACTCACTCATATTTTCAAATTTAGATATGCACATTTCTTGATTTTCATCCTTACTGTCTAAGCAAAAATTTAGTATTTTTTTACCAATTACTATATTTTTTGCTGTTGGATAATAATATTTTTCTACTATACCTGATTTGATTTTTTCTTCTACTAAGTCTAAAATTCCTACCTTATATAGAGTCTTTATATGATAGTTAATTTTTGCATGAGGTTCATCTAGTATCTGAGATAATTGTTTTGCTGACAATGGTAATTTGTCAAATGTCTTTAAAATGTCTATTCTACGAGGATGCGCAATTGCTTTTATACATTCTAAATCTCGCAATACAAGTACTTCTTTCATCTCCCCAACCCCTAAAAATAAATTATTTTATTATATTTTAATTATATATTAACTATCTTTAGTTGTCAAAAAATTCCATAATTTAAAAAATATTTATTTGAACCTTTTTTCCTAAATCTTCTAACATTTTTGTTCCTGCTATACTATTCCCTTTTTTATCCAACGCCGGACCATAAACTCCTATACCCATTTTATTTGGCACAGAAGCCATTATACCTCCACCCACTCCAGATTTCGCAGGTATTCCAACTTTTATAGCAAATTCGCCTGATGCATCATACATTCCACAAGTAACCATAAATGTTTTTACCATCCTGCAAACATTCTCACTAATTATTCTTTCTCCATTTTCTACATCTATACCATATGTTGCAAGATGTAATCCTATCCTTGCTAAATCTAATGCATCTACTTCAATCGAACACTGTTTAAAGTATAAATCTAGCACTTCTTCAATATTTCCATTAATAAATCCGTCATTCTTTAATAAGTATGCCATAGCTCTATTTCTGTCTCCAGATATTTTTTCTGATTTATACACATCATAATTAATACCGATATTATTATTTTTAGTTATTCTCCTAAAGAATTCTAACATTCTTTCCTCTTTTTCCTGCGGACTATCTCCTTTAATTAACGATGTAGTAACTATCGCTCCAGCATTTATCATAGGATTACATGGCTTTTTCGTATCATTAGTTTCTAACTTCATTATAGAGTTAAACGGATCTCCACTAGGCTCCATCCCCACTTTAGAAAAAACATATTCCCATTCATTATCCATAAGGGCCATCGCAAGCACTATAGATTTTGATATGCTTTGTATAGTAAATTTTTTCTCATAATCACCAACTGCATATATTTTATTTTCTTTATCTATTATGCATATACCTAAATCATCTCTTCTCGCTTTTTTTAACTCTGGTATATACGTAGCTACTTGTCCATAATTTGCATATTTTTTATTTGTTTGTAATATATCATTTAAAATATCTTGCATAATTACCTCCTTTTTTAGTTTAAATTCGAATTTTTAGTTAATACTATAATACAAAAAGTTCCAATATTATGTCAACATTGGAACTTTACTTAAACTAATCTACTATTTTACTACCACCTATAAACTCTCTTAATATAGATGTTGACGGTATATCAGAAACATCTTTTAATTCAACAAAGTATTGTAAAAATTTCAAAAGCCTATTAGCCTCTATATATGCAGTATTATCTTTTGATATTTCTTCTAATAATGGTTTTGCATAAGTCTTTAGTGCAGCTAATTCATATACACATGCTGAATTAAAAATCAAATCTGCTTCTTCTTGATATGGGAATATATTTTTCTTTTCTCCTCTTCTTACTGATTCCCATTGCATTATTGTTTTTTGAGCATTATAACCTCTAAAATTATAATCTCTAACCATTCTTCTTATTAATCTTAAATCTGTTGTTGGTATTCTATTATGGTCATCTAAATTTATTTGAGTTAATGCACTTATATATATTTTAAATTTATCTTCATTTGGTATTGATGATGTAAGAGTTGGATTTAGTCCATGTATTCCTTCCAGTATTATTGGCTGATTAGAATCTATTTTTAATTTTTTTCCAGTTTCTTCTCTTTTCCCTAACTTAAAGTTAAATTTTGGAACACTTATTTCTTCTCCATTCAATAATCTTTTTAAGTCTGAATTAAATCTATCTAAGTCAATTGCATATATTGATTCAAAATCATAATTACCAAATTCATCTAACGGAGTTTTGTCTCTATCAACAAAATAATCATCTAAAGATATTGATACTGGATTTAAGTTATTTACTCTAAGATGTATAGATAGTCTATGAGCAAAACTTGTTTTTCCTGATGAAGATGGTGCCGCTATTAAAATAACTCTCTTATTTTGTTCTTTTACTATGTCTGCTATTTTAGATAGATTCTTCTCATGAAGTGCTTCAACTGTTCTAATAACATCTCCATAATTTCCTTCTTCTATAATTTTATTGAGAGATATGACTTTATCAACACCCATAAGCTTTGACCATTCTTCAGCTTCTTTATATATATTAGATAACTTAGGCTGTGGTATAAATTCCATTGGTTTATATTTGTCTACTTCACTAGGACCTAAAACTACCACTCCTTTATTATATAGTTTTAAATCAAAAGTTTTTATATAACCTGTTGATGGCAACATATATCCATAAAAATGATCTACGTAATTATTGCATTTATAAATTTTAACATCACCATACTCTTTATACTTTAATAACTCTGCTTTTTCATACATATTATATTTATTAAATATAGATATAGCTTCTTGTTTTGTAGTTAATATTTTTTCTATTTTATAATCACTAGCTATTATTTCACTCATCTTATCTTTTATATTATCTATATCAATTGCTTTTAATTCCCTTCCTAAATGAACTTCACAATAAAGTCCATTTGATAAAGAATGCTCTATTGTTACTCTTTTATTTTCAAATAATTCCTTACATGCCATTATAAATACTAAAGATATTACTCTGAAATATACTCTAGAACCATCTTCATTAGTTGTGTCTATAAATTTTATTTCACAATCTTCTTTTACTACATGACTTAGTTCTCTTAGTTTGTTATCAATAACTGCAAGAGTTACAAATCCTTTATATTCATTCAAATTATCATTTACTATATCTTCTAATTTTATTCCTTTTAAGTCTTCCTTTATGTTGTATTCCCTATTTCTTCCCTCTACTTTTAAAGTTAACTTTCCCATATTTCTATCCTTCCCCTACGTATATAATAAAAAAGTCTTTATTTTAAAGACTTTTAATAAGTAGACTTTATAGAATTTAATTTTTTTATTGTATCTTTAATATGCTCATAATTAATTTCTAGAACTAAATAGTCTGGATTCAATTTTAAAACTTCTATTATATGCTTTTCTGATAATATTCCTTTTCCTATTCCTATATGTATATCATTTATTCCATCATTATCACTTAAATGTATTACTTTTATTTTATCTTTCATGTTTTTTATATACTCATCCTTATTAATTAAATAATGACCTGTATCATAACATAAATAAGTTTTATCATTTTTTATCTTATTAAATATATATTCAAAATCATATACTTTGTTTCCAATATTGCAAAAATCTCCATCTTTAGAATATGTATTTTCTATTGTTATTACAGTATTTTTATTTAATTTAATATTATCTAAAAACTCAGAACTAATGTTTAAATATTTATCTCTGTTTTTGCTTAATCTATTTTTCATTACATATCCTAAATGTAAATTAAAATATTCTATATTAAATCCTTCAAGGTTTTTTTCTAACTCTTGTATATATTTTATCCATGAATCTTTTATGTACTCTATATTTTCACATGTATTAAGTTCCATAGGCAAATGAATGCCTATAGATAAGCCTAATTTATTTATGTAGTCTCTATATTCATATAATTCACTACACTCTTTTATATTATCAATTCCTATTTCTATATGTTTTATAACATCTATTTTTTCACACATAACTAAGCATTCTTTTATATTGAACAAAAGAGTTGACACACCTATTCTCATATTTACACCTACTTAACTGTTCCTATGCTATTGAATGGGAATAATCTTATCATTACCTTTCCTACTAAATCATGTTCATCTACTAATCCAACTTGAGACATTCTACTGTCCATGCTATTTTCTCTATTGTCTCCCATTGCAAATATCTTTCCTTTTGGAATATCTGTGTCTATATCTCCAGTAGTATAATTATCATGTATATATGGTTCATCTATTAATTTACCATTTATATATATTTTTGAATCTTTTATTTTAAGATGATCACCTTCTACTGCTATTACCCTTTTCACTAAATCTTTTTTATCTCCATTTTCTTGCTCTAAGTCAGTACCAAACACAACTATATCTCCTTTAGTTGGGTCACCTAATTTATATGCCATCCTATTTATTATTAAGTAATCTTTATCTTCTAATGTTGGATACATTGATTCCCCATTTACTATAGTTGGCCTTATAAATTGAATTATTACTACTGCAACTACTAACGCAACTCCAATAGTTTTAATCCATTCATAAATTTCTTTTTTTAACTTACTGCTCATTTGCCCTGTCTCCCTCTACATTTTAATTAATTTTATATCAACTTAATTATTTTACAGTTCCTATTTTATTAAATGGGAATAATCTTATTGCTACTTTTCCCATAATATCTTTTTTATCTATTAATCCAACTTCTTCGTATCTGCTGTCTAAACTATTTTCTCTATTATCTCCCATTGCAAATATCTTACCTTCTGGAATAGTCATATCTATATTTCCATCAGTATATTTACCATGTATATAAGGTTCTTGTATTTGTTTTCCATTTAAATAAACTTTTGAGTCTTCTATTTTTATATGGTCTTTAGCAACTCCTATTACTCTCTTTACTAAATCTTTTTTTCTTCCATCTTCTTGGGTTAAATCTGTACTAAAAACTATTATGTCCCCTAATTTAGGTTCTCCAACTTTATATGATATTCTATTTATAATCAAATAATTATCTTCTTCTAATGTCGGATACATTGACTCTCCTCGTACTAATGTTGGTCTTATAAATTGAGTTATTATAAAAGCAAATACAAGAGCTGTTGCTATAACTTTTATCCACTCTACTGCTTCTTTTTTTAATTGTTCACCCACCTATATCATCTCCTCTAGTATAAATCGTTTCTTCTAGTAAATAGTATAACTTCCTATTAATTGTATCGCTATATCATTAATACTATCATATTTATTCATAGTAATACCTAAATCTAGCAATTCACAAGCTTTCACTAAATCTTTAGTTACTTCCATAGGATTTCCATACATATCTTCTATCTCTTCTTTACTAACACCTCTAAATCCATGACCAACTGGACTTTCATTTCTAAGTCTAATTAAATTTTCCAGTCTCTCACTGTCTAAAATTTCCATTACCTTTTCCATTCTTTTAGTGTTTTTTACATATTTTTTTACATATTGAGTGACTCCATGTATTAGATTACCATTATATATATTATACTTCTTTTTCAAAGTATATAGAATATTTTTCTTTGATAACATATGCCCATGCATTGATATCTTGTATGTCTTTGATTCCTTTGTACTTACAAATATATATTTAAATAAAGCTTCTTTTAATCTATATAATCTACCCAAGAAATCTATATATTCTTCATTTATAATCTGAATTTTCATATTCTCTATTAGTTCTGATAATATATCTTCTGGTTCTCCTAAATTTAAATTTTTTAAATTTATAATTAGATGTTGTATTTCTCTTCTTGCTAGCATAGAATCACTCATTTTTTCTATAATATTTAAAGCTGTTCTAAAATCAAAATTAACAGCATACTGACAAGATTGAATTATTAAATATAAATCTCCATTTTCTATCCCTGCATCTTCTAAAATATCTAAAACAGCATCATAATTATACTTTTTCAACAATTTAGATATAGCATATTCATGATTTTTATTTAAACATCCCATTTAATAACCTCCTAAAAATAGCTTACTATTTTAGTATTGAAATTCTTTAGATATTTTATTAGTAATTTTTTGTTAGCACCTATTTTTTATTTTTATGCTTAAATTTTTTTAAAAATCTTTTTTTAGAAATTTTCATATAATCATCTAATTTATCCAAATTAACTTTCCATAAAATAATTATATATATTGCAAATATGACAATAGTCCATCTATATTCTCTCATTAATATAAAATCAAATATCCCATGAAATAAAATTGGTACTAATATAGCCAAAATCATATACTCTCTTTTTTTTATCTTATTTTTACCAAATTTATATTTAGATATATAATAACCCATTGTTATAGCAAACATTATGTGCCCAGGTATAGATATAAGACCTCTAACTATTCCAACTTCAAGAACTTGTTCATAGTTTTCAAATAAAATATATATAATATTCTCAACAGTAGCAAATCCCAAAGAGAAAAATATTGAATATATTATCCCATCTAGCTTTTCATTAAAATTTTTTTCTTTTAATATATTCGGTATAAATACTATTGCTTTTAATCCTTCTTCTGTTAGTGCTGCTACTACAAATGATGTATATAATATGTAGTAATCTGAATTTAATGTATTAAATTTCATTAAAATTGACTCTACTTTTATTGATATTATGCTTATAAATATTCCTAATACAAAAAATTTAGCTAAAACCATTAAAGGTTCTTTTTCATATTTATCTTTTAAATATATCCACATTATACATGCTATAATTGGAGACAATGCTAATATTATTAACTGTAATTTCATAAAGTAATTTTCCCTTTCTAGTTAGATAATATATATTATCTCCATTTCTCTTAACAAAATAAGATTTATCTTCATACAATAAAATATAATAAAACGTTAATCTATTTTACTGAAAGGGTGATTATATGCAAGATGGTTTTTTAACTGTTAGCGTAATAGATTCAATAACTAATCGACCTATAAAAGGAGCCACTATAAATATTTATAATAATCCAAATAGAGAAGAAAACCCATCTACTTTATATGAAAATTTAAAAACTAACGAATCTGGCCAAGTGGTTGGTTTGACTTTATCTGCACCAGATATTATTTATTCTCAACAACCTACTAATGTAAGACCTTATAGCCAATACACTATCGAAGCAAAAATAGATGGGTATGAGACTATTGTTATTGATGGAACTCAGGTTTTTCCAACTATTGAGTCCAGACAAAGTGTACCATTAATTGCTAAATCAAGATGTAGAAATTCTTATTCAAGACAAAATGAAATAATATACAATATAAACGATAATACATTATTTGGAACTTATCCTCCCAAAATACCTGAAAGCGATTTAAAACCACTTCCACCTCCTACTGGATTTGTTGTTTTAGATAACCCTGTAGTTCCTGAATTTATAGTAGTTCATGACGGATTGCCAGAAGATACTTCTAATCAAAATTATTGGATTCCTTTTAAAGAATATATAAAAAATGTAGCTTCATCTGAAATTTATTCAACTTGGCCTGATCAAACTATTTATGCCAATATAATTGCTATAATCTCATTTACACTAAATAGGGTATTTACTGAATGGTATAGAAATAAAGGATTTAGTTTTACAATAACTTCATCAACTGCTTATGACCATAAATTTATATATAATAGAAACTTATTTGATAAGATTAATATAATTGTAGATGATATATTTAATACATTTATAAAAAGACCGCCTACTTCTAGGCAGCCTCTTCTTGCACAATATTGTGATGGTAAGAAATCTCAATGTCCTAATCAAATGACTCAATGGGGTAGTAAAGATTTAGGTTCACAAGGATATGATTATGAAAAAATACTAAAATATTTCTATGGAGATGAAATCATATTTGAAAAAGCCCCTATTGTAAGTGGCGTTCCTTTATCTTACCCAGGTGAAACTCTTCAAATTGGTTCTAGTGGAAAATTTGTTAAAACTATTCAAAATCAATTAAACACAATCTCCAAATCTTATCCTGCAATACCTAAGGTTAAAGAAGATAGTAATTATGGTGAAAGTACAGCTGAATCAGTTAAAACATTTCAAGATATTTTCGGCTTACCTAAGACAGGTGTTGTAGATTTTAAAACTTGGTACGAAATTTCAAGAATATATGTTGCAACAACTAAAATCGCTTCATTAAATCCTACTATTTAGTTTTTTTAATAAAAAGGATTGTTTTAAAATAGAATTTTGTGGTTAACCTACCGCTCAAGCTAATGTATAATTTCTCCTCCATGCAGGTAAAAACACTCCTGCAAATGTCGTTGGAACTTATACCTCAGTTATTCGCTTGGTTATTTCACAAAATTCTTATATTTTTTAGACTTCTCCTATTTAAATACTTCTATATATTCATCTTTCAAAATATGATTTATTATATTTATATTTATTGGAAACTCTGGAATTCCTGCTGCATATGGTGCTATATCATATAAATCAAAATAAATCACAAGATTTTCATCTTGTATATAAAATTTTTGATTATCTTTTATTCCACTAAATTGATATATCCCTTCGTATTCTTTATCATTTTTTACCTTTTCTTCTATTTGATGTCTTATCTCGGTATTTATAACATCTTTAAATTTCGAATTTTCTTTAAATAAATTTTCTAATGAAATAAACTTACCGTTCCTCATGTCTATATTATATGATACATTTTCATAATATCCATGTGCTCCCCCACTATATTTATAATAATTTACAATTATGCTCAACATATTATCACTATTTTTCTTTACTTCAAAGTCAGCATTAGCAATAAATTTATTTTCTTCCTCTGGAAAATCACCTAAAAACTGCTTTGCTTCTTCCTGTGATTTATTATAAAAACCCATTATATCACTTCTTATTTTATCATTAATTAACTTTTCGATATTTTTCTCAGATAACATAACTATTGGTATATTTATTATACTATTTATATATTTATCATTTTTAGTTATGGTTTGTGTATCTACATTAGCAACTATACTATCAGTTTCTACTAATTTTATTTTATTTTTAAATATGTCATCTGGTACTTTAAACTCATAATTAGATTTACTTAAGCTTTCTTTATATGGATTAAAATATACCTTTATTCCTCTATCTACAATATAATAATTTGTATATTTACCTATATTTATTCTTTTTTTGTCTATATCAATATTTTTACTATCAATATAACTTTCAATATAATCTTTTATTACTTGTCTATAATCAGTATTATTTTTCAAAAAATTATCTAAATAAATTCTTTGTCCAGTTTTTAAATCAAAAACATAACTATCTTTTTCTAATTCAAAATCATTTTTTCCCCAATTTTTATTTCTATATATTATTATATTTAAAATATTTTTATCTTTATATGCAACATGATAATTTATTGTGACATCATACTTAAAATCATCTTTTTTTATTCTACTTATTTGTCTTTGTTCATTTACAAATTTATTTATATTTTTTCTTAGATATGTATTTATATATCTTTCAACTTCTTTGTTTTCATAATGTAGCTCTGGCATTTTTACACTTATAGATACTTTATCATCCTTTATTTTTAATTTTTCTTCTGTTACCTTTACTCTACTCATCGCGTTATATATATTAGTTTGTATCATGTCCTCTAATCTAAAAATGTATTTTTGTTTAGCTACAGATATAATTAAAATTACTATAGTAAAAAAAATTATTGGTTTTAAATAATTTTTCGTATGCTTCATTTTTTGTCCTCCTAAATATATTCACTTTATTATATTTAGAAGTTTCTTATATTTTTATCCTACTAATTTAATATTTTTATTGAATCAAAAAAGCTGTATCAAAATTAAGTTTAATTTTGATGCAGCTTTTTTGATTATTCATTAAATAGTTTATTTACTAGATTCATCTGATATTTTAACTTTATGATAGTTATAAATATAGAAAGGTATACCTACAAGCATCATTATGAATCCCCACATTACTGTCTCTGCTCCTGAACCATATATAGTCCATATTGAATATACAAATGCTAAAAGAGGAAGTATTGATTTTTTAATAAATATACCGAAACTGAACTGCTTTTCTCCTTTAAACATTAACATCATTTCTGCTGCTGTAGATAATAAATATACAGGTAAAAATGATAACGTAGCTAATATAGTTATAAATGTAAATGCTGAAACCATACTTTTTTGGAAATTCATTATTATTAATATATTTACTAATATAGAACCTGCTACTAATGCATTTACTGGTGTACCATATTTAGGATGTAACTCTCCAAAGAATTTAGGGAATACTCCATCTTCTCCTGCTGCATATGCAACTCTTGCTGTAGATAATATCCAACCTATAGTTGTTCCTAATATACAAATTGCAACTGCTAATGCTAATATTTTTCCAACTGAACTTCCTAAAGCTATAGCTAATATATCTGTTAATGGTGCTGAACTTAATGCAAGTTGTTCATTTGACATAACACCCATACTTCCAACACTTATTAATATATAAATTATAGATGCTATTACCATTCCATAAATTGTACTCTTTTTAACATTCTTTTCTGGATTTTTAATTTCACCTGCTGTAACTGTTGCACTTTCCATTCCTACGAAAGCCCATAAAGTTGATGTTGCAGCTAAAGGTATTGTATCAAATCCTTTTCCATCTGGTATTAATGGCATTAAATTCATTTTATCGAAATTTAAAAATGCCACTACTATAAATATTCCAAAAAATGCAATTTTGAATACAGTTGCAACTGTTTGCATTTTTCCTGCTTGCTTAACTCCTACTATATTTATTATAGTAACTATCCATAAAATAGCACTACTGAAAATTATCGAATATATAGGTGTTTGTAGTGCTGGTATAACAGCAGAACAGTAACTAGCTAATGCAACTATTATTGCAGCATTTCCAATCCATGATCCATTCCAATATAACCATGCACTTAAAAAACCTGTGAATTCTCCAAATGCTTTTTTAGTGTAATAATATGCCCCACCTGTAGCTGGATATTTTGAACCTAAATTTGCAAAAGATATTGCTATTAATATAGACCCCACTGTTGTTAATATCCACGCTATTATTGTTGGCAATGGTCCCGAAACTTGTGCTAGTGTTGCTGGTAGCATAAATACTCCAGAACCTATCATGTTACCACAAACAAGCATTGTCGCCATAAATAAACTAATTTCTTTTTTCAAGCTTTTATTTTCCATTTTTTCCTCCTCGGTTTGAACTTAAATCAAAATGCTTACTTATTATGCAATTAATTAAAGTTATCTTTCCTTGTTTAAATGTAAATAACGTTTTCTATAAGTCGATTTTCTACCCCCAAACTCTTCATACATATTTTAAAAATTGGTATACTAATATGCATCGACTTCCTTGTATTATTGTTTATCTAATGAAAATTATACCACATAACGTCGATAATCCAAATAATAAAGATGATCTTTTAAAATCAAATTATACAATTTTATTTAGATATGAATACTTTATAAAGATATTTATTTACAATTTGTTTTATATTTTAATAATAAATCGATATAGCACGAATAATAATTCCATCAAATCATATATTATTTTATTTCTTAAAAAATAATATTGTTGAAATTATTATAAATTTTATTTGCAACAAGTAAATGTTATTATTAAAAACAAAAAAATCAAGAACTATATATTTAGTATATATAGTTCTTGATTTTTTTATTACTTAATATCCGATCGATTACACCATCGTCCACAAAATTCAGCTTTTTTATTACACATTACCTTATGAGATCCACAATTCGGACAAGAAGTTTTATCTTGTTCATAATTTATAAAATACATTTCTCCACAGTCTAAACATCTAAATTTACAATGGTTAGTAGTATAATGTCCTCCATTTATATTTATAGCTTTTCCTTGTGTCAATGCTATTGAAACTTTTTTTCTTGCACTATCAATTATGTTTTGAAAGGTCTGTCTTGATACTTTCATCCTCTGTGCACATTGTTCTTGATTTAACGCTTCAATATCTTTAAGTCTCATAGCTTCTAATTCTTCAACTTTTAAAACTACTTCTTCAAGTTCACATTTAGGTTTTCCTATTGGTACAAAATAATCATTTTCTGGAAAAAAATCTACTCTCCTAAATTTAGTCGGTCTTGACATTTTTATCCTCCCTACATTTATTGCACAATCCAATCAACATTATATCTGCATCAAATACTATTATATCCTTTTCTTTTTCTGTCTTATAGTTTAATTTTAAATAATCTAAAATTAAAGATTTATCATCTATATCTATTATACTATTACATTCAATACATTTAAAATGTATATGTAGGGGTTTTTTACTAAATATTTTCATTTCATAATAATTCGTACCATTTATATTAATTTCTTTTATTATGTTTAATTCTTTTAAAATTTTTAAAGTTCTATAAACAGTAGCAAGACCAACAGAATTAATTTTAACAATTACGTATATTTCTTCAGCACTTAAATGAATATCTGATTTAATTAAGGTTTCTAATATAGATTTTTTCTGTTTTGTAAATTTATAACCATTGTCTTCTATTATTTTTTTTAAATCCATCAAATCTTTATCCATTTAATTCTCCTATTAATATCTCGTGTACTAATTACCACAATTTCCTTCATGCTGATGTTCTGTACAAACACTCCCTGTTGATTTTAATTCATTTCTTAAGTATTGTTTTATTAAATCATCACAAAGACCACTAGCTCCAACAACAACTTCAATATCTTGCTCTTTAAATAATTGTTGTGCAGTTTCTCCCATTCCTCCTGCAATAATTACATCTATTTCTAAATCCTTTAAAAATCTTGGTAAAAAACCTGGTCTATGACCTGGATTTTCAACTACTTTTTTATTTAAAACTTCACTTTCTTTTACTTCATAAATAGTAAACCCTTCACAATGACCGAAATGATTACTTACTTGATTTTTTTCACTTGCAACTGATATTTTCATTTAAACTTCCTCCTAAAATATTATTTATAAATTTTATTTTTGACTCTGCTCATTTTAATCTAAAAAATTAATTTTTTTATATTAATCCATATATCTTGAATTGCTTTGTTTGATTCACTTTCCTTATAATGAGTTATAGGTTTCAATTCATTTATAGATTTTCTTACAATGTCGTCATAAGGAATTCTGCCAACAAACTTTAATTCTTTCTCATTTACGAAGCTTTCTATTTCTAAGCTCATTTCTTCATTTATATCATATTTATTTATACAAACCATTGTAAATATACCAAAATATTCACATAAAGAAACTACTCTTATTAAATCTTCAAGTCCTGATTTAGTCGGCTCTGTTACAATCAAAACTGCGTCACTACCAGTTATTGAAGATATTACTGGACATCCTATTCCAGGTGAACCATCTATTATAGTTAATTTTTCACCTTCATTAAATTTTTTACCATTTTTACGCAAGTGTGTTATTAATTTTCCTGATCCATCACTTCCGATTTCCATTTCTGCTCTTGAAATAATTCCCTTTTCTAATTCTGTAATAAATGTATCTGCTATTTTTTCATCTTCTAAAGTTATCGCATTTTTAGGACAAACTAAAGTACAAGCTCCACACCCTTCGCATAAAAAAGGATTTATATTTAAATTTTCTATAGCATTAAATCTACAGATATCCTCACATTTGCCACATTCTATACAAAGTTCTTTCTCCATTAAAGCCTTTTTACTACCTATAAAATCTGATTTTTGCATATCTTTTCCATTATAAAAAAGATAAAAGTTAGGTGCATCTACATCACAATCAATTCTAACTACATCTTGAGCAAGTTCTGATAGTGCTGTTGCAATGGTAGTTTTTCCTGTTCCACCTTTACCACTTAAAACTACTAACTCCATTGTAGCACCTCCTTTGTCCTTGCACATAATTCATCAAATATATACTTATGATTTAAATTTTCATATAAAATATTTCCTTTTGAATAATCTATAGCTATATATTTACTATAAGGTATTGCTCCTATTATATTTATATTTTTTTCTTTACAATATTTTTTTATAAGATTGCCTTCACCATCATCTTTATTAATTATTACACCAAAAGGTATATTAAACACTTTTACTAATTCTAAAGCCATCTTCATGTCATGAAGTCCAAACTCTGTAGGCTCTGTTACAAGTATCGCAGCATTTGTATATTTTAAAACATTTACTACATTACAAGATGTTCCTGGTGGACAATCAATCAAATTAATGCCCTTTTCTAATTGATTAAGTAATTCTTTTATTATAGGTACTGCCATAGGTTCACTTACATTTAAAACACCCCTACTGCAATTTATATCACCTCTCATTCCTTTTTCAATTTTACCTATTTCTCTTTTTCTATAAGTTATTGCCCCAGATTTACAGACAATTTCACAAGCTCCACAACCATGACATAGTTTCTCAAAAAGCATTATATTATCTTTAATTTTAGCAAGAGCATTAAATTGACAAACCTGTGCACATTCTCCACAAGAAGTACATTTATTATCATCTATAAATGGATATTCTACTAAAACGCATTTTGTTTCTTTTATATCTGGTTTTAAAAATAAAAATCCATTTGGTTCTTCTACATCACAATCAATATAATTTGCTTTTAGTGCTAATGCCAAATTTGTAGAAATTGTTGTTTTACCTGTCCCTCCTTTTCCACTTAATACTGCAATATTCAAATCTTACTCCTCCTTTATATTAGTGACTCATTCCATTATGTGCTGGTCCTGCCAGTGTTATTTCTTCTATTTCATTATTTTTAAATTGTTCTAGCACAGATTGTATAGAAATATCTTCACATCTATATGTCTTAATTTTTGCTTTTTCTATAATTTTGAAAGCATTAGGTCCAAGATTTCCTGTAATTATTATATCTACATCTTCATCAATTAATTGCTGTGCTGCTGCTATACCTGCTCCCCCACTACATGTTAATCCTTTGTTCTCAATAACTATAACCTCTTCACTCTCACTATTATGAATTTGGAAATATTCACATCTTCCAAATCTCGCATCTAATAGACTTTCTATATTTTTTCCTGTTGCTGATATTGCAATTTTCATTTATTTTTCCTCCTCTAATGTTTTTAAAATATTCGTTACTATTGGGCTAAATAATGTATCTAAACTTTCTTTTGAATTTTCATAACCATAATGTGATAAATTACTAATTGAACTTACCATTGGTAATTCTCCAAGAAGATTTAAACCACTTTCTCTTAAAAAGGTATCTACATTTTTTCCTTCAAATAGTTTTATTTTTTTATCACAATCTGGACAAAGTATGTAGCTCATATTTTCAATAATTCCTAAAACTTTAATATCCATTTTATTTGCCATATTTATAGCTTTAGAAACAATCATTGAAACTAAATCTTGAGGTACTGATACCATAACCAGACCATTTATAGGTATTGATTGCATAACTGTTAAAGCCACATCTCCAGTTCCTGGAGGCATATCTATTATTAAATAATCTAATTCTTCCCAAAGTACATCTGTCCAAAATTGTTTAACTGCTCCTGAAACTACTGGTCCCCTCCAAATAACTGGTTCATTTTCATCTTCAATCATAAAATTTAAAGACATTACCTTTATTCCGTCTTCTGTTTCTACAGGAAAAATAAATTGCTCAGTAGATTGCGCTCTTTTATTCTTCAGTCCAAGCAGCCTTGGAATACTCGGACCAGTTATATCTGCATCTAAAATCCCTACCTTAAATCCAGACTGTCTTAACTTTTTTGCTAACATAACTGATACAGTTGATTTTCCTACTCCACCTTTACCACTCATAACTCCTATAACATTTTTAATGCTATTCATTGGATTATTTTCCACCATACATTTATCTTTATCTTTAGAGCATCCATCATTTGATGGACATGAATTACAGTTTGACATAATTTCACTCCTTATCGTTATTGGCATTTGCTAATTATATAATAGTACTATTTTTAGTTATTGTCAAATGCCAATAACTATTTTTTATATTTTTTAATTTTCTATATAAAAAAAGAACCTTGATTTCTCAAAGTTCTAATTATATTTACTTTGTAGCTTAACTACAGTCTTAACTTATATTTATAAGATACTAATTCATTTTCATCATTCTTTTAAATCTTGGAATCCACCAAAGTAACCTCATGTTTTTCCTGCTACCATGGGATCCATTGCTTCAAAAACAATATTTGAATTCGTAAAGTTATTTGCTAATTTCTTAAATAAGCTTTTTAGTTGTTCCGTGTCAAAATACATAAATATACCTTCTGCAATAATCAACACATTCTCTTTTTCATCTATTAAATCAATCCATTCATACTCAAACACTGATTTTTCTATAAATTTAAGTTTATATGTTTCTTTTATCAATCTTCTTTACTATCTTTTCTTTTGGTTTCCTGTGCTCTTGCCCATACTGGTATAAGCATCATTTCTGGAACTCCTTCTAATTTCAACTTATATTTTTGCATGTTTATTCACTCTTTCTTGATTCTTGAATCCCTTATTTTTTATACTCTTATTGAAATTTTGTGACGAAATCTATCAATCATTATTAATATTCATTATCATCCAATGAATACTATTCCACCGATACCCTTTAAATAGATTCTTCTGTATAAGTAATTAATAATAACATTATATTCTAGCTTATTAATAATGTAAATCATAGGAAATACAAAAATCCCCCCAAACCTAAGTCTGAGGGAATATAAATCATATTTCAATATTCACTTATAAAATCTTCTAGTTCTTTGATATTAGTCTATTTCTTTACTATCTTCACAACAGTCTCTACATGAGGTGTATTTGGGAACATATCCATACACTTAACTTTTTCTACCTCATATCCATAGTTTTTAAATTCCACTAAATCAAGAACTAAAGTCTTAGGATTACATGATATATAAATTATTTCATTAGAATTGAATCCTGCTATATCTCTTATCGCATCCTTATGAACTCCTGGTCTTGGAGGGTCTACTATTATTAAATCTGGTTTTTCTTTTAAATTTTTAACAGTTTTTGTAACATCTCCTGCTATAAATTCACAGTTATTTAAATTATTTAATTTTGCATTATTATTAGCTGCAACAACAGCTTCTTCTATTAATTCTATTCCGTAAACTTTTTTAGCAGCTCCAGCCATAACTTGTCCTATTGTTCCTGTTCCACTATATAAGTCAAATACTACTTTATCACTATGATCTCCTACAAATTCTCTAGCCATAGTATAAAGCATTTCTGCTCCCTTAGTATTTGTTTGGAAAAATGAGAATGGAGATATAGTAAATTTAAGTCCTAATAACTCTTCATTTATATAATCTCTTCCATGTAAAATTCTTAATTCATCACATTGAACTGCATCTGCAAGTCCATCATTAATAGTGTGTAATATACTCACTAAATCTGCTTCTAAATCAAGTTCTAGTAACATTTCTTTGTACTCAGTCATATCAAAGTCAATTTGAGAAGATGTAACTATATTTACCATAAGCTCATTTGTATTAACACCTTTTCTAACTACAAGATTTCTTAAATAACCTTTATGATTTATTCCTCTATAATAAGGAAGTTCTTTTTCATTAAAATAATTAGCTGTTGAAGTTAATACTTTTACGAAATCTTGATCAACTAAAAAACATCCATCTACTGTTAATATATCTATGTGTCTTCCTTTTTTATGAAGTCCTACAGTAAGAGGTCCATCTTTTACTTCATCTCCAAAAGTATATTCCATTTTATTTCTATATAATTTATCTTGTGGACTACCTTGTATTCCTTGGAACTGGAATCCAAATAAATCTTGTTTTAAAAATAAATCCATTACCTGCTTCTCTTTTATTTCTAGTTGCTTCTCATATGGTATAGATAATATAGTACATCCGCCACACTCATTAAAATGTTTACATGGTGTTTGTGTTTCTAATGTAGATTTTTCTAGAATTTCTAACATTTTAACATCCGCTTTACCACTTCTAACTTTTTTTACTGCTGCTTTTACTTTTTGTCCACTTATTCCGCCCTTCATGTGGATTTCTCTGTTTCCTAATTGACTTACAGTTGTTCCACCGAACTCCATTTTGTCTACTTCAAATTCTATGATATCTTTTTTCTTCACTAATATTTCCTCCGTAACAAGTTAGTTTTATTCTCTTTCTTCTATAAGCTTAACTTCTTCATCAGTTAATTCTCTGTATTCTCCTAAAGCTAAAGTCTCATCTAACTTTAGTTTTCCCATAGACAATCTTTTTAAGTATACTACTTTTTTATCTACACTTTCAAACATTCTTTTAACTTGATGAAATTTACCTTCATGTATAGTCAGTTCTATTTCTGATGTTTCATCACTTTTTAATATATTTAGCTGTGCAGGCATAGTTTTATATCCATCATCTAAAACAACACCTTCCTCAAAAGCTTTTGTATCTTTATCCGTTACTATTCCATCAATTTTTGCATAATACGTCTTTGGAACATGTTTTTTAGGTGATAAAACTCTATGAGAAAGCTTTCCATCATTAGTTAATACTAAAAGACCTTCTGTATCCTTATCTAATCTACCTACTGGAAATGGTTCAAATGCTAAATATGATGAATCAATTAAATCTAAAACTATAGGGTCATGTTTATCGAAAGTCGCTGATATATATCCATCTGGTTTATTCATCATTATGTATATGAACTCTCTATAATTTACTTTTTCTCCATCAAATATAATTTCATCATTTTCATGATCTACTTGTAATCCTGGATTAGAGGCTACCGCTCCATTTACTGTAACTACTCCGTTTTTACAATATCTTTTTATTTCCGCCCTACTTCCATAACCTATGTTTGAAAGAATTTTATCTATTCTTTGTTTTTTTGCCATTTTTACCTCCTTAGAAATGCTCACCATTTTCATAGTATTTTTCTTTACCAAATACAGTAAATGCTAAATCCATACTTTCAATATTTAAATTATTTCTTATACTATCCGTTATTATTTTAGCTACTTTATCTTGAACTTCTTGTCCTCTATCAAACCAAGCTACTTCTACAAATGGATAAACCTCTGCTATTTTTCCATTTCTTATAGCTACTGATTTTATACATTCTATTTCAAAATAATCTCTTGGACACTTAACCGCATCAACTAAACTATCTATCATTTTTTCACTTATCTTACATATATCATTTTCATTAATTCCTCTTATTTTAACTTGTGGCATAAATATTTTTCCTCTCTATTTCATAATATATATATTATTATACGTTTAATTTAATGTTATTACAATTTAGTATATACTTTTTTTACTTTACCGTTATAATATAATTGATAGACAAATTTAAAATAGGAGGAGTTTTATATGGGATTAATTAGTACAAAAGAAATGTTTAAAAAAGCCTATGAAGGCGGATACGCTATAGGAGCCTTTAATATAAGTAATTTAGAACAATTACAAGGTGTTTTAAAAGGTGCTAAAGCTAAAAATTCTTATGTGATGATTCAAGCATCTATGTCTGCTGTTAAATACGCTGGACCACATACTTTAGTTGAAATGGTTAAAGCCGCTTCTGAAGAAATTGGTATAGATGTAGCTCTTCATTTAGATCATGGACCAAATTTAGAAGCTGTTAAAACTTGTATAGATGCTGGTTTCTCTTCTGTTATGATAGATGGTTCTCACTATGACTTCGAAGAAAACGTTAATATAACTAAAGAAGTTGTTGATTATGCTCACTCTAAGGGTGTAGTTGTTGAAGCTGAACTAGGAGTTTTAGCTGGAGTTGAAGATGAAGTTTCTTCTGATGTTCACAAATATACAAAACCAGCTGAAGCAGTTGAATTTGTAAACAGAACTGGTGTAGATTCATTAGCTATCGCAATAGGAACTTCTCATGGTGCTTTTAAATTTAAAGGAGAAGCTAATTTAAGATTTGATATACTAGAAGAAATACAAAATAAATTACCAGATTTCCCAATAGTATTACATGGTGCATCTGCTGTTGATCAAGATACAATTGCTACTTGTAATGAATTTGGTGGAAATATAGCTGGTGCTAAAGGTATCCCAGTTGATATGCTAAGAAAAGCCTCTTCTATGGCTGTTTGTAAAATAAATATGGATACTGATTTAAGATTGGCTATGACTGCAGCTATAAGAAAATTCTTTGCTGAAAATCCTAAAGAATTCGATCCAAGAAAATACATCGGTGCTGGTAGAGATGCTATACAAGCTGTTGTTGAAAGTAAGATTGATGTTGTTTTAGGTTCTGCTAATTCTATAAATTAATTAAAAAAAGCCTATCAAAAAGAAAATTTTGAATGTAATCTTCTATACTAGATTATATTCAAAATTTTTTATTTTAATATGGCTCTATATTTTTTCTAGGTATCTATTAACTATAAAACTTAGATGCACCTATTAATTGTCGTTTTGATACTATCTTTGCTAAATTTGTAAGCGAAGATATTTTTATATCTTTAAAACATACAACAAATACAAATTTAAAATCAGTAAATGTCTCATCTATATTATATACATCAAAGAAGCATCTAAGATTATCAAATAAATACATATCTTGTAGTTCAGCCTCAATTTCATCCGTAGCATCTTTTAAGTATGCTCTTATATCTTCAAACAAAACATTAAAGTAGGACTCATCTATATCTTCACCTAGTTCTTCAAGTATTTCTTCTATATCTTGTATATCAAATATATCTTCTGCTAATTGGCAATCATACACCATTATATTTTCTTGATTTATGGTATTAGATATATCTTGAACATTTTCAAAATCTGAGCGCAATCCTAAAATATCTTTAACTTCTTTGCTATTTACATGAATTTCGCCTTTTCTATTTTTCAAACTTAATTCTATCATAAGATCGCCTCCCCCCATTTAGTAGAGTTTACTTAGTTATATTTTTCTATAACTTCTTTAATATCTTTCCATCCATTTACTCTAGTTATATTTTCATGTTCTATCTCTTTATTATAATTTGTATCAATTAATAAAACATGCATACCTGCTTTAGCTAATTGAATAGCATTAGAAGGATTATCTTCTAT
Source organism: Romboutsia maritimum (assembly GCF_002251085.2). Classification (GTDB taxonomy): domain Bacteria; phylum Bacillota; class Clostridia; order Peptostreptococcales; family Peptostreptococcaceae; genus Romboutsia_B; species Romboutsia_B maritimum. The sequence continues at coordinate 24,754 of NZ_NOJZ02000005.1, read as the reverse complement.
AAATATATTGCAGTTTAATTCTTTTGCTTTTTCTATTTTATAATCGCTACCTAATAAATATACCTCTATTTCAGAAAATCCATTATTACTTAACCATTTTGTAGTTATATCAGTAAGTGTTTCACTTCTAGCTGTGACAAAGTATATATTATTATTTTTATATAATTCGCCTATAATATCCTTTGCTCCTTCAACAACTTGAGCTTCTCCATAAGAATGGACATATTCATTGTGAAACTTTTGCAATAATTCTTCAATTTCAACTTGATATAACTCTTCTAATTTGTAAGTTATACATTCATCTTCAGTTATACTTTTATTATACATTTCATTTAAGTATGGTATAAAATGATAGGGACTAGTTATAGTTCCATCTATATCAATACATATATTTAATTTACTCATCTCTACCCTCCATAATGATTAACTAAACTTAATAATCCTCACATTATATCATAAGTTTTATTATAAATCAAAGCGTACTATATAAGTATATGTATATAATATAAAAAAGCTTGCCTAAATAAGCAAGCTTTTTTATATTATATACATATTTTAATTTTCGTCTATTTTTTCTTTTAAATCATTTAATCTTTCTTTAAAACTCTCAATTTGTTTATCCGATAAATGTAAGTATTCTGTTAATTTTCCTATATACTTAGGATTTTTAGTTTCAATAAGTTTATTTGCACTTTCCATAGCTTTTTCTCTTAATTCATATGCTTTTTTTACATCATTTTTAGCATTTACTAATACTTTTGTATAATCTTCATTAGAAAGAGTTGGTATATCCAGCTTATTATAAGTTTTTACTACTTCTTTGCACGTATATTGAGCATATTCAATATCCTCTTTTATATTTCTAATGTTATGTAGGTTCTTATAGATATCTTTTGTATATACCATACACTCTCTCATTGGTATTAACGCTACCCTCTCTATATCATATATGTCTTTTTTAAAATTGTATATTTTTTTAGAATCTGTTTCTTCACAAATCTTACTCTCTTTTTCTTCATTTACTTCTTCCACTTGGTCAGTGTCATTGTTTACCTGGGTATTATTCTCTTTTTGTATATTTTTTTCTGATTCATCTTCTTGAATGTATTGCTTATCAAAATTAGATACATATTTATCTTTATATCTTTCATCCGATGCATAACTTTGGTAATATAAAGCTTCTTTTATTTTATTTAACCCACTCATATACATATTACTTATTACTATTGTCGTTGCTAATACCACGTAAATACTACCGTATATACAAGATCTTCTGAAGTTCTTATAATTCCTAAATAATATGATCAAAGGAATAAAATATAGAAATAAGAATACTAATGTCCATCTCATTTATTAACACTCCTTTTTTAATATAAAGGAAATAATAATTTTTCAATTTTATTAAATCAATATTTCCCCCATTTATCTATTTTTAACATATCATTTATAGTATTTACCAATTTTCAATTTTTAATCTAATAATTTTATTAAATTAAAATCTATATAATCTGATGAAGCTAATGTATATTCAATTCCATTTCGCTTTTCCTTTAGTCCCATTTTAAAAGACTCCTTACCATGTAAATGACCATATATAACTTTTTCTACATTATATTCTTCATATAATTTTGTAAATATAGATTCCTCTAATTTATCATTAGTTGGTGGATAATGTGTTATTACTATGATTTTACTATGTCCCTTTTTACGTGCTGCTTCTAATGACAACTTTATTCTATTTTCTTCTCTTTTGTATATTTTTTCATCATTAGAATCAAATTTCACATCATTGGGACATATCCATCCTCTTCCCCCACAAATTGCATAATCTTTATATTCATAAAAATTAGTTTGTATAAATTTCATATTATCATATAATTTATTAAGTCCTGTTACTGTAGTCCACCAATAATCATGATTTCCCTTTATAAAAATTTTTTCACCAGGTAAATTATGTATTATATCTAAGTCTTGTTTCGCTTGTTCTAAATTTATTCCCCAAGATGTATCTCCTAGTACTAAAACCGTATCATCTTCTTTAACTTTTGCTTTCCAATTATTAATTATCTTATTTTCATGGTCTGCCCAATTTTCTCCAAATACAACCATAGGTTTATTAACAGATGTTGAAAAATGTAAATCTCCTATTGCATATAAACTCATAAGTTCTATCCTTTCATAGGCTAATATATAAGCCTTTAAATTTTTTACTTTATATCAAAAAATAAGGGACTGTCTCAAAATTAATTGAGTCAACCCCACATAATCACTTTTTTTTAGGATTCTTATACTGCTCTAATAAATCATCTATTTCCTTTTTTAAATTTAATATTTCTGTTATATCTCGCTCATTATCTATCCTATCTAATCTTCGTTGATATAATAAAGCTTTATGTGTATCTCCCACATTGTACAAGTCTTGAATTGTATTTAAAACCTCTCTAACTGTAAGTGATTTTACTTGATACATAACTTGTCCTTTCATTATATCCTCTCTGATTTCACTCATCTCTTGGTCCAACAAAAACGCAGCATCAGCTGCTCTTCTCAGCCTAATAGCTAAATTTTCAGGTATGTAATGTTCGTATTTATATTTTAAAGAGTGCTCTATTGTAGCCCAAAAATTCATAGCAAGAGTTCTAATTTGTATCTCACATAGGATTTCTTTTGAGCCTGCTATCGAATTTATAGGATACCTTATTATAACATGATAACTTCTATATCCACTGTCTTTAAAATTTTTAATATAATCTTTTTCATATACTATACTCATATCATTTCTAGACTTTATCAAATCAACTATAGTATATATATCTTCAACAAACTGACACATTATTCTTATGCCTGCTATGTCTTCCATTTCTGATTCTATATCTACCAAATCAAGCCTATTTGCTTTAGATATTATAGAAGCTATTTTTTTTGTTCTACCAGTAACGAATTCTATAGGAGAGTATTCACCCTTTGTCAGAAATTCTTTTCTTATATTTTTAAATTTTACTTTCAATTCTTCAACAGCATGATCATAAGGAGCTAGTACTTCATCCCACTTTTCGTATTCCATATTGCTCACCCTTTATTCTTTTTTTAAAGTCATATTTATTTTATCATAATTTATTTTTTTTTGGTATAATAAAGCAATTCACCTTCATCTAATGTATATGATATCTCTTGTAACTCTTCTAAATAACTTATTACTGAGATTAAAGAGCTTTTATAAAATTGATATTCTTTATAATTGCTACTTAAATTATTACTTCTTATAATTCTCTGAAGAATTTTTTCTAATGACATTGGTTTATTCAATAACTTTCTTATTTGATAAATATATTTATTAATACACATCTCATGTTTTTCTATAAGAATATTGCTATCTTCTTTTGATATAACTTTTTTACTGTGTCCTAATACTAAATATTCAAAGTCTATATCTTTAATTTTTTGTAGGGATTTTAAATACTCTTTTATGTCATATATGAATAAAAAATCATATTTTCTAAGTATATCCTCTCCAACTAAAAGATCTCCAACAAAAAATACTTTATCATTAGTCATAACACCTATACTTCCTGGTGTATGTCCTTTAATCTCTATAATTATAAAATCTTCACTATTTAACTTTATTATTCCTTCACTGAGGGTTTTATTTATACGTATTTTTCCTAAACATTTATTTTTTAATTTATCATCTAAAAATCCATTTGACTTACCTCCTATAATATACTTTGAAAATAAGTCTGGATTTTCTATATATAATTTGGCATACTCTGATGACAATATATTTAACTCTTCTTTATCTTGTTTAAAATATATACATCCACCATAATGGTCATCATGTTCATGGGTATTTATTATAAACTTCAAATCTATGTTATTTTGCTCTAAAATTTTATTAATCTTTTTAGGTCTTAATCCTCCTAATCCTGGATCTATCATTATTGCTGTATTATCTTCAAACAGATATATTCCAGTATTAGTTCCTCCTTTTATATAAAAAGTTTTTCCTTTTATATGTTCTAAGTTCATTTAATCACCACTATCGTATTAACATCTTCTTTAGTCTATTAATTGCTATAAATCTTATGTGTTCATCTTTAGATACTCTTATCTTTATATTATAAGCTACATTTTCATCTAATAGTAAATCTATAAAATATTCTACTATCCCTCTATCCTTAAACTCTATATCTACGACACCATTTGAATAAATCTTAGAATCTAATACCATAAGATCATCTGCAAATCCCAACCTTGTAGACTTACTTAAATATCCTTTTTCTGGTATAAATTCATCACAATAATTTATTCTAAACTTAACTATTTCATCACTTATTTCAAAACCATATTTTGATTTAATTAATTTTTTATAATCTACATTTTTTTGTGTTACAGTATTTAAATTTTTATTATAGTCTTCTTTTTTCCAATGACCAAATAACCTACAATTTAAAGGTCTTACCTCATATATTAAACATCTATTATTTTCATCTTTAAATGGACATGGACTCTTTTTTATATATTCTAAAAAATAATAATCTATTACTTTATTTAGACATTTTCTTCTTAAATCATCTTTTTCATTTAAATAATTAAATATATTTATAAATTCTATCAAATTAATACCTACTGATTCCATACAACAGTTACCACAACCTGTACAGTTTCCTTTTGGTAAAATTTCATATACATCATTTAGCCTCTGAAATAATTTATTTTTATTAGCATAATCTATACAATTCAAAATATCTAATTTTTTTATACTAGTCATTATTATTACTCCTTGTTATAATTATTAAGTTAATACAAACAATTATTATAACACATTTTTTAAGATTAATCGTAGGAGGTATTTTATGAATAGATACACAAAGATAATAAACATGATGGAAAGTTACTATACTAAAGATTATGAAAAAACTAAAAAAGGAATAACAAAAGTTAGAGAAGTTAGAGAAGATACAGTAGCAAAATTTTTCTTACAAGGTGATTGTGAGGTTTTAGTTATATTTGAAGATACTGGGAGAGAAATTCTTATAGATGATTTTTCATCTCAAGAAGATATAAAAAAATATTTAGGTTCTAAGTTTTTTAATAAAAAGAGATAAATTTTTTAATAAATATTTTCATTAATTTTGTATATTTATTTTACCAAGGGATATAATATTTAATGAAAATTAAATATTTAACTCAATCTCCCCCAATTCGAGCTTTCATTCCCCCAATGAAAGCTCTTTTTCTTTACCAATATATATATTATAAATAATTATTTATAGTTTATATCATATTTGTATGTTATTATTTTATAATACACATACTAGAATACGAGGTGTTATTATGATTACAATTGGAAACTTAGCATTGGACACAGATTTTGAATACAGAATAATTAGAGAAGAAGACAATGACTTAGATATATTTATAGATTTAAATTATAGAAGTCTAGATGTATGTACTAAAGAATCAGAATTTTTTAACTCAAGAATTCAGTTCCCTTTTGTTAGATCTCTAATTCTAAGAATTAATAAAGATAAAAATACTATGACTATTCATTTAATGAGAGATATAGATTTATTTTCTGCTTTCGCTAATTTTGAAGTTGATTATAAAGACTCTATCTTTAATATAAAAAATGATAATGAAAAAGTTTATATATCTAAAACTTTAAAATAATTTTTAAAATAATATATAATTTTTTATAAAATAATAAGGGGGCCTTAATAGGCCCCTGAATTTTTTTATTTACATTTATTTATATTTAAATTATATTCTGTTTTACTACTTTAGTCAATTAATTTTCTGAATATTTCAATTATTTATTTATTACTTATTTCTCCATAAGCTGTCAAATAAATTTCTTTTAATTCTTCTACTAGCGGAAGTCTTGGATTTGCTGGTGTACACTGATCATCAAAAGCATCTAATGCTAATTTATCAACCTTAGATATAAACGAAAATTCATTTATTCCACATTCTTTTATTGTTCTTGGTATATTTAATTCCACTAACAAATTATTTATCGCCTCTATTAAACTTTCTACTCCTTGCTCAACTGTATCGGCTTTTAACCCTAAAAATCTAGATATTTCAGCATATTTTTTATCAGCTACAAATTCTTTATATTTAGGAAAAGCAGCAAACTTCGTTGGCTTAGATGCATTATATTTAACTACATGTGGTAATAATATTGCATTTGCTCTACCATGAGGTATATGGAACTCTCCACCTAGTTTATGTGCTAAGGAGTGATTTACTCCTAAAAACGCATTTGTAAATGCCATTCCTGCCATACATGACGCATTATGCATTTTTTCTCTTGCTTGTCTGTTATTTCCATTTTTATATGCTCTAGGTAAATAATCAAACACTAATTGTATAGCCTTTATAGCTAATGCATCTGTATAATCTGTAGCCATTACAGATACATAAGCTTCTATAGCATGTGTTAAAACATCAACCCCTGTATCAGCGGTAACATTAGCTGGAACTGTCATTACTAAGCTTGGATCAATAATTGCTATATCTGGTGTAAGCTCATAATCCGCTAATGGATATTTCATATTATTAGTTTTGTCAGAAACAACTGCAAATGAAGTAACTTCCGACCCTGTTCCTGATGTTGTTGGTATTGCCACTAATTGAGCTTGTTTTCCTAATTTAGGGAACTTAAATACTCTTTTTCTTATATCCATAAATTTAAGTCTAAGGTCATTAAAATCTACATCTGGATTTTCATAAAATAACCACATAGCTTTAGCTGCATCTATTGCAGAACCTCCTCCTAAAGCTATTATTGTATCTGGTTTAAATATTTTCATTTTCTCAGCACCATCTAACACTGTTTCTACTGATGGATCTGGCTCTACATCAGAAAATACCTCTACCATTACTGGATTTCTTCTTTTTCTTAAGTGATAATTTAACTTTTCTACATTTCCTAATTGAACCATAACTTTGTCTGTAACAATCATAATTCTATTTGCATTATGAAGTTTTTCTAAATAACTTATAGAACCAAATTCATGATATATTTTTTCAGGAACTTTAAACCATTGCATATTATTTTTTCTCTTTGTTAATTTCTTTATATTTATTAAATTTACCGCAGACACATTGTCAGTTGTTGAGTTGTTTCCCATAGAACCACATCCTAATGTTAGTGATGGCATATTTACGTTGTATATGTCACCTATTGCACCGTGAGTTGATGGCGCATTTACAATTATCCTACCTGTTCTTATTGTTTTTCCAAATTCTAATATTACATCATCATCATTTGAATGTATAACAGCTGAGTGACCTAATCCTCCAAACTCAGTCATTTCTACACATCTTTGTATACCTTCTTTAAATCCTTTCACTTTATAACAAGCTAATATTGGACTCAATTTTTCTTTTGATAATAAATCTTCTTTTCCTACTGTCTTAAGTTCTGCTATTAATATTTTTGTATTTTTAGGAACATCTTTTATTCCAGCCATTTGAGCTATAGTATATGCACTTTGGCCAACTATACCTGGATTTATTGAACAACTTTCTTTATTAATAACTAGGTCTTCTAATTGTTCTTTTTCTTTCTTATTTAAAAAATAACAATTATAATATTTCATCAAACTTACTACATCTTTATATATTACCTCATCTATTATAACTGCCTGTTCAGATGCACATATCATTCCATTATCAAATGTCTTAGATAGTATAAGATCGTTAACTGCTTGAGATACATCAGCTGTCTTTTCTATATAGCAAGGTACATTTCCTGCACCCACACCTAATGCTGGTTTTCCTGACGAATATGCTGCTTTTACCATACCTGGTCCACCTGTTGCAAGTATTAAAGCTACACCATCATGCTTCATTAATAAATTAGATGCTTCTATTGATGGTTCTTCTATCCATTGTATACAGTTTTCTGGAGCACCTGCAGCTATAGCTGCATCTCTTAAAATTCTAGCAGCCTCTACTGAACATTTTTGAGCTGAAGGGTGAAAACTAAATATAATTGGGTTTCTTGATTTTATAGATATTATAGACTTAAACATAGTTGTTGAAGTAGGATTTGTTACAGGAGTCACGCCTGCTATAACACCTATTGGTTCTGCTACTAGCATATATCCATCTTCATCATTTTCCTCTATTACTCCCACTGTTTTTTTATACTTTATACTATTGTAAACATATTCTGTTGCAAATATATTTTTTGTAACTTTGTCTTCAAACACACCTTTTTTAGTTTCCTCTACTGCAAATTTAGCAAGTTCTATATGCTTATCTAAACCACTCTTTGTCATTTTTTTAACAATACTATCTATGCCTTTTTGATCTAATTTAAGCATCTCTTGTTTTGCTATATTAGCTTTATAAACTAATTCATCTACCATCTTTTCTATGCTAATTATATTTTTATCTTTACTCATATCTTATTTCTCCTATTTTTATAATTTATATATTTTATAATTTATATGAATTTTGTGTTAGTTTTTTAACAATATTATTATATCTTGATAATATATTATCTCCTTAAGTATGTCAATATATATTGTTATTTTTTTATCAATATTTTTTCTTCGTCAAAAAACAAAAAGCCTATCTGTAAATATTATTTACTAGATTGGCTTTTTAAATACTTTTAAAATTATTTTATGTATTATTTAAAACTAACAACCACTTCTTTATATCCCATATTTTTTAGTAAATTTTCTAAACTAGATTTAGTATTACTTTTTACTTCATCCATAAATCCTTCATTTACTATTTTCTTTTCATAATCCTGTTTATATTTATTTAAATCTTTTAATACTTCTTGTACTTGAACCTTATTAAATATTGAATTTTTAACATCATATACATACATATTTTTATCATCTATATAATGGTCTAATATTCTACACTGTTTAACGTCTATATATATTTTAGTTCCCGTGTTTTTTATTACCTTTATATCCTCTGGTTTAATTCCTCCATTTATAGTTCCATTATATTTAATAATAAATGATTTTTCTGTGAAAGGTATTTTAAAGTCATTTATGCTTTTATCCTTTTTAACTGTTACTATATTACTATAGTTATATTTTACTGTATTTAAATCTAAAACTTGACTTATAGTATCTATTACCCTCGTGTTGTCTTCATATAAATTTTTTTCTGATTTTAACTTAATACTTATATATGTTGCAGTTATGACTAATAAAATAATTGGCAATAATACAGTTACTTTATTAAATTTTTTTCGTTTTTGTAACAAATCGTTTCCTCCTTTTGATATAATATTTCTCATATAATATTTTATTGGTTTCAAACCAATATATGCTTTTAATGTAATTTCTAATTAACATTTGTTAATTTTTAGTTATTTTTTTATGAAAGGAGTATTTAAAATGACATTATTAGTTTTCGGGCATAAGAATCCAGATACAGATTCAATATGCTCTTCAATTTCGTTAGCATACCTAAAAAATCAATTAGGTGAAAATGCTACTGCTTACGCTCTAGGAGATATAAGAAAAGAGGCAAAATTTGCTTTAGATTATTTTAAAGTAGATGGACCTAAGGTTTTAGATAACGTAAAAATACAAGTTAAGGATTTAAGTTACGATAAAGTGGTTCCTTTAAATCCTAATTCTTCAATATTAGAGGCTTACAATTTAATGACTGAAAAAAATGTTAAAACATTACCTGTAGTTTCTAATGAAGAAAATTTCGTAGGAATAATCACTATGAAGGAAATAGCTCAAAGCTTACTTCATCAACATTTTAGTACTGTACATACATCTCTATCAAATATATGCAAAAATCTTAATGGTTCAGTACTTGTTAATTGTGATGAAAATATATCAGGTAGAGTTGTAACTTTATCATTTGGTATGGACACTATTGTAGATCTTCTATCAGAAGGTGACATAGCTATAGTTGGTGATAGATATGATACTATAGAATATGCTATAGATACAAAAGTTAAACTTTTAATATTAACTGGCAACACAAAATTATCAGATAATTTATTAGCTCTTGCTAAACAAAATAAAGTATCTGTAATATCTGTAGATTGTGATACTTATAAAGCTTCTAATATAATAAATCAATGTAATTACTTAGAAAGTATAATATCTAATGAAAACTTAATAATTTTCAATAAAAATGATTATGCAGATGACATCAAAGAAATTATGTTAGATACAAACTTTAGATCTTATCCTGTTGTTGATGATAATAATAAATTCTTAGGATTAGTTTCTAGAAGTCACCTTCTAAATCCAACTAAGAAAAATGTTGTTTTAGTTGATCATAATGAATATGCTCAAAGTGCAGATGGTATAGAACAAGCTAATATAGTAGAAGTAGTTGATCATCATAAAATCGGTGGTATAGTTACTGACGTTCCTATGTCTTTTAGAGTTATGCCTGTAGGATGTAGTTGTACTGTAATTTACAAAATGTTCAAAGAAAATAATGTAGAAATACCTTATGAAATAGCTGGACTACTATTATCAGCTATATTATCAGATACATTAATTTTCAAATCTCCAACAACTACTGAAATGGATAAGTTAGCTTGCGAAGAGTTAAGTAAAATTGCTAAAGTTAATATGGAACAATATGGAATGGAAATGTTTAAAGCTGGTACATCTTTAGATGAATTTAGCATAGAAGAAATAGTAAACATGGACTTTAAAGAATTTAACATGAGCGGTAAGAGAGTAGGTATAGGTCAAGTATTTACATTAGACATTGACTCTATATTTGCTAAAAAAGATGAATTCCTATCTTATATAAATAGTACTGATTATGATATGTTAGTTCTTGCAATAACAGATATAATAAAGGAAGGTTCTTATCTAATATACAAAGCTGAAGATAAGGTTATATCTGAATCATTTAAAGTGGATGCTTCTCAAGGTGTATTTGCTGAAGGTGTAGTTTCTAGAAAGAAACAACTAGTTCCTAACCTTACTAATGCAATTAAAAATTTATAATATATTAATAAAAAAAGGAAGGTGGATACCTTCCTTATTTTATTAATTAAAAAAATTAATTTAATTCTACCAAATTACCTGGTGTGTTATAAATGATATGGTTTAAATTATTTACATTTAATTAATATATATCTATTGTGTTTTAGGATTTATTGCATCTACTATTGTAAATTAAATTTACTATAATGTAAATAGGATATAATATCCATTTTTGATTACATTTTTTCAACGTCTGAATAATCTACCCCAAAAGTCTCTACTGTAACTTCTTTCATTTTTTGCTCAGTTTTAGGTTTATCCATTCTATCTGTAGCTACTTTAGCTATTTCATCAACAACATCTATTCCTTCTATTACTCTACCAAATCCTGCATATTGTCCATCTAAATGTGGTGAATTTTTATGCATTATAAAGAATTGAGATCCAGCTGAATTTGGAGCCATTGTTCTTGCCATAGATATAACTCCTCTTTCATGTTTTAAATTATTTGTAAAACCATTACCTCTGAATTCACCTTTTATAGCATAACCTGGACCACCCATTCCTGTTCCATCTGGGCATCCTCCTTGTAGCATAAATCCTTCTATTACTCTGTGGAATGTTACTGAATTATAAAATCCACTTTGTACTAATGTTACAAAGTTCTTAACAGTATTTGGAGCTATATTTGGATATAACTCCATCACTATTTTCTTACCGTTTTCCATTTCTATCGTTACTATTGCGTTTTTAGTTTCCATTTTAATCTTCCTTTCCATTCTTATCTATTTATGTATTCTTCATATATATTATATACTAAGTTATATAAAAATCTCACAAAATAAAAAAATAAGCTAAAAATAAGCTACTATATTAAATAGTAACTTATCTTTATTGTTCATCTAATTGTTCTGTTTCTTTATAATCAATATCTAATAATTGTAGTATTTCCTTAGCTCTTTCTTTAGTTGATCCTTTAACCTCTACATATTTTATATTTTCTGATTGTAAGAAGTTTAATATAGCATTATCTATTTGAAGTGCTACATCTTCTGCTTGCCATCTTACTCCATCTTGTACATATCCAAATTCTCTTGGAACATATATTATCATATCGTAGTTTTGTACATCCTCTATAGCTAAACAATATAAATCTTTAAGGATTTGTATTTCTTTTTTAGTTCTAGTTTTATTACCTAACATAAATCTACCGTATATGTATGGTACAAAAGTAGCATAATCTGTAAGGGCGTAATCAAATACAGATAATTCATCTTCTAATTTTTTTTGTCCTAGATAAATACCATATTGCTCAGATATAGTTTCTATCATTCCTTTATCCTTTAGATATTCAGTAGAATATTCTAATGCATATCCTGGATTCAGTCCTGCAATTTTCATTTCAACATATAAATGTTGTATTAATGTAGTTTTACCACATCTTGGTCCACCTAAAACTGCTATTCTTTTAGTTGCCATATTTATAATCAACTCCATATATTATTTTCTCATATTAACGAACCTTTATATTATACTAACATTTAGCAGTTTATTCAATGTTTTTGATATTATTGTATTTATTTACATAGATTTATTTATGTTTATTTCTATATTTTTACCTATTTCATATCCTTCTTCAAACAGTTCATTACAGAATTCATTTTCAAATCTAAGTGTGTCTTTTCTACTAAAAATAGTTTTAGGTCTTACTATAATTATATTATTTTCGTCATACTGTCCTTTTATATCTCTAGGTAAATTGTAATCATATCTAGTGGATATTATAATGATTTTATCCACATTATCCTCAATTAATGGTTGAATTAATGTATTTCTTAATAAGCCCCCATCTAGCTTATATCCGTTATATAAACCTTCTTTTAAATCTTTCTTAAATTGTTCACTTACACTACCTGTATAATTAGGGTTAAAAGGTAACAAAGAGCTATATTTTATCCTATTTAGTGCTTCATCTTTATCTAGATTACATAAATTTTCTACTTTTTCTTTCATTATGCTATTTTCTACTTCAACATAATTAACATAAAAATTAATTTTCTTATTAGAATTATCTTTAATAACACTTAAATTTTCAATAACTTGAGAATTATCCACAGTGTTATCAACTATTTTGGTATCGTTTTCACCATTTGATTCTAAGTTTATCCACATTTTTTCTAAGTTTTCAACATTTTCTGTGAATATAAAATAACCATTAATAGCACCTATTGATGTTCCTGATATTGAATGGAATTTATTTATTCCTCTTTCATTTAACGCTTTTATAACTCCTGCTTGATATGAGCCCTTTGCTCCACCGCCTGAAAGGCATAATCCTATCTTCATAACAAAATCTCCTCTCTATATTTCATAAAATTTATTAAATGTCTTATATATATTATAATGGTCTTCTACACTTGCCAACTCTCTTATAGAATGCATCGCTAATATTGGGCTTCCTACGTCCACAGAAGGTATATCTAAGTGAGTAGAAGATATTGGTCCTATAGTACTTCCACCTCTTTGATCTGATCTATTTACAAACTCTTGATACTCTACATTAGATTCTTTGCATATATTTTTATAAACAGATATAGAATATCCATCACTAGTATAAGATTGATTTGCATTTATTTTTATTACAGGTCCTTTTCCCATAACTGGTCTATTAGTAGGGTCATGTTTTTTAGTTATATTTGGATGAACTGCATGAGCTAAGTCTGCAGATATCATAAATGAAGAATATATAGAAGTAAAAAATTCTTCCCTATCTTTTCCTAAAGATAGGCAAATTCTCTCTAATATATTTAATAGCATATTAGAATCTGCACCTTGCTTAGTAGAACTACCTACTTCTTCATTATCAAATATAGAAACAACATTAATACCTTTGCTTCCTTTTGAATTTATAATTGCATTTAAACTAGCATGAGCCATAGATAAATTATCCAATCTTGAACTAGATATAAATTCTTCATTTATACCTATAAAGCTTCCTTTTTCAAATTCATATAAAAATAAATCAAAATCTAAGATATCTTGAACATCAATATTTAAATGTTTTGATATTTCCTTTAATAAAAATTCATCTTGTTCTAAAGTTTCATTTAATAAACCAATCAATGGTAACATATCATCTTGCTTATTTAATTTATATCCTTCATTTACATCTCTATTTAAATGTATTGCAACATTCGGTATTATACATACAGGTTTATTTAAATTTACTATTTTCTCTTTCGGTTTTAATATATCACTACCTTTTACAACTACTCTTCCTGCAATCCCTAGAGGTCTATCTAACCAGGTATTTAATATTGGTCCACCATAACATTCTGTATTTAACTTTAAATATGTATTTTCACTTACTATTTCTGGATTTGGTTTTATTCTAAATGTAGGTGAATCTGAATGTGAACTTACTATTCTAAAGCCTTCACTCTCTACATTATCTGAATTTATTACAAAGGCAACTAATGCTGATGAATTCTTTGTTATATAATATTTTTCACCTATATTTAAACTCCACTTTTTATCCAATTCTAATTTTTTAAATCCTTGTTTTTCTAAAAGATTTTTAGATGTTTCAACTGCATGAAATGATGTTGGGCTATTATATATGTACTCTATAAGATTCTTTGCAAATTCTTTTTTCATTATATTTCTAACCTCCTTTTATATTTAAAAGGAGCTGTTTTCAAATCAAAAATTCAATTTAAAAACAGCCTCCAATATATTAACTTTACAATAAATCTAGTGTTGTATACTCTTTATTTATTTTTTTAATTCCTTGTTGATCAAATGCTATCGTAACATCTGTTCCTACCATAGCAACTACAGTTCCAATTCCAAACTTAGGATGATGTACCTTGCTACCTAATTTTATATCGTCTATATCAGTTTCTTTTTGGCTATCTTTTATAGTAGCCTTTACATTTGTAGCTACCGTAGACTTATTCACATTATTCATATATTTTTTTGTATACTTATCAAGTATATTATAATTTGCTTTTGAATAAGTTAATTCTTTTTCCATTTTATTAAGCTTCTCTATACACTCTAATGGCAATTCTTCCATAAATCTAGATGCTATAGAAGGATTTGTCTTTCCATATAAAGTTCTTTTTTTAGTAAGTGTCATAAATAATTCTTCTTTAGCTCTAGTTATTCCAACATAACAAAGTCTTCTTTCTTCTTCAATCTCAGAATCATTCATAGATCTTACAGCTCTAGATATAGGGAATAATCCTTCTTCCATACCTGTTAAAAATACAACTGGGAATTCCAATCCTTTAGATGTATGAATAGTCATAAGAGATACTTTATCATTTTCTTCATCATTACTTTGCTCTGATGTAAGAGCTACACTAGTTAAAAATGTTTGTAAATCTTTTTCCTCATTATTTTGTTCAAATTCTAGTGCTATAGATATAAACTCTTTTAAATTGTCTATTCTATCTTGTGAGTCTTCACTCTTATCTTTTTCAAGTTCGTCTAAATATCCTGTCGTATCTAGTACTTTTTCTATTAATTTACTAACAGGATATACTGTAGATATTGTTCTAAGTGTTCCAATTATATCCACAAATCCACTTATACTTGCTCTTGCTTTTGTTGATATATCAGAGTTCGTATCAATATCTATAAGAACTGAATATATACTTTCTTGTTTTAAACTAGCTCTATCTTCTATTTTTTCTATAGTTCTAAGACCTATACCTCTTCTAGGTACATTTATTATCCTTTTTAGCGATATATCATCTTGTGGATTTTGTATTACTCTTAAATATGCAACTAAGTCTTTTATTTCTTTTCTTTCATAGAACTTAGTTCCTCCATATATGTTATATGGTATCTGGCTTCTATTTAAAGCATCCTCTATAGAACGGGCCTGTGCATTAGCTCTGTATAAAACCGCAAAATCTTTGTATGGCCTTCTATCTCTTCTTGCTACTCTTGCTATTGTATCTGCTATAAAATCAGCTTCATCTACTTCATTGTCAGAAAGTTGTATTTTTATAAGCTCTCCTTCTTTTTTCTCACTCCAAAGTTTCTTTCTTTTTCTCTCTATATTATTTGATATAACTGTATTAGCTGCATCTAGTATAATCTGAGTAGATCTATAATTTTGCTCTAGTTTAACAGTATGAACATCATCATAGTCTTTTTCAAATTCAAGTATGTTTCTTATATCAGCACCTCTCCATCCATATATACTTTGGTCATCATCTCCAACTACGCATATATTTTGATGTTCTTTTGCTAATACCTTTATTAACTCATATTGAGCTTTACTTGTATCTTGATATTCATCTACCATTATATATTTAAATCTACTTCTATAAAAATCTAATACTTCTTTTTCTTCTTTAAATAACTCAACAGTCTTATATATTAAATCATCAAAGTCTAATGCACTATTTCTTTTTAAACGATCTTGATATAATGCATATATATCTGCTATTTTACTCATTCTATTGTCTGATAAGTGTATTGCTTTAAACTGTTTTGGATTATACAATTTATCTTTAGCTCCTGAAATTGCACTTATAACTGACTTTGGTTCAAATACCTTATCACTTAAATTTAATTCCTTAAGGCAATCCTTTACTAGCGTTATTTGGTCACCACTATCATATATAACAAAACTTCTATTATATCCGATTCTATTTATATCTTTTCTCAGTATACGTACACAACAAGAGTGGAATGTGCTTATCCACATTTCTTTAGTATTCGCACCTGGAATTGTTTCTTCTACTCTTTCTCTCATTTCATTAGCCGCTTTATTTGTAAATGTTATTGCTAATATGTTTGTAGCTTGCACTCCTTTATCTTCCATAAGGTGTGCTATTCTAGTCGTTAAAACTCTAGTTTTTCCTGATCCAGCCCCAGCAAGTATAAGAACGGGGCCATCCGTCTTTTCTACTGCTTCTCTCTGGGCAGGATTTAATGTATCTAAATTCATATTTTTCCTCCTGTTAACAGTGATATAAGTATATTTTAATCTAAATTAAGTATTTGTTCAAATTTTAAGACAGTCAATACTTAAATTTTTCCCAACATTTCATAAATTTAATATATATATCCATAAATTTCATAGTAAAAATAAAAAGGTTCTTACTTTCCATAAAAGTAAAAACCTTTCTATCTATATATTATATTAGTTTTAAATTATTTACCAATCTTTATTTTTCCATCAATTATTTGTTTAGCTTGTTCTTCTGTGTATTTAACTATATCTTCTGGAACATTTTTATTTGTAGAAGGTGCAATTCCAACTCCGCCTTCTTTTAATCCGTAAACTATAGCTTTTCCACCTTCAAATTCACCTTTTTTAGCTTTTTCTATAATATCAAATACTCCTATGTCAACTCTTTTCATAGCTGATGTAATTACATTTTTTGGTGCTAAACTATTTTGATCCATATCAACACCAATTGCAAATTTATCTTTTTCTTTAGCTGATTCTATCGCTCCAGTTCCAACATTACCTGCTGCTGAGAATATAACATCTACATCTTTTGAATACATTTGATTTGCTATTGATTTTCCTAAACTAGCATCATCATATGAATTAGCATATTGAGATAATAAATTTATATCTGAACCTACAGATTTTACACCTTTTACAAACCCATCTTCAAATCTAGTTATGTTAGGATCTTTCATTCCTCCTATAAAACCAACTTTTCCTGTTTCACTCATTTTTGCTGCAATTACACCTACTAAATAAGAAACTTCTCTCTCATCAAAAGTTACACAAGCCATATTTTTTGGTATTTCCTTATCTTCTTCTTTATAATTGTGGTCTATTACTACGAAGTTTACATTTGGGTAATTTTTTGCTGATTCAAGCATAGCTGCTGCTGTAGTATAACCTACTCCTATTACTAAGTCTGACTTTTCATCTATAAATGTTTCTATATTAGGTATGTAATCAGCATCTTGATTTGATTCTAAATACTTTCCATCTATACCTAACTCTTTTTTAGCTTTATTTAATCCTTCTAAAGAAGATTGATTAAATGATTGGTCATTTGCTCCACCTTCTCCTAATACAACGCCTACTTTAAAGTCTTTTTTCTCTTCCTTTTTAGTAGGACTACATCCCACTAGTCCTAATGATAAAACTAAACTCATTGTTGTTACAATTAATAACCTCATTTGTTTATTCATAGTACAATCCCCCCATTAGTTTTTTCCCTATACACAATCATTGTATCACCTGTATTTACACTTGTAAATATAATCAAAAAAAAATAAACCTTAAGACTTTTAAGTCCTAAGGTACCTTATTTAGGTAGGTTAAGGGTTATTTTTTATTTCAATTATTTATTTGATCTATTATTAAAATAGGTCGAGGGCTAATTAATTATTTGTAATAAGAACATTTTTTTCACAGTACTCATACAAATTTTCTTCACATCTAAATAAAGGTAATTTCATATTTTTATGAATTTTTACTAACCAAGGTAACTCTAATCCTGCTTTTATTATATTTTCTTCTTTTACAAATACATTTTCAGTCAAACCTTCATCCATAATTTTACCTTTATTCAATACATAAATATAATCACATATTTCATACATTAAGTTCATATCATGGCTTGATATGACTATTTTAATTCCTTTATTTTTTAAGTTATTTATTATATCTACAATTGCTCTAGTACTAATTGGGTCTAATCCTGCTGTAGGTTCATCTAGTAATACTATCTTATTTTCCATAGCTATTACTGATGCTATTGCTATCCTTTTTTTCTGACCATAACTTAAAAAATGTACAGGTTTTTTTATGAAATCTATTCCATTAACAGCTAATAAAGCTTCATGTACTTTCCTATTTATAGTATCTTCATCTACACCAATATTTCTCAAAGCAAATGCTATATCATCATATACCATTGAATAAAATATTTGCTTTTCTGGATCTTGGAAAACTATTCCTACATCTTTTCTAAGGTTGTATAAACTCTTTTTATCATACTTTAATTTATTATCATTAAATAAAATTTCTCCAGATGTTGGTTTTAAAATACCCATTAAATTCATAAATAAAGTAGATTTTCCTGAACCATTGGAACCAATGATTCCTATTACATCCCCTTTTGAAAAATCCATATTTATATTAGTTAAAGCTGAAGTGTTTTTTTCATATTTATAAGTTAAATTATTTATTTTAAACATTATTATCTCCTACTATGTGAAATGTCCCGTCGTATAATTTTATATCTAAAGATATACACATCTCTTCGTATCTAATCATCATTCTTTTATATAATAAACTACCTAAAAGTCCCAGAGATTTATATGATGTTCTTAAATTTATGTACCCAAATCTTAGTTCTTGTGATTTACGTATATCAGATACTTCTTCCATAAATATAAATATAAATCTATAAATCAGCATAGATAATTCTATTATTGTATCTGGTATATGTGCCTTTTTAAATAGAAATATTAATTGGTTAAACGGAGTTGTCAACATAATAAAATACACACATGTTAAACATGACATTGCTCTAAAAAATATTTTTATAGAAGTATTTACAGATTGAATAGATACCCCTATATAAGTATTTCCAATTTTAAAACTATAAATTAATATCTCAGAATTTGAAGTTATACTTATTAATGTCATTGTTATACTTATAAGCAAAAATACTAATGGTATTTTTAATAAATACAAATAATTTTTAAGATCAATTTTAGCTATAAAGACTATAATTGCACTCATTAAAAATATAATAGCAGTAGATATTATTAAACTTTGACTTAGCATAGAAGCAATAAGAAATATTGCCCCTACACTAAATTTTATATTGGGATTCATGTTAATTAAATTATTTGTATATGCATACTTATCAATTACTATCATAATTATTTATTCTTTCTGCTACCTAAATAGTAACCTACAACCCCTGCTCCTAATGCTGCTTGAACAGCAAATAGTAAACTTTCTATTTCTCCACTTGGTGGCTCATATATACTACTAAACCATGGCTCATATCCTGGATTAACTTCAGAAATCACACCTTCTGCTTGATCATCTGCTCCTCCGTATTCAGCTCCTGAATTGAATACTAAAGGTATTATAATTAATACTATAGCTAAAAGTAATAATATTAAATTAGTTTTTTTTGTCTTATTTGTTGATTTGTAACTCGTATTCTCCATTGTGAGCCTCCTCTTTTTCATTTTCTGTTATTAAGTTATAAAGTATAGTTGTAAGTATTCCTTCAGCTATAGCTATTGGAACTTGTGTTAAGAAGAATATTCCTAAGAATTTAGTAACTGAAAGCATTATTCCCCCTGTTGGATCTGGAAATGCTAATCCTAATTGGAAAGATGTTACTGTATATGTAGCTAAATCTCCTATTGCTGCACTAAGAAATACAACCCATCCTCTATTGATTTTTTTATTCTTCAATAACTTAAATATTAAAAATGATACTATAGGTCCAACAATTGCCATTGAAAAAGCATTTGCTCCTAATGTTGTTAATCCACCATGAGCTAGAAGTATAGCTTGAAATAAAAGTACTATTACTCCTAGAACTACCATAACACTTGGTCCAAATAATATTGCACCAAGTCCTACACCTGTTGGATGTGAACAACTTCCTGTAACTGATGGTATTTTAAGAGCTGACAACACAAATACAAAAGCCCCACATAGTGCTAATAATATTTTTTTCTTAGGCTGTTCTTTTACTATTTTGTTTATAGACTTTAATCCTACAAGGAAAAATGGTATAAATATTACACTCCATGTAATAGACCATTTGACAGGTAAAAAACCTTCCATTATATGCATTGCATTTGATGTAACCGGATTTAAGATGATTAACATAAATGCTGCAACTAATCCTAATTTTAGATGATTGAATTGCTTTGATTGTTTCATTACTCTTCCCCTTTTCTACTACATAATTTAAATATGTATTTTTATAAGTTCTTTTTTTAATAAATATCATTGAAATTTTTATATTTTAGGCATATAAAAAGCCCAACTCGAAGTTAGGCCGTTTTTTATCCATACTATTATACGTATTTATAAGAAACTTTCTCCTACCCCGAAGAAATTACTTGAATATCTATAGGCAGGTCTCCTGACTTAGCTTCATCCTACTTCCTTTTCCTTCCCATGAAAATTAGTCACAGTGGTAATAAAAGGTTTCGTCTGCATTACAGTAGCGGGGGCTGTAGAGGAATTTAACCTCTTTCCCTATTAATCTTATAAGAACCTAAAATATTATGAAATATATTCAATTTATTTACTATATATACATAATTCTATATTTATTTGTATATACCTTCTTTTTTTTTAAATTTTATTTGATTTTTACAAAATTTTATTTTTATAATAATCTTATATAAATTATCAAGATTTTACAAGTTATCCTTTATAACTTATATGTCTTTAATTTATGTTAATCTTATTAACTCTCTTAAGATATATATTCTATAGCTGTTTATATATACCTTTTAGTTAATAATTATTTTCTTTAAATACATTGATACTATATCAGAAAATCTATCAATATTTTTTGTATATATAAAGTCATTTCCATATATCAATCGCTCTGCTTCTAACTCATTTTCCTTACCCGTAAATACTCCTAGTACTAAAATTCCTCTTTGACGAGCTCTTCTCACTTCATTAGCTGTATCTTTTATAGCTATATTACCTCTATAAGACATTTCTCCTCTTATACTTCTTTGTGTATCTTTTCCTATTTTTATATCATTAGGTTTTCCATCACTAAGAACTATTAAAATTTTATTTTCTTCATCTCTGCTAATTAAATTTTCACATACAGATTTAATTGCTAATCCATCTCTATTATTTCCTGCACAAAAGTATTCAAATATATTCTCACTTTTTTTTACTTCATCATTGTAGTCTTTAAATCTTCTTAAAATAGTATAATCTAAAAAGCTAGAAAAGCCAATTACTCTATTCGGTATTCCTACTAATGTTAATGCTGTTGCAATTATATATGCCTGTGTTGCAACCATAGCTTGATTTCTACTTTGAGATCCACTAGCATCTAATAATATATCTATGACATATCTACCTTTTTCATTATCTATATCCTTATAAAATATTTTATTATTGTTGCTTCTACTAGCTCTCCATGCCCTATTAGCGCAAATATTTCCACAATCTGAATATACTCTGCTCTTAGAACTTTCCTGAATTAAAATTCTTAATAAACTTTCTTTTAATTTATTTATATTTCTTTTATGTATTTTTATGTTGTCTCTATATTTACTTATATTATTTTCTTTCTGCCTAGTTACATATTTAACCTGAAATATATTTTTACATTCACTTCTTAGTACCCCATCTGTAAAATGTACTCTACATCCTTCATGAACATTCCTACAATTTTTAGTTTCTATTTTTTTTATTTCTGATTTAGATAAAAATGCTTTTCCATAATAATACTCTATTTTTTCATAAATTTTATTTGATGTTTCTTCATCAACATATATTACTCTATTTGATGAGTTTTTTAAATTTGCCTTATTTATCTCACCTATACTTTCTACTAACATAGATGATGATATCTCATTTATCTCATTTTCTACAAGTTTTTCTTCTTCCTCACTGTATAATTCTTCATACATAAAATTAGAAAATGTATCAAAATCAATTTCTTTACTATTTTTATAATTTATATCTATATTATTTTCACTTTTATTAATAATTTTTTCAAAATAATTTAAATATATTTCATCTATTCCTTTTAACACTTCTAACATATTATAGTTTATATTTATATCCTTTATATCATTAACAATCCTTCTATTAAGCCCACTTAACGCTGGATGTTTTCCCATACTTTCAAGTATAAATGCATATTTAACTTTTTCTAGTATTTCATTTTCATATATTTTATTAAAATTAGAAACTATATCCTTATATGCCTTTTGCCTTATATCCTCAACTCCAGGTCTATCTTGTATAACTTTTGATTCTACTATATTATTTAAAGTTATTTGTACTAAATTTAGTATTGTTTCTTTATCATAACCATGATTAATCCTATTTACTAAATACTTTTTTACCATATCCCAATCTACATATTTACGCCTAGCTCCTGATATTATTGCAAAATAAAGTGACACATCCTTTGATGAATAGTCTTTTTCTAATATATCTATATCTTCATTGTATTTTCCAGATATTGTCCAAGATAAGTTGTTTACTCTATTATCAAATTCATATTCATTATATATCCATTTCATTTTATCACCTATTTAATATGACATAACTTTTTATTTGGAAATATATCTTTACTCTCCCATTTATCTGGTATTCTTGTTTTAATAATATCTCCAACTATCTCTTTTTCATATATATCAAATGTTTTACCAGTCATACCCATATTAATTGCTAGATTTGGACCTAATCCTCTTCTTATTATTTTTAAAGATCCAATAAGGCCTCTCAAATCAACAGATTTACTCGAAATTTCTCCATTCTTACACTTTAATTGAAGATCTAAAAAAATTCCTGCAAATTGATTTAATTTTTCTTCATCCGCATCATCAAATTCATCTTTTAAAATCATCATTATCTTTTCCTCTTCTATCTCTGGAATATCTATAACCATAAATCTAGATACTAATGCTTCATTTAATTCTTTAGTTCCTGCATATTCATAATTCATAGTCCCAATAAATCTCGTTGCTGGGTGTAAATTTACTCGTTCATATCCTGGAACGTCTATAACTCTTCTATAGTCTAGTGCTGAATGAAGTACAACTATTGCATCATTTTTTGCCATATTTATTTCATCAAACACTCCAAATCCTCCATTTATAGCACATTCATAGACTGACCCTCGTCTTAATTTTACTTCATTGTCTATAAATGTATCTGTACCTATTAATGTAGAACTATCTGTATTTATATGAAAAGATGTATTCCATTGAGGCCTTAAAAATATTTCTGATAAGTTATCTGCTAATAAATTTTTTCCTGTAGCTTTTGGACCTGATAATAAGATATTTTCTTCTTCCAGTATTGATGATATGCACATTGATATTATGTCTTTTCCATAAAAATATCTATTAGATTTTGTTATCCTATACTCTAAATTTTTTTCTAATTTATAAAATCTTCTAAAATAAAATATATCTTCTATGAGTTTTTCACTTATTCCTTGTTCTCTAAGATTCTCAATAATATCCATTACCATTATCCCCCTTCTAGTTAATGCAATATATTTATATTCTATCATAAATATATTTAAAATTGATTTACTTAATTTATCTATTTATAGCTAATTAAAAATATAATAAAAATTTTTAAATATAAATATCATATAATACATTATTTTTAAATTTTTTATAACTTATTTATGCATTAAAAAAAGATAGCACAAACTTGCTATCTTTTTATTTTTTTAATTATTTTAAATAAAAAAGATTACGTGGCTACGTCCTACTCTCCCAGGAGGTTGCCCTCCAAGTACCATCAGCGCTAAAGAGCTTAACTTCTGTGTTCGGAATGGGAACAGGTGTATCCTCTTTGCTATTATAACCACATAATCTTTATGCTTAACATTTCTATTAAGTTTTAGAGTTAATACTCTAAAAACTGCATACATTTAGGAATTATCATTTTAATTCTTGGTCAAGTCCTCGATCTATTAGTATCGTTAAGCTAAATACATTACTGCACTTACACCTTCGACCTATCAACCAGGTAGTCTTCCTGGGATCTTACCCTTACGGTGGGAAATCTTATCTTGAAGTAGGCTTCGCGCTTAGATGCTTTCAGC
>NZ_NOJZ02000059.1 GCF_002251085.2 Romboutsia maritimum | reverse complement strand
GAAAATATAAGCTATACTGACATTTGTAGGTGTATTTTACCTACATGGAAGGAAGCTTATATTTCAGATTAAGCGTGGATTACACATAAAATCTAAATCTGAGGTAGCTATTTTCATGCATTATGTTGATTTTTAAGATTTTATATACTACCATAATAATTGTAAAGAAAATAAAATATTATGGATTTATGGTTGTATTTAAATATACTTAAAAGGGAATGTGGTGAAAATCCACAACAGCCCCCGCTACTGTAAGAATGACGAAAGCTTAAACAAGGAAAATCCTTAGCCACTAGTTAAACTGGGAAGGCTTAAGCAAGTAGGAAGATTTCAAGTCAGGAGACCTGCCTTAAATTCTATACAAATCTTTCGGGGTGAAAGAGTGCGTAGTGCATCTTTTATAACCCAGAGAAAAAACACCAAAAGGGAGATGTAAGTATGGGTGAAGAGATTTTAAAAAAAATATTAAAAAAGTATAATTTATTAGAAGTACATAAAGATACATATTCATATGTATCTGAAAATGATATAGTGAAAATGGTGAAAAAAATAGAGGATAAATTAATGCCTTGTAATGATGTTTATAACCATTTAAATTCAAGTCCATTTATAAAATCAATAAAAGTCAAACCAATTAAAAGTATAGATAAAGAAAAATTTATACTACATATAGAAATTGAAACAGTTTCTGCAAGAATATATATAATTCCACTAAATTATAATACAGGAGAAATATTAGTTTTATGTTCAATTGAAGAACAAATAATTACTTTATATGATGTGGAAAATAAAAAACCATTGAATATAGATAATTATATGAATGCATTTGAGGAACAAATTAAAGAGATAATGAAAAATTCTAATGTTAATTTAGATGATTTATACAATAAGTATAAAAAAGAGCATTTATTAAAAAATAAAGAAAAAGACAAAAAAGCAGAGAATCTTTATAGAGAAGTAGGCGAATTATTAAGAACTATAAATAAAAGAATGAGTAAAACAAAACGTTTGAAAATTATTGAAGAAGTAGAGAGAAAATTTAACTATATAATAAATAATTATCCACAATTTCCAGGTTTAACAGGATGCTATACTAATTTAGGACAATTAAAAATAGATAGAAAAATGTATGAAAATATGAAAGAAAAAAATATAATTACTAACCTTTTATTAGATGATAAAACTTACTGTGAGGCAGGAGAACTATTTGAAAAAGCATTAGAAATAAATCCTACAAATTATGTTGCAATAGAAAAGTATGCTATTTTACATTTTCAACAAGAAAATTACGATAAGTGCCTTGAGTACATAAATAAGTTAGAAAAAGATAGAGTTAGAAATATAATAGGATTTATTTCTAATATGGGATTTGCACTTATAAATGTTAGTGAAAAAAGAATTGAATTTTATGAAGAAATATACAAATGTTATCCAGAAAGTTTCGAATTAATGTACATATTAGGCAAGTTATATACATATGAAAATGACAAAAGTTTAAAAGCATATAGTTTCTACAAAAAATGCATAAATCAAAATCCAAAATCAATAATTAAAATAGGAACGGACATGGCATATATATGTATGCTTTTAGAAAAATATAAAGAACAAGAAGAATATTGTAAAAAAATATTAGGAACTTTAAGTAATGTAAATGATATTACAACTAGAGAATTTGAAGAAGTTAAGTATAATTCATTGAGTTTACTAGCATCTTCTTATATAGAACAAGGAAATTATAAAGAAAGCTTGAGTATTAGACAAGAATTAGTAGATAAATTTCCTAATAATACTACATACCATAACCTTGGAAATACTTTATACCAAATGAAAAACTATGATGATGCAATAGAGTATTTAAAAAAAGCATTAGAAATATACGAAGATCAGACAACAAATAAATTATTAGGAGATATATATTTTGAAAAGAATGACTTTAGTGAAGCAATTAAATATTACATAAAATCATTAGAGTTTTTAAAAAATATAGATTTGAACAAAATAAGAAAAGATAAAGATATAAAAAATCGTATAAATTTAGTGAAATCAGATTTGTATAATAATATAGTTAATTCATATATAAATATTAAAGACTATTTAAATGCTATGAAATATAATAATCAAGCGTTAAAAGAATTTTCAAATGATTATAAATTTAAATCTTTAGATGAAAAATTAAAATGTATAGCTAAAAATTAAAATTATTCTGACCGAAAAACGGAGGGATATCAATTACTTATGATATCTCTCTGTTTTTTTATATAAAAATCAACTAAATGGGGGAGAAATATGAAGAAAAACAAAAGAAAGTTATTATCTATAATAACAATTCTATCGTTAATATTAAATTTATCTATTCCGTCAATAATAAATGCACATGAAATTCTAAAGAAAGATAATAGTGAAAAAAGTATAACTGTAGGAATATATGGAAATAGCAAAGAAACAATATATCAAGGAAAAGATATTAAATTAGAAGATAAGGATACAGCTTTTACAATTTTAAAAAGAATTATTGGAGATAAGAATATAGACTATACAAAAATAGGGGAATCTACAATCTTAATAAATAGTATATTTGGATTAAAAGATAATAGTAAAGATGGATGGATATATGCTATTAATAGAAATATAAGCAATCAAGGATGGAATAATTATAATCTAAAAGATGGTGATGAATTAATTATTCATTATGATATTGATAAAATGAATCCACAAATTTTAAAAAGCTATAATAAGTTAGATAAATTTATAAAAGGTGAAAGTGGAGAAAATAATAATTCAAAAATAACACTATCTATTGAGAGAAGAGTTTTAGGACAACCTGATATATTAAAACCTACTGAGATTGAAATAAAAGAAGGTGAAAAGGCTTCTTATGTATTTGATAGAGTAATAAAAGGTATTAAATTAAGTTATGAAAAACAAGGTTCACTAAACGATACTTTTTATTTATCTAAAGTATATTTAAATTCAGATAAGAGTGAATCACTACAAGAAAAAGAACATGGAGCTTTTAGTGGATGGATGTATAGTGTAAATGGTGTAAATCCAAGTGAATTAATGTCAGATTATAGATTAAAAGATGGAGATACAATAAGAATTCATTATACAGCCCAAAGTTATGGAGAAGATATAAAAGCAGTAGATGAGATATATAAGCTGAAATCTAATTTAAATGAAATATTTAAATTAAACGAGAAAGAATATACTAAAGAAAGTTGGAAAGATTTTCAAGAAGTAGTGGAAAGTATAAAAATGAGCATACCTTCAGATGATGATATAGGAAGTATGATGTCCACAAGTATAGGTGGAGAGGATATTTATGATGCAGCTACTTTAAAAACTGAGATGGAATCTTTTATACAGGCATTAAATGATGCTAAAGATACTCTTGAAAAAATACCAGAGGTAGATAAATTTATAAAATTAGTAGAAAAGTTACCAGAAGTAATTACTTCAGAAAATTTTAAAGAGGTTGATAATAGTATAAAAAAATATAATTTATTAAGTGAAGACCAAAAGAAAGAAGTTCCAAAAGCTACTATAGAAGTTTTGGAAAATGCAAAAGAAAAACTTAAGATTGCTAATAAAACATTTAATCAAGTAACTATAGAAAAATTACCATTAAATATAAAAGTTTTATCATCAGCTATTATAAATGATAGTAAAGAATATAAAAATATATCAGACAAAATAAAAGGAAAAGAAATACTATTTTTAGAAGATGTAAATTTAAAAAATCTTGAATCTAAAGAAAAGTATAATTTATCAGAAAATGAAAAGGTAAATGTAGTTATCTCATACTTAGGAAATTTATTAGATTATAAAAATATAAGTATTGTTCACCAAAAACATGATGGAACAATAGAATTTATTGGAGTAGATAAAGGATTAAAAATAGACAAAAAAGAAAATAAATTATCTTTTGAATTAAAATCATTATCTCCAGTTGGGATAATAGGAGAAAAATATAGAAAGCCATCTAGTTCAGGTGGAGGATCAATTAGTAGTTCAAATACTTTAAATTCAGTAGATACTAATAAAATAGTAGGAAATACAAGATATGAAACAGCTATAAAAGTATCAAAAGAAGGATGGAATAAAGCTGA
>NZ_NOJZ02000058.1 GCF_002251085.2 Romboutsia maritimum | reverse complement strand
CTTATATATTTTGTTATCTTCTATAAGATTATGCTTATTCATACCTAATGAACTTAACGATATTATAATTACACATATAATGTAAAATAATTTATTTTTTAATAAATTTGATATTTTAATTTTTTCCATATTTTACTCCTTAAAATAAATTATATTTTTATAATTTCCCATAAAAAATTTTATATTCCAAATTAATAAAGTATAAAAATGAATATATATATTTATATTGTAAATACTTTTATTGAACAAATAATCATACATAATTATTTTTTAAATTGGAGGTAACTATGAAAAATTCAAAAAATGAATTAAAAGATGCTTTTAGTCAACTTCAAAGTGCTCAAATTTGTTTGAAACACGCACTACAAAACGCTGAAAAGCAAAATAACAAACATCAAATTCAAAATACATTATCCGCAGTAGATGAAGCTATATTTGCAGCTAGTAATGCTGTTGCAAATTATCAAGACTAAAATAAAAAAATAAACCTATATATAGGTTTATTTTTTTTATTCTTATTTTTTGAAAATAGTAAATAATCATATCTTTAATATAATTTTAAATTTTTTATATTTTTCTAAAAAAAGCATCAAAAACAAGTCTTTTTTATCAAAAATTATGATATAATATTATCATCTTAAGTTAATAAATTAGATAAAACAAATCTAAATATTTTTATAAAACAATTATGAAACAGTAAAAATTATATAGTAACTTACAAGGAGATTATAATTTTAAGTCTCCTTAGTCTAAGAAAAGAGGTAACTTAAAAAGCCTCGTATGTAGAGAAATCTGCATAGGACACAACTTGAATTGCAGATAATTCCTAAAGCCACAATGCCACAACGTAAAAGCGAATAGCTTTAAGCGTGATGGAACGAAAGTAGAAAAAAGTTTGTGGATGGCATATGGTTAAACCCTAAGTGCTTTTACAATGGATGTTCATGCAGGGAAGTCCTGAATAGGGAAACCCTCAACGACTAGAGATTTGTCTCGTACACCATAAGCGATTGATGGTGGAAGTGGGTTGCCCCTAACGAGTAATGTCGAGGGTGAAGAAATAGTCTGCTCTCATATGAAAGTATGAGAAGTTCATAAGAGAACTGCATAGGTGTAGCGAACTTATGTGAACGAATGGTGCTTAGTTGTGATAAAAACAGTAAAATTATCAAAATTCAATGGAAAGCTTTGTGAAAACTTATATGGTGATGTTTGTTTTATTACTCCCGATAAGTTTAATGATGTAGTTGATTTATATCACAGGGTTCATAGTACCATGGATAATAAAAACTGGCTTAAATTTCGCGATGTATTTTATCTAAAAGATATTTTAGACAAAGGTGGCTTTATAGTAGGTTGCTATATTGAAGATATATTAGTAGCTTCTGCTCTTTGTGAAATTCCAAGTGGAGATTATATAAATTATATTTCAGAGATGGATTTAGATTATGACTTAAATGATATTTTTGTATCTGGGTTTGTAATGGTAGATCCACTTTATCGTGGTAATTCTCTGCATAGAATATTATTAGAAACTAGAATAGAGTCTTCTATTAAAAGGGGTAAAAAATATATAGTAACAGCAATAGCTACAGAAAATATCTATAGTATAAATACGGTGGTAAATTTAGGATTCGAAGCAAAATTCCAAAGAAAAAACGAATATGGAATAACAAGAAATGTTTATATTAAAAAATTAGATTCTGAAGCATCTAAAAATGTAAAAGATGTAGAATTTACAGCTTAATCTAAATATTATTTGTTACACAATTCTAAAGGGGTCAATCCCCTTATTTTTATGCCTAAATAATTTTTTTATTTATATTCCTCATTTCATATATAAAAAATTTACTTTGCTCATGTCGCCAATGACTCTGTTCGTTGCTCAAAATGTCATTTTTTACATTATTGCTATCATTCATAGGTTATTTACATAAAATTATGCAATCTAGTTTCCTTACATGTAAAAAAGAACTGTTTCTTAAAATAAACAGTTCTTTTTTATGTATATATTTATGTTTTAACTATTATAATCCTAATATCATAGGTCCAACTGATAATATTATTACTGTTGCTATAAATACAAGAACTAACAATTTACTTACAAATTTAACCCAAGTTGCATAGTCTATTTTAGCTATTGCAAGACCACCCATAACAACTCCTGATGTTGGAGTTACTAAGTTTACTATACCACATCCTCCACAGAAAGCTGAAACTACTATTTCTGGAGATATACCTAATTGTTTAGCTAAAGGTGCAAATATTGGCATAGATACTGATGCAAGACCAGTAGTTGATGGTACTAAGAATGATAAAGCTATGTATATTACATAAGCTAAGTTTGCAAATAATAAGCCTGCAACTCCATTTAACATTCCAGATGCTTTATCTAATATGAATAAATCTAATCCTGTGTTTGTCATCATAAAAGATACACCTCTTGATATACCTATAACAAGAGCAACCCCAACCATATCAGCACATCCTGCTATAAATGAATCAACTATCTCTTGTTCTGGCATTCTATATAATAAAGCTATTACAACAGCCATTATAAAGAACCATACTGTTAATTCTGAGAAATACCAAGTTCCTAAAGATGCACCATTAAGCCAATCTGTTGACTTTTCAAATATAGTTATCCCAAAGTTAGTCCAAGGTACAACACCTACTATCATTATTACAAAAGAGAACAGGAATAAACCTAAAACTAATTTTCTCTTACCTGTTAATTCTATAACTTCTTCACTATTTTTACCAAAAGCTTCATTAGCAGCTTCTAATTCATGTTTAGATAATAAACTACTATTTTTATCTGCTTTTACTTTTTTAGCATATTTCATTACATATATTATTGATATTGCCAATGTTGCTATCCATAATAATGCACCTAATGCTATTGTAGTCCCTTGATTTATTTCTACCCCTACTGCACCAGCTGCTGAAACTGCTGCTCCTACAGCAAATGGGTTAACTGTTGAACCTAAAACCCCAGCACCTGCTCCAAGTAATACTATTGAAGCACCTACTATTGGGTCAAATCCTGCAGCCATCATTGTTGCAGTTAATAATGCATAGAATGCTAATGATTCTTCAGCCATCCCGTAAGAACTTCCACCTAATGAGAATAAAAACATTAAAACTGGTATTAACATTATTTCTTTACCTTTTAATTTTTTAACTAATGCTCCTACCCCTGCATCTAATGCTCCTGTTTTTGTAACAATTCCTAAGAATCCACCTATTATTAGTACGAATAATGCAACGTCTATTGCTCCTTTAAGTTGACCTTCATTCCAAACATTTATTGTTTGTCCATCTGCTTCATTTATTGTTTTTAAAGCAGCATTTATTCCTCCCTTATTCATAGATTCAGTTATTAAAGTATCTCTTGTTGTATCTTTAACCCCAACCATACCATTTACTGGAGCCATAACTAAATCAGCTAATTTTGCTTTTTTAACTCCCGGTACAAATTGAGTTGCTAATGCTATAGCTATCATTATAGCTAATAACACTGTATAAGCTGATGGGAATTTAAACTTTTTCTTACTTTTAACTTGTGCTTCACTTGACATTATAGTTTCCCCCTTTAAATCGTTTTATTTAAATTACGGCTTATGCCAAATTTAACAATTATTTTTTACCATCTTTTGAAAACGTTTTTACGATAAGTAAAATTATAATCAAATTTATTATTGCTACGGATTATATCTATATTTAAATTATGATTTAAAGGAAATTGTATTTTTTAATACGATTTCCTTATTACTATCTATTAAATGTCCAATCAAAATATGTCAGGTGAATTTAAATTATTATTTATTATTTTTTTATTATAGTTCCTGTTTCTCCATGTAAAGCTTCTTTAGCTTTTTCTAATGAAGTTATTAATGCTTGACCATTAGTTCCAGCTTCTACAAAGTCTAAACAAGCTTCTACTTTAGGTAACATTGAACCTTTTGCAAAATGTTCTTCTTTTATATATTGTTTAGCCTTTTCTATATCCATGCAAGCTAATTCTTCTTGATTTGGCTTGTTAAAGTTTATACAAACTCTATCAACAGCAGTTAATATAACTAACATTTCTGCATCAAGATCTTTAGCTAATTTAGCACTTGAT
>NZ_NOJZ02000057.1 GCF_002251085.2 Romboutsia maritimum | reverse complement strand
GAAGATATGATTCTTATATATATAAGTGGATTTGTAGCTCATATAATTCCAAGAAAGTACTTAGATAAGGAGACTGAGAAAGAATTTATAAAAGAGCTTAAAATTAGTTAATTTTCTTCAATAAATAAAAACACATGCTCACTTGGAGGTGTAACGGAGAATCGTACTATAAATAACTGAGTTTTTTAGCTTTAGGCATTGATATAACTTGCTTAAAGCTATTTTTGTATGTAAAAATACAATATCATAATTAAAGTGATAATTTATTATTAATAAGACATAATGGTGTCATATTTAAAATGATATAATAAAAGCGATAAGGAGTGATATTGTGGAATTTATTAATATAACTGAAAATAATATTGAACAAGAACATATATGTTGTATGATTTCTGATAAGAAAGGTGAATATTGTATAAAATCTAAAAAGGATTGGATGAAGGAACGATTAAAAGATGGATTAGTTTTTAGAAAATTAAACGTTAGAGGCAAAGTTTTTATTGAATATATACCAGCAGAAAATTCTTGGTATCCATTTGATGCAGATGGATATATGGTTATAAATTGCTTTTGGGTATCAGGACAATATAAAGGAAAAGGTATTTCAAATTTATTATTAGATGAATGCATTAAAGATAGTAAAGAACAAGGTAAAAAAGGGATAGTTGTTTTATCTTCTAAAAAGAAAATACCATTTTTAAGTGATGGAAACTATCTAAAGTATAAGGGATTTAAGATAGCAGACACAGCATATCCTAATTATGAACTTTTATATCTTCCATTAAAAAAAAATGAAACTATGCCAACAATAAAATCATGTGCTAAAGAGGGTAAAATATTCGAAAAAGGATTGAAGTTATACTATAGTAACCAATGCCCATATACCGAAAAATACGTTTATATGATAAAAGAAATAGCAAAGGTTAGAGATATAGATTTAAGAATAGAAAAATATGAAAGTAAGGAACATGCTCAAAATGCTCCATCACCATTTACAACATATAGCTTTTTCTTTAATGGTAATTTTATAACTAATGATATATTCAGTGAAAAGAAATTTATTAAATTTCTTGATAAAAATAATTTATAATTTAAAATAAGTTTAAATTTTATATAAATAAGAAAAGCTTAGTGATGATAACACTAAGCTAATTTTTTTGTTTTATGGATACGTAGAAGCATATTTATGGAGAACTAAAATAACTAGTTGACAATGATTATGATTTGCAATACACTATTATCGACGGTACCGTCAGTAATAAAAATAGGAGGATAACAATGTGTCCTAAACAACGTATGTCAGCTGAAGTTAGAAGAAAAGAAATATGTGAAGCAGCAAAAAAAGTGTTTTTGCGTAAGGGTTTTCAAAATACTACGATGGAAGGTGTAATAAATGAAGTTGGAATGAGTAAAGGAGGAGTGTATAACTATTATAAAAATACATCTGATATGCTTTACGACATAATGATTCAAGGAAATGAACAGCGGTTTGAACAAATTGGAGACTTTATGAAGAAACACCCGGATTTGTCAAATGAAGAGCTTGCAATTGAATTGACAATTTTAAAGATATTTGACAAGAACGAATATAAATCAATATATGCAATGTTTCTGATAGAGTCTGAAAAGGACGAACGTTTAAAAAAGTTACAGATAAAAATTTTTAAAGATTCAAAAAAAGAGTTTTTAGAATTTATTGAATCTCATAATTTGAAAAGACTAAGCTGCTTAGTAAATGATGAATTTATAGCACTAATAAATTCTATGATTGTAGCAACTGAAGTTTTAGATGTAAGAGATACATTTTTAAAACGCAGTGATTTATTTCGAGATATAATTTCATCATATATAGAAAAAAATAATAAAGAGACAACAAAGTAGATTGTGAGTAGGAGATTATGGTTGGTGAAGGTTGATAAACATTATTTGGAGAAGAAAAACAAAGAATTTTAATTGCAAGATGTATATTAGAGGAGGTAAAAAAAATGAAGCAGGATATTAAAGAGCAATTGCTCACAAAACGACCAATAGATTTATTGTTCCAACTGTCAGTTCCGGCAGTAATAGGAATGATTGTAATAGGGCTTTATCCACTAATGGACGGAATCTTCGCTGGAAATATTATAGGGCAAAATGCCATGACTGCTTGCAGTGTGGCAATGCCACTTACATTTTTCAATAGCGGAATATCTACACTTATTGGTATGGGTTCAGCATCTATACTCTCCAGAGCCTTGGGGAAAGGAGATCAGAAAACGGTAAATAAAATAATGGGAAATCTTATTTTTTGGGTAATTCTATTCTCCTCAATTATCACTGTAAGTGGAATTTTGCTTGCTCCTCACTTTCTTTCTATGGTTGGAGCAACTGGAGAAATAAAAGAATTAGGAATTAGATATTTAAGGATTATATTTTTAGGTTCATTCTTCGTAAACTTTACTCAAAGTGCCAACATGGTTATGCGTGGAGAAGGTTTGATGAAAAAAGCTATGATGATTATGGGACTTGGAGCAATACTTAATATCATCTTAGATCCAATTCTTATGACTGCGATGGGAGATAAGGCAATTGAAGGTGCTGCTCTTGCGACAATTACAGCTCAATTTGTTCAGGCAGTAGCTACTCTTTACTATTTCAAGAAGAAAAGTAAAGTTGTGAAAATAAATGGCATTAAATCAGACAAGAAGATTTATTCCGAAATGTTCTCAGTAGGCTTATCAGCAATGATGATGCAAGTACTTTTTATGATACAGCAAACTCTATTATACAAAATGGCATTTAAGTATGGTGGAGAAACAAATGGAATTCTAATGGCAGCATCACTAAGAGTATATGCTTTCTCATTTATTCCGTTATGGGGAATGAGTCAAGGGTTACAGCCTGTTGTTGGAACAAACTTTGGTGCAAAGCAGTATCAGAGAGTGAAAGAAGCGATGAAGGTATTTTCTATAGGTGGTTTAATACTTGCATCAATCTTTTGGTTACCTTCGCTTATTTTATCAGGGCAAATTCTTTCATTATTTGGAGTAAAACCTGATATTATCGCTCAAGGAGTAAATAGTTTTAGATTGTTCTATTGCGTATTTATTCTTTACGGAGTAATGGTAATGACAATAACATTCTTTCAATCGATTGGAGATGGTAAGAAAGCTGGCATTATTGTTATGTTTAGACAACTTATTCTATTTGTTCCAGCAATGTTGTTACTTCCAAAAATCTTTGGAGTAAGTGCTATATGGTTTACGCAACCGTTAGTTGACTTCATCATGATTTCCATTGGAATTTTGATGTTAATAAATGAGCTGAAAAAAATAGGTAATTTGGAAAATTCTCAATCAGCTTAAGTTTTAAACCCAAGTAGAAGCATACTGCCCCTACTTGGGTTTATTTTATCATGGAGTATACCCTATTTGATAAACACATAGAAAATACGTATAATAAGAATTAAGATGGGTGTGTTTATTAAATGAGAAACCAAAGAAGATTTACTAAAGAATATAAAAATCATGGCAAAAATTATTATAACAACTATGAAAGGAAAATAAAAATGATATATTTAAATAGTTTTATATTTCCAAATGAAAATATAGAATTTGACTTCATAATAAAAGAAAAAAGAACTTGTTATGATTCATTTTATCCATTTAAAATATTATCAAAAAATAGATTTGAAAGGATTGATTTTGAACCAATTACTATTTTATATGGAGGCAATGGCTCTGGAAAATCAACAGCATTAAATATAATAGCAGAAAAAACTGAAGTAAATAGAGATTCTATCTACAATAAATCTAATTTTTATTCTGACTATGTTAATTTATGTGAGATGTATCTTGAAGAAGAAATTCCTAAAAATAGTAGGATTATAACAAGTGATGATGTATTTGACTATATGCTAAATATTCGTAATATCAACGAAGGAATTGATCAAAAGAGAGATGAACTTTTTGAAGAATATTTAGATACAAAATATTCTAGCTTTCAAATGAATTCTATAGAAGATTATGATCAATTAAAAAAAATAAACAATGCTAGAGGAAAAACTCAATCTAAGTTTATACGTGAAAAATTAATGGATAATGTAAGAGAATATTCGAATGGAGAAAATGCATTTCGATATTTTATTGAAAAGATAGGAGAAAATGGATTATATATATT
>NZ_NOJZ02000056.1 GCF_002251085.2 Romboutsia maritimum | reverse complement strand
AGATAAAAGATATTGTAGGATATAAGCTATTAGACAGTATGACTAAGTATATGAGAAAGCATGGTTATAAAGTTGAAAATAATATTTATGTCTTAAGAGATGACATTTGTCATCAAGGTAATGATACTGAAATTTCAACAGTTATACAAAGTGATGACAAAGGTATGACAAGAAAAAATACATTTAATATAAAGCAAGATATGATAGATATTATAGAGCATAAAGATGAAATTTTTGGTATGCTTGAATGGTTTAAAAATCGTGATGACAAGGGTATGACAGAAGTCATTGAAGTTATAAATGAAGGCATTAAAATTGACTTACCAGAAAGTGAAACAACTAGAACTACTATAAGAATAAATAAAGTTATATGGGAAGAGTTTGATGTATTCTGTAATGAAAATAAAGAGTTTAATAAGCAGGATCTTATGGCTCAAGCATTAAAAGATTTCATGAAAAATAATAAATAGGATTAATTTTATAGGGAGTGAATAATAAAGGTGTCAAACTCAAAGGAATGTAAGTTAAATGATTTAATATTTGAGTTATTGGAGAAAGAATATAATTTTAAGGATGTTATAGTTAATTACTTTAGAGAAGATTTTCCAGAACTTAAAGATGAAAAAGATTTGTTGTATCAATCTACATTAGATGAAATTAAAAGTACAATAGATAGATGGAAAAAAGTATTAAAGCTAGATATAAATCAAGAAAATATAGATGAATTTTTTGATTTAATAAGGTACATGAAGTTAAATAAATTAGATTTAAGAGAAATAAGCAAAGAAGAAAGTATTATAGATTATATAAAGCTATTTGTTGAACTTCAAGAAAATTCGTATAAGCAGTATTACAAATCAGCAATAGAGGTAAGTGCGATGGCAAATAATATGAGATTACAAGATGCTCATAAGGATATAGAATTACAAAAAAGCAAATACATAATTTATAGTGGGCACTATGAAGAAGTAGGTGAAATTATAAATCATATATGGGATAGAGTAAATGATTTATCTTACGCTATTATTATGAATAGAGAATTAAATAATATTGACTTAAAAACAATATTAAGAACATATGACTATGAAGGTAATAAAATGGATACTATTAGGCTACTGTATATGCATGAGGAGCAGAGTGAATTACTAATGAGTAAAAGGTTAGATATAGACAAATTTATAGATTCGGAACGGTTATATCTAAAAAAAGGTGAAAAGCTAGCTCAAGAAAATATTAATAAAAATACATGCTATAGAAACATGTATC
The DNA here is from genome assembly GCF_002251085.2 of Romboutsia maritimum. Lineage (GTDB taxonomy): Bacteria > Bacillota > Clostridia > Peptostreptococcales > Peptostreptococcaceae > Romboutsia_B > Romboutsia_B maritimum. The sequence goes on along the minus strand of NZ_NOJZ02000056.1, from coordinate 3,027 downwards.
TATATTTAGTCAGAAAATATTTTAAGAAAATACATAAGTCAGAAATTAAATGTATTGAAGAGTTAACTCAAGATTATAAGTACAATATTCATAATAAAAAAATATATAATTTAAGTGATATTAGTGAAATTATATATAATAGTCAACTAAGCATTGAAAAAAGAGAGTACAAGCAGATAAATTCTTCTATAAGAGATAGTTTTAGAGAATATGGGTTAGATAAAATATTCAAAAACGAAAACGCAAGTGAATATAGTATCAGAAGAAATGAAGTAGAGTTATGTTTAGCATACTATGAGTATATTTCAAATCGCAAATTAAAAAAAACTAATTTTTCAAAAGTAAATGAATTTGAGCGATTTAAAAATATAAAAAATCAGATTATATCTGTAAGGGCAAAAACAAATCAAAAAGATGAAGATATATATAATTTAGTTAAAGAATTTCAAATTATGATGAGTAATTCGATAGATTTTGTGTTAAGTAAAATCAATGTAGAAAACCAATATTCAAAATTTACACAAATCGAAGATGAGTTAGCACATATTAAATTTATAGTGGATATGAAACTTATGCATTTAAGGATTGAGGGCGATGAAACTTAATATGAACGTTTTTGATATGAAATGAATTAGGTGATAAACTCTATTTAGTAAAATTAATAATAGAGGAGAGATCTTAATGAAACAAGTAACAATACAACCAAAAGAGATAGTATATGAACCAGGAGAACTAAGTTCATATATACAAGGAATAAAAGGCAGAGAAAATTATAGTCATTCAACAAGAGGAAAGATATACAATGGTGAAGGTGGAGTTAGAATTATAAATTTCTCAACTGTTACTATATATGGAATAATAAAAGATAATAATAAAGAAGTTGGAATAGATATAGATAAAAGAAGTATATTAGATGAATTTGAAAGAAGTAATTTTACAGAGAAGTTTTCACAGGATTTAACAAATAATTTACCAGATGAAATTACATTAGTAGAAAATGATTATGGTAAATTTGAAATATCTGAAACTTCATGTAGAGAGATATATTTTAATATGCATCCTAAAAAAGCACAAAAGAGATATGGTAATAAGTAAAAAATAAACACTTACTATTAAGGTAAGTGTTTATTTTTTTACATTCGACAAATTTTGCTAAATAAATTAGAATAGTTTATATAAAAATTAAAAAATAAATAGATTCATTTGAATTAAATATATTGAAATTACTTACATAAATCTATTTATTTTCTTTTAAAAAGTCAAGTTTGAGCCATCAATTACCATCATGATAAATAAATATAACGTAAAATAAATCCAATCAATCTCTATAAAACAATTACATTTCTTGCATCTATAATTCTATACATCTCAATACCAGGGGACGACGAAATACGTGTGAAAATCGGACACTTCTACTCTAGACACGTTGATATAACTAGAGTTCATTCTTTATTTTTATATTTTTAAGTACAATATATCAAATATTATTACACTCACTTTAGAAAAATGTAGCAATATCAATGTTTTCAATAACTGTTTCAATATATATAGACTACTTTTGGTATGTTTCAAATATTAATTTGTTATAGTTTTGAAATGTAAAATTTAGTATTTTATCTATATTTCAAAAAGTAAGCTTTTTGAAGTTATAAAGTTAGTAATTACAATACTTATAAGAATCATGTGTCCTTTTTTAACACGTATTTCGTCGTGTACCCAATACCACCTTAATTTTAAACTTTTTATAATATTTTAACCAGCACAACAAATTAATTATATCAATAGGGTACACCTTATTGGTATAATTAATTTGTCATGGAAAAATCAGTGTTTGAACTGTCCCATAAGACTTGTATCAGAATGGAGGAAGACATTTGAGAAAAATAGGATACGTTCGTGTGAGTTCACAGGACCAAAATGAAGAACGACAAATAAAACAACTAAATGAAATTGGAGTAGATTTTATTTATCAAGAAAAAGTATCTGGGGCAACTATGGATAGAGATAAACTTAATAAGATGCTTGATGAACTTAAGCCTGGAGATATAGTTTTTGTAACGGATCTTACAAGAATTACAAGAAGCACAAAAGATTTATTTTTATTAATTGATAAAATCAAAGATAAAGGAGCAAACTTAAAATCCATTAAAGATACATGGTTAGATTTATCAGAAGATAATCCATATAGCCAATTTTTGATAACTGTAATGGCAGGAGTTAATCAACTTGAAAGGGATTTGATTAAAATGAGACAACGTGAAGGTATTGAAATCGCTAAATCTCAAGGTAAATACAAAGGAAGAGTAAAGAAATATCATAAGAATCATGAAGGAATCAACTATGCTGTCAAGTTATATCATGAAGGAAATATGACGGTTAAGCAAATATGTGAAATAACAAATATATCAAGGTCTTCTCTTTACAGAAGATTAGATGAAGAGAAGCAAAGTTAAGTATATAGAAAATCACTCAACCAGTTGGAAACATCGGATAAAATTGCCTTATCGTGTAAAATTCGCATTTTCCTGATACTACCTCTATACTATACACATATTTATTTTCTAGCCGAGAATACTCGTGTATAAATTTATCTATGAGAAGTGTGTCAATTAAGTATTGTAAAGAATTTGAGTATCATAGTTTAATGCAGAATTTCGGAAAAAACGCAAATAGATTTTATATTATATAACTATGAAATAACTAAGTTATTTCATAGTTATTTTTATATTAAAAAATAAATAAAACTATGATAAAATAGAATTATAACTAAAAAAATAATAGGAGGAAAACTAATGAAAACTAAGTTAATAACTTACTTTAATATAAAAGGCGGTATTTACAAGACTTCTATGTCAATAATCACTGCCTATGAATTAGCAAAGGATAAAAATAAAAGAATATTATTATGGGATTTAGACTTACAAGAAAATCTTACTCAGTATGTATATAAAGTGAACCATGAAGATAAAACAACTATAGATATAGTGGATGGATTAAGTGCAGAAGATGTAATTGTGAAGTGTCCAA
>NZ_NOJZ02000055.1 GCF_002251085.2 Romboutsia maritimum | reverse complement strand
CTTCTTTTTCTAATTTACCACCTACAAGTAAAATTTCTTCTAATTGCTCTAATAACTGCATATTTTCTTGCACATAAAATTCATTTAAAGAATCTACTTGGCTCATATTCTTCTCCTTTATTAATTAAACTTAATAGATTTCAATTTATCTAATATATAAATTCAATCTATAAAAATGGAAGCATAAAAGCTTCCATTTTTAGAATATCATAAATTATAATTTTTATTGTTGTGTTATTTATTGATTCATTCCAAAATAATTAACTTCATCACTATTAAAATTTATCTGTTTACGAGAATTATTTGTATCTTTTAATTTAAAGTTCTCAATAAGTGATTTCATCATCTGTGCTTGTCCACTTAATTCTTCACTAGCAGCAGCACTTTCTTCTGATGTTGCAGAGTTAGTTTGTACTACCTCTGAAATTTGTTCTACTCCTAATGTAACTTGAGCAATTGCACTAGCTTGTTCATCAGATGCTTTAGCTATTTCATCAACTAAAGAAATACTTTTATTAGTTGTATCAATTATTTTTTGAAGTGACTGAGCTGTATTATCTACAATCTTAGTTCCATTATCAACCGCTTGTATTGAATTTTCAATAAGTGTAGCAGTATTTTTTGCAGCTTCAGCTGATTTAGCAGCAAGATTTCTTACCTCATCTGCAACAACTGCAAATCCTTTCCCAGCAGAACCAGCTCTAGCGGCTTCTACAGCAGCATTTAATGCTAATATATTCGTTTGGAATGCTATATCATCTATTGTTTTTATAATTCTACCGATTTCATTAGAAGTAAATGAAATTTCTTCCATAGCTTTAACCATTTGTTTCATTTGTTCATTACCATCTTCAACTTCACGACCTGAACTTAATGCTAAAACATTAGCTTCTTGAGCATTATTTGCAGTATCTTTAATTTTATCAGATATCTCCATAATAGTTGCAGATAGTTCTTGAATTGCACTTGCTTGTTCAGTAGCACCTTGTGCTAACATTTGTGATCCACTTGACACTTGATCTGATGCCGCTCCAACTTCTTCTGAAGCTACATTTATTTGTGACATTGTTTCACTTAAATCATTAGTTATTTTAATCACTGAACTTTCAATATTTTTAAATACTCCTATATATTCTACTTCAGGTTCAACATCAAAATTACCTGATGCAACGTCTCCTAAAACACAAACTGTGTCATTTATAATTTCCTTAATTTTCTTACTCATTTGACGCATGCTATTTGATAAACTACCTAATTCATCCTTTGATTCATAATTAATATTAATATCAAAGTCACCCTCAGCCATTTTATTTGCAGCTATTTCTATTTCTTCAATTGGCTGTTTTAAACTCTTTGTAATATACAGACATATAATTATTCCTGATACTATACTCAATATATTCAGAACTAAAGAAATAATCCATGCTTTTGATACTGAAGAACTTACTCCTTCATCAAATTTAGTACCAACAGTTTCTGCATTTTCATAAAGAACTTCTGCATTTTCTACACACTTAGAATATGCTTGATAATATCCACGATCTTCTTTCATCACCATTTCTTTTGCAGTATTATAATCTCCTTGCTTTATAACTCCATTAACTTTTTCGTATTCTTGTCTTAGCTCAGATATCGAGCTTTCAATATTACCAATTAAATTTTTATCTATATTAGAATCATTACTAAGTATTTTAACTCTTTCATTAATACTATCCATGTTTTTCAAAATTGTATTTTCATAGCTTGTATCTGTAGGGTCTTGTGTAATAAATCTACTAACAAGATTCTGGTCAATAGAAACTACGTCTCTACGAATCCCCATAGATTCAGTTGTTGATTGATAAGGCCCCTCAAATAAATCGTGACTTAATTTTCCTGCTGTTTTCAAATTATACAGTGCATTACCATTTGCAAATGTTGTAATCATTAATAAAATAATAAAACATATACGTAGCTTTCTACCTATTTTTAAATTTTTCATATAAATACCTCCCTATACTTTGATTTGTTATGATTTGTGCTAAATCATCCAATAAAAATTTTTATATTTACTGTCTAAAATCCAGATAAAAATTCCTTTGAATTATATATATTTTCTTTAACCCACATTAATATCATTGATATCATTTCTAATGACTGTATTTTCTCAATCATTAGAAATGATATCAAATAGTTTTTCTCATTTTTTTATACGGATAAATGGTATAGATACTTTAGATTTTATATAAATTTTTTTCTTGTGTTATAATTTATTTTATAATTTAATTATACATGACATATAAGAGACAAACCATCTACATCATCATAGTGATATAAAAGCTATTTATAAAACAGGAGTCCATAATTAAGTATATGGACTCCTTTGTGTACAACTGTATACAACCTTAAGATATCTGGTTGTTATTATTCATTCCAAAATAATTAATTTCATCACTATTAAAATTCATCTGTTTATGAGAAATATATATATCTTTTAATTTAAAGTTCTCAATAAGTGATTTAAGCATTTGTGCTTGTCCACTTAATTCTTCACTAGCAGCAGCACTTTCTTCTGATGTTGCAGAGTTAGTTTGTACTACCTCTGAAATTTGTTCTACTCCTAATGTAACTTGAGTAATTGCACTAGCTTGTTCATCAGATGCTTTCGCGATTTCATCAACTAATACAATACTTTGATTGGTTGTATCAATTATTTTTTGAAGCGACTGAGCTGTATGATCTACAATCTTAGTTCCATTATCAACTGCTTGTATTGAATTTTTAATAAGCGTAGCAGTATTTTTCGCAGCTTGTGCTGATTTAGCAGCAAGATTTCTTACCTCATCTGCAACAACTGCAAATCCTTTACCTGCATTTCCTGCACGCGCTGCTTCTACAGCAGCATTTAGTGCTAATATATTTGTTTGGAATGCTATATCATCTATTGTTTTTATAATTCTACCAATTTCATTAGAAGTAAATGAAATTTCTTCCATTGCTTTAACCATTTGTTTCATTTGTTCATTACCATCTTCAACTTCATGACCAGCACTTACTGATAAAACATTAGCTTCTTTGGCATTATTTGCAGTATTTTTAATTTTATCAGATATTTCTATAATCGTTGCAGATAACTCTTGAATTGCACTTGCTTGTTCAGTTGCTCCTTGTGCTAACATTTGTGATCCACTTGACACTTGATTTGATGCTGTCCCAACTTCTTCTGAAGCTACATTTATTTTTGACATTGTTTCACTTAAATCATTAGTGATTTTATGCAATGCTTTTTTAATTTTTTGAAATACTCCTATATATTCTACTTCAGCTGCAACATCAAAATTACCTGATGCAATTTCTTCTAAACCACGAACTGTGTCATTTATAATTAAATTAATTTTATTACTCATTTGACGCATACTATTTGATAAACTACCTAATTCATCCTTTGATTCATAATTAATATTAATATTAAAATCACCATCAGCCATTTTATTTGCAGCTATTTCTATTTCTTCAATCGGCTTCTTTAAGCTCTTTGTAATATATATGCATATAACTACTCCTGCTACTATAGAAGATAAACATAGCGCTTTAGAAACAAACGTTGCTCTTGATGCTGTATCTTTTATTTCTTTATTAAATTTAATACCTAGAGCTTCTTCATCTTTATAAAGAGCTGTTGCATTTTCTTCACTCTTATCGTATGATTGACAATATTCACTATCCTTTTTTATTGCCATTTCTTGTGCAGTCTTATAATCTCCTTGCTCTATTAGTTTATAAATTTTATCGTTTTGTTGTCTTAGCTCAACTATCGAACTTTCAAGATTATCAACGAATTTTTCATCCCCTAAAATACCATCACGAAGTATTTTAATTCTTTCATTAATACTATCAAAGTTTCTCTGAGCTGATATTTTATGTCCTGCTGGATCATTTCCAGCAATTGAATTCATAAGATTTTGGTCAATAGAAACTACATCTCTACGAGTCCCCATAGATTCAGTTGTTGTTCGATAAGGACCATTAAATAAATCTTGACTTAACTTTACCGCTTCTTTTAAATTAGATATTGCCTCAAAATTTGCAAACGCTGTTAGCATCAACAAAACAATAAAAGATATTGCTAACTTTTTACCTATTTTCAAATTTTTCATAATGTATTCTCCCCCTGAATTTTAATTTTTATGATTGTTTATACATCATACAATAATTTTTTTATTTAAATACTAAATTTAAATAATCAAATTTATACTTATCTATACTTCCCAAACCCTATATAAAACTCCCCTTTGATATATATTACTTTAATATTTATAGTTTATATAGTTAATTTGTTTGCAATACGATATATTTCAACATCATATACACAATTTTACATTTGTGTTAATTATCTGTCAAATGTTTCATTTTTCTAATTGTAAGTTTTTTTAACTATATATTATTTAAAAGGTAAAAATACTGTTAAACTTTATTTAGCCAATTTGGTGTTGATTTTATATATTTGCTTAATTTATGCAAATATATAATTATACTGAGATTACTTAAATAAAACAAAAGGAAGATGTCAAAACATCTTCCTTTTATTATATAAATCCTTCATATTGTACTGTAAATTTGATTATTTATTATCAAAATAAATTATAATTTAGATAAAGCA
>NZ_NOJZ02000054.1 GCF_002251085.2 Romboutsia maritimum | reverse complement strand
TAGATGACTATATGGATTATTATAATAATGACCGATGTCAGTGGAACTTAAAAAAACTGACTCCTACACAATATAGGAATCAGCTTTTAAAAGTTTCTTAATGACCCTCTTTTTTTAATGTCCTTGACAAAGGATCCATTTTAGATGAGGCGACTGAGTATACAGTTGTATTTTTTTTTACGTAATTATGTCCTTATGTATCACTATGTATTTTTTTACATTTTGATTGCATAAGGGAATAATTGCGTCTATTTCGGCTCCCTCGTGCCAGTTGTATTTTTAAAAACTTTTAAGCAGCATAATGCAACTTTCGCAATATATCATTTTTGTTCTGCTATGACACATTTAAAATATTATTTTTAGTTCGTTATCTTATATCACTTATCTTCAAATATATTATAATTTCACCAGTAGATTTATGATTAAAAATTTCATCAATATTTATACTTTCTATTTTTTTTACATCATCTCCTATAATATATCCTATGATAGGTAACTCATTATCTATTGTTATTTTTTTTTCCGTTTCAATTCCGAACATAGCTATTCCAGCACTATCTGTCCGAAAAAAATCTAATATTTTTTCATTTAATTCAAATTCTCCTGTTAGTACCTTAATTTTTTCCTTTTCTTGGTATACACTTATATCAAATTTATTTAACTTTTCACCAAAATCTAAAGTTTTATTGTACAAACTTTGTTCCTTTACAAATTTACCATTTTCAAATTCTTTCGAATATAAACTAATAGTATATTTCCCCTTCTTAATATTTTTTAGTTTATAATCTAAACCCATGCCACTTATGTTATTTTCACTTAAGTAATTTCTAAATATAATTGTTTCATTCTCAATATTATTTGATTTACATGATACTATAAAAATTAATATTATTAATACACATCCTAGTAATAATAACTTCTTTTTCATACATATCCCCCTTATTCAAACGTTTTGTTAACTTATTTATATTTGAATCTTGACCCCGATAGCGTTTACAATAGTTTCACCACAAAACAATTTCCACCTAAAGGAAAGGAGTCGAGAAAATTGAAACCTACGGTTAAATGCTCAAAATATTATAACACAAGTTTATATAAGTTTGGTAAGGATAAGAACTCCAACCAAAAGTATTTATGTAAGAAATGTCGTAGACAATTTACCTTACAATCAACTAAAAAGCATTCACTTGGATACCCTAGGTGGTAGACCGAAATACATGTAAAAATAGGCCGCAAGTTTATTAGAGTAATTGAAATTACTTAGTTTATCTTTCAAAAACCATACCTTTTGAAATAGTAAATTTATTATACTTTTTACAATTCAAAACATCAACATTTTTACATTTGAAATATTTCGATTAAGTAGTATACTTATTGCAATAGAAAGACATCAATAAGGAGATACATTATGAGAAAATTCTTTTATGCAAGAATAAGTACTAAAGATCAAACATTGGATAGACAAATTGTAGAAGCAAAAAATCTAGGAATTGAAGAAGAATATATATTTCTTGAAGTTGCTAGTGGTAAGGACTTTAAAAGACCAGAGTATCAGCTTTTAAAAAGAATGCTCCGAGAAGGAGATATTTTATATATAAAATCATTGGATCGATTAGGTAGAAATAAGCAAATGATTCTAGATGAATGGAATGAACTTGTAAAAATAAAGAAAGTAGATATAGTAATTCTAGATATGCCACTACTTGATACTACAAAATATAAAGATATGAATGGTTTAGAAAATCTAATTTCAGATATAATACTTCAATTACTTAGTTATATGGCTGAAGATGAGAGAATCAGGATAAAGGAAAGGCAGAAAGAAGGAATTAAAATAGCACGTGAAAAAGGCATTCAATTTGGTAGGAGAAAAATAGATCCTGGAGAAAATTTTGAAGGAATTTATAAAGAATGGAAATTAGGAGATATTACAGCCGTCAAAGCTATGAATTTACTAGGTTTAAAGCCTAATACATTTTATTGCAGAGTCAATGAGTATGAATTGAAAAAATAAAACGTGAAAACCAGTTATATCAATGTATTCAAAAAAGATACTTCCGGTTTTTACACGTATCTCGGTGTCCCACCTATATATATAATTTTCCAAAATATATCAAATCCTAACATATCATATATCCTAAACATTCAGTTAGTCTTATTTTTAAATTTTTAACTCTATATTTACTTACAGGTATTTGAATACTATTTATATAAAGGTTATTTTTATCTAATCTTTCAACTTTATCTAAATTAATTAAAAAACTATTATGGCATCTAAAAAAATTCTTTTCTTTTAAAACTTCTTCTATTTTTTTCATACTCATTTTTAGTTTAAAAAAATTATTAATTTCATGAATAATTATTTTATGTCCTTCTTTTTCTATATATAAAATATTGAGGATATTAACTCTAATTAAGTTATTTTTTGTATTTAAAATTAAATAATGTATATCTAAGTATTTAGAAATACACTCACTAAGATGCCTATTAATATCCTCAATTTTCAATGGTTTTATTAAATATCTATAAGCACTTACTTCATATCCTTCTTGCATATACTCACTCAATGATGTAGCAAATATTATCTCTAGTTTTTTATCAAACTTTCTAATCTCTTTTGCAGTATCCATTCCATTTAATTGGTCCATTTTTATATCTAAAAATAAGATATTCAATTCAATTGGATAATTATCTAGCAGTTTCTCACCTGATTCAAATTCATAAATTTTTAAAGATAAATCCTTATCTTTAAAATAAAGCTTAATCCAATCAACTAATAAATTTCTTTGAACTTCATTGTCTTCACAAACAGCTATAACTAAAGTCATTAAACACGATCCCACCTAACCTATTACTTTTTAGTACCTCTTCGAACCACAGATATAGAAAGAGCCACTTTTCGATATACCTATTTTTAAAACCTCCTCCAAAAACACTCTTTCTATAATTAAAAGCGAAACAGGGCTAAAGCCCCCCAATACTAAGAGAACATTTCAGTTGACATAGTTTTTTAAGTATCGAGAGATTTTAGAAGCTTACTTACAGCTTGCCTACTTATACCTATTTGGCCTGCTATTTGATTTTGATTAAATCCTTCTGCTTGTAGTTCCTTTATTTTTTCTAATCTATCCTTTTTTTCTTGCTCTCTTTTTGTTAATCCATTTTCATTTCTTCTTTTAGCCTTTTGTTTAGCCTTCTTTTCATCAGAACATCTTCTATATTTTTCTTTCCCTGAGATAATCGTCTTTAAATGTTGCTGCTCATCTAAAGTTATATTAAGTATTTCAATTAACTTAGCATTAGTATATTTATATAATTTATTTTGATAAGCTCTAGTAGCCGACTTAGTATCTGTAATAACTTCATTTTCTGGAAGTGGCTTTTTAAACATAGCATTTAATTCTAAAGCTCTTCTTAAAGCTTCATCTTCATCCTCTGTAAAGCAAGCAGAAAAGTATCTATATAAAAATAAAATAACTTCTCTATGACCTTCAACATCATAATCTCTAAGCTCACAAACCCTAGTTATATCCATAACCCTAGCATAATAAAGACTATATTCATTAAAAAGACTTACCATCTTCTTAGGTCTTCCCTTTGGCTTGTCCTTTTTAATAATCTCTGGTAAATATTCTTCTTGAATTTCTCTTAATGAATACTCATAATCATATTCATCTAAAACCTCAACACAAGTCCCACTCTTTGAATTTAACGTCCCAACTATTCTTAAAACTCTAGTTGGATCAAGTGCGTTTGCATCCGCTCCAAACTTTTTTAAAACATTATATAAATATCTTTGAACCGCATACCATAAAGGCATTGCCATACTTGGAACTGGCTTTATTAAAATAACATAATAAAGTCCTCTTCCACTATCTATTAAATAATTAGGTCTTGGTATTTTATGAGAATATAAATCATGCTCTAAAAAATACTTAACAGCATCTTTTGTATATTTTGAGTTGTAACAATCTATATCAATATAAACTGCTCTAAGCTCCTTTATATTTTCAATTCTTCTTTGTGGTCTATAAAAAGTATTTTGAGATACGTAAGAATTTATATCATTGATAATATCTTCTGTTCTCTCAAGTAAATCTTCTCTTTTATAATGCCATTGGCTATAATTAGGATTTTTACTAGCAATAGTAATATATCCATCACTATAACCATGTAGATTTGTTAAATGTTTCCTTGATTCATCTATGTTAATTTCATCATTTACCTGTAATTTAATTGCTTGCATTAAAAAAACTCCCCTCATTTTTCTGATAATGCACCTAAAAAGATAAGAGAAGTTATTTATATATATTGTCACATCTATAGTCATGTGATAAAATAACTATATAATATAAAACTACATGCATATAAAAATGTGGTAGTATTATAATAACTATATAAAAAATCTCTATTAAGATTCTCTTATCTTTCTAGGGTTCTTGTTAAAAGCTAGGATTTCAGTTTGCCGACCGTGTCCTAGCTTTTTTTATTATCCGATTTTTATATATAAATTGTAACATAAATTCTCAATTTCGTACATAAAAAGCGTGGTAGGTCTAAGACCACCCAATACTATGTATAAAACTATATATTAACTCAGTTATTTTTTAGTTATTTTCAAGTTATTTTTTAGTTTTATATTTAATATATTTTTTAAATTTATTATGATTTTCTTCTACCCTTTAGCTTATTTTTATTATTAAATAACAATTCATAGTATAATGAAAATATATACAAATTTATAGAAAGGAAGTGTTAAAATGACATATTTACTAAGTCCTAAAGTAGATTTTGTTTTTAAAAGGATATTTGGAAATGAAAAACACCCTGATATATTAATATCATTTTTAAATGCAGTTA
>NZ_NOJZ02000053.1 GCF_002251085.2 Romboutsia maritimum | reverse complement strand
TTACCTTACCAACTAGCTAATCAGACGCGGGTCCATCCTGTACCGCTAAAGCTTTGGTGCTTCGAAGATGTCTTCATAGCACTTTATCTCGTATTAGCATACCTTTCGGTATGTTATCCGTGTGTACAGGGCAGGTTACCCACGCGTTACTCACCCGTCCGCCGCTCTTTCCCGAAGGAAATCGCTCGACTTGCATGTGTTAGGCACGCCGCCAGCGTTCATCCTGAGCCAGGATCAAACTCTCAAATAAAAGTTTTGATGGGCTCAGATACTGTTATATATCTGGCTTTGTTTGGTTGTTTCAAATTCTATAAATTAACCTACTGTTTAATTTTCAAAGTTCATTTTTTCTTGCTCGCCCTTTTCTTAAGGACAAGTAATACTATACCAAGATTATTAATTATAGTCAATAGATTTTTCAATATTTTTTTCATTAATTTTCAATTAAAATTCTTTCTTATTTTTATCCACACTATGCACACCCTGTGCCCAATCTATTTACTGATACCTTCGATTTTTATCCACATTGTGCACTGAGTTATTAACATTTTCATAAAAAAACAAAGGTAATCTAATCTCTATTAGACTACCTTTTAATAACATAGTGTTTATTCTGCAATAGATAACACGTCCTCCATATATTCCTTATTTAAGAATATATTTTTATTTTTTAAACTTTTCTGTACATCTATTATTCGTTGATTTGATGAACCTCTAAATTTCAAACTAATATCCCTTTTAGATTCTATAAATTTACCATCTACTAATACATCTATTTGTCTTAACAAATTTAAATTATCAAAGTAATAAGGATTCTTTTTATCTAAAAGCTGTTCAAATTTAAAACCTGTGTATGCCCACACATCTAAATTATTAATTTTAGCTTCTTTTGCAATTTCAGTTAAAGCCTTAGGCTGTAAAAAAGGTTCCCCTCCTGACAAAGTAATCCCTCTTTGCAACTTTAATGATTTTATTTTCTCTTTTATATCTTGAATACTAATTTCATATCCTGAATCTAGATTATGTGTTTGAGGATTATGACAGCCCTTACAGTTGTGAATACATCCTTGTGTCCATACAACCATTCTTAATCCTGGGCCGTCTACTATACTATCTGTAATAATAGGTGACGATATTTTTAGATTCATAGCACAACCTCCCTCTCATACTTATCTATGTTTAACTCTATCTTTAACTTCAGCTTTCTTAGCATTATTAAATCTATCTACGGTTCCAACTAGGTATCCAGTTATTCTTCTTATTCTTTCAAATTTTATATCACTATCATTTTCATTTCTTTTGCATACTGGACATATATCACCCTCTATAACACCTGAAAACCCACAAACTGGATCTCTATCTACAGGATGATTTACACTTCCATAGCCTATTCCTAATTCTTTCATGGCTTTTATTATTGTTTCAAACGCTTCTAAATTTTCAGATGGATTACCATCTAACTCAACATACGTAATATGTCCTGCATTAGTAAGATCATGGTAAGGAGCTTCTATTCTTATTTTATCAAAAGCACTTATACTATAATAAACTGGCACATGGAATGAATTAGTGTAATACTCTCTATCTGTAACACCCTTTATTTCACCATATATTTTCTTATCAATAGAAGTAAATCTTCCTGAAAGTCCTTCTGCTGGAGTTGCTATTACTGAAAAGTTTAATTTATATTTATCGCTAGCTTCATCCATTCTTTTTCTCATATGCGAAATTATTTTTAATCCTAATTCTTGTGCTTCTTGACTTTCTCCATGATGTTTTCCTAAAAGAGCTATTAAACATTCAGCTAATCCTATAAATCCAACAGTCAACGTACCTTGTTTTATAACTTCATTTAAATTGTCTTCTGGCCCTAAATCATCAGATCCTTGCCAAACACCTTGTCCCATTAAAAATGGGAAGTTTTTCATCTTCTTATTACCTTGAACCTGCATTCTTTCTAATAATTGATCTATAACTAAGTTTATTTTTTCATCTAACTCATCAAAAAATGATTCTATATTATTATTTTCTTCTTTATTTACTATCCCATGTTTTATCCCTAATCTAGGAAGATTTATTGTTGTAAACGATAAATTCCCTCTTCCATTAACTATCTCTGGTCCACATACATTCCCTATAACTCTAGTTCTGCATCCCATATATGTAGCTTCTGTCTCAGGTTTTCCTTCTTTATAATACTGGGCATTAAAAGGAGCATCTAAGAAACTAAAGTTAGGAAATAATCTTTTTGCTGAAACCCTGCATGATAATTTAAATAAGTCATAGTTAGGATCCCCCGGATTTAAATTAATTCCTTCTTTAACCTTAAATATAAGTATTGGGAAAATTGGTGTTTCACCATTGCCTAATCCTTTTTCTAAGGATAATAATAAATTTTTACTCACCATTCTTCCTTCCTCTGATATATCTGTTCCAAAATTTACGCTTGAAAATGGAACTTGGGCACCTGCTCTTGAATGCATAGTATTCAAATTATGAATAAAACCTTCCATAGCTTGGTAAGTTTGTCTATCTGTTTCTTTATAAGATTCTTCAAATGCAAATCGTTGTATATCTCTAGCTAATTTCTCATCTATGCTAAAATTTTCTACTAATTTATTTTTTTCTTTAGTTAAATATTCTTGGTTTTTAGTTAAACCAACTTTTTTAGTTGTTTCCTCTTCAACCTCATAAACTATATTCTTTATCGCCTGTTTATCTTCTATTCCTTTAAATAATTTTAATGCTTTACTCATATTAGATATATAGAATTTTTTAAACGTTTTATATACACCCTCTGCCAAACCATAATCAAAGAATGGTATACTTTGACCTCCATGTTGATCGTTTTGATCGCTTTGTATGGCTATAGCAGCTAAAGCTCCATAACTCATAATATCATTTGGTTCTCTTAAAAATCCATGACCTGTTGAGAATCCACCTTTAAACAACTTCTTTACATCTATTTGACAACATGTAAGTGTTCCCATGTTTAAAAAATCCATATCATGTATATGTATATCTCCATTTTCATGTGCCAATGCATGCTCTGGTTTTAAAATGTGAGTTTTACAAAATTCTTTAGATACAGTACTACCATATTGAAGCATTGTACCCATAGCTGTATTTCCATTTATATTTGCATTTTCCCTTTTTATATCTGCATCATTAGCATCTTCAAAAGTTATTTCTTCTATAGCTTTCATTAGTCTTGTTTTAGAATTTCTTATTCTACTTCTCTCTGTTCTATAAATGATATATTCTTCACTAGTTTTTGCATGACCTGTTTCTATAAGAACTTTAACAACAGCATCTTGTATATCTTCAACACTAGGTGTAGAGTTACTATATTTACAATTTAATAGTTTTATAGCTTCTTGAGTCAATTGTTCTGCTAATTGATAATTCGGTATAGTTCCTTCCCTTTTTGCAACTTCACTTGCTGCTAAAAATATAGCTCTCGTTATTCTATCTGAATTAAAAGGAATGACCCTTCCATCTCTTTTCTTAACAGTACTAATCAATTAAAAAACGCCCCCTTGTTACTATATATTGTATCACATTTATCATCTAACCACTATATATAGTGTATTAAGTTTAAAAAAATTCCCTTTAACTATGTTAAAGGGTCATCCTTCGATTACTTATTAAGATTAACAAATTTGTACTTAATAGTCAAACCGACTCAAATCATTGAAAATACTATGTGGATAATTTGAACATAAGCAATTGTAATGCTTACAAAAAAACTTTATTTTTTTAATATTTTAATGCATTTTTTTCTTTTGTGTCTAAATTTTCAAAATAATTATATAATATAATTAGTAAGACTAAAAGGAGGTTTTTTATGTTATCAAATCGATTATTAAATATAACGCCCTCTTATACAATAGATATAAGTTCCAAAGTTAATAAAATGATTAATTCTGGATTAGATGTAATTAACCTAAGTATAGGTGAACCTGATTTTAATGTACCTTATATGGCTAAACTTCATGGAATTAATTCCTTAAATAACAATTGCACTAAATATGATATTGTTGCAGGATTAGAAATTTTACGAAGTGAAATTTCTAATAAACTAAACACTGAAAATAATTGTAATTATTCACCTGATGAAATAGTAGTATCTAACGGAGCTAAACATGCAATTACAAATACCCTACTTGCTATAACCAACCCTAATGATGAAGTATTAATTCCAAAACCTTATTGGGTAAGTTACGGTGAAATGGTTAAATTAGTAAATGCAGTTCCTAAATTTATAGACACAAAAAAACAAAACAAATTCAAATTAACACAATATGATTTAAATAATAGCATCACAAACAATACAAAGCTCCTTATATTAAACAATCCTTCAAATCCAACAGGAAGTGTTTATACAAAGAAAGAACTTATGAATATTTTGGATTTCTGTTTGAAAAATAATATATATATCTTATCTGATGAGATCTATGAACAAATCTGCTTTAATGAAGAATTTATTTCTATAGCTTCTTTAAGCAAACAAGCAAAAGATATAACAATCACTATAAATGGATTTTCCAAGTCTGCAGCCATGACTGGATTAAGATTAGGATACTCTGCCTCTAATAAAAGTATTGCTAAAGCTATTAATACAATTCAAGGTCATCTATTATCTCATCCAAGTCAAACCTCTCAGTATATAGCATACGGTGCATTAAAGGATTGTAAAAAAGAAATAAAAACTATGGTAAATGAATATAAAAGAAGAAGAGATTTAATAACATCTAAATTAAATTGCCTTCCATATATAGATTATATTTATCCCGACGGAGCTTTTTATGTATTTGTAGATATATCTAAGTTATCTGGTTCATTTAATACTACAAATAGTTTTTCTATTGAATTTTGCAATAAATTTTTATCTAAATATCAGGTTGCTATTGTTCCTGGAATTGCATTTGGAATGGATAATTATGTACGTATATCATTTTCTTGTAGTGAAAATTTATTTTTAGAAGGTATAAACAGACTAAATGATTTTATTTTAAAATTAATGCAAAAACCTTTATATAATTAATAACATAAATAAAGCGTATGAATAATTAAAATTCATACGCTTATAAAATAAAAAGATTACGTGGCTACGTCCTACTCTCCCAGGAGGTTGCCCTCCAAGTACCATCAGCGCTAAAGAGCTTAACTTCTGTGTTCGGAATGGGAACAGGTGTATCCTCTTTGCTATTATAACCACATAATCTTTATGCTTAACATTTCTATTAAGTTTTAGAGTTAATACTCTAAAAACTGCATACATTTAGGAATTATCATTTTAATTCTTGGTCAAGTCCTCGATCTATTAGTATCGTTAAGCTAAATACATTACTGCACTTACACCTTCGACCTATCAACCAGGTAGTCTTCCTGGGATCTTACCCTTACGGTGGGAAATCTTATCTTGAAGTAGGCTTCGCGCTTAGATGCTTTCAGC
>NZ_NOJZ02000052.1 GCF_002251085.2 Romboutsia maritimum | reverse complement strand
GATGCAACTTCAATAGCATCAGTATCAGCAAATAAAAATATGCCAATATTACTTTCACCAGCTAATGGAACAGATATATATGATAAATATATTAAAGAAAATGATATTAAAAAATCATATATAATAGGTCAAACTAATGCAATATCAAAAGGTGTAGAAAATAAATTAGTTAATCCAGAGAGAATAGGTGGAATAGATAGAAATGAAACAAATGCTAAGATAATATCTAAATTCTACACAACAGACAAAGTAAATAATATGTTTGTTTGTAAAAATGGAATGAAAGAAGAAAGTCACTTAATAGATGCACTTTCAGTAGGATCATTAGCAGCAAAACAAAATGCACCGGTAGTTATAGTTGGAGAAAATTTAGGAAATGCACAAAGAGAAGTATTAAAATCAAAATCAGCAAAAACTATAACTCAAGTAGGTGGAGGATGCGATAATGGATTTAATGAAATAGAAAAAATGTACAAAGAAATAGCTTAATAAGTAAATAAAGCTACCTCAAAGATTATAAAGATAATGTAGTAAAAATCTGAAAATATAAGCTATACTGACATTTGTAGGTGTATTTTACCTACATGGAAGGAAGATTATATTTCAGATTGAGCGAGTATTACACATAAAATCTAAATTTGAGGTAGTTTTTTATATTAAAAGTGTGAAATAATTCATATTTTGAAGGAATTTAAGAGAATTTATAGAATTAAATTAAAGAAGACATATAAATTACATTATCACAGAAAAATTTAATTTGTTAATACTGACTAAAAAATGGAGGTATATCTTAATTTAGATATACTTCTATTTTTTTGTAAAAAAGGAGGGAGTATAGTATTTTATTAAAAATTTAAAAGGGGGAAAATTAAATGAAAAAGCAAAACAAAATTATGAAGACTATGGTTTCTGTAGTTGTTTCGTCTAGTATGGTTTTGGGAAGTATGCCTATGGCATTTGCACAAAAACTACAACAAGAACAACCTAAAGGACATGTGACTATGTCTGTTGAAAAATTCACTCTAGGGCTTGGATATGTAAAAGAACCTATTGAAGTGCCTTTTTATGAAGGGGATAATGTAGCATATCTAGTAACTAAAATAATAGGAGAAGGAAATTATAAAAATACAGGTAATGTAGATTCTAGTTTTTATTTATCTAGAATAAAAGACAATGATACTAGAGAACCGAATGTACCACAGTATATATTAGATAAGTGTGGAGATATTACAAAAAGATCAACAGAAAACTGGTTAGGTGAATTTGACTATACACCTATGTCTGGTTGGATGTATTGTATAAACAGCGAATTTCCTAATGTAGGAGCTTCAGGATATACTCCAAAAGATGGAGATGTAATAAGATGGCAATTCACAACATATGGATACGGAGCAGATATTGGAGGAGATGGATTTGGCTCTAGTGAACCTTTCATATCTGTAGCTAATAAAGATAAACTTACAGCATTAGTAGGTAAAGTAAATAGTCAAGAAAATAAAGCAGAGTTATTAGCTAATTCTGATGTAAAAGTAGCTTATGATGAAGCATATAAAGTATTAGAAGATGTTGCTGTTAGTCAAGGAAATTTAAATAATGCATTGGAAGACCTTGAATTAGCTTTAGATACTCCAAATGTAGAATTACAAAGCATAAACTTAGACAAAGATAAAATGACAATAGAAGAAGGTAAAAAGGAATCTTTAAAGGTAAAATATAATCCAGAAAATACAACAGAAAGTAAAACAGTAGCATGGATAAGCTCAGATGAGAAGATAGCAAAAGTTGATAAAAATGGAGAAGTAACAGGTGTAAAAGAAGGAACAGCAACAATAACAGCTAAAGTAGGGGACAAAACAGCAACTTGTATAGTAACTATATCACCTAAGCAAGCAAGCGAAAATAAAATTGATGTTAAATCAGCAATAAATGAAACAGCTGCTTATCAATATAAAAACAATCAAAATCCTCAGCTTTATTCAGAGTGGGATATATTAGGACTTGCAAGAAGTGGGTATAACATACCAAGCTCATATTATGATACATACTATAATAATATAGTTAATAAAGTAAAAGAAGTAAACGGTGTTTTAAGTGATAGTAAATATACAGAATATTCAAGAGTTATATTAGCTCTTAACGCAATAGGAAAAGATGCAACTAACGTTGGAGGTTATGACCTTGTAAAAAATCTTTATGATTTTGATAAAGTTGTAAGTCAAGGTATAAATGGTGCTATATTTGCACTTATAGCATTAGATAGTAAACAAGGTATAAATACAAATTCACTAAAAGGTGACTATGTAGACTATATTTTAGATAGTGAAATACAAAATGGTGGATGGGCACTTTGGGGAGATAAGGCAGACCCAGATATAACAGCTATGGCACTGCAAGCATTAGCTAAATATCAAGATGATAGCGACGTAAAATCTTGTATAGATAGAGCAGTTGATGCACTATCAAAAATGCAAAATAAAAATGGAGGATATGAAAGTTGGGGGTCATTAAATAGTGAAAGTGTATCACAAGTAATAGTGGCGCTTACAGCTTTAGGAATAAACCCAGCAACAGATTCTAGATTTATAAAAGAAGATGGAAAATCAGCACTTTCAGCATTAATGGAATTCTATGTAGAAGGTGGAGGATTTAGACATACAATGAATACAGATGTTAATGGAATGGGTACAGAACAAGGTATGTATGCACTAGTAGCATATGATAGACTTATTAATAATCAAAAGCCACTTTATGATATGACAGATGCAGTTAAATAAATATTAATTATATGTAAAGTAAAGTATTCAGTTATAAAATTTTATAACTGAATACTTTTACAAAAAGGGGAGAATTGAATGAAAAAGCAAAATAGGTTTATTAAATCTATAATTTCTTTGGTAGTTTCAATAAGTATGTTTTTAGGAAGCATGCCTATCGCTTTTGCACAAAAAACAGTTAACTCAAGTACAAGCGTTGAACAAGCTATAAATGCAACGGGGGCATTCATGTGCAAAGAAATTCCAGAGCCTGGTTTTGGAACAACTTCAGGCGAGTGGACAATACTTTCTTTAGCAAGGGCAGGATATAAAGTACCAGAAAATTATTATAAAAGTTATTATAAAAAAGTTTGCGATGTAGTAAAAGAGAAAAATGGAGTATTAGATAATATTAAATACACAGAGTACTCTAGATTAATAGTAGCTCTTACTTCTTTAGGAATGAATCCAACTGATGTTGGTGGATATGATTTAATAAAACCTCTATCTGATTTTGATAAAGTAAAAAAACAAGGAATAAATGGACCGATATGGGCACTTATAGCATTAGATACAAATAATTATGAAATACCAAAAGCAGATGAAGGTAAAAATCAATCTACAAGAGACAATTTAGTAAAATACATATTAGATAAAGAAATAAAAGGTGGTGGATGGGCACTTTTTGGAAATAAAGCAGACCCAGATATAACAGCTATGGCTCTACAAGCACTAGCTAAATATAAAGATTCAACTGTAATTGATGAAAAAGGAAATAAAATAGAAGTAAAACCATACATAGATAGAGCAATTGATGTTTTATCAAAAATGCAACTTGACAATGGAGGCTACAATAGTTGGGGAACTGAAAATAGTGAAAGTATAGCACAAGTAATAGTAGCACTTACAGCTTTAGAAGTAGACCCAGCAAAAGATAGTAGATTTATAAAAAATAATAACTGGACAATTCCAGCAATTATGCAATTTTATGTAGAAGGTGGAGGATTTAAGCATACATTAAGTACAGATGTTAATGGAATGGCCACTGACCAAAGTATGTATGCATTAGTAGCATATGATAGATTTGTTAAAGGTAAGAATAGACTTTATGATATGAGTGATGCTACAAAACTTATTGATAATAAAATAAAATTAGAAAAAATAAACTTTGATAGACTGTCTGTAACTATAGGAGAAGGAAAAACTGATAAACTTATAGTATCATATTATCCAGAAGATACAACAGATGATAAAAAAGTAAATTGGACAATAGCAGATGAAAGTATAGCAAAAGTAGATAAAAATGGAAAAATAATAGGAATAAAAGAAGGAAATACAAAAATAAAAGCTAAAGTGGGACAAGTAGAAAAAACAGCAGAACTAATAGTAAATAAGAAACCAATAATTGAGAAACGTATTGATGTTAGAGAAAAAATAGAAAAAATAAGTGAGAATATTTATAAAAATAATCAAAATAATTCACAATTTTCAAAATGGAATATACTACAATTAGCAAGAGGTGGAGTTAGTGTTCCAAAAAATTATTATGAAAATTATTATGAAAATGTAGTTAAGGAATTAAAAGAAGGAAATGGAAAAATAAAAGATTTTAGTTGTATGGATTATTTACAATTAATACTAGAAGTTACTTCTATAGGAAAAGATGCAACAAATGTAGGTGGATATAATCTTTTAACACATGCTGTAGATGTAGCTAGATTTCTTAAGGAAGAGGAAAATCTTGAAACATATAGTTTAATAGGAAGCACAATGGCATTAAAAGCAAGTGATAGTAACAGATATATTTTAACTGGAAAATTTAGGGAAGAAACAGAATATGATGAATATGAATATAAATGTGATGAATATAGACACGAGTATCTAGGTGATTTTATCCGTTGCTATAATCATAAATTACATGGATTTAGGAATAGATCTGTAACGAAGATACCTGATTCAGAAGCAGCAGCAATTGTATTACAGGCACAAACTAAGTACAATATATCAAGTATGGGACAAAGACAACAAAAACGTGCAATAAATTGCTTATCAAAAGAACAAAAGAAAGATGGTAGTTTTGATAGTATATTAGTAAGTAAATGTGAATGTACAGCAGAAGTAGTAATAGCACTTATAGAAGCAGGAATAGATCCACTAAATGATCCAAGATTTGTGAAAGAAGATGGAAAATCAGCACTTTCAGCATTAATGGAATTCTACGTAGAAGATGGTGGATTTAAAAATCCAGAAGATAAAGAAATAAATTTAAAAGCAACAGAATTAGGAATGTCTGCATTAGTAGCATATGACAGATTTAACAATAATAAAAACAGTCTGTATAACATGACAGATGGTTTTGAACCAGTTTATTTACCAGTTAAATTAGAAAGCATAAATTTAGATAAAGAAAAAATGACAATAGAAGAAGGAAATAAAGAAGATTTAAAAGTAAAATACAATCCAGAAGATACAACTGAGGATAAAACTGTAACATGGACAAGTTCAGATGAAAAAATAGCAAAAGTAGATAAAAACGGAAAAGTAACAGGAATAAAAGAAGGAAAAGCAATAATTACAGCTAAAGTAGGAGATAAAACTGTAACTTGTGAAGTAACAGTAAAAGCTATATCTAAACCAAGTAAGCCATCTAGTTCAGGAGGAAGTTCACACAGTGGTGGAAATTCTTCAAGTTCAGTAGCAGTTGATACTAAGAAAATAGTAGGAAATACAAGATATGAAACAGCTATAAAAGTATCAAAAGAAGGATGGAATAAAGCTGA
>NZ_NOJZ02000051.1 GCF_002251085.2 Romboutsia maritimum | reverse complement strand
CTTTATTATTTAAACTTGTCCTTTTGACTTTCTAAAAGTTTCTTTTCAAGTTCTTCTGAAGTATACTTAGTAAATGTCTGATTTATGTTATGAAATCTAGTTTTAACCTGCGGTATACTCTGCTTCTTATCAGATTTATTAAGTTTATCAAGTAATGTTGTTTTAAAATAATTATAAGATTTAACTTTTATCTTGTCTTCATCATCTTTATCTAATGTTGTGCCTATAGATTCATAAAATATGCTTTTAATTTTTGTGTTTGCAAAATCATATTTTTTAAAATCATTAATAAAGTTACTTAATGTTTTCGCTGTAAATAATTTTTTATTAGGTACATAAAAATCGGAATTTGAATTAATTTTATCAATAACAATTGGCTTTTCTTCAATAATTTTTGTATCAAAATACTTTCTCTTATCAAAATCTGTTACTATAAAATCTATTGACTCAATTTTTCTTCCAACTTTATTTTCTCTAATCTCTATATTGAAATATTCTGTTTTATTTAATTCATTTATTGCAGGTTTAATAACCCTTCTTTTAAAATCATTATACTTATCATATTTTTCATCGAGCATTAATAATTCTTTTAATTCATTAATTTTGTATGTGATAACATTCTTAGTTCCACTCCATAATCTAAGCAAATCGTAAAATCTTTGTGCATATGAATTGTTTAAAGATAACCAAATTTGAACATTTATAGGTGTATAACCCATTTTTAAATATTCTTTTAGTATCTCATGAATCTTTTCAGATGCTTCTATATGAAAGGTCCCTAATTCGTCGTCATAATAATATCCATTTATAAATCCATAAGCTCCCCATAAATGACCTTTATTATTTTTCTTTTTTTCCTTGAAGAATATAGGTTTTTTCCTTAGTTCTTCTAATACTTCAAGTATTCCATTAGCTGAATTTTTTCCTTTGAATTTTATTATTTTCTTAAATTCAGAAAGACTAATTTGACATTTTAAAATTCCATCATTTTCTTTTTGCAATTTATATAACATTAATAGAAATATTCTATTTTCTATCAAACTTATACTATATCTTGCTTTTACTAATAAATTATTTTTCATAAGAACTTTATCTTCTTCTATCTTTATAACTTCCATTAAAAATTTCTCCATATTTTTATTAATTTTATACTTAATATGTTAACAATATAAATTTATTACGTCAATATTTTTAAAGTTGTCGCAATAAAGCCCTAATTCGTCGTAGTTAAGTCCCTGATATGTCGTAATAAAACCCTAATGTGTCGTAGTTAAGTCCCTAATTCGTCGCAATAAAACCCTAATATGTCGCATTTAATTGCTTGATGTGTAGTATTTCCAACAGTTATAGCTATGCTTAAATACTATTAAATACTATATAAATACTATTAAATATTGTTGAAAGGAAACAACAAAAAACAAAGGTACTTAAGAAATCATAGCAAATACCTTTGTTCTAAACAATTAAAGTTAATGTTTCACAATTTCCTTTATTATTTAAACTTGTCCTTTTGACTTTCTAAAAGTTTCTTTTCAAGTTCTTCTGGAGTATATTTAGTAAAAGTTTGATGTATATTATGAAATCTAGTTTTAACCTGTGGTATACTCTTTTGATTATTTTCATATCTTTCTTTTTTCAACTTATCCATTAATACAGTTTTAAAATAATTATAAGATTTAACCTTTATTTTTTCTTCATCATCTTTATCTAAAGTCAAAACTATAACTTGTGAGAGTATCAAATTGTTACCTTTCTCTTTAAAATCATATTTAAAAAAGTCTTCTTTAAACAATTCTAATGTCCTAGCTGTAAATAATTTTTTACATGGAACATAAAAATCAGATTTAGATTTATTAGTTAATTGATTAGTTTCTTTGTCATTAGCAATACATTCAATAGTTGCTATTTCTTCAACTTCTTGAGTACTTGATACTTCATCTACTTGTACAATATTTTGTTTTAGTTTTTCTTTATTAAAATACTTTCTTTTCTCATAATCCATTATTATAAACTTAATACCTTCAACTTTTCTAGATTTTTTAACTTCTTCAATAGTTACATCCATATTTCCAACCGTATTTATTTCTTTTACAGCTTGGTTTAAAACTCTTTGTTTAAAATTTTTATAATTAGGATATTTATTTTCTACTCCAAATATAAATTTCAGCTGATCTAGTTTAAATTCCTTTGTAATCTCTATATCTGTCCTGCTCCATAATCTAAGTAGCTCATATAATCTTTGGGAATAGAAACTCTTAAATTTAGATAATATATCTAAATTTAGTGGAGCATATACGGTGTAATTTATTATGTGATTATATAGTTCTTCTAAGAAGACTATTTCAAATACTTCTTTATTTTTATAATACTTATGCATAGCTATTAAAGTATATTTACATTCAACATCATCACCATCTCTAATATCTTTTTCTTCAAATTCTAAAAGAGAAGTACTTAGTATTTCTAATGCTTTTTTTATATTAACTAGCGTTCTTTGATTTTTACTTGGTATTAAATTTTTTAAATCCTCTAATTTTACAGTACATTTTAAACTTCCGTTATTCTCCTTTTGAGCATTTAAAAGACAATAATAAAATATTCTGTTTTGTATAGCTGTGACTTCATATGAAGTATGCACTAATTGTTTACTGTGCATTAAGAGTTCAATTTTATTCTCTTCGTTCATTTTTGTCCCCCATTTTGAGTATCAAATTGTTACCTTTAAGTATTTATATATAAATTATATCATATTTAAGGTAACAATTTCGTACTTTTGTTACCTATATAAAGTATCAAATTGTTACCTTTGAGTATCAAATTGTTACCTTTCGGTATCAAATTGTTACCCTTGAGTATCAAATTGTTGCCTTTTGGTATCAAATTGTTACCTTAACATGCTCGTATATTAGTAATTGCAAGTGTTTCAAAATCTCTAAATACTATTAAATACTATTTAAATACTATTAAATACTGTTGAAAGGAAACAACACTTAAAAAATTAAAAGATAATATTTATTATAAAAATTAGATAGTAATTAATACAATTTAGAATATAAATTAGAATATGAAAAATATCCATTTAAAGCCTTTTAGAGAAATTTTTACACCTTAAAGGAATAAATTATCTATAAAGGGTAAAATTGAGCGTAAAAAGCCATTTATTGAAGATATTTGAAATTAAATAAAAAGTACTATGTATAAATGTATTTAAAAAATTGTAATGTAGGTACTAATGAGGATATTTTACTTTATTTTAAATTAACCATTATTTTAAATACGTAGCATATATTTAATAACTATTAAATGCTTATTTAAATAATATTAAATATGTTTTTAATAGTTATTAAATATATTTTAAATAGGTTTATTCATTGGAAAAGCTATATTGTGTAAATTTAATTTTGAAATTCAATAAAAGATATAAAGATGATTATAATAAGGAGAATATCTTAATTTTAAGATTATATAATAGTTAAGCACTTAGTATAAAACTAGGAGCTTTTGTAATATAAAATAACTAAAGTTAAATATATATAACATTTTAGTTACACTTAACTTTAAAAAGTCATATACTTATAATATAACGTGTTATAAATATATAACTTTTTAAAGGAGTGATTTTATATGTCAAATTCAAAATATGGTGTTAAGTCGAAACTTATTTTCGAATTTTTATTAATTACATACTTTTATATTGCATCACTATCGAATAAGTTTACACCTGGAATTAATAGTTCGGGAATAATATCTACATTAGTTTGGATAATAGTTTTGAGTGGATTTGCAATTTATAATAAGAAATTCAATGATATAATTGATGAATCTTCAAAAACTATATTATCAAAAGTTAATAGTATAGCAGTTCAATTTGTTTTATATTCTTTTGGAGTAGTTGCTATATATTTTTCAACTCCATTTACTCAATCTATAGATATATCAAACTTAGATTTTGGTATAATGATTATTACTATATTATTTTTATTAGTGACATTAAGATTAAGTTTATTTATATACTTCGATAGGAAAGGAATCTATGAATAAGTGGCTATTTTAAAAACAAGAATAAAAGAGAATAGGGAAAGAACTCTTATGAAGCAAAATGAATTGGCAAAATTAGTGGGTGTAAGACGTGAGACTATTGTCCATTTAGAAAATGGTAAGTATAATCCTTCTCTAAAATTAGCGATGGATATTGCAAAAGTTTTTAATACTACAGTTGAAAGTTTATTTGAATTTGTTGATGAAACATAACAAGTTATAAAAATCCTATGATAAGATCCTTTTAAATTAATAGAAAATGAGAGAAATATAACTATAATGCCTTGTATTTGTGTTAATGGTAGTATGAAGCCATTTAAATCATGTGCTGTTAAAATAGATTTGTAATAAATATTACAAATTAATAAGATAGATTCATGGATATATTTTAACTAGTTTTTGTTTATTAAATTAGCCATTATTTTAAATACGTAGCATATATTTAATGTTTATTTAAATAATATTAAATGTATTTTAAACGTATATTAAATGTTTATTAAATAAACATTTAATAGCTTTATTTATTGGAAAAACTATAATGTGTAAATTTAATTTTTGAAATTCAAGAAAGAATATAAGTGTAATAACTTTAAAGTTTTAATATCTTTTTAGATACAAGTTATATTACATTTTTATGTAGAAGTAGTTATAATATAATTAGTAAAAATAATTTATTAAAGGAGGAAAGATATGGCTGCTCCAATTAAAGAAAATATAAGTATAGATGTACTTGATAAGATTGATATTAGGGTCGGAACAATTAAATTAGTTGAGGATGTTGAAAAATCAGATAAGTTAGTTAAACTTTCTGTTGATTTTGGTGAATTTACGAGAACCATATTAGTAGGAATGAAGGGTGAAAGAAATAATCCTAAAGAAGTTGAAGGCCAACAAGCATTATTTGTAGTTAATTTAGCCCCAAAGAAAATGGCAGGTGAAGTTTCTGAAGGAATGCTCTTTGACATTGGATATGCTGATGGTATTATACCTGTTTTAGCACAACCTGAAAAGTCAGTACCTAATGGCACAAGAGTTGGATAGACAATAGTACTTATAAGATTGTATCAATACTGTTGAGAATTTAAGTGCTTTTTATATCTAAAACTGTTGATATTTAAATAAAAGATCGAATATTACACAGGAGGAAAAGAATGTTAATAATCAATTTGATGATAATAATATTACTTATATATAGTGTTATCTTATTAAGTGGAGTAAAAATAATGTTTAAATCTAAGTACGCTAAAGCAATAATGTCTTTATTAATAATGTATAATCCATTATCAAGTTTAATAGAAGGCTATAAATTAGGATACACAGGTATTAGTAGCGTAATAATAGTTAGTATATTATTTCTATTAATATTTATTTGGGGGTATAGAAGAAATAAACACATATATTCAATACATAATGTAAAACAAAAGTATGTAATAAATATTATTGAGGGGTATTTAGAAATAAAAAATATAAAATATAAAGTAAGTGAGACAGAAATATATTTACCGGAGTTTTATAAAACTATCTTTGTTGATGGTTCAATAGAAA
>NZ_NOJZ02000050.1 GCF_002251085.2 Romboutsia maritimum | reverse complement strand
TGTTAGAAGTGAAGTAACAGCTAATCTAATTATGGAAGTTCTAGATATATTAAATATATCTTATAACTACAATCCTCCTAGAACTAATAATCGTCCAGGAGTTCCTAGATATGCTCAGATAAGAATAAAATATACAGATTATGTACCTACTTTTGGATACTTATCTGATAAGAAATTAACTCATATTACAACTAATCTAGATAAGTTAAATATTGAATATAATGTTATAGACAATGTAACAATACCATTAGAAGGTTTAAAATTGATTTCATTATAAAACCCTTATACATATAGGGGTAGCATCGTTTTTTTTGATATTTACAACGTTAAGGAGATTTTATCAAGTAATTCCACCGTATTAAGCAATTTTACGTATTTTATTAATAAGTCAATTTATATTTAAATAGTTCAATAATATATGAAATGATTTACGAACTAAAAAATTAACATTAGATAAGTTAAACCTGTTGATTTTACTATGTTTTTTATAGAAATAATATAGGTTCAGATAAGTTTACTTTTTAGAACTTGAAGTTTTAAAAATGACTTGATTTTGCTTAACTTTGTAAATCTAGAAAAAAACGACGCTACCCCATATAAGGGGTTTTTGTTTAGAAAGGATATTAATTTATGAAAAATACAATTTATTATGGCCCCCCCGGAACAGGAAAGACATACTTTATTCAGAATAAATTAAAAGATTATACTACGATTGAAATAACTGATAGTCTAATATCAAGTTCTTTATCTAACGGAAAGGAGTGGTTAGTGATTGCATTAGCTATATTGCAAAATAATAATATAGCTACAAATACACACATTTCTTCTAAATTAACTCAACTTGGTATAAGTACAAATTCAACTGTATCTACAATACTAACTAGACATTCTACAACTGATACACCTTTAGGATCATATGATAATCCAAGAATTTTTGTATCTTATAATGGCTCTTGGTATGTGGATATAGATTTATTTAAATCACTAGAATCTAATATTTATAATAAATATATATTAAATTCTAGTAAAAAAAGATATGAGTTCGTGACATTCCATCAGTCATTTGTTTATGAAGACTTTATAGAAGGTATAAAGCCAAAATTAAATACTAATTCTACCAATTCTATTGAGTATGAAATACAAGATGGAATTTTTAAAAATATTTGTAAGTTAGCAAGAGATTGTGCGCCACAAAAATGTGCTATATTCATAGACGAAATAAACAGAGGTAATGTTTCCGAAATTTTTGGAGAATTACTCTCATTAATTGAACCTGATAAACGAGAAGGTCAACCTCTTGAGTTAAAAGTTACTTTACCTTATTCAAAAGTACCATTTGGAATACCTTCTAATCTAGATATATATGGAACTATGAATTCTGCTGATAAAAGTATATCTAATATAGATATTGCTTTAAGAAGAAGATTTGAGTTCGTTCCTATAAAAAGTAATCCTGATTTACTTTTAAATATGTATTCAAGTACAACTATAAATCCTAATGATATAGATGGAATTAATATTATCGAATTATTAAGAACAATTAACTCTAGAATAGAGCTATTACTAGATTCTAATTATAATATTGGCCATGCTTATTTTGCTAATATATCTAGTTTTGATGATATAAAAGCTGTCATTGTATATAAAGTAATACCTTTACTTGAAGAATATTTTTATAATGATCCTGAAAAAGTTCAGTTGATTCTTAATGACTTAGATGAAAATGGTGACTTAGATATAAATGCATTGTATATCCATAAAGAAATTGATGCTTCTTCTCTGTTGCGATATTTTGGTGATTACGATATAGATAATAAAAAAATATATAGTATTAAAAATATAGATGAAATATCTAAAGAAAGTATATTAAAAATATATGAGCATTAAAGTTATAGAACATGAATTTATAAAAATTTCTAAGTTTACTGATATCAAAAAAAAGGTTATATCTAGAGAAGATGCTGAAATTTTGCATAATCTAGAAATAGAGAAAAATTTATCTATGTTTAAGTGGGGTAAAAATAAAGTTTCTCCCCAACAATGGATTGGTGTTATTTCTTTAAAAAATACCTCTCTAGAAATTCTACCTAAAATAGCCGACTCTTGTAATGAGCAAGAACTTATGACTAGTTTAATATTCATGATTAATACAGTATATGGACTCAATATTAAGCATAGTATTAAATCTAAGTCCAGCCTTTTACAAAATGGATTTTTTGAACTATTAATAAATATATTTCTTGATGAATTAAACTTACAGTTAAACCAGGGATTACATAAAGAATATAAAAAAAATACATCTAATTTAAATTGTATAAAAGGATTTATTGTCTTTAATAAACATTTACATAAAAATTTATTTAATAAAAACAAGTTTTATTGCAAGTACTCAACCCTAACGGATGATTATTTATTGAACCAAATAATTAAGACTACATTAGTTCATATATCTAGATTTAATATTAGTAATAAAACTAAATCTAAGGTTAAAGTTCAGTTAGATAGACTTGAGAATATTTCAGTTATCAATGATGCAGCAAGTTTCATTGACAAACTAAGTTTTAATAGAAATAATGATCGTTTTAAAAATAGTATACATTACTGTGAATTATTTTTAAATAATATTGGTTCTAGCTTAAATAGTGGAAGTTGTAAAATAAATTCATTTTTAATAGATATGAATAAATTATTCGAGCAGTTTATTTATAAATCTTATAAAAAAATCTATAAACATAATGTTATTTACCAAAACCAAAATAATTATTTATTGACTAATTGCTCTAAACCTCAAATACATAAAATAAATTTAAAACCTGATATTATGATAAAAAAAGCTTCTTCTCAAGTAATTATAATCGATACAAAGTGGAAAGTTCTCAATAAATTTGTTAATTCATCTGATATATATCAAATGAATGGATATATTACAGGTATATCGAATGTTGAAGACATAATTTTACTGTTCCCTAAGAATGTAAATAATGATAAGATTATAGATGACTTTTTTGTTAAAAATAATAGCTCTAATAAAATAAAAATTAGAACTATCAATTTACTTGAAGTTGGGACATATAAATTTTACTCTGACTTACAAGATATCATCAAGTAAATATATAGGATGTGATAAAATGACAAATTTTATAGATGAAAATTTTAAGCTCTATAATAGTGATTGCTTAAAACAATTAACAGATATAGATGATAATAGTATTGATTTAATAATAACAGACCCGCCCTATAACTTAGCTCAGTTTATGAAGGGTAGGCAAACAAATTTAAAAAAAATGAGATCTAACTTTTTTGGTGATGCAGGTTGGGATGATGATGATTATGATGTTTGGATAAAACACATGGACGAATTTTTTAAACATGCGAACAGAGTTCTTAAGAAAAAAGGCTCTCTTATATTATTCATGTCAATAATAAAGGTTGAGTCTCTAATAAAATTAGCTGAAAAGCATAAATTTTATTATAAAACAACTGGAATTTGGCATAAAACAAACCCAATGCCTAGAAATATGAACCTCCATTTTATAAACTCTACTGAAGCTTGGATTTATTTTGTTAATGATTCTAAAACAGGTACATTTAATAATGATGGTAAGGCTATCCATGATTTTGTAGAAACAAGTTTAACACCTTCAAATGAGAAAAAATTTGGGAAACACCCTACTCAAAAACCAGTTACTTTAATTAACCATTTTGTTAAAATTTTAAGTAATGAAAATGATACTATATTGGATTGCTTTATGGGTAGTGGTTCTACTGGAGTTTCTGCCGTTGAACTTAGACGAAAATTTATAGGTATCGAATTTAATAGTGAATACTTTGATATAGCTAAAAATAGAATTCAAGATGCAAATCCTTCTGATGTTACACTTTTTGATATGGAGACTACAAACTATGTATAAAGTTATAGATTTATTTTCAGGAATTGGTGGATTATCTTTAGGATTTAGATTAGAAGGATTTGAAATAAGTATTGCAAATGAAATTGATGCATCTATTGCTGAAAGTTATAAAAAAAATCATCCTGAAACATATGTTATTAATCAGGATATAACTGAATTAGAAATAGAATCTGTGTTCAAGGACTTTCATAATTCAAATAATACTATTGTAATAGGTGGTCCTCCTTGCCAAGGATTCTCTCAAAAAGGCTCTAGGTTAGGATTAGATGACACTAGAAATTACTTATTTAAATATTTTTTCAATGTTGTTGATTATGTAAAACCACAATACTTTGTTATGGAAAATGTACCCAATATGCTAACTGCTTGCAATGGATATTTTAAAAATGAAATAGTCAGCCTATTTAATAAGATAGGTTACTCCATAGATTATGGTATTTTAAACTCATATGACTATGGAGTTCCTCAAGAGAGAAGAAGAGCTTTTATTCTAGGTAAAAAGGGTGATATCAAACTCAATCTTCCTAAGCCTATAGATACTAAAGTTTCTGCATGGGATGCAATTAGCGATCTATCATATCTAGAATCTGGTGAAGGTGAATTTTTACAAGATTATAAAATAAATTCAAATACAAGTTACCAAAAACTAATGAGATGTAATTCTAAAATTCTCTATAATCATACAGTAACAAAACATTCAGAATTAGCTCTTGAAAGATTAAAGCTTATTCCACCTGAACAAGGTAGAGAAGTTTTACCTCCTGAGCATATAACAGGGTCTATATTTAGTGGAACATGGTCTAGAATAATAAAGTCAAAACCATCAGTTACTATAACCACTAGATTTGATACACCTTCATCTGGTAGATTTTCTCATCCTTATTTAAATAGAGCTATTACCGTTAGGGAAGCTGCTCGACTACAATCATTCCCTGATGATATTATTTTCTATGGAAATAAATCTTCACAAATGAAACAAGTGGGTAATGCGGTTCCTCCTTTATTAGCCCAGGAAATAGCAAAGAAAATAAAAAAAGATATTAATAATGATTAATTTTTTAATGAATGTATAGGAAGATAGTTGAAGAAGGAGCAAAAACCGCTCCTTCCTCAACTATCTTTATTTATATGCTGGGGTCAAAAACTATAGGGTCTAGTCTGACATCACAGATTGCAGCAAAGAGCGCTGCAAACTGTGATGCCAGACAAAGAACATACTGCTTTTAATCTAGTGACTACAACGGATTCTATTTTTTAGTTTTACTATTAATTTCATATTCTTTTACTCTTGTATTTTATATAATTTCAATACTTATTTTTTTGTTTATACTATACTGTCTATATTCTTACTTATAGTCATATCCCTAGATTTGATACTTATGGAGTTTGGCTATCGCCACCGCGCTTTTCGCTCCAATCTTTTGAGCAAAGAACGCTCAAAAGGATTTCCACTACAATAGCTAACTCAAAACCATCTTTTAATCGGAAGTTGCATGGATATTGATAGATTATAGCTTTATAGTTAGTTGGTAGTTAAAGATAGGCCTATCGGCCATGCCCCTCTAACTAATCCTCAACGCACGAACACGTCTCACGATAAAATACTGCGCAAACATCATATTTCATATCAAGTCTGCTACGTATATTATTCGCTCATACGTGTTCGTAGCTTTTGAGGATAGCCATTCA
>NZ_NOJZ02000004.1 GCF_002251085.2 Romboutsia maritimum | reverse complement strand
AATGGTGAAGGTGAAGAAATAGTCTTTGCACGTCTTGAAAGAGAGTGGCTATTATTGTGAGAGAAATAGCGTCATATAAGTAGCGTTATATGGTAAAAAAGTATAAACTCTATAAAAAAATAAAAGTTAAATGTTTACAGATATTTTGCAAATATATTTGTGGTAAAATAGATTTAAGACTTAGTTATTGACTAACCGTCAATGTATCTAATGTCATACTTGCCAAAGAATGAAACCAAAAATTGCGAAAGTGATGACTAAGAGTAGAATCTTATGTGGTGTCTGAGGAAGTCGAAATAGCAAAAACCAAGCAAATATAATAAATTAGCATAGAAAATCAACTAAAAAGATTATGTTAATATGTAGACATTGACGAGGTCGAATTAAAGCCTTTGGAGTATTATATCAAACGAAAGTAGATTGTTATTTATAACTTTTAAAATCGGATATGTTGAAAAAGGAAGTAAATCTATGAAATTTATAAAGTGTTTATAAAAGATTATAGAGTTTATACGTCAGTATTAGTTACAGGGGCATCTAGAGGTATTGGTAGAGCAATCGCTACTCTTTTTGCAGAAAATGGATATAATACTATTATAAATTATAATAAGTCTGAGAATGAGGCTATAGATTTATATAATACTTTAAAGAATAAAGGATTATCTGTAAGATTATTTAAGGCTGATGTATCTAATAGAATACAAGTAAATTCTATGATAAATTTTTGTATAGGAGAATTTGAACGTATTGATGTGCTTATTAATAATGCAGGTATAAGTAAAAATAAATTATTTACAGATATATCTGATGATGATTGGAAGGAAATGATGGATATTAACTTAAATAGTGTTTTCTTTTGCACACAAAAATCTCTTCAATATATGATAGAACAAAAAAGTGGTAAAATTATTAATATATCATCTATCTGGGGTGTTGTAGGTGGTTCTTGCGAAGTTCATTATTCAACATCTAAAGCTGCGATAATAGGTATGACGAAAGCACTTTCAAAAGAACTTGGTCCTTCTAATATTCAAGTAAATTGCATAGCTCCAGGTGTTATTCAAACAGATATGCTTAATAATATTGATGAAGATATTTTAGAATCATTAAGAGAGGAAACTCCTCTAATGAGATTAGGTAATCCTAATGATATTGCTCATTGTGCACTTTATCTGGCTTCATCAAATTCAGATTTCATTACTGGTCAAGTAATTAGTCCTAATGGAGGCATGGTTATTTATTAATTAAAAGTCTATATATCATATAGACTTTTAATTAATATCACACATAAATTTTTGAGACATATTCTTAATTGTTCTTATATCTCCAGAAGAACTATTATAAAAATCATTTATTTTTTCTATTATTTCAATATCACTTATTTTACTTTGAGATTCATATTTAAGATAATAAAATACCTCTTGAATATGATTAATAGTATCTAAGTAATACTCTTTATTTGTAAATGGAGAAGTGTATATATTTTTAATCAATTGCTTTATAGGTTTAATATCCATCTCTACTTTTCCCTGATTTTTAAGAACATTATTTCTATAATCTATTATTTCCTTTACATTTTCTTCACTTAAAGTTAAACCATACTTTCTAGAGCTATGATTAATTTTTAATATTTCCTTCATATGAGTTTCAATTAATGAGTTATTTATGCAGTTTGAAATAATATTTAACATAATTTCATCCCCTTTCCCCTTAAATACATTGACTTTTAATCTAAGAAGTGTTATAATTACAGACCTTTCAAAGTATTTAACATAAATGTTAGTACTATATTTACATATTGTCAAGTATTAATTTATTTGCAAGATATTTTTATTTAACAATAATACAAGTTTTATCGATTTTTTTCATAGTATCAGTTCTATAGGTATTAATTGTAAAATTTTTATTATCAATATCTATAATTGAGAAAGTAGGAACATTTTTTTGCCATCTATTTTCAACATAATACTGCTTATTTTCACAATTTTTATAATACTTACTTCCTGATGATGAATTACATGTTATATACAAAATACCATTTTCATCAACTTTTCCAGATGTTAATCTTTTACTTCTTGCATAAGTATGATCATGACCAGTTAGAACTACATCAATTTTATTTTTTTCAAAAATAGGTACTAGATTTTTTCTTAAATTTAATATATATGAATCATTTGAATGTTCTCCCGAACCATAAATATCATGGTGCATTGTAACTACTCTCCATTTTTTATCTATATTTTCTTTAATAGCTTTTTTTATAACTAAATCATGTTCTTTTACATTATTATTATTCGTATTTAACATAATAAATAAACTATTTCCGTAAGTAAAATAATAATCGCCTCCTGAAATTGTTAATCCTAATTTACACGTATTAGGATTATTAAAATGAAATGAATAATTAGAACTACAGTTATCATGATTTCCAATAGTAGTTGCAATAGGTAACTGTTTTAGATATTTAGGACATAAAAATCCAGTATATTCAATTTCATTTTGCATATTGTTTATATTTATATTACTTGTACTTCCTGATTGTATTTGGTCTCCTACAGATATCATAAAGCTAGAATTAGGATTTAATTCTAATGCTTTTTTAAGTGTATTATTCCAATTAAAGCTGTCATTTTTAACTGCATTTACTTGTGCTTGATTTTCTTTATATTTACTTTTTGAAGCTCCTATTTGAGGGTCTCCTACTAGGAATATACTGAAGTTATATATCTTTTTTGTTTTGTATTTTATAGGACTGCCAAATATATTATCATTTCCATAACTATAATAATATGTTTCATTTTCTTCTAACCCAGTTATTGTTACCTTATTTGAATTGTATCCATTAATAGCATTTATAGAAACACCTATAAATTCTTTACAATTAGACATATTTTTGTTTTTGCTAAATTTTACTTTGGGATTTCTTTCATTTAAATTTGAATACCATGCAAAATTTAGTTCTGTTTCATTTTTCCCTGGTGTAATACATAAATTTGTTTTATCATCTTTGAAATGTTCCCATTTATCACACCATATTTTCCACTCCGAATTATCCCAAGCATAAGTCAATCCATTATTACTTACGACAAATACACTAATCACTATTGATAATATTAATAACTTTAATTTTATAATATATTTTGATTTTTCATTTATTTTCTTCATATTACAACACACCTCTATATAGATTTCTTAATATTTATAAAGTGATTTTTTAAATAAAGTCTTTGTCTATTGTAATTGTGCACTTATATTTTGGGTTTATTTCTTTAATTGATTTGCTAATACTTTCCTTTAATTCCTTTTCGTACATATTTTTATTTGATTTTTGATGATTAATAACAATATCAAATATTAAATTTTTATCATTTTCATGTCCAATAATTCTAAAATCATGCATTGATTTTACAATAGGATACCTTTGCAGTATGCTTTCAACTTGAATTTTTATAGAATTAATTTCTTCATTTTCAATACATATTGGATCCATATGAATAACTAAATATATTTTTAATTTATCAGATATTTCTCTTTCAGCATTATCTATAGTATCATGTATAGTAACAATATCTATATTTGCTGGTATTTCTGCATGTATTGAAGCCATGCATCTTCCTATGCCATAGTTATGAACTACTAAATCATGAACCCCCTGTATATTTTCATAAGATAGAACTTCTTTATTAATTTTTTTTACAAGTTCAGGATCTGGTGCCTCACCTAATAAAGGACTTATTGTTTCTTTAATTAATGAATATCCTGCATAAAGTATTGCTAATGCAACTATAATACCCGCATATCCATCAATAGGAAAAGTTATAAACTTCGAAGATAAGAATGATAAAGCTACCACACTAGAAGTAATTACATCACCTAATGCATCTACTGAAGTTGCTTTTAATGCAGAAGAATTTATTTTATTTCCTATAGTTTTGTTAAATATACTTAGCCATAATTTTATAAATATAGATATAAGTAAAAGTACAAATGTAGTTAATTCAAAATTAATTGCAACAGGATTTAGTATTCTTTTAAATGATGATTTTATAAATTGTATTCCAACTAGCATCACCATAAATGCCACAATTAGAGCTGAAATGTATTCTAATCTACCATGTCCAAAAGGATGTTCTTTGTCCGGAGGTATACTTGAAAGTTTAAATCCAACTATAGTAATAATAGATGATGCCATGTCTGAAAAATTATTAAATGCGTCAGCCATTATAGCTACACTAGATGTTAATATTCCTACTGAAAATTTTAATGAAAACAATAAAAAATTCAGTATAATTCCAATTATTCCAGCTAAATATCCATATTTATTTCTGACAAAATCATTTTGAATATCTTCGCTATTTTTAATAATTTTTTTTACTAAAAACTGAGAAATCATAAGAAATCAACTCCAATTCTTAGTTAATATTATTCCACTTTTTCAAATTATATATAGATGGATATTTTTTCATTATTTTTCTGTTTATTAAATTTTATTATTATTCTAATCTACTAGGTAATTTTGTATTTTGTTTAATATAAAACAAATTCGTCTTATAATAATCTAATTGTAATATTTTTAAGAAGATAACTCTTAAAGTATTATTCATCGTAACTTATTAGTCGTTTGGTGAGCTTAGAACCTACTTATAAAATCAAGGTTTCTATGATAAAATTATAAAGACATATAATACAAATTAAAAAGAGGTAATTTTATGATTTTAAGTACATTGAAATGCAGTTTATTTTTTACTATTTATACTATAGGGATATTCATTATTTTTGGGGTAATATATAGGTTTATTGAAAAGAAAAATTCTTTTTATATTCAATCTGTATTTGGATTTAATGGAATTTTATTTACTGGAATAATAGGGACCCCTCTTCATGAATTAGGTCATTATATAATGTGTTTGATTTTCAATCACAAAGTAACTAGGGTTGAATTATTTAGACCATCTGCTTGTAAAATTGATGGAGTTTTAGGATTTGTTTCTCATAGCTATAATAAAAATAGCTTATATCAACAAATAGGAAATTTTTTCATTGGTATTGCTCCTTTAATTTTTGGTTCCTTAACTTTAATTTTATCTTTTAAAATTTTACTTCCAGATATGTTTTTAACTTTAAATATCTATAAATCTATAAATTTAATAAATCAAAATAATGTTGAAGTTTTTTTCACATACTTGTACAAAACATTACTTTTGTTATCCAATGAATTATTTAATTTTTCTAATTTACTTAATTTTAAGTTCTGGATATTTTTGTTTTTATCATCTTCTATAACTACACATATGTCTTTAAGTAAAAAAGATTTACAAAATTCTATTTCAGGAATTGTTTCAATTTTTTTAGTTAGTTTTGGATTATGTATTGTTTCAGATTTATTAAATATAAATTTGTTAAGTTTTCAATCTTTTTTGCTTAAATATAATTTATATTTAGCTTCTATTTTGATATTAGGTTTATTATTTGCATTAATAACTTTATTAATTTCATATACATTCTATTTTATAAAAAGAAAAAATATATAAGGAGGCTTTAATATGATGTGTAAAGATAATATTGACTCTTGGTCAATTTATTTTTCAAGTGATGATTTGTTAAATTTTGCTATATTTACAGGTTCTATGTACAATTTCATAGATGATAAAAATTTTGATGAAAAAAATAAACCTTGGCCCACTAATATAGTTACTCAAGATTTTAATAATTATGATTTTAATAAATTAAAGCTTCAATGGAATTCTTGGTTTAACGATATTATAAAACATAAGTATACTAATGTTAATTCAGATAAAATGTGTAGTTCTATTGAGTGGACTTATGACATAAATAAATTTTCAGAACTTGGATATATTGAGTTAAGAGATTTTTGTATAAAAGCTTATCCTCATTTCAATGAGTGGTGGAATATGCAAGTTGGTGGAAAAAATGCACTTTCATTTCATGAGTTTGTAGGTAACGAAAATTTTTCTAAATATATTAATGAATATATTAGTGAATTGGAATGCAAAGTAAATAGAAAATGTAGACCATTTAAACTTTATATAGATATTGTATATACAGGTATTCCTACTGTGTTAGATATTAATGATGAGTACATAGTTGTAACACCTAACTGGTACTTTGATTTAAATAAAGATTGGTGGATTAATAAACTTAGTAATTTAATATAATAATCACTCCTTATTGTTTAATAAAAATTTAGTATTCGTACTCAATTTTTTTATTATAACCTTTCTTTTACAAAAGTCTGATTTAAAATAAGATATGTTGAGTGGAAAAGTAAGCAGGCACCTACTAATTAAAGTAGGTGCCTGCTTATTTTATAAAGTATTTTCTTTGAGTAAAATCACTTGATTTAAATATCATAGTATTTCATGTAGTTGCCTCATAATTAAAAACACATCAAACATTTGATTTGCAAACTTTGGCTCCCTACCTAAAAAGATTACAACTTAATTTAACGCACTACTTGCCTGCTACAGATAATTCTTTAATAAAAACAGAAGGAGAGCCTATATTACTCATAGGAAACTCTAAATCACTTCCTACAGTTTCTATACTCTTCATCAATTCGAAATAATTACCTGCAACTGTAACTTGTTCAACTGGGAATGCTTTTTTCCCATCTTGAATATAAAATCCTTTAGCAGCTAATGAGAAATCTCCTGTTATAGAATTAGCACCAGAATGAAGTCCTGCTAAATTTGTTACCATCAAACCTTCTCCAACTTCTTTCATAAGTTCATCTAAAGTTTTTTCCCCTTTTTCTATATAGAAATTAGTCGGAGCTATATTTACAACAGATGAATAAGATGACTTGAATCCATTTCCAGTAGTTTTTAAATTAGCTTTATTTGCGGTTTTTAAATTATGTAATAAAGTTACAAGTTTTCCTTTAGAAATAATTTCTTTTTTATATGTAGCAACACCTTCATCATCAAAAGGAGTAGAGCCTAAACCATCATTTAATAATGGATCATCTACTATTGTTACAACTTCAGATGCTACAAAGTCCCCTTCTTTATCTTTTAATAAAGATAACCCTTTTTGAGCCCTATCTGCATCAAATATATCAGAAAATGTCCCTATTAAAGATGACATTGCTTTATTAAATAATATAGTTTTATATTTACCTGATGGTATACTCTTACTTCCTATCTTTTCTAGAGCTTTTTGGACACCTTGTTTTGCTATTTCTTTAGGATTTATATCATTTAAATCTTCTGCTATTTTGTATCCAAATCCATCGAATTTTTCATTATTATCTTCAACCACAGGAGCTACATATGCTGTAAGTATATTAGTTTTATTATTTAATTCTAATCCCTTAGTATTACAAATTCCATATTCTGATGTTTGATATCCAATACTACACCCTCTAATATTTACAACTTTATCAGAATAATTTTTAGCTTCTTTCTCTATATCTAGTACTAATTTTATTAATTTAGATGTATCTATATTTTCTAGTTTTTCTGAATAAGTTCTTACTTCACTATATTTTTTATCACCTTCATATATAAACTGAATATCATCATTTTCTATTGATGAAGCTGCTTCTTTTGCATTTTTTATTAGCATGTCAATAGTTTCATTATCAAGGATTTCGGTATAAGAATATCCCATTTTATTATTTATTTTACCTCTAAAGGATAATCCAAAAGATTTATTTAAATTATATTGTTCAATTTCTCCCGCATAAGCCGTTATACTTAAACTTTCTCCACTTGTATGATAAATTTCACATTCTTTAAATCCTGCTTCTTTAGCTTTTTTAAATAATAATTTTTTAAATTCTATAAATTCCATAACTATTCCTCCGCTCTTCCCCCTACAGTGATTTCTTTTACTCTTATCATTGGTTGACCTACATTAACATGTATACTTCCTGATGAAGATCCACACATTCCTTGAGCTTGTTTTAAATTATTTCCTACCATATCTATATTCATAAGAACTTCGCTACCTTTTCCTATTAAACTAGCTCCTCTTACTGGCTCTGTTAT
Source organism: Romboutsia maritimum (assembly GCF_002251085.2). Classification (GTDB taxonomy): domain Bacteria; phylum Bacillota; class Clostridia; order Peptostreptococcales; family Peptostreptococcaceae; genus Romboutsia_B; species Romboutsia_B maritimum. Next base: position 141,950 of record NZ_NOJZ02000004.1, on the reverse strand, counting down.
TTGACCATTTTTAACTAAGTATCCCTCAGCTACTGAGAAGTTAAATTCCCCTGTTACTGGGTTAACTGATCCACCACCCATTTTTTTTGCATAAAGACCATCACTAATTGATTTTATTATATCTTCTGGATTATCTTCACCATTTGCTATGTATGTATTAGTCATTCTTGAAGTTGGCGCTAATGTATAATTTTGCCTTCTAGAGTTTCCTGTAGGCTCCATATTCATTCTTCTTCCATTGAACTTATCTACCATATATGATTTTAAAATTCCATTTTCAATTAATACATTTTTCTTTGTAGGATTTCCTTCATCATCTATATTTGATGATCCCCAATAGTTTTCAATTGTACCATCATCAATTGCAGTTACTTTTGATGATGCAATTTGTTTCCCTATTTTTCCTGCAAATACAGAGTTCCCTTTTGCTACTGATGTTGCTTCTAGAGAATGTCCACACGCCTCATGGAATATTACTCCACCAAACCCATTGTCTATAGCTACTGTCATATTACCTGCTGGACAATTCTTCGCATGTAACATAGTATGTGCTGTTCTTGCAGCTTCTCTTGCATGATGAACCGGATCAATATCTTCAAATATTTCAAATCCTTTATGACCTCCTGGTCCTTCAAATCCAGTTTGATTTTCATTTTCATTAGATGCAATTGCACTTATTCCTAATCTAGTTCTTATTCTTCTATCTTCTACATATAGTCCTTCTGTGTTAGTTACTAATATTTTTTGATCGCTATCCATATAATTTACACTTACCTGAGATATGTAATCACTAAAATCTTTTGCACTTTTATATGCATCCTTCATAATATTTATTTTTCTGTCATATCCAACTTTATTTGGATAAATCCCTATGTTATGAATATTTTTTATTACTTTTGTATTATTTAATACAATCATCTTTTCTTCTTTTAACTCACCTAATGCTAATGCCGCTTTATGAGCTGTGTCTAAAAGAGACCCAATTGAATTATCATTAGTATATGCGTATACACTTTTTAAACCTTTAAATATTCTTATTCCTATACCGTAACTTCTTCCCCCAAGTGCATTTTCAACTTTACTATCTATCAACCTTATTGTATTCTTAATTTCATCTTCTTCAAATATTTCTGCAAAATCCCCCCCTGTTATTAGACATTTTGACAATACTCGTGAAGCTATTTCTTTTGATATCATACCCTATATTTACCTCTTTTCCTTATATATTTTTAACTTTTTCACCATATACTTCATCTTGTTTTTGTGCATCACCTATACAAAGCAATACAAATCCAGCTAATAATATCATCGCAGAAATCCATACTGACTTTATTCCAATAATTTTAGTAGCTATTGCTCCGATAAATCCGCCTATACAAAATGCTATAATTATTGTTATATATCTTTTTGCCTTAATCATTGCTTTATCATTTTTTTCTGAAAACGCTGTGTATATAAATTGTGTAGCCGATCTTAAGTTTCCAGTTGACATAGTAGTTGCATAAGGAGAATCTACTAATTTTCTAAATGATGATGTTTGCATTGATGCTACAAAAGATATTATTATATTTACATACATATCAGGAACTCTTTTAGGAATAAAACCTACGATTAGAAGAATCACTATTTCTATGGTTAGAATTATATATTGCCATTTTAATTCAGCAAATCTAATTGAGCATTTTTTTATATATTCAACTATTATTACCCCATTTATAAAAGCTAAGATTGGTAATAAGTACATAAATGCGTAAGAAAATTTTCCACTTGCTAATTTCATGCTTAACATGACAATATTTCCAGTTTGAGCATTTGCAAAGACTCCACCTCTTGTAATAAATGTATATGCATCTAGAAATCCTCCTACTATAGCTAGAATTATTCCAAACTTAACAGACTCTGTTATGCTCTGTTGATTCGTTTTTGTCATATATCATCCCTTCTATTTTATTCTAAAAATCTTTAATTTTCGATGGTAATTTACATTAAAATATATTAAATCAAAAATATACCATTATATATATAATAGTACATTTTCTAATTTTTAGAAACTGCTTATATATAATTTCTGTACCTATTTGTTAAGCAAGCTATTATCATTTATTTAAGCAATTTTTCAGATAAAAAAATAAAGCCCTATCAATAAGGCTTTTTTACTCATCTATCATCCTATATCCAACTCCAATTTCTGTGAGTATATATTGTGGTTGAGTTGGATCTTTTTCTAGTTTTCTTCTTATGCTAGCCATAAAAACTCTTAAAGATTGAGTTTCACTTTCCATATAGCTTCCCCATATTTCATTTATAATAAATTTATGGGTTAAGACCTTACCCGCATACTTTGACATAAGTACCAATAGTCTATATTCTATTGGAGTTAAATGTATTTCTTCACTTTCTATGCTTACTCTACGTTTTTCATAATCTATTTTAAGTCCTCTAACTTGAAAAATAAAATCTTTTTCTAAATTAACATTATTTTCTTTTGCTATATTTCTAAGACACACTCTGATTCTTGCTAATAATTCAGATACTCCAAATGGCTTTGTTAAATAATCATCTGCCCCCAAATCTAAAGCCTCTACCTTATCTCTTTCATGTTCTCTAGCTGATACAACTATTATTTTTGCATTAGAGATATCCTTTAAATTTTTTATAACTTCTAATCCATCTATATCTGGAAGTCCTAAGTCTAGGACAATTATATCTGGAGACATAGATAGTGTCATAGATATTGCTGTTTTTCCATACTTTGTATCTTCACATTTATATCCTTGTGTTTCTAATGATACTTTTATAAATTTACAAATGGTTTTATCGTCTTCAACTATTAATATTAATGGTTTTAATTCCATATAGATTCTCCCTTTTCTTCAAAGTTTATACTAAATTCAAACATATCGCCACTATATAGGTTATTATTAACAAAAAATTTAATAACTGTATAGAGAAAATAAGAGTGACAAGTTATATCTTATCACTCTTATTTCATACCATTTATTTATATACCAAAATAAACTTATGCTCTAAAATACATCATGCAAAATATATTAAATACATATTTTAAATATACTTCTATAAGATACAATTACCTATATCCTTAAAGTAATTCCCCTGCTAAATACATTTTAGTATACCCATAACAAATATTATTTATTGACTTACTTAATTCTACTGAATTTACATCATATAATGAATCTAATTTATTCTTATTTATTGAAACAACTAGATACAAGCAATATAGTATTGTTGTATATATATCGAAAAACATATAATCATACTGTAAAGCTTTTCTTTTTTCGTCATTATTTTTATTGTTTTGGTCATATACCTTAACTTTATTATTATTCTCAATTGTTTCACTTTCTATTTGCGTTTTTAACCTATTTTGAATTTCTAAAAAATTTTCCTCAGATTTATCTTTTTCTGGTATATTTCTTGTCTTTATACTATCACAAATACAATTATTTATAGCATCTCCTAGTTCTTTAAAATATAAAACATTAACTTTTAATGATTTAATATACTCTTGTAAATCTCTATTATTATTTGACATTTTTTTATTAAATATTAAAAATTTTTGACTTTGATATGTATTCAAATCTCTTGGTAAAATCCCTTTTTCACCATAAGTAGATTTATATGCATCTGCACACAACTTAGCAATCTTTAAATTTACTTCTTCACTCAAATTGTTATATGTTAAACGAAGTATTTCTCTATTTTCCATAACTATATATTTAATTATTAAAATTATTATTTTTAATAATTTTTTCCCCTTTCTATATTATATTTGATATTTATATAAGTTATCGTATACACACTTATATTTTATTTCCCCTATTTCCATCATTAATCATGTCATTTTCATAATACTCATCCCCCTTACAATACTTCCAAATATTACTACTTTTAAGTATAATATATCATAATTTTACATTTTTTTAATGTTAATAAACATATTTTTAATTATCTGAATAAATCAATTTTTTAATTTTTTTATATAACATATGATACATTTTACATATATTCAATTTTTTCTATGAGTATAAACAAATACACGTGCTTATATATATAACATAAGAGATTATTATATATGGTGTTTAAGATACTAAAAAAGAACCCTTTTGAAAGAGTTCTTTAAAATCAAATATTATTTATGAACATCCTTTATTTTATTTTCTACATAGTCTAATGTCATATGTCCGTTTCTTATCATCGTTACTCCATCTATGAATTCATCAATATTATTTGGTTCATCTACATATAATGAAAAGTTATTTAATGCAATAGCATGTGATGATAATATATAGCCAATCTCTGCGTATTGTTTTTTTAGTTCAATATTAGTCTCATTTGTATATAAATTGTTTAATACAGAGTAATTTGAATCAATTATAGAATTGTCACGTTTTATTATTTGTTTTATTTTATCTATTTCTTTAGCATCTTTATTTTCAATATTCATCATCATTTTAGTAATTAGCGTTAAATCCTTATGTATAATATCTAATTCAGATAAGAGTTTATCAGCTGTTGAATTAGGAACATTAGCAAAAGACATACTTGTAGATATAAATACTATTGTAAGTATTGTGATAAATAACTTTTTCATTGTAAAACCTCCAAATTTAATATATTAAATTTATTATGCACTTATTAATACTTTAATATTTAGGAATATTTTTATGTTATAAAATAATTTTGCCACCATATTTATTTTTAGGTGGCAAAATGGTGGCATTTTCAATTTTTTCAAATAGATTATATAAAAAATGCTATATAGAATATATATCAGAAAACTCTATATTACATTTTTCAATTTGAAACTGTTTATAGTTTATATCAATTGTTTTTAATTTTTCATCATCAACTAACCTTACAGGTATTTCAAAGATAAATTCAGAACCATAAGAAGGTTCACTTTTTACATGTATTTTACCATCATGCATTTCTACTAGGGATTTTACTAAAGATAAACCTATTCCACTTCCTTCACACCTTCGTGTAAATGAATTATTAGCTTGACCAAATCTTTCAAAAATCTTATTTATTTTATCTTTTGATATACCAATTCCATTATCTTTTACTGAGATAGAAACTTTATTATCATAATATTTTAAATCAACAAAAATTGCTCCGTCTTCATCAGTATATTTAATTGCATTTGATAATAAATTTAACATAATTCTTTCTATTTTGTCTGGATCACAAGCTAACTCTAATTCTTCAACATTAGTATCAAACAAAATATTTATTCCTTTATCTTCTACATATTGAGTAACAGACATAGTTATTTCCTCTACGATATTTACAATATTATAATTACCCAAATGTATTTCATAATATCCTGTATCTATTCTAGTCATATCAATCAAATTATTTACTAATCTCAAAAGTCTATATGAGTTTTGTTTTATTGAATTAATATAACTAATTAAATTTATATCTTGACTATATTTTATACGCCCCCTATCTATATTTTTACTTAATAATTGCATCGTTCCAAGTATAATATTTAATGGTGTTTTAAATTCATGAGATATATTAGCAAAGAATTCATTTTTTATGCCTTCTAAATGAATAGCTTCTTGTAGCTTCTTTTTCTCATCCTCTATTTCTTTCTCATATGTTATGTCTTTTGCTGTTACAATATATATGTCCTTATCATATGCATTTTTTATGCTTATTTCTAACCATTTATACTCTCCATTTTTGCATAAACATCTATTATTTAAACGTATTAAATTTTTATTTATCAAATTTAATTTGATGCTATTAATAAAATTCTCCACTTCATCTGGATGCATAATATTTTTAAAATTCATAGATAATAATTCCTCACTTGTCCACCCTAATATTGTTGTCCAAGTCGAGCTAACCTGTTTATAATATCCTTGTTTATCCACTATTCCAATAAGATCTGCAGCTGTCGTTAAAAAAAGTTCTAATTCATTTAACTCCGAAGATCTAGATTTTCCCCATATATCAAATATTTGTTTATCAACATTTTCTAAATCTTTTATACATCCTAAAAAAGGTGAATAATATTCTTCAGATATTTCTTTAAGCAAAATAAAAATTGAGTCTTCACTTTTCCATTTTTCAAATATAATTTCACCTTTAACAAATATTATCTTTTTATTTTTTGAATACAACTCTAAATCTATATTTTTCTTATCTGTCCCATCTAATATATTTTTTATCTTATCTTGTGAATTATGTACTATTTCAATAAGATTTAAACTTTCTATTTCTTTATCTATATATCCTAGTCTTAATAATAATGGTTTATTACAATATTTTAAATTCCCCTGTTTATTAATCACTAACATATAATTATCTATTTTATCAAATATATATTCCATATATAAATTACCCCTCTACTTATATAACTTATGTTATATATACGGATTTTTCCAAAATAATTTATATTTTAATTCACATTTTTATATTATTTTTTATTTTACAAATTTTTCGAATAACCTTATTTGTTATACATTCTTTTATAAATTTTGTTTTTATAAGTATATATGTTATAATTAAATTAAATTAGAATTATTTACTATAAGGAGGCTGATGCATATGCCGAGTTTCAAATTTAAGCTCTTTATGTAGTTAGTTCACTTAATATTATTATATACAAAAGTATATATATCACCTTAACATCTATAAGAGCTTAATAAATATTAAATTATATTAAATTAAAAAATAAAATTAATAGGAGATGTATTTATTATGTCAAATGTAGTATTTAAGGTATATGATAGAAACACAAAAGAAAACTTAAAGAAAATGAGAAAGTCAGGTCAAGTTCCTTGCATAATTTATGGAGAATTTTTACCTGAATCAATTCCTGCAAAAATGCAAAGATCAGAGTTAATCAAAATGTTAAATAGTAACTATAGTGGTTCTATTATTACCCTAAATTTAAACGATAAAAACTTCAATTGTGTAATTAAAGAAGTTCAAAAGAATAATGATAATGAAATTATACATATTGATTTACAGTATGTAAAAGCAAATGAAGTAATTAAAATGAGTATTCCTGTTAGATATTTTGGTCAAGAAAATCTAGAACTTCAACGATTAGTTTTAGAAACTTTTAATCCATTTATTGATTTACAAGGTGATGTAGAAGAAATACCAGAATATTTCGAATTTGATGTATCTAACATGAAATTCAATGATAAATTATTAGTAAAAGATATGGATATACCAGAATCTGTAACTTTATTAAGCAATCCAGATACAATTTTAGCTGTTGTAAATGGTTAAATTATTAAAGAGTTGTTTCAATATAAATTTGAAACAACTCTTTTTATCTTAATACATACTTTATTTAAGATTAAATTTATTATTTTCATCATTATATAATAACTGATTATCTAAATTCAATTCTATTAAAATAACACATAAAGAATCTTTATTAAAAAATACATTTCCATTTATATTAACGATATTTAAATTATACTTTTCATATTTCTTTTTCACTTCAAAAGTAAATTTATCCTCTTTTAATATGTTTAAATTTTTATCTAAATAAACTTTAAATAACCACGGCATTGCTTTATCACTTAAACTCATTACAAATGTATCAAAAAGTAAATATTTCTCTTTATTATCATCAAATACCATGTACTTAGGGCTATCATCTATTAATTTTTCTATAAATGCATTGTATTTATCTAATTTATACATTAAATTCACCTTTCTTTTTTATTTAATTTATTAACTAATAAAAAGCTTAACATACTTTATTTATATATATCAATTAAAAATTTTAGTTGACATAAATTATAGACATTCCTACAATATGGGGTATAGGGGTATAAGGCATATAAAATTTAATTATTGGGGGTATTAAAAATGAAAGAATGTATGGATGTAAAATCAATTCAAACAAGATTAAAAAAAGTTGAGGGGCAAATAAGAGGTATTTCAAATATGACAGAAAAAGAGATACCTTGCGAAGATATTTTAATTCAAATAGGTTCTGCAAAAGCTGCATTACATAAAATAGGTCAAATAATTTTAGAGGGTCATTTACAACACTGCGTTAGAGATGGAGTTGAACATGGTGATGCTGAAAAAACATTGCGTGATTTATCAAAAGCTGTTGAATATTTTTCAAGAATGATATAGGTGATTATTATGAATAAATTTAAAGACTGGATATTACCTATTATTTCAGGTATTTGTTTAATACTAAGTTTATTAGGATGGCTAGATAATATTTTACCTTTTGATATTGCATGGGGTGCTGTTATATTATCTGGTTTTCCAATCATAAAAGATTCTACTATTAGTTTAATTACTAAGTTTGATATAAAAGCAGATGTTTTAGTATCACTTGCATTAATAGCATCTATAATAATCGGTGAAATTTTTGCAGCTGGTGAAATAGCATTTATAATGACTATAGGTGCTCTTTTAGAAGATAAAACTGTTGAAAAAGCTCATCAAGGCATAAAAAGCCTTATAAATCTTACTCCTAGAACAGCAAGATTAATAAAAAGTGATTCTGAAGAAATAATTTCAGCTGACGATGTAAAAATAGGTGATATTTTAAGAGTTATTCCTGGAGAAACTATACCAGTTGACGGAGTTATAATCTCTGGCCAAACTTCTATTGATCAGTCTGTAATGACAGGAGAATCTTTACCTGTTGATAAATGTATATATGATAATGTTTTTAGTGGTACTATAAATCAATTTGGATCTTTTGATATGAAGGCTACTAAAATCGATAAAGATAGTTCTTTGCAAAGAATGATAAAGTTAGTTGAATCTGCAAATGCAAATAAAGCACCTATTGTAAGCTTAACTGATAAATGGGCTACTTGGATTGTTATAATTGCTTTGAGCTTTTCTATCTTAACTTGGTTTATAACTAAAGAAATAATTCGTTCAGTAACCATTTTAGTTGTATTTTGTCCTTGTGCTTTAGTTCTTGCCACTCCTACTGCTATAATGGCTGCCATAGGAAATTCTAGTAAATTCGGTATTTTAATACGTAGTGGTGACGCCCTTGAAAGGTTAGATAAAATAAATAGGATTGCCTTTGATAAAACTGGAACCCTTACATATGGTAAACCTAAAGTAGTGGCTATTGAAAGTTTTCAAAATACAATAACTAAAACAGATTTGTTATATTTTGCCGCTTCTTTGGAACAACGTTCAGAGCATCCACTAGGACGTGCAATTTTAAATCATTATAATGAAAATTCAAATAGTCAATTAGCTATACCTGAAAGTTTTAATATGATACCAGGACGTGGTGTAAAAGCTACAATAAAAGATAAAAATATACTAGCTGGTAATTTAAAAATGATTTTAGAAAATAATATATCATTAGATGATGATATAAGAGATTGTTCTTTATCTTATAATGACAAAGGCTGTACTATTATATTTATAAGTATAAATAATAAACTTTGTGGATTTGTAGCTCTAGCTGACACCCCTCGTCTCGATTCTATAAATACAATAAATAAAATTCATTCTCTTGGAGTAAAATCATTGCTTCTTACTGGTGATAATGCCTATTCTGCCAATAATATTGGAAAAAAAGTTGGCATAGATAACATCAGTTTTGATCTTTTACCTGAGGATAAAATGAAAGTCATTAAGAACTATCAACAAGATAAAAATGAACAAATTTGTATGATAGGAGATGGTGTTAATGATGCTCCTGCCTTAAAAACAGCGTCAGTAGGTATAGCTCTTGGGTCTATTGGTAGTGATATTGCTATTGATTCTTCAGATATTGCCATCATTGGTGATGACATTAGCAAAATTCCTTATTTAATAGAGCTTTCAAGAAAAACGATGAGCACTATTCGTATTAATGTTGTATTATCTTTAGGTTTAAATTTTATAGCTATAATTTTAGCTATATTAGGTATTTTACATCCTGTTGTTGGTGCTTTAGTTCACAATACAGGTTCTGTTGCAGTTATAATTAACTCGACTTTATTACTAAAATTCAAAGAAAATAAAACACCTAATACTACAGAAGAATTATCAATTTAATAAAAGGAATTGTCTCGAAATTATTATACGTTTGAGACAATTCCTTTTTCATACTTATCTATAAATATAAAGAATATTAATTTTCTTGTATCCAACTTGCTATATCATCAATAACTTCTTTTGATACATTTCCTTCTTTTGAGTACTCTTGTGGTGTAGCTTTTCCTTCACCTTTCATAAACACATGATTAAGATTTTTATAGCTTTTCATTGTTATATTTTTCTTGTTTTTCAAAGCTTCTTTCAATATATTATAGTCCTCTGTTGTTACTTGATAATCTCTTTCTCCTTGAAGAATTAATGTTGGTTTATTTATATTTTTCCCTTCTTTAATTTGATCATAATCATTTAAAGCCTTCCAATAATTTATTGGTAAACCTAATATTTCATTACTATCAGATTTTCCTGTTTTATAAAATTCTTTAATTTTATTTACTTGCTCTTTTACTTCTTTTATTTGATTATTTTTTTCTTTTTCATCTATTTTATCAGTATTATCAAGTATATACTTAGTTTGCTCTAATAGTATATCTTCCATTTTTCTAGCTGGTGGAGCCATCATGACAAAACCTGCTGAATTTTTATCTAAATTATTTATCATTGGTATAGCCATAGCTCCTTGGCTATGCCCTATTACATAAATTCTATTTTTATCTATATTCTCTGTGTTTTTCAATAAATTTATTGCAGATATAGCATCATCTACAGTTTCTTCTTTAAGAGTAAGTTTATCAACTTCTTTCATGACTTTTTCTTTTTGTGCAAAAGTTCTTTTATCATATCTTAATGTAGCTATTCCTTTTTCCTTAAGACCTTGTGCTATATCCTTAAAAGGCTTTAATGAACCTATTGTACAATCCATATCATTAGGTCCTGAACCATGAACTAAAACTACTACTGGATAGTCTTTATCATTTCCTGGCATTGTTAAAATTGCTGGCATTTCATATCCATCAGTCTTTATAATAATTTTCTTATCAAAATTACTTACTTCTTCTTTTCTCTCTTGTTCATTTACATTAGCCACCGTACTACTACAACCTAAAGATACACTCATCAATACCCCACTTAATAAAAATATTATAAATTTTCTCATTTACATCCCCCCATTTAAATATTTCTGTTATACATGAATTATAATAACTATTATTATATTTAACAACATCTATTTATTTAGAATATTTAAATTTTACCTAAAAATAGCTGTTTCAAAATCACAAATGTATTTTTGAAACAGCTTAATAATTATTATTACTTTTCTTTTCCTGTTATTATATTTGTATATATATAATTATATAAGTTAGCATGTCTTAGTTCATCTGAAAGTATATTAAATACTTTATCTCTATAATAAAGGCTAGGTAAACCATTCATTATTTCTCTATATTTTTTTACAGCTTCTAATTCTCCCATCATGGCATCTTCTATACCAATTCTAAAATTTACAGGTGCAATAAATTCTTCTTCTTCAATTTTCATTTCTTTTCCTGTTATTTGATAGTACATTTCCTTATACATTTTATTATGTCTTAGCTCATCATCTCTTATTGATTCTATAGTCTTTTTAATTTTATTAGATTGTCTTGATGAAAGATCTTCTATTGGTATATTATCTATTAACCACTGATAAAATTGAGAATCTTTTCTCTCAGACTCTATTGATTTACCTATAAGATCTATTGAATTTTTAAGTTGCACTGGATTTGGATATATCCAATTATACATAAAAAACATCCCCTTTTTTAATTCATTTCATTATATAATATGAATTTAGTAGATATTTGTGTCACTTTATATATTAATACAACAAAAAACACTAGCTTGAAATTTCATATTATCAAATCTAGTGTTTTTTTAAGTTATAGTTTATATGATATTATTTTATCTCTTTTTACTTTTTACTGTTTGCTTTACTTTTTCAATAATAAAATCTACTTCTTTTACTTTAAAAAGTATTATAACTATTCCATATGAAAGTGCTCCTACTAATACTGCTGTTCCTAGTTTTAATATTTCATATATAGAATTGTTACCTAAAATGCTCGATGTGAAATTATAAACTAGTAATGTTATAATCGCCATAATAATTGATGCCACCAAAGATTTTATTAAAACAATTATTATTGACATTCCTCCAAATGAACCTATCTTTTTTCTTAGACTAATAAATAATAATACTATTGTAACTAAAGCTGATATACTCGTAGCTAAAGCAAGTCCCGTATGAGCCATATATCTAACTAATATAAGATTTAGTATTATATTTAATACCATTGCTATAACACCATTTATCATAGGAGTTTTTGTATCTTGTAGTGAATAAAATACTCTTCCTAATATGTCTCTAAGACCAAATCCTATCATACCAATTGAATATGCTATAAGAGCTAATGCTGTCATATGAGTTGCTCTTGCATCAAATTCACCTCTTTGGAAAAGAGTCCTTACTATAGGATTTGCAAGTACTATAGCACCAGCAGATATAGGTATTATTATTAAAATCACAGTATTTATAGATTGTACTATAGATTTTTTGAATTTATTTTCATCTGTAGAAGATAATTTAGATAATAAAGGATATATAACAGAACCTATTGATATTATAAACATCCCCATAACAAATTGATTTAATTTAGTTGCATAATTTAAAGCTGATATACTACCTTCTACTAATGTAGATGCTAATGTTCTATCTACTATTGTATTTACCTGATTTACTGCAACGCCTACAAGTACTGGAGCTATAAGCAACACCATTTTTGTTAAGTGTTGATCTTTTACATTTATGTAAGGACTATATTGAAATCCATTTTTAATTGCAAAAGGCAATTGAAAAAGAAATTGAAATGATAATCCCAAAAGTGTTCCCCATGCTAATATATCCGGTCCAATCTTTAAACTTAAAAATATTGATACTACTATCATTAAGTTAAATGGAATACTCATAAGACCTGGAATAACGAAATTTTCTTTTACCTGTAAAAATGCTGTCATTATATAGCTTACTCCTAAAAATACCAATCCTAATATTAGTATTCTTGTAAAATACACGGCTATGCTTAATGTTTCTCCTTTAAATCCTACTGCAAACAATTTAACTATTGGCTCAGTAAATATAACTCCTATTACAGTTAATATAAGTGTTATAACAACAACTATATTAAGTATATTATTTGTAAATTTTAAAGATTCTTTTTTACCTAAATTTGAATCTATATCACAATATAGTGGTATAAACGCAGTACTTAATGCCGTACCTACTGCTAAAAATATTACATTCGGTATATTAAGTGCTACTAAGAATGCATCACTATAATTCGATGCTCCATAAGCTGAGGCTAACGCTAACTCTCTTCCAAATCCAAGAATTTTGGCAAATAAAGTTGCTAGCATTAGTCCAACTGCTGCTTTTGCTACTTTAGACATATTTTTTTCTCCTTAAATATTAAAATAACTAATTTTATGTTTTAATCGCTCTTTTTTCCACCATCAAATACTTTACCTTAAAACAGTATAATAAATCAATTGTTATTTGATTAAATTCACAATAATTTCATATAAGAACCTTTTATTATAAGATTTTATTACTAAATAATATATCCTAATTTAGAAAATAAATAGTATTTTTTTAATTAAAGTTTCCATTATAAAAAAATTTTTTACGTAAACAATATAATTAAGAATGCTTTTTATTCTTTATTAATTGACATCTTGAAAGGAGCTTTTTTAATATGGCTAGTTATACAGGTATTGTTAAATGGTTTGATAATGAAAGAGGATATGGTTTTATTTCAGGTAACGAAGGTAATGATGTTTATGTTCATCACTCTCAAGTTAAAGAAAAAGGTCATAACAAAGACTTACATGAAGGTCAAGAGGTAAATTTTGATGTAGCTGAAAATGAAAAAGGTACTTATGCTATAAATGTTCAAAAACTTCAATAATTAAATACATTAAAAAAACTGTCCCAAAATAAAATTTTGAGGCAGTTTTTATATCTTCAATTATTCACGTAAATTAGAAAGATCATATTTATTTAATCTTTTCTTTAATTTTTCTCCTTGTTCTTTATTTATTATATTATTATTAACTAATTCATCTACAGTACTTACTGCTAAAACCTTTTTTTCTCTATTGTATTTTTTTATTCTACCTTCAAGTTTTTCTGACTTCATTGAATTATTCATATACTCTTCAATATTTTTAATATCTTTATCTGTAAATTCTTCTTTTTTTCTCATTTCTTGTAAACTAGATTTCCATATAAATTTAGCTCTATTTATTTTTTGTTCTTCTAAGTTATACTTATAATCCATCATTGGCTCTTTTGCATTAGAAATACTTATATTACTACTAGCTATTATAACTATTGATAACAATATAAAAAAAATTTTACTTAGCTTTTTATTTTCCATTCTAAATCCTCCGATACCTAAATTTATTACTCATATTATGTGTATTTATACATAAAAAATTCTTCCACATAATATAATACCTAATCTATTATCTAGCTTTAAAATAAAATTATAAATTTTTAAAAATGTGTGATATAATAAGTCAATTAACTAACTAATTATTGTGAAAGGTGATACTTATATGTCTGGATTTTTAAAAAATTTATTTTCCAATTTAATTAAAGATGATAGTAATCAATATATAAATAATGAAATTAGAGTTGCCCCAAAAGAGATTCCAATTGCAACTATAATTGTAAAAAATTACGGAACTATAAAAGCAGAACTTTATCCTCATATAGCTCCTAATACTGTAAATAATTTTATAAATTTATCTAATAATGGATTTTATAATAATCTTACATTTCACAGAGTCATTAAAGACTTTGTATTGCAATATGGTTGTCCAAAAGGTAATGGAACAGGTGGACCTGGATATTGCATAAGAGGCGAATTTGAAAAAAACAAATTTAAAAATGATTTAAAACATACTGATGGTATTTTATCTATGGCTAGAAGCTTAAAACCTAATAGTGCAGGAAGTCAAATTTTTATAGTTACAAAGCCTGCTCCTCACCTAGATAAAAATTATGCAGCATTTGGAAAAGTTATAAAAGGAATGGATATTGTTAGAAATATAGAAAATGTAGCAACAAAACATAACGATATGCCTATTGATAAAATAATAATCGAGTCTATTATTGTAGATACTAAAGGTGTAGATTACCCTAATCCTAATAAAATGTAATATTAAAAGCTATATAACAATTATGTACTAATTTTTATATAGCTCTAATTTATCTGTAGTATATAAATTTAAATATCTTCCATACTATAAAAAGCACTATAATATCAATTATTATAATTATTAATTTCATTACTCAATCAACTCCATACTTTACTTCGTTAATTCATATGCGTAATAATTTTAATATATGCCTTTATTTTATATACTCTTATTTTGAACAATGTTCATTATAAATCTATTTTATTTAATAATTCTTTAAGAGCTTTTAGTTCTTCTGATGATAAAGTTATGCCTTTACCCATTTTTTCATGTTCTGGTGACCAGTCTCTTAAATCAAATTTTGCTTGTCTATTGTTCCAACTTATTAAGTTTAATTCTTTGGTCCATCCAGTGCTTGTTTGTGATATTGTTCCTAATTCTTCTACTATGTCATACTTGATTTCAGCCATATGTATAATCCTCTTTCTTTGTAGTATTTTCGTGATTAATAAATACATTATATAGTTATATTTCTGTAACTTCAATGATATTATTTTTTTTGTTATTTTAAATAACCATATTAAACAAAATTTATGTTACTATTTGATATTTTATAAAAATCTACAAGGCCTTCTCAGCTTGTTTGGCCACGTGTGCAGGTAATTTGTTTTTCAATCTCCATACTATGTTTATAGGTTTATTTCCCTCAAAACTTACAATATCAGCTTCTCCTAAATAAATATAAGGACAAGTAACATTATCTTCCTTATTATTTTCTCTAACAAACAATAATACATTATTATTTGTTTTTCTATGATTTATATATCTTTGGCCAGTAGGTGAATCTATACTTGTTTTTCCTTGACTTTGCCAATGAAAAAGTTCATCATTTATAGCATAATCCTCATACATTGTAGATGGAGAAAAATGCTTATCTACTTTATTTAACGTTATAAAAAATATGTCAGTCTTTTTATCTTCAATATATAAAACACCTTCTTGTGATGGGTACTTTTTAGTTAAAGTATTTTTACCAAATGCACATAATATTTGTTCCCTTGTATATGTAGAATGTACTTCAAGTGCAGTATCATAATTTAATTTATCTTTTAAAGGTATTATTTTAATGTTGTTTAAATTATATTTTAAAACTTCTAAGACTTCTTCGTATATTTCTTTATTTTTATATAATCTAACTAATATTTCTTTAGTACTGTTTATTCCTAAATCTGTTGGAACTTTATTATATAGTGTAAAATGAAGCATCAACAACATTTTTTCTTCTATTTCATTAAATTCATATTCATTATTAGAATCAAATTTTTCTAAAATGTCTATCCAAAAATTTAATAATCTTGGTGAATCTGAATGTATTAGTCTTAACATCCCACTGCTTAAAACTTTTTCATCTATACAGTCAAATTCTTCTGTTTGTTTTGCATTAATACAAAGCCTTTTAAATGTATTTTTAGTTTTGTATATATCTTTCAACGATACATCATATAGGTTTAAAAAATTAGTTAAATTTAATTTATTATCACTTTCAAATTCAAAACTCTTTATTTTATTTATGATAGTATTTTTATTGTTTATAAATGAATTTATATTCTTAAGTATATATTCTCTTGCTTGTTTTTCCATTTGAATATGACATCCTCTAGGAAGTGTTATAAATCCATTTTGTATTTCTTCTTTGAGAGCTTTTCCTTTTTTATTTGATATAGATGCAAACTTTTCATAGAAATTATAATTTTTATGAGCTTGTCCTATATAATCTAATACTGTTAAACATTCTTTATTTTCACTAAGTCTAAGTCCTCTACCTAATTGTTGTAAAAATACTGTTGTACTATCCGTTGGTCTTAAAAAAAGTATTGTATTTATTTCTGGTATATCTACTCCTTCATTGTACAAGTCTACTACAAATATAAATTTATACTCACCATTTATAAGCCCTAATCTAGCTTTATCTCTTTCTTGTTCACTACATTTAGAACTTATAGCCACAGAATTTATCCCCTTACTATTAAAGAACTTTGCCATAAATTCTGCATGTTCTATGCTTACACAAAATCCTAATCCTATTACTTCATTTAAATCTGTTATATAATCGTGTAAACTTGTTGTTATTAACTCTGCTCTTATTTTATTGTCTGTTATTAAATTTGATATTTGTTCTTTGTCGTATCCTCCTCTAGACCACTTTAAATTGCTTAAGTCTAGTTCATCACTTACACAAAAATATTGAAATGGAGATAATAATTTTCGATCTATTGCTTCTTTTAATCTCATTTGTGCTGATATTTTACCATCAAAATATTCTAAGACATCTTTACCATCCATTCTTTCAGGTGTTGCTGTTAGCCCTAATAGTATTTTAGGGTTGTAGTGATTCAATAGCTTTTGATATGTATTTGCACAGGCATGGTGAAATTCATCTACTATTATAAAGTCATAAAAATCACTACTCATAGTTTCATCAATTTTCTTTGAATTAAAAGTTTGAATTGTCATAAATACATGATTTATATTATCTGGAGTATAATTACCTGTATACAATCCACCAAAATTTCGATCTTTTAATATATTTCTAAAAGTTTTTAAACTTTGCTTTAGTATATCTTCTCTATGCGCTATGAATAATAATCTATTTATTTTTCCTTTATTACTTTTACAAAAATTCTTATAATCAAAAGCTGATATAACAGTTTTCCCCACACCAGTAGCTGCTACTAATAAGTTTTTATTATGATTTAATAGTTCTCTTTCTACCTTTAATTTTTCTAGTATTTCTCGTTGGTAATGATATGGTCTTATATCAAAATTCACTAAATCTTCATTTTCACATATTCCCTTATTATATTTAGCTTTATAAAGTTCTGTTTTTAATCTTTCACTCTCATCCTCTGTAAATAACTTAAATTCGTCATCATTAAAATAACTTTCAAAAGTTGCCTTAAATTTATTAACTATATTCTTAGAGTCCTTTTCGCTAACTTTCATGTTCCATTCAAGTCCACTAGTCATTGCAGCTTCTGACATATTAGATGAACCTATGTACGCTGTTGTAAAGCCTGTTTTTCTATAAAACATATAGCTCTTTGCATGTAATCTGGTTCTTTCTGTGTCATAAGATATTTTAACTTGTGTGTTTGGTAGTTCTGAGAGAAACTTGATTGCCTTAAAATCACTAGCTCCCATATAAGATGTCGTTATTATCCTTAATTGTTTTGTTTTTGTGTGTTGTATTAATTCATCTTTTATAAGCCTAAGACCTGTCCATTTTATAAATGATACTAATATTTCTATGCTGTCACTACTTGCTATTTCTCTTTTAAGTTCACTAACTAAGTCTGGTTCGTGATTTGAGTTTGTAAATAAAAAGCTTTGTGAAATTGGTGTTATTGGTCTTATGTTGTTTTTGTTTAATTTCGAATTGTCTTTTTTATTTTCTATTGATAGTAGTATTTGTGCTTCTTTGTGTATGCTATTTTCTTTTATTTCTTCATCTTCTGTTTCTTTTGATAAGTAATTTATTATTTTATTACATATATTTATTTGGTCGTTTAGGTCTTTGTTTTTTATTAAGTTTAGACTTTTTTTAGTTACTTCTTCTATGTATTTTGATAATATTATTTTTGCTTCTTCTTTTTGTATTATTTCTTTTTCTATATTTATATTTTCTTTGTTTTTTTGTATGTCTGAATTTATTTTTTCTGATATTATTTGTTCATATATCCCCTGATTTAATTTCATTTTATTACTCCTTTTAGACACTATATGTATATGCAAAAGGGTTATCTCAAAATCTAATTATTTTTAAGATAACCACTTTATATGATATCATTTTTTCTTGTTAATATATCAAGCTAATTATCTAAAATTATCAGCTATATTTAATAAATCTAAAAATATATTTATAAAATCTAAATAAAGATTTAACACGTGTATAGATAACTGGTTTTTTTCTTTTAATTGTCCTAAATTTTCCTTATGTTTTATTAAGCTTATATCGAACAATACATAACCCGAAAAAATTATAACTCCTACTATACTTAATAATATACTTATTGTTTGAGATCCTATAAATATATTTATTATTGTAAGTATGAATAAGATAAATAGAGATATAAGTAGTGTTAGACCTAAATTTAAATAATGTCCAGCTGGCTTTTTACTAGATATAAAAGCAAGTATTCCAAATAACGCAATAGTACTTACTAATATATTTATTACTATTGTTGGTCCTAAATCTTGTATATACATATTAAGTATAGGATAGAAAGCTATTCCATCTATAAATGTAAATAAATATACAAAGTTCATTGAAAAACTTCCTGGCAATTTACCTTTTCTTGATATTAATGATAATACAAGCATTACTATTACTAATATGATTACTATGATATTTGCTAATCCTGCTATATATTCTGGAACAAATTTCATTCCTATTGCAAATCCTATGAACATGAATAGTATTGATATTGCTAGATATTTAAATATTTCTGATATTGGATTTGAAACTTTTGTGCTCATTTTATTGATGCCCCCCTTTTTGTTGATATTTTCTTTTTAGTATTATAACATAAATTTACAATTTATAAAAAATATATAGATATCTTAATAAAAATAATATTGTATTATATTTGTATTTGTGATGTTAGGAATTTTTCAAGTTCATTTATTATTTTTATTATCAAATCCTTCAAAACAGGAGTATACTCCTTATTTTATTACATTTCTAATACTTTATAAATTCAACGAATTTTAAATACAATAAAAAAATTTGGGCAATTAATCACCCAAACTTTTTATATTTAGTTTCAAAATAGTCAGTTGTTATAACTACACTTTCTGTTCCATCTTCATATGGCATTAACTTAACTTTTTACTTAGCCTTTGGTGCAAATTTATATAATGATATATAATCATCTGCTATATTTTTTAACTCTTTATCTTTTATTCCTTCTTTATTTTTATCTAAAATATTTAATTCCTCTTTTAGTATCTTTGTCATCTCTTTTGCATATTTTTGATCTGTGTATGTAGTATCCTTTTGGACTTTTTTATCACACCCAACTGCCCCTAGAGATAATGCTATTAATAATAATTACCCTCTTTTTAACTTTATTCTAACTAAAATTTTGTTCTAACTAAGTTTAACTTTCACTACTTTTATCATTGAAAATTTCTTCATTAACTCCTAAAATTAGGCTAGCCAAACTCTTCTTATTATCTATTTCCCAATTACCATCTACTTTAACTAAATCAATAGTACCCTTTCTTGTAGATATTTGTGCTTCTTTTATTTTTTCTATTAACATATTACTTATGGCTTCTTCACTTAATTCTTCTCCACTAAATGCTTGGCTTATGTTTTCTTTAAATACCTCGCCTAATATTTTTCCCAAATTTATACTTCTTAATTCTACCTCTACCTGAGCTTTATCTTTGTCTATTTTTTCAGACAATACTTTACCTTGCACTTTAGAAAATTTATTAATTAATTCATCTTGAATTTCTTTAGATAGTTTTTCTGTATTTTTGTCATTGCTTATTGTATTTTTTAAATAATCTTGCATTTGTGGTTTAATATCTTTGAAGAAGTTATTTACAACACTTGTTGGAGTATTTGTGGTGCATGCTACTAATGAAATCGAAGATATAATTACAGTTAATAAATAAATAATTTTATTTTTCATTTTTTCCCCCTTATAATGAACTTTTTTGCATATCAGCATTTTTTATATTTGATATAACAATAGTATCATGATATCATATTTCTACGGCAAAATATGTCAAAATATTCATTTTTAGGTAAAATCAATTTATATTTAGTAAAAAATAGAGCTTATTTAATACTTCATCTTTTTAGGGATAACACCTCTTACTCCGCCCTTAGGATTTTTTAAGTCCCCAGTATATCTAGGTATCAAATGAACATGAACATGCATAACAGTTTGTCCTGAAACTTCTCCACAGTTAACTCCAACATTGTATCCATCTGGTAGATACTTTTCATCAAGCAATTTTTTACCTTCATCTATAAGATTAAACATAGCTTCTCTTTCTTCCTTAGTTATATCAAAAAAATCCTTTACGTGCTTTTTAGGAATAAAAAGCATATGCCCTTTATTCACTGGAAACTTATCAAATATAGCAAATGCTAATTCATTTTCTAATACATAATCTTTCATATCACAAAATATACAGCTCATAAATATTCTCCTTTAAATACGTCTTTATAATCCTTTTTTATTTTCAAATCTATTTTTATAATATTCCTTAGTTCTAAAATCTATAGAATCTTTAACATTTTCAACAAATGCCTTACTATTTAAACACTCACCTAGTTTTTCATTTAAACAAACATATTCTTCATTTAAATTAAAATACTCACTACTACTTTTACATAAAAAATGAACAGGATTTTTTCTAGCTAAATTAACATATTCTTTTTCTCCCCAATTTTTAAAATTTGAAGTAGATTTGTCTTTTAACATATCAACTTTATTAGATCCTTTGCTATAAAACTCTTCAAAAGATTTATATAGATCTTTGTCATTTATTTTAAGCTTTATATTTCCATTGTTATAAAAAGCTAAAAGTACTGGTATTTTATAAGTTTTACTCATGCTTGTGTTTTCTATGAAGCTTATAAAATCATATGCAAATGTATCTTTTAAACTTAATTCATCTATATTAAGTTCATTAATACTATCTAAAAACTTCATATAATCTTTAAATACATTTAACTTAGGCTTCTTTTTTATATTATTATACAAATCATCATCTATATAAGTAAAAAACTCTACTCTCGAAGGTCTATGTCCCAAGTCTTCTTTTACTTTATAAAATTCTTCTACTATCATATCTTTTATCTTTTGACTTGCTTTTCTCATTTTTTCAAATATATCTACAAGTCTAAAATCAAAGTCTATAAAACAATCTTCTGGGTATAATTCTTCTTGTTGAGTAATTTGACTTTTGTTTATTGTTTTACTTTCTCCTGTTAATAAATAAGGTACTAAGTTTGCTTTTTTATAATTTCCTATAAAATCTAACACATTTAAATATTTTTTATTCTTATCTTTTCTCAATCCTCTACCTAATTGTTGTAAAAATATAGTTGGAGATTCTGTTGGTCTTAAAAACATTACCATATCTATGCTTTTTACGTCTAATCCCTCGTTGAACATATCTACTGAAAATATTACTTGTAGATCTTTCTCTCTTAATTTTTTTAGTGCTATGTTTCTATCCTCGTTATACTGACCTTCATTTCCACTATAAACAGCACAAGATTTTACTCCATTTTCATTAAAGTACTTTGCCATAAACTCTGCATGATATTTACTGCCACAAAATCCCAATGCTCTGGTTGATTTATATTTTTTATAATGTTTAAATACTAAATTTGCTCTATTGTTTATGCTTAATGCTTTTTCTAATTGTTTTTTATTATATTTTCCATTTTTATATTCAACCTCATCATAATTTACACTTTCATCATAAATTCCATAATATCTAAAAGGAACTAGCCACCCTTTGTCTATCGCAGTTTTTAATGTAGCTTCGTATACAATGTTGTAATCGCATACACTAAATACATCTTTGTTGTCTAATCTATCTGGAGTTGCCGTTAGTCCCAGCATAAACTTAGGTTTGAAATAATCTATTATGTTTTGATAGTTTTTAGATACTGCATGATGAAATTCGTCTACTATTATATAATCGAAATAATCTTTTGGAAAATATACTTCGTTTAAATATTCTTTTTTACCTAAACTTTGAACTGATGCAAATATTATATCTTTATCAGTATCTTTTGTTGAATTCATAAAAAATCCCATGTTATATTGATTGTTTTCTTGATTACTTTCGAACTCTTTATTTTCTAAATCCTTTGTATATATATCTTGATTATCTGCCACTATGTCTTGATTTATATTAGTGTTATGTAATAGTTTATCTTTTCTAACATTTTTAAAACTTTCAAAAGCTTGTTTTAATATTTCTTCTCTATGTGCTACAAATAAGATTCTATTATAATTTCTGCTATCAAATGCTGCTAAGTAAGTTTTTCCAATACCTGTTGCTGCTACAACTAGCCCCTTATCATTTCCATCTTCCCTTGTATTTTTCAATTGATATAGAGCTTCTATTTGTGCTCCTCTTGGTTCAAATATATCTATAACGTTTGTATCGTTGTTTTCATTATAAACATAGTTTATTTCTTCTTTTGATGTATTTATGCTTGAATATATTTTAGGTCTTTTCCATGTTTTTGAGTATCTTTCTAATTCTTCATCATTGACTATTATTGATTCATTGTTAAATAATTCTTCAAACATAGATTTATAGTATTTAAAGTCATCTGTGTTTTCATTTTTATCTATTCTATAATTCCACTCTAGCCCACTTGTCCAAGCTGACTTTGATAAGTTAGAAGATCCTATAAATATTTCTCCTCCGTTGTCATATTCAAATATATATGCTTTAGGGTGAAAACTTCTTTTTGTGTCATTATAAAATCTTAAATCTAATTTATCTCCTAGTATATCTTTTATTAAATATAATGCTGATGGTTGTGTTATGTTTAAATAATTTCCTGTAAGTATTCTTATGGGTATATTTTTATCTTTTATCGCTTTTAAATCTTCTTGTATTAATTTTACCCCTGATTCCATTAGAAAGGAAACTATTATATCTATTGATTTTGCTGTGTGTATGCTTTGTTGTATGTGCTTATATAAATGGTCATTGTGGCCTGTTATACAGTTTAAATTCATCTCTATTCCCTTTCCTTTTACCACATTATAGTTATTTGTTTTATTATTATATTTTATCATGTTTTGACAAAGGTTTTAGATGGATTTATAATTTTAGGTATGATTTTATTTTGGAGGTAGTTTTATGAAGGTTTATGATAAGTTAGTTAGGGATAGAATTCCTGAGATTATAGAGGCTAGTGGCAATAAATGTAGTGTTGAGGTTGTTGGTGATGATGTGGCTTTGAAGTATCTTTATAAGAAGCTTGATGAGGAAGTTGGCGAGCTTTTGGCTGATAGAAATTTGGATGAGATTTGTGATGTTATGGAGGTTTTGTTTGCTATTGCTGGTAAATATGGGTATAGCGATGATGAAGTTCTTACTATGAGATGTGAGAAGAGATGTGATAGGGGTGGATTTGAAAATAATATTATTTTGAAGAATACTTATTAGGTAAATTTAATTTGTCAAATTAAATACTAAGCGTATGTAGATAAATTTGTTTTTACACAAGTCTATTTACATACTCTATTTTATTATACAAATGATGTTTAACAAATTTTGTCTAACTAAAAAAATAAAGACAGATTTCTCTGCCTTATAATCTAATTCATTTCATAAGAATTTATTATATGTTTTTGAATTTCTTCAAACTGCTTTATATCTCCACAATAATGCTTTTTTAAGTTAACATTACAAATTTCTATATGCTAATACCCTATTCTATTTTAATTATTTTTTTCATAATAACTATCACAAGCAATTAAAATAATGAACATTAAACATATTACAAAGCAAAGAGTGATTGCAACAATTAAAAATAAGTCAATCTTAAAAATAGAGTATATTAATAAAAAAGACATCATTAAGACAAGACATATTAAATTTGTAATTTTTAAAGCTGTATGTCCACTTTTCATTGCATTAAGTAATTCTCTTTCATCTGCATAGTCTTTTATTTCTTCTTCTATTCCTTTCGTTGAAAAAGCCCAATAAAAATATAAACTACTTATTAATAACATTAAAATTGTACTAACAACTAATCTTTGATTATATCCATTAATGATTATTGCTCCTATGCATATCATTGTTAAAACTAAGAAAAGTATTGCATTTACAAAGCTTCTTTTTCCTTTAATCTTCACTACTATCATCCTCCAATTTTTTATTTTCTTCTAAACAATATATTTCTTCAATCGTAGTCCCAAAAAGAAGTGCAATTTTATAAGCTAACATTATTGATGGATTGTATTTACCTTGCTCCAACGAAATAATAGTTCTCGATGAAACATGGACTGCATCTGCTAATTCCTGTTGTGTCATTTTATTTTGTTTTCGGTATTCTCGTACTTTATTTTTCAATATATCACCTCCAAAATATGAAGTTAACTTCACATGAAGTATACTTCATATTTTAGTGCAATATCTAATTTTTGTAAAGCATAAAAATAGCAGACTATATTTCAAGTCTGCAAATATTTTATTACTCAATTGTAAAATCCATTTTCTTCTACTAAATCTATAGCTTCTTTATCTCTCCATCTACATCCTAGTCCTCTTAACACACTATTGGTTAATGATATAGCATCTTTAAGATATCTATTTTCAGCTATATTGTTTGTAAATTTTTATAAATTCATCTTCTTAACTAAACATATTAATAGCAGTCCCAATTATAAACGACTTTACTAAAATCTTTATTTTTTAAATCTTGGCTATTTATAAAGAAATTACAAACTCCACTATCTCCCCACATAATATCTACATCAGTATTTTGATACTCACTATCAATTTGAAGTAAAAGAGTATCAAATCTCTTTAAATCTTCTTTATAACCTCTAGGATCTCCTTGTGTAAAGAATGGATATCCTCCTATTTTATGTTTATTAGGATATTTATTTTCAAATAATTCGATATATATATCTTCATACAAATCATATAACTCAAATAACTCAGAAACCTTAATGCTTGGAAACTCCTTATTAAATTCTTTAATAAATCCTTCTTCATCAAAACGATAGTCATCTGTTGAAATCTTCTCTTTCGATAAATTAAATTCTACTTTATATTCTTCTTCAAATGGAAAATCTTCTACTTCATATTCTTCTATTCTCATTTTTATATCTTCTTCATTTATACTTAAATCAACAAATTCATGATATATAACTTTAAATCCATCTTGGTTTGTTTGATTGTCAAAATCCAATCCATATAAATCATCTGTTCCTATAAAAAATTGTAAGATTCCTTCTTTAGGAAATATGTCTAAATGTGGCACTTGTTCAAAGTTTATTTGTGCTAAAAGTTTTAACTTGTTACCATCTTTATCAATAGGTAACTCTTTATCTGGTGGTAAATAAGGAATTCCCCCAAATTTACTATCAAATAATGCTGGTATTTCACTACTTACCTTAATATGTACAACATCTTTAAGTGTAGATCTTTCTGTTTTTTCTAAAATTTTTTCTAGCTTCTCTAGTGTGACTTTATTATTCATTGTTAGCCCTTTCATACATTTATGTATTTTTATTAATTTTACTATATTTTAACAAATGTTTGATATATATGCATATAAAAATAAAGATTATCTTAATATTTAGTAATCTTAATACGCTTCTATTTTAAATTTTATATATAATTTTATTTTAGATGATATAGCTAAAAACCCAACTTCAGCAGGATAAGCATTATTCCTCTATATGTTTTAAATAAGTAGGAGCTAAATCATTATCACTAATTTTCTCACCCTTTTCAATCTTAAATTTATCATTTTCTTTAGCAACAACAGTCATAAACTTATTTCTTTAGTTTTATCATCCAAGAATTCAAGTTCACACATCAATTTACCATAGTTGTCAACTCCTTGAATTCTTTCTTTTTTACTTTTTTCAAATTGAGTTATCTTGCTAGATTTATCAACTACATTCCATCCATTATCATCTTTTTCCAATTTGAAATTTATATTAGAAATACATTCTCCATTATTACCTGGCTCTGTAACTATAACTTTTTTACCAGACTTATTCTTATAATCATGTTGCTCTATTTGTTCATGATTATGCCCTTCAACTATAACATCTGCTTTATCTTTTTTCATTACGTTTACCCATTTATTAGCATCCTCTACTAGGTCATTCATATATAAATTACCATCATATCTACGTAAATCTTTTAATTCTCATCATTTGATTAAAAAAGCCAACTGACATTTTATTGTCAGTTGACCTTTATATACTAAGCTGTTATTTTATTCATATACAGAATACTCTTTCCATATTTGTTCTAAGTCATCAAAATACTCTTTTATATCTTCCTTTTCTTTCATCCCAACTGAAATTATAAGTGCATTAGCAACACTTAAAGCTGGTACCAAAGAGTCAACAAACGAAGCCATATTACTCTTTACTAAAAGAGTATTATCAGAAATTGATGCAACAGGAGCAAATAAACTATCTGTTATAGATATTATATGTGCACCTTTTCTCTTAGCATAGCTTACTATTTCAAAAGACTTCTTAGAATATCTAGGGAAACTTATTGCAATAACAACATCCTCTTCATTTATTCTAACTACTTGTTCGAATGCATCCCCCATATCCATCCTAATTATATGGACATTATCAAGTATTATATCTAGATAAAAACCTAAATATTGAGCTACCGCAAAAGAACTTCTCATTCCAACTATATATATTTTTCTAGCTTTTAATAATTTATTTGATGATTCTTCAAACGCTTTTTCGTTAACTTCTTCTAATGTAGATCTTATATTATCAATATCACTTTTTAAAACTTTATTAAGTATTGTACAGTCATCAGAGTACTCATGAGCCATTTCAACTCTCTGTACAGTAGTTAATTTATTTTTTATAAGTTCTTGAAGAGCAGCTTGCAATTTTGGATATCCGGAATATCCAAGTGCATTTGCAAATCTTACTACAGTAGATTCACTAACACCTACAGTTTCCCCTAATTTGCATGCAGTCATAAATGCAACTTTATCATAGTTCTTTAAAATATATTGAGCAATAAGTTTTTGCCCTTTACTCAGTCTTGCAAACTGTGATTGAATACTTGATATTAATTGCTTACTATCTCTCATTTCTTTTGTTTCGTCCATAACTATCTCCTTTTAGTAGTGTAAACTATGGGTATTATTTTTAAAAAGTTCAATACCCCCTTGAAAAGCTTTTATGTTTAATTCTTCTGTACCTTTTGGAACTCTTCTTTTTATTGAATTCATTATTTTTTCATTATCTACAGAAGGTAATAGCTCACTAATTATTCCCAATGCAACCATATTAGTTGCAATTTCTTTTCCTACAACTTCCCTTGATGTATTTATTATTGGAAACTTGTAAGTTTTTAAATTTTCTGTACATTCTACACTAACTGAACTATCTACTATTATTATACCATCTTTCTTAACATCTTTTAAATACTCATTATAAGATTTTTTAGTTAATGCAAGCAATATATCTGGATGTATTATTTTAGGAAAATTTATACTATCATTACTGATTATTACCTCAGCTTTACTAGCTCCTCCTCTAGCTTCGGGTCCATAAGATTGTGTTTGTACTGCATTTAAATCAGATAAAATAGCTCCTTCAGCTAGTATTATGCCTGCTAATATAAGACCTTGACCTCCAGAACCACTAAGTCTAAGTTCTAACTTCATATTTAATATCTCCTTAATAAATAGATTATTGTTGAACTTTATTTAATAATTTATCATATTCTTCAGTATATTCAGGCATAACAACATCTTTAAAGACACCTATATATATATTATCCTTTGTTTGATTATTGTCAAGTTTATTTTTTAAGTTTATATCTATACATTTTTCTTTTAAAATATTCATCAGTGTTATAGGCGAACCCTTTTTATTTTTTCTTCCATAATATGTAGGGCATATACTAATACCTTCAACTAATGAAAATCCTTTATGACTTATTCCTTTTTTAACATAATCTATCATTTTTTTAGCATGATAAGCTGTAGCTCTAGCTACAAAAGTAGCTCCTGCTCCGCAAGCAAGATCACAAACATCAAATGGCTTATCAATATTTCCAAAAGGTGCTGTTGTTGCAAAATCTCCAGTTGGAGTTGTTGGTGAATATTGACCTCCTGTCATTCCATATATATTATTGTTAAATACTATAGTAGTTATATCTATATTCCTTCTACATGCATGTATTAAATGATTTCCACCTATTGCAGTTAAATCCCCATCTCCACTTATAACAATAACATGTAAGCTTGGATTAGCAAGTTTAATTCCTGTAGCAAAAGCAAGTGCCCTTCCATGTAATGTATGAACCGTGCTAAAATTTAAATACCCTGAAGCTCTTGAAGAACACCCTATACCAGATACTATACAAACCTTTTCTTTGTCTATATTTAACTCTTCTATAGCCGCTGCAACTGATCTCATTAATATACCATGACCACAACCTGGGCACCATATATGAGGAAGTCTATTTACTCTAAAATTATTTTTAATTAATTCACTAGGCATTTTAATAATCCTCCTTAACAGCATTTATTATCTCATTCGGAGTAATTACATCTCCATTAAATTTGTTAATTCCTCTTATATACTTGCCTATTCCTAAAACCCTCTTTACTTCATTTATCATTTGTCCTCTATTCATTTCAACCACAAATATTTTTTGTATATTCGAACTTACTTTTTTCAAAACTTCGTCTGGAAATGGCCATACAGTTTTTATACTAAATAAACCTACTTTTATGTTTTCTCTTTTTAAACAATCTATTGCTTCTTTGCATGATCTAGATATACTACCAAAAGATATTAATAAAATTTCAGCATCTTCTATTTCATAACTATCGTAAATTAATATATCTTCTAAGTTAGTCTCTATCTTCTTAAATATTCTATCTAATAATTTTCCTGATTGAGATGTGCTATTGGTTGGAAATCCTGTCTCATCATGCATTAGTCCTGTTATATGATACTTATATCCTTCTCCAACTGAAGCCATTGGTGGTATAAAATCATCAGTATATTCATAAGCTTTGTATTTGTTTTTTTCACATTTTGGTGTTTTTCTATTTATAACTTCTAATTCTCCGACTTTTGGAATTCTGATTTTTTCTCTAAGGTGAGCTACTACTTCATCTAGAAGAAGTATAACTGGAGTACGATATTTTTCTGCAAAATTAAAAGCTTTTACTGTTAAAGTAAAAGTTTCTTCTACTGTTGATGGAGATAATACTATCATTGGGTGATCTCCATGAGTTCCCCATCTTGCTTGCATTAAATCCCCTTGTGATGGGCTAGTTGGAAGTCCTGTACTAGGTCCACTTCTTTGTACATTTACTATGACACATGGTGCTTCTACTAAAGTTGCATATCCTATACATTCTTGCTTTAGAGAAAATCCTGGACCACTAGTTGCAGTCATAGCTTTAATTCCTGTAAGTGATGCTCCGACTACCGCTGACATAGATGCTATTTCATCTTCCATTTGAATAAACTTACCTCTTATCTTAGGCAACATCAGTGATGATATTTCTGCTATCTCTGTTGATGGAGTTATTGGATAGCCTGCAAAAAACCTCATTCCTGCATAAATTGCACCTTGCACGCAAGCTTCGTTTCCTTGTAATAATTTTAATCTTTGAATAGCTAAACACCTCCGATTTATATATTTTTTTCACTTAAATATATTGCATAATCAGGACATCTTAATTCACATAATCCACATGAAGTACATTTTGAACTATCTTCTATAATAATTTTATAATCTTTTATAGTTAAAATTTTAACTGGACAATACTCTACACAAATTCCACATAGTTTACACCACAGTGGATCTATTTCTAATTTTTTTTTCAAGTTTTTTGCCTCCAATTCATATAAATCAATTTTTAACATAAATAAAGCTACCTTAATATGAAATTTTATATAATAACAAATAAGTCTGAGAATATAAGTTCTAAGAGTTAGTGCTAGCTATAGGAGCTTAACAAATTAAAACTTCAAAAAAACTTATATTTCAGACAAAAATAATTACTTATAAAATATTACCATTAAGATAGCTTTTTAATATTCCATCTTTTTTTCTATTAAAATCAGTTGTGGAGGATTGTTTATTTGATTTACAAATTTTGATTCTAGGACACTGAACTCATTTTGATCTAAATTTTCAACAAAATCGTATATGCTATTTTTTTCTTCTTCTCCTCCAGGATGTCCTGTATATATCGCTATACTTACAATACCATGAGGTTTTAATAAATTTAAGCTATGCTCTATAGCTTTTATAGTTGTATTCGGTTTTGTTATAATCATATGTTGCGCCCTTGGTAAATATCCCAAATTGAATACAACACATGCAACTTTTTTGTCAATATACTTGTCCATATTTTCATGCCCATCTAATATTAACTCTACTCTATCTGTAATTTCATCTTTTTCTAATTTCTTTTTGGTAGATTTTAATGCTTCTTCTTGTACATCAAATGCATATACAAATCCATTTTCTCCTACCAAATGAGCTAAATATTTTGTATCATATCCATTTCCCATAGTTGCATCAACTACTATATCTCCTTCATTTATAGCTTGTTCTAAAAATAGTTTATTTATATCTGTAACCTTCGTAAGATGCTTAGCTTTTGTCATGTCTTCGCCCCCTATTTTATAGTTTTTAAATAATTTACTTCTTCTTTAGTTAAGTGTCTGTATTCTCCTATTTTTACATTGTTAAGACGTATTTTTCCCATAGCTACTCTCTTTAACCTTTGTACTGGATGATTTATAGCTTTACACATTTTTCTTACTTGTCTATTTCTACCTTCATGTATTTTTATTTCACATATAGAATAATTTTTTTCTGTATTTTCTTCTAGTATATTTATTTTAGCAGGAGCAGTTTTATAATCTTCTATTAATAGACCTTCTTTAAAATTTTTCATTTCTTCATACGAAGGAACTCCTTTAACTCTCGCCACATAAGTCTTATCAACTTCATGTTTTGGATGAGTTAGTTTATACGTTAAATCTCCATCATTTGTTAATATTAAAAGACCACTAGTTTCATAATCTAATCTTCCAATAGGATAAACTCTTTCTTTAATTCCATCTAACAAATTTATAACACTTGGTCTATCAAACTGGTCTTTAACTGTAGTTATATATCCTTCAGGCTTATTTAAAACTACGTAAACATAATTTTCACTTAATTTAATTTCTTTATCATCAACTTTAACTATATCTGTATCTTCATTTATACTAAATGATAGCTCAGCTACAACCTTATCATTTACCTTAACTCTTCCTTCAAGTATAATTTCTTCTGCTTTTCGTCTTGATGCTACTCCGCAAGAAGCTATATATTTATTAATTCTCATACATCCACCTTCTTTTACAAATTTTATATATATTAAATTTTAATTAATAACTATAAACAACAAACTGGACTAGAATTAATCTAGTCCTTTTTAGTAGTATAGCAAAATTCATATTTTATAACAATAAAAATAAATTTTCACACTATTTTATTAAATTTTTATAGTTCATTTTGTTTTAATATATATTCACCTTGGTATATACGTTTACCATTATATAATTCACCGTTATAAAGTAACTTCTTAGTCTTTTCATCTAATACAAAAATATTATATTTATTATCTAAATCAAGCCTTACATTATCACTATCTTGTTTATCATGACTATTCATTGTTACATATAATTTATTATTAATAACTTTAAAATTATTAACTTCTGATATATGTCTTACTTTATCTATTGAATATACTTTATCTTCATTAATAATTTTTTCATTCTTTAAGTCTACACTGTATAAATGTATATCTGTATCTTTTGCATAATAAGAGTCCTCTTGTACTATTATATTAAGTTTATTTTCATTAACACTACACTTAGGCGAACTTATATTCATATAATCACTTTCGCTTTGTTTAATATGTAAAGGCACTTTTATATATTCAAATTTATTACTTTTTACATCATAATACATTAAATTACTTTCAACTTTATCATCTTGACTATTTTTATTTATACTATTTACCATAAAGTACATCTTATCTTCATTTACAAATTTTATATTATCATCAACTATATTAAACTTTTCTTCACTATTATTTATATCTATTTTATTTACTTCACTTATTTTGTGAGTATCTAAATTAACTTTATATATTTCTATAAAACCTTTATCTAGACCTTTAAATTTTCCTTCTTCATCATGTTTAACATTTATAGAACCTGAGTATGCCATGTAAATTTCATTATTATATATATACACTACACTTGGTCCAGGTCCACACCAATCATATTTTATAGAACTAGGAAGTTGAACTTTAAAATCAGTTTTTTTATTAGTCTTTAAATTTTTATTATTTACTTTTATAGCATAGCTTTCTTTTACTGAATCATCATAACGAGGATATTTATATTCAATAAAGCCAATGTTTTCATCATCTTTATATGTAAGATTTCCAACATCTGAAGCTTCAAATATATCCCTATTTTTCACTTTCAACTTAGAATATTCGTCCATAACTGGAAGTTCTTTTGAAAAACTTTTAGTTTTAATATTATCTTTTGAAAATATAGTTTGTCTTGTATTATACAATCCTTGCTCTTCTTGAGTTAATATAACAATATCATCTAGTTCTTTTTTATCCCCTGTAATATCTTTTAATTTGTATTTAGGTATATTCATTTGGGTAAATATACATATAAATATCATAGAAGCTAATACTGCTAACAGTATTAGTCTTGGTAAACTTTTTTTCATAATCCTATCCTCCCTTATAAATATGCCTTTTCATTAATTAACTTATTAGATATAAATAATGATGTTATAAATAAAACTATATAATATGACACATGAACAACAAATAATTTATCTGAATAATTAGCATTTTTAAATATTAAAGAAAAATATATAAATATAGATGCAACTATGTATAATCCGCCTAAAACTATGCCTATTTTCTTATATGATCTTTCAATTAATACTGCTGTAAATATTACAATAACAGCAAGTATAACTCCTATTACATCAATCATTAAAAAATCTATAATATAAGGTGATACTATATTTAAACTTATACCCTCAATCATATCATTTATAATATTTGTAAATCCAGGAGAGTTTATGCCAGTAAAAATTTTAACTATATTTAAATCTATAAACCAAAATAAAAATTGAGATACTATTAACCCATATATCATCATAACAACAGTTAATAGTTTTGCTAAATATATATTAAATCTTTTTTGAGGAAGCATAAATAATGTATATATTGTTTTGCTTTTTAAAATATAATCTCTATACCATATAATACCTGCATATAATAAGCAAATTAAAACTGAAATACCTAAAACTATGTTACCTAAGTGATAAATATTTCCTTTTACACAACCTATTATTCTTTCAATTCCTGTAGGATTTTTAAGTACACTAATCTCCATCGGCAAATTATATACCTCATTCATATGTAAAATATGTTCATGTAATTTTATTGCTACTACTCCTAAATTACCTGCAAATAAAACTCCTATTAACACTAAATATAATTTATATATCCTTTTAAATTCAAATTCAAATAATGTCATTATTTTATTCACCTCTATACACCTCCCTCATTTTATCAACGATAGACTTACCTTCTACTTCACGAGTTTTTTCTGCATTAAACTTAAATATTACTTTTCCATTATCTATAATAACAACATCATCTACTAACATCTCTATTTCTGATATTTCATGAGTAGTTATTATTATACTTTGGTCTTCATTTAAGTACTTAGTCATTATCCCTATAAATTCTTCTCGTTTAAATATATCTATCCCTGAAAATGGTTCATCAAGTAATGTGTATTTAGCATTTTGCGCAAATCCTATAACTATTTTTACTCTTGCTATATTCCCCTTAGAAAGAGTAGATATATGTAAATTATCTTTTAAATTGAACATTTCTAACATTTCATATGCTTTTTCGTCACTCCAATTTTTGTAAAACTCTTTCATAAATTCAAAACTTTCTTTTATAGTAAAATGTGAAAAATGATTATCTACATCTGGAACAAAAGAAACTTTATTATAAATTTTATGATTTATTTTTTGCCCATCTATAAGTATCTCTCCACTATCTATTTTAATAAGACCTGCTATTGCTTTTAATATAGTCGATTTTCCAACACCATTAACTCCTAATATGCAGCTTATCTTTCCTTCTTCTATAGTAAAAGATATATCATCTAATGCTTGAAGTTTTTTATATCTTTTACTTACATTTTTTATTTCTATCATAAAATCCCCCCTAATACCTATTGTTTATCAAATTTATAAGTTCTTCCTTTTTAACATTTATTGCCTTCATATTTTCCATAAAAGATTCCATGGATTCATTTATAAGTTCTTCCCTTATATTATTTATCATTTGTTGGTCAGTAGTTATATTACTTTGATAATTTCTAAGCGTAGTTATAATTCCCATATCTTCCATCTCCTTATATGATTTTTGTACAGTATTCACATTTACTTTAATTTTCACAGCCATTTCTCTTCTTGACAAAATTGCATCTCCTGGCTTAAGTTCCCCTATTACAATTTGTTGTTTTATATATCTTATAATCTGAATATAAACGGGTTCCTTGTCGTTTGGGCTAAATTTCATATATTCACCTCCGTACCACTGTACTATTTCAGTATTACACTTCTTAAGTGTATTATATATGTAGTACACCTAAGATACAAGTACTTTTTTTAATATATAATATAAACATAAAAAGAAGTTATCCTAAAATTAAATTTTAAGATAACTTCTTTTTATATTTATATTTTTTAATTTTTAATTACCTATTTTTTCATTGTACAACTCTAAATAGTAATTAGCATAAGAAATACCTATATAAGGCATTACCCAAATAGTTGCAACTCCTAATGTAATTATTATAGGTATTATCCATAATATAAAACTTAATCCAAACAATACAGTCTTCCAAAATGAATTTTTAACTAACTTAAAACTTAGTTTTAAAGATTCTATAATTTTACAGTCTTTATCTAAAATTAAATACGTGGCAAAACTTAAATATATTGAAATAACAATATCTAATATAACTAGAGCTACTATTAAAATGTTTCCTATAACTTGTGATATAATTAATGAAGTTCCCGAAATAAATATTGCTAACATTCCTAGCATTCCTATTCCAAATACTATTAAAAATAAAACTATAGCACACAATATACACTTTAATAATTTATTAAAAGGAACCTTTAACCATTCCCAAGTGACGATACCTTCACCTTTGTTTTTAGCTATATTAATATATAGCATCGTTAAATAAATACCTATTATTGCGGTTATTATATTAAATACCCATGACAATGCAAAATATTCATTTATTATTTCTTGTCTAGTTACAAAAGCAGTTATTAACGTTACTATCCCTGATAATAAAACAGGCAATTTCCAATTTGAATTTAACTGCCTTTTGGACATACTTTTTATTTCTGTTCTGTCTTTCATGTTTATCTCCTTTTACTAATTAAATTTTTTATTTTAAAGATAATTAATATATTATTTGTTAATTTACAAACTAGATTTAATATAAATTTTAAATTATCTTCTATAATATATTAATATGGTAACAAATGTTTTATGTTAATAATACTATATATTATATGTAAAATTTTTTATTAACTTTACTTACTTTTAGTAAGTGGGATATTTGTATGTCTCACAGGGTGTAGTCCCTCTACTAATAATTCTTCTAATAAAAAAAGAACTCTGTTTAGTATAATACCCTTACTATACTAGAGTTCTTCTTTTGTTAATTCTCTTAGTTTATATTTTTCATCATGTGTTCATACATACCATCAATTATACTTTGAAGTATTTTTCTCTCAGGATTTGTTGTAAGTTGATATACCTTTTTCTGTTGATCCTTTTGTTTTGCTTCATATTTTTCTTCATTCTTTTTATCAGCTAATTTAATTTCATTAAGTGTATCTTCTGGATATTTTTTCAATACGTCCATATCAGATTTATTTATACCTTTAACTAACATATTTTCTATAGCATTTCTTACTTCTTTATTATAATACATATCCAGCACCTCCTTTGAAGTAAAAATACTACTATATATAATAGCTTTCCTTCATTTTTGGTTCTTAGGAAGTATTAAAATAATACTTAAGAGGTATTAAATTTAATACTTTTGATATTTTACCAACACGTTAAACTATAATAAAATCTATCCCTTTTTATACATAATAAAAGACTAGAAATATTCCTAGATTAATTTGTAAAATAGATTTAATATAAATTTCAAATTACCTTCTATAATAGATTAATATGGTAACAAATGTTTTATGTCAATAATACTATATATTATATGTGAAATTTTTTATTAACTTTACTTACTTTTAGGAAGGGGATATTTGTATGTATAAAAAGCTTGTTGCTCTTACAAGTACGTTGGCATTAAGTCTTGCATGTCTCACAGGGTGTAGTTCATCTACAGATAATTCTTCTAATGATAAACAAGAACTTGATAACGTAACTATAGCAGAAGTTACTCATTCAGTATTTTATGCACCTCAATATGCTGCTATAACTAAAGGATTCTTTGAAGATGAAGGTATTAAAGTCGACCTTATAAACACTCAAGGGGCAGATAAAACTATGGCTGCTTTAATATCTAAAGAAGCTGATATAGGTCTTATGGGACCAGAGGCTTCTATATATGTTTATAATCAAGGTAATGAAGATTATGCAGTTAATTTTGCTCAATTAACTAAAAGGGACGGTAGTTTCTTAGTTGCAAGAGAAAAAATGCCTAATTTTGATTATAGTAGCTTAAAAGGAAAAGAAGTATTAGGTGGAAGAAAAGGTGGAGTACCTTTGATGACACTTGAATATGTATTAAAGCAAAAAGGGCTTACTATAGGTCAAGATATTTCTAACGGTAACACAAACATACGTTCAGATGTACAATTCGGAGTAATGGCTGGTGCATTTGCTGGCGGTGAAGGTGATTTTACAACTGCATTTGAACCAACCGCTACAGCAATGGAAAAAGAGAAAACTGGATATATAGTAGCTTCTATCGGTAAAGATTCAGGAGAAATTCCTTTTACAACTTATTCTACTACTAAGTCATACATGAAAGAAAATAAAGATTTAATTCAACGATTTACTAATGCATTATACAAAGGTCAGATTTGGGTTCAAAAAGCCTCTAATGAAGAAATCGCTAAAGCTATGCAGCCTTTCTTTGAAGATATAAGTTTAGAAGATTTAATAAGTGTTGTTGATAGATATAAATCAATAGATGCTTGGGCTCAAGATCCAATTTTAAAAGAAGAAAGTTTAAATCGTTTAATGGATGTTATGACAGAAGCTAAAGAATTAGATAAAAAAGCTCCTTATAAAAATATAGTGAACACTGATTTCGCAAATGAATCTATAAAAACCATTAAATAACATTAATTTAATACACAAAAAAAAGACCTTTACAGGTCTTTTTTTCACTTTATTTATATAAAGCCGATTATAGTCTAACTATGTTAGCAGCTTGAGGTCCTTTTTGTCCTTCTACTATTTCGAATTGAACAGATTGTCCTTCTTCTAATGATTTGAATCCTTCTGATTGTATAGCTGAGAAGTGAGCAAATATCTCTTCACCAGTTCCATCTACAGTTATAAATCCAAATCCTTTTTCGTTGTTAAACCATTTTACTATTCCAGTATTCATATGTTTCTCCTAAGTTCTCATCCAATTTGTTGGATATTTATTTTTTACTACTCTATTATAATAACACATATTTCTTAAAATATGTACACTTTTTTAAAAAAAGTTTATTTTTTTTAACTTCTTCTCTTAATTTCCATTTGCAATATTATGAATATTATCTATTCATTAATTAAAATTAACTTATTAAAAATTTCTACTATAAATAAAACAGCAAAATCATCTATTTATATAATAGATGATTTTTATAAAATTAAGAATTTTCAGTTAATTGTTTACAAAATATTTATCTATAGCTATGGCCACCTTTTTACCTAAAGCTGTTGCATAGCATGCTGTTTTATCACCTTGTATTATATCTCCAGTTGCAAAAACATCTCCTACACTTGTTTTAAAATCATTAGTAATAACCATACCTCTATTATCTATTTCAACAGGTGCTATAGATTCTATACCTTCTGATTTTTGACCAACTGCAAATATTATTACATCCGCATCTAGCTTTAATTTAGATCCATCATCTACACCTATAAACTCCATTCCTATTACTTTTCCGTTTTCATCTGCAATAATTTCAGCTGAATCAAAACTATCAAATATAGGTACATTTACATAATGTAGATAATCTAATTCCTTTTTACTTGCTGTCATTTGTTCTATGGAGCATCTAACTACTATTCTTACTTTTTCATATCCTATTAATTTTGCTGTTGTTCCACAATCAATTGCAACATCTCCACCACCAATTACAATTGCACTTTTTCCTACAGTTACATTTCCATCTTTACTTTTTGCTTCTGCTAAAAAACTTACTGCATCCATAACTCCATCATAATGACATCCCTTTATATTTAATTTTCTTCCTTTATTTAATCCACTAGATACTAAAAATGCTTTAAATCCTTTTTCTCTTAGTTCATCTAAAGTAACATCTTTTCCAACTGTACAATTAGTTATAAACTTAACTCCTAAACTTTCTATATATTTAACATCTTCTATTATTACTTTCTTTGGTAGCCTATGTGGTGGAATCCCATAACTTAGCCATCCGCCTACAATATCTCTTTCTTCAAACACTGTTACATTATATCCTTTTTGTGCTAAAAAGGCTGCTGCAGATAACCCTGATGGTCCTGAACCTATTATTCCTATTTTTTCACCATTTAGATTAACTTCTTTTTTTATTATAGATTTACTTTCCTTCTCATATTCTGCTAAAAACTTTTGTATATATGGTATCATTATCGGGTCTTTTAAACTCGTCTTTCTACACCCTCCAACACAGTATTTTTCATAAGGACAAATTCTTGAACATATTCCAGCTAATGGATTATTTATTCTTAAAATTTGTATAGCCTTATCTAATTCGCCTAATGATACAAGTTCTATAAAAGTTCTTGGATCACTTCCTATAGGACATCCTTCACTACAAGGTGCATCCTTACATAAAAGGCATCTTTTAGCTTCTAAAATAGCTTCTTCTTTTGTAAAATATTTTCCTGACTCAGTTAGATACCCTACACTATTCATTTTTTAACCCCCCAAAAAAATCAAAATATATAATACATTCATATAATATAGTAAAAAGATTTAACTTAACTTTTATTTAAGTAAATTATAATACAATTGGTTTCATAATGTATTTTTTTTATAAAAAATTTTAGAAATAGTTTTTATTTTCAAAAAATTCAATCAAATATTTATTATAAATTTATTTTATTTATTACTTGCTAATAATTTATGATTTTCATATAATATTTGTGATGAATAAATTTTTCAAGAGGTGTTTTTATGAGCAAACAAATAAAATTGTTTAAAAAATCCAATTTTGAAAATAAACTAACGAATTTGCTTAGTTTTGAGGATAATATCTTTTCAGATTATATTATCTTAGAAGAAGATATTAGTTACTTTAATGAAGATATTAATTCAGACAATAAGTCTGATTCATCCGATGACTTTTTTTTGGATGATACTATATATTATATTGATTAAATTATATTTTAAAAGGATATGCTTAAATTACTTTAGGCATATCCTTTTTAGATACAATTTTTTTAATTTTCCTTCTTTTATCTTAAGCTTTTTCAAAAGTATAAATATCATCTATTCTAGATATATACACTTTACTATCAATACATCCTATATACTTAGCATATTTCTGAACTTTTTCCTTTGCTGAATTTATGTCATTTATATCATTTTCAATTAATTTCTTGATATATATATTCATTAATTTTGATTTATGTATTCTTATATCATATCCTAAAAATTCTGTTAATTTTTCTATCTCTCTACCAAAATCTCCATCTTCTTTTATTATATATTCATATACATCTTCTCTATATGGATTTAATGTAATTATCTGTTTTATAACTCTACATTCATCTGGCTTACTTATAAATCCATCTTTGTAATTATTAAATAATGCATCTGCTTGTCTTATTGATTTATTATCTACATAAG
The DNA here is from genome assembly GCF_002251085.2 of Romboutsia maritimum. Taxonomy (GTDB): domain Bacteria; phylum Bacillota; class Clostridia; order Peptostreptococcales; family Peptostreptococcaceae; genus Romboutsia_B; species Romboutsia_B maritimum. The sequence goes on along the minus strand of NZ_NOJZ02000004.1, from coordinate 100,728 downwards.
GTTGTATATTTTTTACCTTCTTTTCTAAAAGTGCATCTACAACTGCATAGTGTATGTTAAAGCAATCATTATATATATATTCACTTAATCTTTCAATATGTGGTTTAATATCATAAAATTTTGCATTATTATGCTTTTTACCTTTATTAGTATTTGAGCAATCTTTACTAAAATTATTTAATAATCTAGTGAAATCCAAATATTTTTCACAATAATTTTCCTTAAATATATTACTATCTATAGTTATAACATCATACTTAACTATATTCTCTACCCCTTTTTTTATAGCTTCATCTATTATTTTTTCTCCTAAAAGAAGGCATTTTTCTGATATTTGCTTAATAGTCTGAATTTTATTTAAGCTCTCTTCCTCAAATTCACTAGATTTATCTAAAGCATACGACTTGAAAAATTTTCTGATATTATTGTAGTTATTCATCTTTTCATCAAACTCAATGATAGCTCCATTTATATCGAACGAAATCATAGTATTATACCCCCGATCTTAATCTCAAAATAAAAAATTAAATTTATTTATACTTTTATTAATTTGATTTATTTATGTATTATCCTTCTAAATGAGGAATTTGTCTAATTCTTTATTTGTTTTCTACATATAATAATAATTTGTATATAAATAACTATTGTTTCGAGTTAATTTATTATGTGTAATTTATATATTTTCACCTTAATAATTTAAAAATCCGACTAATTTTATTTTTAGTCGGATTTTTACTTATCAAATTTTTTTGTAACATCGTTTATAAATTTCATTGGATCTGTTGCAAAATCTTGAAATGAATTTTTTGTAAATATAACATCTTCACCAAGAAATCTTTTATATCTAAATTCTTCTTTTTTAAGAGAAGATTTATATTTTTTACTATGATTATTAAACACCATTATTTTTAAAGGAGGCTTTTTTCTACTTGTTTGAATTCTTTTTAGCATATACTTTATGTGTATATCCGCCTCAGGAAATGAATATCCACAAAAAACTAATATATCAGTTTCTCTTAACGCCTTTTCTGTTTCATTCCATACAGTGCTCAAAAATACATTTGCCATATTTTTAAAGTACGTTGGTGGAATTATTATTGGAACTGTTATCTCTTGGCATTCTAAACATCTAGTTTCTTCTGTATTTTTTAAAAGTCTCATAACTCCACCTTCATATGGAGTAAGATTTAAACTGTTACATATAGGACAATACAGCCAGTTTAGAGAACCATGAATCTTATAAAGCTTTATTAGTGGATCCTTAGGCCTTTTCCATCCATTTTTAATATTAAAATTTGTAAAATCAACTCCATAATCTAACATAATAGGATGATTTTTTTCACTATACAAAGATGCTATAGTATTATCTATATTTATATCATAATTAGCACTTATAAAAGTAGTATCTAATAAAACATTTGCATCTAATAGATTCTTTACTAATAAACTATGGTACTTATTAGTATTTTCAGTTGTATTATTTATAGCCTGAGCCATTAATAAAATTAAATATTGTCTTAAATATCTTATACTATCACTTCTATTATTTAATGTTTCTAAACCAAAGTTTTTAAAGGATTCTCTACGTTGTTCAGCTAAATCTAAAAGCCCTAAAACTTCTTCAAAAGTAGGAAAATTTACAACATCTGTATTATCTTTTAAAATATCTATATTAAACATCTGCTTAAAAAATTTATATAATTCTCTATTCATATCACTTTTACAGTCTTCTTTTGTTATATCTTTAAAATATTTACTAAATAATTCATTTTGAATTGGCAAACTTTCTGCTGCAGAAGCTCCTGCTCCAAGAAATATACCTATTTTCATTATATCTACTCCAATCCCCTATTCTAATTTAATTAATATTTTTAGTATTTTCTATATTTCAAATCAATATTCAGTCTATTATATGTAATTTATTAATTTCTGCTTATATCTTCTATAAACTGTGACCACGGTAATAAAGGATATAAGTTCATTAATTTGCTTAAGTTATAGATATTTAATTTTTCATTACAATTTAAAATATCATCTAATTCTTTTTCTGTTATATCCATATTTTGTGCTATTTGACTTTTAGTTTTATTTATCATATATAAAATATCTGTTAAGTTTATACATTGATTTATCAAACCAATAACCTTTAAAAAAGTTTTATTATTTATTGATGATTGATATATATCTAAAGTTTCAATAAATAAATTTTCCATTATTTTTTGAACTTGTTCTTTATTTGGTCTTATTATCCTTATTATACACAATTCTGATAAACCCGCTTTTTCAGATTTAGGAAACCATATATTTACAGAACTTTCATTTGTATTTAATAATTCATATTCTATATCATATTTTTGGAGCAAATCCAATTTATTTTCATTTAAAAACCAACAATTTTGAAGTTCAGCTGTTGGTCTGCCCACTAATGTACAGCTTTCTAATTTATCCTTAATCATTTGTAAAACTAGTTCTTTCTTAAATAACATAATCTTATCCCCCCTGTTAATGCATATTTCTATTTTATTATATATGTATATACTTCCTTAACTTAATTAAGCATCAACTAATTCCAATAATCAAGTACTTTTTTATTTTTTATTCATTTTATAACACAAATAGGGATTATGAAATATAATCCCTATTATAATATATTAATTGTTCAATTTTTATTTTCCTTGTAATAATTCATATATACATATTGCATATATTTCAGTTGCTTTCATAAGTTCCTTAACGCTTGTAAACTCATTAGCTTGATGTTCAGTTTCAGGACTTCCTGGGAATACTGCACCAAATGCAACACAATTATCTAATGCTCTAGCATATGTAGCTCCACCAGAAGAATGAGGAGTTCCATCTAAACCTGTTTCTTCTTCATAAACTTTCTTTAAAACTTTTATTAAGAAGTTATCTGCTGGTACATATGAAGAAGCTAAGTAATCAAATTCTTCATATTTTAAGTTATACTTATCTACTATTTCTTCTAATTTTTCTACAAGTGTATCTTTGTTATAAGTAACTGGTATTCTTACATCTATACTTACAGTTTCTTTTTCCTTGTTTAAATCTATTTTACCTATATTAAATGTAAGTTTTCCTGAAGCTTCATCCATACAGTTTTTTACAACATTATTAGCATTAGCATCTTCGCCTATTACTTCTGCTATAAATTTAACTGCACTTGACTTAACACCTATGTTATTTAATGCTATACATAATCTAGCTATAGCATTTATACCTTTATCACTTGCAGCTGAATGAACACTTTTACCTAAAACAAATACTTTTTCATCTTCACAAGTATATTCAAATTTTAATTTATCAAGTTCTTCTTTTAATCTTTCTACATATTCCCCTGTATACATCGCTTTTCCAGGAACTGAGTTAAATGCATCCCCCGCACATAATTCTATACCTGAATTTGCATCTCCTATTATTAATGATTGTAATAAACCCTTTTCTGCATTTGTTATAGGGAATTTAGAGTCTGGAGTAAATCCGTAATTTGGAGTTTCTTCATTATTCTCTTTATATTTATTTATACATCTCCAAAGGTTTTCCTCATCTGTTCCGAATATAAATCTTATTCTTTTATCAAATTTAATTCCTAAATCCATTAAAGCTTTTACTGCATATATACTAGCTATAGTAGGACCTTTATCATCTTGCGTTCCTCTACCACATAATTTGTCGCCATCTAAAATTCCTTCATACGGAGGAAATTGCCAATTTTCTAGTTCTCCTTCAGGTACTACATCTAGGTGACCAAGTATCCCTATTAATTCTTCTCCTTCACCTATTTCAGCGTATCCATAGTATCCATCTTTATAAACTGTTTTAAACCCAAGTGATTCACATAGATCTAGAGTATATCTTAAAGCTTTATCAATATTTTCTCCAAAAGGATATTTATCAGTTGCATCTGATATTACACTAGGTATCTTTATACATTCTTGTATAGAACTTATTATATCGTTTTGTAATTCATTAACTCTTGCTTTTATTTGTTGTTTCATACATAACACCCCTTCAAATCGTCATAATTTTATCTATGTAATATCAATATACACTATAAATAATGTAGAGTCTACTTTTAATTATATATTCATTTCTTAATTAATTTTATTTTTTTAAATCGTTTTTTGTTTTTAACCTTATTTTTTTAATTCATTTTCTATCAATCTTTTTAAAGTTTAGACTATTTTTTGTATTCTAATTATATTTATTTTCAAATATTTTTAAATATATAATTTATTTTTTTATGTAATATTTTATTCTAACTTTCTTTTTTATTTTACATTTTTAAACATTTCTACTTAAAAAAATAAAGAGGTACCTAGGGTAACCTCTTTAAAATATTATTATTATTATTTTTTTCCTTTTTTCATATGTTCAATTGCTTTAAGTGTTCCCATTTTAGAATGATCAAAAGTAAGTCCACCTTGGAAATAAACATTATATGGTGGTCTTATTGGTGCATCTGCACTTAACTCTATTGAAGATCCTTGTATAAAAGCACCTGCTGCCATTATAACTTCACTTTCATACCCTGGCATAGCCCAAGGTTCTGGTTTTACATAAGAATCAACTGGCGCTGCAGCTTGAACACCCTGACAGAAGTTTATTACTTCATCAGCATTATTAAGTCTTACAACTTGTATTATATCACTTCTAACATCATCATATTTTGGTAAAACTTCATAACCTAACTTCTCAAATGCTCTTGCACAGAATATTGCTCCCATTACAGCTTGAGATACAACATATGGTGCCATAAAGAAACCTTGAAGTACAGTTCTACTTGTCCCAAAAGTAAGACCACATTCCTTACCTATTCCAGGAGAAGTTAATCTATATGATATAAGCTCAATTAAATCACGCCTACCTGCAATGTATCCTCCAGTTAAAGCAAGTCCTCCTCCTGGATTTTTAATTAATGAACCAGCCATTACATCCGCTCCAACATCCGTTGGCTCTTTTGTATCTAAAAATTCTCCATAACAGTTATCAACCATAACTATTATATCTTTATTAACTGATTTCACTGTTTCTATAGCTTCTTTTATATCTTCTATTGTAAGAGACTTTCTCCAAGAATACCCCTTAGATCTTTGTATCATTACAAGCTTAGTTCTTTCATTTATTTTTTTCTTTATTCCTTCTAAGTCAACATTTCCATCTTCTAAGAAATCTACTTCATCATATGTAACCCCAAATTCCTTTAAAGAACCTTTTTGTTCTCTTATTCCAATAACACCTTCTAAAGTATCATAAGGTCTTCCTGTTACTGATAATATTTCATCCCCAGGTCTTACAAGCCCTTGCACACATAAAGTTAAAGCATGAGTTCCATTAACTATTATAGGTCTAACTAACGCATCTTCTGACCCAAAAACCTTAGAATAAATTTCTTCTATTTTTTCACGTCCAAGGTCGTTGTATCCATATCCAGTTGTCCAGTTAAAATGATTATCACTTAAACGAACTTCTTGCATAGCTTTTAAAACTTTATACTGATTATATTCTCTGATTTGTTTTATTTCTTCGAATTTATCTGATATATCTTCTATTACTTCTTCTGATAAATTAAATGTTTCATCATCTAAATTATAATATTCTTTTAATAACTCTTTTGTTTCATTAAGCATTTTATCACCTGTCTTTTATTTTAATTTAACATTAAAATTTTATCATATCATGTAATATCATGCAAGGTTACTATATTTTATTTCCTACTAGGATATTATTTTACATTCTATATTTCTTCCATTTGCATGTTCTACAATTAGTTCTTTAGCATACTTCATCATATCATTTAATTTATTTGTTCCATTAAAAGATATGATATTCATTAATATCTTTTTTGTGTCATTAGTTATCATTGCTCTATTTGAATCAGATGTTGTACTTCCAAATTTTCCGTTTTTATCTTCAAATACTGGCAAATTAGTTAAGTTTATAGATCCTCTACCAATTCCATCATATCTTTCGCCTTCTTCTCCCACAGTAAAATATACTGTACTATCTATTTTTTGCAAATCATATGTACCTACAGAATAAAAACTTTCTAATGATACTAAATTATTTATATCAACAACATTATTTACTTTATACAACCCCATACCTTTTACAATTCTTTTTACTAGTGATTCTGACGATAATCTATATCTACTAGGATCTTTTCCTAAACTTTTATATGCCATTCTTGATGTTTTTATATTCTCTATTTTAGTTATTTGGTCAGATTCTATGGTTCCCTCAATATAATTACACTTATTATTTATAACAGACCATAATTTATTACTTCCTTCAGTTACCTCTACATCTGCTATTATGCATCCTATAGCTACTTGTGGACACTTCTCTTTTAGTTTATCTAAAATTTTAATCTCTATCATTTTTTTACTCCTTTTACATTTTTAATAAAAAAAGTTATCTCAAAATATAAAATTTCAAAATGCAATCAGTCCTAAATATGAAAATAAAAACACTTATGAGATATACATTTTAAAGTTTATCTTAAGATAACCCTTATAATTTTTTTATTTAATTATCTAAAATCTAAAATCACGTTGTCCTTCATGTAAGTCTTTAAGATGTTCTATAACTATAGATTTAACTTTTTCATTAGGTATTTTTTCAACTTCTTTATTTATTAAGTTTTCCCCTTTGTTTATTGTATCATCAGATGCATAGTCTTCTAAATATTCTTTTAGCGTCATGAGTGCATTTGGTTGGCAACAGTTTGCTATTTGCCCAGCTTTTACAAGTTGCATAAATCTATCACCAGTTCTTCCTTCACGGTAACATGCTGTGCAAAAACTTGGAATATAATTCATATCCAATAACCAATTTACAACTTCATCTAACGTTCTATTATCATTTACATCAAATTGAGCTGAATTTTCTTCTTCTTTTTCTTTTTGTGCATATCCTCCAACACTAGTACATGAAGCTCCACTTATCTGAGAAACTCCTAAATGTAAAAGATTTTTTCTTGTTTTTTGAGATTCTCTTGTAGATACTATCATTCCTGTGTAAGGTACAGATACACGTAATATAGCTACTATTTTTTCAAATATTTCATCTGGAACTGCATTAGTAAAATCTTCTGGATTTATATCATCTGCTGGACGAATTCTTGGAACACTTATAGTATGTGGTCCTACTCCAAAAGCAGCTTCTAAATGTTCTGCATGCATTAATAATCCTACGAAATCATAACGATATAAATTTAATCCAAATAACACACCTATACCCACATCATCTATTCCACCTTCCATTGCTCTATCCATAGCTTCTGTATGATAAGAATAGTTGTGTTTAGGACCAGTTGGATGAAGTTCTTCATATGCTTTTTTATGATATGTTTCTTGGAATAATATATATGTACCTATTCCTGCTTCTTTTAATTTGCTATAATTTTCAACAGTTGTGGCTGCTATATTCACATTAACTCTACGTATTGCTCCATTTTTATGTTTTATACTATATATAGTTTTTATACTTTCTAATACATATTCTATAGGACAATTTTCAGGATCTTCCCCTGTTTCTAGTGCAAGTCTTTTATGCCCCATATCTTGAAGAGCTGTTACTTCTTTTACAATCTCCTCTTGAGAAAGTTGTTTTCTAGCTATATGTTTATTTTTATGATGATATGGGCAATATACACAACCATTCACACAATAATTTGAAAGGTATAAAGGAGCAAACATTACAATACGATTTCCATAAAACTTCTTCTTTATATTTTCAGCTAATTTATATATTTTTTCATTTTCTTCTTCTAATTCACATTCCAGTAAAACGGCTGCTTCTTTATGTGACAACCCTTTGCAATTCTTAGCTTTTTCTAAAATTTGATTAATTAGTTCTTTGTTATTTTTATTACTTTTAGCATACTCAAGTGTTGATAATATTTCTTCATCATTAATAAATTCTGTTGCCACCTTAGAATTAACATTATACATATTCATACACTTCTTTCTATATTTAATAAGATTTTTTCCAGCGTAGATTTTTTAGCTGGTTATGATTAGACTTATGACTGCTCTTTGAATTGATTTTTATCGTTCTTTTTTTTACTTTTAGAATAATTTATTTTTACATTAATACCCTGAATCATTCCCAATTTACCTGATAAAGAACTTATATCATCATTTGTAGCATCAATTACTACACTAATAATGTATACCCCTTTTTCATGATATGGAATTCCCATTCTGCCCACAATATATTGTTGGTATTCATGTAATATTTTGTTAAGTTTATCAGTTGCATTTATATCTTCAACTATAATCCCAACTAAAGCAATTCTTGTATTCATTTTATTCTCCTTTAAAAAAATAATCCCTGTTCCTTTAAAGGCACAGGGATAGATATTTCATCTTATTCCATCGCCTTTTCACTCGGGAAAACCCTCATGTATTTCAGAACGATTTTACTTTTTAAACCTTTCCACTCAGATCCTCATCTTAAGGTTAGGTTATATATTTTCATAATAGCACATTTGGTTAATTTTGGCAAATACTGTTTTTTAATATATTATCTAGAAAAACAAATACTTTATTTAAATTTTCTTTTGTTACAAAATCATCTATTTCATCCGTTGCATTTTCTAATATTTCAAAATAAATAGAATTTCCTTTTTTATATTTTAATAATTCATTTCTTAACTGTATAGATTGCTGATATGGAATTTTATTATCATATTTACCATGCTGTATAAAAAATGGCGGCGTATTATCTGAAATATAAGTTATAGGACTACAAATCTTTACTAAATCCATTGCTTTTGTTATTTTTTCTCCTATTAGTATTGATTCAGGAGAACTTTCATTACTATGAATTTGAGGATGTAAATTACTTTCTTTTAATTGACTATCCATAGTTAAAAAATCCATAGAACCTGACCAATTAATAACTCCCTGTATATCACAATTTTCAATAGAATTTCCCATTTTTAAATTATCTAATTCTTTTATTTTAGATGATGTTGCTAAAAGCGAACATAAATAACCCCCTGCACCTTTCCCCCATGCAATTACCTTATTTTTATCTAATGAGTATTTTTTACTGTTACTCTTTATATATCTTATTGCTGCTTTCACATCATAAATCTGTGATGGAAATATATCTTCTTTAGTTAATCTATAATTTATGCTAATGACTGCATATCCCCTTAAAATTCCTTCTAAAATTACACTTCCATTTATATTACGTTTATCCCCCTCACTAAATTTCCCTCCATGAATTAAAACAATTACTGGAAATGGTCCACTTCCTTTATTAGGCAAATATATATCTAATTTTTGAGAATTAGACTGATTTGCATATCTAATATTTAAATACTTTCTTTTTATAAATTTTATGTTTGAATTTTTTAAATTCATGTTTTTTCTCCTTTATCTATCCCTTTTCCCCATTACTTTTATATAAAATACCCTCTTGTATAACTATTTATAATAAAGGTACATTTTATTAAATTTAATATTACTATCTTTATATATAATACGGATAAACTTTATTTTCCTAAATTCAATTATTTGAAGATTTAATAATATCAGTATATATTAATAACTTTAATACCTAATTAGAATGAAAATTAACTAAATAAGGGATCATCTTAAAATATAATAAATATTTCAAGATAATCCCTTTATATAAATGAAACTGATGTACTACTTAATCATTTCTTATTTTTTTGTTTCTAAGAATTTAACTAAATTATTTACAGTTGCCATATCTTCTCTTTCTAAATCTGTTGGTTGAAGTGCTATTCCTAGTCTTTGTTCTATTTCAAGTAACACCTCTATTATTGCTAATGAATCTAAAAGTGATTCTTCAAATAAGTTAAGATTTAAATCATCTCTTATTTCATCTGTACCTAATACGTCTTCAAATATTCCTATAACAGCTTCTTGCATTTTATTATCTCCCTTCAATTAAGCAAAGTATCCTGAGAATATTAATAATCCAAAACATGCAACATGGAATGTGATTCCAATTTGTACATATCCAAACCATTTCTCTTTCTTATGCTTTTTATAAAACTTAGATTTTTTTTGATATATATCAGTAAGAACAAGTACACTTCCTTGATATATACCATAGACTATATAATACCATGTTAATCCATGCCAAAACCCCATAGTTGTCATTGTAATCATTTGTGCAACATGAGCTGTGGTAGTTCTCTTTTTAAATCTTTTCTTTCTCATAGATGATAAAACAAATCTTGAGAAAATATAATCTCCAAACCATCTAGAAAGACTTATATGCCATCTAGTCCAAAATTCCTTCATATCTTTACTTATAAATGGTTTATTAAAATTATCTGGAGCTTGTATTCCAAATATATAACTTGTTCCCACTGCAAATAAACTATATCCTGCAAAATCAAAGAATAAATACATACTATAAGCATACATATAAAGTATCGCATTTAAAATTGTTTTTTCTGGTGGTATTTGTGATACAAAATATAAATTAATCACAAATGCTATGACAAATTTATAAATGATACCCATAAATATTTTTTTAATACCAGGTAGTAAGTACTCATCTGCATATTCTTCTTTTGATATTTTCTTTTCTAACTCTTTTTCAAATCTTCTAGATCTATCTACTGGACCTGAACTTAATGTTGGGAAGAATAATATAAAATAAAGCATATTTAAAAACTTAACTTCTTTTATAGCCCCATCATAAATTTCAATAACCATTTGTATAGTTCTAAAATTCAAATATGATATTCCAATGAAACCAATTGTACCAAATGATGTATATGGTGAAAGTTTATTTATTATAATTGGAGACATTGATGCTAATAAAAATAACCTATACACATATTTATTATCTGTTTTTTTTCTTGTATATTCATATCCTTTAATTATTACAACTTCTAATAATATAAACCCTATTAAAAATTTAAGTTCCACATTTGTACCTACAATTAATAAAATCATAAATACTGTGGCTATCATCCCATAGTATTTTATATTTTTACCTGTTAATCCCAGTATGATTGCAGGTATAACAGTTAATAATAATATATAAAGATAAAAATAATCCCCATACTGTGAAAAAGTCATTAAATTTCCTCCATAAGTTTCTTTCTATCTATTTTTCCATTAATGTTTGTTGGCATTTCATCAATAATCTTAATATTTCTAGGAATCATATAAGAAGGTATAAATTTACCCAGATCTTTTTTTATCAATGTTCCATTTTTAAGATTACTAAGTCCGTTACTTATCTTTAACTCAACAACACCTCTTAAATATGCTATTTTCTCATCTTTATAAATAGGAATAACTATTGCATTTTTCACATTTTCAACTTTTCTTAAGTTGTTTTCTATATCTTCTATCTCTATTCTAAACCCATTTAATTTTATTTGAAAATCCTTTCTTCCGCAATAGTAAATTCTTCCATCTAATAAATAGCCCATATCTCCAGTTTTATAAGCTCTACATTTTTTTCCGTTTAATTCATCATAATAGAAAACTTCATCAGTTTTTTCTTTATTATTAAAATAACCTTTAGAAACTGAAGGTCCAACTATTATAATTTCCCCCTTGTCGCCTTGTTTAACTTCTATTCCATTTTCATCTATAATTTTTATCTTACAATTATCCATTGGATATCCTACTGGAAGACTTTTTTCATCATCTATAAATTCCTCTGTTATGTCATTAACACTAACTCCAACAGTAGCTTCTGTAGGTCCATATCCATTTATAACTCTTGTATTTGGGAATCTCTCCATAAGTTCCTTAGATAGACTCTTCGGAAGAGCCTCTCCTATAAAAATCATAGATTCTAATTTATCTAACATAGTATTATTAAAATCTTTTTCAGTTATACAAACACTAGCAAATGATGGTGTAGAAACCCAAATTCCCATATCAGATTCCTTAAATTGATTAAACAATTCCTTATAATCCCCTAATGTTTTCTTTGATAATGAAAATAATGTAGCTCCATGAACAAGTCCTGGGTATATAGTTGTTACTGAAAGGTCAAATGAATATGCAGCTTGATTCATTATTACCTTTTCGCTACCGTCTATTTTTAAGTACGGACTTATCCAATCAACAAAGCTATCTAAATTATTAGAACTTATTTGAACTCCTTTTGGTTTTCCTGTACTTCCTGAAGTAAATAATATATAAGCATTTTCATCTTCTTTTACCCAATTTTGATTTGGTATTTCTTTTGCAGGGTATTTATCTATTATACTTTCAAGTTCATTTTTATTAATTACTTTAATGTCTCCAAAATCTGTTTCATCACTAAAGTTAAATAATATTTTGGGTTTTACTTCTTTAGTTACTTCAAAAACTCTATCTAACGGAAAGCTAATATCAAGAGGAACATATGCTCTTCCTGATTTTAAAGCTCCTATCATACATGCCATTATCATATTATCCTTATTTCCATATATGACTATAGGAGTATCTTCTTCTTTATATATGTCCTTTAAAAATAATGCTATAGAATCTGAATATCTATCTAAATCTTTATATGAAAGATTTTCTCCATCACATTTTAAAGCTATTCTGTCTGTCTTAGCATATTTCTTTATTCCTTCAATGATTTTCATCTAAAATTTCTCCTTTTTAAAACTCATTATATATAAATGGTAGTTCTTTAAATGGCGTAAAAATAAATATTAATATACCAAGTATTATAGCTATAGTTAATACAGAACTAATTAATATGTATTTATTACTCATTAAATTCTTTAAATAATTTTTCACAAACATCTACCCATCCCTTCGTACCAAGGTGCATTACATCTTTTAAATAGTAGTCTTCTGTCTCTTTATCCCTAAGATCTATTACCTTATATCCTTTATCTTTTGCCATCGAACCAGCTTTATCATAAAATTCATGTCTTTCTTCTTTTGAAATTCCTGTTAAATTATAAAACTTATCCATACTTGGTAACATAACTATTGTAGGCTTTATATTTAATTCTTTACATACATCTAAAGTAAGTTGGTAATCATCAAATTCTCTAGACTTCATCAAGTTAACATCTTTATCTCTATCTTTAAGTTTGTATAACTCTTTTCCAAAATTCTTATTAAAATACATTCTATCTATTTTAAGTTCATTGTTTCCTACTCTTTTTTTAGCATCTTTGATTGCATTTTCCATTTCATAATTCCAATCAACAGGCTTATATGGTTTTTCACCCTTCTTGTCTGGTGATTTGATTAAAGTCTTTAAAAGTATTCCTCTATCTTTAAGACCTACTAAATACTGTCTTGCTTTAAAATATGGGCTTAATAAAGCTTTTTCTATCTTAGCTAACATTGTTTTCGGCTCATATAATTTTGAATATGCAAGCTCTGGTTTAAATTCTCCTGCTTCAGTTAATAATTCGCTTACTCTATTAATAAACTTAACTTTATTTTCTTTAGAAATTTTAGGATTATCTAAAAAGCTATAGAATTGAACTGGAGAAAATCTTGTTTGAAAATGATTTTTTGTAACTCCATCTTGATCCATAAACCACTGCATTGAAACTAATAAAACTACTTTTTTATCTTTAATATTAGGATTTACACTTCCTATTATAGTCGAATCTTGTAAGCTTTGAGTATATGCTCTTCCTATTATGAACGTGCCATCTTTACTTCTATTATTGTTAAAATAATAAGTCGGATGTTGCTTCAATCCATGGCTAAGTTCTGATGATCCAATCATCATAATCTCTCCATTTTTCAAAAATTGGTCATTAATTTTTAGACCTTTATCTTTTACTAAGCTTAAAGAATCGTTCATAATAGGAACTAAGTCTTTTTTCTTTAAGAGGTTATCAATTCCATAATCAATACTCTTATCTAGTCCAAATAAGAATGTGCCCCCTATTATTAATGGTGCAATGATGCACATTATTTTTTTATTTTTCATATTTTATCTCCTATAAACTCTTTAAATTCCTACTAAATGATATTACTTTTAAGTATTATATGCAATTACAATATTGTAATTTTTTACGTTAAAGTAATGTTTTTTATATTGTCTTTAGTAAGAATATTTTTTATGATATAATAAATAAATTAAATACCTAAGAAAGGTGATATATAATATGAAAATTTTTAAAAATTTACTAATTATCTCTTTTTTAATTTCGACATTTATTCTCGTTGGGTGCTCAAATAAAGAAACTACTACTGAAGATGTAATAATGGAAGCTCCCAAACAACTTCCTATTGCTACTATTGTTGTAAAAGATTACGGTATAGTTGAAGCTGAGCTTTATCCTCACATAGCCCCAAATACTGTTAATAATTTTATATCATTAGCAAATAGCAAATTTTATAACAATTTAACATTCCATAGAATAGTTAAAGATTTTGTAATTCAAGGTGGAGACCCTGAAGGCAATGGAACTGGTGGACCTGGATACAATATAAAAGGAGAATTCACAAATAACAATTTTAAAAATGAATTAACTCATGAAGATGGAGTTTTATCAATGGCTAGAAGTCAACAAAATGACAGTGCTGGTAGCCAATTTTTCATAGTAACAAAAAATGCTACAAGCCTTGATAAAAACTATGCTGGCTTTGGAAAAGTAATAAAAGGAATGGATATTATTAGAAAAATAGAAAATTGCGAAGTTGATTCTAATGATGCTCCTAAAAAGAAAATTGTAATAGAATCAATAAAGGTAGACACTAAAGGTGTAAAATATAGTGAACCTGAAAAAATTAAATAATTTTTCTAAGTAAAAAACTGTCCCAAAATATTTTGAGACAGTTTTTATTTTATGCATATTTAATCCAAGTTTATATTTATATTTCCCTTATCACAAAATACATTAACACTAGTTAATGCATTATTATCTTTATACATATTATTTCCTATTTTTTCTTCATTTAAATATATATTTCCTTCTTCACATGATAAATAAAAATTATAAAATGTTTCTTTATTATTTGATTTAAAATATATATTTCCTTCTTTGTTTTCAATTTTAAAATTATTAGAATCACTATATATTATATTTAAATTTCCCTTTTTTATGTTTGATTCAAATTTTCTAAAATCACATTTTTTAATTTCTGTATTTCCATGTTGATTTTTTATTTTAAAAATTTCATCTATGCTTGAATTATTAATAATAATATCTACATTTTTAAGGAAAGTCTCTAAGCTATTAGCACTTATATTAGTAATTTCTAAACTTCCATATTCATCCTGAGTAAATAATTCTTTGCACATTATATCTTTCATATATATATTACTATACCTGGAATTTATATAAAAACTTGTTGATGTCACTTTGTTTAAGTCTATATCTCCATAATTAGATTCTAAATATATTATTTTGCTTTTAACATCCTTAAATGTT
The DNA here is from genome assembly GCF_002251085.2 of Romboutsia maritimum. Lineage (GTDB taxonomy): Bacteria > Bacillota > Clostridia > Peptostreptococcales > Peptostreptococcaceae > Romboutsia_B > Romboutsia_B maritimum. The sequence goes on along the minus strand of NZ_NOJZ02000004.1, from coordinate 85,352 downwards.
ATATCTGAATTAGAAGAATAAATTACTATATCATTTAAATACACATCTTCTGGAAGACATATTGTAACAGAATTAATTTTATGTTCACTAATACCTAAGTTAACATGAGAATTATATTTTTTTCTATCATTTTCTTTTATTATCAATTTTTCATTTTCTACTTTACAAGTAAGATTATTATATCTTTCACTATAATCTAACTGTACTTTATATTCATTTGATTTAACAATTTCAATAAAGTCTAAATCTGCATCTATTTTTATACTATTAAATTTATCTAATTTTAAATTTTTACTAATTCTACTTTCATTGTCATATACTCGGTGTAATAAATTACTATTTAAAATTGCTGGCTTTCCTCCTAAAGTGTAACAAATTGAAATGCAGAGTATTATAATCATTATTATACTAATTAAAATCGTAGACATTTTTTGATGTCTTTTCATTAATCTCCACCTCTTATTAATTTTTAAAATTTAATATTTTTAATATTTTAAATGACATTTTGAAAGCCTAGCAAATGATTTTCATAGTTAATTTAAAGTTTAATGTCAGTTTAATTTTATTTTATATAAATTAAATTTTTTAACTAATCTTATTAACAGTGTATGATTTTAAATTTATAAGTTGATGTTTTTATTTATTATTTAATGTATACTTCATTTTAAAAGTTTGCATATAAGATTTAGCATTTTAAAATTAATTTTAAGGTGTATTTATGTAAATCAAATGATAATATCAAAAGATTCACCATTTGTATAAATATTATTTTAATATTTGTATATCGATTGTTTTTCTTCCCCAATTATTACATTGGTTATTGTTATTCATATAAATATCTATTTTATTTCCTTTTATTGCTCCTCCAGTATTATTTGCTATAAATACCTGGTTAAAACAAGGAATATAAACTTTAGTTCCATAAGGTATTACTCTAGGGTCAACTGCTATAGTTCCCCAAACTGGTTTTTGTCCTGTTGAAGTAATTCCATACCCTGTGTATGCAGTTGCAACTACTTTTAAATTTTTATTTATATTATTTTCATAAGTAGTATTAGTTACACTATTACTTTCTCCCACTTTTATATACTTACTACTTGCCCAGCCAATATTATTATTTGGTGCTTTAACTTTATACCAACCATTGTTAGAACCTAAAATAGTAACTTTATTTCCTATCCCTAAATTTCCAACCACTCTATAATATACAGAAGATCCTGACCTCACATTTAAGCTACTTGTTGTTATAGTTCCTATTTGTTCAGCAGCATATGATTCACTCATTCCTATCACACAAATTCCTAAGACTAATCCTATAGTACTTGTTATAATTTTCTTAATCATAAAACTCCCCCTTAGATAGTAATTTGAAATAATATTTCAATATTAATTTATATATTGTTTCCATTTTGTAACTTTTATAATTATATAGTATTACATTTTTGCAACTTTTGGAAGTATTTTTTTATTAAGTTACAAATCAGTAACAATTAGTAACTTTTAATTCCACAAAAAAACCGTCTCAAGGTTATTACTTTGAGACGGTTTTTTTATATTATATAGAAAGTATCTATATTAATTATCTATTATTATTCCCTTGTTGATTTTGATTTTGGAAGCTTATATATTTATTTGGTAATATAGTAGATACAGCATGCTTATATATCATATTTTGTTGTTTATTATCCCCTTCTAACAATATTATATAACTATCAAATCCTTTAACATGCCCCTTAACTTGAACTCCATTCATTAAGTATATAGTAACAGGTATTCTTTCTTTTCTTGCATTATTTAAAAATAAATCTTGTAGGTTTAAAACAGAGTTTTTCATTAAATTAATACCCTCCCGAATTTTTTACATTAAATTAAAATTATTTATGTATTTTTATAATATTTTGTATAATATTCCTCTATTATATTATAACATTTTTTCAATATGTGTGGATATATCTTGTTGAAGTATTTCCAAATTTTTATATTCATCAAGATTAAACCACTTAGCATCTTTATATCTTTTAAACCAAGTTATTTGACGCTTTGCATATCTTCTAGAGTCTCTTTTTATTATTTCTATAGCTTCATCATAAGAATACTCACCATCTAAATATTTTATAATTTCTTTATATCCTATCCCCTGCATAGATATCATTTCTTTATCATATCCCATACTAAGTAGCTTTTTAACTTCATCAACTAATCCATTATTAATCATGATATCTACTCTTTTATTTATTCTTTCATATAAATGTTCTCTTTCTCTATTAAGAACTATTATAATAGGATTATAGTTATCATTAAATTTTAAATCATTTGAGAAATCATTCATTTTTTTGCCACTAATGCATACTTCTAATGCTCTTATAACTCTCTTCGTATTATTTTTGTGTATTCTACTTGCTGCTTCACTATCTAATTCTTTAAGCTTATTATGCATATATTCAATTCCATTTTGTTCTAGTTCTATTTTTAAACTTTCTCTTAATTCTTCGTTAGCATCTGACTTAGCAAAGTCCATATTATATATTAAAGAATTAAGGTAAAGTCCTGTTCCTCCAGTTACTAATACATTTTTATTTTTTTCATTTATTTCTTCTATATATTTTTTAGCTCTTGTTTGAAATTCAGAAACTGAAAAAGCATAATCTGGAGTCACTTCATTAATTAAATGATGTACTACTCCATCCATTTCTTCTTCTGTTACTTTTGCACTTCCTATATCCATGTGCTTATATATTTGCATAGAATCAGCAGAAATTATTTCTGCATTTAAACTCTTAGCTAATTTTATTGATAAATCTGTTTTTCCAACAGCAGTTGGTCCTGTAAGTATTATAATTGGTGTTTTATTCATAGTATTTTCCTCGCTTACATGATTCTTTTAAACATTTTTTCTATTTCTCGTTTTGAAATTTCTACCATTATAGGTCTCCCATGAGGACAAGTAAAAGGATTTTTACATTCTTCTATTTGTTTTAAAAGGCTATCAATTTCTATATTATATATTTTATCATTAGCTTTTATAGCAGCTCTGCATGCCATTGATGCTAATTTATCTCCTTTTAGCTCATAATTGTTTTTTATATCTTCTATATTATCTATAATTTGTAGAATAAATTTTTCTGACTCAGGAATTCCAAATGTAGTTGGGACACATCTTATCATTATATGATTATTGCCAAATAATTCAATTTCAAAACCAAACTTAATAAATAAATCTATATTAGATTCTATTTGTAACATATCAACACTGGAAACTTTTAGTACTATAGGATCTAAAAGCATTTGCATATTTATATCATGCTTATAAAATCTATCCATATAACGCTCATATAATACTCTTTCATGAGCTGCATGTTGGTCTAATAAATACATAGATTTTTCTTTTTGTAGTATTATATAGGTATTAAACACACTGCCTACTACATTATATCCATTTAATGAAAACTTATTAATTTCAACTTTTTTAGACGAAGTTTTATAGTTATCTTCTTCAAAAAAATTTTTTTGAAGGTTTTTCTCTTTAATTTGTTCTTCATTATCAAGTTTTTCTATATCTTCAATACTAAAGGACTTATTTATGTCAACTTCTCCTTCAATTAAAATTTTATTTTTTTCTAATTTTAAATCTTTTTTAAAACTTTCATTTTCAGATTTTAGTAAGTTATTTTCTTTAAAATGAGTACTTTCATCACAAATCATAGATTCCAAAATTACATCTTTACTTTCATCTGATTTATTATTTTTTTCATATAAATTTTTATCTTTACTATCTATTTTTTCTTTTTTATCTAGTTCATTTAATATTTCACTTACAGATTTAAATGTATCTATAGGTTTTTGTTTTTCTTCAAATGTATTATTTATATTTATAATTTTAGGTTGAGTATTTTTATTTTCATAAGTTTCATATTTTCCAATCAAACTTGAACTTAATAACTTTCTTCTCAAAAAATCTCTAAGTTCTATATATATTTCTTGTTCATCTTCAAATTTAACTTCTAATTTTGTTGGATGTATATTAACATCTATTGCTGATGGTTTTATATCCATATTTAAAAAACATACCGCATGTTTATTTATAGGAATTATTGATTTATAACTTTCATTTATAGCATCTAATATTATCTTACTCTTTACAAATCTATTGTTAATATAAATATGTTGTAAGTTTTTATTAGATCTATATACATTATTATTGCCTATATATCCATATAAACTAAATTTATTACACTCATAATTTACTTCAATTAAATTTTCTGTTATGTCTTTTCCATATATACTTCTTACTACACTTAAAAGTTTATCGTCTCCTGGAGTATTTAACATATTCTTATTATTATTTATATATTTAAATTGAACTGCTGGATTTCCTATTGCAAGTTTATTTATTAAATCACTTATATTTATTGTTTCAGCATGAGTTGATTTTAAAAATTTTTGTCTTACTGGAGTATTATAAAATATATCTCTTATTATAATTGTAGTTCCATTAATACAACCAACAGGTTCTTTTAATACTATTTTTCCACCTTCTACCATAACCCTTGTTCCAATAGGTTCTTCTTTTGTTTTTGTAATCATTTCAAGTTTAGAAACTGATGATATTGATGCTAAAGCTTCTCCTCTAAATCCTAAAGAATATAAATCATATAAGTCATCAATTTTTTTTATTTTGCTTGTTGCATGTCTTAAAAAAGATTTTTCTACTTCACTAGAAAATATTCCTATCCCATTATCTGTAATTCTAATAGATTTTTTTCCACCATCTACAATCTCTATTATTATCTTTCTTGATTTTGCATCTATGCAATTTTCAATGAGTTCTTTAACCACAGAAGAGGGTCTTTCTACAACCTCTCCTGCAGCTATTTTATTTATAGTTAAGTCATCTAATATATTTATTTTATTTTCCATACCACACCTCCAAGAGGTTTCATTTTTTACCTACTTAATTTTCTCTTTTACTTTTTTATGAAGAGAATAAAGTGCATTCATTGCGTCAAGAGGAGTCATGTTTAAGATATCCAAATTAATTATTTCTTGTTTTAAATTATCTTCTATTATATTATCAAAAGAAATTTGAGTAAGTGCAGACTCATTTAAGCTTTTGTATTCTATATTTAAATTATCATAATCCTTTTTAATTGACTTATAGCTCTTAATCAATGTATCATGTTCTAGTTTTAAAGTTTCAAATTCATTTTTGAAATTATTTTTATTAGCTTTATTAAGTTCTAATTCTAATTCACTTATTCTATTTTCAATATACTCTTTATTATCAGTTTCTTTTGCTTTTATATTAACTATATTTTCTACTTGATTATTATTTATAGCTACACTGTTATAAACATGATTTTTCTCTAAATCTTTTAAAATTTCTCTTGACCTATTTATTACTTCATCTGGAAGTTTTGCAAGTTTTGCAACATATATACCATAACTTTTATCTGCTCCTTGAGGTACTATTTTTCTTAAGAAAATTATACTATCTCCTTCTTCTTTAACAGCAATTGAATAGTTTTTAACTTCACTAAATTCACTTTCAAGGTCAGTTAGTTCATGATAATGAGTAGCAAATAAAGTTTTGCATTTTATATTTTTTTGAATATATTCTACTATAGACCACGCTAAGCTTATTCCATCATAAGTACTCGTTCCACGCCCTATTTCATCTAAAATCACTAAACTTTTATCTGAGGCATTTTTAAGTATATGAGATACTTCTGTCATTTCTACCATAAACGTAGATTGCCCTTGAGACAAATCATCACTAGCTCCAACTCTTGTAAAAATCCTATCTAATATTGGAATATTTGCATACTCTGCTGGCACAAATGAACCTATATGTGCCATTAAAGCAATTATTGCACTTTGTCTCATATAAGTAGACTTCCCTGCCATATTAGGTCCTGTTATTATATTTATAATATTTTCATTACTATTTAAATAAGTATCATTTGGAACAAAATTTTCTTCACCAACTATATTCTCAACAACTGGATGACGTCCATTTTTAATATCTAATTTGCTTCTTTCATTTATAACAGGCTTTATATAATTATTCATATATGCAACTGTAGCAAGAGATACAAACACATCTATATTAGCTATAATCTTTGCTACCTTTTGTATTCTATCTATATTTTTATAAATTGTTTCTCTTATAGTTACAAATATCTCATATTCTAAAGTTTTTATTTTTTCCTCTGCATGAAGTATTTTATCTTCTATTTCTTTTAACTCTGCTGTTATAAATCTTTCTGCATTGCTTAAAGTTTGCTTTCTTATATAGCCATCATCAATTTTTGCTTGTACTAAATTTGCCTTAGTTATTTCTATATAGTATCCAAATACTTTATTAAATCCTACTTTTAAAGACTTAACTCCAGTTTTTTCTTTTTCGCGATTTTCTATTTCCTTTATCATAAAGGCTCCATTCTTAGAAATATCACGAAGCTCTTTTAATTCATCACTAAAATCAGATTTTATTATATTACCATCTTTTATAGTTATTGAAGGCTCTTCTTTTATAGATTCACTTATTAAATTGTAAATATCATCTAAGCTATCCATTGTTTCTATATATTTTTTTAATATACTTGCACTAGATAAATTTATTGTCTTTTCTAGATTTGGAAGTTTTTCAATAGAGTTTTTTAAATGTATCATTTCCTTTGGTGTTACTTTTTCAAATGCAATTTTTCCACATATTCTTTCTATATCATATACATTTTTTAATATTTCACTTAAGTCTTCTCTTAACATAAAATCTTCTTTTATTTCTTCTATAACATTAAGTCTTTCTTCTATTTTTTCTTTATTTACTAAAGGCTCTTCCACATATTTTCTAAGTAATCTTCCACCCATAGCTGTAGATGTCTTATCTAATACATGAAGAAGTGAACCTTTCTTTTTGTTTCCTCTTATTGTTTGAGTTAACTCTAAATTAACTCTTGTAAACATATCAAGAACCATATATTCAGTTGAATTATATATATTTACATTATTAATATTAGAAGTTATTTGTTTTTGAGTATTATATATATAATTTAGAAGTATTGATAAACTTATTTTAATTAAATTATTTTCATCAAATTTTAGTTTGTCTAAATAGTCTTTTGTAAAGTACTCTTTTAATATATTTATATCTAAATAACTCTCACTAAAACTTTCATTTATATATATATTTCCTAAAGTAGCGATATTTCTAAGTTCTTCTATAAATTCTAAATCATTTAATATTATTTCAGTAGGATGAATTTTAGCTATTTCTTCAACTACCCTGTCTTTGGTTAAATATGTTGCATTAGTTTCTCCTGTACTAATATCAACATAAGTTAATCCTATATTTTCACCTTCTTTATATAAAGATAGTAAATAATTATTTTTCTTATTCTCTAGTAAACTTCCTTCTAATACAGTTCCTGGAGTTACTACTCTTATAACATCTCTTTTTACTATTCCCTTTGTAGCCAAAGGGTCTTCTAATTGTTCTCCTATTGCAACCTTATATCCATTTTCCACAAGTTTTGATATATATGAATTTGCAGAATGAAAAGGTATACCACACATAGGTGCTCGTTCTTCAAGTCCGCATGATTTTCCTGTTAATGCTATTTCTAATGTTTTTGAAGCTACTATTGCATCTTCAAAAAACATTTCATAAAAATCTCCTAGTCTAAAAAATAGAATACAATCTGGATATCTATCTTTAACTTCAAAATATTGTCTCATCATAGGAGTAAGTTTGTTTTTATCTATTTGCATATTTTGTCCTCCTTTGTTTCTAAATACTTATTATATCATAATTGAAAATTATTATTAAGATAATAAGTTTTAAAAAGCCGCCTTAAAATCATATTAATGATATTTAAGACGGCTTATATATTTACTAAATTCTAATTTTATAATAATTCAATTATTTTCTTTTTTAAATTAGCTATATTTTCTATTTTTTCATTACTATAATATTTCTTATCTAAAACAAATTCTTTTTTTATTACAGAAGGTTTTTTTGATATAACATATATCCTGTCTGATAACATTATAGCTTCATCAATGTCATGAGTTATAAGTAATATGGTTGAATTTACTTTGTTTTTTACATCTAAAAGCCATTTTTGCATAGATGCTTTTGTTATAGAATCCAGTGCACCAAATGGCTCATCTAAAAGCATTATATCATTTGAACTTACAAAAGTCCTTAAAAAATTAGCCCTTTGCTTCATACCTCCTGATAATTCTTTTGGATATTTATCTTCATATCCTGTTAATCCAAATACCTCAAAATAAGATTTAACTTTTTCTCTAGCTTTATTTTTTTTCTCTCTCATCAAAGTTAAAGGTAAACAAACATTATCTATTATAGTTTTATATGGTAATAATAAATCTTTTTGATACATATAGCTTAATTTCCCATTTATATTTATATTACCTTCACTACATTCAGTCAAATTTGATATCAAATTAAATATAGTACTTTTCCCACATCCACTAGGTCCAAGTATAGATACAAACTCACCATCATAAACAGTTAAATTTATTTTTCTTAAAACTTCAACTTCTCCATAGTTTTTAGATATATTATTTATATCTATTTTTATATCTTTATTGCGGTAAGAATTCATTTGTGTAAGCATCACTTGGTTTCATATCCTTATTTATTAATTTATATTCTTTTAAAAATGATGTATAATTATTCCAAATAATATCTTTCATTTCTCCCCATTTAGAAGCATCATCTTTATATTTATCAGCTAAATATTCTTGACTTTTTATAGCTAATTCTTCATCAATTTCAGGTGCATGTTTAATTAAAATTTTAGCAGCTTCAGTAGGATTTTTTATTGCATATTCGTACCCCTTTGTTGTAGCTTTTAAAAATTTCTTTGCAATATTTGGATTTTCTTTTAATAATTTTTCACTAGATATTATAAGTGGAGTATAATAGTCTAATCTCTTATCTAAATCTTTAATTGGAATAAAGTTTAAATCAACGCCTTTTAATTTTGCTTGCATTACATCCCAACCTTCAAATATCCATGCAAAATCAACATTCTTTTGAGTTGCTGTAAAGAAATCATCAGTTCCTATATCAACTACTTTTAACTTTTTAAAATCCTTGCCTTCTTTTTTCATAACAGCATCAAGTATTGCATTTTCTGATGGTGAACCCCATCCTCCATAAGTTTTATCTTCAAAATTTTTAGCCGATGTTATCTCTTTACCTTTAGGTGATGCAAATCCTGAAGTATTATGTTGTATAACAGTTGCTACTGCTTTTATAGGTAATGGATCTTTACTAGTTTTTGCAAAAGTAACTTCTTCTTGATAACTTATTCCAAAATCAGCTTTTCCTGTAGCTACTAATGTTGCTGCTCCACCTTCTGGTGGTTGTACTATATCTACATCCAATCCTTCATCTTTAAAATACCCATTTTCAAGTGCTACAAATAATCCTGTATGATTTGTATTTGGAGTCCAATCTAAAACCATAGTTACTTTTTCTAATTTCTTATTAATATCCCCTGATTTTTGCTCTTTAGAACTGCATCCAACTAAACTTAACATAGAAAGTGTCGATATCAATCCTAATGATACTATTTTTTTTAATTTCATAATACCCTCCTAGTCGTTATGTTTTAAAGCTATTTTTTTTATAATCTGTATTATCCCAACAAATACTAAGCTAAAGATTACTACTAATATTGTAGATGAAAAAACTTTATCTAATGCATATGCACTCTTAGACCTTACCATATATACTCCTAAACCTTTAGTTCCACCTAACCACTCAGCTACAGTTGCTGCTACAACAGCATAAGTAGCTGATATTTTTAGTCCTGAAAAAAACTTATCCATTGCCATAGGAAACTTAAGATGTATAAATGTATTAAGTTTATTTGAATGCATAGTTTTAAATAAATTCAAATAATCTTTGTCTATATTTTCTATTCCATCTACGAAGCTTATTAATATAGGAAAAAAACATGTTAAAGCCACCATTATTATTTTAGGAAGTATATCAAAACCAAACCATATTACAAGAAGTGGAGCTATTGTAATAGTTGGTATTGTCTGAGATACAACCATTATAGGATAGATACACTTTTTTAATATAGGTATAAAATCCATTGCTATTCCTATAATAAGAGATAATATTATTGCAATAATAAATCCCAATGTAGCTTCATTTAAAGTTATAAGAGTATGTTCATATAAATTTTTATAATCTTTAATAAATACTTCTATTATTTCTGTTGGAGCTGGTAAGATATATTGTGGTATATCATAAGCTCCAACACAAATTTGCCATACAACCAATATAAATAAAAATGTTAGTATAGGATATATACTATCTTTTATTTTATCTATGGTTTTTAAGTTTATCATCTATAGTTATTCCTCCGGCTTTTTCATCTATTCTAGCTACCGTTATAACTCTTTCACAGCCAAGATTAAAAGGTATTTTATGTACTTTCTTTAAAAGTTCAAAAACTTCATCAAATTCACCTTCTATTGTCGTACTCATTGCTCCTATTTCATATTTTAAACCACTTTTCTCAATTTCAGATATTGCCTTATCAACAACCTTATACATTTCTTCTTCCCCTGTGTAAGGTCTTAAGGGCATAACTGCCACATCTGCTATTACCATTTAAATCACCCTCTCTTATTTTTTATATGTCATTAATTTTAATGTCCTTCATTTTAAGCATTTAAAAAGAGCCTTATCCATATCATTTTTATTTATTAAAACCTGAATATAGATAAAACTCCTTTTATAATTAGTTCCCTACGTTGGCATTATCCAGACAGGTTAAAGGGTCGAGATTAAGTATCTCCTCTCAGCAAATTAGCTCCCCTATTTATTTGTTTTTCAAGTTGATTATACTACACTTATCATAGTATAACAATTATTTTATAATTATCCTTAACTAATCTATCAAATTTTTAATCATAGTGTATAATAAATATAGTTATATATTATTTTAACTAATATCAGGAGGAAATTATGATAGACGATATTAAAAATAAATTTAAAAATTATAAACCTTATATAAATGGTCATAAAGATATGAAAAAAGCATCAGTACTAATACCAATAATTAAAAAAGATGACTGTTATCATATACTATTTGAGGTCAGGTCAAAAAATTTAAGAAATCAACCTAATGAAATATCATTTCCTGGTGGAAAAATAGAAGATTGTGAAACTCCTTATAATACTGCTATTAGAGAAACTTGTGAAGAACTAGGAACTTTTGAAGAAAATATAACAATTATTTCTGAAATAGATTTACTAATAACACCTAGTAATTTAATAATTCATCCTTATGTTGGTCAAATCAAAAATATTTCTAATTTAAATATAAACAAAGATGAAGTAGACCATATTTTCTTAGTTCCAATTACTCATCTTATAAAAACTAAGCCTTTATTATATAATAATATAGTTAAAATTATACCTAATGAAAAATTTCCATATGATATAATTCCTAATAATCATAATTATAAATTTGATACAGGAAATTATCCTGTTTTATTTTATAATTATGAAAACTATGTAATCTGGGGAATTACAGCTAAGATACTTGAAAACTTCTTAGACTTAATCACAGAATAATTTTTATATTATCATTATAATATGACTAAAGGCTGAAATCATATTAGATTTCAGCCTAAACTTAATAATATATTATATATTATTTTTTTATAACTCCATTTAACGAAAATTTACTAGTACTTGTAATCTCAACCATAACTAATTTACCTACTAAATCTTCTTCTGTTGTTTCAAAGTTTACTAATTTATTTTGTCTTGTTCTTCCAGTAAGCTTATTGTCATCAGTTTTACTTGGTCCTTCTACTAACACTTCAACTATCTTATCTTGATAACTTCTATTTATCTCTATACATATTTCATTTACTTTTTCTAAAACTGTATTAAATCTTTCATGCTTTACATTTTCTGGTATTTGATCTTCCATTTCTGCTGCTGGAGTTCCTTTTCTTCTTGAATATATAAATGTAAATGCTGAATCGTATCTTACCTTTTCAACTACGTCTATAGTATCAAGTAAATCTTCTTCCGTTTCTCCTGGGAAACCAATCATTAAATCTGTTGAAAATGCTATTTCTGGAACTTCTTTTCTTGCCTTTTCTACTATTTCTAAGTAATAATCCTTAGTATAATGTCTATTCATCTTTTTTAATAAAGATGTACTACCACATTGTACTGGTAAATGTAAAAATTCACATACTTTATCACAATCTCTTATTGCATATATAACTTCATCTGATATATCTTTTGGATGAGACGTCATAAATCTTATTCTCTCTATACCTTCAATTTCATTTACTTTTCTTAAAAGTTGTGCAAATGTTATAGAATTTTCTAATGTTTTTCCATATGAATCAACATTTTGGCCTAATAATGTGATTTCTTTAGTCCCATTTTCAACCAATTGTTTTATTTCATTTATTATATCTTCTGGAGTTCTACTTCTTTCTCTACCTCTTGTATAAGGTACTATACAATAAGTACAGAAATTATTGCATCCATACATTATATTTACAAATGCCTTTAGTTCAAATTTTCTATTGCTTCTTAGTCCTTCTATAACTTCTCCGTCTACATCCCATACATCAACTAACATTTTATTAGAATCCATTGAGTTAGCTAATAATTCTGGGAATTTATATAAATTATGAGTTCCAAAAACTAAATCAACATGTCTATATTTAGATTTTAGTTCTTTAACAACATGAGGTTGTTGCATCATACATCCGCAAACAGCTATTTTTAAATCTGGATTCTTTCTTTTAACTAATTTTAAATGCCCAAGATTTCCATACACCTTAAGTTCAGCATTTTCTCTAACCGCACAAGTATTATATATTATCAAATCACACTCTTGTGCCATCATAGATCTTTCATACCCCATATTTTCTAACATAGCAGATAACATTTCAGAATCATGTTCATTCATTTGACATCCAAAAGTTTGTATCATGTATTTAGGCTTTGACTCATGTATTGCATAAAATCTTGAGTTAATTTCTGATATAGCCTCAATAAATCTATCTTGTTCTTGTATTTTTTCTATCGGAACATGTACTTGTTTTCTTTTCCCCATAGTCAATCCTCCTTAATAGTTATTTCTTTAAAAATCATTATATATTTTATTTAATATCTTAAGTTCATACTGGTGATACTTACTATAATTAATTGCATTTAAAACTAATTATATCAAATTTAAATAAATTTTAAAAGAATTACATTTAGTTTTCTTGCATCAATATTTATAAAATGTGAAATAATAATTTAATATAATGTTTTTAAGGAGATTATTATGATAGTAGTATTAACAAGAAGTATTATACTTTACATAGCTGTTTTAATTTCTATTAGAATTATGGGAAAAGGCGAAATAGCAGAAATGAATATTTATGATTTGGTCATAACCTTATTAATTGCAGAAGTTGCTTCATTCCCTATGGAAAATAATAATGTGCCTATAATAAATGGCATCGCTGCTATAACAGGTGTTGTCCTTATGCAAACACTTATATCTTATATATCTACTAAAAGTAGAAAATTTAGTACTTTTTTATCTGGTTCTCCTTCTATTTTAATAAATAAAGGAGAAATTGATTTAAAAGAATTAAAAAAAGAAAGAATAAGTATAGATGAGCTTCTAGAACAACTACGAATACAAGGCTACTTTAACCTAAAGTATATTCAATATGCCATACTTGAAACTGATGGTAACTTAAGTATTGTTCCTTATCCGTCATATAATTCTACACCGTCCAAAGAATTTTATCACCTTCCTATTTCTTTAATAATAGATGGTAGAATTATAACAAAAAGCCTTGAGTCTATATATAAAAATAAAAATTGGTTACTTGATATACTAAAATCAAACAATATAAATAACGTAGAAGATGTATTAATATGTGTATTAGATGAAAATGATAAAATATTCATTCAACAAAAGAAAAATTAAGTTCAACTGAGGTGATTTAAAATTGAAATCTCTAATATATGTTTTAATTTGGACTATATGTTTTACAATATCTGGTTTTTATATTAATGATAAAATCTATGATTTTACAGAAAATTATACTTCAAATGTAGAAATAGTAGGAAATTTAATTTTAGATAATGATTGGGATAGTGCTAATGAAGAATTAAAAATTTTATCTAAAAATTGGTATGAAGAAAAAGAGGTATGGTATAAATTATTAGATCACACTTATTTTGATGAAATTACTTTATATTTGAATATCCTAGATAAAAGTATATATACTAAAGATAAATCCAAGGCATTTGAAGAAATAGAGACTATAAAAATGACCTTAAATAACTTATTAGAAAGTGAAAAATTTGATTTAAATCATATCTTTTAACAAACATAAAATAATGAGAATCGTCTTTAAAATGAGATTTTAAAGACGATTCTTAATGTTTAAAATTTATAATTTTATTCTACATATTCTCCTACTGCAATTTGATTTATAATATCATCATTAATAGTTTTCATAGCTTTGATTTTTAAAGGTAATGTAAATAAATTTATAAATCCTTGTGCATCTTCATGATTATAAAGTTCACTATCTCCAAAAGATGATATTGACTCATCATAAAGAGCATTTTCAGTAAATATTCCAGCTGGTTTTAAATTTCCTTTATAAATTTTAATTTTTACACTTCCAGTTACATTGTCTTGTGTAGTTTCTATGAATTCATCAATAGCTTCTCTTAACTTGCTATACCACAATCCATTATATATAAGTTCTCCATATTTAAAAGATACTATTTGTTTAAAGTGAAGTGTTTCTTTGTCTAAGGTTGCACTTTCTAATATATTATGAGCTTCATAAAGTATCGTACCCCCTGGAGTTTCATATATACCTCTTGATTTCATTCCCACTAATCTATTTTCAACAATATCTATAACTCCTATTCCGTGCTTAGCTCCTAAATTATTTAATGTTTTTACTAACTCAACTGGTGATAGTTCTATGCTATTAACTTTTTTAGGTACTCCCTTTTCAAAATATATTTCTACATATTCAGCTTTATCACAAACATTTTCTAAAGGAACACACTTTTTATAAATATCATTTTTATGTTCATTTTCTAAATTCTCAATATCTCCACCTTCAGTTGATGTATGCCAAAGGTTTGCATCAACTGAGTATATTTTTTCTTTAGTTGCTATAACTGGTATATTATTTTTAGCTGCATATTCAATAGCATCTTCTCTTGATTTAATATTCCATATTCTCCAAGGTGCTATAACTTTTATATTAGGATCTAATGCTGCTATAGAAGCTTCAAATCTAACCTGATCATTTCCTTTTCCTGTACATCCATGGCATATATATTTTGCGCCTTCTAGATGAGCTACATCCACTAATTTTTTAGCTATTATTGGTCTTGCTAAAGATGTTCCAAGTAAATATTTTCCTTCATATTTTGCCTCTGCCTTTATTGCTTTAAATATAGTTTCTGTAACAAACTCTTCACTTAAGTCATCTACATATGCTTTACTTGCACCACTATTTAAAGCCTTTTGATAAATATCTTTCATGTTATCTTCCTGACCTACATCTCCGCAAACTGCTATGACTTCTATATCGTAATTTTCCTTTAACCAAGGTATTATAATTGAGGTATCTAAACCTCCTGAATATGCTAAAACAACTTTTTCTTTCATAGTTATTACCTCCTAATAATTTTATTTTAATTTTTTGTATAAAATTTAAATAATATTATTTACGTAAATAATCTAATCTCGAACTTTTAATATTTAGATCATCTGCGCACATGATTCTAAATGAGTTCTTATTTAGTTGAAATTTATTAAATTTAAAAAGCCCCATAGTATAAAAATACTAAGAGGCGAATATACCGCGGTACCACTCTTATTAATAACCTTATCTTTAATTTAATTAGCGTGATATGCAAATTTTTGTATTAAAAAACGCCTCTTGAAAAATCAAGAGACGAAATTTTATCCGCGTTACCACTCTAATTAATAAGTTAAACTTATTCACTCTTACTCTTAAGGCGAGATATACCTACTATCATACTTATAATTTTCAAATAGCATTCTCCAAAGCTCTCTTCATCCATATTTTCTTACTAGGCTTCCACCATCCCTAGCTCTCTATAAATCTAATTTAGACTACTCTCTTTTTCATAGAATTTTTATTATTTAATTTTTTTATTTATAATATATAGTATTTTATATACTCTATTATGTCAATTATATGATTTTTTATTATATATTTTTTAATATTTTACTTTATATAGACATAGCCCCTTTGCTTGTGCTGTATCTGATGCTTTACTTCTATCTTTATCTTCTAACATAGTCTTTATATCTTGAGGTGTTTTTTTCTTATGACCTACTTCTATTAATGCTCCTACTATTATTCTGACCATATTGTATAAAAATCCATTACCTTCTATATATATTTCTATAAGGTCATTATTTTCTTGTATACTTATAGAATTAATTTCTCTTACATTAGACTTTTTCTTAGATTTTGAAGATGCAAAGCTTGTAAAATCATGTTCTCCTACTAAATACTCACTTGCTTCTTTCATTAAATTTAAGTCTAGCTTCTTTTCAATATGCGTTGCATATTTTCTAGAAAATACTTTATGGAATTTATTGTTATCTATTTTGTATAAATAAACTTTAGATTTTACATTATATCTTGAATGGAATCTATCATCTACTTCTTCTATACTTTTGACAACAATATCCTCTGGTAAATATTCATATAGATATTTTTGCATTTTTTCTACAGAATATTGGCTATTTGTTTTAAAGTTTACAACTTGTCCACAAGCATGAACTCCCATGTCTGTTCTACCAGAACCTATTATTTCGATATCTTCTTCTTCCATTTTACTTAAAACTGATTCTATTTTTCCTTGTATTGTCATTTCATTATCTTTTAATCTTTGAAATCCTTTGTATCTTGATCCATCATACTCTACAGTCATTTTTATATTTCTCATTTTTTCCTCTTTCTAAAGTAAATGTCTAATTAGGAATATTATTTCCAAAAACATTTATTTCATAACCTAAATTGATTCAATAATTTTATTTTTTAATGTGAAAGTTATAATACTTCCAACACCCTTTTTACTTTCAAGGGTCATTTTTCCACCGTGTAGTTTAACTATTTCATTACTAATAGCTAGTCCTAAACCACTACCTGCTTTATTATAATCTTCTTGGAAGAATTTATCTAGAACTTTTTCTAAATTATACTCCTCTATACCTTCTCCATTATCTATTACTTTAATAGTTGTAAATTCCTCATCTTGAGCAACTGTCACTAATATGTAACCGCCATCACTTGTAAATTTAATAGCATTTTGTATTAAATTTATTAAAACTTGTCTTAACCTATTTTTATCGCCTTGTATATTTTCTATTTGATTGTTTTTAAATTCTGTTATTAATGATATATTTTTTTCAATTGCTTTTACACTTAATTGATTAACTACTCCTTTTGCTAGACCTTCAATGTTAACTATATCTACTTTAAGTTTTATTCTATCTGATGAAAGTCTCGAGAAATCTAATAATTCCTCAACCAATTTAATAAGTCTTTCAGTTTCATCTTGTATAATTCCAAGACCTAAATCTAATTCATCTTTAGTTATACCTTCATATCCTAGCGTTTCACTCCACCCCTTTATAGATGTAAGTGGAGTTCTTAATTCATGAGATATAGAGGATATAAACTCTTCTTTTAATTTTTCACTTTTATCTATTTCAGATGCCATATATTCAAAAGTTTGTGCTAAATCTCCTATTTCATCATCTGAAATATTAGTATTTTTAAGTTTTATATTATAGTTACCATGTGCTAATTCATTTGCAAATTGCTTTAATTCTCTTAATGGTTGTATAAGAGTTTCTGCAAATTTCAAACTTATAGATATAGCAATAAGTAAAATAAATATTCCTGCTAAAATTAATCCTAAACCTATTTTAAATATTGTACTATCAATTTCATCTAGTGATGTCGTATACCTTACTACACCTTCTATAACAGAATTTACTTTAAGAGGAACAGAAACACTCATTACATGTTCATTAGTATCATTTGTCTTATAAATGTATGGAGTTAGATTTTTAACATCTTTTAAAGCTCTATCTACATCTTCATAATCAGCCTTTTTATAAGTTTTAAACCCATATTGGTCTAATATAATATTTTTATTCTTATCTATTATATCTATTGAAACATTCTCACTATTGTCTTTTTCAAATATATTATTAATCTTCTTTTCAAAACTACTAGTTTCCATTGGAATTGATTTATAAGCGTTATTTGTATATCTTACATGACCTTTTAAAATCTGTTTTACAGAATCATAATAATAATTTTGAATATAAAACATGAATAACCCTTCAAATAAGGTTACTGTTATTATAATTATCATAAAATAATTTTTTATTACCTTTTTTCTTAGCCCCTCAAAATGTAACACTACTATTCTTCCTTTCTAAAACAATATCCATAGCCCCAAATAGTTTGTATATATTTTGGTTTTGATGGGTCATCTTCTATTTTGTTTCTTATTCTTCTTATATTAACGTCTACTATCTTAAAATCATATAAGTAATTGGTTCCCCAAACTTCATCTAATATTTGATCTCTACTTAATGATTGTTGTGCATTAGACATTAAATATTTTACTATTGAGAACTCTGTTGGAGTAAGTTCTATTTCCTTGTTATTTTTAAACAACTTTCTTTTATCTATATCAAGTAAGAATGGTTGTGATAAAATTTCATTGCTTTTTGTATTAGAATCATCTTTTTTAATTCTTCTAAGTAATGCACTAACCCTAACTAGCAATTCTTTTATACTAAATGGCTTAATTATATAATCATCTGCACCTGATATAAAACCTTCTATCTTATCTTCTTCTTGTGCTTTTGCAGTAAGCATTATTACTCCAACCTCATCAAAATTTTGCCTTATAAATTTACATACATCTATACCACTCATATCAGGTAGCATTACATCAAGTAAAGCCAGTGAAATCTCTTTTTCTGTTGTTAGTTTTTCTATTGCTTCACTTCCAGTTCCTGCTTCTATTATCTCATATCCTTCTCTTTTTAAGTTTATACTAATAAAACTTCTAATACCTATTTCATCCTCTAATATTAATATTTTTTCTTTCATATTAATCCTCCCAATAATTACTCATATATTAATGAAAAATAGTCTTTTAATGTCTCTACTGTTATATTTAATTTTTTCAATTCTTCTGTATTTTTAGTATACAATGAAAAAATATAATCTTCAGTTTCATTAAGCTTAACTCCAGTTTTATTACTCATATTTTTATTTTCATCTATAGCACTTTTATTTATAGCACAGATTGTAAATAACTCTTTTGATTCTGAGTTTAATGTATCATAATAAATAAATTTGAACAAAATATTTTCTCCCGGATATTCTTGTTCTACATATAATTTATTAACTAAATTATTTGGTACTAAAATTTTATAAGTATATTGATAATTATAATATATTTGATTTATAAATACCAATCCTGAATCTTTTCCGATTTTGCCATTCCATTTATACCAACTCACATTTGAAGCAGATTTTAAAGTATAAGTGCTTCCATTAGCTTTTCCATTTAATATTGGTATTTCTATTATTTTATCTTTATTCATATCTTCAGTTGGTATATAATATGCTTTCATTAAGTTTTTGTCATTATCATCAAATGCCTTATTTATTTTATTATTTTCTATATATAATATTTGAGTTATATTATTACTTTCTTTTAATGTAGTATAATCTAGTATTACACCCTTTATATCTTTTGTTACATTACCAATTGTTATATGTAAATCACTTAAATTTTTAACATTCTCAAATTTAACATGGTCTATAACTTTTAAAGTTTCTTTAAATTCAGCTAGACTTGCATACATTTGATTATTCTTTGAATTATAATGAAACATTAATATATCTAAACCTTTATTTTTATCTATATTTCCAATTTTAATTTTCATATCTAATAATTCATCTTTATCCTCTAACCATGTAGGATTTAAAGTATAAACTTTATTTATTTCCCCATTTTTAAACTTATATATATACATATTCGTCTTATCTGTTGATTTTACTAATAAAACAATTTCTTTATTTCCATCTGAATCTAAATCATAAAAGTTTGCATATTCTATAGAATCTCCTTTTTCCCATATTTTACCTTTATCAGTATAACTTCCATCTTTGTTTTTACTCAATACCATAAATCCAACTTCATTTTCATTATTAGTTGAACCTTCTTTTTTTTCAAATGCTACTATCTCATTTGTATCATCGTTGTCTAAATCAACTTCATTAATTTTACCAGTTTCCATTGAATTATTTGGTAATACTAATGAATATCCAACTGTTAATGATTTTGATATTGCATTTGATATCCCTAATTTAGATTCATTTACTATTGGTTTTTTTATTAATCTTTCTGGAGACTCTGTACTTGTACTACACCCTGTAGTGGTAGACATTAATAAAAATATCAATGGTATTAACTTAAATAACTTCATCTCAAACCTCCTACTATTTTACGTCTGTACAGTAGCTAACAAATCTTTCTATTCTTTCCTTTTCATTTTTGATATCTTCTTTTGTCATATTTCCACGACCTAATCTATCACATAAAGATAAATTTGCTACTTCCTTAAAATCAACTTCTTTTAGCATATTTTTCAAATCAAAAAAGGGTAAATTTTTATCAAAAAATAATGGTTGCATATGGTATTTCACAAGATCTGATACTTTTTTATTAAATATTTTATCATCACTTAATTGATTTAAAAATTCCAATGCTATTTTTTTACCTTCTACATCATGATTATATGAAGTTATTCTATTTTTTCTAATTCTTGTTGTAGTTAACTTGCCAATATCATGAAGCAATGCTGCCCACATAAATACCCTTTTATCACTTGAATATTCTTTATTTTTACTAGCTTCATCTATAACAAGTAAAATATGATTTAAAACACTTCCTTCTGGATGATATTTTATATTTTGATCTATATTATCTAGTTTTTTTATAATATCAAAAGGTTGTTTATCAAATTTACCCTCTTTAATTAGACGTTTTATCCCCTCAGATGGTTTGTCCATTTTTAATAAAATTTCATCTATTTCTTTATATATAGCTTTATAAGTCATACAAATCACCATTTTCTTTTAAATTTTTATGAATTTATTACTACTTTATATAAATATACAAAATAAAAGCTTAGCATTTATCACTAAGCTCTTATTTATATTTTAACACTATTTATACGTTTTATTTATACTTTTTATTTTGCAAGTATGACTATTTTGCTAAAAATGATATTTTTTACTTTTTAGGAAACTTGTCTTTTGACCAAATCAAATCTTCACATTTAGACTCTTCTTCTTTAAAATCAACATCTTGTGGCTTATTACTTCTAAAGTCTCCATTTTCATATGATATATATTCTTGTTCTTTTATTCTAACTTCAATATCATTATTAGTATTTTCTATTTCTTCTTTAGTCTCTTTAATTTTTACTTTTTCTTGATTATCAGAATCTTTTACTCTCTTTTTAGTTTTAATAATATCATTGTTTTTATGAGCTTTTTTAATATGTTTACTGTGTTTTGTATTTTCAATTACTTCTGGATTTTTTTCAATTATATTACTTTTTTCTTTTTTTTCTTTTTTAGGTGATTTCTTATTTTTATTTATTTTTGTTGCTTTAGTTGTTTTCCCATTACTCTTACTACTTGATTTTTTTTCTGTTTCATCATTTTCTTTGTTTTGATTATTATTTTGAATTTTTTTACCCTTTTTTTTATTAGAAGACTTCTTCTTACCAAAATTCAAATTTAATTTATTGCTTTTTCCTTTTTTAGAAGAGGTATCTTCTAATCCAAATTCACTTCTTTTTTCTTCTGGAACTAAATCGTTTAGTATTACTTCATTAAATTTTTCTTCATATTGAGGTTTCTTTTCAGATATTTTACTACTCTTATTTGAATTCTTTTTTCTTATATCTTTTTTACGGTTTTTACCCGAAATTTTTAACAATTATTACACCCCCTAAAATACTATTTATATTATTTATATTATTCTAGGAGGAAAATTATTTTAACTTATTAAATATTAATCATTTTTTCTTGGTGGTCTTGATCCTATATATTGATATAAGTTAGTTTTTAACATACCATTATATAATTTTCTTCTTTTATCTGCATCTTTTCCAAATTCTTTTTCAAAATCTTCATAAGAAGTAATTAAATAATAAGACCAATTTTTTAATTTTCTAAATGTATATCCTAACTCTTTATAAAGCATTTTTACAGTATCTACATCTTCTAATCTTTCACCATATGGTGGATTTGTTACTATAAATCCATATTCTTCTTCACTGTTGAAATCAACTGCATTTCCTAAATTAAATTCTATGTATTGATCTACTCCTGCGATTTCTGCATTTTCACGAGCAATGTTTATTGCTTCTTCATCTATATCATATCCATAGATTTTAAACTCTATATCATTGTCTATTTTATCAAAAGCTTCTCTTCTAATGTCCCACCATATTTTTTTATCTATAGTTCTCCACTTCTCAGATATAAACTCACGGTTTAATCCTGGAGCCATATTAATACCCATCATTGCTGCTTCTATTAATATAGTCCCTGATCCACACATAGGGTCAACTAAAATTCTTCCTGGCTTCCACGGATTTAAATACATCATTGCTGCTGCTAAAGTTTCTCTTATAGGAGCTTTATTTGCTTTTTCTCTATAACCCCTTTTATGAAGAGCATCCCCTGTTGTATCTATTGATAATGTAACTTTGTCTTTGTGTATAAAAACATAAATTGGATATTTTTCTTTATCCTCTTTTAAAAGCCCACTTTCTAAGTAACTTTTCTTTAGACTTTCAACTACAGCTTTTTTTACTATTGATTGTATATCTGGTATACTGTGTAACTTAGATTTAATTGTTGATGCCTTAGTTATTGGAAACTGAGCTCCATATGGAATATACTTAGCCCAGTTAATTCTTTTAGTATTTTCAAATAATTCATCAAATGATTTCGCTTCAAACTCTGCTATTTTAAGATGAACTCTTTCTGCACATCTTAACCACATATTTGCTTTTGCTATACCATATTCATCTGTTTTATATGTTACCCTTCCATCCTCTGTTTTTACTATTTCAAATCCTAATTCTTTTATTTCTCTTGCTAACATCTTTTCTACACCAAAAAAACATGGTGATACTAGTGTATATTTTTTCATAAATGCCTCCTACTTTTTAATGCCTATATTCATGTTACCCATTTTATATCCTGCCATATCTAGAGTCACATATTTAAATCCAAGCTCTTTTAGTTTATTATTTGTCTTATCTAATATATCATTACTAAAAAATTTATATATTTCATCTTTTTCAACTTCAATTCTAGCTATATCTTCATGTATTCTAACTCTAAATTGATTAAAACCTAATTCTACTAAATAGTCTTCACTTTTTTCTATCATTCTAAGCCTATCATTAGTAATTTTTGTTCCATAAGGGATTCTAGTTGCAAGACATGCAAAGGCAGGTTTATTAAAAGTCTTAAGTCCCATATCCTTAGATAATGCTCTTATATCTTCTTTAGTAAATTCACAGTCTTTAAGAGGGCTAACTATATCTAACTCCTCTAATGCTCTTAATCCTGGTCTATAGTCACCTAAATCACTTAAATTAGTTCCATCTAAAATATATTTGATGTTATTATCTTTTGCTACTTTTTTTATTATAGAAAATACTTCTTTTTTGCAATAGTAACATCTATCTTGTCCATTATTTATAAATCCTTCAATTTTAAATTCATTAATATCTACTACTATTTGATTTACATTAAATAATTTTGCATATTCCTTAGATTCACTAATTTCTTTATTTGAATGCATCATAGCATTAATAGTAACTGCAATAACTTTGTCTTTTAAAGTATCTTTTGCTACTTTTAATAAAAAATTGCTATCAACTCCTCCTGAATAAGCAACTGCAACACTTTCAAGTTCTGTGAGTTTCTTTTTTAATAAATTCAACTTTTCATTTAAGTTCATTTAGTACTACCTCCACTGACTTATAGTAGCTAATATTTATGATTGCTTCATTGTTATTTTAACTCATTTTTATTCTTATATCAATAAATAACAACTTTAGATATTTATTGATTTGAAAATTAATTTATTTTATTGTATTATAAAATCATCTTAAAGGGGGATATGACAATGGAAATTAATTATGACATCCTAAAAAATTTACTTAAACATAACAAGAATATGAAATTAAAGTTTCGAGAGGATACTAATATTTTAGATGTATTTATTTACACAGAGGTATTATTAA
Organism: Romboutsia maritimum; assembly: GCF_002251085.2. Classification (GTDB taxonomy): domain Bacteria; phylum Bacillota; class Clostridia; order Peptostreptococcales; family Peptostreptococcaceae; genus Romboutsia_B; species Romboutsia_B maritimum. The sequence continues at coordinate 60,876 of NZ_NOJZ02000004.1, read as the reverse complement.
CTTTAGAATTACCTAACAATAATATCGAGCAGCACAGTGAAATTATTTATAATTCTATAACTTCATTAGATATGGTTACTATGTATGTACCTAAAATATACGTAAAAGATAACTAAAATTAAAAAGAGGCTATATTTAAATTTGTTTTCACACAAATCTATATACGTCCTCTTTTTTATTTTAATTCTATATATTTTTATCTTCTACTAATAGTTTGTCACTACTTACAGGTAAAATTATAGTAAAGTTACTACCCATCCCAACTTTACTTTCAAGTTCTATAGTACCTTTATGCATATCCACAATATGTTTTGTTATAGTGAGACCTAGTCCACTACCTTCTTTAATTTGTGGTGAGTTATTTTCAACTTGGCTAAATCTATCAAAAATGCATTTTTGATGTTTTTCATCAATTCCTACTCCACTATCTTTTACACTAATTAAAACTTTATCATCTAAATCCTTTATATTCACTTCAATTTTCCCACCACTGTCCGTGAACTTTTTTGCATTTCCAATTAAATTCACTATACATCTTTCTATTTCATATTCATCACAATCTATTAGCTTCTCCTCAATATCAGTATCTATTATTAGCTCTATTCCCTTTGATTCTACATAATCTTTCAATCCTAATGCTGCTTCTTCTACTATACTAACTATGTCTTTTTTTTCCAGTTTGATTATATAACTGTTATTTTCAAATTTAGTACTATCAATTATATTATTTATCAAATTTAATAACCTTTTACAATTTTTAGTTGTTACCCCTATATAGTAATCTAACTTTTCTTTGCTTATTCCTTCATCTTTTTTATTTAAATTGTTGATAAGTTGATTTACTCCATTAATTACATTTAATGGGGTCCTTAATTCGTGGGACAAATTTAAAAAATAATTATTCTTATTTTTTTCTAAATTTATAATCTTATCTGATAGTTGTGTGCTTATCTTAATCTTATCTTGTAGTTCTTTCGTTTTGTTTTCTACAAGTCTATTTAATCTCTTAGTTCTTGTTTTGTTTAAATATATAAAAATTAAAATAATTAATACATATATAATTTTTGCTATATTATTTTTCCAAAAAGGTTGTTTTATAGTAAAAATAATACTTTCTTCTTTACTAACTGCTCCATCATAATTAATAGCTTTTACTCTAAGTTTATAATTACCTGGAGCTAAATTATTAAACGTAATTTGTGGCTCTTTTGTACTCATCCAATCTTCAATATTATCATCGCTTTCATTATTTTTCTCTAACTTATATTTATATACAGTTTGATTTTTACTATCATAAGATATTAAAGAAAACTTAATGCTTATATTATTTTGATTGAATTTTAATTTTAAATTATCTTTATACTCATATTTTTCTCCTTTAACTAAAAACTCATTTAAAGCTAAACTAGTTTTATATGTATCTTGATTAATTTCTTCTGGTTTAAATATTGTTAAACCACTAGCCCCTCCAAAGAAAAATTCTCCTTTATTATTTTTATAGCATATATTAGGTCTAAATTCATAGATTTGAAATCTATCTGTACTTTCTAAGCTTCTTAAATCATTATTTTTTATATTTAATTTTAATATTCCATAATTTGTACTAAACCAAGGATTATCTTTTTTATCTAGTAAAACACAATTTACACGTTCTTTGTCTAAAGTATAATTAGTTTTATATCTTATAAATTTATTACTATTCTTATCCAATTTATTTAGTCCTTCAGATGTTGATACCCATATGTTTCCCTTAGTATCTTCTGTTATGCTACTTATATTATTAGAACTTATACTGTATTTATCATCTTTGATATTTTTATAAAACTTTACACTTTTTTTATTTATATCTATCTTTGCTAATCCACTACCTCTTAAATATCCTACATAATAACAGCCTTCTTTATCTTCGTATATAACAGATGGTCCTTTATCATTTATTAATTTACTATCTATCAAATTATTTATATCTATTAGTTCATTATTTTTTGTATCTAATATATTTATTCCTTTACATGTACTAATCCATAAATACCCCTTACTATCTAAAAATAAATCTATTATTTTTTTACCTATTAATTCATTTTTTTCATCATATGATTTTATAGTCCTAGTTTTCTTATCTACTATATTTAGTCCTAAACTAGTGGCAATATATATGTTATTATTATTTCCTACTATATCACGAACATGTTTTGAATATAAATCGCCTTTTATATATTCATCCAATTTATAAACTTTATCTTGTTTTCTATCTATAATATCTATTCCTTTAGATCTTGTTCCTACCCATACTAAATCATCTTCATCTTCATAAATACATTTAACTGACTTATCACTAATTGAGTTTTTATCTAATGGATTAAATGTATAATATTTTATATTTTTATTTGGATGAAATACACTAATACCTGAATGTGTTCCCACCCATATTCTACCACTCGATGCTTGCATTAAACTAAGTGTAATATCATCTAACAAACTACTTTTTTCATATGTATTATTATAAGTTTTAAAATCATCAGTATCATAATTATATTTTGAAATACCATTTGCTGTACATATCCATAAGTTTTTCTTATCATCTAATAATATTCCACCTATTACATCACTTTTCAATGAAGTTTTTTTACTTAAATCACAAGAATGTCTTTTCCAAGAATAGTCTTTTGTATTTATTTTAATTAAACCATATCCCCTAGTTCCTATCCATATATTTTCCTTATTATCAAAATATATTTTAGATATAGAATTCTTATCAATTCCATATTCTTTATTATGAAAACGTTTTTTCGATATGAAATTTTTAGATACAATATCAATTCCTTTGTCTGTTCCTATCCATATATTCCCTTCATCATCTTCTTCTATAGAAGTTATACTCTGACTAGCAAGGTCTTTTTCTTTATCAAGTACTCGCTTGAAAATATCATTTTCTTTATCATAGATATTAATGCCTTCATCAGTACCTATTATTACATTACCTGATTTAGTTATTTTTATATCTTTTATACAAGAATTTAAATTTTTGTAATTTTTTATTTTATTATTTTTTATATTTATCTTGCTTAGACCACATTGTGTTCCAACCCATATATCATTCTGATTATCCGCTTGTATATCTACTATTTGATTATTTAATATACTATTTTTATCATCATCATCATCATGCTTATAAATTTTAAATTTAGTCCCATCAAATCTATTTAATCCATCACATGTTCCAATCCAAATATATCCCTCACTATCTTGAATCATAGATGTTACTGTTGATTGCGATAACCCCTCGTTAACAGTTATATTACTAAATTTAATATCATCATATGCTAGGGTATTATCTGTTGTTGCTATTATTCCTATAGAAATAACTAATAGTAAGCTTAAAATTTTCAATCTACATTTTTCCCTAAATGGCATCTTATTCCCTCTTTCCCAACTTAAACTTATTAATAAACTTTACAAGTTAATTGTAATTCATAAAGACAGAACTCGCTATATTATTTAATATCTATTATAAATTTAATGAATTATTTTATTTTTTAATGTAAATTGTTTAATGTAAATTGTTTAATTTACAAAAAAAAGAAATACTCTAAAATAATAATTTATTAATATTCTACATTTATAAATAAATTTCCTGTAAATTATATTAATATTTAATATAATTTATTAATATCAATACTCAGTTTACTTTTATTTTTCAAATGTAGATTATTTAATTAAATCATTTAATTTTAGAATACTTCCTTTTTCATTATATATTTATATATTTTTTATAATATTTCTTTTTTACAATATAGATTTTTAGACACTAAATATGAAATATATATTATTAGTATGTTTATAATTATTAATAAAATTGAGACATTAATTAAACTTAATTTTTCTAATATAACTTTCATAAATTCAACTTCTTGAGCTATTGAAAATACTATAGTTGGCAACATTACAATTCCTATAACTAAAAAAGTCATAAACATTCTACCTTTTACTGCCCCAAATTTTAGTACACAAGGTATCATTGCTGATATACCTATAATCCCAACTGTTATCCCCACTCCAAGAGTTAATTTATAGTCTAATAATTTTCCTGCGTTTGATGGAATTTTAGTAGCTAAATAATAACATAAAACAAATATACAAACTGATATTAATATATTTATAATCCCAATAACATACCTAGACGCTACATATTCTTTTCTTCTTACTGGTATATAAGATATAAGATGATTTATACCATATGTGTCTTCATAGCTTGTTAATGTTTGGGTTATATTTAAAATTAAAAGTGGTATTAACATATTTAAAAATATTGGATTTACAATAGATACCGCTACAAAAATAATAACTGGAATAAATGTCATCTTTTTTATTGAATTCAAATTTGAATAACTCAAATTTACTAATTTCATGGTGTTGCCCATAATATTACCCCCTTGTATAATAAGTTAATATATCTTCTAAATTTGGTTTATCATATACAACTTCTTCTCCAAATATTTCATAAGCTTCATATCTATTAACACATAGTCCTTCAAATCCAAATGAATTTTCATGTATTGAGATAAAAATTTCTTTAGTTTCATAATTTAAAAGTTCTTTTTTCCCTTTAACTATTACATGATTTTGTAAAATATTATCTTTATCTCCTGATAAAATAATTTTTCCTTTATATATAAAAACTAAGTAATCTCCAACTTTATCTAAATCTGAAGTTATATGAGTTGAATAAAAAATCGTAGCATTATCTTTTTCTATTCTATCTTGTAATATTTCTAAAAATTCATTTCTAACTAAAGGGTCTAAATTAGCTGTTGGCTCATCCATAATTATTAATTTAGGATGATGAGAAAGTGACATTGCTAATTCAAATTTTTTCTGTTGACCTTTAGATAATTCCTTATATATCTTTTCTTCATTTAGTTCAAATTGATTAATATAGGACTTGTATAAGTCTTCATCCCAATTTTTATAAAATGTATATATTGATTTTTTTATATCTTTTAATTTTGCATCTTGTAAATATCCTGATACATCCCCTATATATCCAATTTTTTCCTTTATATCTAAATCATCACGCACATAATCTTTACCTAAAACTTTTATACAACCTTCATCTTTTGATATCATATTCATTATTAAATTTATTGTAGTAGTTTTACCTGATCCATTTGGACCTATAAAGCCTGTTATAAATCCTTGTTCTATATCTAATTTTTCAATTTTCAAAGTAAAATCCCCTAAAGTTTTACTTAAGTTTTTAATTTCTATAATCCCCATACTATACCTCCTCATATAGACTTTTAAATATTTCTATTCCTTCTTCTAAACTTATACCTATACATTTTGCTTGTCTTATGATATCTTCTAATTTACTTTCAATCTCATACATAGCAATTTCTTTTAGTCTGTCATTATTTTGCATAGCTACAAATGTCCCTTTTCCAGTTACAGTTTCTAGAAATCCTTCTTTTTCTAATTCTTCATAAGCTCTTTTAGTAGTTATTATGCTTACTTTTAACTCCTTAGCTAATCCTCTTATAGATGGTAAACCGTCTCCTGGTTTTAAATCCCCATTTAATATTTGAGATTTTATCTGGCTTTGTATTTGCTCATATAGCGGAATTGATGATGAATTTTTTATACTAACATTCAATTTAACACCTCTTTCAACTGTATATAAAGTGTATATATTCATTATATACACATATTAACACTTATGTTCTTAACTCGTCAATGAAAAATTTAAATTGTCTAAAAAAAAGATATTACAAAATTAAATTATTTCGTAATATCTTTTACATATATTTATAATATTTTTATGATATATCTATTTGTCTTGTTTCTAATATCTCAAGATCTCTTATTTCAGACTTATCTACTATAGTAATTTTTTCTCTTCCTGAGTATTTTATAATTATAGTTAAGTCACATTCTCTTCCGTTCATTAAAGAATCTACCCATTTTTTCAATTCTCCAAAATTTCTTACTTCATTTCTTTTAAAGGTATGTACAATGTCATTTTTATATCTTATAACTATAGTATTCTTATCCATGTTAATTAATCTCCTATCTGCATATTTTAGCTATATTATGCTTAAATTGTCAATTATTGTAATTTTTTATATACTTTATTATACTACTTTTTTTATCTTCTCAACAATACCTTCTTTTATTTTTATAATTTTATCTAATACTTTATTTGCAAAATTAACATTATTGATAATTATTAATATAATCATAAAATACAAGAAGTAAATAAAATGAATAATATACATAAATAACTTGATATAACTTTTAAATTTTCAATTAATCCATTCAATTTTGTAACACTAGGTTTTAGAATTGACAACGAGATAATGACCAAAGATTATTTTGATATAATATAATGAAGTCACCCCAAAAGGTGACTTCATTGTACACAATTTAACAAAACTAATTTATACTACTTTTTTTATCTCCTCAACAATACCTTCTTTTATATTTATAATTTTATCTGATACTTCATTTGCAAAATTAACATCATGAGTAATTATTAATATAGTCATACCTTGAGATTTTAATTTTTTCATTATTGTTATAATATTTTTTATTGTATCTGGATCTAGGGCAGATGTAGGTTCATCAAAGCATAATATTTTAGGATTTAAAGCACAAGCTCTTGCTATAGCTACTCTTTGTTGTTGTCCTCCAGACAATTCACATGGATATGAATTTAATTTATCTTCTAAGCCTACTAATCTTAAAATTTCTTTAGCTGACTCTATTGCTTTTTCTTTTTTTATTTTAAACACATTGATAGGAGATTCTATAACATTTTCAATAACTGACATGTGAGGAAATAAATTAAAATTTTGAAATACCATACCAATTTTACCTCTTAATTTTTGAATGTCTTTAGATGTCTTTGTAATTTCTTTATATATTATAATTTCACCACTATCAAATTCTTCAAGTCCATTAATACATCTTAGTATAGTAGTTTTCCCTGCCCCAGATTTTCCAAGTAAAACTCCTATTTCTCCTTGATTTAATTCAAATGAAATATTATTTAATACTTTATTATCTTTAAATGATTTATTTAAATTTTTAACTGTAATCATCATCTTCTCTCCTATCTATAATATGAATATCTTTTTTCAATACATTTAAAAGCCTGAGTAAGTAATGCCACAAGTATAAGATATATAATTCCTACCTGTACTAAAGGTACTAAACTTAACTCTCTATTTGATGCTATTTGAGCTATTCTCAAAATATCATTTATTCCTAATATATAAACTAATGATGTGTCTTTAATTAAAGTTATCACTTCATTTGATAATGGTGCTAATATTCTTTTTATTACTTGAGGGAAAACTATTCTCTTATACATCGTAAATTTATCAAAACCTAGCACTATTGAAGCTTCGTATTGTCCTTTATCTATTGATTCTATTCCCCCTCTAAATATTTCAGCAAAATATGCAGAATAATTTAATGTGAATGCTAATATAGCTACAATAAATCTGTCAAATACGATTCCTAAAATAGGTAATCCAAAGCATATAAATATTAATTGTAAAAGTAGTGGTGTTCCTCTTAATAAAAGGATATATCCTTTTGCTAGTGAGCTTATTAATTTATTTTTTGATAGTCTTAAAAATGCTACTATAACACCTAAAATCATTGATCCTATTAATGTTATAAAAAACACTGATAAAACTATTTTTAATCCTTGTATCATTTCTAATGCCTCCTTTTATTTTTACAGCTTTTAATTTTATTTAAACCATTTTTTGTAAATTTTATCAAAACTTCCATCACTTTTCATTTCCTTTAATGTTTCATTAACCTTATCTTTTAATACTGTATTATCTTTTTTAAATCCTACTACAAAAGTTTCTTCCCCAAAATTATCTTTTAAAATACTGTATTTATTTTCACCTTTTTGACTCATATAATATCTTGCTAGCACTTCATCCGCTACTATTGCATCAGTTCTTCCAATTTCTAAATCTCTAAATGCTTTATCAAAAGTATCATAAAGTATTGGGCTAGAACCATCTAAGCTATTCATTAATGTACTATCTTTTTGGATAGCTTCAAAACTAGCTGACTCTTGTTGCGTTCCTATCTTTTTACCTTTTAATTCTGACTTTGTTTTAATTTTAGAATTTTTTAAAGTAACTATAATTTGTTTATTATCTAGATATGAATCCGTATATGCAATTTTTTGTTTTCTTTCTTCTGTTAAACTATATCCATTCCATAAAGCATCTACATTTCCTACATTTAATTCATTGTCTTTCATTGACCAATCTATGTTTTGAAATTTAACATCCAGTCCTAATCTCTTAAATGTTTCTTTTGCTAAATCAATATCAAATCCAACTGTTTCTCCATTTTCATCTAAAAACCCCATAGGAACAAATGTATTATCAAATCCTATTATTACTTCCTTTTTTTCCTTAGATTTATTATCTGAACATCCAACTACTCCTATTAAACATATAATACTCATAAAAATCACACTTAATTTTTTCACTATAGATTTCATACTATTTTCTCCTTTTTTAATGTTCTTAATATTTAGATTATTTTTCTTCTCATTTTTTACGTTATTTTGATAAATGTAATTCTTAGCGCGCATAAAAATTTACATTAAAAAACTCCCGTCTCTAGCTATTGCTAGAGGACGGGAGTTAACTCTCTCGTGGTTCCACCTCTATTTATTAATGCCTCACGACACTAACCTCTTTAAGTACGACAAATACATTTGCTATACTCTAGCACTATAACGGGTGCAGGGATACCGGAAACAGCCTACTAAGAATACTATTCTTTTCAGTGCTCTGCTCAAAGATGTGTTCAAAGTAAAATCAATATTTCCTCTCACCAATTGGAAACTCTCTGTTAATGATAAATCACTTATACTATTTCTTATCATCGCATTTAATAAGTTTAATTTAATTATTAAATAAAGTATATATCACAAATTAATATATGTCAATATTTTTTGAAAATTTCATTTAATTCCAAGGTACTACTTCAACTTCTCCATACCATCTATCTTTAAGTCTATTGGAGTATTCTCCTCTATATCCTATTATTGCAAGTAATATAAGCTCTATATATCTTGTCCCAATCTGTATTGTATTCCACATATCTTCAACACTTAATACTACTCTATAACCTTTTTGACTTGGATGTACTATCTTATTTCTAAAATATGTAACTAAATCAACTCCATCATCAAATTTAGTTTTTATATGATTTCCTAAAGTGACAAGTTCTTCTTTTCCATATGGTATTTTACATACATCTAAAAGCATTCTAATATTTTTAGATGTAGTATTTATATCAAATTCTTCATCAGTTATTATTTTAAATTGTTCTACTAAAACTACATAAGACAAAGTTTCTAAAGCTATTTGTACTGATATTATATTATTTTCTAAAGTTACATTTCCATTAGATTCTATATACCAATCAATTACATGTTTAATTGCCGGACCATAAAAACCATCCTCTAATTTTTTACACATTAAACTCATATATTTTTCAATGTTATGATAATTAGATAAAGTGTCTGTCCATGTAGGTACAAATTTAAATGGAGTAACAGTACTTTCCTTCCAAAGTCTATATACATTATTTTCATTTTGATAGCCTTGAGCTAAACAAATGTCAACATATCTACCACACATAAAACTTAATGCTGTAGATATTCTATCTAAAAAAATTATTATATTATTAGTTTTAAAAAGTCTGTTATCTTTTCTTTTAATTCTCCCAATATGAGTTATTATAGTTCCTGATTTTGATTTCAATTCTTCATTTAATTCTTTTCTATAATCGTATCTCTTATCTATTGTTACAGTAAAATCATTTATATCAAATTGTATCCTTCCTGCAAACAACTTATCCTGGTGTTTTATAAGTTTTCCTGGAATTTTATCTAAATTAACTATATGAAAATCGATGTATTCTACATAAGAATTTTTAGATTTTATATAATTATCATTTATATAACCCTCTATATTCAAATCATTTATAGTATTTATTGTTATAGATATTGGCTTATAACCATAAACTTCTAATATAGCGTTATCATAGTCCAAGGCTAGTTCAATATCTTCATTTTCAACATATAAAATTTTAGCTTTAAAGTTTATAGATATTGGAGGTGTCATTTTATAAAATATTTTTCCACTGCACTTGTATTTTTTATCTAAATAAATACAAAACTTTCCTTCGTAAATGCTTATATCTTCATCTATATTATAATCTAAGTATTTAGAAGATATAGCATCGTTAACTACCTTCATTACTAGCCCACCTTTACTCTTTGTATAATTCAATATAATTATATCATATACACACAACATATCTCTATTAAATAATATTAATTAAAAAAAGCTACCTCAGAAAAAAATTATTTCTAAGATAGCTTCAATTGTTTTAAATATTTATTTTTCATTTAATTTTTCTAAAACCTCTGCTAAATCAATTCCATGTATACTACATGCTTGTTCTAAAGTCTCCATTGATGACGATGGACAACCTAAACAACCCATTCCAAATCCCATAAGTATTGATGCTGCATTTGAATTTAACTTTAATATTTCTGCTATTGTATTATCTTTTGTTATCATTTTATAATATCTCCTTTAAATTTAATTTTTCTAAAACATCTTTTCTAAATTTCTCAATTCCAATTTCATCTATAAAATCTCCAAGCTTTGTTCCAATTTCAGCATTTTCTTTATAGTACTCTAGTATATTTTTAACAAGTAAAAAAGCTTCTTCTTCATTTAATCCCTTAGTAACTATATCTGCTTTTCTTGGATAAAAACCTGCACTTCCTCCAACTGTTATAAAAAATTTTCCATCTATATCTACTAATACCCCAATATCTTTGCAATAAACACTTGTACATGCATTTCTACATCCTGCTACACCTATTTTTGTTCTATTTGGTACTTCATATCCGTGGAAGTTTTTACTTATTTTCATTCCTATTCCTATAGTATGATATTTAGATCTTTTACAATAATTTGATGGACACATCTCAACATTCTTTACAGAATATTGATTTGTAACAGCTGGCTTCATGTCTAAGTCATTCCATATAGATTCTAAATCTTCTTCCTTTAAATTTGTTATTAATATTCTTTGACCTGATGTTAATTTTAAAACTCCATTATATTTTTTTGCAACTTCACCTATTTTTATAAGCGTATTTGGAAGTACAAAACCTCCAGGTATGTGCGGTGTAATAGCATAAGTTCTTTTGCCATTTTTAATTTTTTGTAGGTTACCATACTTAGCCATTATATTACTCCTTATAGTTTTTTAATAGTCTTCCCCAAACAGGATAAATTATATTTTTTTATTATATCATCTTTAGTTTTAATTTATTATATATTAAATAAGCTTATAAAATACGTAACAAACGTTACATTTTTAAATTTTAGATAAAATAAATGGATTATCTTAAAATTTTTAATTTTTAAGATAATCCATTTATTTATACTTTATTTAATTTAATTATTTTAAAATTTCTTTTAAATTTTCATATGAAAAATCTATTATTTCTTTACAACTAACTTTATTTCTCTTTAAATCTCTACACAAGTCAGAATTATATTTTTCTTTAACTTGGCTCATAAGTTTTTTAGTATATGCTCTAGCATTATTCATTTCTGTTTCATCATTTCTACCTTTTGTATACCCTATAATTAAACTAGCTGCATTTACAGCTCCACATATACTCCCTACTGTAAGACCTGCTCCTAGACCACTGCCTAAAGATACTGGTATATCTGTATTAAATTCTTCATTATATGCTTTTATAATAGATTCTGCACAGTTATATCCCTTTTCATTATACTCTGAAGCTTTAATTTTTTTATCCATTGTTAAGTCCCCTCTGTTATCCTAAGTTTATATAAAATTTATTCTACTAATATTGTACCAAATTTAGTAGCCTAAAACTATTTTATTTCACTTTTTATAAATTATTAAATGCTTTAGACAGCATTAGTTTAATTCTATTTAATTGATTTACTTCACTTGCTGAATGATCATAATCTATAGGAATAATATTTGCATTTTTATAAATTCTTTTCAGTTCTTTTATTGATCCTTTACCTGTTATATGATTAGGTAAGCATCCAAATGGTTGCATGCATATAATATTTTCAATTCCTTCATTTATTAATTCAATCATTTCCCCTGTAAGCAACCATCCTTCTCCAGTTTGATTGCCGAGTGATACTATAGGAGTCGTATTTTTTGCTATATACTTTATATCTTTTGGAGATGAAAATTTCTTACTTTTTTTAAGACTTTTTTTGTATTCAATTTGATATATCTTAGTTATAAAAATAAAAGCTTTACCTAATAATTTATTTATATATTTTCCTTCTAAGTATTTATATTTATATGTTGAATTAAGAGAACAGCTTAAAAAGAAATTTACCAATTCAGGAACAACAGCTTCTGCTCCTTCATCTTCTATAATATCTACTATATTATTATTTGCAATAGGATGAAATTTAACTAAAATTTCTCCAACTAGCCCAATTTTTGGTTTTTTTATTTCTAATGTTTCTATATTATCAAATTCATGAATTATTAACTTTATATTTTTCACAAATTGTAATATTCTTGCTTTTTTTAATGATTGTTTACATATACCAACCCATTTTTCATATAACTCATTTGTGCTCCCTTTATATTTTTCATATGGTCTAACTCTGTAAACAACCTTCATAAGCAAATCTCCATATACAACGCCCATAAAAACTCTATTAATTAATTTTAGAGATATATTTTCAATAATCTCATTTTTCTCTATCCCATTTACACTTAAAGATATAACTGGAATATTTTCATAACCTGCGTCATATAACGCCTTTCTTAAAAATCCTATATAATTTGTAGCTCTGCATCCTCCTCCTGTTTGAGTAATAGCAATAGAAGTCCTCTCTAAATCATATTTTCCAGATTTTAATGCACTTATTATTTGACCTATAACAATTATCGCTGGATAACACGCATCATTATTTACATATCTTAATCCTTCTTCTATAATACTTCTATCTGTATCTTTTAAAATTTCCAATTTATATCCACTTAAATTAACTGCCTTTTCTATAAACTGAAAATGAATAGGAGACATTTGTGGCGCTAAAATAGTATCCTTTTTATTTATTTTTAAATTTTTTTGATACCTTATTTCTATATTATCTATATCATTTAAATCTTCTTTATTCAATTCTCTTTCTTTTATAGCTGCTTTTAAAGATCTTAATCTTATTTTTGCTGCACCTAAATTATTTCCTTCATCAATTTTTATAACTGTATAAATTTTCGATTTTTCATTTAAAATTTCTTGTACTTGTTCTATAGTTACTGCGTCTAATCCACACCCAAAAGAATTTAATTGAACCAGTTCTAAATTTTCTTTATCTTTAACGAAGCTAGCCGCCTTATATAATCTAGAATGATACACCCATTGGTCTACTACTCTTAACGGCCTTTTTAATTTTGCAAGATGGCATATAGAGTCCTCTGTAAATACTGCCATATTAAGTGAATTAATAAGTTCTGGTATTCCATGGTTTATCTCTGGGTCTAAATGATATGGTCTTCCACAAAGTACGATTCCTTTGATATTATTTTTTTTAATTTCTCTAAGTGCATTTTCTCCAGCTAATCTTATATCCTTTTTAAATTTTTCTTGTTCTTCATTTGCTATATCAACAGCTTCATACACTTGAGTTTTATGTATATTTTTAAAGTATTTCGAAAGTTCATCATAAAGTCTATATTTTAACTTTTTCTTATTATTTAAACTTATAAATGGATTTATATAATTTATATTTTCTTCTTTTATTCCATCTACATTATTTTTTATTATTTCAGAATAAGATATTACAACTGGACAATTATAATTATTATCTGCATTTTCATCTTCTTTTTTTTCATTTGTTATACACGGGTAAAATATATTTTTTATTCCTTTTTCCAAAAGATTCTGTATGTGACCATGAACTATTTTACCTGGATAGCAAACTGTTTCTGAAGCTATACTAGTTATACCACTTTTGTACAATTCTTTTGATGATCTATCTGATAATATTACTCTAAACCCTAATTTTGTAAAAAATGTAAACCAAAACGGATAGTCTTCATACATATTCAAAACTCTTGGAATGCCAATTTCGCCTTGAGATGATTTATTGTATTCTAGGGGTCTATATTTAAAAATTTTTTTATATTTATATTTAAAAAGATTTATTTGTTTTTCCTTTCTATGATTTTGATTTGTATTATTAATTTCACCTTTCTCACATCTATTTCCTGATATAAATACTTCTCCATTATTAAACTTATTTATTGTGAGTAAGCATTTATTAGAACAACCTGTGCACCTTTTTACATTTACATTCAAGTCTATAAATTCTAATTCTTCCTTTTTTAAAAGATTAGTTTCATATTTTTCCTGATAATTTTCTTTAGCTATTAATGCTGCCCCAAAAGCTCCCATTATTCCAGATATACTTGGTCTTATAACTTCTTTTTTTATTAACTTTTCAAAGCTTCTAAGAACTAAATCATTATAAAACGTACCTCCTTGAACCACTATATTTTCTCCTAATTCTTTTGTGTCTCTTATTTTTATTACTTTAAATAAAGCATTTTTTATAACAGAATAAGATAATCCTGCTGATATATCGCCTATACTTGCTCCTTCTTTTTGTGATTGTTTTACCCTAGAATTCATAAAAACAGTGCATCTAGAGCCTAAATCTACTGGATGCTTAGAATATATCCCAACCTTTGCAAATTCATCAATATCCATTGATAAAGAATTAGAAAATGTTTCTAGAAAAGAACCACACCCTGAAGAACAAGCTTCATTTAAAATGATACTATCAATAACTCCATTTTTTATTTTTAGACATTTCATATCTTGACCTCCAATGTCTAAAATAAAATCTACATTTTTATTAAAAAATTTTGCTGCTTTATAGTGAGCAATAGTCTCTATTTCTCCATAATCAATTTTTAAAGCCTTTTTAATTAATCCCTCTCCATATCCAGTAACTGCTGAAGCAACTATTTTAGATTTGTTGGGTAATACTTTATAAATTTCTTTCATAACTTTAATTGCTGTTTGTAGTGGATTACCTTCGTTGCTATTATAATATGTATAAAGTAAGTTTCCACTTTCATCAATTAATGCTGCTTTAGTAGTTGTAGACCCTGCATCTATACCTAAAAAACAATTTCCTTTATAATTATTTATTTCCTTATATACAACTTTATTTTTGTTATGTCTATTAAAAAAATCATTATACTCATTTTCATTTTTAAACAAAGGTTCTAAGCTATTTATACTATTAAACTCATTATTTTTTATACTGTCTATTTTCTCTAATAGATATTTTAAGCTTATTTCTTTTTCATAAGCTGATAATATACTCGCGCCTATTGCTATATATAATTGAGCATTTTTAGGAAATATAATATCTTCATCTTTTAATTTCAATACATCTATAAAAGCTTTTCTAAGTTCAGAAAGAAAATAAAGAGGCCCGCCCAAAAAAGCAACCTTTCCTTTTATACTTCTACCACAAGACAATACACTAACGGTTTGTACAACTACTGCATTAAAAATACTCATAGCTATATCAGATTTTTTTGCTCCATCATTTATAAGAGGCTGTATATCTGTTTTTGCAAAAACTCCACATCTAGATGCTATTGGGTATATTACATTAAAATCCTTAGCCAATTCATTTAATCCTTTTGCATCAGTTTTTAAAAGAGAAGCCATTTGATCTATAAATGCACCTGTTCCTCCTGCGCATATACCATTCATTCTTTGGTCTATACCACCACTTAAATAAGTTATTTTAGCATCTTCCCCACCTAATTCTATAACTACATCTGTATTTGGATAATAAAACTCTATTGCCTTCGTACTTGATATTACTTCTTGAATAAACTTAACTCCCAATTTTCTAGATATATCAATGCCTCCAGACCCAGTTATTACAATAGTTATAGTTATATCTCCTAATTTATTGTACACATTATTTAATACTTCTTTTACCGATTTTTTTACGTCAGAATAATGTCTTTTATATTCTGTGTATAATATATTATCATCTTTTAATACTGCAACTTTTACTGTTGTAGAACCTATATCAACCCCTATATTAAATATATTGTCCATTGTATCCCCCCACAATTTTATGACTCAATTTAACTATTGTAACTTTATGATTTTAAATGCATTGACTTCTAATATTATATTTATTAGTAGATTTGTTTTTTTATGATAAAATATATTAGCACAATGTTCTGATATTCTTTTTAAATTGCTAAATTTTATTCAAGTAAATGATTATCTATCTTTATATTTAAAATTCAAACTAATTTATCCTAATCAATAATTACTTTAATAATCTATAAAAGTCTTTAACTTTATCAGAATAGTAATTTAGTTTTTGGTTAAATTATTAGTATCTTAAAGAGCTTTTATTTAAGGAGGAAATCATGTCAAAAAATAAACATAAAAGAGAAGACTCAAAAACAAGATACAATAGAAATGATAAAGATAATCCTGATTTTAATTTAGAACTTGGAGAAGAACTTAATATTCCACCTAGATTAAGACCTTCTAAAACAGGATCTGTAAGTCAAAATACTGCTAGACCAATAAGTTCACATAAAAACCATCAAGGTAAATAAGAAAAAAATTTAAAGATAGGTCTTTTAAATTAAAAAAACCTCAAAATTATTTTAACTTTAAAATAATTTCGAGGTTTTTTATTTTCATATCTTATTGTCTAAAAAACTTTTTTATGATATAAGCATAAATATAAAGTGAGCTGAAATACCAGCGCAAATTCCGCCTATTGTATGTGATAAAATTGCTTTACTAGTTAATTTTCTAGCATTTAATGCATCCATCATACCTACATGAGTACTTAAATATCCACTCCAACACATTCCCATCGCTGTAAATACTGCTATGTCATTTGGTGTTACTACACCATCTACTATAAATTGTGGTACTAAAGACATAGCTGCTCCAACAGCACCCAATGAAGTTATAGGGAATGCTATAGCTTCTGCTGATGTAAATCCAAATAATGGTTCTAATATAAATCTAAGTTTTTCACCTATTACAGGAAGTAATCTTATACCTTCATATGCAGCTCCAGTATAAATTTTTTGACCTGTTGCTGGATCTGTAGAAGGTCCAAAAGTTAATAACATAACTAATGTACAAACTACTAAAACGCCTGGTATTATTGCTAATCCCATTTCTACACCTGATTTACCACCTTCTAATATTGCATCTAAAGCTCTTTGAAATACATTTCCTTCTCTAATTTCTCTAAATTCTTTAATTTTTTCTATTTTATTTTCAGACTCAGTCTCTTCATCTTTATAAAATTCCTTAGTAAAATGTAACATCATTCTAACACTTATAATACTTCCTATAACTGCTCCTATATTACCGATTATAGCAGGTAATACATATTGTTTACCTTGTGATATCATGAAAGTCGTCAATATAAGACCCATTCCAAATGCTGTCCCTAAATTACATAAAGCAGGTATTTGATATTTCTTAAAGTATTGAGTAAATGTTTTGTCTTTTGCAAAAGATATTATTGCAGGGTTATCTGATAAATAAGTTGTTATAGCTCCAGCTATACTTGCTCCGGGTAATCCATATAGGGGTTTCATAAATATGGCAAATATTTTATTTATTAGCGATATTACTCCAAATTCTGAAAGTAATGCACTTAGTGCTCCTGCAAGCACTGCCATTGCCATTATTAAAAATACTGTGTTTAAAAGTAAGTCATGTGCTGTTTTCATTATTACTTTGAACATAATACCAGCACCCATAATACTAGCTATATATCCTAATCCAGCTAGCAAAATTACTAAAAATACAAAGGTTTCTAGACTTACTGCTTTAACCTTCTTCCTCGATGTTCCTTTGTCCATATTAAATCATCCCCTTTTAAATTTTACTAAAAGAGCTAAAGCTCTTTCTTAAAACCCTTAATTTCTTATTACTAATTATAATTGTTAAGTTTACTAAATGCAACTTTTTTAATAATTTAAAACCTTTTACTATTTTTAAAATAGTAAATCTAAATAATAGGTTTAAAAAAAGATTGTTTGAATTTAATTTCAAAACAATCTTTCTTTGATTTATATAAATTTATTTATCATCTTATTAATTATTCATTTTTTCAACAACATAATTTACTAAATCTATAGTTCTTGTTGAATACCCCCATTCATTATCATACCATGAAACTACTTTTATCATATTTTTTTCTAATATCATAGTTGATAATGCATCTATTATAGAAGATCTTTCATCTCCTTTATAATCAACAGAAACTAGTGGCTTATCACAATATCCTAATACTCCTTTTAATTTTCCCTCTGATGCTTCTTTTAACGCATTATTTACTTCTTCTAACGTAACATCTTTTTTTAATTCACATACAAGATCTACAAGTGAAACTGTAGGAGTCGGAACCCTTACAGAGAATCCATTTAATTTCCCTTCTAATTGAGGTAAAACTTTACCTACAGCTTTTGCTGCCCCTGTTGTTGTTGGTATCATAGATTCTGCTGCTGCTCTTGCTCTTCTTAAATCTTTATGAGTTTTATCTAATATTCTTTGATCATTAGTATATGAATGTATAGTTGTCATTAATCCTCTTTCTATACCAAATTTATCATCTAAAACTTTAGCCATTGGAGCTAAGCAATTTGTAGTACAAGATGCATTAGAAATTATATTGTGTAATTTATCATCATATTTATCTTCATTTACACCCATAACAATTGTTATGTCTTCTTCTTTTCCTGGAGCAGTAAGTATTACTTTTTTAGCTCCTGCTTTTATATGTTTTTGAGCCTTTTCCCTTTGATTAAATAACCCTGTAGATTCTATAACTACATCTACTCCTACTTCTTTCCATGGTATTTCTTCTGGGTCATTATGTCTTAATATTTTTATTTCTTTTGAATTTATTATTAAAGTATTTTCATCCTTAACTTCCACTGTTCCTTTAAATGTTCCATAGCAAGAGTCATACGTAAATAAATGAGCTAAAGTTTCTGCTGTTGCTCTTGCATTTATAGCTACTATTTCTATATTATCATTAAGTCTATCTTGAGCAATTCTTAAAACTGCTCTACCTATTCTTCCAAATCCATTCATTCCTACTTTAATCTTCAAATTAAATCCCCCTTACTCACTGTATATTTCTACAATTATTGTACACTATTAATTTTATTTAATCAACACTTTTTATATCATTTAAGATATTTTTCTACGTTTTTTGTAGTATTAGTGTATCACTTTCGTTTTATAATATACACTTTATACTGTATTTCGTCTATATAAATTTTATTTTAAATATATTTATTTTATTATAGTAGTTGTACTATTTCTTTAATTCTATTAATGTATATATTGATATTCCTAAATATATTCTAATAAATTATACAATTATAATATGTATACAGTATAATTTTTATTTAAAATTATATATAAAAAAATATATACATATAATTTATTTTTTGTATTTCTAATACGTTTCTTTTTTAACAAATCTGTTATATAATCATGTTAAAGATATTGATAAAATATTAACTTTATTTTAAGGGGTTGTTATTATGGCTATTAAACAATTGACTAATTGTAATTGGACTGTTTTTTATGACAAACATTCTCATGGTTTTAAAAAAACTCAATATGAAGCTATATTCGTAAATAAGGCATATGATGATGCCTTAATGAAACTTAAAGAAGCTCTATCTTTAAGCAACAAAACCTTATCTAATTCTTTAAGTAAAAACTATTCATATTATTCTGGTCATAGTTTATATCATGTGTCTAAGTACTTTTTCGAAAAAGAAAATAAATATTATGGAACTTGTAGTTTAGAAAATTTTTTCTCTAGCAATAAATACTTATTTATATGTGATACAGAAGTAGATGGTCTTATTTTAGAATATAATTATAGTAAAGGATTTTTTAAAGAAGACGAAGATAGTATAGCATTATAATGATTTTATTTTAAATTGATTTTTTATTAAAATATTAGTTCCTTTATTTATATCTATTGTGGTTTAACACAATTTTATTTTGTATATATTATATACAAAATATAGGTAACTAAGTATTATAACAATAATTTCTCTAATTACTATTATGAATTTAAGTTACGACTTGACTAGTCTAAATTTTAACAGCAATCTTAATTATTCAAAAACAAGTAATAATAAATCACAAAATATATCAGCATTTTACTTAAATGTTTTTAACTATATAACTATAAAAAGACTGCGTAGATAAAATCAAAATTTTACTACACAGTCTTTTTATTCATTTCTTGTAAATCTTTATTATTATAAAATAAATTGAAATAACTTATACTTTACATTCATAACTTTTTAGTCCCTATTGTATGTTGCAGGAGCTAATGCAAAAACTTTAGATGCCAATCTACTAAATGGTAAACTTTGTATCCATACTTCTCCTGGTCCTGTAAGTGTTGCAAAAAATAGACCTTCTCCACCAAATAAAGTATTCTTTATTCCTCCTACAAATTGTATATCATATCTTATATCCCTAGTCATTGCAACTAAACAACCAGTATCTACTTTTAAAGATTCTCCTGCATATAAAGTTTTCTTTATTATCGTTCCACCTGCATGTATAAATGCAAGACCATCTCCTTCTAACTTTTGAAGTATAAATCCTTCTCCTCCAAAAAATCCTGCTCCTATCTTTTTTGTAAAGTCAATACCTATACTTACTCCTTTAGCTGCACATAAGAATGCATCCTTTTGACACACTATTTTTCCATTATATCTAGCTAAATCTATTGGTATTATTTTACCTGGGTATGGAGAAGCAAAAGAAACCTTTTGTTTTGTATTTCCTTGATTTGTAAATGCAGTTATAAACATACTTTCCCCTGTTATAACTCTCTTAGCAGCACTACCTAATGCTCCAAATAATCCTACTTTTTTATTTCCATCTCCAAATAAAGTTTCCATTTCTATATTTTGATCCATCATCATCATAGCTCCAGCTTCTGCTACAACAGTTTCACTAGGATCCAGTTCTATCTCCACAAATTGCATATCATCTCCGTGAAGTTCATATTCTATTTCATGAGCTCTCATAATATTTCTCCTTTTACAAATACGTTTTATATTGTCTAAAATTTTATTTAATTATATCATCATTATAAACACTATACTATAGTTATCAGTTATAATTTTATATTTGTTAGTTTAATATATTTTATACTTATTTCTCCTAAAATATAAGATTGAATTCACTTCAAAACCAATAAGTATCGCCCAACTACTTAAATATATCCATGTCATAAGAACAATTATGCCTCCAATACTACCATATATAACTTCATAATTTGCATAATAATTTGTATAATAAGAATATATCAAAGATACTAAAATCCATCCAAAAGTAGAAACTACAGCTCCTGGTATAGCTTCCTTTACTTTAATTTTTTTATTCGGTGTATACATATATAAACTCATAAATATTATAATAACCGTAATCACCCCTATAGTATATCTACATATATTCCATACACCAATAAATATTTTATTTAATCCTATTAAATTAAAAATAAAATAACCTATTTTCTCACCAAACACTAAAAATATCATAGATGAAAATATTAATAATAAAAGTATTATAGTAAAAATTAGAGCTATTTTTAAAACTTTAAAATAAGACCTATCTTCTATTAAATTATAAGACCTGTTTATTCCTTTTATTAGTGCTCTAACTGCCCTTGACGTAGTCCATACTGTAAGAAAAAAACTCAAAAGTAAAAAACTAAAACTTCTATTTTCAATAGCTGAATTTATTATAGAAGCTACCATATTATATGCACTTTCAGGCATTATATTTTTTAGCAAGTTTATATATCTATTTAAATGTATTATTGGTATATATACTATACTACTTATTGTAAAAATTAAAAAAGGAAAAATTGATAGTAGTAGATAAAAGGATACCTCTGCCGCTTTTGAATTAATTTCACTGTAATTAGAATTTTTTATTACATTAATAATATTTTTTATGTTAATTATCATATTATATCTCCACCTGATTTAATTTATAAGTTCTATTAAAATTATATATAATTAACCTAATTTTAAGTATATATAATTTAAAAAGGGTGCAACATAGTTACACCCTTTTATTTGAATTTTTACATTAATTTTTCTAATATACTATTTATTGATTCTTTTATACCTTTTATCTTATTCTGTGCTTTGATTTCTAACTTTCCTTTAACTGCAACATAAAATTTTAATTTTGGTTCTGTTCCTGAAGGTCTTATAGCTACCCAAGATCCATCTTCTAAGAAATATTTTAAAACATCTGCCTTAGGCAATCCATCAATGCCTTCTTTATAATCTTTTGTATCTAAAACTTTTATATTATTTATATAATCTATCTTATTTTCTCTAAAATAAGATATTATTTCTTTAATCTTAGCTAATCCATCTATTCCTTTTAATGTAATAGATATTGTTTCTTCTTTGAAGAACCCATATTTATTATACAAATCTATTAATCCTTCATATAAACTCATGTTCTTAACATAATAGTGTGCTGCCATTTCGGCTATTAATACCGATGAAACTACACCATCTTTATCTCTTGCATGAGTTCCAACTAAATACCCATAACTTTCTTCATATCCAAATACATAAGTTTTATCATTATTTTGTTCAAATAGTTTTATTTTTTCTCCTATAAATTTAAAACCTGTAAGAACATTTAAAACATCAACATTATTTTCTTTTGCTATATCCGCTCCAAATTCAGATGTAACTATAGTTTTTATAATAGTAGAATTTTCTTTTAATTTACCTTTTTCTTTTAATCCCTCTATTATATAATTTGTTAACATTCCACCTATTTGATTTCCTGTTAATAAAGCATACTCTCCTGTAGTAGTTTTTACTGCTACACCTACCCTATCACAATCTGGGTCTGTTGCAATCACAATATCTGCTCCTTCTTTTTTCGCAAGAAGTATACCCCTGTTTAATGCTTTTTTCTCTTCTGGGTTTGGATATTCTAATCCCGCAAAATTAGGATCTGGATTTTCTTCTTCATCTACTACTAATATATTCTCAAATCCAACTTCAGATAAAGCTCTTCTTATTGGAATATTTCCTGTACCACAAAGTGGTGTATAAACTATTTTGAATTCTTTTCCAACTTCTTTTATTAACTCTTTTCTTATTACTTGAGTTTTCACAGCTTCTATAAAAGCAGTATCTTGTACATCATCCAATTCTATAATCAAATTTTTATTATCTTCAGTTATAGTTGGTATTTTGCTATAATCAGTTATTTTATTTACTTCATCAGTTATAAGATTTGCTATTTGTGGCATAACTTGTGCTCCATCTTCCCAATAAACTTTGTACCCATTATACTCAGGAGGATTATGACTTGCTGTTATCACTACCCCTGCTATAGCATTTAAATTTCTAAGTGCAAAAGATAATTCAGGAGTAGTTCTTAAGTCACTAAATATATAAGCTTTTATTCCACATGCTGCTAATGTATTTGCAGTTTCTATACAAAACTCTTTAGACATATATCTATTATCATGTGCAATTACTACACCTCTAGCTTTTGAGCTTTCTTTTGAATTTTTCATTATATAATTAGCAAGACCTAATGTAGCTCTTCTAACTGTATATATATTCATTCTATTAGTTCCTGCACCTATTATTCCCCTTAAGCCAGCTGTTCCAAACTCTAAATCTTTATAAAATCTATCTTCAATTTCTTTTTGATTATTTTTAATTTCAATTAATTCAGATTTAGTATCTTCATCAAAATAGGAATTGTTTATCCAATCATTATATATACTCATATAATCCATATCTAATTTCTCCTTTTTTAGCAATAATTCAAGTTTAGCTTGTAAATTGTTTTAAGTTTAATATTCTATTATTTTATACTTTTTCCTATTTTAAGTAAAGATATTATATATTAATTTTGTACGTTTACACTTACTGTACGTCTTCCCCAACTATATGCTTGATTCTCACTATTCATAAATATGTCTATCCTATTTCCTTTAATAGCTCCTCCGCAATCTTCTGCTATAAATGTCATATTAAATTCAGGTATGTATACTCTACTTCCATATGGTATTACTCGTGGATCAACAGCAATAACTCCCCATCTAGGTGTTGTTCCTGTTGATGTTATAGTATCTCCAGCATAAGCAGTTGCCACAACGCTAAGATTAGAACCATTATTTTTAGAATTATTGTTTCTTGATGTGACTTCTCTAGACGCGACCATTATTTCTTCTTTAATTCCTTTTCTAACTACTTTATCTACAGGTTCTTCAGATATGATTTCTTTTGATAAGTTTTTTTCTACTAGCTTTCCATCATTATAAATTAATTTATAAACCTTTTCTTTCTTTCCTACTTTTCCTTCATTTTCTATTTCAGTTTGTCCCTTTATCAAGTTTTTATCTTCTTTTAAACTTACTTCAAAAGGTATTTCTTCATACTCCTTTTTTTCTTCCTTTAAAACTTTTACTATTTTAATATCCATTTTATCTTTTAATTTTGTATTTAATTTTGGAGTTATTTTATCTTCTTCACTGTAATTTATGTTTTTCTCGTCCAATAACTCTTTAACTGTAGTTTTAAAAGTCGAAACTTTTTTATCCTCACCTTTAACAGTTAAAGTTATCTGTTCTTTATTTAAAATTTTATATCCTGTTAAAAAAATTGTTAATACAAACACTCCCATTAAGATTGATACTATTATGTTTTTTCGCTTAAATTCCATAATATTTCTCCCCTTTTTTATAATTAATATACTTTATACTCTTATTTTGATATACATAAAGTTAATTATATATTTAATTAAAATCTATATTTTTCATATTAGCTAATTTCTTATGTGTTTATATATCTTATTTAACTTCTGTTGAATTTATGTAACTAAATTGTAACTTTTAAATTTCTAATTGTCAATTGACAACTTTGTCGTAACTCGCTCAATAAGTATTTTCAATATATTCGGTTTTAAATTTCTTGTTACCATTTTGTTATTTTTTATATTTTATTATTTTTATGTACTTTTCTTCATAAAAATTTACTTATTTGTTGTAATATTACATTTCATGTTATTAAAAATATAAATTTTTATCACATATTATCTATATAACAAAAAATAAGCCGCGCCAAAACAGAAATAAATTTCTATTTTGATACAGCTTATTTTTTATTATATGTAATTAAATTATTTTATCATTTTCATTTATTCTTTGATTTTTAAATTCTATACTTCTAAAAAATCTATCTGATTCTTTTTTTACTTCTTTTCTAAGTTTAACAACACCTATCATATTTGTTCCTATAACCCCTGCCAATGTAAAATCTAATAAAACTACTATATTACCCAAGTTACATAAAGCACCTACCATTATAAATCCTAAATAAACAAATCTAGCTACTTTTGATGCTTTTAACCCGAATAGATATTCTGCTTGTTTTTCACCATAGAAAATTACTACTATTAAAGTTGATAAAACAAACATCATCATACATATTGTTAAAAATCCTCCACCAAATTTATTACCTAACACACTTTGAATTGCTATAGACGGCATAGCTGCTGCTTTATCTGCTCCCACAGATGACCATACTCCTGTTGTTAAAACTAAAAATGCAGTTACAGTACATATTCCAAGAGTATCTACAATTATTTCAAATATCCCCCATAAACCTTGTCTTGCTGGATAATCTGTAACAGCTGCTGAGTGAGCTATGGTTGACGTCCCCATACCTGCTTCATTTGAATATGCTCCTCTTGATGCACCTGCTTTTATGGTTGCAGCTACTACAGAACCTGCAAATCCTCCAACTGCTGCTGTAGAATTAAATGCTCCTTCAAATATTAATTTAAATGTATTTGGTATATTTGACCAATTAGCTCCTATAGTTATCGCTGCTATTAAAAAATATGCTATTGCCATAAGAGGAACTAACTTTTCAGTAACTTTTGCTATTCTCTTTATTCCTCCATACACAACTAGTCCAACTATTATTATAACTGTTACACCTGTTACAACTGGGTTTATATTTATAGTTTGAGCCGTTTGAACTATTGATGCAGATTGAGTAGCTATTGATGGTGCTATTTCAATCATTAAAAAGAATGCAAACAAAGAACCAATGAAAGGTAATTTAGCTCCATTTTTAAGATAATACATAGGCCCTCCTACATATTCACCTTCTTCATTTTTTACTCTGTATTTTATCCCCAATATAATTTCAGAATACTTAAGTGCACATCCAAATATAGCAATAAGCCACATCCAAAATATAGCTCCTGGTCCCCCAGTAGCTATAGCAAGAGGTACTCCTACTATATTTGCTGCTCCTATTGTAGATGCTAATGCAGATGTTGCTGCTTGGAATGGTGTTATAGTTCCACTACCATCACTTTTTTTGAATATCTTTCCAAATGTTTCTCCTATTATAAATGGAAACTTAGTTACTTGAAAAAATCTCAAAGTAAATGACATTAAAATCCCTCCACCAACTAATATGACCAACATCGGATAAAGCCATAACCAGTCGGTGATCTGTTTTAAAAGATTAAACATAAGAATACCCCCCCTTGTATTTTTATATTAGTTTATTTATGATGTGAATATTCAGATGCTTATAAATATAGCATCTATTGTGCCATATTTATATTATAATAGAAAATCATATTATTTTGACCAAAAATCGTAAATTTATACTTTTTTAATACAAATTTCATTTCATTTTATGTAAAAAATAAAAGCAAAAAAACTTGCATCTAGGCAAATTTCTTTGCTTTTTTATTTTTTTATATTAAGCTAATTTTATCTCAAGTTCTCCTTTTAATAATAAATCTACATTATCACCGTATTTAATAACTTGATCTACATGTACATCATTTACGTATATGTTAACTTTTATATCCTCTGCTTTTAATTTTTCATCTTGAATATATCCTATTACTATATATGATTGATTTTTATCTTGTACAATTGGTAAAACAGCAGATTCTGATGTCCATCCTTGTGTAACTACAGTCGTTCCTAGCTTAGGGCTTATATGAAAATTTTCGCTTTTATCTATTGCATCTGCCATTACTGAGTAAACCAGATAACCTGATAGTCTAATCTCCATTAATCTTATTTTTATATTTAATTGTTGAGCTTTATCACATATAATTGCTTCAGTTTTTGAATCTGTATTATATGGTTCTAAACTTATATTTAAATTTTCTGTGTTAGCAACCATGGATAAATTTTCAGTATTTTTCTTATATTTTAAGCCTAATGGTATTTTTACTAAGTTTTCAAAAGAAATTTTATTTTGACATGACATTGATAGTATTCCTCCAATACTATTTATTATATTACATAAACAAATTTTTTGTTTAGTAATTCTATTGTAGTATATGAATTTATATTTATTTTCGTTCATTAATTTGACTTTTTTTGCTTTTATAACTTCCATATGTATTTATACACCAGTAGAAAAATGTATATTATTATGGAATGATTAAACTTTAATTGTCACCTAATAATTTATAAATAAACTTTACATCTTCAATTTCTTTTCTATCTAAAAAATTTCTTGTATCTAATAAAATATTACCTTTCATTACTTTTTTTATATCTTTAAAACTTATATCTTTAAAAATTGTATGGTCAACTCCTAATACTACTAAATCACTATCCTCACATGCTTTAATTAAGTCCTTTTCTAAAAATTCATATTCATCAACAAAAGGATCATAAATAGATATTGTATATCCCGCATTTTTTAATAACTTAATTAAATCAATTATTGGACTTTCTCGTATATCATCTACGTTTGCTTTATAGGTAATTCCTAAAATAGTAATTTTCTTTAATCCTAAAATGTTAATTGTAAGTTTTTCTATTTTTTCAAAAACATAGTATGGCATTGAATCATTAATGTCTCTTGATAATTTTATAATATTTGCTAAATCTTGATTATCTTCTACTATAAACCAAGGATCAATTCCCAAACAGTTACCTCCAACACCTGGCCCTGGATTTAATATATTTACTCTAGGATGCTTATTACTGTATTTAATAACATTCCATACATTTAAATCTATCTCATTACATATTTTTAATAATTCATTAGCAAATGCTATATTTACATCTCTATACGCGTTTTCAACTAATTTAACCATCTCAGCTGTTTTGATATCAGTTACATATATATTACCTTTAACAAATGAATAATAAAATTCTTTTAACTTTTCAGATGACTTGTCATCAATACCTCCAATAACTCTATCATTTTTCACTAATTCATTTAATATATTTCCTGGGTATACTTTTTCCGGACAATATCCTAAATATATATCTTTACTTACTTCTAAATCACAACTTTCTAAAATTGGCTTTATAATCTCTTGGGTTGTACCTACTGGAGATGTTGATTCTAAAATTATTAAATCCCCTTTTTTTAGGTATGACAATATAGAACTTGTAGCAGATATTACATATCTTAAATCTGCACTTTTATATTTGTTTATAGGAGTTTGAACTGCTATTATAAATATATCTGCCTCACATGGAATGTTAGATACTTTCAATTTTTTTTTCTGTATAACATCTTTAACTAAAATATCAAGATACGGTTCTTTAATTATAATTTTTCCTTCATTTAAATTAGATACAATTTCTTCATTAGTATCTACACCCATTACATCATATCCATAATGAGCAAGCAAAGTTGCAATAGAGAGTCCTATATATCCTAGTCCTATCACACAAACTTTCTTATTCATACTAATTACTCCTTTTTTAATGTCATTGTAAAGATTTCTGATTTTTAATTTTTTATTTAAAATATATCTAATTTATTTTATGTTAATAAAAAATATAGGTGAATTATTTTCCTTATTTTAGATTTTACAAATTAAATTAAAATTATCTATTGAAAAATATTTAATAGGCAAATTATCTAACTTTATATAGTTTTTATTTACATCTTTTATAAGTTCTTCTAATGTATAATTACTTAATGATTTAAATTTTAATATACCTTTATCTAAATCTATATTATTTACATATTTAAAAGAACTACTTTTATTTATACATTTTAATTGCTCTTTATCTTCTATATAATAAGATTTTTTTCCTATAAAATCTGCATCTGTATATAAAGTTGCATTAATTAAGTCTTCTAAATAATTTTCACCATAATTATTTTTAACATTTATAATAGAAATATATTCTTCATTTATAAAATTATCTAGAAATTTATATTTAGATTTTTCATCATATAATATATAGCTTATATTTTTATTATATTTTTTTAATTTTATTATGTTTTTATTATTTGTTATTATTATTAATTTTTTATATCTATATGTTTGCTTATTGTACATTTCAATAAATTTATTAAAATCATCTTTTGAGTTAACTTTTGAAATTACAGCAATATTTTTTACTTCCTCTTTAATACCTATTCCAATTTTAGATAAAATATAAATCAATCTATGATTATAAGTATGATTATTTAGTATATATCTAATCCCTTTTATTACCTTATTTTCATAATAATTTTCATCTTGTGAAAGTCTTAAAAATTCCTTTTCTATATCATCTATACAATTACCCATAAATACTAAATCTTTAAATATATTTTTTATTCCTTTTGAATAGGAACTAACTACAGGCGTACCACATGCTAAACCCTCAAATACTCTTCTTGAAAACATCGTATTTGAATTTTTTATACTATTAACATTTATCATTACTTTATAACCTTTATTTGCTATATCTAATTCTTCTGCTTCTAGACTCCCTTTAACAAAAGGCATGTATTTTTTAGGGAATCTATATTGAATCATTCCAAGTTTATAATTTCTATCATATATTTCTAAACCTATTGTATTTACAGCTGCATCTAAAATTTCATTTAAATCTTCACACCTCTGAGGATACCTTAATCTATAATATGCTCCTGCAAAGCAAGCTTTTGAATTTCTTTCTTCTAATATTTTTATAGGGTTGTGAATTTTAGGATTTGCAGCAAATAACAAAGAGTATACTCTCTTATGATTTAGTGCATTTTTATATTTTACAATACAACCTTCATCTGTAGTAAAAACATAATCAAACTTTTTAGCTACTGGTAAAAATAAATCAAAACTAACAGGATCTTCTTTATTCCAAAATATGGTTGGTATATCATTTTTTTTACAAAATGTTAATATGTCACTTAAAGGCTTTAATTTTTCTTCTTTACTTGAAGAAATTATGTTCCCCCATGAATTTTTATATCCACACCATGCAGACTCTACCATAAATATATCTGGTTTAAAATTCAAAAATTTATATTTCCAATCATCTGGACTAATATTAATAAGATTACAGCTATCTTTAAAACAAAGCCTAGTTAAATCATCAAATATACAAGCCATATTTGTATCATTTAGTCTATCTATTGTTTTATCATGGTATCTCATATATTCACATCCCCTTCATTTTATATTACTTACCTATTTATAGGATACATATATATTATAAGGTCTTTTTATCTAACAATTTTAAATTTAAATTTGACACTTTTTTATTTCAAATAACATATTATATTATAAATTAACTTAGTATAACTTCCTACAAGTTAGTTTACTATAATAAAGAAGGTGATTAACATAAATAAAATAGATAACGGTCTATCAAATGATACTCCTATGTTCCTAGAAAATAGTAATTCTACTAAATATAATAATACTCCAACATATGTATTAAAATATAATAACTATGAAATATTATTTTTAAATAATATGATAGAAATATATTCAGTAGAGTATTCACATGAAGATAATAGTGGACTTAAATCCTTTTTTAGTAAACTAAAAAATAAATTTAAGCCAGATTCTAACCTTAATGAGAACATAGCTGTTAAAACTAGTGTTTTAAAAGTCGAATTCAACAATAGTAATCAAGATACAAAAATTTTTGGCGAGGACAAACTAACTGATAATTTACCAACTAAGAGTACAATATCTTTTTCTAAAATTTTATATAAAGACATATATCCTAAAATAGACATGTCATTATATATGAAAGATGGTGTACTAGAATGCGATTTTATATTAAATCAAAATTGTAATCCAGAAGATATCAATATATCTGTAAATAAAAATGAAATTTTATCTTTTGATGAAGATAATACCTTGAAAATTAATATGCCTAATTTTGATTTAAAATTTAATAAACCAATTTATGATAAAAACATTAATTTTAATTTAGATAATAATAAAGCTAATTTAAACTTAGATACTTATGATAGATCTGTTGAAAATAAGGTATATACTTTAAAACAAATTCAATCTAAAGCAACAGAAACTTATTTTATAGGCAAGAAAAATTTATTAATAGAAGTTCCAAAATACAAAATTTTTCCTTCTAATATAAATAATATTTCAGCTTTTAGTACTGTTCTTAGAATACCATACTCTTATCATGAAAAAACAAATTCATATAAAAAATCTAATGTGAATATTGCTTGTTCAGAAAATCCTGATGATAAACAAAATATACCTATTTTTATAAATACTATAGATACTAATCTAAATGTATATATCTACTATTCAATAGGATTGTACAACAATATTGAAGATGATCCTACAAACTTAGATATTTATACTTTATTAGATGATTTTATTGTAGGAGATTTGGATTTTTGTAATACAACAGATATAGATATATTAAATTCAAAAATATTTAATCCTATAGTAAATGTTGGTGATCCTATTCTCTATACATCTAGCGATAACTACTATATTTATAAACTAAATATTAATATATCATTAGAAGAATTTGATTTACCAACTCCAATTAACCCTAATGTATTTGATGCTATAAGAGATTCACTTGGATTACCTCCTAATTCACCAATAACAATAGATGAACTAAATAGTGTTACTCATTTAGTTATAAACCCTCCTGTTAATCCTAAAGATAATGCATTAGATGTTAATTTTGCAAAGTATCTTCCAAACTTAGTTTATCTTAGTATTACTGGTTACACTGTAAATAATATTGATATACTATCTATACTACCTTATTTTGAGGAATTAATTTTAGATACTTGTACAATTAAAGTTTCAGAACTTGGTTCATTATCAAATATAACTTCTTTAACTTTAAAAAATATACTTACAGTTGTAAATCCAATAACACCTATATCTAGTTTAGATAATTTAAATGAACTTGATATTGATAATAATAAATTTCCTTTAAGTGACTTAAGTATAGTAGGAACTCTTACAAATTTAAGCTTCTTAGATGTATCACACAATGCTATTAAAGACATTATCCCTTTGGCTAATTTAATAAACTTAAAAGCTTTAGATATATCACATAACCAAATTAGTGATATTAGCCCATTAGAAATACTTGAAAATTTAGCTACCTTATTTGCAAATAACCAAGCAATATATCACATTCCTATATACGTAGATATTGATGATATGGCTATACTTGATATAAGTTTTTTGAAAAATTTAGCTGGTGATACTCCTTCAATTGATGCTATATCTAATGATGGGGTTGTATGTGATGAAACTTTAAGTTGCGATCCTCCATCAATAGTTTGGGAAAATGTAGAATTTACTATTGAAAATGCTACAGTTGAATTTTCTGGAATAGGAATTAACCCATTTACTGTTGATAGTATTTTTAATGGAACAATTTTTGTAAATATACAAAAAAATATTACTGAATAATTAAATAGTTTTAATCTTTTTATTGCATATAAAAACATTGATTAATTTGTTATCAATGTTTTTATTGCTATATTTTTAATACTTAGAATCATTAGAAAGGATAATTTTTAACTGTGAATACTGATGGATTTTCAATCATTACAGTAACATCCAGAAGATTTTGTATAGATAACTTAATACAAAATTATTTAATTCAAAATTTTAAACATAAAGAACTTATAATAATAATAAATAATGATTCTATACCAATGTCTAACTTTAATAAATACACTTCTTTATATGAAAATATTAATGTATATAAGTTACCTGAGAAAATCACTTTAGGAGAGTGCCTAAATTTTGGAATTAATAAGTCTAATTTTAATTATATTGCTAAATTTGATGATGATGATTACTACGGACCATATTACCTTGATGAAGCTTATAATATATTTTCAAATTATGATTGTGAAGTTGTTGGCAAATATAAAACATTTTCTTATTTTGAAAAATTTAATAAACTAATGCTCTTAAAAGATGAAATTGAAAACACCTATACTAATACTATTATGGGCTCTACTATATGTTTTAATAAATATATAGTAGAAAAGGTTCAATTTAGACATGTTTCTATAAAAGAAGATTATTTGTTTAGCAATGATTGTTTAAATAATGGATACAAATTATTTGCAAGTTCTAGATTTAATCATATAGTATTTAAACATGCTGATAATAATAAACATACCTTTAAATCTAATATATCTCTATTAATAAAAAGATGTGTTAATATTAAATCTGATATAAGCTTTAATGGTTGTTTTGATTTTGTAAACAAAGAAGTTGTCTCAAGAATATAAAAATTTTGAGACAACTTCTTATTTTATACTCTTTGAGTTTTTCTTTGTTTAACTTTTTTATCTAAATAACATATAATATTTTTTATTACTTCATCTTTATTTACTTCATTTAACATCTCATGTCTACCACCTTCATATAGTTTACATGAAACATCTTTTACACCTAAGCCTATATACCTATCTCTTAAATTTAAAACCCCTTTTCCATTCTTACCTACAGGGTCTTTATCTCCTGACATTATAAATATAGGTAATTTTAGTGGAACTTTCTTTAAATTTTCTTTATCTTCTATTTCTTTTAACCCTTGAATTAAATCGCTAAAGAACCCGCATGTAAACAATACTCCACAAAATGGATCTTCTATATATTTATCTACTTGTGCAGTATCCCTACTTAACCAATCAAAATCAGTTCTTGAAGGTTTAAATTTTTTATTATTTCCTCCAAAAATTAAGTTATCTAATTTTTTACTTCTATATTTCCTACCATATCTTTTTATTTCATGATTTATTATTATAGTTGCTATACTAAGTATCGTACCGTTCTTTCCATTTGAACCTGATAAAATAAGTCCATCTATATTATCTCCATATTCCATTATATACCTTTGACTTGCAAAAGAACCCATACTATGACCAAACAAATAAATAGGTAAATCTTCATGATTTTTTTTTATTATACTTGTTAGTTTATTCATATCTTCAACTAAACATCTAAATCCATTTTTTTCTGCTAAATATCCTACATTTTCTACAACTTTAGCTGTTTTCCCATGACCCCTGTGATCATTTATATAAACTATATATCCATTGTCAGTTAATTCTTTCGCAAAGGCTTCATATCTTATTGCAGTCTCTGACATTCCATGAGCAATTTGAACAATCCCTTTAACTTCGTTATTGATTTCACTTTCCCATTTATACGTATATATATCTAAATTTTCTTCCCCCTTAAATGTGAATGTTGTGCACTTCATCACAATTACCTCATTTCTATTTAACTATTATTTATTTTTTTCTTATTACATTATATCAGAATAAATTATCTACTTGTAAGTACTTCCGTGTTTATTTTTACACAAAAAAACGCACGGCCAATTTATCACCTAATAAATTTCCGCGCAATGGTGGGTTAAATTATTTAAGCTAATGCTTAATTGACTTTTATATAACAATTTCTCTAATTTAATAGTAGCTTAGTGTATACATTAAATCAATTCTGTATAGGATAAATCAATTCCATAATGGAATCAATTTATAGGTATCGATTACTTGAATTAATACTTTAATTATTTATATTTTCCATATCTAATAATTTTTTTTTAATATATAGTCCTCCAGCATATCCAGTTAGTTTTCCATTTGAACCAATTACACGATGACATGGAATAAAAATAGAAATCGGATTAAGCCCATTAGCTCTACCTACCGCTCTACTAGCTTTTGGTCTTCCTATTTGTTTTGCAATTTGTCCGTATGTTCTTGTCTCACCATATGGAATAGTCAAAAGTGCATCCCATACCATACGTTCAAACTCTGTGCCTTCTGCTTCAAGTGGTAAATCAAATACAGTACGCTCTCCTTGGAAATACTCATTAAGTTGCTTAGATGCTTTTTCTAACAACAATGTTTCCTCTTCTTTAATTTCTTTTGGAACTACCGTTTTACCAAAAAATATATTCGTTATTGCTTTCCCATTTTCAGCAATTCCTATTTTCCCTATTACCGTTTCATAATAAAATGCTTTTTTCATTAATCGTCCCTCTATTTTATGGATTTTATAATTATCTTTTCTTCTTAATAAAGCTTATCATAATCCCAATTAAAAATCTTCCTATTTTTCAGGATATAATTCTAATATTAATACTGATGTTATAATTATTCATATATATTTTTTTTCATCTACCTTAATAGAAATCTTAATAACATAACTCTCTTTGTCTCTAACTGAAATTTCATCTATTAATCCTTCTTCATAAGAATATCCAGATATACAAAGGTTATTGTTATTTATAAAGTCCATTAATTTTTCATATAAAAATATTGTTTTATCATAATATCCTCTCATATACCCAACTACATATAATCCCTCTGGTTTTATCATTACTTCTTTAGATACATCACTATTATTTACTTTGGTAAAATAATAATTATATTTAAAGAACTCATTACTCATTAAGTTTTCTTTATTTATCATTACACCAATTGGATGACCACTATTTAATTTATTATTAATGCAATGTTTTAAATGTTGTGTATATGCATCAATATAATAATCGTCTTCTATATTAATATAATCACTTAAAATCAAGAATTCTTCTTTTTCATATTCTAATTTAATATCACTAGTTATATTTTTTCCTGCTTTTGTAATATTTATTTTAGTTTCCATAAGAGATTTTATTCTTTGTAAGTTTTCTATCTCTTTCTCAATTTGAATTTTTTCATACTCAAATAAATCTATAAGAAAATCAGGAGTTCTATTATCTAAAAATTCTTTTATTTTCTTTAAAGGCATACCAATTTCTTTTAACACCGAAATCACATTAAATACATCTAACTGATAATCTGAATAATATCTATATCCATTGTTCATTACCTTTTCTGGCTTAAATAAGCCTATACTATCATAATAGAAAAGAGTCTTTTTATGTACTCCACAAAATTCTGCAAATTCACCTGTAGTAAAATATTTTATTCTGTTTCTACTCATCTTCTCATCTCCTTACTTGACTATCCTGTAACAGGATACTTTATTATAAAAATATAGATAATTTTTTCAACATAAATTAGGAGGGTATTATATGAATAATTCACTAGGAAAAAAAGTCACATTTTTTTCACTTATTAAGTATACGTTTCCAACAATGGTAATGATGGTATTTATTTCTCTTTATACTATTATTGATGGTATATTTGTTTCTAGATTTGTAGGCTCTAACGCTTTATCTGCTACAAATATAGTCTACCCTATTATAAATATACTTATTGGCATTAGTATAATGCTAGCTACTGGTGGTAATGCTATGGTAGCAAGGCTTATGGGAGAAGGAAAAGTTGAAGAAGCTAAAGAAAGCTTTTCTCTTATTATAATAACAGCTTTAATTTTTGGTTGTATAATATCAGTAATTTGTTTATTATTTTTAAATCAAATTATTTATGCCTTAGGTTCAACTGATATTTTATATGACTATTGTAGTTCTTACTTATCTATAATGTTATTATGTACACCTGTTATTATTTTGGAATTACTTTTTGAGTATTTTTTAGTAACTGCTGGGCGTCCTAACTTAGGATTACTTAGTTCTATAATTGGCGGAGTTACTAATATAGTTTTAGACTATGTATTTATTGTTCCTTTAAATATGGGCATCAAAGGTGCTGCAATTGCAACATGTATTGGATATGCAATACCTTCAATTATAGGAATTTTATATTTTTCTAATAAAAGCAATAACCTTCATTTTGTTAAACCTAAATTTAATTTAAAATTAATATTAAGTAGTTGTAGTAATGGTTCATCCGAAATGGTAACTCAAATGTCTTCAGCTATTACTACTTACTTATATAATATCATAATGCTTAGATTTTTAGGTGAAAATGGAGTTGCTTCTATAACAATAATTCTATATTCTAAATTTTTACTAACATCAGCTTATCTGGGTTTTACTTCAGGAGTTTCACCCCGTATAAGTTATAATTATGGAAGTAATGATAAGAAACAACTTCAAAAAATAATAAAGTATAGCTATTTATTTATATTTACTTTATCTGTTGCTTCATTTATTGTATCTAAAATGTTATCAACAGCTTTAATCTCTATATTTACTGGAAAAGGAACTAAATTTTATAATATTACCTTAAATGGGTTTAATTTATTTTCATTTAGTTTCTTAATTTGTGGGATAAATATTTTTACTTCAGGAATGTTTACAGCATTTTCTAATGGAAAAATTTCAGCAATACTCTCGTTTTTAAGAACCTTTGTATTTTTTATAATAGAAATTTTAGTATTACCTGTACTATTTGGAATAAATGGTGCATGGCTTGTAATACCTATATCTGAAATTTTCACATTAGTCTTTTCTATATTTTATTTTTTTAAGTATAAGGAAATTTATGGGTATGGAACTGTTAAATCAATATAATATTTAATAACTAAATAAACTAGTAGAAATTTTAATCTCTACTAGCTTATTTATTAAATCCTATTTTATTTTAATAATTAGTTTAATACATTAAATTATATTTTCTTCTACTTTATATTGATGGGTCACTATTACATCTTCAATTCTTCTATCATTTATCTTATCAATTTTTATTTTAAGTGTATCTACTTGAATTTCTTTTAATTCATTCTCTTTTGGTATTTCTCCTAAAGTATTTATAATATATCCATTTAATGTATCATAATCACCTTCATCTAATTTTACATCAAATATTTCATTAAACTCATCCACAGATATACTTCCTTTAACTTTATATCTACTATCATTAATTTTTATTACTTCATCTTCTTCCATATCATATTCATCTTCTATATCACCCATTACTTCTTCAATTAAATCTTCTAAAGTTACTATTCCAGAAAATCCACCATATTCATCAACTAATAAAGCCATTTGAATTTTCTTTGACTGCATAATCTTAAATAATTCATTTGCCTTTATAGTCTTTGGAACAAAAAATGGATTTTTAAGAATTTCTCTTATATTAAGATTTTCAAATCCTAATTGTTTAGCTTGCTTTAATAAATCTTTTATATGAAGAATTCCTATAATATTATCTATATTATCTTCATATACAGGAATTCTTGAATATGGCAAACTCAATAATTCATCTATATAACTTTTTATATTATCATCTATGTCAATTAAATAGGTATCTTTCCTAGATGTCATAATTTCCTTACATAATTTATCATTAAGTTCAAATACACCTTCTATCATATCTTTTTCTTCTTTTTGGATAGAACCCTGTTTCTGCGAATATGCTATCAAGTCTCTAATTTCTTCTTCTGATAGTTCTTCCTCATTTTTCACTTCATCATATCCCATAATTCTTAAAACTACATTTGTTGACATTGATAGGATTTTAGTAAATGGCCTTGTAATTATTGACACAAAATAAATTATCTTCGATGATTTTAATGCAATTTCTTCTTTGTTTTGTAACGCAATTCTTTTTGGTACAAGTTCTCCAAATACTAATGTAATATATGATAATATTAATGTTACTATCACTATGGATATGGTTTGTGCATGAGGCACTGATAACTTACTACTTATTATACTTGATATACTTGTTGCTGCTGATGCACTTGAGAAAAATCCAGCTAAAGTTATCCCTACTTGAATTGTAGCTAAGAACTTACTCGGTTCTTCTATTAATTTTTCTAGTATCTTAGCTCTAGAATTGTTTTCTTTTGATAGGCTCTTAATCTTTGTTTTATTAACTGATACTATTGCTATTTCTGACGATGCGAAAAAAGCATTTATACTAGTTAACAAGACTATTAATATCAATTGTAGCACAAGCCTCTCGGGCTCAGGTTCTAAATTCATTTTTTACCTCCTAAAATCTATTTATATGATGTTATCATATTTATATTAAAAAATCAATTAATTAGTTACTCTTTTCAATAAATATATTTAATATTAAATATATTTTCCTAATAATTAAAAATACTATCGGTAGATTTAATTTTCAAAACCACCGATAGTATAATATCTATTTCTATACTAATATATAAATTTCTAAATCCTTTACTCCCCATGCCTTACAATCATCCTGAGTATCCATAAATATATCTATCTTATTGCCTTTTATAGCACTCCCTGTATCTTCTGCTATAAATACCTTATCAAATTTAGGTATGTATACCTTTGTTCCATAAGGTATAATTGTTGGATCTACTGCTATAGTCCCCCATTTAGGAACTGTTCCTGTTGAAGTAATTGCATCTCCTGCATAAGCTGTAGCTTTAACATTCATTTTATTCGAATTTTCAAGAGACATTGATGATACCTCTATATCATCCTTTTTTTCTGAAACATATTTAGTATAAACATATCCAGTCTTTTCATCTTTCCTAATTTTTGCCCAGTCACCTTCTTTTTCAATTATATCAACCTTGTCCATTTTATCTAAAGTATAATATACACTAGAATCTAATGAAGGCTCCTTTCTAAAATTTACTGAAATAGTATTTATATATCCACTTGTCACACTCTGTTCATTACTTATATTAGTTTGTGTATTTTTAATCTCATCTGCGAAAGATTTCATATTAATTGTAAATAATAAAGACATTGTAGTCAAAGTTATTAGGATTTTCCTTTTCATGTAGTTACCTCCTAAGAATTTTGTCTGCCAACTAAAAAAACATTTGCCAGCCCTTAGGTTGTTATTATACATGACGTATTACCCCTTGAAAATAAGTTTTATAAAATTACATATATTTACCCTTAATGTATTTTTTTGATTCTTGACTAATTTTTATATAAAAATCACTGCGGTCCAGGTACATCTATTTCTATTTTTTTAACTCCATTTTCTTCAGTAATAACTACAGTTCTTACATTTTTACCACTCTCAATGGTTGCATAATCAGAAGTGGTTATATCCATTTCAACATGATAAGTTTTCTCATCTTTTTCAGATTTTTTTATATCTAAAATATTTATTTTATTAGCATATCGCGGCAAACTTTCTCCGATATTTTCTTGATATAATTCACTATTTTTAATATTACAATTAAGAGTATCTATTATACTCTTTGTATCCATTGTAGATAACAAATTTACATAATTCTTATTTTCCATAGCTTCAAAATAAGTTTTTATCAAATCTAAGTCTGACCTATTGCTACTTTCTTTATACAACTTACTTTGTCTATCTAAAATATTATTACAAACCCAGGTATCTATTTTCATCTTCTTTATTTTCTCAAAACTCTTTTTATCTAAAGTTGAAACCATTCCATCGTTATTGCCTTGTATGTAAGCCCCTACAATCTTTCCTTTGTGTCTTATAACTATACCGTTTGCTTCTTGTGCAAATTTTCCCAATGGCTCTAATAGGTAGTATTTTTCTGCACTTATTTCATTTGATAATAAATTTAAGAAATCCATACCTACAGCTTTAGAAAGTTCCATACAATAAGACCAATATATTTTTTCTATATTTTCTTCATATCCATATTTTAAATTTTCGGGTAATTTTTTAAATTGACTGCTTATCATAAAACTAGGTTTATACTTATATTTACTAAAAAGATTCTTTACGTCTTGTTTTACAGTAGCGTGCTCACTTCTATATTTTTCACTTGCTGCTAACAATCTAAAAAAATCATAAGGTAAATCATATCTTTTTTCTCCATTTAAAACGTATCCAAATTCATATAAATCATCATAAACATATTTTAATTCCTTTTTATTATTATTTTTATCATAAAAAATCATTTTACTTTTTACTGGATTACCGCTTAGTTCTTTTTTGCTATTATCTACACTTTCTAGTGTATAATTTAAAAAATCATTTATTATATTTTTATCCGAAATTACTGAAGGCTTATAATCTTCTTCAAAATAAACATTATGATAAACATCTATCTTTGTTGTATCTTCAAGTTCTGAAAATAAATCACTAGAAACTTTTTGTGTTTTTTGTAATGGATTATTTAAATCACTATTTTCACATCCAATTATCATTGATATAGATACTAATAAAATAACTATACTTAAAAATTTTTTATTTTTCATTTAAAATTCTCCCCCTGTTTTTTAACTAATGTACTAATATATTTTATTATATCATTGATATTTTCTAATTTATATTTTTTATAAACATAATCTTTCTAAAATTAAAAACCTCCTAATGTAGAATTTCCAAAGTACATTAGGAGGTTTTTAATTTTATGACTCTTTATTATATGGTCTTAAGTCTTGATATGATGGAGCTTTAGTATTTTCTTGCTTTTTTACTTTTTTAGAAACTTTTTCATTTTCATCTTCTATCAAATCAGATAATTCTTCTGGAGTGTCTGCTTTACTTACCCAATTGTTTAAATGTGGAGTTTCATCTAAAGTCTTTTTGCTATTTTTAAATTTTTGCATACAATCATCCCTTTGCAATTTTTAGTATTAGATTGCCACAAATGATTTTTTTAATACAGTTAAATATTAGAAATACCTTATATATATAAATTTCAGCTCCTTTTTTAATTTATAGCTATATAAATATGAATTTCTTGATTTTGCATATCATCACTATTATTTTGATATTCCTCAAAGTCACAAGAATACTTTCTATCCAAATCCATTTTCCATAATTTTCCCCAAAATTCTCCTACTGACTTTTGAACATCTCCATTTATAATAAATTTTGCATATTTTCCACCTGGAATAAATTTATATACTAAAGGAATTTTTATACAATCTTTATTATTTGCTTCACAGCAAGCTAAGAAATTGTATGGTTGGTTAAAATCGCCTTGATAATCTGTATACATACCTATACATTTATTATTCTTTTTGTTTTCTATATTTTGATAATACCCCTTTGTTATAAATTCTTGCCATAATAATCCTATATCTTTTACAGCCTGTCCATTATTATTAGTAGTTTCTTTTACTAAACCAATAACTTGTTTTTCATCTAAATCAACTATTTCATAATTCATAATTAATTCTCCTCTTCTACTTTTTTCTAAAAGTATACCCGAGTGAATATGACATAAGTATGTCATATTATAAATTTTATTAATGTATTTTTAAATAATTCATATTAACCCTAATCATATAAATTAATGGTTTTCTTCATTTTTTGTAATATAATATCTTTTACATGAACAGGCTCTATAACTTTTACATAATACCCAAAAGAAAGAATATACCCATATAACCATTCATTTTCTGGTAATTTTATATTTACTTCATAAGTTCCATCCTCATTATCATTTATTAAATTTTGATCAAAATCATCAAAAATTCTATATAATGCCTCTTTTTTAAATTGCAGTTTTAAATCTATCATATTTTCTATAAGTTTATCTGCATTTTTAAAGTCTGTATCTTCAAACTTTCTTTTAATAAAACTTTCTTCTGTTAAAATTAAGTTTTTTATTCTAGTTATCCTAAAAATCCTAACATTTTGCTTTAATCTACAAAATCCATATAAGTACCATGCTTGCCCCTTATAAATTAACTTCATCGGCTCAACAATCCTTATAGATTTATTTGCAAAACTATTTATATAGCTAAATTTTATTATTTTATTATTTAATATAGCAATTTTTATTTTACTAAATTTATCATTCTCATTAAAATCACTACCCCATCTAGAAAAATCTATTTCTACCCAATTTGATAAATTTTCTTCATTAAGCATAAAACTAATTTTATTTATGACTGAACTAATTTCAGGATACTTTGTAGCTTCTAAAGTTTTTAAAGCAACAATTAAACTGTGTTTATCACTATCTGATAATATAGTTTTATTTATAGAATATTCTTCTAACAGAGATATACCCCCACCCTTACCTTTACTCATATATACCGGAATTCCTGATAAAGAAAGCGATTCTATATCTCTATATATAGTTCTTGTTGATACTTCAAATCTATTGGCTAAATCCTTTGCTGTTACAGTTTTTTTATTTAAAAGTATTACTATTATTTCTGTTAATCTATTAATTTTCATAACTATTCCCCTTGTTAATAGATATTTAATTTTATATGTCATTAATTACATAATAAAAGCTCCTATATAAAAATATAAGAGCTTTTATTATGTATCTAATTGGTTGCGGAGATAGGACTCGAACCTATGACCTTTGGGTTATGAGCCCAACGAGCTGCCAACTGCTCCACCCCGCGATATTATTGTTATTTCTTTACTACTTATTTATAATACTATCATATATAATCTTTATTAGCAAGCTTTATATTATTTAATTTACCCATATTCAGTTTTTTTATCCAACTTTAAATATATCTACTATAAATTTTATTTTTTTAATTCAACTATAATACAAATAATTTAACTAAAGTAAGCATAACATAATCATAGTTTTATTTATTAAGGAGGTGTTTTATTTTTGAAAGTCTTGAAATATATGCTTATATTTATTCCTATAAGCTTTGTAGCTAAATTTATTAATGCTTCTCCATCTATTATTTTTATATTGTCATGTTTATCTATCATACCTTTAGCTGGACTTATGGGAGAAGGTACAGAGGAAATTTCTTTTTATTCAGGTCCTAAAATTGGAGGTTTTTTAAATGGTACCTTTGGAAATGCCACTGAACTTATAATATCTTTTTTTGCACTTAAAGAAGGCTTATTTGAAATTGTTAAATCCTCTATTGCTGGTTCAGTTATAGGAAATATATTACTCGTAGTTGGGGCAAGTATGC
Source organism: Romboutsia maritimum (assembly GCF_002251085.2). Lineage (GTDB taxonomy): Bacteria > Bacillota > Clostridia > Peptostreptococcales > Peptostreptococcaceae > Romboutsia_B > Romboutsia_B maritimum. The sequence goes on along the minus strand of NZ_NOJZ02000004.1, from coordinate 16,714 downwards.
TAGCTGGTGGATTAAAATATAAAACTCAATATTTTAATCAGAAAGTTGTGGAAGTATCTTCAACAATGCTATTATTTGCAGTCATCGGACTATGTATTCCTGCATTATTTACACATACAGTAAATCCAAACATGCTTAATACAAGATATGAAGGCTTAAGTATTTTCGTTGCAATAGTAATGATTTCAATATATGCTCTTAGCTTATTTTTTTCTTTTAGTACTCATAAAGATCTCTGCTCTAGTGTTCATGAGCATGAAGGGAATGCTAAATGGTCTTTAAAAAAATCCATATTAATTTTAGTAATTTCTACCATATTAATAGCTATAGAAAGTGAATTTTTAGTAACTGGCATAGAACCTATAACAGAAAGTTTAGGTTGGAGCGAATTTTTTGTAGGTATAATATTAATACCTATAATCGGAAATGTAGCTGAACATAGTACTGCCATTGTAATGGCTTTAAAAAATAAAATGGATGTAGCTCTTGAAATCGCTATTGGATCTAGTTTACAAATAATATTATTTGTAGCTCCTGTGTTAATATTCTTAAGCCTAATATTTACTCCTATGAGTATTGTGTTTAATGAATTCGAACTAATAGCACTTATTGCAACCGTACTTATAGCCAATAGTGTTTCTCATGACGGAGAATCTAATTGGTTAGAAGGTATACAGTTACTAGCAGTGTATCTTATAATAGCTGCTTCATTTTTTATTTTATAATATAGTATACTAAAATAACCGAATCACTTACTTGTGATACGGTTATTTTTTATAATTATTATTATTTTAGTTCTAACTTCTTCTTTTTATTATTAAACCACAATTATAGCTATCTATTATTTTAAATAATTTACTTTTATCAAGTTTATCTATAAACACTTCCACTGGTGTAATTTCAGCATCATCGCCAGACCATATTTAATATATACATATTTCATTAAGCAAATTTATACTACATATGTAATCAAATAATTGTTCCGCTCTCTTTTTATCAGTTAAACAATCTATCATATAAATATATTTATTTTCAGTATATAAACGTAACTCATCTATGAAATCATAATTTTCATAAATACAGAGATTATTAATATCATCTTCATTTTCAAAGTGTAGAATTTCACAATTTGGATCTAATTCATCCCATGTACACCAATCAGGTGATGATATTCCCTTTATTTTAGCTTCTTCTACTGTAATATTTTGTTTATTAGTTAAGTCTATCTCTGGTAATTCACAATCTGATGTCAAAAGAATATATTGACTCATAAACCCTTCTATTAATAAAAATTATTAAAATAAATATATATACCCTATAATAGCTATTGTTAGATCTGCTAATATATGTATTGTCCATGAATTTAAGAAATTATCACTTTTAGTATCTACATAGTCAAATATTATCCCTGTTAAAAACAATCCTATTAAACATAAAACTATTAATTCTAAAATGAACCAATTTTTAAAAATGCCTATATGATAAATTGCAAATAGTGCTGATGAAAATATATATGCAGTCTTTTTATATCCCATTTTAAACATATTTATAAATACAAAACCTCTAAAGAAAAATTCCTCTAAAAAAGAATTTCCTAAAGTAAAGTAAGTTGCAACTATTAAATAATTAGCTTCTGTTATTTTAGATTTTGTAGCCATCTCAATAGATATTGTTTCCATATTTATAGATTGTTTTAATATCATAAATGTACCTATTAATATGCCTACTGCTACTAATCCTAAACCTATTCCTGTACTTATAGTTTTTATATCTGTCTTTTGAATATTTAATCCTTTTTTTAATGATGTCTTTCTTATAAATTTTATTAAAATTAATGGACTAATTGTAAATAATATTATCTTACTTAAGGTTTTAGTTAAATAATCTACCATTAGTATTTGCTCTATTATAAATAATATTGTTGCACATAAAATTGAACTCATTATTATATAGTTTCTATATAATTTTTTATTTTGCCTAGGTTTAAATGTATGATCTAAATTTTCCAACTTTTTTCCTCCATGTATTTTATACTAAATTTAAAATTAAATCTTTTACCATATTTTATCATATACTTTTATTGTATAGATAAAATTTTAGTATAAACTATGTATACTTGAAAATACCTAAATAATATTCTAAAATAAAATTAGAGATAAAAACACGGTTTCGGTTGGTAGTCTGAACATATCTTATAATAGCAATAACCTGCCCTCCTGGGGTTGTCCCTTCTCTGTAATTTAAAACATGAGGAACTAGTCATGAACAAGATTAGTAGTAAATTAACCGTATTATTTGAAGATCCTTTTTGGATAGTTAGATTTTTTAGATAATGTACAGAGGATGTAGGTGAATTTGTTTTCACACAAATTTATCTACATCCTCATTAAAGTCTATAAATATTGAATATTTTAATTTCTATTTACTTTTGAACTTTGGGATGTTTTAATTTGTATATCTTAAATTCTTCATAAAAAATATTTGCTATATCCTTAACTACAAAACATATGGGAATAGATATAAATACTACCATCCAATTGTACTCCAAGGCATTTCTAATGTTTAATCTAGATAAATTAAAAATTGCTCTTGTCATTCCACATCCCAGACATTTTATTTTAAATAAATTATACCAAATACAAAAACTTCTACCTTCAACAAAACTTATAGGTACAACATATATTATTATTATTATAGAAATATATAAAAGAAGTCTTAATCTTCTACCATTCAAGTGGAAATCCATTTTCATCAGTTATTTCATCTAAAATTATTAAAATCAAATCTACAATAACCCATATACAACTGATTATAGCGGTTATTCCACAAGTTAAAACTCCTCCTAGTGTCAACGCTAATATAACAAACCCTTTTGTATTGTCTCCTACATAAAATCTGTGTATACCTAACGTACCTAGAAATATACATAATAATACTGCTATTAACTTACTTTTGCTACCACTTCCATTTAAGCTATAAATTTTCTTATTATTTAATCCTGCTCCACAATTAATACATACATCTGCATTTTCATTAGTTTTTCCTCCACAGGAACTACAATAATTATTTCCATTTCCTTTTTTAAATCCACATTTTATGCATACAGCTGCATCTTGAGTCATTTCATTTGCACAATTTCTACAATATATCTTTTTTTCATTTCTACTATAATTATCCTTACTCAAATCAATTTTTTCTGTATAATTTACATCTACTGGCTTTCCACAACTTGCGCAGAAAATTGCATTTTCTTTAATTTCTTCACTACAAATTTGACAGAATTTATTTCCTTCACCTACTTTAACTCCACAATTAGCACAAGTTTGATCATTTTCCTTTAATTCTCTTTTACAATTTTTACAGTACATATTCCCCTCCATATAAAATTATTCTAAATCCTTTATAAGCTCTATAATATAATATGTAAATTACTAAATATGTTATGATAATTTAGCAAAAAAATAGCCGTCTCAAAAATTGAGTCAGCTATTTAAAATTATTTTTTACTTTTGAATTTTTTAATAATCAAATATCCTCATCTGAAATTTCTCTAGGCCATGAAAGAAGAGACTTTCTAGATATCTTCAATTCTTTTTCTCCCTCAAAATGCAAATCACAAAAATAATTATGATAATTTGCAGTCCATACATATTTATCCCAAACTCTTATATCTTCTTTATAAAGCTCTAACATTTCTTCAATTTTAATTTTATGTCTATTTAAAAGTTCATATTGAACTCTTTCAAATTCATATTCATTATTACACTTTGTATAAAATTTAAATATTGTTTCTAAGTAATTTAAAAACCATTGTCCATCGGTATCAATAAGTACTTTACTTCTTTGTGGAGCATCCTCATAATAATTTATATATTTTTGTAATTGCTTAATAGTATCTTTTCCAAGTATAATTCTAGGATAACAAGCAATTTTACTTTCTATGTTATGTGCATCAAGAAGAGCCTTTCCAAATACTATATCATCACTTATGTAAAAATCTCCAGTACTTACGCCTCCTCTTACAAATAAACCTTCTAAAGCTAAATTGAATTGATACTCTGAAACATTTTCAAGTATTTCATCTAACTCTTCTTCTCCATCACCTATTATCGGATATGCTACAACCATATTATCTGTAAATATTTTTATTTTTCCATGACTATACTTATTCGGAACTATACATTGTTTATTTTTATGTATAAGATAATTAATTTCTCTTAAAAGTTTATTTCCATAACCCTCATTACAAGAATTATCTATCATCTGTGAAAATCCTAATATATCTATTGCACATACAATTGAATTAACTAAAGTAGGATTTTCTGTATCATATTTTTGCAAACTCATCAAAACACTCCCTTGAAATATTAATCGTATTTTTAGTATCTTTAAATATAATTTTTTATTGAACACAATTTCATTAACTAATATTTCTCTTTATTTTTCTTTTTTCTTTTTTCTTTTTACTTTTTTTATATATTTTTTCTTTTTACTTTTTTTATTATTAGTTCTACTTAATCCACTGACTATTATATTACTTCCTTCTACAGATTCTTCAGCTATTATTGCACCTTCATCAGCTCCTAATTGTTGCTTACTTGTCTGCTGTTTTAATTTATTTATTCCTTTTTTAGTTGTTAACATAGCTAAATCTGAAGATATCATCGCTAAGAAAGCAATCAACATACTTAAGTCTTCATCATTTAATTCTTCTGACAATGCAAAAGCTAGTGTTGATGAGAGTATTACATAATCAGCATAGCTAATAGATGCTAATCCTAAGCTTTTTTGCTCAGATGAATTTGCATTACTACTAGATTTTTGTTTTTTATTTTTATAATTTTTATCATTAGTCGTACTATTAGCCATATATACCCTCCTTCACAACAATTATCTACTGTTATAATTGTATGCAAAAGATATCCTAAAAATAGTTATAAACTAATCTACAATATTAGTTTATAACTATTTTTTTTAAGCCAATCTTCATTCTGCTTATAATTTGGCATTATACTTTTAACTAAATTATAAAAATCTTTAGAATGATTCATATGTATTAAATGACTAAATTCATGAATCAATATATAATCTATTGCTTCAACCCGTGCCATTGATATTTTTGAATTTATATAAATAGCTCTTTTAGATGTACATGTTCCCCACCTTTTTTTTTGTTCTTTTACTTTTAGCTTACTCGGTATCAACTGCATCATTATTTGCGATTTTTCTCTACAATGAATTAATCTCTCTAAAACTATTTTTTCACTTTCTTTTTTGTACCATTCTTTTAAATACTTTTTTACATATTCTTTATCTGTATTATTTGTCTTAAATACCAACTTTGAATCTTCTACAACTATTTTAGGATTTTTATTTCTTAAATTTTCATCACAATTTTTTTTAACTACTTCTAAATTTAATTCTTCTCCTAAATAAAAAAATTTATCTCCTGTTATAAATTCTCTTTCTATATAAAAATTTTTAATTTGATTGTATTCTTCTAATTTTTCTAATATCCAATCTCCTTTTTCCATTAATATATCCTTGATTATATTTCTAGGAACCTTATTAGGGCTTATGACTGTTACTTGCTCTTTTGGCTTTATTTGAATAGTTATAGTTTTTCTTTTTCTATAAATTAGGTTAGCCTTTATTTCTATCCCTTTATATTTAACCGATAAATCGCTACTGTTTTTATCTATGCTGTTTAAATCATTATATTTTTTATTATTCATAACAATCTCCAACCTTTACATTTATATTTTTTCAGTAACTCATACCTAATTAACATATGATAAGATTATATCATACTTTACTTATATAAATTAATTCAATAATCTATTTTCTTATTATAATGGTAAATAAATTTATTAACATAATATAAAAAGCAATCTTAGCTAAGATTGCTTTTTATATTATTCTGTATTTTTTAATAAGTCTACGTTTTTATAACTTAAATATTATCCTATTCCTCCTAATAAAACGCCACCTATAAGTACTAACAATGTAAGCAGTACATATAGGTATTTAGCCATTGAATCAAAATATTTTCCTAAAGGCTTACTTGCTCCTTGTTCAATTTCGGATTTTGCAACTTTAATTCCGATTACCCAAAAGAACATTATTCCTGCTATTAAAGCTCCTAATGGTATTATATAGATAGATACTAAATCCATCCATTTACCTAAAATATCTCCATTTTCAATAAATAATCCTATTACAAAACATAAACTACAAACTAAAATCACCGCAAAATTTCTCTTACACTCAAATTTATTTTGTATTGCTTCTATTGGTACTTCTAATAAATTCATAAGTGAAGTTATAGATGCGAATAGTACTGATGTAAAGAATAAAATTGCAAATAATTGTCCTAATGGCATTTGTTTAAACACTATAGGTAAAGTTATAAACATTAAAGGTGGTCCCGCTGCTGGGTCAAGATTAAATGCAAATACAGCTGGTATAATAACGAGACCTGCTGTTATTGCTGCAATGGTATCAAATATAGCTGTATTTTTAGCGCAACTTGGGATATCTATATCTCTTTTTAAATAACTTCCATATACTATCATTCCAGAACCCGCTATTGACAATGAAAAGAACGCCTGACCTAATGCATAAATCCATGTTTTAGGCTGTGATATATACTCCCACTTAGGTAAAAACATATATTTTATACCTTCTATTGAACCTTCTATCATAATTACTCTTATAAATACTACTACAAACAAAATATAAAAAGCTGGCATCATAAATTTATTAACTTTTTCTATTCCTCTAGAAATGCCCATTATTAATATTACTGATGTTATTATTATAGCTAGTAAATGCCATATAATACTACCAAAACTTCCTGATATTTCTGCAAAATAGGAAACTAAATCATTAGTATTTATCATTGTTCCTGTTATTGAACCTACTAAAAATCTAATAAACCATCCTACAACAACAGCATATCCTACAGCTATCCCAAATGCTCCAATTACAGGTATAATTCCAAGTAACTTTCCACCTTTTAATCCTCTCGATTTCATAGCATTATCAAAAGAACCAATTGGACCTGTTTGATTCATACGGCCAAATGCAAATTCTCCTATAAGTCCTGTATATCCTAATAAAATTACAAATATTAAATATGGTATAAGAAACGCTGCACCCCCAAATTGTCCTATTCTATAAGGAAACATCCAAATATTTCCCATTCCTACTGCCGAACCTATACATGCTATAATAAATCCTAATTTTGAATTAAAACTATCTCGGCTTTTTTCCATAATGTCCCCCCTGTCTAAATTTTCCTTTGTTATCTTATATATTTTAAATATAGATTTTGATATGACTAAAATATATATACTATATTATCAAATATTAATCAATTAATATATTCTTTATACATATTTTTAAATTTTGATATTGTAAATAATCTTTATTATTTTGTATATACCCCCCAAAATATTTCTATAGTTTCATCATCCGGTCGTTTTGTAATCATTGATACTATTATAAATAATATTAATGAAATTATTAAAGGAAGCACTATTGTATGCATTCCTAAAGGCCTTGTCCATATTCTACTAAATAAAATATAACTTCCTATTCCTCCTATTATTGAAGCAATAGCACCTTTAGAATTTGCCTTTTTCCAATAAAGTCCTAAAATTATTGACCATAAAAATGTAGCTATTATACCTGCATTTGCATATAAGTTTAACCATACTATTAATTCTGGTGGGTTAAATGCTACTAAATAAATTGCTACTCCAATAATTGCAGTTGCAATAGTACTTATCTTACCAATTTTTCTAGAATCATATTTTAAATCAGGTTTTATATAATTTACGTATAAGTCATTTACTATTGATCCAGATGCTACCAACAGCTGTGAATCAACTGTTGACATTATTGATGCAAGTGGTCCTGCTAATAAAATACCTGCTAGAACTGATGGGAAAAGTTGTGTAGTAAGAGTTGGTATAACCAAATCTCCAGATTCTATACCACCTACCAATGTAACTGCAAATGCTCCTACTAAATGCATTCCTAAAAGTAAAATCATAGAAACTATTGTTCCATACTTTATTCCTTTATGAAGACTTTTAGTATCTTTGTAACTCATAGCCCTTTGAGAAACTGATGGTATACCTACAACTGCAAATCCTACTAATATCCAAAATGAAGTTACCCAAATTATACTCATATCTCCTTTTATAACACCAAATGGTGTAATCATTCTTGGATTAACTAAAGTCATGTTTTGGATAATATTTCCAATACCGCCTCCTGCTATAACAGTTCCTACAAATATTGTTATAGTAGCTATTGTCATTATTATCCCTTGTACAGTATCTGATATTGTAACTGCTCTAAATCCACCTATTACTGTATGTACTATTACTGTAGCTCCAAATGCAGTAAGTGCTATATTATAATCAAGACCTACCGAACCTTGCAATAGTCTTGCAGCTCCAACCCATTGTGCGGCCATAGCTGCTATAAAAAAGACAACTATAGATAAAGACGTTATAATAACCACTACATCAGACTTATATCTTACACGTAAAAAATCTGTTATAGTTACTGCATTTATTTTTCTAGCTATAATTGCAAACTTTTTTCCTAAAACTGACAAAGTAAAATATCCGGTTGGCATCTGAGCCATAGCTAAAAATACCCATCCTAGACCTTGAGTATAAGCAGTACCTGGTCCACCTATAAAGCTACCTGCACTTAGATACGTAGTTACTAATGTCATTGCAAGTACAAAACCTCCAAGACCTCTTCCTCCAGTCATATATTCATCCATAAATCCTTTTTCTGTATCTTTGGACATTTTTGCTTCACGTACAAATTTCATAGAATAAAATCCTACTGCAAAAATAACTATAAAATATATAATTATAGGAATTAAAACTCCATAATTTACATTATTCATTACTTAAACTCCTTTTTATATTTTTCAACTTCTTCCTCTGTTAAGCCCTCCAAAGGCATATCTTTAAAAAACTTATTTATCATAATAACAGTTAATACAGAAAAAAGTATACCGCCAACTATACAACTCATAAAAAACCATGTTGGTAAACCCATAATATATGTATACTCTGATATAGGCTTAGAACCTAATCCATATCCCCATCCAAACCACCAAATAAGATTTAAAATTCCAAGACTTAGTCCCATAAATGCTTCTTTGTTGCACTGTTTAAATCTAGGGTCTTCTGTAAACTCTTTTTTATTCATTAGTTTCTCCTTTCTTTAATAATATTTTAAATATAATTCACATTTTATTACAAATAATTACATTTTTTTCAACCATTATTAATAATACCATATTGCTTAATTATGTTTAAGTATTATAAGTTAAATTTACTTATTTTATTAATTTCATTATTCCTTATGTCCATAAGGTTTATTTATTATAATTTATCTATTTTTATTTCATATAGCTCAAATCCACTTAAGTTTATTATATTGACTATCTTAAATTGTATATAAAAACAAATCGGGGTATACCTAAAAATTTTGGTATACCCCGATTTATTTTATTTTTTATCCTTTTGTAATTCGTTTTCTTTATTTTTCTTTCTCTCTACTATTTCTTTTAACATTTTCTTTCTAATTTTAACTTTATCTCTTCTGTGCTTTCTTGTTGCCATAACTATAACCTCCCTATTTTCTATTTTAGGACAATTATATTAAGTTAATTTAAATTTAATTACTATTTAGAAGAATATACCTAATATTAGTAATTAATTTAATAACTTTCGCCTACAAAATCACATTTTTATTTATTTATAAATTTTATATAGATACTTATAAATTAGTTGAGATAATCTTTAAAATCAATATGTTTTTTAATTATTGTCTATCCTTAATCATTTTTACAAAATACTCATGAACGTTAGTATTATTAGTTAACTCTGGATGAAAAGATGTAACTAACATATTATCTTGTTTTGCAGCTACAATTTTATCATCTACAACTGATAATATTTCTACGTCTTTTCCTACACTCTTTATGTAAGGAGCTCTAATAAATACCATAGGTATATTTTCTCCTATATACCTTACACTTTCATTTGTATTAAAACTTCCTAGCTGTCTTCCATATCCATTTCTTATTACTTCTATATCCATTGTAGCTATATGAGTATTTTCTTGATTATGTATTTTTTTTGCTAATACAATCATACCTGCACAAGTACCCAATATAGGCATACCTTCTAAAACTTTATCTTTTAAAACATCATATATATCTAATATTTTAATTAATTTACCTATACTAGTACTTTCTCCACCTGGTATAATTATCCCTTCTATATTTTCAAATTCTTCCTTATATCTTAAATCTATAGCTTCTATACCTAATTGTCTAAGTATATTTATATGCTCTTTATAGGCTCCTTGCATAGCTAATACACCTATTCTCATATTACCATCCTCTTATTGCTAATTTTTCATTACTTCCTAAACTACTAACAGATATTCCACTCATAGCTTCACCTAAATTTTCTGATATCTCAGCCAATTTTTTAGGATTATTATAGTATGTAACAGCTTTAACTATTGCTTCTGCTCTTTTTTCAGGATTGTTAGATTTAAATATTCCTGATCCAACAAATACTCCATCACATCCTAATTGCATCATAAGTGCTGCATCTGCTGGAGTTGCTATACCTCCTGCTGCAAAATTAACCACTGGTAATGAATCATTATCATGCACGTATTTAACTAAGTCATATGGTGCTCCCATTTCTTTAGAAGCATTCATAAGTTCCTCTTCTCCCATAGACACAATTTTTCTTATATCAGATGTCATAGTTCTCATATGTCTTACAGCCTCAACAACATCTCCCGTTCCTGCTTCTCCTTTAGTTCTTATCATAGAAGCACCTTCTTTTATTCTTCTTAAAGCTTCTCCTAAATTCCTAGCTCCACATACAAATGGAACTTCAAATTTAACTTTATCTATATGATATAAATTATCTGCTGGAGTTAAAACTTCACTTTCATCTATAAAATCTACCTCTAAAGCTTCTAGTATTTGAGCTTCTACAAAATGTCCTATTCTTACTTTTGCCATAACTGGTATACTCACAGCTTCTTGAATCTCTTTTATCATTTTAGGATCTGACATTCTAGCTACACCACCATCTCTTCTTATATCTGATGGTACTCTTTCTAAAGCCATTACAGCACAAGCTCCTGCCTTTTCAGCTATTATCGCTTCTTTAGGATTAGTAACATCCATTATTACTCCACCTTTTAACATTTCAGCTAAGTTTTTGTTTAATGCGTATCTGCTATTCATAATTGTATCCCCCTTATTTTTAAATTGTATTGTTTTTGCTAATACATTTAACTTTAACAATTATTATAGTAGTACGATTTCATTTCTTTTTCAATATTTTTGGTATTATATTGAATTTAGCACACATTGTACCAATACAATTAATTCTTTTTTATTTGTATTCCTTTTATTTAATTTTTAATATCTTAAAAATATTATATTTATTATAAATGTTTAACCATTACTTTTTCGTTATTAACATCTAATTCCCCATTAAATTCAAATCCAAATTTTTTGTATAAATGAAGAGCTCGTTTATTATTTTCATATAGACTTAAAAATAATTCATTACACTTGTACTCTTTTACCAAATGCTTGATTAGAGATTCTAACATTTCACTTCCTAAACCCTTACCTTGATATTTTTTATCTATCAATAGTCTATCTAACCAAACTCTTCCATTTTCACCCTCCTTAGGGAAAAAACCATACATTGCAAAGCCAACTAAACAACTATTTTTGTAAAGTCCTACTGGTTTATAGTTCTTATATTCCATTGACTCTTTTAAACATTCTTCTACAGATTCAATATATGACTTTTGATTTTCATTAACTGACAAATTTAAAATTTGATTTCTATTTTCATTTGTAACTTCTCTAATTTCTATATTCATATATGTTCCTTTCCTTTTGATTAAACTACTTTACTACTTCACTATTCATATTGATTTTAATTATACATTTTTTAATATAAAAATATCTTATACTAAAATTTAAATAAATTCATTTTAATTAAAGTATAAGATATTTGCTATTGTAATTCTATATATGCATATAATTTTATGTTATCTCTTTATATCTGCATTTTTATTTAACTCTTCTATATGATTTATATATTTTTCATTCAATATAAGTTTTTTTATATCATCTTTACTGTCATTTAAATTTTTTAAAATTTCTTTTTTATCAGTTACCTTTATTATATGATATCCATATGATGTTTCTACTACTTTTGATATTTGACCTTTTTGTAATTTAAATGCCTCATTTGTAAACTCAGCATTTTTTTCATTTTTTGAGAAATATCCTAATTTTCCGCCATTTTTACCAGCAGATTTATCATCTGAATATTTATTTGCCAACTCTTCAAAACTTTCCCCATTATTTATTTTATGTAATAAATTTTCTGTTTTTTCTTTTAATTTTTTCTTTTCATCCTCTTTAACTTGTTTTTTATTTTTATCCAAAGTTGATATTAAAATATGAGAAGCTTCTACTTCATTAATTTTAAACTTACTTTTATTTTTTTCATAATAGTCTAATATATCTTTTTCACTTATATTTATTTTTTCTTCAAAGTTATTTTTATTTTTTTCGATTGCTAAATCTTTAGATATTTGTTTTAATAAGTATTCTTTATTCAATCCAACTTTATCAATTTCTTTTTTGTATGTTGGATTTGAATTAATAATTTTTTCTAATTCTTCATATTTAGAATTAATTACTTCACTACTTGGAATTAATTTTTTATCCTTAGCTTCTTGATATAAAAGTTCATTATCTATCATAAATGATAATACTGTATTTTCCAAATTTTTTTTGTATTTTTTACCTAAAGATTTCTCCATATCTTCTACATATTCACTATCCATATAATTTCTAGTAGACGATACTATTTGTAATGTTTTTTCAAATTGTTCGTTCGTTATATCAATCCCCTTTACTGTAGCTATAATTTTTCCACTACATCCAGTCATGGATAATGTTAGTATAGCAATTATTCCTGTATACAATATCCTCTTCACTTCAATGCACCTCATTTTTATTTATTTTCACTATATATATATATGTTTTTTTATTTTTTATATTAACTTAGATTCCCTAACCAATAGTTTTTTGGCTTCTCATTTTGGTCTATAGGTAAAAATTCATATCCTTCATCACTTAAATATTTTAACATTTCATCTAAAGCGTGTAATGTCTGTTTCTTTTCATGCATTAATATAACAATATTGTCTCTATCTTTAGAGTATTTTTTTACATTATTTATAATTTGAGTGGAAGTTGATTTCCAGTCTTGTGTATCTATATCCCAGTCCCATAGTTTATATCCCGCGCTATTCAAAACCTCGTATGATGATGATGGCATATAAGGTTTACTACCATAAGGTAATCTTATTACTTTTGAATACTTACCTGCTATCTTAAATAGTGTCTTGTTATTTATATCAAACTCTTCCCTAGCAGATGTATTTGTTTCATAAAGTTTATGTATATCATGAGAAACACTATGAAATCCAGTTGTACTTCCACTTTCTATTATATTTTTAACTTGCTCAAGATATATTTTCATATTTCCATCAATCATGAAAAATGTTGCTTTTGCATTATATTTATTTAAAATCTTTATTATATCATCAGTGTATTTAGATGGACCATCATCTATTGTTATGTAAGCAACCTTACCAGAATTTTCACTTGGTCCTTTATATATTTCCTTTGATGAAAAATCCATTAAATTTGTCATTGTAACAGATGATAAATTAGTATCTCTTAATTTACCATCTTCTTTAGAACTTACAAAACCTATATTAAAAGTAGCTATAATTGCAAATAAAGCAATTGTCCCCATAGCTGAAACTATTAATAGCTTTTTTTTATTTAACTTTTTATTCATCGCACATACCCCCATACTTAGTTATTATTTATATTTAGTTATATTGTTATTTTTCATTGTTTATTTTTCTATCACTGATATATAGACGTATACCTTCGACAAAAAGTTTTAACTATTTTATTTTTTTTACTTTATTTAATAGTATTAGTCAAAATATCTCTTTTATCACCCATATTAGTTAATATTAAAAATTTTATTTTTCTTATTTCTGAATATAAATAAACTAAAATTTATCTGCATTTTAAATTTCAAAAAAATAAAAACGTATTAAGTTAAAATGTTATATTTTAACTTAATACGTTTTTTATTTTAAATAACGTTATGCTATATTGTTAAAATTTTCCGAATTTATTTCCGAATTTATTTCCAATTTTTTATTCATATAAATATATACTGGTAATCCTATAATTGTTATTATTAATCCACCAATACATATCATAGTACTTTTCATACCAGAGAAAAATAATTGATTAATAACAACAAATAATCCACTTGCTATTGATATCATTGGTATTATCGGGTATAGAGGTACTTTGTATGGTCTATATAAATTCGGCTGATCTTTTCTTAATTTAATTACTCCTATAAATGTTAATATATAAAACAACCATATAGTAAAAATAGATAAATCCGTTAATAAATTAAATTGACCTGAAAGTGCATATAATGATGAAATAAATGCAACTAAAAATATTGAATTAATTGGTACTTTAGTTGAATTTAATTTAGCCCAAAAGTTATATCCTGGTAACGTCTTTTCACAGGCTAATGTATATGTTATTCTTGAACCAGTTAATAAAAAACCATTAAGTGTTCCAAACACTGATATTAGTATCCCAACAATTATAATTTTTCCTCCTATAGGTCCAAATATAGTTTCTGCAACTGCTGATGCTGGAGCTGAAAATGTAGCTAATTTTTCTGCTGGTAACACCCATAAATAAGCTAAATTAATAACCACATATATTGCCATAACAACTGATAATCCTCCAACTATCGCTTTCGGTAAATCTTTACCTGGATTCTTCATCTCTCCTGCTAATGCTCCAACATTAATCCAACCATCATATGCAAATAATATAGCTATTAAAACTTGACCTAATACACTAGCAAAATTTATATTTTCACCTACTATCGGATGTAAAATAGGATTATTTCCAGATCCTTTGATAAAACCAAATACAATTATTAAAATAAGAGGTATTAATTTGCATACTGTAGAAACTATTTGTATACTTCCTCCCACCTTAGAGCCTAAAGAATTTAATCCCGCAACTATCATTATTATTCCTACTGATATAGGCAATAATAAATCATTATTTCCTATTAAAGTTGTTGCTTGTTGAGCAAATATAATTGCTAAAGCTGCTATAGTTCCTGGGATAAATAGAACTGTTTGCATCCAACCAGTTAAAAATCCTAATTTATCTCCATATATTTCTTTTATATAAATCATCATGCCACCAGTTTTTGGTATAGCTGCTGATATCTCAGCGGCTGTTAATCCTGCAAATATAGTTATCATTCCTGCTAGTACCCAAGCTATAATACCAAGTCCAGGAGCTCCTCCAGTTGTTAAATAAACTGATTGTGGCTTAAAAAACACTCCTGCCCCTATGACCATTCCAACTACTGTAGATAAAGCAGTTGACATACCAAGTGTTTTTTTCAATTCTTTGTCTTCCATTTTTGCCTCCAAAAATTATTATTTATTTTTGTCTTAATATACATTATTATATATTATAATATATTTTCTCCATTTTTCAACATATTTTCTCATTTTTCAAACTATTTAATATTTTAATTTCCAAATGTTTTTTAGATTTTAAATTTTATTATTTAGTATAAGTAAAAACAAAAAAATGACCTTAAAGGTCATTTTTTTATTTTTATAATATATATTTTAAATTTTCTGTCCCTAACTTTTTATTGTAATCATTATATAGCCATTTATTAAATTCATCTATTGATTCAAATATTTCATTTCCAAAATGAACAATTTCCCCTTCTTCAAGTGAATTTAATATAGTGTTTACAAAAAACATTAGATAAAACTTAGAATCTACCTTACTAGCTTCATCCCCTTTAGTATACAACTTCAAATTGTCATAAAACATTTCTATTTGTTGTTTACTGATTGTAATTGTCATAAATACTCCCCCCTTTATACATATTATATATATAAATTCACATTTTTTCTATTTATTTTAGTTATTTTGTAAAATAAAAATTTTATAATTTTTTTATTTTATTAAATTATACTCATTACTTTATAATCAAAATAAATTTTAAAAACTATAAGTTATTCTTATATATTATATATGTTTATTTGCATATTCTATAACATATGTAGTAAAAATGTGAGTAAAGTTGTTATGTTTGATTATAACAACTTAACCAAAATTTATACTTTTATAAATGAATTAATAATATATATAATTACTAAATAATTAAAATCTAAATCAGTTCCTGGTAAACTTATAAAGTTAGAAGCTTCCTCACAACTTACTTTATTTATATCAGTACCTATATTATAAGATTCAAAATTTACTTTTTTATTTATTTTTCTTCCTTCTAATATATTATCTTCACTTATAGATTTAAAGCTTTCTACTACTGCTTTAGCATTATTACTTTCATTTATTTTATTATCGCTTTCAGATAGTACAACTATTTGAGTATTAACTACAGTAGCTTCTTCTTTTTTAATTGTACTATTACTTATCTTTTTAGTTTGACCGAAC
>NZ_NOJZ02000049.1 GCF_002251085.2 Romboutsia maritimum | reverse complement strand
ACTCCAATTATTACTAAGGTTATAATGTAACTATAATACGCAATTGTAATATAGCATGGATCATCTTAAAGGAGTGAATATATTGGAAAAAGAATTAAAGGCATTATTATTAAGTTTTGACGATGAAGAACAATGTGAATGTCCTCAAAATTTCAATTATCTTGATGAAATGAAAAGAGTTCATAGTATCAAGAGTCAAATTGAAAATATTATTAGAAATAAATTAAGAATAGATGATCAGGTTCAAGATGCTTCGTTTTTTACGGAATTAGCAATTTATAAAAAAAGTAAAAATAAGCGAGATTATCCTTGTGAAGATTTTAAAGGTACCGTATGGTTATGTGATTTAGGAATCAAGTTTTCATCATTTGGAAATATGGTTACAATATCTAGCGTTACAGAAGGTGATATGTATAGTAAATATCCTATTGAGAAAATAATTGAGATATTAAAAAATAATGGATATATTTATATTGATTCAGAATCACTTAATGAATCTTATGATGGAATTAATAAGTATATGGATGAAGAAAGTACTTGGTGGGTTAGATATTTTGATTATATATAATCGTGTAATATTTTAAAATTATATTTTTCTATTAAGAATTTTTTTGAAAAAATATATATACAAAGCAATTACTAATTACTTAAGCACTTAGTAAAAACTAGGTGCTTTTTAGTGAACACATGGGAAATAGTAATCTTTGTTATAATTAAATTAACAATTATTATAAACTATGTATTAATTCTTATATTTAATATACAAATTAATAGGAATTTGTAAGCGGGATATTTTCAATTTAGAAGAATTGCATTATTATGTAAATTAGACAGAGATTGGTAGGAGGCATATATGAAGAAGATATCGAAAATGATAGTTGGAATTATTTATTCTATAGGTACTTGTATTACATTATTTCTAAGTATTATATTCTTATCACACTCAGATATTATTATTAATCCAGATGCAATGATTCCTTTTAAACTATATGAAGAAGCATTTATGTTACTTGGATTTGGAGCTATTCCAATGGTAATTTCATGTTATGTAGTGTATAAGGTTTATGAAGTTAAAAATAGTTACCATCCTAAAAGAAATAGGATAATTATATTTGTTCCTGGAATAATTTGTGTGAGTTGTGCAACTTTTATGTTTGGTGTATTATTTGTTGGGATGATTAACTCATTTATATTACATTAGAAAAGTCAAAAATAAGGTCGTTAAATTCTAATTTATTAAAGAGGAAATTTTTAATTAATAATTTTTATGTATTGAGAATAAAGAGAGTATATTACATTTTAAAATTTTTGCTCTCTTTTTGTGTTAAAAAAAATGTATATAATTTTATTCAATTTCTTTATAATCTGCAAAATATGATACTATAAAATTTGCAATAGGATTTAAAAGACAACACCCTATTGTTACCCAAATAAACTTTTCTGTAATACTAAATTTAAAAGATGCAGATATATGAACAATAAATAAAAAATATAGTACAGATCTAGTTATACTAATAGCTTTTTTATTCCTTACTTTATATCTAGTTTTGCACTTATCACATTCTATTTCACAACATACATACTGTATAGTACTAAAACTAGATTTAAATCTTTGTAATATACCAATTTTACTATCGCATTTACTACAAATCTTCATACTTATCACCCCTTAATCTATAAAATCCTAATTTAATTGTAGCATAATAGATAATTAAAAATAATTTTTATTTAAATGAAAAAAAGTGAACCATTTAGTACATATATACATCTAATTAGTGTAAATGCAAATAAGTAGCGCTACAATTTGCACGGAAAGGCAGGAAGTCAATTGAATAAAAATACATTTATAGATAAAGTCCTTGAGGCTGAGAGTACTTTATATCATGTATCTAAATCAATTTTGATTAATGAGAAAGATTGTGAAGATGCAGTTCAGGGGGCAATTTTAAAAGCTTACGACAAATTAAATACATTAAAAGAAGAACAATATTTTAAAACATGGTTAATTAGGATACTTATAAATGAGTGTTATAGTTTAAAACGCAGGGAACATCCAACAGTATCATATGAAGAATTTTTTGCGTTTACTAAGGATGATGACAAAGAGGATTATAGTGAATTATATTTAGCAATAAAAAAACTACCTCAACGTATTCGTATTACAATTGTTCTTTATTATATAGAGGGATATTCAGTAGAAGAAATTAAAGATATTTTAAAAGTACCTTCAGGAACTGTAAAAAGTCGATTGTCAAAAGGACGGAAACTATTAAAAAGAAAATTAAAACATATGGAGGTAACTTATGAAAAATTATAATTGGAATAATGCCTTTTCAGATACACCAGAAAGTTTTAAAAATAAGGTAAGAGTTACATTAAACAACTTACCTGATCAAAAGGAGATTGGTGAAATGGAAAATATGAAACTATGTAAAAAGGCATCTTTTAAAAAAAGAATTATAGTTGCAGTAGTCGCTACTATGGCATTAGGATCAACTGTATTTGCAGCAGGAAAAATATTCTCTATAGTTGGAAGTTCTAGCAATATACCAACATATACAAGCATTCCTACAGAAAAACAAATAAATGATGATTTTGGATTTAATCCTAAATTAGTTAAGGAATTTAACAATGGATATAAATTTATAAGTGGCCATACTGTATATAATGAAGGACTAGATGAGAAAGGTAATTCTGTAGCAAAAACAAAGTCACTTGATTTTAATTATGAAAAAGGAAATGATAAATTAAGTCTTTACATTGAAAATGGAATGTTGGGTGAAAGATCCAAAAAAGAGGTTATTGTTGATAATTATAACAATATAGATTTATATTATCAATCATATGCTAATAAGTCAGTACCACCAGATTACAAATTGACAGAACAAGATAAGCAAGATGAATTATCTGGTAAATATGTGTTTAGCTATGGCTCTCAAAAGGAAGAAGTGTCTCAAGTTCAATCTTTGAGTTGGATGCAAGATGGAGTTAATTATTCTTTCTTGGTAATAGATTCTAATTTATCACAAAATGAGTTAGTTGAAATGGCACATCAGACTATTAATGTAAAATAGAAAGAGTGTTTGCAGTAAGATTTTATGATAAGGCAGTAGCTATAGAGATTTTTACAGTCACTATGGCTGCTGCATTATGTCTTTAGATTGTGTTTTTATGTTATTATAAAACTATAGTTTATAATTATTGTATATTGTATAAAAAATTTAAATGAGGGGATTTAAAAATGAATAAGAAAAAAATAATTAATAGTTTATTTATCATGGGATTGGTTTTTTACGTAATATTTGTTTTATGGAATATTCCATTTAAATATGTATCTCCATTAGAGATATTTAGCAAAGATAGGTATTTTTCACGAACACTTAATTTAATTCCATTTGATGATGTATTTAAAGGAAATTTTAATAAGTTAGATATATTTGGTAATATGATTTTATTTATACCATTGGGTATTTATATAAATATATTAATTAAGGATATAAAAATATCTAAAAGTATATGTATAATGGCGATAATAAGTTTTATATTTGAGTGTAGCCAGTATGTATTTGGGATAGGTGCTAGTGATATAACTGATATTATTACCAATACTATTGGTGGAATTATTGGTGTCGGTATTTATATAGTGATTAAAAAGATTTTCACAGATAAGAACAAAGTGAAAAATTTCATTACTATTTGTAGTACAGGTGTAATGGTACCTGTTGGAATTATATTAATAGGGATATTTATATATAATTAGATAAGATTTTTTTAGTTACAATTAGTATCAATTCTTATGTAACGCTTATATATTCATTGATATTACTAAGGTTCAAAAACTTTAGTACAATTATGCACAAAGCTATAAGTAGTTATAGAATTTAGTAAAGTACAATTTAATAGGAAACTGTTATATTAATTATCAAAAATTGACAAAAGTATCCTTGTAGTGTAATATTACACTATAAGGATACTTTTGTTGTATGGATTTATAAGTAAATGATAAGTAAAGGATGAAATTTTTATGATAAGAACTGAATTTATAAAAAAAGTTGACGAAAAAGTTAAACTTGTAAGAATTGAAAAAGGATATACACAAGATAAAATGGCAGAGGTACTTGGAATATCTAAAAAAACATTAGTACAAGTTGAAAAGGAAAGAGGAAGTTTAGGCTGGGCAGTTGCTATTGCAGTATGTGTTATATTTAAGAATAGTGAAATATTAGAATTAACTTTTGGAGGTGATATAGAAGATATAATACGGACTTTATCATTTGAAAATGATGACATTAAATATATTCCAACGCTTGGAGGAAAGATTTGGTGGAAGGATATTCAGAGTAAAAATGGCTTTACAATTCAACAAAATATAATATCAAATCATTATAGAATTTTAGATGGTAGTAGTAGAAGAATACTATATTCTTTTGATTTTGAATACATTAAAAAAAGATTTTGTGAACTTGTTGATTAAAGAGATAGAAAAAACATAATTTATGGAGGTTTTAAAATGAGTAATGTAAAAATATATGATAAATTTATTTATAGTGCTATATTAGTAATATTAATCTATTCTGTAGCTATAGCATTAAGGCATCCTATATCATGGGCACTGGCGACAATAGCAATATTACCTTTGGTATATATTTGTAGTAGCAAAATAGGCAATTTAAAAACAAAGTTAATGGTAACTAAAATACTATCAATTATATATGGAATTATTTCAATAGGTATATTTGTAATATGTTTTCTATCTGGATTTGTGGAAAATGGTACTATATTGACTTCATTGAAGAATTTAATTGACAATAGTGCTTTAATATTTGGATTTTTAGTATTATCAATTTTTATTTACAGAAAAGTTAAATACGAAAAAGAATCATGTTAAAAGAAATTGAACTGCTCCCTGTCCATCATAAAGGGAGCAGTTCAATTTTGTCT
This sequence comes from Romboutsia maritimum, assembly GCF_002251085.2. GTDB lineage: Bacteria > Bacillota > Clostridia > Peptostreptococcales > Peptostreptococcaceae > Romboutsia_B > Romboutsia_B maritimum. Next base: position 749 of record NZ_NOJZ02000049.1, on the reverse strand, counting down.
ATGTTAGCTAAATTTATGATTAACAATAAGGTGAAAAACAGGTTAATATATATTAAATCAGATAAAGGAGTAAGCTAATTGGCTAAATATCAAGCAATTTTAACATATATTAGTTTTAAAGGGAGCAGTTCTAAAACTTGTTTAAACTTAAATTTCATCCATCAATCTTTAGCTAATTTTTATTATCTTCAATAAAACATCTATTTTATTGTAAATCTGTTAAACTATAAATTCTGTTATAATTAATTTAACAATTGTTATATATAATGTTAACAAAAGGATATATAGGGGGCTTTTATGAAAGTTATAGATAAGATATCTAAATACATGTCTGAGACTTTATTAATGGGTGAGTATAGTAATAAAGAAGAATTAATATCTAAATTAAAAGTAAATATAAAGTTGATATTGTATATGTGTTTAATAGAGATGATTTATTATTTAATTAGAGTTGCTTATACTGGAGAAACACATTTTATAGACCCTACTTTTTGTTTAACTATATGTATAATAAGTAGTCTTAGATGTTTATTATTACTTTATCATTTAAGCAAAAAATAAAAAGCAATATTAAAGGGGTATAACTATGATATTCTTTTTTTAGTACAAAAATTATTAGATTATAAATAATAAGAAATATCGGGGGGGATAAATGAAAGTAAATAAGAAAATTATAAGTCCAATAATTCTTATATCTATATACATGGTGTATGTCTTTTATCTAACGAAATACTTGTATAACAATGATT
>NZ_NOJZ02000048.1 GCF_002251085.2 Romboutsia maritimum | reverse complement strand
GTATTTATTTGTTATAAGTTTTTTTGTTATTATAATTAAAAAACCATTGTAAATTGTAGACTTTTATCGACTTTTATTTTTCTTTATATATTCTTTTCGTCATTTTTTATGAATTTGAAGATGTTTTTAATTTTGTATTTTTCTCTATAATAACAATTTTCTCAATTTTTATAATATTTTTCATTACATACATATTTACAAAAAGTACTATTTAACTTCTAGTATATCAAATCATCATTAACTACAATTGTATTACCTAGAAATGTGGTTTACTTTGTGTTATAAGACATAAAAGTTAAAAGGTTAAAATGGATATAAGTTATCAAAAGAAAGATTTTATTTAATTAAAAGGAAACACAATATATATCTCTCAGGGAGATCTATAAAGTATCCCCTTCTCAGTTTTTTATCAATTATAATGTCATTATTTTATTTAAATGCTCTCACTTATTTTCTCACTATTTCTTATTTTTAATAATATCTTTGAAACTATGAATAATATTGGAAGCTCAATAAGTGGTCCTATTATAAGTGCTAATGAAATTAATGGTCTATCTGGAAATGTTGCTACTGATATTGCAAGAGCAATTGGTGAATTTCTAGCTAATGTAGTTAAATTTAAAGCTACGTTATCTTCATAACTTAATTTAATTCTTCTTCCAACAAATCTTCCTACTATAAAATTTATTATGAAGAATAATAATATTGGGCCTAATAATACTACTAAAACTTGAAGATTTTCCATTAGTATCTTACCTTGTGATGCAAACATTGCAACTATAGCTATGTTTAAAAAGTACCCTTGAAAATCACAACATTTATATACTAACTGCTCTGTAAACTTTTCAATTCCTATTTTATTTATAATGATTTTTCTACAAATGATAGAACCTATAAGTGGTATTAATAAACTAAATACAACTCCCTTAGCTAAGCTTATAATATTTATATCTATACTTGTGCCTCCTATTATAAATATGTACACTGGTAATAAAAGTAATTGAAGTACTAAGTTTAGAGGTAAAATAGATGATGCTAATGCAACATTACCTTTTGAAATACCTGTAAAAATTAAATACCAATCTGTACATGGTGTTACCATAAGCATAATAAATCCTATTAAAAGTTCTGGATTATTTCCTAAAAAAGACCTGCCTAAAATAAATATAACAATTGGAGTCCACACAAAATTTATAAGTATTGATACTATAGTAAATTTAATATTTTTAAGTGAATTTCGTATTTCCTTTAATGGTATTTGTATAAATACTAAAAATAACATTATTAGTAGTGCTGGCATTATTACAAATTCAGAGTAATTTTGTATTAAATCTACTTGTCCTAATATAATACCTATAGCTACCATTATTAAGATAATAAAACTTTGAAACTTATTTATATTTTCCATATTATTCCCCATTTTATATAATAATTTTTAATTGATATGAATTATCAATATCTTTTAAATTATAACATAACTATACTTTATTAATCATAATCTTTTTTTAATTCTCAAATTTTTCATAATCTCTACTACTATTTATACAATTCTAGTTATCTATCCATATATTTTACCTTTACACATTGAAAGTCTTTATTTTATTTATTAGTTTTTTATGGTTTTATAAAAGTTGATAATTAGTTTAAATATTATCCAAAATATGCTATAATCTAACTAAATAATGTATATTTTGTAATCAAGCCATGAAGGCTTTTATTTCTTCATGGCTTTTTTTGCATTTCTAATGAAAAAAAAAGGGGGGGCTATATATGGAACAAGTAGATTTTTTTAATTCAGTTGCACACAATTGGGATAATATGATTGAGATAAATGAATGCAAAATAAATTATCTTTTAGATAAATTAGACATTCATGAAAATGACAGCATCTTAGATATTGGTACTGGTACTGGGGTTTTAATTCCATTTCTAAATAAGTTAAATCCTAATGGAAATATAAAAGCTGTAGATATTTCTGATAATATGCTAAGTGTTGCAAGAAAGAAATTTGAGAATTTACATAATGTTAGCTTTGATTTAGTAAATGTTGAATCTGAGGATATAAATTCAAAATTTGATAAAATTATTTTATATTCTATGTTTCCTCATTTAGAAAACAAGACTAATACTATTAAAAAATTAGTTGAGAACAATTTAACTTCTAATGGAAAATTAATGATTGCTCATTCTAATAGTAGAGAATTTTTAAACAACGTACACAAAAATACAGATGCTCGTGTAAGTAATTCTAGATTAATTGAAGTTAATTTGCAAAAGAATTTATTTGAAGAAGCTAATTTAAATGTTGAATCTGCTTTTGAAAATGATGAATTATATTACTTAGTTATAAGTAAATAGTATGATTTTGTGATTAATAATATATTTTTTAAATTCAGGGGGATAAAAAAATGAAAACAAAAAATTTGGTTTTATCAGGTATTTTTATAGCTTTCGGAGTTATATTACCTATGTTTTTCCATACTTTTAAATTGGCTGGTCCTATGTTTTTACCAATGCATATACCAGTTTTAATAGCTGGATTTTTACTAGGTCCTTTATGTGGTGCTTTTGTCGGTATTTTAACACCTATTCTTAGTGGATTTATGACTGGAATGCCTCCATTAGTTCCTGTTATGCCAATTATGGCGTTTGAATTATGTGGATATGGTTTAGTTACAGGTTTGGTTTTTTCTAAAACTAAGAAAATATATGTTTCTTTGATAACTGGTATGGTGACTGGTAGATTATTTGCTATTGTTGGTGCTTTTGTTGTGTCTTTAACTATTGCTCCTAAAATAAGTCCTATTGCTTATGTTGTCGGTGGGCTTTCAACTGCTATTCCTGGTATGGTAATTCAGTTGATATTTATACCTATTTTGATTAGACTTATGCTTAAAAATCCTGAGATTTCTAAATCTCTATCTTAAACATTATTGACTCTTAGAGAAAAAGTAATTTCTTCTCGATGCAGGCATGCCTAAATAAAAAATAGACTAGAGTATTTTTCTCTAGTCTATTTTTTATTTAGTTTAATTTATACTTCCATTATAATAGGCAATATTGTAGGTCTTCTTTTTATATTTATATATACATAATCACCTATAGCTTCTTTTATACTTCTTTTAATCTTATTCCATTCTCTAATGTTGTTGTCTAAACATTTTTGTACTTCTACTTTAGCAATTTCTCTTAATTCATTTATTAACTCTTCTGATTCTCTAACATAAACAAATCCTCTTGTAAGTATATCAGGACCTGCAAGTAACATTGAATTTTTTTGATCTATTGTCATAACAATAGTAATAACTCCATTTTCTCCTATGTCTTTTCTATCTCTAAGAACTATATTTCCTATATCTCCTATACCTATTCCATCTACAATAACTGATCCACTTGGTACTTTTCCTGTTATTTTAGCTGTGTTTTTACTTAATTCTAGAACGTTTCCTATATCCATAATAAATATATTTTCTGATTTCATTCCTAAATCTTGTGCTAATATTTTATGCTCAACTAAATGTCTATATTCTCCATGTACTGGCATAAAGTATTTTGGTCTAACTAAAGTGTGAATTAATTTTAATTCACTTTTACAAGCGTGACCTGATACGTGTACTTCCTCTATATCATTATAAATAACGTCTGCTCCTCTTATAAATAGCTTATCTATAAGATTTGATATAGCCTTTTGATTTCCTGGAATTGGAGATGCTGAAATAATTATAAAATCGCCTTCTTGAACACTTATGTGTCTATGTTCTCCGCTTGCTATTTTTGAAAGTGCTGCCATAGGCTCACCTTGAGATCCCGTTGTTATTATTGTTATTTTTTCAGGATCAAATTTATTAACATCATATATATTTACAATTTCATTTTCATCAATTTTTAAATATCCTGATTCTATAGCTATTTTAGATACTCTTTCCATACTCCTACCACTAAATGCAACTTTTCTTTTATAACGAATAGATGAATCTATAATTTGCTGTATTCTATGTATATTAGATGCAAATGATGCTACTATTACCCTTTTTTTTGCTTGTGAAAATAGATTATCTAAATTTTTTCCTATTTCTTTTTCTGAAATAGTGTATCCATCATTTAAAACATTAGTACTATCTGCCATCATTAATAAAACGCCTTGACTTCCTAGTTCTGCAAAACGATGCAAATCTAATAACTCATCATCTACTGGAGTATAATCAACCTTAAAATCTCCTGTATGAAGTATAATTCCTTCTGGTGTACTTATTGCTAATGCACAAGCATCTGCAATACTATGACATGTTCTTATAAATTCAACACTAAAGTTTTTAGTGAAAATTTTCTGACCAACTTTGACTTCTCTTAAAGAATAATTTGAAGTTATTTTTTTTTCTTCCAATTTGCTTTTTAAAAGCTTTAAAGTAAAGTTAGTACCATAAACAGGCACATTAATATTTTTTAAAAAATATGGAATTGCTCCTATATGGTCTTCATGTCCATGTGTAAGTACTATTCCTTTAATCTTATGCTTATTGTTAATTAAGTACGTTGTATCAGGTAACACCAAATCAACACCATACATATCCATATTTGGGAATGATATTCCACAATCAATAATTATAATTTCATCATCATATTCCACTACTGTAATATTTTTTCCTATTTCTCCTAAACCTCCAAGAGGTATAATTTTAACTTTGTTATCTTTTCTTTCCATTCTAGCTCCTATCTAATAAAAGTTATTTCCGATTATAACTTCTTGACTGTTAAGTTTTATATATTGCTTTAATCCGATCAATAGTATAAATAATCATTCTCTATACTACTTTCATATAATTTTCCTATAGCACCTATTTTGTATTTGTTATATTATGCATATAAAAAAATTTGAATGAATATAATATTTAATTTATATCCATTCGGATTTCTTCATATGTCATCATTAGCTATATTTTGCCTTATTTTAAGTATACAATAATATTTTAAAAATTACAAAATATATTATTTTTAACTCAATAAAATTTTTTCCTTCCTTTTTAAATTTTCCACCTATTTTTATCAAATCTTCTTATTATGTCATTATCTTTGAATGTAGTACATAATAATAAAAATAGACTAGAGTATTTTTTTCTAGTCTATTTTTATTTAAATTAATTTAATTTTAAGTCAAAAAAATATAACTGAGCTAAAATAATTAGCTCAGTTATATTTTTATTATTTCAATTCTAACTATGTAGAAATTTATATTTAGAATTCTTCACTATTAAATAGCATTTTGCTATTAAAATATTTATCTTTTTCATCTTTTAAGTCAAATTTACCAATAAACTCTTTTAACATTTCAGCTTGAGCTGATAACTCTTCACTTGCAGCAGCACTTTCTTCAGCAGTTGCCGAATTAGTCTGTACAACTACAGATATTTGTTCTACACCAATATTTACTTGATCGATATGCTGTGCTTGTTCATTACTTGCATTTGCAATTTCTTGTATAACTTCTGCTGATTTTTGTGCTCCATAAACAACTTCTTCTAAAGATTTTGCTGTTTCTGAAACAATTACTGTACCATTTCCTATTGCTACTAGTGCTTTTTCAATTAAATCTGCTGTATCTTTTGCACTTTGTGCAGATTTTGCAGCAAGGTTTCTAACTTCATCAGCAACAACTGCAAATCCTTTACCAGCTTCTCCAGCACGTGCTGCTTCTACTGCTGCATTAAGTGCTAAAATATTTGTTTGGAATGCTATATCATCAATATTTTTTATTATATTTCCAATCTGATTTGATGTATTGCTAATTTCATCCATTGCAACAATCATTTCTTGCATTTGTTCTTTTCCTCTATCTGTAGCAATACTTGATTTTACAGATATTTCTTTTGCTCTTTCCGCATTTTGTGCAGTTTGCTTTATTTGCTCTGAAACTTCATTTATAGTTGCTGAAA
>NZ_NOJZ02000047.1 GCF_002251085.2 Romboutsia maritimum | reverse complement strand
AAACATCAAAGTCTTCATAGACAAATAGATGCATTAGCTAATTATGGTATAAATGAAAGGTTTATATTTTCTGATAAATATAGTGGTAAAATCTTAGATAGAGACGGCTTAAATGAACTTTTGACTATAATTAAACCTGGAGACACTTTAGTAGTAAAAGAAATAGATAGATTAGGTAGAAATCGAAAAGAAACTAAAGAACTTATATTATTCTTTGTAAAAGAAAATATAGATTTAGTATGTTTAGAAATGCCTTATTTAAAAGAATTTATAATTGATAAAATAAAGGAGAATGAGGGATTTTAAAGTATATTATGAAAGATCTTTAAGAAGGTAGATGATTTTGAGTTAGCGATTGAAGAGAAAATTCTTTTTAGCGGTTTTTACTAAAAAGATTTTAGCGTAAAGCGCGGTGGCGAAAGCCAAACTCCATAAAAAGGATAAGATGTAGTTATATCAATAGGTACATATATAGTAATATAAAAGTAATATCATATATTACAAGTAGTAATACGAAAATATTACAAAAAGTAATATTAAAAAATTAAAAAACGAGGGAATTATACCCTCATCCTTTTATGCACATAATGTATTTGAAAATTTTTTTGATTTATAAACTGAACTTACAAATACATATAACACTAAAAATAATCCTATATATAATATCTATGCTCCATTGTATCTCTCTTGTGAATTAGTTATTATTAAGATAGTCAACTGTTGATTGTAACGTTACAGATGCACCATTTATTAGAGCGATTCATTAACTATCATTTGTGGATGATGTACTGGATAATAGCCTTCATCGTTTAAGTTACCAGCTACTATTCAATAATAAGTGCCAGGAACTTGTTCAAAATAGAATGCTAAATCTTCAGAAGCCGTAACTGGGTTAGGAGGGTTTAATATTAACTACCTTTTTATCTGATTGTCTTTTAAAGCTATCATTCTAGGTACCACATTTGGAGCTAGTAATATATGTTGTGCAAACATTACATCAAATTTTGGATTTTCTAAAATGCCTTGCTCTATTAGAAATTTTGCACCTGTATCATATTCTTCACCAGGTTGGAACATTATTTTTACTTGTCCATTTAATGTATCTTCATGTTTTTTAGTATCTTAGCTACACCTAATAACATAGCTACAGGTGTATCATGTCCGCATGAATGCATAGCATCTGTTGTACTTGCGAAATTAACATTTGATTTTTATTTTATTGCAGTCGTATCTATATCAGCTCTTAGTCCAACTACTTTACCTTCTTTTTCACCTATTAAATCACTTGTTCCTGAACAGTTTTCATATAATGTATAATCAATTCCCATGTTTTCAAGTTCTGACTTTATATACACTTCTCTATATGTTAATCTTGGGATGCAAAAGTTTACTCAAAAGATTGAGTTAACAGACTATTATTCTTTATTAATGACTATAGATAAGTTGAATGCTATAGCTTTTATAATGAAGTTTAAAAACACTAATAGCTATTATGGCTTAAATGGAATTGATTTAGTTTTTAAGGATATTAATCAAGATGAGAGTATAAATAATTTGGCTATATAAAGCCAATTAAGTCACTACTTACTCAGGATGAAATTGATTTTATTGAAATATTAAAAATTAATTTGAACATAAATTAAACTAGTATATAAGTGAAAATTTATATAGAAAAGTGATTTTTTATTCGAAAATTTAATGTTTATTTAATGTTTATTTAATGTTGAATTAAACTCCTTATAATATAATATTGTATACAAAATTATATTATAAGGAGTTTATTATGGAGATATCGTTAAAAAAAGGGATTACAAGTTTTCAATTAAAGATAATAGGAATTGTACTTATGACATTTGATCATATAGGTGCATTTTTAGCAATTCCAACACCTATATGGTTTGGATGGCTAGGGCGACCTGTAGCAACTATTTTTTTATTCACAAGTGCAGAAGGGTATTATTATACTCGAAATAAGAAAAAGTATTTATTAAGGTTGTTAATAGGATTTTGGACAATGAATTTATTGAATACTATTTTTTCGAAATTCTTACCTATTGAAGGAATTGAGCTATATGCAAACATATTTGGAGCAATTTTTTGGAGTGTACTTTCAATGTATTTATATGATTTATTAAAATATAATTTTAGAAATAAAAAGTATTTTAGTATATTTTTAATAATTTTATTTATTATATCATCACTTACATTAAGTTTTATTATTCCTAGCGTTATGTCAGCTAATTTAACTTTAGGGACATTACTTTTTAATATAGTACCAACACCACTATTTGTTGAAGGTGGAATTTTATATATTTTAATGGCTTTATTATTTTATACTTTTAAAGATAAAAAGAAAATGCAAATTTTTATAATATTAATTTTCTCAATGTATTACCTAATATCAAGTATTTCATTAGGGAATATATTGAGTTTAAACTATCAGTGGATGGCAATATTTGCTATTTTACCGATTTATTTATATAATGGACAAAAGGGCAAATCTATGAAGTCTTTCTTCTATGGTTACTATATACTTCACATTTTTGCCATATATGTAGTAAGTTATTTTATAATGAAATAATTATTAATTATAAAGACAGTATTACTTTTAATTTAGTACTGTCTTTAAATATTTTAAAAATGAATAATATAAAATTTTCATTCAAATAATAATTACAAAAGATTTTTAGGAGGACTTATATACATATGACTAACATACTGGAACATTTTCAAGGAAAACTAGAGATTAGTATATTTTTATCATTAAGTATACTGTCACTAGCTATATTTTTAATTTCATACTTCTATGATAGAAGAAGAGTTTTAACGGGATTTTTATTTAATGTATTTTTAATTTCTACTGGATTAGCGATTAGTTTCTTAGGGGTTACATCAAATAATATATTTTTAGAATTTATTGTACTAATTATATTTATTATTATGATATTTGTACTATTGTTTGGAATATATGCATTAATTATTGGATTACTAATAAATGCAAAAATTGTTATTCAAAGAGAAAGAAAGTCTTTATCAAATTTATTAACATTATTTTTAGGATTAACACTAATTGGTTATGTAATTATAGATATATGTAATTTTGATAGATTCTTATATCCAGATGTTAGGCAATTCTTTAATAGTTTTTATATGATAGGCCTGTATTTTTTATTTGATGTATTTAATTTCTTGATGGCATCACTAATTTATCAACTTAATAGACCTAAGATGAATCAAGATTTTATTATTGTTTTAGGTAGTAGGTTAATGGGAGATAAGGTTCCTCCGTTACTTGCTAGTCGTGTGAATAAGGCTATTAGTTTTTATAATAAACAATCTAAGATTTCAAAACCTCCTAAAATTATATTTTCGGGAGGACAAGGTCATGATGAAGAAATATCAGAGGCTTTAGGGATGCAATTATACGCTATAGATAAAGGGATTCCTATGAAAGATACTATTTTAGAAGATAAGTCAGTTAGTACATTACAAAATATGAAATTTTCTAAAAGCATAATGGACAATCTAATGCCTACCTCATACAATAGTATTTTTGTTACTAATAATTATCACTTATTTAGAGCTGGAATATATGCAAGATTAGCAAATTTAAAAAGTCAAGGAATAGGGTCTAAAACTGCTAAGTACTTTTTACCAAATGCTATGATTAGAGAGTATATTGCTATAGTATCAATGTATAAAAAGAGGTATATAGTTATTTCGATTTTAATACTAGCTTTTAATATTCTTTTGATTATACTTCCTAAAATTACTTTAATTTATATAAAGTTTACTCAATAAAATAAGTTATATTAAAGGAACTTTATGAACAAAATGATGTATTTGTAGAATATCTATATAAATAAGCTTTTTATAACATTTAAATATAAAGAGTTGAGGTAGGAATTTTTTATCCTATTTCAACTCTTTTCCTATGTATTTAAAACTTAAAAATTTCAATATTAAAACTCTAGCAAATATGGAAACCTATTGATAAACCAAATAATCTAATAGGAGGTTCCCTAAATGCTAGAGCTTAATAATTATTATATCCAAAATAACGAAAACTTAAGAGATTTTTTTATTATTATTTATACAATTTTAGATGACGTATATTTAAAAGTTACACCTAAGCATATTCAAAATAGAAGAAATGTAGGAGAAAGCAATTTATCTGATAGTGAGATTATTACAATTGCTACTGTAGGCGAAGCCTTTGGAGCAACAAGTGAAAAATCATGGTTCAATTTCATAAAAAGAGAATATAAAGATTTATTTCCTGAAATCGGTGATAGAACTAGATTTAATAGAACCAAAATAAATTTACATGATACTATATTAGAAATACAAAAAGAGATGTTATATGTGATGGGATATGAAAAAGATAACCTTAGAATTATAGATAGTATGCCAATACCCGTATGTAAATTTGGAAGAGCTCATTTTAGTAAATCATTTAAAGGTATAGCTACGTATGGTTATTGTGCCTCTAAAAAAGAAACTTTTTTCGGTATGAAACTACATGTAATCTGTACACAACAAGGATTTATAAGTGACTTTGTACTAACTGCTGCAAATGTAGATGACAGAGATGCTTTATGGGATTTAACTGCCCGATATATAAACATTTCTATTATAGGTGATAAAGGATATATAAATAAGAGTCTAGCGCCTGAACTAAAAAAAGAAAAACTCATTGATTTGATTTTTATGAAAAGAGATAATGACAAAAAATAATATACTAAAGAATATCGCCAGATGATATTTAAAATAAGAAGAAGAATAGAAACTTCGTTCTCGCAATTATCAGAGCAGTTTAATATAAATCAAGTTTTACCTAAAACGCTGAGGGGTTTACATACTAGAATTGCATTAAAAATTTTAGGAAATGAAGATAGTGTAGGTAAAATAAAGTATTTAATATTTGGATAAAATTTACAAATATTAAGCATTAAGGAAGCATTTTTTTGTTAAAATCTATTTACCATATTTAGTAAATAGATTTTAACTAGCACAACAGATTAATTAAGAGAATATATAGGAATCGGAGAAAAAGCACTCCAACAAGCAAGATTTAATATCAATGGCTTTAAAAGAATATATGGAAAAATATAAATAGATGTAGCAACTTAATGATATAGGCGATGAACTAATGAAAAAGCCAAATTATGAAGATTTTATAATGAAAAGAGCCATGGATATATTTGCAGAGGAAGGGCTTAAGTTCTTTGGAATAGATAAAAAAGTAAAAATAAGTGGTCCAACGGAATTGGTTGTTTTAGATAGTAAGAATATGTATATGGATTATACTTTTTTAATGGAAGATGATAGTTATATACACTTTGAGTTTCAGACAACAAATAAAGGAGTAGAAGATCTAATGAGATTTAGAACTTATGAGGCTTTATTTAAATTATCAAACTAAAAAGGATATTACAACATATGTTGTTTATTTAGGAGATATAAAAAATCCTATAAATGAGTATAGTTGTGGTATGAATACTTATAAAGTAAATGCTATATCTATGGTAAATGAAGATGGTGATAAAGTATTTAATGAAATAATAGAGAAGTTATCTTGTGGTAATGATATAGATAAGCAAGATATAATAAAACTTAAATTTACTCCTATAATCGGCAGTAAGATGGATAAGAAAGAAAAGATATTAAAGGCAATAAGATTAACTAAAGACATTAAAAGTTCACATAAAGGAGATATAGAGTCGATTCTATATGCTTTTGCTAGCAAATTTTTAACAGATAAAGATTTAGAGCAAGTAAAGGATGAGTTAAGAGTGACTGAAATAGGGAAGAGCCTTATAGAAGAAGGTGAAAGAAAAAAAGCTATAGAAATAGCTAAGAGTTTATTGGATATTTTATCAATAGAGATGATAGCTAATAAGACTGGATTAACTGTAGAGGAAGTAAAATCTTTAAAAGATGAATCTAAATAAATTATAGATGGAGGTATAATTTATTTATTTGAAAATAATATTGAAAAAAGAAATAAATTGATTAAAATTATAAATGAAATTAAGGTAAATGCATCAGAAGTAGGTTAATCTAAAAAAGATCTACACAACTTTGATTTAGTTGTGTAGATCTTTTACGTATTTTTATTATTAAATTGGTGGATATTTAGGCTTAAGGCGTTTATGCTTGAACTTAGGTTTTCTAGTTTCGCTTCGATACGAATCAAAAGATACATTGTAACGATTGCGGGGAATCCCATATTAGCTATCATTTGCATAAAATCTACTTTCAATTATAATTACCTCCAAATTTATTTTCTAAAATATATATACGCCTCCTATAAATTCTAGGAGGCGTTTCATTTGTTACGAAACTATTAAATCGTAATCTGTTGTTCT
>NZ_NOJZ02000046.1 GCF_002251085.2 Romboutsia maritimum | reverse complement strand
TTTCTTAAATAGTACCATGTTCCATTTAAATTTATCCATCCTTTTTGCATTGCTCCTGAATTAGATAAATAGTACCACTTATTTCCTACTTTTTCCCAACCTATTGACATTTCTCCGTTATTTTTTAAGTAATACCATGTTCCATTTATGTTTACCCAACCTACACTTGATTTATGACTTATTTTAAAAGTTTTAATTGTAGTTCCAACATAGTCTCCTATTCCTTTTATTGTTACTTTAGCAGTTCCTATACTTTTATTATCACTATATGATACAGTGTAGTCTTTATCTTTTTCTAATAATTTACTTCCATCTTTTATTGTTACAACTGGAGTTATTTCTCTCCCTGTATATACTTCATTTTTAATATTTTCTATTGTCATATCTGATATATTTATTATTGATCTATCTGAACTAGAATGGTGTTTTGAACTCTTGCTTGATTTATGACTTATTTTAAAAGTTTTAATTGTAGTTCCAACATAGTCTCCTATTCCTTTTATTGTTACTTTAGCAGTTCCTATACTTTTATTATCACTATATGATACAGTATAGTCTTTATCTTTTTCTAATAATTTACTTCCATCTTTTACTGTTACAACTGGAGTTATTTCTCTCCCTGTATATACTCTATTATCAATATTTCCTATTGTCATATCTGCTATGTTTGTTTTTAATCCTTCTGGGTTTAACTGTAGTAATACTGCTGGTAAAAGAGTACAATATTTTTTTATTGTATTTTTACCATGATCTCCCCATTCCTTTTCAATAAAAGTTAAATCATCTCTTCCAGGAACATGCATTACTTCACCAGATTCAGTTTCATAAGCACCAGAACTTCCATCCGCTGGATTTTTAGGATCATCTAATAATTCCCAGTTTGCAGCTTCAAAGTATAAATATGGTACAAAATTTCTAAAGCTCGCATGATCACCCCAATTACCTGTTGTAGGTGATGGATAATTATAATTTAACTTTGTATTATTCAAATGCATATCTAAATTTAAAGATTTAGCAAGTTCCATAGCTTGATCTACAGGCCATGCATTTTCTACTTTTTTAGTTTTTTCATTAAAATTACCACTGTATAAATAACTATATGTTCCAGCTAAAATACTATCTATATTTACCATATAAACTAAATTATTTTTTTCTTTTTGTGTCATTGACTCTACATAAGCTTTAGAACCATTAAGACCAGTTTCTTCAGCTCCAAAGAATACAAATTTAATAGTATAAGGAGTTTCAACATTAATCATTCTTATAGCTGTTTCTAAATTTACAACAGTACCAGAACCATTGTCATCTACTCCTGCAGTTCCAACACTATCGTAATGAGCTCCAACTACAACTTGATTATCAGAGTCACCTTTTTTTGTCACAATAATATTTTGACTATTGTATTCTACCCCTTTTTTTGTATACTTAAAAGGTTGAGCAGTAACTTCATATCCAGCACTTTTAAGTTTGTCTTTAATATACTCAGCTGTTACAACTTCTTGTTTAGTTCCTGCTATTCTTTCACGAAGATTTTTATCTAAATATCTTAAAATGTCATATGCATATTTTCCATAATCCCCTACTGTTTCTTGTGCAAATATATTTGTTCCACATGCAAATAAATTAAAGGTCATTAAAAATGCTACTACAGTTCCTAATATTTTCTTCTTCATAGTACCCCTCCATTTTAAAATTTTAAAAAACACAAAAATAAAATTTATTTAAAATCCTTTTAGACTTTAAATATCAATAATTAATATATATAAATTTCTACAATATAGTTTTATCACCTTCATTTAATTCTAAAAATTTAGACATTTAAACATAAATTATACAAATCTTTACATAAAATTAAAGCCCTAGAATTTAAGTTCTAGGGCTTTAGCTTTATAAGATAACAATATCTTTACATTTATTAATACTGTTGCATTAGTGAAAAAACGTGATAGGACAACTCACACCACGCTTAGTATTTTTCAATTATTTACTTTTATTTTCTAAATTCTTTCTTCTATTATCTAATGGATTTAGGTTTATATGATGAACTCTCTCTTCTTCTCCTGGCTTCATTATAACATCTTCCATGTTAACTTTTCCATTTGGAGTATGAGCTATCACTTGAGGTTGCTTATAACCTTTGTGATAAATCCATGTGTATCTCTTATTTATTACTCTATCTAAATCTTTAAACGATACTAAAGCTTTTGCTTGAGCTTTACCGTATTTGTCTTTTAATATTACAGCTATCGTTTCATCATCTATAACTTCATATTCATTTTTTTCTTTTGTATTAACCAGCTCTAAGTTACATTTTCTATTGTCTAATGTATCTCCATTTATATGCTTAATTGGAGCTGATGATTGTGTATCTAATATTACTGATTGAATATTTTTCTTAGTACTTTTTATTTTCTTGTTTTCTTTAGTTACAGTTAAGTTTTGAACTAAGTAACTATTAAAGTCTTTGTGCCACTCAGCAAACCAAGTTCCCATTGCTTGAACTTTTTCTAAATCTTCAGTATCTATTTTAGCCACAAGTTCAGTATTATTTTTTTTAAGTATTGTTATTAGGGTAACTGAACCTTGAGTTTCATACTTATTTTCAGTTGTTTTATAATTATTTATGACAAACACCTCTTTCTTTTTTAATGCTATTTCATTGTAACAGAGTCTAACAATAAAAGCTAATATGTTTTATTATAAGCTTATTAGTTTATTTACATACATTAATTACATCTTAAGTTCATAAGTCATGTACTAAATTTCAGGTGATTGTTCTATGTTATAGTTTGTATACTTTATTGGAAATTCTCAAAGATTATGAAAACTTAAAATCATAGGAACATTACATAGTTATACATTTTTATATGTAAAACTATATAAGTACTTTAAATACAGAAAAAAAGATGACTTAACTTTATACTATGTCTATAAAATGAGATATGATATTTAAGTTATACTTTACCAAAACAGATTATTTTGATTATTTGGAACATATATGGTAGGAAGTAATATTTAAATTAAAAAATATATTAATTTAATATTTTTAGCTTATTATGGTATGTTTTTATAGTCCTCAAGAAATCAAGAAAAATCTATCTCACCTAGTATTATACGTCAATATGAATACGTAGAATATTTAGGAAGTTAGATTTTCTTAAATTTCTCTGAATCTCTCTCCATTTTTAGACACGTCCTTTCTAATCTCACTCAATTATAATCGGTTCGATTATTTGTGTCTATATCTATATACTAACATAATATATCTGAACTTCTTCATCTTCAAAAGTACCTAATTCTATTACTTAATGATTATGCTTCCTTTTTTATGCTATTTGTTATAATAATGCCCTTTTTATTTTTATTTTTAATAATACCAGGCTTACATTTAAATGATTTTGAATCTCCTACATAAAAATCTATATCCCCATTTATTTTAGTATCTAGAGTTATAACATCACCTAATTCTAGTTTTAAAAGTTCTTCTACATTTATTTTAGTTGTTCCTAGTCTTGCAGATACACCAGTATTTAGTCCCTGAACTTTATTGTATATTGCACTTGTAAATTCAAAATCATATTCTTTGTTTTTACTTATAAAAAGTCTTTTAGGTTCTAATTGGTCTAATACTGGCTCCAAACAACTAAACGGATTACAAAAACTCATTTTACCTATTTCTTTATTACCATTCATCATTTTCATATGACAAATAATAACTGACTCACTTATTGGATATTTTTGACTAGATCCTGCATTAGCATAAACATTAGAAACTTCTCTATTTTTGCAACCTTCAAAGATATGCATTTTTGTTAAAAAGTTACTCGCCATATGTGATGTTAATTCCCTATCAATTTCTGTAAGTTCTCTTTCATAATCATCAAATACACCATCTCCACCAAGCATTAAATCTATAAGTGTAAGTGCAATACTCTTGTCTAATTGATATATAAGACCTTGAACTAAAGGCTGTATTGCATGTTCAACAATTACAGAATCATTTGATATCATATTCATAAATTCTTCATAATTTGTTTGTTCTACTTTTTCTAATTTACATACTATATTTGGTGTTTTTAATTCATAAGCTACAAATATATTTAAATTCTTACAAAATTCTTCTGATATTACAGATAAAAATCGCATATTGTCTGTAGAATATCTTTGTGGTTTTTTAAAGTCATATACAATTATTTCTTGATTCATAATATTTTATTATATCTCCTCTTTAAATTTTATCTTCCTTGAAGATTGTTTACCATTCTCCACATTTCATCTACGGATTTAATTCCTCTATTATTAAATAGAAATCTTTTTTCACTAAAATCAAATCTGTCATCTCATTTTGCATACTTATATTAGATAATTCTATATACCCCTGCAATATCTTAAAATTGTCTAAAATTTCAACTCCAATACCTTCTTCTAGACTAAAAAAATCATCTCCTATTTAATATAATATCATTATCTCCAACAGGTTTATATAAATTTATTTATACTTAATTTTCTATTTGTAGTGTCATTATGATTTCTATCTAACATTTTAACTTATTCCAATATTATAAACACAAATAATCTTAACTGTGCTAAATAATATTATTCTAACTCAATATCACAAAAGGAAGATGTCTAAACATCTTGCTTTTATGATACTATTTCTTAATGTTGTACTCTAAATTTAATTATTTATTATCAAAATAAATTATAATTTAGATAAAGCAGATACAATCATTTCTTCTTTAAAAGGCTTTACAATAAATCCTTTTGCTCCATAAATAATTGCCTCTTTCATTCTAGCCTCTTGTCCTAATGCTGATACCATTACAATTGATGCACCTGGATCAATTTGTTTTATTTCTCTTAATGCTTGTAATCCATCCATTTCTGGCATAGTAATATCCATCGTTACAATATCTGGTTGTAATTCTTGATATTTTTCAATTGCCATCAAACCATTTTCTGCTTCTCCAACTATCTCAAAATCATAATTTGAAAGCATATTTTTAATGGACATACGCATAAATGCTGCATCATCAACTATTAATACTCTTTTCATAAATTTTCCTCCATTTTCATCAATTAAAATCTTTTTTTATACACTGATGGTTTTACACATTCAAAATCTGTTTCTAAATTAGATAAATTTTCAGACATTCCAATTATCAAATATCCTCCTGGTTTTAGTGATTCATATAATTTCTTACATAATTTCTGCTTTGTAGGATTATCAAAATATATCATAACATTTCTACAGAAAATAACATCATATTTACACTTATCCCAACCTATACTATTATTCAAATTAAAATATTTAAATTCAATTAAATTTTTCACATTTTCAATAACTACATAATTTTTTTCATTTATCTTTTGAAAGAAATTTTTAACCCATGATTGTGGTAATTTAGAGAGTTTATCTTCTGAATAAATCCCTGCCTTTGCTTTCTTTAATACATTATTAGAAATATCTGATGCTGTTATATGTACTTTTGACTTTGAATTTTTTCCAAGTATAGCTGACGCTAACATAGCAATGCAATATGCTTCTTCTCCAGTTGATGAAGCTGCAGACCAAATTTTTATACCTCCAATTGGTGGTTTTTTCAAACTAGGTAATAATACTTCATCTTTTAAAAATTCGTAGTGCATCTCCTCACGCATAAAATAAGTGAAATTCGTTGTTAGCTTTTCCACTAAAATAGATACTTGTTCTCCTGTCTTATCTTGCATCAAACTATCTATATAACTTTTAAAATCAGCAAATCCTAAACGCTTTACCATCAATACTAATCTTGTTTCAATTAGTGTTTTTTTCTTTTCAAGGTTTATTCCATAATTATTATACATAAAATTTTTCAATCGTGCAAAATCTCTATTCGTTAATTCCATTATTCATATCCTCTACAATTTCCATTAATGAATCACAGTCTAATATCATCTGAATTTCATTATTTATTTCACTAACACCTTTTATAAAGTCTTGCTTACATTCATCTTTATTTGAGTTCGTTTTCATAATTTTATCAGGGCAAATATTCATAACTTCATTTACAGCATCAACTATCAATCCTATTTTATTCATTTCATTTTCAATTATAATTATACAAGTTCTCTCATTATAATCAATTGAATTCATATCAAATCTCATCCTAGCATCCATTACAGGAATAATCGTACTTCTTAAATTTATAATCCCCTTCATATACTCAGGTAGGAACGGAACTTTCGTTATAGGTAACATTTCAATAATTTCTATAATATATTTTGATGATAATGCATACTTTTGATTATTTATAATAAATACCATATACAAATCATCTAGTTTATTATCTATTATTTCATCATTTGTGCTCACGAATAATACATCCTCCTTTTAAATAAATTTTTCATTTTTCCCAACACTTTTGATACGGAGTTTACTTGTAAGAGTATCAAATATAATAGTTCTTCCACAAGAACCTAATACATCTTCAGAAACAATAGAAATTCTTAATTTAGCTAATGTTTCTTTACATGCTTTTACATTTCTTTCTCCAATAGTAAATATACTCCCTGCTGTATTTTTATAATTAAACATATGTGCACCACCAGCTAACTTTGCTCGTATAAGCCTAGGGTTTGCACCAACTTTTTTCATTTCTTCATATAATAAAGTAATCCCTGTATCTGCATACTTCGCCTTGTTTACTATATTTTTTTCACACTTTGAGTCTGAAAGTAAAATATGAACTAATCCAGCAACCTTATTTAGTTCATCGTAAAGTACTACACCACAGCAAGATCCTAGTCCAACCGTCATAATCTGATCAGGCGACTTTATAATCTTAAATTCTGCTATACCTACTGTTACATTTGCCATTAGTTACTCCCCGAATCAACAAATCCTAATGAAGTTAATAGTTTTTGGCATGACTCAACTTGTGGAATAAAATAATACTTTCCTTCAACTTCTTCATCTAAAGTGAAAAAGTCTGTTTCAATACATAAAATCGAATCAGCAATCGGACCATATAACGAAATAGGTAAATTCATGATTGCCATAACCATATCTACACTAAAATAAGGAATCGATGGATCTATAGTTAAACTTGTCATATCAGA
>NZ_NOJZ02000045.1 GCF_002251085.2 Romboutsia maritimum | reverse complement strand
GCTGAAAGCATCTAAGCGCGAAGCCTACTTCAAGATAAGATTTCCCACCGTAAGGTTAAGATCCCAGGAAGACTACCTGGTTGATAGGTCGAAGGTGTAAGTGCAGTAATGTATTTAGCTTAACGATACTAATAGATCGAGGACTTGACCAAGAATTAAAATGATAATTCCTAAATGTATGCAGTTTTCAAAGTATTAATAAATATAAATTAGGTAAGCATGTTAGTGTAGCTCAACGGAAGAGTAACTGATTTGTAAGCATTAGCTTAGATTAAGACTATGTATTTTATACATAGTTTTTTTGTATTATACTTAAAAGAACCTTTTTACCCTTATTATAATATATATAAGTAGAATGAGAAATAAGGGAGGAAGGAAATGACAACAAAAAATTATTATAAAGATAATAGATTACCACAAGGAGGGATAATTATAGCTCCACCATTTATGTGGCCTAATCCAGGAAATATGCCGCCTTTTCAAAATTACCCACCATTTAAGCCAAATAAACCAAATAAAGAAGATAAAGAAGTTAAGGTTAAAATTAAATCAGTTTTTGAAGATGAATTTGTAGTAGTAGACAATGGATATTTATATGCAACAGGAGAAAAGGTAAATAAAAATGGGATATTTAAGCTAGTATTTACAAATGATAATAGTGTAAAAATAAGATTAGAAGGAAAAAATTTTATAAGATTAGATGAAAAAAGTTTTTTAGTTGCAGATACTAATAAAAAAGGAGCAACTAAATTTTCGATTTATAAAGAAAACAATAGAGAATATTCTTTAAAAGCTCCTAATGGATATTTTGTAAGGGTAAGAGAACAAGATAAAAGACTAGTTGCAAGAGCTGAAAAACCAGGACCAAGAACTAAATTTAAGTTTAGAGTAGTTGAATAAATAATTTTTAATTAAGGGATTGTCACAAAAATTTTTATATTTTTGAGACAGCCCCTTTTTGAAATGAATATAAAATATTAATCAAAAAGAATGATGACTATTATAAAGGTTAAAAAGTTTTAAAAAAATGTGGAATTTTCATATCAAATTTGTAACTAAAAATCCATTGTAAAGATAACGTCAATTAGTTTATAATACAAAAGTCGATAATAAGAAAATAAAATAGGAAAATAAATCATTTAATATAAAAAGATTGAAATTAAATTTTACAATGTACGTCAATACTATGATAGAACGTATTATATTAATAATTCTATAAACATCATTTATAATTAAAAAATATTTAAATAAAAATACAAAACTTACATATAGATAGATATCAAAAATCATCAAAGCCAACAAAAATACTAATCGGCTAGGAGGACATATATGAATCGTAAAAAATTAGCTATAGTGATTATAGCTTTATTAATAAGTATAATAGGAGTTAATAAAATTTTTTCATTTGTTGAACATCAAAGAGAAATAAAATTAGAGGAAAAGAGAATACAAGAAGAAAAAAGAATAGAAGAAGAAAAAAAGCGTAAAGAAGAAGAAGAAAAGAAAAAATATATGGTAGGAGTTAATCATGAAGCTAAAAAATATTCTTATGATGCAAAAATTATATCAGATAAATTTAATAAATATGATTACTCAAACAATGGAGAAAGAATAGTATTTTTAACTTTTGACGATGGAACTTCTACAACAGTTACACCACAAGTATTAAGAGTTCTAAAAGAAGAAGATGTAAAAGCAACATTTTTCTTAACGGGAGAAAATATAGAAAGAGGACAAGAAAAAGCAAAAGAGTTAATTAAAGAGGAATTTAAAAATGGACATGCAATAGCGAATCATTCATATAGCCATGATTATAAGATATTATATCCAGGAAGAACATTAAATTTAGAAAGTTTTAATTCTGATTTTAAAAAGACTGATGATATGCTTAAAGATATATTGGGAAAATATTTCTCAACTAGAGTAATAAGATGCCCCGGAGGACATATGTCATGGAAAGGGATGGATAAATTAGATACTTATTTAGAAAAAAACAACATGGCATCTATGGACTGGAATGCATTAAGTGCAGATGCTGAAGGTAAAAGAAAGAATGCACAAGAATTAGCTGAATATGCGATAAAAACATCGCAAGGTAAAGAAATAGTAGTTTTATTAATGCATGATACATATGGGAAAGAAGAGACAGCAAAATCTTTACCTCAAATAATAAAATACTTCAAAGACAATGGATATGCTTTTAAAACTTTAGTATAGTAAATAATACAAAACTAGATTAATTGGCTGATTTATTATAAGTACAATTAACCTAGTTTTTTTACTATGTCATATAGATGGCTATAATAGAAGTATGGATTTGATATAAAAAATCTAATATAATTGATACATACACGAAATTTAAATTTTAATATATAGTAAGATGAAAGGAGCAGTTTAATGAAAGAATGGAATTTAAAAAAACATATAGTATTATCAGTAGTAATAACCATGTTAATATTCTTAGCTAGCGTCATATGGTTTAATTATAAAAATTATGGCAAGATATCTCTAATGATTTTAACTAATAATAGTGATTTAGCTACAAATGTGGGAATAGGAATGATATCCGTTGGATGTTTATTTATATTTTTAATACTGTTAGCTATATATAAAGTAATAAAATTGCTTACAAAATAAATCTATATTATAAAGATATAAATAATATTTACTTAATTGTTTTAAGATATAAGAATTTTGTGAAATAACCTAGTAAAACATTGAAATACAAGTTTCACCGACAATAACTTGTATTCAGCACAACTAGTAGGTTAACCACAAAATTCTATTTTTAAATAATCTCAATTAACTTAGCGTGAACTACTGTACGAGCATTATCGAATTCATAACTACAAGTAGAAAGAGTAATAATTTTATCAGAAGAATTTACATTTAGATTAGAAGTATTTAGAGATTTTTCTCTAATATGATTAATATAAGAATTAAAATTTTCATTATTATCAAATTTAGTAACAAGATAATCATAAGAAGGGTCAGTTATATAAGCAGAAAACACTTCATATACATATTCTTTATCTTTATCAATAACTCTAATCTTATTATCTCCATTAAAAAAATCAGCATCTTTAAATTTTTCGATATTATTAAACATAGTATCATTTTTCATATTGTGACCATATAAAATGAGATTTTTATCTTCAAAAGATTTATTTCTATAATCCATAAAAATGGTACCAGAGCTAAGTTTATTTTTATAAAAGTCTTTATAAAGATAGAAATAATTGTCAGTAGATTGAACTACAGGATAATTTATATTAGTATTATCAACACTAATCCAAAATCTAAAATCAGAATTAAGATTAGATAAATTATCTTTTTTATTTTTATTAGTATCTTTTAGTTCAGAATAAATTTTATCAGCTTGTTTGTAATCTTTCATCTTAATAAAAATATTATATCCACTATATGTGAGAATTGATATTAGTATTATGTTGATAACTATTTTAATAAGTTTTTTCATATAATCACCTCTAAATATATTTTACATTAACTTGAAAAAAACTAGAAGAAATATTAAACTGATTGAAGAGATAAATTAGCATACTAGGGGGGAAGTTATGTGTTGCACAGGAAACAAAGCAAATAATAACATAAAATTTTATACTTTTATAGATATTTTAAGTAGATATTCAGATGATTATACATCAATATCAACAAGTGAAATAAATAATCAAATGAAAAAACAATTAGGCTTAACCTTGGATAGAAGGACTATATATAGATATATAAATGATATGCAACAATTAGGACTAGAAGTTAGTGATTATGATGAGCAAATTGGTGGATATAAAATGGGATCACATAAGTTAGAAGAATATGAAATAAAATTACTTATAGATGTAGTTTTATCTAGTAAATTTATAACTAAGAAAAAAACAGAAGAATTAATGAATAGACTATTAAAATTAAATTCTATATATATAGGTAAAGATTTTAATAAAAAAATATACATAGATAATAGAGCTAAATCTGTAAATGAAGAGATATTTATTAATATAGATAAAATAAATAATGCAATAAGAAATAAGAAAAAAATATCTTTTAATTATTATGACTATAATTTTAGTAGAGAATTAGTGCCAAGATTAAATCCTGATGGTAATAACAAAATATACATTGTAAACCCTATATCAATGATTTTTAAAAATGAAAATTATTATTTAGTATTAGCAGATGATAAGCATAAAGATTTATCAAATTATAGAATTGATAGAATGAAGAGTATTGAAATATTAGATGACAATATAAGAAATTTAGACGATATACAAGAATGTAAAGAAGGGTTTAATCCATCTATTTATTCAAAGAAAACATTTAAAATGTTCCCAGGAGAAGAACATGAAATAGAAATAAATTTCCAAGCAGGGTTACTTAATTTTATAATAGATGAATTTGGGGAAGATGTAGAAATAATAAAAAATGAAAACAATACATATAATGGAATATTTATCGGAAAAGTTGGATATGGACTTACTAAATGGATACTACAAATGGGTAAAAGTGCAGAAGTTTTAAGACCTCAGAAATTAAGAAATTGTATAAAAGATGAGTTGGATAGTATGAGGAAATTATATTAAAATAATAAAATAAATTTTAAACAAAGGTGTACATAAAAATGTACACCTTGTTTATTGGAAAATATAGGACAATAAGATAAAATTATTAATATAAACAAAATGACAAAAGTTAATGCAATACAATATAAATTAAGTATTAGTATTAAAAATAAAAGGAGGTTAAAAAGCATGTTAGTAGTGTATTTAATAAGTTGAATTAAAAAAATAGAAAAGAAGTAATTTTATATTCACATAAATAAGATTGCTTGAAATGTAGGAATTGAAAATGATGACGATGAAAATAAAAAAGAGAAAACACATCAATTAAAAAAAATGTAAAAATATAAGTATATACGGCGAACGAAAAGGAGTACTACTTAAGTAGAAATATGGTATTCTAATAATAGAAAAACACAGCTTTAAATACAAATAAAGAGGCGAAGAATTATATCCTTTACTTGGGCGCTTGGGGTATAATGAGCCAGTAGCGCAACCGGCTTTTCTAATCAAAACAGCTGTCTTTTATTCACAAAAAAGAGGGGGACTATTATCGTGAATATATTGCTAGTATCAGATTCGTTTATAGTTAGAGAAGCATTAGAAAATTTATTTCAAAATGTATTAAATGTACTTAAATTAAAAACAATGCAAAATGTAAATGAATTACAAAGAGAAGATTTTATAGATGTGGATTTTGCATTTATAGACATTAAGAGAGAATGTGCTCAAAAATTAGATTTAATAAGTGAAGCTAAGAACATATTTAAAAATCTAAAAGTTACCATATTAGATATGGGAAAAAATATAAATATATTTAAAAAGGTAGTAGATTTAGGGATTGATGGTTACATATTGAATATTGAGGAAAAAGAAGATTTTATTTACTCGTTAAAGAAAGTTATAAAGGGTAAGAAAAGTTATGCACCCGATTTACTACCATCCATAATTAACACTACACAAAGAAAAGACATAGGTATCCTAACAAATAGAGAACAGGAAGTCCTAATTGAAGTCTCAGATGGTTTGAATAATAGAGAAATTGCTGAAAAATTGTATATAACAGAATGTACTGTTAAGAAGCATGTGAGTAGTATATTAGACAAGCTAGACATGAGAAATAGAAAAGAAATTATTATTTATGCGAGAGAAAATCTATTACTAGATTAATAAATAGACATGAGGAATGCAAGAAGCTACCTCAGAATTTAAAAATTCTGAGGTAGCTTCTTGCATTTTTTACATGTAAGGAAACTATATTGCCTAATTTCATGTGGATAACCTATGAATGATCGTAATGCTAATGAGTCTAGAAATGTAAAAAATGACATTTTGAGCAACGGACAGAGTCGTTGGCGACATGAAGTGTTTCGCCGACACGTCGCTCAGGCGAAGCGAATTTTTTATTAAAGAGGTAATACTATAAGACCAGATAAATACGGTACCTTTGATCAATATATTTAAATGAATGTATAAGTTATTATTAGTATAGAGGTAATTTAGATGAATACTGTTGATATATTAAAAAATTAAATATAAAAGGGGGAAATCAAATGAAAAAAAATAAGACAATAGCATATATGATGGCAGCAACATTATTAATAGGGGGAGCAGGTTTAGGAACAAAAGCATTATTCTCAGACCAAGCAGAAGCTAAAGGAAATGATTTAAAAATAACAATGGGGAATTTACATGTTAAGTCATATGAGAGTGATTGGAAAGTAACATCAGGTAAAGGAACTGAAGTTAAACAAGGAGATGCAAAAAATAAATTTAAAGATGTAAAACCAGGTGATAGTTTTGAAAAAAAAGTAACTATAAAAAATGAAGGATCTTTAGATCAAATGATTTCTATATCTGGTGGAGGAGCTAAAGCTGGTGTAAGTATTTCATCTGATGTAATTATAAAAAATGATTTGGATAATGCAAAAGACTTCCTACTTAAACCAGGACAAGAAAAAGATTTTAGTATAAAGGTTAAAATAAGTGAAGATATATTTGGAGAGTATGGAAAAGATGGCAGTTGGAATTTAGAATCATTATGTGGTGCAGATTATAGTAATATGCTTGATGGATATAGTATAAATGCAACACAAGTTAAAGTAGGTGAAAATCAAAAGTAATAAAATTTCAAAGAATTATAGATAATAGTGTAAATAAAAGTATAAGACAATATACTACTAAATGATAATTATATAGGTAAACTTAAAACGGCTCTAATGAGGAATTTATTTATATTAAAATATAGATTACTATATTAAATGTAAGTAGAAATATTTATGAAAATTAAAAAAACCAGGGGGATAAAATAATGAAAAAAAATAAAACAGTAGCATATATGATGGCAGCAGCATTATTAATAGGGGGAGCAGGCTTAGGAACAAAAGCATTATTCTCTGATTCAGCTAAAGCTGATGGAAATGATTTAGTAATAACAATGGGTAATTTAAATGTTGATACAGAAGAAAGTAAATGGACAGTAACTTCAGCAGATGGAACTGAAATAAAAGATAAAAATTTAGAAAATAATTTTGAAAATGTAAAACCAGGAGATACTTTTGAAAAAACTGTTACTATAAAAAATGAAGGAAGTTTAAGACAAGATTTAAAAGTAACAGGTGGAGGAATTGTAGCTGAAAGTAATGTTATACCAGGGGTAGAAGCTACAAGTGAATTATATGATAATCAAGAGTTTTCATTAGCACCAGGAACATCACAAGATTTTAAAATAAAAGTTAAAGTAAGTGAAAATATGGGTGGAGATTATCAAACAGAAGGAAGTTTTAATAAAGAAAATAAACAAACATTTAATCTAGATTCAATGTTTAATGCATATGAAATACAAGCAAATCAAACAAAATAAAAATTAAAAATTGAATTAAATTCAGAAAAATAAATTACATAAAAAATTACAATAAAAGAGCTATAGATTAAAATCTATAGTTTTTTTATTTAATAATAAAAAAATTCTAATAAATAATAAGGAGTATTTAATAATGAAAAAAAATAAAACAATAGCATATATGATGGCAGCAACATTACTAATAGGAGGAGCAAGCTTAGGAACAAAAGCACTATTCTCAGATCAAGCAGAGGCTAAAGTAAATGACTTAATAATAACAATGGGAAATTTGCATGTAAAAGTAGATGAAGGTGACGGATGGATATTAAAATCTGGAAATAAAACAGTAATAAATAGTTTATAAAATCTTACAAGAAGATTGTAAAAATATAAACTATAAGCTGCGT
>NZ_NOJZ02000044.1 GCF_002251085.2 Romboutsia maritimum | reverse complement strand
ATAAAAATCAACCGCCTCATTCTTGGTCTCCAAAATTTGATTTGCTGAAAGTAGATAATATGGATATTCCTCAACATCGGAACCAAGAAGGTAAAATACAATTTTTTCTCCTTCATATTCTCTCCAATAGGTTCCATCCACATATTTAAGAAGTTTTACTAAAGAATCTGGAACATTAGGATATTCCTCTTTCAATTTGTTAATATCTTCGTTACTCGCACCATACATAACTCTTTCAAAATAATCCCAACTCTCTTTGCCCTCATTATCATAGTATGCTTTTTTTAATCCCTTTACATATTCTTCAACAATTTTCATCATATCTTTCTCCAGTTTCATATTAATTCTTGCTTGCTCAAAATATTTTGATTTATCAGACCAACAAATTACTATTTATCTTTTACCTAAAATACAACTACTATATCAATTAAACATTTTTATTGTAACATGTTTTGTAAATTTCCAACATAAAACCCATCCACTATAATCTAATTTTGATATAATATTTTTACTAACAAAAAATAGTCTTAGGCAAGTTATTTCAACACCTAAGACTACTAACCTCATTTACTTATGGTACACTTCTCCGTATCATCAGCAAGTGCGGTTTTTCCTATTTAATATATCTACCTTTTAATTCATAACTACGGTACATCGTACATGCACAACATAGGACTTCCGTATCAGAATGATTATTTAATTTTGAAATTCAACTCAGCTTTTACATTAATTAGAACTAATTATGATTATCAGGAATTTCTTCTCTTAAAAAATTTCTTCAATCCTAATATTACTTCTTCTTCCAAATCAATGTTGGAGATTTCAATATTTTCTTCAAAGCCATCCATCTCTACACCATCAAAACGATATAGTTTAATTAATAGCTTCCATAGAGTTTCTATTTCTTCTTCAGTAAAATCTTTAAAAATGTCGGCCATGAAATTAATTGTACCCTCTCTTCCACACTTAATCATTATATCCATTCCTATATCTGTTACACAAACATTGACTGATCTCTTATCTTTTTTGCTTGGTATGATAGATACAAATTCTTTACTTTCAAGACTTTTTATTAATTGAGTCACATTTTGCTTAGTTGTTCCTAACTTCTTAGCAATATTAATCAGAGTAGTTTCATCTTTTGGTAAATGAAGCACTGCGAGCATTGTCATATATTGTCTTGATGTTAATGGTTCACAATACTGATCCCCTACAATTTGGAGTTTATTTGAAACTGAATAAAGACTAGAAAATGCCTGTTGCATTATATGTAATAAATAAAATTCTTTGTTATAATCCATAGTGAAAATCTCCTTTATAAAGTTTAAAATAAAATCTATAGACGCTGTATTTAGTCAATACATTGTCTATAAATTATATAACTTTTCTATGGAAATATCAATGATTCTTGGATTATTATAATATACTAATTTTTAAAGCTTTTGTGCTAAAGGCTCCTTAAAAAATTCAATTGTTCTTTTCCACGCTTTAAATTGTCCTTCTGCATTACCTTCTATAGTTCCCCCTGAAGAAAATACCCCACCCATCATATTCATAGATAAGGTTTCACTTATAGGAATGATATATGGAACTGGCATTGGATGACCCATTTTATCACATGCTAATAATTCTACATTGTTTTTATAGTTGTTCTTTTTTAGATTGTATAATATTTCCAAACAACCTTCATAGCTATTCCATATGTTGTCTTCTTTTCCTGTAATCATAAGAATATCTGCTTCAGAATTCTCTACTTTTATTCTTGCTTCTTCTTTATTTACTGCTCTTTCAATACTTTTCTTGTAAGTACTAGCAAATCCAAAGATCATTCTCTTTTCTATGGCTTTTTTTTGATCTTCCCAAAATATATTATTATCAACTTCTATATACGGAATTGATCTTCCTTTATATGACCATGATGAAACACTATCTCCTATCATCATTCCATTAAGCCCTTGGAAACAATAAGCATGCGGTTCTACTGCAACCACTTTTTTAATTTGTCTATATCTTGAAGCAAGTAAAAGTGCTAATTCTCCACCTTTTGATGTTCCATGTAGAAATATTTCTTTGGAACCTATAATTTTATTATTCTCAATCCATTTAAATATTTTTTCAAAGTACTCTAGTGGAACTTTTTCTAACTTATCTGGCAATCCTTCTGACGCAAAGTATGGAACCATAAGAACATTAAACCCTTTAGATGCAAGTGGCGCAGCTAAAAGAGCCAAGGCTTGTGTATCCCCACTTGATCCACCCAGCATTAAAACTGTTTTGTTATTAGATTTTTCTTTATAAAATAGTTCCCCACTAAACCCATCTTCACATATATGCTTTGCAATAACATCTTCTGTTTTGAAAAACCTTTTTAAATTAACTTCCTTTTTTTCATCAAAAGATTCAAATAACATATTCATAGTCATTGGTTCATCAATAGATATATTTTCTGCAATATTTTTACCTTCATTTCTATACTTTTTCAATGAATAGATTAATCCCATACTATTATTATCTCTATAAGTACCTTCTACAGGCTTAGTTATATCTAAATCCACTTCACCTTTTTCATCAGAAATAAATACTGCATAAGATGAATATTCCTCTCCCTTACACCATGGTAATTCCATTTTCATGCTAATTCTTAGTTTGCTATTGTGTGCTAATTCCGTAACTTTAATTTTTATTTTTTCAACTACAAGAGCTTCTATATCAGATATTTCTATTTTCATAATTACATTCTCCTTATACTACTATTTTCTATTTTTATTAAAGAGCTCTTTTTTATTTAATAAATTAATAATCACTTTATTTTTGACAATATATTGACTATTTAAGCGTAACATTTTAAATTAAAATAGTCAATATATTGTCTATTTTAAAAATAATTTTTTATTTTTAGTATTCATATATAAGCTAATAGCCGAAAAGATTACAGCACTCATCAAAGAATAATACTTTAATCTTTGGTATTGGATATGTTGAATACTTTTATAAAGTGCATATCTATTTGTCTAACACTTGAAAATTACCTCTCCCTCTTTCAACATATTATGTAAATCTATCATTGCTTATGATACGGTATTTTTACCTATAAAAATAGCCTTAGACAATTTATATCAATGCCTAAGGCTATAAACCTCATTTATTTATGGTATGGTTCATTATTAATTATGCTAAATCATTAAAATAAACACTCCCCACCTTATCAATTATAAGTTATAACACTTTTTATTCATCAATTACTTACTGTTTTATAATTTCATTTTTAGCTTTAACTTAGTATTCTCTGTAAGCTTCTACTTTTTTCTATATTTTTTGTGATATCAATATGCCTATAATACATGAAATTATTACAAAATAAAAGATTGCATTAAAACTATGAAGAAAATCCATTAGCAATCCTGAAGCCAATACCCCAATAATAGCACCTATCCCATATGCAGTAAAGACAACACCATAATTTTGACTATAACATTTTATTCCATAAATATTGAGAGTTGAAGTTGGAGCAATAGCTAACCATCCACCAAGATTAAACCAAAATATTGAAAATGCTATAATAAATAACACTAAGCTTCCTTCATCAGCCATTAACATTAATGATGCTGCAACAATACTTAACCCATAAGAAATTCTCATGGCTTTTCTAGGCGATAACTTATCAGTAATCCAACCAAATATAGGTCTACTTATGCCATTAAACACCGCAAATAACGAAATTAATAAAGTAACTGTTTTTGATGGCAACTTTATCAGTTCAATTCCAATATTACTTGTCATTCCAATTAACATTAATCCAATCATTGTGCCAATAATAAAACTAAAATACAAACCCTTAAAACTTTTAGATTTAATCATTTTTTCAGTATTTACATCATTTATGTTTTCAGTTATATTAGATGTTGTTTTTAGATATTTATAATCATTATCGCAAGGATATCTTAATGGATATGAAAGTAGTGGTATTATAATACCAAATGATATTCCTAATATCTTAAATGATTGAACTATTCCATAAACCTCTATCAAATATCTTGCAACAGGTGCTGTTATAAGTGGTGATAAACCAAATCCAGTCAATATAAGTCCTACTGCTAAACCTTTTTTTTCAGGAAACCACCTTGCTACTACTGTCATTGGAGCACCATAAGCTATACCAACTCCAGCACCAATTATGACTCCATATGTAATTGTTAAAATATATATATTAGGTGCATAGGCAGATAATATCCATCCTATTGCTACAAGAATGGAGCCAAAAGAAATAATCAACCTAGGACTATATTTATCTAAATGCTTACCTGTCAAAAACATAAAAAGTGCATAAAATGCTAAAGAAATCATGTATGGAAATCCACTTTGAGTAGTACCTACATTATATAATGCTTCTATATGTAGCCTAAAAACACTCCATGAATATACGGTACCTAAGCACATCATAATAATAATTCCCAAAATCACATATACCCATCTTTGTCTAGGTGTAGTATTGTTTTGTTTAGTTAGTTTTTTCATTATCTACACTCCAGCTTTCAGCTAATTTATCCTCAAGTTTATTTTCATTCATTTTATGTTTCCCTCCTAGTTTCTTAATATTAGGTATTTTCATTATCCCTACTACTATCATTTACTTGTGATACAGTTCTCCATACCTTACTCTATGGAGTGTACTTATATTACTCCCGATTCTAATATTCTAAACATAGCTTTGTCACAGTCAATTTCTGCTACACATCCGTAAGGTATTGTTATCATAGGTGCTGTATGACCAAAATTCATATTATACATAATTGGTAGGTCTTTAAATCCTAATTCATCTCTTACTATCTTTAATATTACTTTTTTATATTCTTCATAGTATTTATTATCATAAGGTTTACCAATTATTATTCCATTTATTAAATTCAAAATTCCTTGAGAACCATAATTTCTTAACCAATATTCTAAGTATATAGGATCTGGTGTATCTTCTGATGTTTCAAAAAATAATATGGAATTTTTCCATTGTTCTTTCTCTGGCCATGCTTCAGTACCTTTAAGCATTTCTAAAACTTCTATGCATCCACCTATTAAATGTCCTTTCACTATTCCGTTTCCTTGTAAAACTTCATATCCTTCATGTTTATAAGTATTTCTTTGTATATTTTTATTAAATACTTATTAAAAATTCAATAAATATTTAGTGATTTTTTCATCTTAGCTATAATTAGTCAAAAAAAGAGGTCTCCCTCTTTTTTATTATGCTATTAATATTAAATATCATGTATTCTTAAAGATTGATAAATTCTTTATAAATTCCTTTGAGAATACTCCTGCTGTTATTGACTCTTTAATTAATTGCAATAGATTATCAAGCTATTAGTATAAACTTCCCCATTACTGCATACTATCTTGTCTACATATTCTGCAATAACTTCATTACAATCAATATATGCTTTATCTATTATTTCTTTAAAGTCTTCTATTTTTTCTACAACTACTACATAACCTCCAGCATATTCATATTTATTTCTATCAGCTCCGTATTGTGAATCTAATATTTGTAGTATTTCTTGTATAGTTTTTTGAACTTCCTGTGGCATATTTTTTAAAATTCCTTTTTCTATTGAATATGCTATGTCTATCATGTTATTACCTTCACTAAAATATAAAATCCCCCTATTTATTGCTTTAATAGATAGGAGGTTCATTATAATATCATATTTTTTTATATCCTCTTTCAATAATTTTTACCCTAGTTCACAATACTCCTTAATATAATCAGTCCTTCCACTGGTCATACTTCCTTCATTTTTATTACTTATATTATAAATTAACTACTTTTACTTTAAGTTCTCTACTTCATATACTGCTCATAATCTTGCATTAATTTAACACGCTAATATTTCCCTATTATACTCATATAATAGGGAAATAAATATCTATCTGAGAATCTTCATTATCTGCTCCTAAAAAACGCTCTGTATAACATTCAAAATCATCATATCCAGAAATTTGAAAATTTGATTTTGGAAACCATGTACCCCAGATATATCTATAGGTCTGTGGTAAGGTAGCCACTGTCCCCGTATGTGTAAACCTTGCATATTTGCCACTACAAAGTGTTTTCATCTGCATGCCAGAAGGAATTGCAAAACCATCTGGAACTTCAATGCCAATAAATACACTACAATAGCTTTCATCATTAAAATCATTGGCTGAGCAACTATCTCCTACCTCAAAAATTTCATATCTGCAAGAACTTGAATAAACAGCATCTAAGTTCACAAGTTTTTTGTTAAATTGTTCCCATATTACAACACTTTTGTTGTCCATAACTGTTGTTTCAAAACGCATACCAATGACACATATCTGTGATATTGAAACAATCTCCGGCACAAGCGTAATATTACCCAAGTATCTAAAATCCTCTTCTATATATGCCTTTTTGTTACCAATCAGCACATTGACACCGTTCATCCGATACTGTTTCGGTGTCATCTTATATCTTGTCTTAAATGCTCTTGTAAAAGCTTCATGTGACTCAAAACGAAGTGAAACCGCAATATCCATAATGTTCTTATCTGTGGTAATGAGCTCCAATGCTGCTTGCGTTAGTCTTCTGGAACGAATATAGCTACCCACTGTTTCGCCCATAACAGCCTGAAAATAGCGATGAAAATGATAATAGGAATAAGAAACTGCATCGGATACCTCACTTACAACAATGGAATTATATAGATTATTTTCAATAAAAACAATAGCTTTCCCGATGATATATGATTTATCCAATATGAATATCTCCTTCCTAATAAGTTATGTTATAAAAATCTTTTTCAGCTTTCTCATAAGGTAGGTTTACAGTAATCTCTTTCTCCTCCAATTCTTTTATCTCAAATATACGCCAGTCATTTGCACGTGGTGAACCAAATGTCATTTCTATCTTTTTATCAGTCACATCAAATAACATTGAACGTAGAGTTCCAAAAAACTCCGGATAATAATGACAACATAAACCTGCTGGATATTGAGTTGAAAGTAAACATTTAAAATCATTCACTGATAGTTTTTCTTTGGATGCCAATGTTTTTTTAATTACTTCATTACGAATTACTGAGTTTTCAATCAACATTTTTTCATATGATTTTATTTCAGGAAGAATGACGTGATTCGTTATACTAAGAGACATATTTTCACTATTTTCATCTAAAATACGATATGCCTTATGTCCATCTATACACTGTAGCATCGCAATCTTATTGCTATTGTCTGCGAGCATTAAATTGATATTATAGCCGATAGGAGCATCCATTGTCCAATCTATAGCCTCATCAACATTTTTGCAGTTTTCTAAAATACTTCGAATAACAATCCAAAATTGAAAACCTGTAATTCCCGCTTTCTGTCCACCCTCAAAGTTGCCAACAGGCAAACCATTACTTGCTTTGCAAGCAGCTAATCCATGCTCATTCATTCCATCACATCGACCAAACAAGTTCAGTGTAGAACCAATGTATTTATACTTACCCTCTATTGCAGTATAAGCAAAACACATTTCCTCCATCTCATCATTGAAATCATAGTTACGAGCCATAAGCGTATGTCCAATTTCTGTTTTAGAAGGTAATGCTGCCATTAAACTGCATCCACGCTCCAAATATGTCATTGCATAAAAAATAGCCTGACCATATTCTACACCTAAAACATCTGAAAAGCCTTTGATTTCCTCATTAATGCCATTACAATACTGGTCCAACAAACTCATAATCTCATCTAATTTGTTCTGCGGATAGGCTTTGGGCGGAAGCAATACCTTTTGTAATA
The DNA here is from genome assembly GCF_002251085.2 of Romboutsia maritimum. Taxonomy (GTDB): domain Bacteria; phylum Bacillota; class Clostridia; order Peptostreptococcales; family Peptostreptococcaceae; genus Romboutsia_B; species Romboutsia_B maritimum. The sequence continues at coordinate 547 of NZ_NOJZ02000044.1, read as the reverse complement.
AATCAGGATTTGATAAAATCCATCTTCCAATCTGTATACCAACCTCATAATTACTTCCTTGAAAATTTTTAAAACTTGTTTTTACTTGTTTCATAGCATTCACCTTACCTTTCATAATAAATTATAAAGATAAGTAAAAATAAATACTTGATATTTTCTGCGGAGTTTATAAATAATCCTTAATAAAATTATATTTCTAATTTCTAACATACACAAGCTAAATTTACCGCATTTATTTATGATATGGTTTTCCATAACTACTGCAAATGAGGTTTTTCCATTTTATTCTTGTGTATGTATTCTACATAATTATGGTATAATTCTAAAGTACAAACTGAAGATTCCGTAGTAGGATGACTACGGGGGTTTTGAACGTTTTATCACCCTTGGACTATTGGTGAATATATCATCATAGTTAGGGGGTGGTATTGGATATTCTAGAATTAACTATAAAAAGCTTTGTTACTATTTACATTACTCAATTTTAAATTAGAATTTTCTAATCTGAAAAATTAAACATTAGTTTACTTACTCAACTGTATCTTCG
>NZ_NOJZ02000043.1 GCF_002251085.2 Romboutsia maritimum | reverse complement strand
GCTGAAAGCATCTAAGCGCGAAGCCTACTTCAAGATAAGATTTCCCACCGTAAGGGTAAGATCCCAGGAAGACTACCTGGTTGATAGGTCGAAGGTGTAAGTGCAGTAATGTATTTAGCTTAACGATACTAATAGATCGAGGACTTGACCAAGAATTAAAATGATAATTCCTAAATGTATGCAGTTTTTAGAGTATTAACTCTAAAACTTAATAGAAATGTTAAGCATAAAGATTATGTGGTTATAATAGCAAAGAGGATACACCTGTTCCCATTCCGAACACAGAAGTTAAGCTCTTTAGCGCTGATGGTACTTGGAGGGCAACCTCCTGGGAGAGTAGGACGTAGCCACGTAATCTTTTTATTTGTCAAAAAAAACTTCCTATAGGAAGTTTTTTGTATTTACATAAAATATAAAGTATATTATAGTAACTTAGAATATAATTCATTAGAAATAAATGAGAATTTAGCATTATTGATTTATTTTTAAATAAAATATAGAATAATAGAATAGACAATACAAGTAGAAAGAATACTTATAATAATGATTTTATAAATTTAGTTATTGTAATAGAAAGAAGGTGTATTATGGATTCTAATGAGAGAAGATACAGATTGTTACAGCTATTAAATTCGGCTAAATTACCATTAAAGGGAAATGAATTAGCTAAAGAGTTTAGTGTTAGTAGGCAAGTGATAGTCCAAGATATAGCAATTATAAGAGCAAGTGGAAGTGAAATAATAGCTACTCCTCAAGGATATATTGTATATAATAAAAATAAATCTATTAATAAGCAAATAAAATGTAAAAATCATAAAGATTATAATGAAATTTATGATGAACTAAAAATAATAATTGATAGAGGTGGAATTGTAGAAAATGTAATAGTAGAGCACCCTATTTATGGACAAATAAAGGCTATTTTAAATATATCTACGAATATTGATTTAGATAATTTTATCAATAAAATTAAAAATGATGGATTTAAGCAATTATCATTGTTAACAACATATAATCATATACATACAATACAAACTTCTAATGAAGAAGTTATGGATGCGATTTTAAATGAATTAAAGAAAAAAGATATATTATCGTAATACACCATATAAAAATGTATTAGGCATAATTTTTATAAGTAGGAGGATATTTATGCTAGCATCAAATAGTAGTATAACACAAAGAACTATAGATAATTTAATGGATAAGTTGGCAAGTAAAGGTCCAAATGTTTTATATGGAATAGTGATATTTATAATAGGGTTTTATTTATCTAAATGGGCGAAAAGATTAATAATTAAATGTCTTACAAAGTATAATTTAAATAAGGGAATAAGTAATTTTATAGTGTATGGAATATATATATTAATGCTATCAGTATTAGCTATGAGTTGTTTGGAAATGATAGGGATCAGAACAACATCAGTAGTTGCAGTGTTAGGGGCTGCTGGGTTCAGTATAGGTTTAGCATTTAAAGAAATATTATCAAATTTAGGTTCAGGTATGATAATTTTATTTTTCAAACCATTTAAAATAGATGATTATATACAAGGATCAGGTGTGGAAGGTTTTGTATCAGATATACAAATATTTAGTACGGTTCTAAAAACTCCAGACAATAAAACGATAATAGTTCCTAATTTTAAATTAACAAGTAATAATATAATTAATTATACGAATCAAGATAAAAGAAGAGTTGATTTTTTATATAATATTTCGTATAGCAGTAATATAGAATTAGTAAAAAAAATATTAAGAGATATTTTTGAAGAAGAAAGTAGAATTTTAAAAGAGCCTGAACCTATAATTGGAATAAACTCTATAGGAAATAATACAATACAGATAATTGCTAGGCCTTGGGTAAATACAGATGATTACTGGGATGTATATTTTGATACAATGGAAAAAGTAAAATATAAGTTTGATGAAAATGATATAAAAATACCGTTTTTACCAGAAATTTTATATAATAATAATGAGTTAAGTTTTACAAATCAAAATAACAATAAAATAATGTAAATAAATAAAATAAAAAAATTTGAATAATAGTATTGAAAGTTGTTAATATATATAATATAATGAGTATCAATAAAACAATTACTTAAAAGCAATGAAGGAAAATAGTAAAAAACAAGTTTGTATAAAGAGAGTGAGTGGTTGGTGTGAACTCATTACAATGGTTTTTGAATCCATTCCAGAGCTTCTAATCGGAAATTATAGTAAGATTAGACGTAAGCCTACGTTACAGGGTTGAGAGAATTATACATTTTTCAATGTATGATTAATTAGGGTGGCAACGCGGATAAAAGACTTTCGTCCCTTTTATAGGGGATATAAGGTCTTTTTTTTATTACAAAAAAGCGTTCATCAATAAAAATATTGCAATAAATTATTAACTTAAGTTTTGAATACATGCATGAAAAAAACGTTATCGATAACCTAAACAAGCAAAAAAGGGATTTTTTAAATAAATAAAATTATAGGAGGAAGTAAAAATGTTAGATATAAGAAGAATTAGAGAAAATTTAGAAGATATAAAAAAAGCTATGGATAGAAGAGGGGAAAAAGAATTTGATCTTGATGCGGTAGTTGCTTTAGATGACCAAAGAAGAGATTTACTTAAAGAAGTTGAAGTAATGAAAAATGAAATGAATGTTGAGTCTAAAAAAATACCGCAACTTATAAAAGAAGGTAAAGATGCAACAGAAGATAAGGCAAAATTAAAAGAGTTATCAGATAAAATAAAAGTATTAGATGAAAAAGTAAGAGAAGTATCTGGGGAAATAGAATACAATTTAATGAGAATACCTAATGTACCTCACCCAGATGTTCCACAAGGAACAACAGATGAAGACAATGTTGAGATAAGAAAATGGGGAGAAACACCAAAATTTAACTTTGAAGAAAAAGCTCACTGGGATATAGGAACTGATTTAGATATATTAGATTTTGAAACAGCTGGAAAAATAACAGGTTCAAGATTTACTTTATACAGAGGATTAGGAGCTAGATTAGAAAGATCTATAATAAACTTCTTCTTAAATACTCATACAGCAGAACATGGATATACAGAAGTATTACCTCCATTTATGGCTAATAGAACTAGTTTTATAGGAACAGGACAATTACCTAAATTTGAAGAAGATATGTTCAAACTAGAAGGCTTAGAGTATTTCTTAGTCCCAACAGCAGAAGTACCTGTAACAAATATACACAGAGATGAAATATTAACAATAGATCAATTGCCTATAAAATATTGTGCATATACTCCATGTTTTAGATCTGAAGCAGGTTCAGCAGGAAGAGATACAAGAGGATTAGTAAGACAACATCAATTTAATAAAGTTGAATTAGTTAAATTTGTAGCTCCAGAAGAATCTTACAATGAATTAGAAAAATTAACTAATGATGCAGAGAAAATGTTACAATTATTAGGATTACCATACAGAGTAGTTAGAATATGTACAGGAGATTTAGGATTTACAGCTGCATTTAAATATGATTTAGAGGTTTGGATGCCAAGTTACAATAGATATGTTGAAATTTCTTCTTGTTCAAACTTTGAAGATTTCCAAGCAAGAAGAGCTGGAATCAGATTTAAAAGAGATAAAAAATCTAAAGCAGAATATGTTCATACATTAAACGGTTCAGGATTAGCAGTTGGAAGAACCTTAGCTGCAATATTAGAAAATTATCAACAAGCTGATGGGTCTGTAGTAGTACCAGAACCATTAAGACCATATATGGGTGTAGATGTTATTAAAAAAGAACAATTATAAGATAATATAAATAATAAACTTTTAATAAAAAGTAAATTATAAAAGGGAGCTTAAAAAATAGCTCCCTTTTATAATGAAATTAAAAAAACAAATTTAAGTTGAATTATAAAATAAATTATGATAAGATAAGGATGTTATAAGTTTTAGGAGGAAACATGGAAAAGTCATTTTATATGAAAGAAGCAATAAAAGAGGCATATAAAGCATATGAAAAAGGTGAGACTCCTATTGGTGCAGTTATAGTTAAAGAAGGTAAAATAATCGCTAGAGCTCATAATTTAACTGAAACATTAAATGATTGCACAGCTCATGCAGAAATTTTAGCGATAAGACAAGCATCTGAGTTATTAGGCGGATGGAGACTTGTAGATTGTGACTTGTATGTAACTATGGAACCGTGTATAATGTGTAGTGGAGCTATAGTTAATTCTAGAATAAAAAAACTTATAATAGGAACTAGGCATATAAAAAATTCTTATATAGAAAAACAACATGAATTTAAAATAGATTATTTTAAATTTAATAATATAGATGTAACATTCGGCATTTTGCAAGAAGAAAGTTCTATTATTTTACAGGAATTTTTTAAGTTATTAAGGAAAAAATAAAATGGAGAGATGGTCGAGTCGGTCGAAGGCGCTCGCCTGGAAAGTGAGTATACGTCGTCAAAAGCGTATCGTGGGTTCGAATCCCACTCTCTCCGCCAGAGGAATAAATTAAATATGGTTGTAATTTTGCTGTACTAGATGGGGAGGTAGCGGTGCCCTGTAACCTGCAATCCGCTATAGCAGGATTGAATTCCATCTAGAGGCTTATTCTTTGTAGGGCTGCCCTGAATAAGTGGTGTTGATGCTTAGGTCCTACGCAATGAAAGCTCATGAACCCCGTCAGATCCGGAAGGAAGCAGCGGTAAGTGACCACTTTCGTGTGCCGTGGGGGTGCCTAAGTTGAGCTAACTGTTTAGGTAACGCTTATGAAATTAAGTCAATAGATGGTGTACAGCATTTAATATAAAAAAACTAATCCCTTTACATAAGGGATTTTTTTATTAAATAATGAAATATTAATTCATTATTTTGTAAATATATAAAGTACATGGATTTTTTTATTAAGGAGAGATAAAAAATGCACAAAGCATTGTATAGAGCTTATAGGCCTCAAACATTTAAAGATGTTGTTGGCCAAGAACATATTATTAGAACCTTAAAAAATCAGATAGATAATGATAATATAGGACATGCATATTTATTTTCGGGAACAAGAGGTACAGGAAAAACATCTACAGCAAAAATATTTGCAAGAGCTGTAAACTGTTTGAATAGCGTAAATCTAGAGCCGTGTAATGAATGTGAAGTGTGTAAGGATATATTGAATGATAGTATAATGGATGTTGTTGAAATAGATGCAGCATCTAACAATAGTGTTGATGATATAAGGGAACTTAGAGAAAATGTTAAGTACTCGCCTACAAAATCAAAATATAAAGTATACATAATAGATGAGGTTCATATGTTATCTCAAGGAGCTTTTAATGCATTATTAAAAACATTAGAAGAACCTCCATCTTATATAATTTTTATATTAGCTACTACTGAACCACATAAAATTCCAGCAACAATTTTATCAAGATGTCAAAGATTTGATTTTAAAAGAGTTACAGTCAAAGATATGATGTTAAGAATGAAAAATATTTGTGAAGAAGAAGAAATTGAAGCGGAAGATAAAGCACTTAATTTAATCGCTAGAAATTCACAGGGAGCGCTTAGAGATGCACTTAGTATATTAGACCAATGTATATCATTTGGAGATAATAAGGTTTTATATAAAGATGCAGTAGAATTACTAGGAACGGTTAATGTTGAGCAATTATTTAAAATGTCTCAAAATATAATAGATCAGAATACAAAAGAATCACTTCAAGACTTAAATGAATTTGTTATATGGGGGAAGGATATAAAGCAATTAATTAATGATTTAATAGATCACTTTAGAAATCTAATGGTTTGTAAAGTATCTAATGAATTAGATGAAATTATTTCTTTACCTGAAGAGATTATAGACAAGTTTAAGTTACAGTCAAAAAAAGTCGATACTAATGATTTAATAAGGATACTTAATATATTATCGGTTACTCAAGATACTATGAAAACAGCATCAAATCCAAGGGTTTTAGCAGAAGTAACTATGATGAAAATTGCACAACCTATGTTTGATGAGAGTAAAGAAGCGTTGATAAAGAGAATAGAAAATCTTGAAAAGGTAATTGAAAGTGGAAGTATTAAAATTGTATCATCTAAAGAAGAAGTTATAACAGCAGATAATAATACGATTGAACAAGAAGAAGTTATATATGAAGAAGTAAAAAGTGAAGATGTAAAATTAATAGAAGCATCATGGAAAAATATTTTACAGAAGATAAAAAAAGATAAGAAGATGCCAATATATGCTTTATTGAGTGAAGTTAGAAGTTTTAATGTTCATGCAAATATGTTATACATAGTTTTTGATGATAATTTTAGTTTTGCAAAGAGCAAACTAAGTTCTGTAGATACTATACAGTATATAGAAAATGTAGTAAGAGAAATACTTAACAGAAGCTTTAGTATAAAAATAGTATTAAAATCAGAAGTTAATAATATAGAATTAGAAATAAAAGAAGAATCTAAAGACAAAGGCGAAGAAATTTTAAAAAATATAGTAAGTGAAACTATACTAGAGATAAAAGATAGTATACATGAAAATCAAGAGTAATAATAAATACTATTATGATATAATATTAAAATAAAAATAAGTCAAGGAGGATGAATATTTATGGCAAAAAAAGGTTTTGGTGGAGGCATGATGCCTGGAAATATGAATAACCTATTAAAGCAAGCTCAAAAAATGCAAGAAAATATGCAAAAAATGCAACAAGAATTAGAAAATAAGGAAGTAGAATCTTCAGTTGGTGGAGGAGCTGTTACTGTTAAGGTTAATGGTAAAAAAGAAGTTTTAAACATATCTATAAAACCTGAAGTTGTTGATCCAGATGATATAGAAATGTTACAAGATTTAGTTTTAAGTGCTGTTAACGAAGCATTAAGAAGTGTAGATGATATGCAATCATCTCAAATGAGCAAAGTAACTGGAGGAATGAATATTCCAGGATTATTCTAGTAGGTGATAATATGCAACTTTATACAGGGCCTATATCTAGGCTTATAGAAGAGTTTTCAAAGCTTCCTGGAATAGGGAGAAAAACTGCCCAAAGATTAGCATTTCATGTTATAAATATGAATAATAATGATGTTGAGTCATTATCTAAAGCAATTATTGAAGCTAAGAGGGAGATAAAATATTGTTCAATTTGTTGCAATATAACAGATACAGATCCATGTAGTATGTGTTCTAATAAAAATAGGGACTCAAGTGTTATTTGCGTGGTAGAAGATCCAAGAGATGTAGCTGCTATGGAAAGAACTAGGGAGTTTAAAGGTCAATATCATGTATTAAATGGAGTGATATCTCCAATGGATGGAATAGGTCCAGATATGTTAAAAATAAAAGAATTAATCCAAAGACTAGGAAATCAAGATGTTAAAGAAATAATAATGGCTACTAACCCTACTATAGAGGGAGAAGCCACATCTATGTATATAGCAAGACTTTTAAAACCTATGGGAATAAAAGTTACAAGAATAGCTCATGGATTGCCTGTTGGTGGAGACTTAGAATATGCAGATGAAGTTACGATATCGAAGGCATTAGAAGGAAGAAGAGAAATATAGAAATCGAGGTTTTTTACCTCGATTTTTTTGTCATTTTATAGGAAAATTTTTTGTGTTAATTTTAATGTAGAATTATTGAAGAAAAACGTTTAGTGTTGTATAATTTGTTGTATATTTATCTAAAAATTTTAATAGGGGTGCAATATGAAATCAACTATGAACTTAGAAGAACATACGGCTATGAAGGAAAAAAGAAAAAAGAAAATGAAGTCCAAGGATAAAGGAAAGTTTAGTGAAAGTGATGACATGAGCATATTAATTAATAAAAAACCTAAAAAAGGTTTTAAAAGTAGTGAATTTAGAAATAACTACAAAAACTATCAATATGATTATGAGGAAGACTTTTATGAGCCAATGTAATAAAGAACAGGTTAATATCAAAAACTATTAAGTACTTATTAAAATATTATTATGTAAAAAATAATCCCTATTGATGAATCTAATAGGGATTTTATATATTTTAACAAAATTAAGTTATATTGTTTCGTTTAATATATCTACAACTAAGTTTGATATGTTTTGAGCAGAGTCAAACTTCCTTATAGATTTTATATTTTTTCTAAGGATGTCCAATCTAGAAGTATCATCTATAAGAACTTTTAAAAGGACTGATAAAGTATATTTTTTTGTAGTTCTAAGCGCTGCTCCGCAATTTGAAAGAAAATCTAAGTTTTCTTCTTCTTGACCCGGTATATAATAAGGGACAATCATAGGGACATCTTTAAGTAAAGCTTCTGTTGTAGTTAATCCACCAGGTTTAGTTATTAAAACATCTATTGAAGCTAGGATATCATTCATTTTATCTGTAAACCCAAGAACACGAACAGTTTTATTACAACTAGATAAATCTAATTTTTTCTCTAGTTTTTCTTTTAAATTTTCATTTCTTCCTGTTATTACTAAAACTTGAAAATCTCTATCTATTTGTATAAGTTCAGATAAAGTTTCTTTTATATTACCAGCACCAAAACTACCGCCCATAAGCAATACAGTTAACTTATCTGGAGATAATCCTAACTCAGTAAGAACAACATTTCTTTCTCTATTAGATAAGAAAGATTTTTCTACAGGTATACCAAAAGCTTTAACTTTATCACTTTCTACACCTTCAAATATAAGAAGTTCCTTTACGTATTCATGCCCAACTATATAATAGTCAATTTCATTTTGAATCCAAGTTGAATGAGTAGTATAATCTGTCAAGACAGATATCATTGGAGGAACCTTTAAATCATAATAATGTTTATGGAACGTATCTGATAATGAAGATACAGAAGTATATTTTTTTAAAGTGCTTAGTGCTATCATAGGAAATGGATGAGTACCTATAATTAAGTCAGGCTTAGTGTCATCTAGAAGCTTTTTAAATTTCTTTGCCATAAATGATGTAACAGGGTTGTCCTTAAATTCATTTTTTGATATTAAAGTAGTTTCCGAAAGTCTATATACGCTACCATAAGCCTTAGGGGTATATATAGCTGATTTTTCATATCCTCTAGAAATTATTTTATCCATAGTATTATTAACTAATTTTAAACTATCTATTATCTCGCACTCAACAGGAATACCACCAACAGATTGTTTGGTTAATTCTTCTTTAATAGCTCGAGCAGCTCTATTATGTCCTCCACCAGTAGAAGCAGACATAATTAATACTTTTTTGCTCATAATAAAAATCCTCCTAATATGTAGAGATATATTGTATAATAATATAATTATATATTTTAATTATACTCTTAATCATTTAATTTAATATTAATCTAAAAAATTAAATATAATTTAATATTAATCTAATACAATATTATAAAAAATTCAAGAGTAATGAAAGTTAAAATTAACAAGGAGAATAAACATATGAATAATATAGAAATATATACAAGTGATACATGTATAAATTGTATAAAAGTAAAAGAATACTTTAAGGAAAATGAAATAAATTTCACAGAAAAAAATATATCTAAAAATTCTGAGCAAAGAAAAGAACTGATTAAAATGGGGTATATGTCAGTACCGGTTTTAATTATAAATGGAGAACATGTACTAGGATTTGATTTGAAAAGAATTAATGAATTGTTAAATAAGTAAACAATTAGAGGTTTATTTTAATTAATAGATATACGTTAAGAAAAAAATAGATAATAAAGATAGAATAAATAAGAATTAAAAAGTGAAGAATATAAGAAATATTAGTATAGTAAATATATATATTTGAAATAAAATAAAAAAATGTAAAAAAAGTATTGACGGTATTTATTAATGATGATATAGTATTACTTGTCCTTAAGAAACGGACAAAACGAAAAAGAAAAAATGAACTTTGAAAATTAAACAGTAGGTTAATTTATAGAATTTGAAACAACCAAACAAAGCCAGATATATAACAGTATCTGAGCCCATCAAAACTTTTATTTGAGAGTTTGATCCTGGCTCAGGATGAACGCTGGCGGCGTGCCTAACACATGCAAGTCGAGCGATTTCCTTCGGGAAAGAGCGGCGGACGGGTGAGTAACGCGTGGGTAACCTGCCCTGTACACACGGATAACATACCGAAAGGTATGCTAATACGAGATAAAGTGCTATGAAGACATCTTCGAAGCACCAAAGCTTTAGCGGTACAGGATGGACCCGCGTCTGATTAGCTAGTTGGTAAGGTAA
>NZ_NOJZ02000042.1 GCF_002251085.2 Romboutsia maritimum | reverse complement strand
TTAGGGTTTACTGGTTTTAAAGTCGTGTCCTATGCAGATTTCTCTACATACGCAGTATAGTTTATATTTTTACAATCTTTTTATAAGATTTTATAAACTATTTATTTCTGTTTTATTTTTCATAAATTTAATCTCCTTAGTTTAAATTAATAATTCAATTATATATTATACCAAAAAGTTAATGAATATATTTGATTTAATGTGAAATGAATATATTTTGTGTAAAAAAATTGTAATAATTGACAATAAAAAATTGAAATGATAAACTATATAATATAATTTAAATAATTGTAAATATAGGAACATTTTACTAAATTATCCTAAACCATGAAGGTTAAAATATCCACATTATAAGGAAATTTTTCTTTTATGGTTTTTTGTATGCATCAATATGTTTACATTATAGTGAGATTATTTTTATTAGGAGGAAATATTATGAGTGAGCTTAAAATGAATCAGGATTTTTTAAGCACAATACGAGATTATTGGGATGATAGTTCAGAAAGATATTCAAAGATTAATAATAATGAGTTAAATTATAAATATAATATTTGGAATCAAATAATTTTAAAATATGCTCAAAGTAAAAAAAAATTGCGCATATTAGATATAGGAACAGGACCAGGTATACTAGCTATAATTATGGCTAAATCTGGGCATAATGTAACTGCTATAGATATAAGTGAGGGAATGATTGAAAAGGCACGAATCAATGCTAAAATGTATGGAGTGGATATAAATTTTAAATTAATGGATGCTCATAACTTGATTTTTGAAGATGGATATTTTGATTTGTTAATATCTAGAAATGTAATTTGGAATTTACAGTATCCAGAAATTGCATTTAAAGAATTTAGGAGAGTATTGAATAATAAAGGTCGTATAATATATTTTGATTCAAACTGGTATTTACATTTATTCAATCAACAGCAAAAAGAAAAGCTTAAAAATGCAAGAGAAGAATTATTAAAAAGATATGGAGAAATTACATTAAAAGAGGAACATGAATATAAACTTGAAGAAATTGCATGTAATTTACCTTTATCTAAAGAACACCGACCTAAATGGGATGAAGAAATTTTAAATAAATATGAATTTTGTCCTATGTATGTAGATGAGGATATTTATAATATAGTATGGGATGAACATGAAAAAGTTAAATATAGATATGCACCATTATTTATGATAGTTGCCAAAGTTAAATATAACAATTGTATTTATTAAAAAGAATAAGTTTGTCTCAAAGCTTTAAAATTAAAAATAATCTTGAGACAAACTTAACAGTTGATTTATTCTCTATAATTATAAGAGTTTATTAAGTTATCTAATTTGAATTTTGGATAAATAGGTTTAGATTGCCATACTAAACTTTTTAATTTATGCTGATCATATTCTTCTGTACCGTCTATAAAATACTTATTTATAGAAAGTTCAAACATGTCTTCTTTATTCCCAAAATTCATATATTTTAAATATTCATCCTTTAAGCAAGGATTATCAAGTGTTAAATTATAAAATTTACTTTCTACCATTTTTAGATCATTCATTAAGCTTTTAGTATTTAAATCAAGCTCACGATTTACATAATGATAATCTCTAGAGCTATTAGTTAATTCTGACATAACTTTATATTGTATATTTTTAATTTTTCTATTCAAAACGATTGATAAAAAGAACAAATCGCCTAATTCTTTCTTGGATTCATGTTCGCCCTTTATTAAAAGTCTAACTGATGGTAAATCAGATGGCGAAAAAATAGTAAGCTGAGTTCCTTTATTAAATACTAAATTTAAAGGATATTTTAAATCCTTAGCAGATATAGATTTTGTCAAAATAGAATTTTCAATTACAAAAAATTCATCGGGTTGATATATAGCAAAATTTTTTCCGTAATTATAATATAAAGTTTTTGTAGGAACTTTATCACCAAAATTAAACTCTTTTAAGTTTTTGTTAGTTCTTATGACTTCTTTATTCTCATTTATTATTGGATAGTAAAAACATTCAAATATCATAGCTTATCCCCCTAGTATTATCGTATTATATTTTGTAACTAATATTTTATACTCATTATTAATTATAAGTCTAAAAATTTTTTTTTATGTGGACTATTACAAAATTTTAGATTTTAGGAACCATATCATTTATATTTTGACTAGCTTCTTTATGATAATTTAACATAGGAGGAAGTATAGATACTATTGAGCCTATTATAATAAATAAAATTCCAAAAATCATATTAGAAGATATTGATTCCTTAATAAATATAAAAGCAAGAATAGGTGATATCACTGGTTTGAAAAAAAATACTAGAGAAGCTGTATTTGCAGATGTTTCTTCCATACTCTTAAAGTATAATGTGTAACCTATTCCTGTGACAAATATAAATATATATATTACATTTGGAAGATTACTTAAACTATAGTTTGTAAATATGGGAATATTAGAGAAAGCTTCAAGGCCAATAGCATTTAAAAAATTTGATATGATATCTATTTTTGTTAAAATAGAAATAATTAACATTTCAATACTTCCAAATAAAAAACTAAAACAAGTTACAACAAGACCTCCGAATTTTAAGCTTTTCTTTTTACCTAATACAGAATATACTGAAAATATCATAGCCGAGCTTATTGTTAATATTATTCCAGTCAAGTTCATTTTATTATGCAAAGGATTTATAATAATAATAATTCCTATCGTTTCTAAAATTAATGAGTAAACATTATAACTATATATTTTTTCATTTAAAATAAAATATGCAAAGAACATAACGAATATAGGATTACAACTAAAAAGTACACCAACTGTAGATGCTTGTGTATTAGATACAGCTAATTGATAAAGACTCATGCTTATTACTACACATATTAAACCTAGAAAAGAAAAGTATTTTAAATCAGAAAAAGAAAGATATAAATCTTTGGATCTTAAATTTTTTATTGAAAATGGAAATAAAATTATGCTTCCTACAAAAAATCTATCTAATGTTAACTGCATAGGATTAAAATCATTTGAAACTGATTTTAAAACTACTTCCATTGAACTAAATAACAACGTTGTTAAAGCAATATAAATATAGCCTTTCTTCATTTTGAACACCTCCATAATTTATGGTAGTACTACAAAATATAATATTCAACTAAATACTAGAAAAAATAAATTAAGTTTATACAATTAACAGCGTATTTTATATATACAAAATACATCAAAATTTGATATACTTATTCATTGTAATAAATTTTAAAAAAAATATAAAACTACAAAAAAAATATAAAATAAATAGTAATATATAGTGCAGTTCAGGAGGAAGTTATGACGGAATTATTACGTGTTGGAATTGATATAGGTTCCACAACTATAAAAATGGTTGTTGTAAATAAACAGGGTAATATTGTATATAAAACATATAGACGACATTTAGCAGATATAAAAAAAGCATTTGCTAAATGCTTAAAAGATGCTAAAGAATATATAGAAGATTACAAATTATCATTTTCTATAGCAGGGTCTGGTGGTATGAGCTTGGCAAATGATTTAGGTATAGACTTTATACAGGAGGTAATAGCGAGTACTAAAGCTATACAAGTAAATAATTCAGAAACTGATGTAGTTATAGAACTAGGTGGGGAAGATGCTAAGATAACATATCTTGAAGGCGGTATTGAGCAAAGGATGAATGGAACTTGCGCTGGAGGTACTGGTGCATTTATTGATCAAATGGCTGCGTTACTAAATACAGATGCTAGTGGTTTAAATGAATTAGCTAAAAAATACTCTCATATTTATCCAATTGCAGCAAGATGTGGAGTATTCGCTAAAACTGATGTTCAACCATTAATAAATGAAGGAGCTAAAAGGGAAGACATAGCAATCTCAATTTTTCATGCTGTAGTTGTTCAAACAATAAGTGTATTAGCGTGTGGGAGACCAATAAGAGGAAAGGTAGCTTTTTTAGGAGGGCCTCTAACATTTTTATCTGAATTAAGAAAAAGATTTATTGAAGTATTAGGACTTAGTGAAGAGTATGTTATATTTCCAAAAGACTCAGAGTTATATATAGCATTAGGAGCAGCTCTTTCATGTGAAGAAAATAAAGTTTTTGACTTTAACACAATAATAAACAAATTAGATAATATTAATGAAAATTCAAATGAAAAAACAAACAGCTTAGAGCCATTATTTAAAAATGAGGAAGTTTATACTAGCTTTAAACAAAGACATAGCAAAAATGTAGTTAGTAATTTTGATATAAAAGATGCTCAAGGAAATTGTTATTTAGGAATAGATGCAGGTTCAACTACTACGAAAGCTGTTTTAATAAATCAAAATGGAAATATAGTATATTCTTATTATGCAGGAAATAAAGGAAATCCTATAAATTCAGCTATATCAATACTAAAAGATATTTATATGAATCTTCCTAAAAAAGCAAAGATTATTAGTTCAGGTGTTACTGGATATGGAGAAGCGCTTTTAAAAGAAGCTTTTGGAATTGATATTGGAGAAATTGAGACAGTTGCTCATTACAAAGCTGCTAAGTTTTTCTGTAATGATGTAGATTTTATATTAGACATTGGTGGACAAGATATGAAATGCTTAAGAATTAAAGATGGCTCTATTCAAAGTATAACTTTAAATGAAGCTTGTTCCGCAGGATGTGGTTCTTTCTTAGAGGCATTTTCTAAATCACTAGGTCTTGATATAAAGGATTTTGCTAAAAAAGCATTGTTTGCTAAAGCTCCAGTTGATTTAGGTTCAAAATGTACTGTTTTTATGAATTCAAAAGTAAAACAGGCTCAAAAAGAAGGTTTTACAGTTGATGATATATCAGCTGGTCTTGCTTATTCTGTAGTTAAAAATACTTTATATAAAGTTATAAAACTTAGAAGTCCTAAAGATTTAGGGAATAATATCGTTGTACAAGGTGGAACTTTCTATAATGATGCAGTACTTAGAAGTTTTGAATTATTATCTAATAGAACTGTTATAAGACCTAATATTTCAGGACTTATGGGTGCATTTGGTGCTGCGTTATTGGCAAAAGAACGATATGTACCAGAAAGTAAGACTACACTAGCATCTTTATATGACATTGATAATATAAACATTAAATCAAATACTGTAAGATGTGGTAAATGTTCAAATAACTGTTTATTAACAATAAACAGATTTGGAGTAAATAAAAAGTTTATTTCTGGTAATAGATGCGATGAACCTTTAGGAAATTCTAATAAACATGTTGAACTGCCAAATCTATATCAATATAAATATGAAAAGTTGTTTTCATATAAACCATTAGACATAGAAGCTTCTAAAAGAGGTGTTATAGGTATACCAAGAGTATTAAATATGTATGAAAATTATCCATTTTGGTTCACATTATTTACAGAACTTGGATTTAGAGTTGAATTATCAGGAAAATCATCTAAAAAAATGTATGAAAAAGGATTAGATTCCATAGCTTCAGAAACAGCATGTTATCCTGCAAAAATGGTTCATGGTCATATTGAGGATTTAATTCAAAAAGGCGTAAAAGATATATTTTATCCATGTATAGTATACGAAGTTAAGGAAATAGAAAGTGCTGATAATTGTTTTAATTGCCCAGTTGTAACCTCTTATGCTGAAGTTATAAAAAACAATATGGAAACTATAAATGATAAGAATATAAATTTTATGAATCCATTTTTACCAATAAGAGATAAAAAAAAGCTTAAGAAAAGGCTGTTTGAAGAGTTAAAGATATTTAATGTTACTAAATCAGAAATTAATAATAGTGTAGATAAAGCTTATAAAGAACAAAATTTATTCAAAGAAGAAATTAGACAAAAAGGTGAAGAAACTCTTAAATATATCGAGGATAATAATATAAAAGGAATTTTATTAGGTGGTAGACCTTATCATATAGATCCAGAGATAAATCATGGAATACCAAAATTAATAAATAGTTTAGGTATGGCTGTATTTACAGAGGATTCATTAGCACACTTAGGAAAAGTTGTAATGCCTCTTAATGTAGTTGATCAATGGGCATATCATTCTAGGTTATATGCATCTTCAACTTACATTTTAGATAGAGATGATATAGAATTAGTTCAATTAACATCATTTGGATGTGGATTAGATTCTATAACAGTAGATCAAGTACAAGAAATTTTAGATATTCGTTCAAAAATATATACTAATATAAAAATAGATGAAGGTAGCAATTTAGGTGCAGCTAGAATTAGATTAAGATCATTAAAAGCTGCAATAGAAGAAAGAGAAAGTAATAACTTAAAAATGGAAGTAAAAGAATATAATGAACCTAAGCCATTTTTAAATCCCGGAAAAAACGGAACTATAATTGTACCTGAATTCTCACCAGTTCACTTTGAAGTTATGCATGCTATGCTTAATCAAAATGGATATAATGTAGTACTTTTAAAAAATAATGAAAATGTGGTTGATGAAGGATTAAAGTATTTAAACAATGATATTTGTTATCCTGCTGTAGTTGTTATAGGTCAAGTTATAGATGCTTTAAAATCTGGAAAATATGATTTAGAAAATACGAGTATATTACTTGCTCAAACTGAAGGACAATGTAGATTCACAAATTATGTTAAACTTTTAGAAAAAGGATTAAAAGATGCAGGTATAAAAACAGTACCAGTTTTATCATTTAGTCTAGCAGGTATAAAAAAGGAAAATGCACTAGAAGGATTAAATTTAGAAATTCTTAAAAATGCTGTTATTGGTATGATTTATGGTGATTTACTGACAAAAGTTTTATATAGAGTACGTCCTTATGAAAAAGTTAAAGGAAGTGCAAATAGACTTTATGAAAAGTGGCTTAAGATATGCCAAGATTCATTTAAAGCTATGAATAAAGATGTATATAAAAAGATTATATATCATATGATAGCTGATTTTGAGCAATTACCTAGAGTAGAAAAAGAAAAACCAAAAGTAGGTATAGTAGGAGAATCTTTAGTTAAGCTTAGTCCAATAGCTAATAATAATATTGTTGAAATGTTAGAGAAAGAAGGAGTAGAAGTTGTTTCAAATGACTTACTATCGATGTTATTAGCACCAGCATACAACAATATATTTAATTATAAAAAATTGGAAGGAACATTTTTAAGCAGTGTTAAAGGTAAAGCTACTATTAAGTTTATAGAAAGATATCAAAAGATATATATAAATGCTTTAGAAAATAGTAAATTATTTTATACTTCAGAAAGAATCGAAGAAATGGCAAACAACGCAAGTAAAATAGTATCAATAGGCAATCAATCTGGAGAAGGTTGGAAATTAGCAGGAGAAGTAATTGAACTTGCAAAGTGGGAAGTTAAAAATATAATTTGTATGCAACCATTTGGTTGTTTACCAGCGCATGCAAATACAAGAGGAGTTATAAAATCCTTAAAAAAATACTGTAATGGCTTAAATATAGTACCTATAGAATATGATCCTGGTTCAAGTGAAGTTAATCAAATAAATAGAATAAAATTAATGCTTGCGAGTGCTTTTAATAAAATATAAGTTTTAATAAGGCTGGATAATAAAAATCCAGCCTTATTTTATTGTTTTTTATAACATTAAAAGGTGGTTTTAATAAGATTAAAAGAGTATAATTATATAGTTAACATAAATTTAAGGAGATGATTTTATGGTTTTAAATAGAAATGACAAGTGTTGGTGCAAAAGTGACCTTAAATATAAAAATTGTCATATGGAATTTGATGAAAAACTAAAAAAATTAAAAAAGGAAGGAAATATAATTCCTTCTCATAATATTATAAAGACAAAAGAGCAAATAGAAGGTATAAAAGAAAGTGCAAAAATAAACAATGCAGTATTAGACTTAGTATCAGAAAATATAAAGATTGGAATGACAACTGACGATATAGATAAATTAGTTCATGATTTTACAATATCTCAAGGAGCAACACCTGCACCTTTAGGTTATGGCGGTTTTCCAAAGAGTTTATGCACATCTATAAATTCTCAAATATGCCATGGTATACCAAGTAAAGATGTAGTTTTAAAAGATGGAGATATAATAAATATTGATGTCTCAACTATATATAATGGATATTATTCAGATGCATCTAGAATGTTTATGTTAGGAAATGTAACTGAAAATGCTAAGAAATTAGTTGAAGTTACTAAAGAATGTTTATACAAAGGTATAGAAGCAGTAAAACCTTGGGGACATTTAGGTGATATTGGCGCAGCTATAGCAGAACATGCTCATAAAAATGGATACTCTGTAGTTAGGGATTTCGGAGGACATGGAATAGGGTTACAATTTCATGAAGATCCATTCGTTTTCCACATAGGTTCAAAAAATAAAGGAATGATTTTAGTTCCTGGAATGGTATTTACTATAGAACCAATGATTAATGAAGGAACTTATGAATTATACATAGACGCAGAAAATGAGTGGACATCTTATACAGACGATGGAAAATTATCAGCACAATGGGAACACATGATATTAGTTACTGAAGATGGTGTAGAAATCTTATCTAAATAATTAATAATTTAAAATAATCAACCTATTGCTTGAGATGAGTATAAGTTCTCCTTTATGCAGGGAAAAACCACACCTGAAAATGTCGGTGGAATTTATATCTCACCTCTTCGCTAGGTTACTTCATAAAATTATTATACTGTGGGGCAGCCTTTTTAATTTTCATAAATTTAGTTAAATAAATTATTTATAATTGACTTAAAGTATTCTTCATTTTGAAAATCATTAAAAAGTACAGAACCTATAACAGTACAATATTTATCTTTTGAATTACTATCCCAAGAAATAGAGTGATTAAACATTTCTTTACTCATTAAATCTAGATTTATTCCCATAGCTTCCATACTATATCTCATTAAATTAGGAAAATAGCAAGGTTCATTATTAATATAAGCACAATTCTTACAACGAGAACAGCTACCTCCAAAGGATGTAAGTACACCATCTAATTTATCTTCAACTTTTACAAGCATTGGAGTAAGTATGTTTTTTAAATTTGTATGAACTTGAGATAAATCATTATCATCTTTTAAAGTAGAATATCCTATAAAAATAATAGAATACTTATATCCTTTTGCAAAGTCATCAAACTTAGGACTATTTGGAGGACATGCCCAACTTGTTTTATAATTAGGACAACCTGTTTTACAAAGGTTAGTAAAGTATTCAAAATCTAAGTATTTTTTCAGAAATGTATTTTCACATATTTTTGCCTTCAAATTTATTTTAATATTATCTTTATTAAAGCTTAAATTTATCATAAAAATTCTCCTTTTAAATAAGTTTCTTATAAAACCAATATAGATTTAATTATATATAGATTTATTAATTTAAATATATCATAATATATATTGACAAAGCAATTTTAGAGGTGTATATTGTACTTAAATAATTATTAGCACTCGAATACAAAGAGTGCTAATAAGGAAAATTAAACTTAAAACTTATATATTTTAAAATATTAAAACAAATAATAAATATATAAATTACTTATAAATTTAGATGATGGAGGGATATTTTATGGACATAGAAAGAATGACTGTTAGAGTTCAAAAAAGTTTAAATGAAGCTTATAACGAGGCTGTTCGTCATCACAATCAGCAACTGGATGTAATTCATCTTTTTAGTGCATTAGTTAATCAAGAGGATGGATTAATTCCTAATATAATAGAGAAGATGAGTGTATCTATTGAAGCATTAAGAAATACTGTAAATATTGAATTAGATAAATTGCCTCAAATTCATGGTCAAGGAATAAATTCTCAAGGTGTAACAGCTAATAGAAGAGTAAATGAAGTACTTATGAAAGCTGAAGATATATCTAAAGATTTTAAAGATGCATATATTAGCGTAGAACATGTTATGTTATCTATTATGGAGATGGAATCTAGAAATACAGTAATAAATAGTTTATAAAATCTTACAAGAAGATTGTAAAAATATAAACTATAAGCTGCGTATGTAGAGAAATCTGCATAGGACACGACTTTAAAACCAGTAAACCCTAAAGCTCTACTACCACAATAAGAGATAGAATCAGAAACTCTTATGAAGGTGAGAAATCATAACAAGTGTAGAGATGGCATATGGTTAAATCCTAAGTGCTTTTGCAATGGAGATTTGGTAGCCAAGCCTAGAAATAGGAAGGTCAAACGACTATTCCGAGAGGAAGTAAAACCCT
>NZ_NOJZ02000041.1 GCF_002251085.2 Romboutsia maritimum | reverse complement strand
AAGTTCATTAGGTATGAATAAGCATAATCTTATAGAAGATAACAAAATATATAAGAACATATATATACAAAATGTAGATGTAGGAGGTAGTACTTTAAAAGAAGCAAAAGATAAAATAAATAATAAATATAAATTAAAACCAATGAAAATAATATATAAAAATAAATTTTGGAATATAAAACCAGAAGAAATAGATTTAAACTACAATATAGAAAAAGCATTAAATGAAGCATATTTATATACAAGAAGTAATGATAAACTTGAAAATTTAAAAAGATACATTAATCTTACTTGCTCTAAAAAATACAATATAAATTTACAAGCTACTTATAATGAATATAAATTAAGCAATGTAATTCAGAAGATATCAAGTGAAATAGATGTTAAAGTAAAACAGGCATCATTGAAAATAAAAGATTCTGGTGAATTTGTTATAACATCATCTAAAGAAGGTATAGAAGTAGATTTTATAAAATTAAAAGAAATAATATATAATATGATATTAAATAAAAATATAAAAGATATAAATCTGCCTATTAATGTTATCAAGCCTCATATATCTACAGAGGATATTAAATCCATAGATTCTATTTTAGGTCAATATAGCACTAGCTTTAATGATCATAGTGCTAGAGGAGAAAATATTTATATAGCTGGAGAAAGTACAAGTGATATAATTATTATGCCACAGGATGTGTTTTCATATAATAAATCTACAGGAGAGAGAACATGGACCAATGGATATAAAACATCAAAAATAATAGTAGGAGGAAAATATGTTAATGGAGAAGGTGGAGGAGTTTGTCAAGTATCCACTACAATATATAATGCAGCACTTTTATCTGGTTTACAAATAGAAGAAGTTCATAATCATACTTTTCCATCACGCTATGCGCCAAGGGGAAGAGATGCTGCAGTATCATATGGATATATAGATTTAAAATTTAAAAATCCATATTCACATCCTATATACATAAAGAACATCGTTAAAAATGGAGCAATTACATCTAAAATATATGGATGTAGCCAAGATATAGAAAAAGTATATATAAAGACTGAAGAAAAACATGAAAAGGACAAAATTTTAGTTAATACCTATAGAATTTATTTAGATGAAGAAAATAATAAAATAAGAGAAGAATTGATATCCAATAGTAAATATAAATTAAAATAATTTATTAGTTAATATATTATGCAAAATGTATAAAATTTGGATATTATGTATAATATACTATTATAAGAATTAATTAAATAAGTTTGTATATATAATTCTTTGAAAATTTAAATTAATTCATAATAAATATACACACAAAGGAATTGTATAACAATATAAAATTAAATTATATCGTATATGATGTACAGAAAGGTGAAATTATACTATGAATGATTTATCATGCAAAATACTATTTGACATAATAGCTCAAGACACTACAAGATTAAACTATGAAAGTTATTTCAAGGAAAATAAACAATTAAGTGAATATGAGAAGATAATAAATTTTGATAAAGCAATAGAGTACTTAGAATGCAATAGGTATATTACATTTCTATATGATAATCATAAAAAAAATGCTTATGTAAATGGTAAAATATCAACTTTATCTATAGAAGGAGTAAGAATAGAACCAAAAGGATCATTAGTTGTATAAAAAACAATGAGTAGTTATAATAACTGCTCATTGTTTTTTTATTTCATTTAAAGTAGTTAATTTAAAAAAGAATTTTTATAAAAAATGAATTTTTAGAAAATTGTGAATAAATAAACGGAGTACATAGTACGGTATACAATAAGAAATATTTAAAAAAATAATAAACTAAATTAAACTTAATTTTTGAAAGTGATTTTAGAAATTTTAATAATATAGTTAATTTATTAAAATAAAAAATCAATTATAAAATATAAATTATTTATTTGAAATAATGTTATTACAAAGATAGCAAAATATAGTATACTTTAAGTATATAAAGAGTTAAAACAATAACAAAAAAATTGATATTGATAGGGAAGTTAATTGATATTATAGTAGTTTATTAATCTCATAAAGAAAAACAAGTATAAGGAGGAATGCCTATAATATAAGTTAATTTGAATTATTCAATTTGATTTAAATTGTAAAAATAAAATGTACTTTTTAAGTATTTATATATAACTTTCCTATACTTACTTATCAATAAGTATTGTGATATTTTTTTGCAATTCTTTAATTTAAATGGTGGGTTTAAGTATAATTGACAGAATGGAGATAAAAATATGGGGAGTAAAATAGTAAGTAAAAAACAATTAACGGATAATATTTATTTAATGGACATAGAAGCGCCTAGGGTTGCAAAGTCAGCTAAACCAGGGCAATTTGTAATAGTAAAAATAGATGAAAAAGGTGAGAGGGTTCCTCTTACTGTAGCTGATTATGATAGAGAAAAAGGAACTGTAACAATTGTATTTCAGACAGTTGGAGCATCTACGAAAACGTTATCACTTCTTAAGGAAGGAGATTATATAAGAGATTTTGTAGGTCCTTTAGGTCAGCCAAGTGAATTTGTAAAAGAAGATATAAAAGAATTAAAAGATAAAAATATAGTATTTATAGCAGGTGGAGTAGGAACAGCACCAGTTTATCCACAAGTAAAATGGTTTAAAGAAAATGGACTAGATGCAGATGTAATAATAGGTTCAAGAACTAAAGATTTAGTAATACTAGAAGATGAAATGAAATCTGTGGCTAAAAATGTATATGTAGGAACTGATGATGGTTCTTATGGATTTAATGGTAGAGTTACTGATTTATTAAAACATTTAGTACAAGATGAAAATAAAAAATATGATCATGCAGTTGTAATTGGTCCTATGATAATGATGAAATTTATGTGTATGATGACTAAAGAATTAAATATACCTACTACAGTTAGTTTAAATACGATAATGGTAGATGGAACTGGCATGTGTGGAGCGTGCAGAGTTAGAATAGGAGATCAAATAAAATTTGCATGTGTAGATGGTCCAGAATTTGATGGACACTTAGTAGATTTTGACGAAGCTATGAGAAGACAATCTATGTACAAGACGCAAGAAGGAAGAGCTTTATTAGAATTTGAAGAGGGTGATACTCATCACCATAGTAATTGTGGATGCGGGGGTACTAAATAATGGGAAATAAAATGGCCAGAACACCAGTAAAAGAACAGCCAGCAAGTGAGAGAATAGAAAATTTTAAAGAAGTTTGTATAGGATATAATATGGAAGAAGCCGTAGTAGAGGCAAATAGATGTTTAAGTTGTAAAAAGCCAAAATGCGTAGAAGGATGTCCAGTAGGAGTTAATATACCTGGATTTATAGCAAAACTAAAAGAAGAAGATGTAGAAGGAGCTGCTAAAGTTATAGCTGAAAGTAGTTCTTTACCAGCAGTTTGTGGGAGAGTGTGTCCTCAAGAAAATCAATGTGAAGGAAAATGCGTATTTGGTAGAAAAGCAGGTGCTATAGCTATAGGTAAATTAGAAAAATTTGTGGCAGATTGGTCAAGAGAGAACAATATAGATTTAACTGATACAAAACCTAAAAATGGTAAAAAGGTAGCTGTAATAGGAAGTGGACCAGCAGGACTTGCATGTGCAGGTGATTTAGCTAAATTTGGATATGATGTAACTATATTTGAAGCAATGCATGAACCAGGTGGAGTTTTAACTTATGGAATACCTGAATTTAGACTTCCTAAAAAAGAAATAGTTCAAGCTGAGATAGAAAATATTAAAAAATTAGGTGTAACTATAGAAACAAATGTGATAGTAGGTAAAACGGTTACAATAGATGAACTTGTAAATGAAGAAAAATTCGAAGCTGTATTTATAGGTTCAGGCGCAGGGCTTCCTAAGTTTATGGGAATAAAAGGAGAAAATGCAAATGGTGTATTTTCAGCAAATGAATTTTTAACTAGAGTAAATCTTATGAAAGCTTATAGAGAAGATTATGCTACACCGATAAGAGTTGGTAAAAATGTTGCTGTAGTTGGAGGCGGTAATGTTGCTATGGATGCAGCAAGAACAGCTTTAAGACTGGGTGCAAAAGCTCATATAGTGTACAGAAGAAGTGATGCAGAACTTCCTGCAAGAGCTGAAGAGGTACATCATGCTAAAGAAGAAGGCGTAATTTTTGATACATTAACAAATCCTACTGAAATTTTAGTTGATGAAAATGGAAATGTTAAAGGTATGATGTGTGTGAAAATGGAATTAGGAGAACCTGATGCATCAGGAAGAAGAAAACCGATAGTTATAGAAGGATCTGAATTTGAACTAAAGGTAGATACAGTTATAATGTCATTAGGAACAAATCCAAATCCACTTATAACATCTACAACAGATGGATTAGATACAAATAATAGAAAATGTATAGTAACAAACGAAGCAGGACTAACTTCTAAAAAAGGAATTTATGCAGGTGGAGATGCTGTAACAGGAGCTGCTACAGTAATATCAGCTATGGGAGCAGGTAAAAGTGCAGCTAAAGCGATAGATGAGTATATAAGAGAGAAAGGTTATTCAACTGGTATACAATACGCATAAACTTTATATTCGTATAAAAAAGAGTGGAAGTATATCCACTCTTTTTTTTTGAAAAACACTATTTAATAATAATATAGTAAGTATTATAATTAATACTATATTTAAGTTTATATAAATTTAAGAGGATAAGGATTATAGGAGGAATTAAATTATGTGGTCAAAAAAAGATGATTTATTAAATCTTACATTAGAGCTTGTAGCACAAAAGAGTGTATCTGCAACTAGGGATGAAAAGTGTATGGCAAAGTTAGTTCATAAAAAATTATCAGAACTAAGATATTATAAGGAAAATCCAAAACATCTATTTATAGAGCCTGTAAATGATGATTTAGATAGATATTTTGTATGTGCTTTAATGAAATCAAAGAAAAAGACAGATAAGACATTATTGACAATAGCACATATGGATACAGCAGATATAAAAAATGCAGGTATATTAAAAGAGTATATACTAAATCCATATAAATACACAGAAAAGTTAAAAGAAAATATAGATATGTTAGACGAAGATTCTAAAAAAGATTTATTATCAGGAAAGTGGCTATTTGGTAGAGGAATAATGGATATGAAGATGGGACTTGCTATGCAGATGTCTCTTATTGACTATTATAGTGAAAAAGAAGATTTCGAAGGTAATATATTAGTAATTGCAGTTCCTGATGAAGAATCAAATTCACAAGGAGCTATAAGTGCAATACCGTTTGTAAATAAAATAATAAAAGAGCATAACTTAAAGCCATTAGCTGTATTAAATAGTGAACCAGATTTTGGATTATATCCAGGAGATGATAATAAATATATATACTTAGGTAGTTGTGGAAAATTACTTCCAGGATTTTATATTGTAGGTGAAGAGGTTCATGTAGGAGAGAGTTTATCAGGTCTAAATCCAAATTTAATAGGAGCTGAAATACTATCTAGAATGGATTTAAATATTGATTTATGTGAAAAAGTAGGAAATGAAGTGCCTATGCCTCCAACATGTTTAAAATATGAGGATACAAAAAAAGATTATAACATTCAAATGCCACCATCATCAATAATGTACTATAATTTACAGACATTAAATAGCAATCCAAAGTTAATTATATCGAAACTTAAAGAAATATGTAACGAAGCAGCAAAAAGTGTTATAGATAAAGTTAAAAAATCTAAGCAACAATATACAAAGCTTAGTGGTTTAGAATTTGAAGATGATAATTTGGATATAAAAGTATTTACATTTGATGAATTATATAATAAAGCTTATGCTCAATTTGGAGAAGAATTTAGAAGTCATTTAGATGAAAAAATAGGAAATTGGGTAAATGATGATAGTCTTGATGATAGAGATATAAGCACAAACATAGTGAAATTATTATGTGATTATGTAAAAAATGAGGGACCGTGTATAGTTATATTCTTTGCACTTCCATATTATCCTCATGTAGGAATAAATGAAAATGAAGAAGCTTCAAGTAAGATATTAGATGTAGTAAACAATACTATAAAAATTGCAAAAGAGAAGTATGATATAGACATAAGAATACAAAAATATTTTAAAGGTATATCTGATTTAAGTTATTTTGCATTACAAGATGCAGATGAGGTAATACAATATCTAAAACCTAATATGCCTTCTTTAGGATACCGATATAAATTACCATTAGAGGAGATAAGAAAATTAAATGTACCAGTTTTAAATTATGGACCACATGGAAAAGATCCACACAAGTTTACAGAGAGAATATTAGTAGACTATTCATATGAAATAACTCCAAGACTTGTTAGAGAAATAGTTGAAGGTATACTTAGTATTTAGTATATTTAAGTTTTTATTGGTTTCTAAGGGATAAAATATCAATATAAATTACCCCTTAGAAATATACCAAAACCTTATGAAGGAAAGGTTTCAGAAAGGTATTAAATGATATAAATTTCCTAGGAAATTTGAAAAATATCTATATGAAAAATTCGAAATATTAATTAAGAAACATTTAAACATCAGATATTATTATAGGAACTATAATAATAAAAACTGCATACTATATTAATGGTGGAAAAAGGTTAAAATAATTAAACTAAAAATATATACATAAGTTATGTAATTATTTATTTAAAAGTAAATAGTTGTAAATGCAACTGTTTGAGCGGAAAACAAAGGAGGGAGAATATATGAAAGATGAACAAATTTTAGGAACGGAATCTATTGGTAGATTATTATTTAAATATTCAATACCAGCTATAATAGGTATGGTGGTTAATGGATTATACAATGTAGTTGATAGAATATTTATTGGAAATATACCTGGAGTTGGACCATTAGCAATAACTGGGTTAGGTGTAACAATGCCTATAATGACTATTATATTAGCATTTGGTATGCTAATAGGAATTGGAACAGCTACTAATATATCTATTAAGTTAGGTCAAGGCAAAAAAGATGATGCTAAAAAACTTATAGCAAATTCTATAACACTTTCAATAGGTATAGGAATTATTATTACTATAATAGGAATTATATTTGCGGACACTATACTTAAATTATTTGGCGCAAGTGAGAAAACATTAGTATACGCTAAGGAATATATAAATATTATATTAATAGGGTCTGTTGTAAATATATTATCATTTTCGTTAAATCATGCAATAAGAGCTGACGGAAGTCCTAAAATATCTGCGGGTATAATGATAATAGGTTGTTTAACAAATATAGTATTAGATTATATTTTAATATTTAAGTTTGATATGGGAATAAAAGGAGCGGCTATAGCAACAGTTTTATCGCAAGCAATTACAGCATTTATTAGCTTATATTATTATTTATCAGGAAAATCAAATTTAAAATTTGAAAAAACAAATTTAAAACTAGATAAAGAGTTGGTTAAATTAGTGCTTGCTATAGGATTATCACCTTTTGCTATGCAGCTTGCAGCAAGTATGGTGCAAATAATAGCTAATAATTCATTAAAATCATATGGTGGAGATTTAGCAATAGGAGCTATGACAACTATTTCATCTATAGCAATGATATTCTTAATGCCTATATTTGGTATAAATCAAGGCTCTCAACCTATAATAGGATTTAATTATGGAGCTAAAAAATTTAAAAGAGTGAAGAAAGCATATTTAATATCACTTACAGCAGCAACGATTATATTATGTGGAGGCACATTTATTGTACAAATTTTCCCGGAAATAATAATAGGACTATTTAATAAAGATAAAGAGTTAATGAATATATCTATAAATGGTTTAAGAATATATTTATTAATGCTACCTATAATAGGGATATCAATTACAGGTACAAATTATATACAATCAATTGGAAAAGCCAAAATGGCAATGTTACTTAGCTTATTAAGACAAGTAATTTTATTAATACCATCAATATTAATACTTCCAAAATTTTTTGGATTAGAAGGAATTTGGATGTCACAGCCATTATCTGACTTTATAGCAACTTTTATAACTGCAATAGTATTGATGAGAGAAATAAGAAGTTATAAAAATATAGAATTAAGAGAATATGAAGTAATTAAGGAGAAAGAAAGTATAGAAATAAATTCAAAAATGGCAATTGAATCAGATGTAAATAATTTAATATAAAAATGAAAGTCTAGGTTAGCCTAGACTTTTATTTTTTAGATTTATTAAGATTAATGTAGATTTAAAATGATAAAAATAGTAAAAATATATATAAATACAGTATAAAATTGTAAAAGAATAAAATATATGATAAAATTAAAGCGCTATTATGACTATAGCATTTAATTTTATGGAGTGATTTTATGAGTTTTTTAATTGAGAACAAAGTTGAAAATATTGCTGTTAATATGAATATAGTTAAGTCATTGTCAAAAATAAATGAATATAAAGGAAGACAAATACTATACAAAAAACAGCCAAAAGAAATTTTAGAAAAATTATCTAAAGTAGCTTTATTGGAATGTATTCAAGATACACCAAGAGAATCAATTTCAGATGAATATGAAATTGGTTTAGATAGAATTATAAGTAATAAGGAAATACCTAAAAATAGAAATGAAATTTGTGTTGTTGAATATAGGGATGTTTTAAAAACTATAAATAGTGGGTATGAAGATATAGAAGTAACATCTAAAATGATTTTAGAACTTCATGGTTATTTACATAAATTTTCAAGAAATATAGGAGGAAAGTATAGAGCGGCTAATGAAATATCTGAAGAATTTTATTTTAGTAATAAACAAATAAGAATAAAAACTCCAAGAATATTAAACGTACAGAAATCTATAGAAGAATTATGTAAAGTTTACAATGAATCAATTGTATCTGATAAAGCAGATATTCTTATTTTAATAGCAGTATTTATATTAGATTTTATAACTATACGCCCTTTTGAGTATGGGAATGTAAAGATGGCCAAATTATTAATGATATTATTATTAAATAAAAATGGTTATGAAGTAGGTAAATATATAAATTTAGGAAAATTTTTTGAAAAAAAGTCTGAAAATTCATTTAAAAATTTATTTAATGAAAATTCATATGTTGATTTAAAAATATGTGATATTAACATTTGGTTAAATTATTTTTTACGAGATATATTAGAATCTTATGAAAAACTTGATTATAAATTAAATATAGTAGAAATAAAAAAAGAAACAAAAACAAGTAAAATTGAAAAGGTTATAAACGCTACTTTAGGATATTTTACAAAAGATGATATAAGAAGAATGTGCCCAGATATACCAACACCAACTATTAATAGGGTTTTTAATAATCTTAGGAAACAAAATAAAATAGAAGTGATAGCAAAAGGTAGAAGTGCTAAATGGAAGAAGAAATACTAAGTAACATTTAATTATATTTTTACATATTTTAAATTAATGTAGTGGTAATTATAAATGGATTATAGATGCTATAAATTATGCAGTTATTAAAAATATAGATATTATTTCTATGTCATTAGGTGGTTCACAAGATGTAATTATTAAAGCTATTGAAAGTAATGTTTTAGTAGTTTGTGCAGTAAAAAATAGATATGTATATTTAAATCCGTATATAACTATATAAATAAAAGTATAGAATCAAGGAGTTATTTCAAAATTATAATTTTGAGATAACTCTTTTATTATATAAAAATATGAATATAAATATAATTTAATGAAAATATATTTAATATATAAATAAATGTTAAAGGATGATAACATGTCAATAAAAGTAATGACGATATTTGGAACAAGGCCAGAAGCTATAAAAATGGCTCCTGTTGTAAAAGAGTTGGAAAATAGAGATGAAACAGAAAGTATAGTATGTGTAACTGCTCAACATAGAGAAATGCTAGACCAAGTTCTAAAAGTATTTAACATAAGAGTTGATTATGATTTAGATATAATGAAAAAAAATCAAACATTATTAGATATTACTTTAAAGTCATTAGAAAATTTAGATAAAGTAATTAAAGAGGTTAAACCTCAAATAGTTTTAGTACATGGAGACACTACAACTACTTTAGCAGGAAGCTTAGCTGCGTTTTATAATAAGGTAGAAATAGGTCATGTTGAAGCTGGACTTAGAACATATAATAAATATTCTCCATACCCAGAAGAAATAAATAGACAAATTACAGTAATAAATAGTTTATAAAATCTTACAAAAAGATTGTAAAAATATAAACTATACTGCGTATGTAGAGAAATCTGCATAGGACACGACTTTAAAACCAGTAAACCCTAA
>NZ_NOJZ02000040.1 GCF_002251085.2 Romboutsia maritimum | reverse complement strand
ATAAAAATCAACCGCCTCATTCTTGGTCTCCAAAATTTGATTTGCTGAAAGTAGAATTAATTCTTGCTTGCTCAAAATATTTTGATTTATCAGACCAACAAATTACTATTTAACAATTAGTTTTACCACTATTAATTTACATTTTCTATGAATTGATTAGTAATTATTATATCTCACATAAATTATTTGGTAAATCACTTAAATAGAAAAGTTCCTCAACCAAATTATAACTTATGGTAGAGGAACTTTATATTCTACACATTATCTCTTATTTTTAATTAGCCAAATTTAGCAAAACACTCATTTACTTATGATACGGTTCTCCGTACCTTACTCTATGGAGCGTAATTTTTTTATTTCATAATTATTTATCTAGACATGTCAACGTCTTGGATTTGCTACGAAAAAATCCAATTTTAAATAATTGAAATTAGCCTTAAAAAGTGTTATGCTATCAAAAGAAATCAAAAAATGTCGTTACTATATATACTATCAATTACAAAATTGAGATTGATTATATATTAAAGAGCTTATTTTTTATAGGCTCTTTTTACATCTTATGGAGCAACAGACCTTTAGGTTGTTGGCGACGTGAAGCGATTCGCCGACACATCGCTCAAGCAAAGCGAATTTTTTAAAATGATAAAGAGAGGTAATTATATGATAAAAATTGACAACTTGTCCTACTCATTTCCGCAAAGAGATCTATATAATAAGGTTTCATTTACATTAGAAGATGGTCAACATTGTGCTTTTATAGGAGCAAGTGGTAGCGGAAAAAGTACACTTATAGATATAATAATGGATCCAGAAAAATATATATTTGATGGTAAGTTAGAAATGAATTCAAATTTAAGAATTGGGTATGTAAGTCAGTTCTCACAACTAGACAGAATAGAAACTACAGTTTTCGAATATATAGCGGATCAATTTATCAAGCTACAAGATGAAATAGCATCTATTTGCAGTGAAATGGAAACATCTTCTGATATTGATGCTTTACTAGAAAAGTACCAAGAAGCTTTAGATGCATTTGATGCAATTGATGGTGATGATTATGAAAGCAACATTAATAAGAAACTAAATCTTGCAAATTTAACTAAGCATAAAGATAGAATGATCTCTGAACTTAGTGGTGGAGAATTTAAACTTATTCAGGTTATTAAGGAAATGCTTAATAACCCAGATTTAATGATTATGGATGAGCCAGATGTGTTCTTAGATTTTGAAAACCTTAATGCTCTTAAAAATTTAATTAATTCTCATAAGAAAACCATTTTAGTTATTACACACAACAGATATTTATTAAATCATTGTTTTAATAAAATTATCCATCTTGAGAATACAGAGCTACAAGAATTTGATGGCAGATATATTGATTACAACTTCTCTCTTCTTCAAACTAAAATCGAGTTACAAGAAATGGCTATTGCTGATGAAGAAGAAATTGCGAGAAATGAAGCTTTAATCGAAATATTAAGAGAGAAAGCAACTTATAATGCTGAAGCTTCTAGAGGTAGAGCTCTAAAAGCTAGAGTTAAAATCCAAGAAAGATTAGAAGCCAAAAGAATTAAAGCACCATTTGTAGATATTAAACAACCGTATATCAATTTAGATACAAATAATGAAATTGAAGAAACTATCGCTTTAAAGGCTTGTGATTTTGGGATATCATTTGATGAAGTTCTTTTAGAAAATATTAACTTTGAGATAAAATCTACTGATAAAATAGCTATTGTTGGTACAAACGGTGTAGGAAAAACTACTTTATTAAAAGAAATATTTAAAAATAATAATAACTCTATTGAAATAAATGAAAACATTAAGCTAGCTTACTTATCTCAAATGCAAAGCGAAGTAGTAAATGAGTCTAATACAATACTTCAAGAGTTCTATGATGTTGGATTTGAGACTTATGGTGAAATTAGAAGATATGTTGGAAGATATGGTTTTGATTCAGATATACTTACACAAAAGATTGAATCTTTATCTGGCGGAGAAAAAAATATACTTCAATTGGCGAAAGTTTCCGCTAGTAAAGCAAATATGTTACTAATGGATGAGCCTACAAGCCACTTAGATATTTATTCTCAAATGGCTCTAGAAAAAGCCATAGCAGATTACAAAGGTGCTATTTTAATGATTTCTCATGATTATCATTTTATAGTTAACTGTGCGGATTATGTTTTACTTATTGAAGATAAGACAATTAGAAAAATGAGCATGCGTAAATTTAGAAAGATGATTTATGCTAATCATTTTGACAAAGACTATCTGCAAATTGAAGAAAAGAAAAAATCAGTTGAAATGGAAATAGCTTCTGCTTTAAAGGATACTGATTTTGAACGTGCAAAAACTTTATCTAAAAAGTTAGAAGAGTTAATTAAATCACTTTAAATAAATAACCCCCTTAGAATTGACAAATCTAAGGGGGGCTTTTGTAAAGAAAAATCTATAGCTCACTAAATTATACAAGTCCTAGCTCCGTTACTTGTGGTACGGTTCACCGTCAACATTCCACTTGCAAAATATATATAGAAATATAATTTTAAAGGATATATTCTTAATTATCTTGATTAAGAACATATCCTTTAAATATTTAGTTATATTTTAAAATAAAACACATATAATATTAATATAGATATTATACCTTATAAACTGAAAGAAACTTAAAAATCTCAGTAATGTAAGGTTATAAAAGTTCCGTCTATAAAAGGCTTAATCCTTTTTAGGATTAAATCATTTTAGCATACTGTTTTTACATTCATTATTTAATTGATAATGAACAATATATGCAGATTGCGACGTAATTAATGCCAAAATCATACTTATAATCTCCACCAAAGAGTTTCTCCTGCTTTATACTGCTTGAATCCGCAACGCTCTAAAATCCTTTGAGAAGCCAAACCGTCTAAATCAGTTTCAGCAATTACGCTTGTAACCCCATTTTGTTTTAATGCCCACTCACACAATGCTTTTACAGCTTCTGTCATATAGCCCTTGTGCTCAAACTCTTTACCTAAACCATAACCAATCTCAACGTCACCATTTTCATTAGGAATATCTTTAAAATCCGCTGAACCTACTACAACTCTATCATCCTTGCGAATCAAGAAAAAAAAGCTATGCCATAAATAATTGTTAGGGTCTTTTTGAGATATTTCATACTGTCCCTTTACTATTTCGAGAAAAAATCCTTCCATTGATTCTGCCTTATAGGAACAGTCTAATTCTTTTTCAAGTTTAGTAATATCTTCAATCCATAGTTTTAATTGCTCCAAAGTTAACGAAATAAGCTCCAAGCGTTCAGTTTGTATTATCATTTTGTTACCCCCATTACAGATTTCTATTTATTAAGTTTTTTACACCTTTCATATGTCGTATTGATTTACAATTATTCATTATTATATCTCAGTTATAAATGCAATACCAACATTTTCAATTATAATATTGGTATTACATAAACTTTTACCTTTATTTTATATCATAACTTATTATTTTGATTTTCATTCTTTCAAAATCTATCTCACACAATCTATTAGCTCTTAACATTTCTATTAAGTAACTTTCTGTTTTTTTTTCTTTTGTCCTTGGATTTATTCCCTTTTTATTTAACTCTTCTATTAAGCCATCCTTTATTAAATTATTTAATGTAATGACATTAAACTCTAATAGAATATTTTTTCCAAATAATCTTTTCATTGTGTTATAACAGATACTATAATTTAATGTTGTTGCATAAGAATTTTTATCTTTAGATGTATTAAAATAATAAACTCTTATTTTTGTATTGTCTGTTATACTGTTGTATTCAATATGTGCTATAAAAATATTTTTTCTCGCTAATGTTGCTATATTGCTATTATAAAGATAATCGTCATCAATAACAATACTTTTATTTGCAATTAAATTCTTATAATACTTAGTCATATTATTTGCTGAATGAAGCAAATTACAATTTATATTATCTAAGAAACCTAAGAAATCATTTACTGATAATTTAAGCCCACGCTTTTTCATACTTGGAATTATTATATTTAATATAAATTGAGTTTTTAGTATATTCTCCACATATCTTTTATTACTATTGACTGTAGTTAAAGATGCTACTTCACTTGATTTCTTTGCGTTTGCTAAATATCTTATCGCATACTTTTTAAATAATATAAATTTACTATTTGTATTGCTATATTTTATTTTCTTAATTATCTCCGCTCTTTCCATCTCGCTGATTGATTTTATAGCATCAAATTCATATTTTGCTACGCCTAATTGCACTAATATTTTTATAAATTGCTTTTGCAGTATCATTTTATAATAATTAAAACTGGACTTACACCCTTCTAGTAAAGGAAGGTAAAAAAACAACAAAAAATAGCTAAAGAATTAGAGTTATCTAGAGATATGGTTTATATGGATGTGTATATTGGTAAAAGGTATCAAAGTTAAATAGATAAACATGGTATTGTTGCAAGTATGAGCAAGCCTGGTAATCCTTATGATAATGCTATGATAGAGTCTTTTAATAAGTCTCTAAAAACAGAAATACTGGATATTAAAAATATATTCCATACTAGAGAAAATGCTAAAAAAGCTATATTTGAATATATAGAACTAGTTTATAACCTGCCTTTTCTACGACTGCTTTAATTTCACAATAGAACTTTCAACACTATCTAATTTTTTAGTAACTTTTTCTATTATATTTGCACAAGCTGAGCATATCATTCCTTCAATTTTAAAATTTTTTTTATTCATTTTGCTGTCCTTCTATTTATTAAAGAAATTATAAATAATCAGTTAAGTATAAAAAAATGTACCTAACTGATTATTATTAAATATTTACATCCCAGCCATTTTTCTGCATTCATCTGCACATTTTTTGCATTCTTGTGCACATTTTTGGCAATGATTATCTTTAAACATTTCGCATTCTTGTGCACATTTATCACAAATAGTCGCACACATTTGGCAGTGTTCCTTTGCATATTGAGAATCCATTGACATTTTTGCTGCTGACGATTGGCACATACATGCACAGTCCATAAGTATGCTTATGCAGTTTTTTCTAGCAGCTACATCATCTTCATTTAAGCATGCTGTGAAACATTCATGACACGCTTGAGCACATCTATTACATGCATCAATGCATGTTTGATATTTGTCTGTTTTATTAGTTACTATTCCCATTTAATACACTCCTTTTAATTTAATTTTCTCATACAAAAAATAATATGCCCTAAAAAATTGTTATTATTCGGTCAAAAATAATGGATATAAATATTTAAAAACATTCCTAATTATCATATCTGATTTTAGTAACTAAAAAAATAGACTTGAATATTATATAATAAATTTAAAAATTCAATCAATTTATAAGAGGGTGTTTGATTTTATGCTTGTTACCCCAGATATATCGTCTCTAAAATATACTATTGATAAAGGTGTAAAATATTTTGAATTAGCAGCAGAACCAGTAAATCAAGAAATACTTCCCGGAGTCTTCATAAAGGGGTGGGGTTATAATGGGAGTATACCGGGTCCGACAATAAAAGTATACCCTGGTGATTATGTTAATATACGGGTGTATAATCACCTTCCTGAAGCTACAAGTATTCATTGGCATGGACTTAACGTTCCTAATGTAATGGATGGTGTTCCAGATGTTGAACCTTCTCCTAGGATTGAACCTGGACATTTTTTTGATTATCACTTTAGAATAACTAACCCTCCTGGAACACATATGTATCATTCTCACGTTAATGTAGCAAGGCAAGATATGTTAGGTTTATTAGGTGGTTTTGTAATCCTAGACCCACATGAAGTAACTATCAATAAGGATTATCTACTTCTAATGCAGGAATGGAGTCTCGTTGGTTTAGAAAAAGGAAAGAAAGTAGAACCAGGTAATTATAATCTTAATCCTTTTTCAATGGATTTTAATATGTTTACTATAAACGGTAAAAGTTTTCCATATACTACACCTATGCCTGTTGAATATGATGATATTGTGCGACTAAGATTTGGAGCTATACAAATAAATCATCATCCTATGCATCTTCATGGACATCAATTTTGTTTAGAAAAATCCGATGGTAATCCTATTATACCTAGTAATAGCCTATTAAAAAATACAGTTTTAGTAGCTAGTGGCGAAACATGGGATGTACTATTTAAAGCAAATAATCCTGGAATTTGGCCTATTCATTGCCATATCTCACATCATGTGTCTAATAACTTTACTGATGGAACAGGTGGCATGTTTACTACTCTAGTATATGAATAAGATAAATATTAAAAATAACTTAGTAACATTGATCCTAATATACTTTTAAAAATTTGATATAAAAAGAAGGATAATCCCTTTAATAGATTGGTTATCCTTCTTTTTATAGTATTGTGAATTAAATTATTCTTCTTAAAAGTATATATTATATGATTTCCTATAAAATAAATAATCCAATTTTAGTAAAAAACCCATTTACTTATGGTACGGTTCAT
The DNA here is from genome assembly GCF_002251085.2 of Romboutsia maritimum. Classification (GTDB taxonomy): domain Bacteria; phylum Bacillota; class Clostridia; order Peptostreptococcales; family Peptostreptococcaceae; genus Romboutsia_B; species Romboutsia_B maritimum. The sequence goes on along the minus strand of NZ_NOJZ02000040.1, from coordinate 4,692 downwards.
ATCTATTAATTCTAAACAAAATTAAATTTATTTAAGTAAATTTAGTATTTCTTCATCTGATAGATTTTTTAATACACTTGTATCGGATAAATTTCCATCTATTATATCGTCTATTAATTGTTTTTTATTTTCCTGTAACTGAACTATTTTTTCTTCAATAGTTCCTTTTGATATAAGCTTTATAACTTCAACAACTTCTCTTTGACCATACCTATGTGCTCTATCACTTGCTTGATTTTCAACAGATGGATTCCACCAAGGGTCAAAGTGAATTACAGTATTTGCGGATGTTAAATTAAGCCCTACACCACCGGCTTTTAGAGAAATCAAAAATACTTTCTTATCTTTACTTTCATTGAATTCACCTACAAGTTTTATTCTATCAATAGCTTTAGTTTGTCCATCTAAGTAACTATATTCGATGTTGTTCTTAGATAGCTTTTTCCCTATATTTTTAAGTACACTAGTAAACTGTGAGAATACTAATATTTTATTATTTTCCTCTGTATATTCTTTTATAATTTCTAAGCAAGCTTCTATTTTTGCACTTTTACCTTTATACCCTTCTACTATTACACTTGGATCTAAGCAAAGTTGTCTTAATTTTGTTAAGTAAGAGAATACAGTTATTTTATCTTTTATATCATTTTTTTCTTTAAGTTTATCTTTTATATCATTTACATATACCCTATATATTTTTCTTTGTTCTTTGTTTAACTCTACTAAAAATTTTCTTTCTATTTTATCAGGTAACTCTTTTATAACTTGTTTTTTAGTTCTTCTAAGTATAAATGGTTTTATCATTTTCTTTAAATTTTGTATTTGGCTTTCATCTCTAATAAATATAGCATTAAATTTAGATACATTATATAGATATCCTGGCATAATAAAATCAAATATAGACCAAAGTTCTAGTAAATTATTTTCTATTGGTGTACCAGTAAGTGCAAATCTATTTTTAGCTTTTATAGCTTTTACTGCGTCTGTACTTACAGCCGTTGGATTTTTAATATTTTGGGCTTCATCTATAATACAATAATCAAAATTTATTTCTTCATATTTTTCTAAATCATTTCTTAATGCTCCATAAGTAGTTAAGATGACATCATAGTTTTCCAAACTATTTATTATTTTTTCTCTTTCACCTTTTAGTGAATGAGCTATTCCAACCCTTAAGCTCGGAGTGAATTTTTCAAACTCATTTTTCCAGTTATGTATAAGTGATGTAGGAGTTATTACTATACTTTTTTTACCTTTTCTAGATAATAAAAATGCTATAGTTTGTAAAGTCTTTCCAAGTCCCATTTCATCTGCTAGTATCCCACCAAAACCACAATAATCTAAAGTTTCAAACCAATTTAATGCATCTATTTGATAATCACGAAGAGTAGCATTTAAATCTTTAGGTATTTTAGAAGTTATATTATCAACATTTTTAAATTTATCTACAATATGTTTAGTTTTTTCTATTCCATATATATAAGGTAATTTTTTACCTGTAAGTAAATCGTTAATGTATAATGATTTACTTGTATGTATCTTCATATCATTTAAGTTATTAGTAAATCCTAAGCTTTCCATTAACTTAAACATTTCTTTAGTTTTTTCATCTTCTAAGTTTATAAAGTTTCCATTACCTAATTTATAAAATCTTTTGTTAGCTTTAAATGCATCTATTATATTTTTATATTCACTTTGATTTACTCCTTCAATTTCAAAACTAAATTCTAAATAATGATTGACCTCTTCACCAAGTCCAACTTTTATATAAGTAGAATTATATATTTTCTTTGCTTTTAATTTATCTGAATAATAAATCTCACCTATATTTTTTAGTCTATTTATTTCTTTACTTAAAAAGTCATATAGCTGATTGTCATTTCCTCTAAATATGTATTTATTTTTATCTTTTTCAAAATAATATGTGTAAAGTCTGTATATTGCTTCTTCTTCTTTTTCTATATTTTTAATTATAAATTTACCTTCATCTTCACCTTCATATTCAAACTTTACATCACAAGTTATTTTTTCTTCTTCTAAATCAAAATAGTATTTTACTTGCAATTTTTGAGAAATATTTTCTTGTATCTTCTTATCTATTTTCACTTCATTAGATAAGTTCTGAAGCTTAGGAATTACATTAGTAAGTACTTCACTTACTTTATCCTTTGTAAATGATATTTCCTTAAATTCATCTAGAACTGTATATAATTTTTTATAATATATTCCATTTTCGCTGCTAAGTAAATATATATCTCCTCTATAAAATACTACATCACCTTTTTGAGATATAGGAACAGGTAATACTTCTTCACTTTTAATTAAAATTTCTTTATTACTCATTTCTAAGTCTATACTTATAGGTAATTCTCCTTTTATTATTCTTGGATTATAATACATATTTTTAAATTTAAATTCAAACTCTCTATATTGTAAAGCTTCCATTAATCTTCTTACTGAAGGTCCATTTATGCTCATATATCTATATTCTCTTTGTGATGAATCAAATGAAATTTTCATTCCATATTCCTCTATTATCTCAATAATTTTTTCATCCTCTATATCGAAATAATTATTTAATGAGTTATATACAAAGTCTATTCCATAAATTAAGTTTCTTGAATCTACTCTTGCATATGCAAACTCTTTAAGGTTTTTTAGTGCATACATTTTTTCTATACCTATTTTAAAGTCAGCTCTTATACTATAAGATGCTACTAACTCTAAGCTTATATCTAAATTTACTCTTTCCTTAGGTTTGCTTTTAAAATAATTTAAAAATTCTTTATTTATACGGTCCATTTTATCACCTGTTTTCATTATTATAAGTTTTATTATAACATCTTAAAAATTAAAATATTTATATAAAAACATATTTTAATTTATTATTTATATAATTTACAAAAACTTACAATACATAGTATACTTGTCTATATAAGGAGGTTTGATGATGGTTTCAAACAAGCAACAATCAGGAAGAATCAAATATATTGATGGGTTACGTGGAATATGTGCACTAATTGTGGTAATGAGTCATTTTATGGTTGCATTTTTTCCCTCATCATATTGGGGGGCAAGTCTGCCATCACATACATTATATAATTTAGATACGTACTTAGCACAATCACCTTTATCTTTATTTTATGCTGGAAATTATGCAGTTTGTATATTCTTTATTATTAGTGGATTTGTATTAAGTAAAAATTACTATGCTAACAATCAAAAAATAAATAAACTTGCTACAACTCGATATTTAAGGTTATGTATTCCGATATTATTTTCTACATTAATAATTTTTATATTTATGAAATTTTCAATATTTAAATCTATACAAGCATCAAATATCACAGGTTCCATATGGTTACAAAATTTATATAACTTTAATCCTAATTTTGGGGATATGTTAAAAGTAACTTTATTTGATGTTTTCTTTTTAGGAAGTGGAAAATATAATACTGTATTATGGATGATGTCTATATTATTTTATGGTTCATTTTTAACAATTTTTATAACAATGTTATGGAGTAATATAAAAAATAGACATATAATATATTTAATATTAGGGATAATTTTTTTCAAATTAAACAAAATATATTATATTTCATTTATTCTAGGTATAGTACTTTCAGATTTGGATACAAATCATAAAAATATAATAAATAAAATAACTGGTAATTTATACTGTATGTTTATGATTATTTTAGGTATATATTTAGGATGTTATCCAACAGGAATTACACCTACTAATACATTTTATTCATGGCTTAATATTGGCGAACAGTCATACCTAATATATCATATTTTAGGTGCATTTATGGTTGTTTTAGGAGTAATATGTTGTAAGAAAATACAAATAATATTATCCAAAACAATTTTTCAATATTTAGGAAAATTATCTTTTTCAATATTTTTAGTCCATATAATTATATTATCTTCTTTTTCATGTAATATTTTTATCAAAGTATGGAACTTAACACAAAGATACCAGTTTTCATTTATTATATCATTTATTCCGTCAATTATTATTATAATAGGTTTTTCACATTTATTTTATAAGTTAATAGAACAGAATTTGAATAAAATGGTTTCAAAAACATATGATAAATTCTTTTTATAATGTACAATACATAACAATTAATACCTTACGAATCTTTCCTATATGATTCTACTCTAATAAATTAACATAAAAAGAATTCATTTCAACTTAAAAATAAGTAATTATAAAACTATATTACTACAAAAAGGTATAGGATAAAATTAAACAATATTATCCTATACCTAGTTACACTAACTTTTTTAATCTATTAGTTTTTTATTTATTAATTATTTAAAGTTGTTTTCTCTAGCTTGTGCTTCATCCTTTATTTCACTACGCATATTATTAAGTGACTCTTCTCTTCTTTTGTTTTTTGCTTCTAATTCTTGTTTAGTTTTAGGGTTGTCTGTTTTAGATATCATTTCATTAGCTAAATTCATATTTTTAATAGTACTATCAATATTATATTGTATTTTTTCTACATTATCTCTTCTGTCATCTTGATTAGGTTTCATGTTGAAATTCTCCTTTAAATTAATTTTCGCAATAATATATTGCTCAATAAATAGCTAATTTATTTATAAAAATCTATTTTTACATAAAAAAAGTTGCCTCAAATATATGAGACAACTTTTTTATTTAATCTTAGTCTTCAC
>NZ_NOJZ02000003.1 GCF_002251085.2 Romboutsia maritimum | reverse complement strand
GATTATATGCTAATATTTCATTAGTTGATGAATCTTTTATCGTAGATAGATAAGCCATTTTGCCATTGCCGTACGGCATATATGTAATATCAGTTAACATTATTTTACCAGGTATATTTTGTTTAAATTCCCTATTTAACTTATTTGGAACAACTCTATGTTCTTTCGTAGCCTTAGCCATGCGTTTGTATGGATTAGATTTACGTATTGGACAAATAATATTATACTTTCTCATTATTCTTTGGATTTTCTTTCTATTCATTATGACATTGAATTTATTCTTTAATATCATCTTTATGGTTCTAGAACCTTTCTTATATCCACGGTAATTAAATGCTTTTAGAATAATTTCTTTTGATTTAAGATCTTCATTTTCCATCATATCTCTAGCTTTAAAGTTTCTTAAAAAATTATAATAACCTGAAGTAGAGACATTAGCAATTTTGCATAAATGTCTCGTCATATTATAAAGTTTAAAGTCCTTAATTAAGTTTTGTATTAGCCTAAATATCATAGATGATGGTAATTTCTTATTTATCACCTGCCTTTCTTGCAGCTCGAGCTTTTTTATCAATTCAAGCTCCGCTTTAAGATACCTTATTTCAGCATCTTTTTTAGCAAGAACTTCTTCAATCGTTAAATCTCTATTAAGTGTTCTTCCTGAATTTAAAGTTCTAGTATCTTCTAAACCTAAAACGCCTTTATCCTTATATGCATTCCTCCATCTTCGACTAGCTGAATCTATACGCTTAATTCCAATTATATCAATATTAAATCCAGCATCTTTAAAAATTTTTCTCGAAGTTTTTCCATTTTCATATTCTGCAATAAACTGTAGTTTAAATTCATTAGTATAAGTTATCCCCTTAGAGGACACATTTTTTATATATTTATTTTTAGATAATTCTAGTATTTCTTGCTCTGTAAATATCTTTTTACTCATATTTCAATCACTCCTCAATTAATATTTTACAAAAAAAGACCCTATATAGATAGACACGTTTTTTCTCGTGTCCACTATATAGGATCCATTTTATTTTGGGATAGCTCTTTTTAATTAAATTTTCAAAGAATAAATAAAAAATAATAGTTTACAAATTTACATATATGAAAGGGTTTATTAAAGAATTTATTGAATTTTTTAAGTATTAAATTAGATTAAAATATAAATAAAAGTCAAATTAAGTAAAAATTATATTCATACAACGCTATTCATTAAGTTATTTGCATAAGCAAAAAATCATATAATTAAAATTAATTCTTAAAATCTAATAATGTAATTCATAAAAATTATTATATTTTTAATAAGTAATTTTTTGAATAAATATAATTACTAAATTTAGTTTTAGTAATCAAAATTAAGTTAAGGGGGAAAGAAATGGAAGATAAAGTTCTAACTGTCTGTCCTTATTGTGGAGCAGGGTGTCAATTATATTTAGTAGTAAAAGATAATAAGATTATAAAATCAGAGCCTGCTAACGGTAGGACTAATGAAGGTAATTTATGTTTAAAAGGACATTATGGATGGGATTTTTTAAATGATCCTCAAATTTTAACATCAAGATTAAAAAAACCTATGATAAGAAAAAAGGGAGTTTTAGAAGAAGTAGAATGGGAAGAAGCTATAAGTTACACAGCACAAAGATTAAACGAAATTAAAGAAAAATATGGACCAGATTCTATTATGGGTACAGGTTCAGCCAGAGGACCTGGAAATGAAGCTAATTATGTAATGCAAAAATTTATGAGAGCTACAATAGGAACAAATAATGTTGACCATTGTGCTCGTGTTTGACATGCCCCATCAGTAGCCGGTCTGGCTTACTCATTAGGTAGCGGAGCGATGTCTAACTCTATACCAGAAATAGAAAATTCAGATTTATTATTTGTATTTGGGTATAATGGAGCAGATTCACATCCGATAGTAGCAAGAAGAATTATAAGGGCAAAGGAAAAGGGAGCAAAAATAATAGCAATAGACCCTAGAGTAACTGAAACAGCAAGAATTTCTGATATGCATTTACCTATAAAAGGTGGGACTAATATGATATTAGTTAATGCTTTTGGAAATGTTTTAATTGAAGAAGAATTGTATGATAAAGAGTTTGTTGAAAAACATACTCAAGGATTTGATGAATATAAAGAAATAGTAAAAGAATATACACCAGAATATGCTGAGAAGTATACAAATATTCCTGCAGATATGATAAGAAAAGCAATGAGAGAATATGCAGGAGTAAAAGATGCAATGATACTTTATGGAATGGGTGTATGTCAATTTGGTCAGGCTGTTGATGTTGTTAAGGGATTAGCATCGCTTGCATTATTAACAGGAAACTTTGGTAGAGAAAGTGTTGGAATAGGACCAGTTCGTGGGCAAAATAATGTTCAAGGAGCTTGTGATATGGGTGCTCTTCCAAATGTATACCCAGGATATCAGAGTGTAGAAAATAATGAAATAAGAGAAAAATTTGAAAAATCGTGGGGAGTTAAATTATCACCTAATAAAGGGTATTCTTTAACTGAAGTACCGAGATTAGTATTGAAAGAGAAAAAACTTAAAGCGTATTATATATTTGGAGAAGATCCAGTACAAAGTGATCCAGATGCTAAAGAAGTAAGAGAGGCATTAGATGAACTTGAGTTTGTAATAGTTCAAGATATATTTATGAACAAAACTGCTCTTCATGCAGATGTAATACTTCCAGCTACATCTTGGGGAGAACATGATGGAGTATATTCATCAGCAGATAGAGGTTTCCAACGAATGAGAAAAGCTATCGAACCAACAGGGGATGTAAAACCTGACTGGCAAATAATAAGTGAAATATCTACTGCTATGGGATATCCTATGAAATACAATAACACAAAAGAAATATGGGATGAATTGAGAATTTTATGTCCTAGCTTCAAAGGAGCGACATATGAAAAGATAGCAGAGCAAGGTAGTGTTCAATGGCCTTGTAGAGATGAAGGAAAAGAAGATAAAGGAACAATGTATTTATACGAGGGAGAAAAATTCTCAACTCCGAATGGAAAAGGAAATTTATTTGCAACAAAGTGGAGACCACCAATGGAATTAGAAGATGAAGAGTATCCTTTCAGTTTATGTACAGTTAGAGAAGTTGGTCATTATTCAGTAAGAACTATGACAGGTAACTGTAGAGCGCTTAGCGCACTAGAAGATGAGCCGGGATACTTACAACTTAATTCTGAAGATGCATGTAACTTAGGCATTGAGGATGATGAATTAATAAGAGTAAGCTCAAGAAGAGGAAGTGTATTAACTAGGGTTTTAATTACAGATAGGGTAAAAAAAGGAGCAACATACATGACTTATCAATGGTGGATAGGAGCATGCAATGAACTTACTATTGCAAATTTAGACCCAATATCAAAAACACCTGAATATAAGTATTGTGCAGTTAAAGTTGAAAAAATAGAAAATCAAGAATGGGCAGAAAAATTTATAAAAGAGGAATATAAAAAAATAAAAGAAAAGATGTTAGTAAAAAATGTATAGAAAGTAAGAAAGGCATAAAACAAATGAAAAATATATATTCCTCAAAAAATAAAGAAAAAATAGATGAAATATATAAACAAAGTCAGTTGATTGATTATAAATATAAAAATTATTTTAAAGTTCCAATAGTAAAAATAGAAGAAAATAATATAAATAATGTAGAAGAATTTATAATATCTGAATATCCTTTAAGTTTTATTTTAAATGATAAACATATAAATACATTTTTATGTACTCCATCAAATCTAGAAGAACTTATAGTTGGATTCTTGGTTACTAAAAGATATATAACAAAAAAAGAAGATATTATGAGTATTGAAATAGATAAAGAAAATAGGGTTTCATATGTTAAGACACAAAAAGAAATAGATGTAAAAGATGAAGAGATTCTATTTTTAAATTCTTTAGATTATATATCTTATAAGCCTATAACAGATAAAAATAGTATAGATATAGAAACAATATATGAAATAATGCAAAAAAATCTAACATCATCAAAGTTGTTTAAAGATACTGGTGGAGTACACAGTGTAGCTATCTTTGACAAAGATAAAGAAATTATAATTTGTGAAGATGTAGCAAGACATAATGCTATGGATAAAGCTATAGGTTATTGTATATTAAATGATATTAATTTAGAAGATAAAGTAGTTGTTGTTAGTGGAAGAATATCTTTAGAAATGATATTAAAATCATCTCAGGTAGGAGTACCAATAGTCATATCAAAATCAGCTCCAACAAATTTATCAATAGAAATTTCTAAGAAATTAAATATAACGCTTATAGGGTTTGTACGTGGAAGAAGGATGAATATTTATACAAATTCTTATAGAGTAGAAACAAAGTAAATCTATAAATATATGAGATATAGAAAGGTGGGGGGACTATGAAAGATAAATTAGGATCATTTGTAATTGCAGACCCTAATAAATGTACTGGATGTAGATCATGTGAAGTAGCATGTTTCACAATGCATAACAAGGAAAACAAAGTAGCTTATACAGTTGGAACAGTAGAAATTCCAGTAATTCCTAGACTTTATTTAGTTAAGGATGATAAATTTTGTATGCCAGTACAATGTAGACATTGCGAAGATGCACCGTGTTTAAATACTTGCCCAGTAAAGGCTATTAAAAGAGAGAATAATATTATTTCTGTTGTTGAAGAAAGGTGCATAGGATGTAAAACTTGTTTACTAGCATGTCCTTTTGGAGCTATAGATTTATTACCACAATATAAAGATGGAAAAGAAGTTGAACAAATAGGAATAGATGATAGTAATAAAATGGCATACAAATGTGACTTATGTAAACAAAATAATAAATTAGCTTGTGTAGAAGCATGTCCTCAAGAAGCATTAAAACTTGTTACCCCTATGGATGATAAAAAGTCTAAGAACAAACAGGCTGCACTTAGTCTATTAATGACCAATAAATAAAGATAAAGGGGGGAAAATAAAAAAATGATAATAAGTATAGATAAAGATTTATGTACTGGATGTAGAGAGTGTAGTAAGGTCTGTCCAGTGGATGCTATTGAAGGAGATCAAGGGAAACCTCAACAAATTAACACGGACAAATGTATATTATGTGGACAGTGTATTCAAACATGCAAATCATATGCATCTATAATAGATGAGGGATTTGAATTTATTGAAAATAAAAGAGATGAGAGAAATTTACCAAAATCAGTAAAAGAACCTATATTTGCAGCTTTCAATGTTTGCGATGTAGAAAGAGTTAAAAAGGCTATAAGTAATCCAAATTTAATTACAATGGTTCAATGTGCACCTGCTGTAAGAGTAGCTATTGCAGAAGAATTTGGATATGATTTAGGATACTTAACACCTGGAAAGATGGCTGCAGCTTTAAGAAAATTAAATTTTGATAAAGTTTATGATACAAACTTTGCAGCAGATTTAACTATAATGGAAGAAGGCAGTGAATTAATAAAAAGAGTTACAGAGGGTGGAAAATTACCTATGTTTACATCTTGTTGTCCTGCATGGGTTAAATTCCTTGAAGAAAATTATCCAAAGTTGACCGATCATTTATCTTCTTGTAAATCACCTCAGCAAATGGAAGGGGCAATGATTAAAACTTATGGAGCGCAAATAAATAATATAGATGCGAGTAAAATTTATAGTGTGTCTATAATGCCTTGTACATGCAAAAAATTTGAATGTGACAGAGAAGAAATGAATTCGAGTGGATATAAAGATGTAGATGTAGTTTTAACAACAAGAGAACTTGGGTACTTAATAAAAGATATGAAAATAGATTTTTCAAATTTGAAAGAAGAAAAATTTGATAGTCCTTTAGGTACTTATTCAGGAGCAGGAACTATATTTGGTGTGACCGGTGGAGTTATGGAAGCAGCTATAAGAACAGGGTATGAGCTAATAACAAAAGAAAGTATACCTAATGTAGAGGTAGTTCAAGTTAGAGGAGAAGATGGATTTAGACAATCTATAATAAAAGTAGGAAAGTTGAATTTAAGAGTAGGAGTAGTTAGTGGACTTAAGAATGTAATACCGTTATTAGAAAAACTTAATTGTAAAGAATTAGAATTAGATTTTATAGAAGTTATGACATGTCCAGTTGGTTGTGTAAGTGGCGGAGGCCAGCCAAAACTTTTATTAGAAGAATATAAAAAAACTGCATATGAAAATAGAATAAAAGCAACTTATGCTCATGATTCAAACTTGGAAATAAGAAAATCACATGAAAATCCTGATATACAAAAAATTTATGATGAATTTTTAGGAGAACCTTTAGGTGAAAAATCTCATCATTTACTTCACACTAAATATGCTATAACAAAGGAAGTGGTAAAATAATGAATTACTTTGTTATTGCGAATCCAGATAAGTGTATAGGTTGTAGAACTTGCATGATAGCTTGTGTTGTGGCTCACTCAGAAGAAAATATATTTTATAAAGCACCAGATACTATAAATTTTAATCCTAAGTTAGATGTTATAAAAACTAATAAAGTAAGTGCGCCTATACAATGCAGACATTGTGAAGATGCACCATGTGCAAAGGTATGTCCTAATAAAGCTATAAGTAAAATAGATAATGTTATTAAAGTAGATGAAAAAAAATGCATAGGATGTAAAACTTGTATGATGGCATGCCCAATAGGAGCGATAGATTTAGCAACTTTAGGCATATCAGATGAAAATAAATTTTACTTTTCAGAAAAAATGGTAGCAAATAAATGCGATTTTTGTATATCATCTGAGGAAGGTCCAGCTTGTGTAAAAGTATGTCCTACTCAAGCGTTTAAAATAGTTAAGGAAGATGATATTGATATATCTGTAAAAGAAAGAAGAAAATTAGCAGCAGTAAAGATGGAATAAAACAAAGGGATTGTCTCGAAATTATTATATTTTTGAGACAGTCCCTTTAATTAATTATATTTTAATTTATAAAATAAAAATATTTGTGATGTTTAGTTTTAAACATCTGAAAATGTGGTAAAAGTTAAAGTATAAAAATGCAAAAGGATAGGGGATAAATATATGTCGTTTGAAAAAATTAAAAATATAAATGAAAATAAAGTATATGATAGAAATTGTATAATGATAGTGAACTTTAATAAGAAAGAATCAGTTTTAATAAAAAATATAAGTAATCTTATAGGAATAAAAGACCATATATTTTTACAATCTAATAATGGAAAAAGTTTAATAAAAGATATATTGAGTAATGAAGTTTTAGATGATTATGAAGATGGTATGAAAAATAAAGCCATAATATTTAATAATATAGAGCACGCTAGAATAAATTCTTTTTTAGAAAGCTTGAAAAAAATGAGAGTTAACAGACCCCTTACAGCGGTGGTTACAGAAACTTCTATAGATTGGACATTAGATAACTTAATTAAAAATTTAGTAGAAGAACGTAATGCTATTAAAAAAGGTAAATTTGTTGAACATAAGTAAGCACTAATATCATATCACTATGTATTTATTTGTAACATTTAAATAATTATAAAATTATTTAAATTAATGAAAAATATAACATCAATAAACTTATGAAAATTGGATAAAATAATATTAAATAAATGTATGTAGCACCTCATAGTATTAACATCATAGCATCTTACATTTATTTTAATATAGATTTAGTCCTTCAAATACAATTGTATATTTGAAGGACTTTTTATTTTTTATTTAAAAAATGTGAATTACATATATTTAATTGTATTATAATAATATTACATAAATTTTGGATTTACATACATGAGGTGAGAAAATATGAGTATTGAAAATAGAATAAACGAACTTATAGATTTAATAAATTATCATAATGAAAAGTATTATAATCAAGATGAACCAGAAATAACAGATATGGAATACGATGATTTAATGAAAGAACTAATGAAATTAGAAGAAGAAAATCCAAATTTAAAAAAGGTAAATTCTCCAACAAATAGAGTGGGAGGAAAGCCATTAGATAAATTTGAACAAATAGTTCATAAAATACCAATGTTAAGCTTATCGAATGCGTATTCTTCTCAAGATTTAAAGGATTTTGATAAGAGGGTTAGAGGTGCAGTTAGCGGACACGTTGAGTATGTAGTCGAATTTAAAATAGATGGATTATCAGTAGGTCTTACATATGAAAATGGAGTATTTGAAAAAGGAGCTACAAGAGGGAATGGTATCATAGGAGAAGATATTTCAAAAAATCTTATGACTGTAAAAAGTATTCCGTTAAAGATAAAAGAAGATAATGAATTAGTTGTAAGAGGGGAAGTATATATATCAAAGGAAAATTTCAAAAAAGTAAATGAACAACAAGAAGAAATGGATCTTCAATTATTTGCAAACCCAAGAAATTTAGCAGCAGGATCGCTTAGACAATTAGATTCAAAGTTAACAGCAAAAAGACCACTAGATATATTTATATTTAACTTAGAGCATATGGAAGATAATAATTTTAAAAGTCATAGTGAATCATTAGAGTTTTTAAAAGAATTAGGATTTGAAGTAAGCCCAAATTATAAAATATGTAAGGATATAGAAGGTGTAATAGAGCATATTGAATATTGGACTGAAAATAGAGGAAATCTAGGATTTGAGATAGATGGAATGGTTATTAAGGTTAATAATTTAAGTCAAAGAGATGAAATGGGATTTACTGCAAAAAGTCCAAGATGGGCAATTGCATACAAATTCCCAGCAGAAAAGAAAAAAACAAAAATTTTAGATATAGTTGTAGAAGTAGGAAGAACAGGTACAATAACTCCTACTGCCATACTTGAACCAGTTAGACTTGCAGGTACTACTGTAAGTAGGGCAACTTTACATAATGAAGACTACATAAAACAAAAAGATATAAGAATCAATGATATTGTCTTAGTTCAAAAAGCAGGAGATATTATTCCTCAAGTTTTAGAAGTTATAAAAGAAGAACGTAGTGGTGAAGAATCAGAATTTAATATGCCTAATAGATGCCCAGTTTGCTTAGAACCTACACTAAGAATAGAAGGGGAAGCTGCTGTTAAATGCATAAATATGTCATGTCCGGCACAAATAAGGAGAGGCATGATTCACTTTGTATCGAGAGATGCAATGAATATAGATGGATTAGGGGAATCTATAATAACTTTATTATTAAATCAAAAAATAATACAGGATGTAGCTGATTTATATTATATAAACAAGGAAGATGTAATAAATTTAGAAAGAATGGGTGAAAAATCCGCTCAAAACTTAATGAAATCAATAGAAAAATCGAAAAAAAATGATTTATGGAGACTTATAAATGGATTAGGAATTAAATATGTTGGAGTAAAAGGTGCTAAAATATTGGCAAGTAATTTTGATGAATTAGATAGTATCATTAATTCAAAAGTAGAAGATTTAATTAATTTAGAAGAATTTGGAGATATAATGGCAAACAGCGTTTTTGAATTCTTTAAAGAAGAAAAAAACTTAAATGTAATAAATAAGCTGAGAAATGTAGGCGTTAACACTAAATCTCTAAAAGAAAAAAATTCAGATGTGCCTAAGATATTTGAAGGTATGAAGATTGTTTTAACAGGTACTCTTCCTACTTTAAAGAGAAATGATGCTAAAGAAATTATAGAATCGAGAGGTGGAAAATCTACTTCTAGTGTTAGTAAATCTACTACGTTTGTCTTAGCTGGAGAAGAGGCAGGTTCAAAGCTTACAAAAGCAAATGAATTAGGAGTTAAAGTTATTGATGAAGAAACTTTTTTACAACTATCAAATTTAGATTCAAAGGAAGAAGTTCAAAGCAAGTTGTAATTATGTAGAAAATAATTTGAAATATATGTTAAAATTATCTGATGAATTAAAAATATATATGTTAAAAAAATTTAAATGATAGGGTACAATAGTAGAGTTGCCTTAATATAAATTTAAAAGTAAAACATTAAGAGAGGTAGAAGTATGGAGAGAATTAATAAAAGAAAAAATAATCAAATAAGAGAAGTAAAAATTACTAGAAATTATACGAGATATGCTGAAGGATCAGTACTTATAGAAATGGGAGAAACAAAAGTAATATGTACAGCTTCAATAGAAGATAGAGTACCTCCATTTTTAAGAAATACAGGTACAGGTTGGATAAATGCAGAATATTCTATGCTACCTAGAGCAACTCATCAAAGAAAAATAAGGGAATCATCTAGAGGAAAAATTGATGGAAGAACTCAAGAAATACAAAGATTAATAGGAAGAGCGATAAGATCTGTTGTAGATTTAGGTAAAATAGGAGAAAGAACTATTTGGGTTGATTGTGATGTAATTCAAGCTGATGGAGGAACAAGAACAGCTTCTATAACAGGTGCATTTGTAGCAGTAGTAGATGCAATTTACAAATTATATAAATCTAAAGTTATAAAAGAAATACCTATAAGAAACTTTGTATCAGCAATTAGTGTAGGTATTGTAAATAAAACTCATATGCTAGATTTATGCTATGAAGAGGATTCTAATGCACAAGTTGATATGAATATAATAATGACTGATGCAGGAGAATTTGTTGAAGTTCAGGGGACAGGAGAAGAAAGACCATTTTCAAAGGAAGATTTAAATTTACTTTTAGAACTTGGAGAAATAGGAAATAAACAACTTATAAAAGAACAAAGAAGAGCATTAGGGGAAATTGCTGACGAAATACTAGGCATGGAATATGGTGATGAAGTTGTTATAGCTACTAATAATGCTCATAAATTAGAAGAAATAGGAGCTATACTTAAAGATTTTGATTATACGATATATTCATTAAAAGATGTAGATTTAGGTGGAATAGAAATAGTTGAAGATGGAAAAACATTTGAACATAATGCTCTTATAAAGGCTAGAACGATAGCAAAGAAAACAAATTTAATAGCAATTTCAGATGACTCAGGTTTAGAAGTAGATGCTATAGGTAAAAAACCTGGAGTTTATTCAGCTAGATTTGCAGGGGAAAATGCAACAGATGAAGAAAATAGAGAAAAGTTACTTAAAATGATGAAAAATATACCTATGAGTCAGAGAAGTGCAAGATTTGTTTCTGCTATAGCTGTTGTATTCCCTGATGGGAAAGAATTTGTTGTAAGAGGAACTTGTGAAGGTTTTATAGGATTTGAAGAAAAAGGAAAAAATGGATTTGGATATGATAGCTTATTTATAGTTAACGAGTATGATAAAACTTTTGGAGAGATACCTAGTTCAGTTAAAAATTCTATAAGCCATAGAGCAAATTCTTTAAAACTAATGAAAGAAGAGTTCAAAAAAAGGGTAATAAGATAATGAAAATTGGAGTTTTAAGTGATACACATAACGCAAAAGTATATATAGATAAAGTAATACCATACTTAGAAGAATGTGATTTAATAATTCATGCTGGAGATAATTTTTCAGATTCTAAATACATACACAATATGACGAATATAGACATAATGGCAGTAAAAGGTAATTGTGATTTTGATAATGTAGAGGAAGAATTATTTTTTGAAGTTGAAGGAAAAAATATATTTTTATGTCATGGAGATACATATGATATTAAATATGGTATGGGAACAATAGAAAGTAGAGCAAAAAAAATTGGAGCAGATATAGTTGTATTTGGTCATACTCATATGCCTACGAATATAGAAAAAGATGGAATACTATATATAAACCCAGGTAGTTTAGCACTTCCTAGAGGAGTGGATTATAGGAGCTTTCTAATACTTAATATTGAAAAAGAAAAAATAAATTTAGAAGAAGTTAGAATATAGATTAATTAAAGTAAAAAGTGGTATTAATTAATTAGATAAAGAGAAAGATTAAAATATACATTAAAAAATATAAATATTTTAAAAGATATATTGCATTGTACATGATTAAATAGCTATAATTAGCAGTAAGTATTGAAATTGAGGCAAGACTTGTAAATAAAAAAACTTATGTGATATAATTAAGTAGTTAAACTATACGTAAAATGGATTTTAATTCCATTTGCAAATCATTACATAACGATATGAGGAGGAATAAGTTAATGAAAGCAGAATTAATAAAAAAAGAAGGCAACAAAGTGACTTTTAAGTTAACTGTAGATAATAATAAATTTGAATCAGCAGTAAATAAGGCTTACAATAAAACTAAGGGGAAATACAACATACCAGGGTTTAGAAAAGGGAAAGCTCCAAGAGTTGTAATAGAAACTCAATACGGAAAAGGGGTATTCTATAATGATGCTATAGATATGTTATTCCCAGAAGTTTATCCAGAAGCTATAAAAGAATTAAATATAGACCCAATAGATAGACCAGAATTAGACATAGAAGAAATAAGCAAAGACAATGGATTAGTTATATTAGGAACTGTTGAAGTTAAACCAGAATTTGAATTAGGTTCTTACAAAGGTATAGAAGTAGCTAAAGTTGACAATACTGTAAGTGAAGATGAAATAACATTAAGATTAGAAGAAATGAGAAATAAAAATGCTAGAGTATTAAGCGTTGAAGATAAAGCTTTAGCAAATAATGATACAGCTGTTATAGACTTTGAAGGGTTCGAAAGTGGAGAAGCTTTTGAAGGTGGAAAAGGTGAAAACTATAGTTTAGTTATAGGATCAAATACATTTATACCAGGATTTGAAGAGCAATTAGTAGGTAAAAAAGCTGGAGAAGAATTAGAAGTTAACGTTACTTTCCCAGAAGAATATCATGCAGAAAATTTAGCTGGAAAACCAGTTGTATTTAAAGTTAAGATAAATGATGTAAAAGTTAAAGAATTACCAGAATTAGATGATGAATTCGCAAAAGATACTAGCGAATTTGATACTTTAGCACAATTAAGAGCTGACGTAAGAGCTAAGGCTGAAGAAGAAGCTGTAAAAAAAGCTGAAGCTGAAATGAGAAACGCTATAGTTGAAAAAGTTGCTGCAAATACAGAAATAGAAATACCTAAAGCTATGGTAGAAAGTCAAATAGACAATATGTTAATGGAACTTAACTACCAATTACAATACCAAGGATTAAATTTACAACAATTATTACAAATGACTGGTAGAACTATAGAAGAGTTAAGAGAAGAAAGAAGAGAAGATGCTGAAAGATTAGTTAAGTCATCTTTAGTAATAGAAGCTGTAGCTAAAGCTGAAAATGTTGAAGTAAGCGATGAAGAATTCAATGCAGAATTAGAAAATTTAGCTACTATGTATAAAATGGAAATGGATAAATTAAAATCTTCTTTAAGAGATTCTGATATGGAAGATATAAAAGGTCAAATAAAAATAAGAAAAACAATAGACTTATTAGTTGAGAGTGCAAATATAGCTTAATTTTTACAGTAGCCTATTAAGGCTACTGTAAATTATATATAGAAATAGAAAGATATAAAGGGGGGCATGATTCATGGCATTAGTACCTGTAGTTGTAGAGCAGACAGGAAGAGGAGAAAGATCTTACGATATATATTCTAGATTATTAAAAGACAGAATAATATTTTTAGGAGATGAAGTAAATGATGCCACAGCAGGTCTTGTTGTAGCTCAGCTATTATTTTTAGAAGCTGATGACCCAGATAAAGATATATATTTATATATAAATTCACCAGGCGGTAGTATAACATCAGGTATGGCTATTTATGATACAATGCAATATATTAAACCAGATGTAAGTACTATATGCATAGGAATGGCTGCTTCAATGGGAGCATTTTTATTAAATGCAGGAGCTAAAGGAAAGAGATTTGCGTTGCCTAATAGTGAAATAATGATACATCAACCTTTAGGAGGAACTAAAGGTCAAGCAACAGATATAGAAATACATGCTAAGAGAATAGTTAAAATAAAACAAACTTTAAATGAAATATTATCAGAGAGAACAGGTCAACCATTAGAAAAAATTCAAATGGATACTGAACGTGATAACTTCATGAGTGCACAAGAGGCTAAAGAATACGGCTTAATAGATGAAGTAATTACAAAGAGACCGTAGAGAGGAAGAGGTGCTTAATATGTCAAAATATGAAGATAAAAGACAGTTAAAATGTTCATTCTGCGGCAAAACCCAAGAACAAGTTAGAAGATTAATTGCAGGTCCAAATGTTTATATATGTGATGAATGTGTTGAACTTTGCGATGAAATTATTCAAGAAGAAATAGAAGATACTATAGAAGAAGATACTACATCATTACCTAAACCTAAGGAAATGATGAATATATTAAATGATTATGTAATAGGTCAAGAAAAAGCAAAAAAATCTTTATCTGTAGCTGTTTATAATCATTATAAAAGAATCTATAGTAAAAAAGTAAATAGTAAAGATATAGAAATACAAAAAAGTAATATACTTTTATTAGGACCGACAGGTTCAGGAAAGACATTATTAGCTCAAACTCTAGCAAAAACATTAAATGTACCTTTTGCAATGGCTGATGCTACATCTTTAACAGAAGCAGGATATGTAGGAGAAGATGTTGAAAATATACTTCTAAAACTTATTCAAGCAGCCGATTTTGATATAGAAAAAGCTGAGAGAGGGATAATATATATAGATGAGATAGACAAAATAGCTAGAAAGTCTGAAAATCCATCTATAACTAGAGATGTTAGTGGAGAAGGAGTTCAACAAGCACTTTTAAAAATATTAGAAGGTACTGTTGCTAACGTTCCACCACAAGGAGGAAGAAAACATCCTCATCAAGAGTTCTTAAAAATAGACACTACTAATGTATTATTTATATTAGGAGGGGCTTTCGATGGAATAGAAAAAATAATTCAAAAACGTGGTGGAGAAAAAACACTAGGTTTTGGAGCTAAGATAGAAAGTAAGAAGGAAATGGATTTAGGTAAAATATATGCTCAAGTTCTTCCTGAAGACTTATTGAAATTTGGTATAATACCAGAGTTTATAGGTAGAATACCTGTATTAGCGACATTAGAATTATTAGATGAAGATGCATTAATGAGAATATTAAAAGAGCCTAAGAATGCTTTAGTAAAACAATACAAAAAATTACTTGAAATAGATGAAGTCGAATTAGAATTTGAAGAAGATGCTCTTCGTGCTATAGCTAAAAAGGCTATAGAAAGAAATACAGGAGCTAGAGGACTTAGAAGTATTGTTGAGAACATTATGTTGGAAAGTATGTACGAAGTTCCTTCTAGAGATGACGTAAAAAAAGTTATAGTAACAGCAAAATGTGTAGATGGAGATTCAGAGCCTGTTATAGTACTTAAGGATCAAGAAGAAAGTGCATAACATAATGAAAAAAAGGAGCTTTAAAAGCTCCTTTTTTAGTCTAAAACAAAAACTATATCTTTAATATATTTTTATTTATGAACCTGGTTTAATAATATAACGAAAATAGTATTAAAAGTGACATTAATATTATAAGATGATAAAATGAGGTTAAAATATAATAATAAGTATGTATTAATGTTGAAAATTAGGTTTTGTAAATATATAATATATAAAGTGATAAAATCTAGCACTTTAAGGAGTGATAATAGTGGAACAGAATTATACTAAAATAGAGCATGAATTACCGCTAATTCCACTTAGAGGATTAGCGATATTTCCATATATGATACTAAACTTTGATATAGGAAGAGACATATCACTGAAAGCTTTAGATGAAGCTATGTTAGGAGAAGAGTTAATATTCTTAACATCTCAAAAAGAAGCAGAAGTAGATGAGCCTACAGAAGAAGATTTTTATCATGTTGGAACTATATGTAAAGTTAAGCAAATGATAAAATTACCAGGAGATACAGTACGTGTGTTAGTTGAGGGTATCTCAAGAGGAAAAGTCAAAAATATAGAGCAAGAAGATGGTTACTTTAAGGCTGTAATAGAAGAAATAGTTTTTGATGAAGAAAATGCAGAAAAAGATGCTGAAATTGAAGCATTTGTTAGAAATGTTTTTGATGCATTCGAAGAATACATAAATATTGGAAATAGAGTATCTCCAGAAATACTAATATCATTATCAGACATAGATAATGTAGATAGATTTATAGATACTATAGCATCAAACATATACTTAAAATCTAATCAAAAGCAAGAAGTATTAGAAGAATTTGATATTAAAAAAAGATTAGAGTTAATATATACTATTTTATTAGAAGAAATAGATATATTAAAAATAGAAAAGAAAATTACACTTAGAGTAAAAAAGCAAATGAATAAAGTCCAAAAAGAATATTATCTAAGAGAACAGCTAAAAGCTATTCAAAAAGAATTAGGCGATGAAGAAGATATAAACTCAGAAGCAGAGGAATATAGAGAGAAACTAAAAAAAATAAAAGCGCCTAAAGAAACTAAAGAAAAAATAGGAAAAGAAATAGATAAATTCTCTAGAATTTCACCGATGTCTCCAGATGTTTCAGTTATAAGATCATATTTAGATATGATATTCTCATTACCATGGAATAAAGAAACAAAAGAGAAGTTAGATATAGCTAAAGCAGAGGAAATATTAGATAATGATCATTATGGATTAGAAAAAGTTAAAGAGAGAATATTAGAATATTTAGCAATAAGAAAATTATCTAAATCTCTTAAAGGACCTATAATTTGTTTAGTTGGCCCTCCAGGTGTAGGTAAAACCTCTATAGCTAAATCAATATCTAATGCACTAGGTAAAAAATTTGTTAGAATATCTTTAGGTGGAGTTAGAGATGAAGCTGAAATAAGAGGGCATAGAAGAACATATGTAGGGTCTATACCAGGTAGAATAATAAATGGAATAAAAGAAGCTCAAACAAAAAATCCTGTTTTCTTATTAGATGAAATTGATAAGATGGCAGCTGATTATAAAGGAGATCCTTCTTCAGCTATGTTAGAAGTTTTAGATCCAGAGCAAAACAAAGATTTTGTGGATCATTACTTAGAAGTTCCTTTTGATTTATCAAAAATATTATTCGTTACAACAGCAAATAGCTTAAGTACAATACCAAGACCATTATTAGATAGAATGGAAGTTATAGAAGTAAGTGGATACATAGAAGAAGAAAAGCTAAATATAGCTAAGAATTATCTATTGCCAAAACAATTAAAAGAACATTCTTTAAAAGAAGATTTTATAAAGATGGATGATTCAGTTATAAGAGATATAATAAATTATTATACTAGAGAAGCTGGAGTTAGAACATTAGAAAGAACTATTGGAAAGATATGTAGAAAAGTAGCTAAGAAATATGTAGAAGATTCTTCAATAAAAGAAATAGTAATAACTAAAGAAAATTTAGAAAAATATCTTGGAAAAGATAAATATAGATATGAATTAGTAGGAGACAAACCGGAAATAGGGTTAGTAAATGGACTAGCATGGACTGCAGTAGGTGGAGTAACTCTTACTGTAGAAGTAAATGTGTTAAAAGGTAAAGGACAAATTGTATTAACAGGACAATTAGGAGATGTAATGAAAGAATCTGCTAGAACAGCAATATCTTATATAAGATCTATAGCGGATCAATTTGATATAGATGCAGATTTTTATCAAAATACAGATATTCACATACATATTCCAGAAGGTGCAGTGCCAAAAGATGGTCCATCTGCAGGTATAACTATGGCTTTAGCAGTAATATCAGCATTAACAAAGAGACCTGTAAGAAGTAATGTTGCCATGACTGGTGAAATAACACTTAGAGGTAGAGTTTTAGCTGTTGGTGGAGTAAAAGAAAAATTATTAGCTGCTCATAGAGCAGGAATAAATAAAGTATTACTTCCTAAAGAATGTGAAGCTGATTTAGATGAAATACCTGAAAATGTAAAAGAAAAAATGGAGTTTGTTCTTGTTGAACATATGGACCAAGTACTAGAACATGCATTAATAAGGAATGGTGAAGATAATGAAAATTAGAAGTTCGGAAATAATCACTAGTGCTGTAAATAAATCTCAGTATCCAGTTGATGGAATACCAGAAATAGCATTAGTTGGAAGATCAAATGTAGGAAAATCTTCTACAGTAAATACGTTATTAAATAGGAGAAATTTTGCTAGAACAAGTCAAACACCAGGAAAGACTAGAACTATAAATTTTTATCTTATAAATAAAGAATTTTACTTCGTAGACCTTCCAGGATATGGGTATGCCAAAATATCTAAATCTGAAAAAGAAAAATGGGGAGGAATAATGGAGAGATATTTACAAGATAGAGAAGAGCTATGTGCTATTTTCTTACTTGTAGATATTAGACATGAACCTACAGCTGATGACAAACTGATGTATGAATGGATAAAACACTTTGGATATAATTGTGTAGTTATAGCAACTAAAGCAGATAAGATATCTAGAGGGCAATATCAAAAGCATATAAGTATAATTAGAAAAAAATTACAAATGGAAAAAGAAGAAAAAGTAATTCCTATTTCCTCATTAAAAAAGACAGGGGTAGAAGAAGTTTGGAATGAAATTATAAGCCAGTATAATCAACATGGATATGAAATAACGGTTGATTAATAATAAAAAGTATTATAATTTTACAAGAATAGCTGAAATTAGAAAAAAATCTAATTTCAGCTATTTTACTTATGAGATAAAGACAGAATATTTTGGGAATTTACTTAAATCTTACTAAAAATTTAGTGAAATATATATAAATAATGAATATTATAGGGGCGGTGCAAAAATGAGTCAAAATAATAATAAACAAACTTTAAGAAAGTCAATAGGTTTAAGTGCAGCTTTATCTACAGTAGTAGGAATGTTAATAGGATCAGGTGTTTTCTTTAAGCCTCAAGCGATATATACTTCGACAAATGGAGGTCCAGGATTAGGATTATTAGCATGGCTAATAGGAGGTCTAGTAACTATTGCTGCAGGTCTAACAGCAGCAGAGGTATCAGCTAGTATAGTTAAACCAGGTGGGATGATGGTATACTTAGAAGAAATTTATGATGAAAGAATAGGTTTTTTAACAGGATGGATGCAAAGTATATTATTTATACCAGCTATTTCAGCAGCATTAGGAATAATATTTGCACAAGAAGTAGTAAATTTACTAGGAATACAAAATAATATATATATAAAATTAATTGCTATAGCAATTATAGTATTTATAGCTTTATTAAATTCACTAGGAGCAAAATTTGGAGGAAGTATACAAACAATTTCTACTGTGTGTAAATTATTCCCATTAGCTATAATAATTGTTTTTGGGTTTATAAAAGGTGATTCATCAACTGGAATCATAACGCCGTTTGTAGGAGAGGGAACAAATTTAGTAGAATCAATTTCTCAAGTATTAATAGCTACTTTATTTGCATATGATGGATGGATATATGTAGGAGCATTATCAGGAGAGATGAAAAATCCATCTAAACATTTACCTATGGCTATAGTTGGAGGTATTTCTATAGTTATGTCTGTTTATTTAATTATAAATGTTGCATATTTAATGGTAGTACCTGCATCAGAAATGGCATCAGTAAGTGCTCCAGCTACATTAGCTGCAAAACAAATGTTTGGAAGTTCAGGATCTAAAATAATAAGTGTAGGAATTTTAATATCTGTATTTGGAACATTAAATGGATTTATCTTAACAGGTGGAAGAATACCTTATATAATGGGATGCCAAAATAGAATACCTTTCTCTAGAGCATTCTCTAAGTTAAATAATAATGCTGTTCCTTTAAATGGAACTTGGTTAATTGTAATATTAGCGATATTGTATTCGATATCAGGTCAATTTAACTTATTATCTGATTTAGCAATATTTACGATATGGATATTCTATACTATGTTATTTATAGGAGTTATAAAACTTAGAAAGACAAGACCAGAAATGGAAAGACCATATAAGGTGCCTTTATACCCAATAATTCCAATGATAGCAATTATAGGAGGTGTATTTATAGTTATAAGTACACTTATAACACAAACACAGAATGCAATCGTAGGAGTAGTGATAACTTTATTAGGATTGCCTATATATGAGTATATGAGAAAAAAATCTGCGAAAAAACTAGATGGTGAAAAATCAGCTTAATATAAAGAATCAAAAAGAGTATCGATTTTAATCGATACTCTTTTTGATTCTTTATTAATGTAAAAAGTTTATAATAAAAAATAACATAATAGCTTATATTTTTAGCAAGAATTAATAAAATATTAATGGAAATACTTAATTAATATGTAGTAATTAAAAAAGTAAGGAGTAACAAATTTATCGATTAATTAATATCTTATTAATATAGAAAAAATGTAAGGGGGCAACAAAATGGAAGGTAAAAAAAGGAAAATATTTCCGGGAGCAAATTCCTCAAAGGGTTCTTATCCACTTTTTGACAACATAATACCTAAAAATGTTAATAGAATTTTTTGTTTAAAAGGAGGTCCTGGAGTAGGTAAATCATCGTTGATGAAAAAAATAGGAAAAGAATTTATAGAAAAAGGTTATGATGTTGAATTATTTTATTGTACATCAGATCCAAGTTCATTAGATGGAGTCTTAATAAAAAAATTAGGAGTAGTGTTATTGGATGCAACAGCTCCTCATATTGTCGATCCTAAAAATCCTGGAGCTATTGATGAAATAGTAAACTTGGGCAATTATTGGGATTTAGAGGAACTAGTAAAAAGTAAAAATGAAATAGTAAAGTGCAATAAAGAAATAGGAGATAGTTTTAAAAGGGCGTATAGATTTTTAAAAGCTTCAGAACCTATATATTGTGATATAGAAGAAAAATATAAAGATTGTATGGATTTTGGCAAAATAAATGAATTAACTGAAAAAATTATAGACGAGTTATTTAGAAATATAAATAGTACAGGAGAATATATAAAAGAAAGACATTTATTTGGAACCGCTATAACTCCTATTGGATGTATAGATTATACAGACAGTATTTTAAGTCAAGTAGATAAAGTACACTATTTAAATGGAGAAATTGGAACTGGGCGAACTACTTTTTTAAAGAAAGTATATGAGAAAGCAGTTGAAAAAGGCATGTGTGTAGAAGTTTACCACTATCCACTTATACCTGAAAAAATAGAAACTATATTAATTAAGGATTTAAATTTAGGAATTACAACTAGTAAAATATTTGAAGGAAATAATGAAATTAATTTAAAAGAGTGTATAAATAATAGTAAATTAATAAACTATGAAAAAGATATAAATTTTGACAAAAATATTTTTGATGAACTTATAAGCTATGCTATTTTAAATTTAAAAAGAGCTAAAGCTCAGCATGATGTAATAGAAAATTACTATATTCCAAATATGAAATTTGATGAAATAGAAGAATTAAAAAATCAATTAATTAAGAGAATTTTAAAATATGAAAAGTAAATAATTACTAAGTAAGAGAGTTATCTAAATTATTTATATTTTAGATAACTCTTTACTTGTATATAAAAATAACCTTTATATAGATATTTATTGCAAATAAGATTAAAATGAATATAAAATGATCTAAAAAATTAATTATAAAAAAGGAAAATATAGGGAGTAAGATGTATGAAAAAAAAGTATATGTTGATAATACTAGTGAGCCTAATATTAGGGATACTGATAGGGATAGTATTTAGAGATTATAAAGCTAATAAAAATGACTATATAAGTAAAGATGATTTAATAAAAAAAGAAAAAAAAGTTACAAGTAAATCTATAAAAAAATTAAGAAAGGAAAAAGAAAATTTAGATTCGCAAATAGAAAATTTAAATAAAGAATATAATGACTTAGATAAAGTAAAAAAGGTACAAAAGTTAAAGGAAATTTTATCTTATACAGATGTAAAGGGTAAAGGATTGACATTGAAAATAGATGCTATAGATGAGAAAACAGGCAATATATCAAATTTTATAGATTACAACAAAATACTAATTAATATAATAAATGAATTAAAAATAAATGGAAGTAAATACATATCTATAAATGAACAAAGAATAAATCAGTATTCTGAGGTAGTGTTAGCAGGAAGTCATATTAACATAAATTCTACACCAATAGCACCACCATATGAAATTAAGTGTATAGGTGATATTGAAAAATTAACTAATTATATGAATAAAGGAAGTGGTTATTTAAAAAACATACAAAGTAATTATCCTATAAAGGTAGACTTAAAAATTAATGATGACATAGTAATAAATAAATTAGCTATATCTAATAAACTTAAATATATGGAGGATGAGGAAGATAATATTAGAGGAAAATAACTTGACTATGTTAATTCCGGAAAAATTAGCAAGAAAATATAGTGTATTTCCTATAGAGATAAAAGATGATAATTTAATAGTTGGAATAGAAAAAGAAAACATATATGCTATGCAGGATTTAAAATTAGCTACAGGTATGAATATTATATTTAATACTCAAAGTGAACAGACTATAAACGAAAAAATAGAAACTTATTATAATAATACTATTAAATTAGATGAGGATTATGCAAGAAAATTATTTGAAAAAATTTTAAAAAAAGCAGTAGAAGAGAACTCAAGCGACATACATATAGAACCATTTAAAGACTATTTAAAGATAAGAATGAGAATAGATGGAGAATTAAAAGAAATTTCAAGATTTTTAATAGAATTATATTCTCCACTATCTTATGTAATAAAATTAGCAGTATCTATGGATATTACTGAAAAAAGATTACCTCAAGATGGAAGAGTTGATATTAAACTGGATGATAGATTTATAGATATTAGAGCTTCATCTATACCAACTGTTTACGGAGAAAAAATTGTATTAAGAATACTTAATAGAGAAAAATTTTTAAAGAATAAAGAAGAATTAGGTTTTTCTAAAGAAGCAGTAAATTTAATAAAAAGAATAATAAACAAGAGATCAGGTATATTGTTAGTTACAGGTCCAACAGGAAGTGGAAAAACAACCACTGTATATTCTATATTAAATGATTTGAAAAATATAAGTAAAAATATAATGACTATAGAAAATCCTGTAGAATATAAGATGGATGGAATAAATCAAATTCAAGTAAATAATAAAATCGGATTAACCTTTGAAACAGGTCTTAGATCTATATTAAGACAAGATCCAGATATAATTATGGTAGGAGAAATAAGAGACATAGAAACCGCTCAAATAGCTGTAAGAGCAGCTATAACAGGTCATTTAGTGATAAGTACAATGCATACAAATGATTCAATATCATCTATAGCAAGACTAATAGACATGCAGATACCTCCATATTTAATAAATGCATCTTTAATAGGTGTAATATCTCAAAGATTAGTAAGGAAAGTGTGCAATAGTTGTAGCCATGACTTAATAATAAAAGATGATTTTGATGGAGAGGTTAGTACAAAAGTAGCTGTAGGATGTAAAAAATGTAATGGAAAGGGATACTATGGAAGAACAGCAATATATGAAATATTAGAAATAAATGATGAAATAAGAAGTTGCATAAGAAACATGAATGATTCTAAAACTATAAAAGAAATTGGAATAAGTAATGGAATGATAACTTTCGAAGAAAGCTGTAAAAAAATAATAAATAAAAACATAACTACATTAGAAGAGTGTATGATGTTAAATGAAATCTTATAAATGTGTAGTTTATGATACTTATAATATTCGAAAGGTTATTAAATTTAATTTAGAATCAAAAAATGACATAGTTGAGTATGCAAATAATAATAATTTAAAAATTGTATCTATAAAAGAAAATCAAATAATAAAAAAAGGTAATAAATTAAAAGATAAGGAAATAAAAATACTTTGTAAAGAAATGAGTATATTACTCAGATCAGGATGTGAATTCACAAAGCTATTATATATATTAAAAAAGCAATCAAAAAGAAAAATTAGTAATTTATTAAGCAATATATCTAGTTATATTCAAATAGGAAATTCTATAACAGAATCATTTCAAAGAACAAACATATTTTCTAAATTCTTTATGAGCATAATTAAAGTAGGAGAGGTTAGTGGTAACTTAGATAAAGTTATGGACAATCTATCTTATTATTATAGTAAAGAACATACACTAAAATCTAAAATAAAAACAATATTAATATATCCTATAATACTGATAATAATTTCTATAATATCTATGTTATTTGTATTGACATCAATAATACCAAGCTTTCAAACTATATTTACAAATAACAATATATCACCACCGTTATTCACCAAAATATTAATAAACATATCTATATTCTTAAAGAATAACTTAAGATATGTAATAATTTCAATCTTAATGCTAAATATATTTATTTTTTATACTTTAAAAACAAATAAAAAATTAACATATTTAGTTAATAAATTAAAAATAAAAGTACCATTTATAAAAGACATAACACAACTTGTGACTACAACTAGATTTGCTAGAACTTTATCAATACTCACGAGTAGTGGAATACAAATTATAGATGCAATTAATATATCTGCAGGTGTTATAGATAATAATTTTATATATGAAAGAATTATGAAAGCAAGTGATTCTATAAAAAAAGGTCATAAAATTGGAGAGTCTTTAAACTTGGCAAATGTATTTCCTGAATTATTTATATCTATGATAAATATAGGTGAAGAAAGTGGAAGACTAGAAGAGAGTTTAAATACAATAAATGAATTTTATGAGAATGAGTTAGATATAAAAATACAGCAAAGCATGAAATTAGTAGAACCTGTAATTACTATAATTATAGGGGTAATCATAGGTGCATGTATTATAGCAATGGTTATGCCTATGTTTGATGCGGTAATGGCTGTATAAATAGGAGGTAAATTATGAAAAAAATAAACGAAAAAGATAAAAAAAGAAGAGGTTTTACTTTAGTTGAAATGGTTATGGTAGTAACTATATTAGGAATATTATCAAGTGTAGCATTAGTTAAGTATGAAAAGGCTCAAAAAAATGCACAATTAAATGCAGACTATATTACTGCTTCAAATATTGCAACAGCAACAATAATGGCTTTAAATGAAGAAGCTATTACTCCAGGAGATGGTGGGAATATAGATTTAAACGATCTTGAAAAGAATGGATATTTGTCAATTGTACCAAAAGCACAAAGTAGTAAAAATGATTTTGTAGTTAAAGTAGATAAAACAGATGAAAATGGGAAAAAAGAGGATTTGGTAAAGGTAACGTTGGATGAAAAATCATTTTATCCAAAAGTTATCGAAAAGAATAAAAATTAATAATTTAAGTTTTTTTAGGAGGTATTATTATAAAAAGAATAGTTAATATAGAAATAAATGATGATTTTATAAAGTCAACTGTTTTAAGAAAAACTACTAATAATATTTACATAGAAAAATTTAATATTCAACAAATAAAGTTTGATGTTCTAGAACATCAAATGTTTTCAGTAGATGAGGTAAATAAAAAAACATATTTAAATACAGTTGCTAAATTTTTAAAAAATGAAATTGATTCATGTGGGAAATTTTATAAAAAAATACATTATAACTTACAAAATAATAAAGTGATTATTAGAAATTTAAAAATTATTAAACCAAAAAAAAGAAAAGACATTATAGGTTTGATAAAATTTGAAATTAGTCAATATATACCTATAAATATAGAAGATTATATATTGAAGTATATAGTTTTAGATATAGACAATAATGAATTAAATGTGCAGGTTATTTTAGTACCAAAATATATCTTAGATATATGCTGTGATATTTCAAAAATGTTAAACATGAAACAACAAACATTAAACATAAATTTTAACATTTTGCAAAAGTTAATAAATTTAAATTTAGTAAATAATTTTGATGGAAATGGAGTATTTATAGAATCTAAATATGATGAATTGATAATGAGCATAGTTAAAAATTATAAGGTATATGAATCATATGTAATGCCTAAAAATATTGAGTCATTTGAATCACTAAATAAGATTATTAGTGATTTTGAAAATGGATATTATTATGGAGAAGGATATCAATTTATTGAAAATCATTGCAGTGATTTATTTAAAATTGAGCCATTAAAATTAAATATGAAAATGAATTTATTGAGAGAAAATGAAAGTGTTTATGATGAAAGTATAAAATATATAAATAGTATAGGGATGATAATTTAAGTGGTAAAAGAAAAAACTATAGATTTTTTTACTGGGTATAATCAATTAAATAAATATAGTAAAACAACTAAGATATTAATATTTTTTTTGATCTTAGTATTAATATTTAAGCTTATTCTGGGTATTCAATCTATTAAAAAATTAGAAAATTATTTAAATAATAATGAATCTAAAATAAATAATGAAGAACCAGTAATACATAAATCATATATAGACTTTAATAAAATTAAGTCTATATATGATTTAATAGGAGAATCTAATATTAATAGATTTATTGTTAAAAAATCAGTTGTAGAGATAGAAGGAATATGTCAAAGTTTAGAAGAGATAAATAGAATTAAGCATGAAAAAAACATAAAAAATTTTTCTATAAATACATTGAAAAATAATGTTGATAATTATATTTTTACTGTAGATTTTCAGATGGGAGTATAATATGAATATTAACAAATCAGAAAAGCAATTTATTAAAATTGTACTTGTTTTAATAGTAGGTTTTATAATTAATTTAATTGTAATTAATCCTATAGAAAATAAAAAATTAAATTTACAAATTAAAAAACAAGAAGTAGTAAATAAATTAAATGATGATAATGATAAAAAACAGAAAAATGTAAATACAGATAAACCTAAAAGTAAAGATGATATTGTTTTGAAAATAGAAAAATCTTTAAGAGATATAGTTAAGATAAACTATATAAGTAAAAATATAAATTTAGGAGAAGATAATAATATATCAAATATAGAATTAAAAGTTATAGGAAATATAGATGAGGTATTTAAAATAGGAGATAAACTGAAAAATTTAAATTTAGACAAGTTTGTTGAAAATTTAGAAATAAGGAAAGCATCAATTAACAATGAAGAGGATAATATAGTGGAATGTATAATGACACTTAAAGTCGTATAAATAAAAAGTGTATATAAATTAAACAACAATTATCGATTAAGATAAAATAATAGAAGAAATAGTAGGACGTTAATACGAAAATTTCAAAGGAATATGGAATAAATTTATAGAAGTTCTATATTAAAGTACTCTGAATTCTATGCCAAAACTTAACACTATACAGAAAATTAATAAAATAATATTATAAATATAGAATGATTGGCTAAAAAATGGTATAATTACAAATTGTACTTTAATTTAGAAATAAAGGAGTGAACTTCATATTGTTAGGAAGAAACGAATTATGTCCATGTGGAAGTGGTAAAAAATATAAAAGATGTTGTTTAAATAAAGATGTTATTTCAGAAAGAGCAAGTAGAAAAGTTGATCTTTCACAAAAACAATATTCAGAATTATACACAAAAATATATGAATATTCAAGACAAGAGAAATTTAAAGAAGAATATAAAAAAGCTCAAGAAATGTTTTATATAGTAGACAATGAAGAAATAAATAAAAACTTTGAAAGATTCTTTAATACTTATTTTATGCAAGACCATATAATGGAAAACAAAAAAGTTATGACAGTTGAATTTTTCGAAGAAAATAAAGATGCTTTAAATACATTTGAAATAAATATATTAAGAAGTTTATTTGAATCTTATGTAAGTGTTTACCAAGTTAAAGAAATTACACCGGGTAATGTATTATTAAAAGATTGTTTAACTGATAAAGAAGTTTATACAGAAGATGTAAACTTACTTAAGAGTTTCAAAGTTGGAAGCAGTATGATAGCAAGAGTGGTTGAAATTGAAGGAATAAGTATTTTAATCGATATAACTATAAGTATTTCTGATGCGGTTAAAGATGTTATTGTAAATGATATAATGAATTTATTTAATCAGTATGAAGATTTATATAAAGATATGAATACATTCTTAATACATCATACACATATACTATATAAATATATGCAACAATTGCTAGATCCAAGTGTTGCTGAATATTTAAAGAAACAAAAAGAAGACAAAATACAAAAATCTAATAATGTTGAAATAACAGAAGGTGATTGTAAGGTAACTACTATGCTTAAGCAAAATGTAGATGATGAGTATGTAGGTGCTAGTCTAGAATTTTGGAATGAGTATAAAAGTGTTCATGGAGAAGTAAAAGGGTCTGAAAATGGATGGGCAGCAGCTATTGAGTATCATATCAAGAAAGAAGCTGGACAATCTATAACTCAAGCTCAAATATCTAAGAAGTACGAAATAAGTCCAAGTACTTTAGGAAAAAGATATAAAGAATTAAAAATATCTTAAAAATTTATGAACTAAAATTATTTATAAATAAAAATAAAATATTAAGATAAAATTTGAGGGATTATATTAGCGTATAGTTCCTTAATTTTTGTAGAAAAATAATAAAATTAAGTATAGATAATTAAATTCTAATCAAATTTTATATAAATTATAAAAAAAGGTTTTAATATATACGAATAATGTATAAAATAGTAAATATATAATATACAGAAAGAGGTATAACTATGAATCTTAGTTTAGGAAGCGCAATAGCGGTATCAACAAATTTTATAAAATCAAATCCAGCTGTACCTGTATACAATGGAGAAGAAAATCCAAATAACTTATATGCAGTTATTTATCATATAGAAATAGGGTACAATGAAAAAATTTCTGAAAAAACTAAACAATATATAATAATAGATTACAAAGAATTTGATTTATCTATAGATGGAAAAAATGAATTAATAGAAGTAGCTAAAGAGTATTGTAAATCTAAGTCAATACCAGAAGATGATCAATTAGAAATAGCTCTTTTAGATAATGAAGAAGCTGAAAACTTTTTAGAAAAAGTGTTTAATAATATGAAGGTTATAAGAGGTCTTATAACTAAAAAGGACTAGGTATTATGGATTTAGTAGGATTAGAGATAATAAACCCTTACGAGGGAGTATATGAATTTAAAGTATATAAGTATGATGATGAAATAAATTTAAGTGATGAAAATTTATTTGTATGCGACTTAAAAGTAGTTATAAATAAATTGGAATCTATATATATAAATAAAGTTGATAAACAAGTAGAAATATTAGCTTTAGTTAGAAATTTAAATTTAAAACTTCAGTGTGTGTCGGAAGAAGAAATTAAAGAATTTATATTACAAGAGATTTGGGAAGAAGACCTAGATTTGAAAAAACAAAATATAGAGGTTATGTTTATAAAAGCTAGGTCTTAATCCTAGCTTTTATAATTATTATTTGTTTTAGAAAGGAAAATTTAATGATAAGAATATCTAATATAAAATTAGGAATAGATGAGGATTTATTAGTAATAAAAAAACTTATATTAAAAAAATTAAAAGTTAAAGAGAGTGAATTAGTTAAATACTATATTTATAAAGAATCTATAGATGCAAGAAAAAAAGGAAAAATAGAATTTGTATATACTGTTGATGTACAAATTAAAAATGAGGAAACTGTATTAAATAAGAACTTAAAAGATGTGGTTAAGGTAAAAGAAACTAGATATATAGGTGTAGAATTAGGAACAGAAAACTTAAATCATAGACCAGTTATAATAGGAAGTGGTCCAGCAGGATTGTTTGCTGCATTACTTTTAGCTCAAAGAGGATATAATCCGCTTTTATTAGAAAGAGGATTAGATGTAGACAATAGAACTAAAGATATAAATAATTTTTGGGACAATAGAAAATTTAAAAACAATTCAAACGTTCAATTCGGAGAAGGTGGAGCGGGTACTTTTTCAGACGGAAAACTTACAACTAGAATAAAAGATATAAGATGCAGAAAGGTATTAGAAGAACTTGTAAACTTTGGATCTCCAGATGAAATTTTATATTCATATAAACCACATGTAGGAACAGATATATTAAAAAATGTAGTTAAAAATATTAGAAAAGAGATAGTAAGACTTGGAGGAGAAGTTAAATTTGATTCTAAGGTTACAGATGTAGTAATTGAAAATAATGAAATTAAATCAGTAGTGATAAATGAAGAAGAAGTAATATGTGCAGATACAGTTATTTTAGCTATAGGACATAGTGCTCGCGATACTTATAAAATGCTTAATAGTAGAGGGGTTAGAATAATACAAAAACCTTTTGCAATAGGAGCTAGAATAGAGCATCCTCAAGAGTTGATAAATAAAGTTCAATATAAGGAATTTTATAATCATCCACGATTAGGTGCTGCAGATTATAGATTGATTGAGCATACATCAAATTCAAGAACTGCATATAGTTTCTGTATGTGTCCAGGAGGTTCTGTAATTGCTTCAGCATCTAATGAATTTGAGGTAGTAACTAATGGAATGAGTGAACATGCAAGAGATCAAGTTAATGCAAATAGTGCATTTTTAGTTAACGTAACTCCAGAAGATTTTGAAGGGAACGACCCTTTAGCAGGAGTTTACTTCCAAGAAAAATATGAAAAATTAGCTTTTGAACTAGGTGGTAAAAATTATAACGCTCCAGTTCAATTAGTAGGGGATTTTTTAAATGATAAAATAAGTACAAGCTTAGGAAGTGTAGAACCTTCTTATAAACCAGGATATGAATTTGTTGATTTAAGAGAATGCTTACCTGATTTTGTAACAAGAACAATGAAAGAAGCATTAGTTTCTCTTGATAAAAAATTACATGGGTTTGCTATGCATGATGCAGTTTTAACTGGCGTTGAAACTAGATCTTCTGCACCAATAAGAATTGTTAGAGATGAAAACACTTTAGAATCTATTAATACAAAGAATTTATATCCTTGTGGTGAAGGTGCAGGATATGCAGGTGGAATAGTAACTGCTGCTGTTGATGGTATAAAATGTGCAGAAAAGATAATTCAAAAATATTCAAATAAAAAATAAGTGATTTTTAAAAATTAACTAAATCTTAACGTATTTATAATATTTAACATACATTTAACACTAAATTTTATTTATGTTTGATAAAATACAATAGGCGTAAATTTTAGACGAACATGATATTATCTCTTAAGGAGGAAGTTAATTTGGAAATTGCAATTAGTCTTATGGGAGGACTAGGTCTGTTCTTATATGGTATGAACCTTATGGGAGAAGCCTTAGAAAAATCAGCAGGGACAAAATTAAAGAAAATAATAGAGTTGCTTACTAGTAATATAATAATGGGTGTATTAGTAGGTATGTTAGTAACAGCAATAATACAAAGTTCAAGTGCAACTACAGTTATGGTTGTAGGATTCGTAAATGCTGGAATAATGAGTTTGCCACAAGCAGCAGGAGTTATAATGGGTGCTAATATAGGTACTACAGTAACTGCTCAGTTGGTATCTTTTAATTTAGATGGTTTAGCTCCGGTAGCATTAGGAATAGGTATAGTTTTATACTTATTTGGAAATAAACCTAAAATAAAACATATAGCAGAAATACTTATAGGTTTCGGTATATTATTTACAGGAATGGAATTTATGAAAGATGCAGTAGAACCTTTAAAGGATTTTCAAGGATTTACTGATTTATTAGTTACATTTGGTACATATCCATTACTAGGGCTATTATTAGGATTAGGTATAACAGCTATAGTACAAAGTTCAAGTGCATCAATGGGGATGTTGATAGCTTTAGCATCAGAAGGTATTATACCTTTAAGTTCAG
Organism: Romboutsia maritimum; assembly: GCF_002251085.2. Taxonomy (GTDB): domain Bacteria; phylum Bacillota; class Clostridia; order Peptostreptococcales; family Peptostreptococcaceae; genus Romboutsia_B; species Romboutsia_B maritimum. The sequence goes on along the minus strand of NZ_NOJZ02000003.1, from coordinate 124,163 downwards.
CGTTACCAATACTATATGGACAAAATATAGGTACTTGTGTTACATCTTTATTATCTAGTATAGGTACAAATAAGAATGCTAAAAGAGCAGCTATGATGCATTTACTGTTTAATATAATAGGAACAATCATATTCTTAGTATTCTTAAATGGGCCAGTAGTTTCGTTTGTTACTAGCAGAGACCCAGGTAATGTAGCTAGACAAATAGCAAATACACATACATTATTTAATATAATATCAGTTTTAATATTATTACCATTTACTAAATTTGTAATAAAACTTGCTATTAAATTAGTTCCAGATAAATCAACAGACGAAGATGATGATGAGTCTAAGACTGTTAAGTATATAGATGATAGAATGATAGAAACGCCTTCAATAGCATTAGCTAATACCATAAAAGAAACATTAAGAATGGGTGAAAAGGCTAAAGATAGTTTAAACTTAGCAATGGAAGGTGTTCTAGAAAGTTCAAATGAAAAGATAGAAAAATCACTAAAAAGAGAAAAACATATAAATGCACTACAAAAAATAATATTAAATTACTTATTAAAACTTTCAAAAGCTCCTTTAAATGAAGATTCAAGAGAAATTTTAGATGTTTTATTTAATACAGTAAATGATATTGAAAGAGTAGGAGATCATGCTGAGAATATAGCTGAATTAGCTAAGATTGCTATTGAAACAAATGTAGATTTCTCTGTAGATGGAAAAACAGAACTTAAAGATATGTATAACAAAGTTATATCTACTTATACATATGCTTTAGAATCTATGAGAACTTCAAATGTAGATTTAGCTTGTAAAGTAATAAAAATGGAAGAACAAGTTGATATAATGGAAAAATCTTGTAGAGCAAATCATATGCATAGATTAAATAATAATTTATGTAGTATAGATAACGGAGTTATTTATTTAGATATAATAACTAATTTAGAGAGAATCTCTGATCATGCTGTTAATATAGCTCAACAGGTTATATCTCAAAGATTAATAAGCAATTAATAAATAAAAACTGTCCTTACATAAGGGCAGTTTTTGTTTTGTGTTAAAGTAAGTTGAAATAATACTATATAAATGAATTTTTAATGTATATAGTAAGTTTATCTTGAACAATAATACAGATGATATATTAGGATTTTATGGTATAATTTAAATACACTTATCAAGGAAAAGAGGTAAATTTATGGAAAAAATAAAATTCGACTATAGTAAAGCAGTTGGATTTATTAATGAGTATGAAGTTGATGCTATGCAGCCTTATATAAATGTAGCCCATGACATGATACATAATAAAACAGGACTAGGAAATGATTTTTTAGGATGGGTTGATCTTCCTAAAAATTATAATAAAGAAGAATTAAAAAAAATCAAGTTAGTTGCACAAAAAATAAAATCTGATTCTGAAGTGTTATTAGTAATAGGTATAGGAGGATCTTATTTAGGAGCAAGAGCAGCTATAGAGATGACAGGACATTCTTTTAGAAATAATATATCAAAAGAAGATAGAAAATCACCAGAAATATATTTTGTTGGTAATAATATAAGTTCTACATATATAATGGATTTATTAGATGTAATAGAAGGCAAAGATATATCTATAAATGTTATTTCTAAATCAGGTACAACAACAGAACCAGCAATAGCATTTAGAATATTTAAAGAATATATAGAAAATAAATATGGAAAAGAAGAAGCGTCTAAAAGAATTTATGCAACAACAGATTCTAAAAAAGGAGCACTTAGACAATTAGCAGATGAACAAGGGTATGAAACTTTTATAATACCAGATGATGTAGGAGGACGTTACTCCGTTTTAACGCCTGTTGGATTGTTACCTATAGCTGTGGCAGGATTAGATATAGATGAAATGATAAAAGGCGCATATGATGCCTCTGAAGACCTTAAAACTAAAGATATAAATAAAAATTATAGTTATCAGTATGCAACAGTAAGAAATATTCTTGATAGAAAAGGAAAAGAAATAGAATTATTAGTAAATTATGAGCCTCAACTTCACTATGTAGGAGAATGGTGGAAACAACTATTTGGAGAAAGTGAAGGTAAGGATAATAAAGGAATTTTTCCAGCATCTTTAGATTTTTCAACAGATTTACACTCTATGGGTCAATATGTTCAATCAGGTAGGAGAATTTTATTTGAAACAGTTTTAAATGTAGAAAAGCCTAAAAGAAATATGACAATACAAGATGATAAAGCAAACTTAGACGGTTTAAACTATTTATCTGGAAAAACTATGGATTTTGTAAATAAAAAAGCTTTTGAAGGAACATTGCTTGCTCATACAGATGGGGAAGTACCTAATTTAATAATAAACATACCAAGATTAGATGAGTATAATTTTGGATATCTTGTTTATTTCTTTGAAAAATCATGTGCAATAAGTGGTTATTTATTAGGAGTTAATCCGTTTGATCAACCAGGAGTAGAAGCGTATAAAAAGAATATGTTTGCATTATTAGGTAAACCAGGTTATGAAATTCAAAAAGAAGAACTAGAAAAAAGGCTTAAATAGTTAAGGTTTAATTAAGTTTAAAATATTATAATGAAATCATTATAGGAGATGTTTAGTAAACTATAATGATTTCTTTTTAATTTCAAAACCATTTTAGGGTTATTAAAAGATAAAAATTGTAAATAATAAATAATAAGGCAAGTTTACAAAAATTTGTAAGTTATTAATTAGGAGGGATTAGGGTGTCAAAGAAAAAGGGCATAGGACTAATGGTAGTAATTGCTATAATTAGTTCAATTTTAAGTAGTTTGTTAACTATAGTAGTTGTTAATAATAATTTATTAGGAGAAAAGTCACAACAAGAATCTAAAAAAATAGTTATAGATGATGATGGAAAGACTCAAAATATTTATCATGCGGTAACGGAGAAAGCAATGCCGTCGGTAGTTGGGATAACTACAACAACTATAGATAGAAATAATATATTTGCAATACCAACACAAGCACAAGGAGTAGGGACAGGGGTTATAGTAGATTCAAATGGATATATACTTACTAACTCACATGTAGTTTCTGATGGGCAAGCAACAAGTGTTAATGTCTTATTTAATGATGGGACTTCGACACAAGGAAAAGTATTTTGGTATGATTCTCAATTAGATTTAGCAATAGTAAAAGTAGATAAGAAAGGTTTAACACCAGCAGAATTTGGTGATAGTGATAAAGTTAGAACTGGTGATATATCTATAGCAATAGGAAACCCATTAGGATTAGACTTCCAAAGAAGTGTTACTCAAGGTATAATAAGTGGGTTAGATAGAACAATAACAACAGAGCAAGCAAATATGTCAGGACTTATGCAGACTGATGCAAGTATAAACTCAGGAAACAGTGGTGGTCCATTATTAAATCAAAACGGTCAGGTTATAGGTATAAATACAGCAAAAGCTTCTCAAGCTGAAGGATTAGGATTTGCAATACCTATAAATACAGCTAAGCCAATAGTAGAATCAATAATAAAATCAGGAAGCTTTGAAAAAGTTACATTAGGTATAAAAGGTGTAGATTTAGCGACTTTTGAATCTTCAACTGGAACTGATTTACCAGCAAAACAAGGAGTTTATGTAGCAGAGGTTATAAATAATACAGCAGCAAGTAAAGCAGGCATAAAATCTGGAGATGTTATAGTAAAAGTAGGAGATAGAGATTTAGCAACGATGTCTGATTTAAATAAAGCTTTATATAATTATTCATCTAAAGATAAAGTTAAAATAATTATAAATAGAGATGGAAAAGAAATGACAGTAGAAGCACAGTTTTAGTAACATAAAAATATAGTTAAGTAAAATTGAAAAGGCGAACTCAATTGAGTTCGCCTTTTTGTTAAAAAATATTATGAAGTTTATTTAATAACTTGAGTTTCATCATTTGAACAATTAGATGAGCTGCAACAAGAAGAACAACTTGAACAACTACTGCATCCATAAGATGATTTACGAGTGAATTTTTTATACAATATAACAGCAGATAAAAACACTATTATCCCAGCTATTAAAATTTCAAAAATATGAGATGAAAATCCATTCATAAATAATGTATTACCTATTATATTAACTATAAATGCAGCTATCCAAGCAACTATAAACTGATATGAAAATGATATAAACATCATCTTATTGCCATATTCTTTTCTCATTGTTGCAAGAGCAGCTATACAAGGTGTATATAAAGCTGTAAATATTAAAAATGAATAAGCAGTAACTCCAGTAAATACACTTGGAAGAGCAGTTTTTAAATCTCCATAAAGAATACTTAATGTATTTAAAACAACTTCCTTAGCACCAAGTCCAGTTAAAATAGAAACAGATGCTCTCCAATCACCAAAACCAAGAGGTTTAAATATAGGAGATATAAATGCTCCAATTGAAGCTAAGAAACTTTCGTTTATATTTTCAGTAAATCCATTTAAGTTAAATGAAGAAAGTCCCCAAATAACAACAGACATTGCAAACATTATAGTAACGACTTTTACTAAAAACCCTTTTGATTTATTCCAAGTATTTTTTAGTAAGGCATCTATAGTAGGAATTTTATATTCAGGAAGTTCTAATATAAATGGTTCTACTTGAGATTTAAAAGCAGTTTTAGTTAAAATTGATGCTAACAATATAGCAACTAAAATTCCTGCTAAATATAATGAAGTAGTAACTAAAGCTGCATTCTTAGGGAAAAATATAGAAACAAATAATGCGTAAACTGGTAATTTAGCTCCACAAGTCATAAGAGGAGATATAAGTGCAGTTATTTTTCTATCTTTTTCACTTTCTAAAGTTCTAGTAGCCATAATTGCTGGAGAAGAACATCCCATACCCATTACCATTGGTATAAATGCTTTACCAGATAATCCAACTTTGCTCATTATTTTATCCATTAAGAATGCTGTTCTAGACATATATCCACTATCTTCAAACAAAGATATTCCTAGGAATAAAGTAAAAATTAAAGGGAAGAATGGCAATGTACCACCAATACCGCCAAGTAAACCATTAACTATAAGTGATTTAAACCAAGGACTCGCATCAATTAACATACCATCTATAGGAGTTTGTATATATGTTTCTATAAGTAAACCTAAACCTTCTTGTAGAGGGCCACCAACCCATTCAAAGGTGAATTTAAATAAAAGATATAAAACTCCTAAGAATATAGGATAAGCTAATATAGGGTTTAAAACTATATCATCAATTTTTTCACTTAAATTTTTCTTCTTATTATTATATTTAGTTTTTGTACATTCAGATAATATATTTTCAAGTTTTTTATATGTTTCAGTTTCAGAACCAAAGTCATTTACATAATTAACAACTTTTTTATTAGAATATTTTATTGTATCAGCTATTTTCTCAACTCCATTTTTCTTTTTAGCTATTATTGGAATTATAGTAACACCGAGTTTTTCACCTAAAATCTTGTAATCTATTTCAATACCTTTTGTTTGTGCTATATCAAGCATATTAAGTAAAATAACAATAGGCTTATTAAATTGCATAAGCTGAGTTGTTAGATAAAGATTCCTTGATAAATTTGATGCATCAACAACATTTACAATTACGTCAACGTCATCATTTTCTAGATATTCTTTAGATACTTTTTCTTCATTAGAAAATGTATCCATAGCGTATATTCCAGGTAAGTCTACTATTTTTATTTCTTTACCAATAAAACCTTCTTTTTTTTCTATTGTAACCCCGGGCCAGTTACCTACATATTGGTTAGAACCTGTAAGTAAATTAAAAACAGTTGTTTTTCCGACATTTGGATTACCAAGTAATGCCACATTAATCAAAAGTAATCACCTCTTTATTTTAAGTATATGTTTTTTGCGTCTTGTTTTCTAATTGCTAAATCGAATCCTCTAAATCTTACTATAATTGGATCTCCAAATGGAGCAATTTTTTTTACTTCAATTTCTGTATTGTCTATACATCCTAAAGCAAGTAATCTTTTAGCTAATTTAACATTTCCATCTATATTACGAATATTTCCTTTTTGCCCTATATTCAAATCGTAAACAGTCATCATTAATACCTCCTAATGAAATTCATTATCATTAAAATTATATCACATAAATTAAAAAAGTCAAGAAATGGTGATGATTAAGAAAATTTTCAATTGATAATAAATATATATTTAGCCTTAGTATCCTTTTTTGATAAATTTTGTATTATAATGAACATATAGACGTATAATTAGGGGATGGAGTGTATGAAAGTAAGGAAAATGACATTTTTAGGTCTAATGATAGGATACAGTTTAATTTTATATATAATAGAATCATATATACCAAATCCATTAATAGCTTTTTCGCCTGGTGCAAAATTAGGATTAACTAATGTTATAACATTGATTTCTTTGATAACATTAGGTATAAAAGATACATTTATAATAATTACTGTAAGAGTAATTCTATCATCAATATTTGCAGGGCCATTGTCTTACTTACTATTTAGTATGGGGGGTGCATATCTTAGTTTAGTATTGATGAATTTAGCAAAAAAGATAAAGGGATTATCCGTAGTAGGAATTAGTATAATAGGAGCAATAAGTCATAATATAGGCCAATTAATAGTTGCAAGTTTAATAGTAGAAAATATACTTACCATAGGATATTTACCATTTATGCTAATGACATCTTTATTAACAGGAATATTTGTAGGTCTAGTAGTAAATTATTGTTTACCTAGTGTGGAAAAAATTTCTAAAAGTTTTATTGACAAATAGTTAGATTATTTGATAATATGTACATAAAAGTACTTAATTTTGTAATAGTGGTGATTATTATGGCGAATAGAGAATTAGAGGCAATAAAGAAAGAAATAGAAGCTCTAAGAGAAGAGATAAACACATATATAGAATATCCAGAAATATTCAAGGAAGAGTTAGTTAATACGAGCAACAAAATAGATATTTTAATTAATAAATATATATATTTGAGTAAGTAGCCCACGATAGTGGGTTTTTTTGTACAAAAAATTAAAATTACATGCTTGCATATGTTGGTTAAAAAAAGTAAATATTAAGTAACTAAGATAATAATTAATAATTTTAGTTATAAAGGGTGAAAATTATGTTGTTAGCTAGGATTATAAAGTCTATTGTAATCATTATATTTTCATGTATATTATTGAAAATAATACAATATCTCTTAAAAAAGTTATTTGAATTTACTAAATTTGATACTAGATATGAAAAAACATTATGCAGCGTACTATCTTCAATTTCTTATTATATTATATTTGTAGTAAGTTTAATATTAATATTGCGTGAATTCAATATTGTTGATGTAACAACTTTTGGAACATTAGTAACGGGAGCAAGTATAGTAGGATTAATTGCTGGTGTTGCATCACAAAGTATATTAAAGGATATATTTAATGGTTTTTTCATACTTTTTGAAAAGCAAATACAAGTTGGAGATTTTATTGTTATAAATGAAGAATTTAGAGGCTCGGTAGAGGAAATAGGTATTAGAAGTACTAGTTTAAGAGATTGGGATTTAAAAAGGATAACAATTTCTAATGGAAATATCACTAGTATAAGAAATTTTAGCAAAAATAAAATGAGAGTAGTATCTCATGTAAGAGTATCTTATGAAGAAGACCCTATGAAGGTTATAGAATCATTAGAAGAAGTTTGTTCAATTATGAATGATAAATTTGATGAGTATTTACTTAAAAACTCAGAAGGCAAGTCAATTAGTGAATTTAAGGTATATGGTGTAACAGATATAGAAAAAAATCCAGTTGGTGCACAATATACTATAACAGGAGTGGTAGAGTCATATAGATATTTTTCAGCATCTAAAGAAGTCAAATTGCAAATACTAATTGTATTTAAAAAGAATGATATAAAGATTGCATATCCTACACATATAAATGTGTTACACTATGATAATGATTATAAAAATGAATTATAATCATATAATTAAAAAATACATAAAATATATATATAGATATTAAAGGTGATTTTTGAATTTTAATTGAGGGTAATTTAGTATTTGTTTTGGGGGGAGATTTTATAGAAACTAGGGAAATTGTAATAAAATTATTATTAGCATTAACTGTAGGTGGATTAACTGGATTAGAAAGAGAAAGGTCACATCAATTTGCTGGATTTAGAACTCATATATTAGTTGCAGTTGGTTCTTGTATTACATCAATAACTGCACTATCTTTGTTTAATGAGTATAGTGCATATAGTAATGTTGATCCAGCAAGATTACCAGCACAAGTATTATCAGGAATTGGTTTTTTAGGTGCAGGTGCAATTTTAAAGACATCTAATGGAATTAGAGGTTTGACTACGGCTGCAGGAATATGGGCAACTGCATGTATAGGTATTGCTATAGGATATGGATATTATGTATTGAGTCTTTCAGCATGGCTATTTGTAATGATAACACTTTATATTTTAAAAAATATAGATAAAATATTTTTCAAGAAAAAACAAACTATATTTAATGTAAGAGTAAACAATATAAATATAATATCTATGATTTACAGTAAGTTTGAAAAATCACAAATAACGGTAAAAAATATAGGGATAGAATCAGAAGAAAATCAATGTTGGAAAATTAGTTTCTTCATAATATATGATAGACGGCTTATATTAGAAGAACTCATAAAAGAATTAAATGAGTCTAAAAATATAATAAGTGTAGATTATTTACATTAAAATAATATAAAATAGAGTATATAGAATTAAAGTTGAGGTGTATGAATTGAAGAAAAGCATAAAAATAATAACAGATGGCTCGTGTGATTTTCCAAAAGAAATCTTAGATAGAGTAAATCCTGGAGTAGTTGGGATAAATGTTTGTTTTGGTGAAGAAAGTTATATCGGTGGGGTAGAAATTGATGATAAGACATTTTATGAAAAAATGAGAGGATGCAAAGAGCTTCCAAAAACATCAAGTCCTTCACCAGACAGATTTATGGAAGTATTTGATTGTGAAGAAGATGAAATATTAGTAATTACGTTAACATCAAAATTATCAAGTACGTATAGTAATGCAGTTTTAGCTAAAAATATGTATTTAGAGGAAAATCCAGAAAAAAGGATAGAGATTGTAGATAGCGAAACAGGTTCTATCTGTACTGCATCTCTTATATTAAGATGCCATCAGCTTGCTCAACAAGGAAAAAGTATGGATGAAATATTAGAGAGTATAGAGAAATTAAAGAAAGAAATGATATTCTTTGGAACACTAAACACTTTAGAAAACGCAATAAAAGGTGGAAGAGTTAATGCATTAGCTGGAAAATTAATAAATGCTTTAAACTTCAAAGTAATAATAAGAATAGATGAAGGTATAGTTAAACCTATAGATAAAGCTAGAGGAGAAAGTAATAGTTTAAAAAAATTATTTGAGTATGTAAGAAATAATGTGACTGATGCTAATAACAAGATAGTTACTATTGCACATTCTAACTCTCTAGAAAAGGCTTTGAAAATAAAAGATTATGTAGAGCAACATTATAAATTTGAAGAAATACTAATAGCTAGTATTGGTCCTATAATGGGAACATTTACGTCTGAAGGTGCTATATTAGTATCAGTTTTATAATAATACAAAGATAAAAGGAGTGATAAGCATGGCAATCGACAGAAGTACAATTAAGGAACAGTACAAATGGCAGATAGATAAAATGTACTCCAGCAAAGAAGCTATAGAAAAAGATATTTCAAATGTAAAAGAGTATATATCTAAAGTAAAAGAATATAAAGGCAAACTTGCAAAAAGCAAAGAAAATTTATATGAAGCACTTAATATATCTGAAAATGCATCTAAGATATTACAAAATTTATATGTTTATACTCATATGAAACAACATGAAGATACTAGAATAAATGAAAATCAAGCATTAGCTACTAAAACAGAAATGTTATCTACTGAGTTGTCTATGGCAACATCATATATGGTTCCAGAAATAATAGCCATAGATGAAAATACATTAAATGAGTATTTGAAATGTGAAAAATTATCATTTTATGATAAATATATAAAAGAAATTTTAAGAGAAAAACCACATACATTAAATGAAAGAGAAGAGGAAATTTTAGCAGCGACAGCAGATTTATCTGGTGTTCCTGAAAACGTATACGACATGTTATCGTTTGCTGATTTAGAGTTTCCAGAAATAGAAGGTGAAAATGGAGAAAAAGTTAGAATTACACACTCTAATTTTTCATTATTCTTAAAAAGTAAAAATTCTAGAGTAAGAAAAGATGCTTTTGAAGCAATGTATTCTGTATATGATAAGTATAAAAACACTTTTGCATCTACACTTTATGGAGGAATAAAAGGAGAAATTTTTTATTCTAAAATAAGAAAATATAAATCTGCATTAGAATCATCTTTATTTCAAGATGATGTAAGTATAGATGTTTATAATAATCTTATATTAGCAGTAGATGAGAATTTAACTTCTCTTAATAAGTACATTAATTTAAAGAAAAAATTCTTGGGATTAGAAGAAATACATATGTACGATTTATATGTTGCATTAACAGATAAATTTGATATGAAAATACCGTATGAAAAAGCGCAAGATATTATATTAAAAGCACTAGAACCTTTAGGTGAAGATTATTTAAATATAATTAAAACTGCATTTAAAGATAGATGGATAGATGTATATGAAAATGAAGGAAAGCAAGGTGGAGCTTATTCTTGGGGTAGTTATGATTCTCATCCATATATATTAATGAGTTATAAAGACGATCTTAATTCTTTATTTACATTAATTCATGAATTAGGTCATTCAGTTCATAGTTATTACTCAAGAACTACTCAGCCATATTTATATTCAAATTATAAAATATTTGTAGCTGAAGTTGCTTCAACTTTAAATGAATTATTACTTATAAATTATTTATTAGAAAATGCCTCTTCTAAAGAGGAAAGAATATATTTATTGAATTATTATTTAGAACAATTTAGAACTACAGTTTATAGACAAACTATGTTTGGTGAATTTGAAAAAATAGCTCATGAAAGTGTTGAAAATGGTGAACCATTAACAGCAGATGGTTTCTATGATATATACTACAAATTAAATGAAAAATACTATGGTAAATCAGCAGTAGTAGATAAACAAATTGGATTAGAGTGGGCAAGAATACCTCATTTTTATTCTAATTTCTATGTATACAAATATGCCACAGGATTTTCAGCTGCTAGTGCACTAAGTCAACAGATTTTGAAAGAAGGCCAAAGTGCAGTAGACAGATATATAGAATTTTTAAAGAGTGGTGGTTCAGAATATCCATTAAATCAGCTAAGAGCTGCAGGCGTAGATATGGAAAAGAAAGAAGCTGTAGATCAAGCTTTAGAAGTATTTATCAATTTAGTCGATAAATTAGAACAAGAATTATAAAATAAAAAAGGATATCCAAGTATTTAATTTTTTATAAAAATAATAAATACATTGAGATATCCTTTTTTTTATAAATAAAAGTCGTAAATTTATTCTTAACAAAGTTTACAACCGCTTAACTTGTTTATAATACTCAGTTAACAAAAATTAGGTATTATTAAAGAGTAAATAAGATAATAATAATACTAATGTTTAAATATAGATGAGGGGGTAATAAATTGTTTAAGAAAAAAATAGCAGTACTTTTGGCGAGTACAGTTTTAATAGGAAGCTTGGCTGTAGGATGTGGATCAAATTCATCAGATTCATCGAACGGTGGAAAAGTTACAGTATCAGGATCTACATCAGTAGGACCAGTTATAGAAATTTGCGCAGAAAAGTTTAAAGAAGCTAATAAAGATATAAGCATTGAAGTACAACAAGTTGGTTCTTCAGCAGGAATAAAGAATACTATAGAAGGAACATCTGAAATAGGGATGGCATCAAGAGACTTAAAAGATGAAGAAAAAAAAGCAGGTTTAAAAGAAACTGAAGTAGCTTTAGACGGAATAGCTTTGATAACAAATAAAAGCAATAAAGTGAAAAATTTAACTATAAATCAAGTAAAAGATATATATAAAGGAAAAATAACTAATTGGAAGGAAGTTGGAGGAAAAGACACTCCGATAGTAGTTGTATCAAGAGAAGACGGTTCAGGTACTAGAGATGGGTTCCAAGAAAAAGTTGGATTTAAATCAGAAGAATTAGTTAAAGAAGCTCAAATAAGCGATGGCTCAGGTAATATAAAAACAATAGTAGAAGGAAATGAAAATGCAATGGGATATATATCTTTTGGATATGTAGATAAATCAGTTAATAGCCTTGCAATAGACAATGTAGAACCGACAGCTGAAAATGTTAAAGCAGGTAAATACGTAATAGCAAGACCATTTATATTAGTAAATAAAGAAGGTACATTATCAAAACAAGGAAAATCATTTATAGATTTTATACTAAGTGATGAAGGTCAAAAAATTGTAAAGTCTAAAGGGTTTATAAGTATAAAATAATATATTTAATAAAAAAATTGCTTTAAAGTTAATATAAAATTATTTTAAAGCAATTTTTTTAATTCCTATGAAATTATAAAAATTATTAAAAAAGATAAATTTTTATATAAATAAACAATTTGTAAAGTTGTTATTAAATTATAGGGATATATTTTACTATTACTTAACTTGTATATAATCTATATTTAACGTATAGGCAATATTATATAAGTATATAAATTAAAAATAATCAGACAATATAAGTATATGATTAAAAAATAAATTAAAATTATACAAGAAATAATTAAGTTTAATTTTTATAATAAAAAGGTTATTTTAGGAGGAGAATATATGTTAGTTAAATCTCGATTAGTAGGGACTAAGCATAGAGATAATAATAACAATAATAAGAATAAATATGTAATAGAAAAATTAGCTAAAAACATATTTATGATTAGTGCATTTATATCAGTTATAAGTTTATTACTAATAATAGGTTTTGTATTTTATAAAGGTTTAACACCTTTCGTCTTAAAAGGATATTCATTTATTGATTTTTTAGCTGGAACAGAATGGGTTCCTTCTGCAGATAAATTTGGAATATTATCTATGATAACGGCATCAATAATATCAACATTAGGAGCTTTAATTATAGGAGTGCCAGTAGGAATACTTACAGCTGCATTTATATCTGAAATAGCACCAAAACAGGTGGCTAAAATAATGTCTCCAGCAGTTGAATTATTAGCAGGAATTCCATCGGTTTTATATGGAGTATTTGGATTATCATTTTTAGTACCAAATATACAAAAAATATTTAATCTTCCAAAAGGTCAAAGTTTAATTACTATAATAATAGTTCTAGCAATTATGATGTTACCGACAATAATATCTGTAGCAGAAACAGCTATAAGAGCAGTTCCGAATGCTTATAAAGAAGGATCATTAGCACTAGGTGCTTCAAAAATAGAAACAATATTTAAAGTGGTATTACCATCAGCTAAATCAGGTATATTAGCAGCAGTAATATTAGGAGTAGGAAGAGCTTTAGGAGAAACTATGGCAGTGATACTTGTTGCAGGAAATTCACCAATTATGCCTACTTCGTTAACGGATAGTGTAAGACCTCTTACTACAAATATAGCAATTGAAATGGGATATGCATTTGGTACACATCAAGAAATGTTATTCACAACAGGAGTTGTATTATTTACATTTATACTAATTTTAAATTTAGTATTAAATAAACTTTCAAGCAAGGCGGTAGATTAAGATGAGAAAGTTAAAAGAAAACATATTAAAATTGCTAGTTTATTTATCAGTACTATTTACAATATCAACATTGGTACTTATAGTAGGATATATATTTATAAAAGGAATTAAAGGAATTAATTTATCATTTTTATTCAGTGATTACTCAGCATCAGGTGATGGGGGTATATTACCGATGATAATTACAACATTATACACAGTTGCACTTTCTATTTTAATAGCTACACCGATAGGTGTGTTATCTGCAATTTATCTTCAAGAGTATGCTAAAAAAGGAAAAATAGTAACTTGTATAAGATTTGCAACTGAAAGTTTAGCAGGAATACCATCTATTATATATGGATTGTTTGGAGGGATATTCTTTGTAGTTACATTAGGGATGAAATATTCTATATTATCAGGATCTCTTACAGTAGCGATTATAATATTACCAGTTATAATACGTACTACAGAGGAGGCTTTAAAAACTGTACCTCAAGCTTATAGAGAAGCGTCTTTAGCATTAGGTTCAACTAAATTTCAAACTCTTTATAAAGTAACACTTCCAAGTGCAATACCAGGAATATTATCAGGAATAATATTGTCAGTAGGTCGTGTTATAGGTGAATCAGCAGCAATATTATTAACAGCAGGTACTGTAGCACAAATGCCTGGAGGAATATTTGATAGTGCAAGAACACTTACAGTTCATGCATATCTATTAACTAAGGAAAATGGTGATATACAGGGAGCAGCAAGTATAGGAATAGTATTGATAGTTATAGTTTTATTATTAAATACAATGGCAAGATTAGTTGCTAAGAAATTAAACAAAGCTAACTGTTAATTAATAATTATAATAAATGAAATTTATGATAAAAATTTAGATGAATACTAAGAGGTGTAAAATATGAGTCAAAATAATAAAGCTAAATTATGTGTTAGTAATCTAGACTTGTTTTACGGAGATAATCAAGCACTAAAAAACATAAATATGAATATAAAAAGAAATAAGGTGACAGCATTAATTGGGCCATCAGGTTGTGGAAAATCAACTTTCTTAAGAACTTTAAATAGAATGAATGATCTTATAGAGAATGTTAAAATAAAAGGACAAATAGAAGTTGATGGAGAAAATATATATAATACTGAAGACGTTATAAAATTACGTACAAAGGTTGGTATGGTATTTCAAAAACCGAATCTATTCCCAATGAGTATATATGATAATGTAGCATATGGACCTCGTACACATGGAACAAAAGATAAAAAAGAACTAGATAAAATTGTAGAAGAAAGTTTAAAGGGAGCAGCTATATGGGAGGAAGTTAAAGATAGACTTAAATCATCAGCTCTTGGTTTATCAGGAGGTCAGCAACAACGTATATGTATAGCTAGAGCTATTGCTATGAAACCAGAAGTGATACTTATGGATGAACCAACATCAGCATTAGACCCAATATCAACTTTGAAAGTTGAAGAGTTAATTCAAGAATTAAAAGATGATTATACTATAGTCATAGTAACTCATAATATGCAACAAGCCGCTCGTGTATCAGATGATACTGCGTTTTTCTTAAATGGAGAGTTAGTAGAATATAAAGAAACAAAAATAATGTTTACTAATCCAGAAGATAAACGTACAGAGGATTATATTACAGGTAGATTTGGATAAAAAATAGCTATAAAGGAGATTAACTATGGGTAGTAATGATTTAGAATTAAGTATAGACACTCTCAAACAATATACAATTAGAATGATTGAAAAATGTGAAGATGCAGTTAAAGAATCAATAAGTTGTATGATTAAAAAAGACTTAGATGGAGCAATGAAAGTAATAGAAAAAGATGATGAAATTGATGTTCTACGAGAATATATAAGAGATAGAAGCATAGAACTTATAGCACTCAAACAACCAATGGCAAAAGATTTAAGATATATATATGCTTTAGGAAATATAGCTATAGAGTTAGAAAGAATAGGAGACTATGCAGTTAATATATCAAAAGAGACTATTAAAATAGGTGAAGATGAATATATAAAAGAACTTATAGATGTTCCTAAAATGTCAAAGGAATGTGTAGAAATGCTTTGTGATGTAAAAATAGCATTATTAGAAGAAGATGAAAAATTAGCATACAATATAGCATTAAGAGATAAAAAAATTGATGAGTTATATGTAATGGTTCATGATGATTGTTTAAAAATAATGAATGAAAAACCAAAAACTATTAATCAAGGTGTTAGACTTTTATCTGTAGGTAGATATCTTGAAAGAATAGGAGATCATATAACTAATGTATGTGAAAAAATAATATATGCAATTAATGGGGAAATGATAGAGATAGGATAAAACTGCTTAAAAGCAGTTTTATTTAAATTTTATTAAAGAATAAGAAAAAAATTATAAAAATTAAGTATAAATGTATATTATCTTAAATAATATAAGTATAATATTATATAAAAATCACAAAAAGAATTGTAAGAACATATATTTATAAAAAAAAATAGTAATTTTCATTATTAAGGAGGACATCAAATGGAAAATAATGTTAAAAATATAACAAATAAGATTATAAGTGATTTAAAAATTAGAAACAATGGGGACAAAGAATTTCATCAAGCAGTAGAGGAAGTTTTATATTCTTTAGAACCTGTATTAGTTAAACACCCAGAGTATATTGAGCAAAGTATAATAGAAAGACTTGTAGAGCCAGAAAGACAGATAATATTTAGAGTACCATGGATTGATGATAAGGGAAATGTAAATGTTAATAGAGGTTTTAGAGTTCAATTTAACAGTGCAATAGGCCCATATAAAGGTGGTCTAAGATTTCATCCATCAGTTAACATAGGCATAATAAAATTTTTAGGATTTGAACAGATATTTAAAAATTCATTAACTGGATTACCGATAGGTGGAGGAAAAGGAGGTTCTGATTTTGACCCTAAGGGAAAATCAGACAGAGAGATAATGAATTTCTGCCAAAGTTTTATGACAGAATTAAGTAAACACATAGGCATGGACATAGATGTTCCAGCTGGAGATATTGGTGTAGGATCAAGGGAAATAGGATATATGTTTGGGCAATATAAGAGAATTAAAAATGCTAATGAACCAGGGGTATTAACAGGTAAAGGTTTAACTTATGGAGGATCTTTAGCAAGAACAGAGGCTACAGGATTTGGACTTATATATTTTATTAATGAAATGTTGGCATATCATGGGATGGATTTAAAAGGCAAGAGGACTATAGTATCTGGAGCAGGTAACGTTGCTATATATGCAGCTCAAAAAGCTAAAGAACTAGGAGCTAATGTAGTTGCTATGTGCGATTCTAATGGATATGTATTAGATGAAGATGGAATAGATATAGATATAATGACACAAATAAAGGTTGTTGAAAGAAAGAGAATAGTTGAGTATGTAAATAGAAAGCAAAATGCAAAATATTTTGAAGGACAAAAGGGAATTTGGACTATAAAATGTGATATAGCACTTCCTTGTGCAACCCAAAATGATATAGATATAGAACAAGCAAAGATATTAGTTGAAAATGGAGTTATAGCTATTGGCGAAGGTGCAAATATGCCTTGTACAAATGAAGCTCTAAATTATTTTATAGAAAATAAAATATTAGTAGCGCCAGCTAAGGCAGCAAATGCAGGAGGTGTAGCAACTTCAGCACTTGAAATGTCTCAAAATAGCATGAGGCTTTCATGGACGTTTGAAGAAGTAGATGAAAAATTAAATAAGATAATGAAGAATATATTTAATATGTCAAAAGAAGCTGCAAAAGAATATGGACATGAAGGAAATTATGTAGTAGGAGCAAATATAGCGGGATTTTTAAAGGTAGCAGATGCTATGATTAGCCAAGGTATAATTTAAAAATATATTAAATAAAGTATAATATTTAAACTTAAGCTGCTTTAAGGTATAAATTAGTTAGAAAAACTATAACCTTATAAGCAGCTAATTTTGTATTAAATCATATAAATGAATCATATATATTAGCTAAAAGAACTATTAGAGGTGATAATATGAACTATAATTTTTATGAGTATTGCAAGGCTATATCTAAACCTTATTATCCTAGAATATATACAGATATAAATATAAGTATTGAAAAAGTAATTAGTAAAGTAGATAAAGAAAAATTATATCCGTTTCCATACCCAAATGATTTTCAAGATTTAGTAAATGATATATTTTGTAGTTATAAAAAATTAATTTATGAAGAAGTTGTAGATGGAAGAATTTCTTGTGCCAATTATAGTGATAATAATGTAATAAAAATAATAAAAGATCTTATAAGTATATTATTAATTCAAAAAATTATAGAAAATAGAGAAACTTTCAAAAATCATCCATATTATTACTAATATACATTGTGCTATAATAAGACGTTAAATATAATTTAATTTTTAATATCCGTATATTACACTAGGAGGTATGACTTTGAAGCTAGAAAAAATGGGTATGAGAACTATTAAAACAGGAATAGCTGTGACAACATGTGTTTTAATAGCAAAATATTTAGTAGAAAATGTATTTTTCTCTGCTATAGCATGTATAGTATCTATGCAAAATACTGTAAAAGGATCTATGAAGGCAGGATTTAATCGTGTAAAGGGAACTATAATAGGAGGAGTGATAGGCTTTTTAATTGCTCTTATTAAACCTGGAGATCCATTTTTATGTGGGATAGGAGTAATGACTACTATATACTTGTGTAATATATTTAACACAAAGGCTTCCGTAGTAGTATCGGCAGTGACATTTTTAGCAATACATTTAGGTGATCATGCAGGTAATCCAATGCTTTATTCTATAAATAGAGTAATAGATACATCTGTAGGAGTCGTTGTGGGCGTGTTAATAAACTACATATTAGTCAGACCTGATTATTTAGAAAGTACTGTTATAGAGATTGAAAAAGTAGAAAAAATAGTTAAAAATATAATGAAATTAAAAATAGTAAATAAAGAAAAAGTAAATATAGATAAACTTAGTAAACAAATTCAAAAACTAGAAAATATTTATTCAAGACTTGTAGAAGAATTACATTATACTAGAAGTGAAATAGATACAGAAAATATAGAAAGAAGTATGGATATATGTAGAGAAATATATTTTCATGTACAATCTATAGAACTACTAGAAAAAAAACTATACTTAAATAAAGAAAACCATAAAAATATAAGAAGTTTATATAAATGTGATATAGTGGGTTGGGACATTAATGAAGATGAAAGCCCGGTATTTAATTATCACCTAAATAAAGTAGTACAAGAAATAATTGAATTAAATAAGATAATTAAGTCAAATTAACAAATCATAAATAAAATGCAGTACCTTTATAAATATTAATAATATGAATTAAGGATAATATTGGAGGTACTGTATTAAATCATTAAACCGTAGTACAAAAAATCCTAAGTAAAAATATTCAAAATAAATTTGATGAACAAACGATAGTAAATTCAACCGCCGTTAATTTCTATAATACAATGATACTTGTAAATGCTGTGATAAAGATAATAAAAAAGATAAGGAATGTTTGATAAGAGACAAACATATCAATTGTAATGTGAAGAATATTTGTAGTGCATATATAAAAAATAACTAAAATATTTAGTAGGGACATAAAAGATAGTAAATAATCAGGGGTTATAACTATTAAATGTAGTATTTATATTAAAAGGGGATTTGGGAATGAACAATAAGTATAAGAAAAGTATTTTAGGAGTAACTTTGGTTTTACTTTTAGTATCATCTATAGTGAGTATTGGCAAATTTATAAATAACCGTACAGATGAGGTTTATAAAAATGAACATATAAATAAAGAAAAACAAATAGTAAGTGGTGAAACTTTAACTGGGTTAATAAATAAAGCATCTGCTGAAATTTATAAAGGACCAGATGTTAGTCCAGAAAAAATAGCTTATATAACTATCGATGATGGACCATCTAAATATACTAATCAAATTTTAGATATACTTGATAATAATGGAGTTAAGGCTACTTTTTTTATGATAGATGGCAATATGAAATCTCATAAAGATGAAGTTAAAAGAGTTGCAAGTGGTAAACATGGATTAGGATTTCATAGTGTAAGTCATGATATACATAAATTATATGTTAGTCCAGATGTTACTTTAAAGGAATTTGATACTTGTAATCAGACGTTGTACAAGGTATCAGGAGAAAACTCAAAATTAATAAGACTTCCATATGGAAGTAAACCGTATATGCCAGAAGGATCTTATGATAAATTAACAACAAATGGATATCTTATATGGGATTGGAACTTAGATACATTAGATTGGAAATCATCTACAGATCAGATTTTAAGCAATATATTGTATTATGCAAGAGATAGAGATGAAGTAGTTGTATTAATGCATGAAAAGGAACAGAGTGTAAATGCATTAAATAACATTATAAAAATTTTAAAAGAAAGAGGATATACAATTTTACCAATAACAAATACTAATAAACCAAAAAATTTCTGGGAACAAAATTTAGCTTCAAAATAAAATTATAAAAATTATATATAAAATTATAAACAATTGACAATAATAATATTAATTGGATATAATTAATTGATAAGTTAATAATAAAAGACTATGATAAAGAGGAGTATGTAAATACTACTAGCAGAGAAGAAAATTCATTGGCTGAAAAATTTTCTAAGTATAGGTTTACAGAAGGTAGCTTTGGAGTTTCTAAACTGAAATAAGAGTAAGTTTAGACGGTGAGAATCGTTAAATTATATAAGAGCCAAGAGAGCATATTTAATTATCTTGGAATTAAGGTGGTAACGCGAGCTTTTCGTCCTTTGTATAGGACGAAAGGCTCTTTTTATTTTAAATTTAAGATAATTAACAATAAAATAATCTTATCTACAAAGGAGGAAATAAAAATGGAAAATACAAATTTATCAAAAACGTACAATCCTAAAGATTTCGAATCAAGACTTTATTCAGAGTGGTTAGAAAATGGATACTTTAAGTCTAAGCCAGATCCAAATAAAAAGCCATTTACAATAATGCTGCCACCACCTAATATAACAGGTCAATTACATATGGGACATGCCCTAGACCATACATTACAAGATATACTTATAAGATGGAAGCGTATGGATGGTTACGAAGCACTATGGCAACCAGGAACTGACCATGCATCTATAGCAACTGAGGTTAAAGTAGTTGAAAGAATAAAAGAACAAGAAGGAAAGACTAAGTACGAATTAGGAAGAGAAGAATTCTTAAAGAGAGCTATGGACTGGAGAAATGAATTTGGTAGAAAGATAGTACACCAAATGCAACAGTTAGGAGATTCTTGTGATTGGGATAGAGAAAGATTTACAATGGATGAAGGTTGTAACGAATCAGTTACTGAATTCTTTGTAAAATTACATGAAAAGGGTCAAATATATAGAGGAAACAGAATAATAAACTGGTGTCCAGATTGTAAGACGACGCTATCTGATGCAGAAGTAGAACATGAAGAACATGATGGAAAATTCTATCATATAAAATATCAAATAAAAGATAGTGATGAATTTTTAGAAATAGCAACAACTAGACCTGAAACTATGTTAGGAGATACAGGGATAGCAGTAAATCCAGAAGATGAAAGATATAAACACTTAGTAGGAAAGCATGCTATACTTCCAATGATAGGAAGAGAACTTATAATAGTTGCTGATGACTATGTAGATTTAGAGTTCGGAACAGGTGCAGTTAAGATGACTCCAGCACATGACCCTAATGATTTCGAAGTAGGTTTAAGACATAATCTTGAGAAGATAAATGTTATGAATGAAGACGGAACTATGAATAAGTTAGCTGGAAAATACGAAGGTATGGATAGATATGAATGCAGAAAGCAACTTTTAGCTGATTTAGATAAAGAAGGTTACTTAATAGCAATAAAAGATCATAATCATAATGTAGGTTCTTGTTATAGATGTCATACAGTAATAGAGCCAAGATTATCAGATCAATGGTTTGTTAAGATGGACGAATTAGCTAAACCAGCGATTGATATACTTAAAAAACAAGATCTTAAATTTGTTCCAGATAAGTTTGATAAAACTTATTTACAATGGTTAGAAAACATAAGAGATTGGTGTATATCAAGACAATTATGGTGGGGTCACCAAATACCAGCTTACTACTGTCAAGAATGTGATGAAGTAGTGGTAGCAAAATCAATGCCAGAAAAATGTCCTAAGTGTGGAGCAACTCATTTTAAACAAGATGAAGATGTATTAGATACTTGGTTCAGTTCTGCATTATGGCCTTTCTCAACATTAGGATGGCCACATAATACAGAAGAATTAAATTACTACTATCCAACTAATGTACTTGTTACAGGATACGATATAATATTCTTCTGGGTAGTAAGAATGGCATTTGCAGGTATGTTCTGTATGGATGAAAAACCTTTTGAACATGTATTAATACATGGTCTTGTTAGAGATTCAGAAGGTAGAAAAATGAGTAAATCATTAGGGAATGGAATAGACCCATTAGAAGTAATAGACCAATATGGTGCAGATGCATTAAGATTCATGTTAGCTACTGGAAATTCCCCAGGAAATGACATGAGATTCTACATGGAAAGAGTTGAAGCATCAAGAAACTTCGCTAATAAATTATGGAATGCTTCAAGATTTGTTTTCATGAATATAGATGAAGAAATAATGAATGGAGTTACTAGAGAATCTGTTGAAAAGAACTTTACTTTAGCAGATAAATGGATAATTTCAAGAGCGAATAATGTAGTTAAAGATGTTACAGAAAATATGGATAAATTTGATTTAGGTATAGCAGCTCAAAAGATATATGACTTTGCATGGTCTGAGTATTGTGACTGGTATATAGAAATAGTTAAACCAAGATTATACTCTGATGACAAAGAAGCTAAGCAAACAGCTTTATATACATTAACATATGTTTTAGAAAAGATATTAAAACTTCTTCATCCATATATGCCATTTATAACAGAAGAAATATATACACATCTTCCAACAGTAGAAGGAAGTATAGTAATAGCTCAGTGGCCTCATTATACAGAAGTTGATAATATGGCTAGTGATGAAGAAATGATGAACTTAACAATGGATGGTATAAGAAATATAAGAAATGTAAGAGCAGAAATGAATGTACCACCTTCAAAGAAAGCAAAAGTTATAATAGTTCCAACAGCTGAAAAAAGAGAAGCTATGGAAGCTGGACAAGATTATTTTGTAACTTTAGCATCTGCATCTATAGTTGAAATAGTTGAAGATGAAACTAATGTACCAGAAGATGCAGTGAGTGTTGTTATAGATGGAGTTAAAATATTTATACCACTTGATGAATTAGTAGACTTTGCTAAAGAAATAGAAAGATTAAGCAAGGAAAAAGCTAAATTAGAAGGCGAAATAAAGAGAGTTAATGGAAAGTTATCTAACCAAGGATTTTTAGCTAAAGCTCCAGAAAGCTTAGTTAAAGAAGAAGAAGCTAAAAAAGAAAAATTTGAAGAAATGATGAAATCAGTATTAGAAAGATTAGAAAATTTAGAGTCTAAACTAAAATAATAAATAAAGGTGTGATAGATCGTGATCTATCACACCTTTACTAATTATATTAAAATTTAAGTTTTATGCAAGGTTTTCTTTTATATCAAAATTTAAAATCTTATCATAAAGATTAATACAAGGTTTTTGAAGTACTTGCATCATAGGTCCGATGGCTAATATAACTATTATGCTTCCAACTCCAACATTTCCACCTAAAAGTATAGCTAATAAAAAACCAATAGATTCAGATGTTATTTTACCAATCATTAAAGAAAGATTTAATTTAGATTTTATTGCTAACATGAAGTAATCAAGAGGGGTATTAGGTAAATTAGATACTAAGTAAATTGAAATACCTAAACTAACAACAACTAATGCCAACATGAACATTAAAAATTTATAGATAAGCGTAGTAACAATTATAGACCCAAGAAATAACATCCAAAAATCAATAAATAGTCCTAAAAATACGGAAGTTATTAGTGTATAAAAATTAGGTATTTTTTTGTTAAGAATACCACCTATAATTAGTTGAATAACTGCAACTAAATTCATACAAGCTCCTATTGATATATCTAATATGTTACTCAATCCTATATTTACAGCATCCCAAGGTCCTGATCCGAAATTAGATACAATAAGCAGAGAAATTCCAAGACCCATAATAAGTAAACCTACTAAAAAGAAAATAATTCTGATGAAAGTATCTTTTTTATTAAAATTTAAACTATTGACCATAAAGACCTCCTTAAATTATATTGTCTATATTTATAATTATAAATTAAAATCAGTTTAAGTTAAAAATTATACCATAAACTAAAAGGAATATATATATAATTAAAAAAATTAAATTTAGAAACTTAAAGTTTTTGTTAAGGGCTATAAAATATACTATAATTAATGTATATAAAATAAACCTAAAAATTAAACAAAAATTTAATTCATTGAGAAAGCAATTTTGACAAGGGAGGAAAAGATTATGAATTATAAAGAATCATTAAAATATATAGCAGAAACTCATAAATTTGGAATTAGATTAGGGTTAGATAATACATCTAAATTATTAGAACTATTAGGTAATCCCCAAGAAAATTTAAATATAGTTCATGTAGCAGGGACAAATGGAAAGGGTTCAGTTTGTTCGTTTATAGCTAAAATATTACAAGAAGAAGGATATAGAGTCGGACTTTATACATCGCCATTTTTAGAAACATTTACAGAGAGAATAAGAATAGATGGAAAAAATATTCCAGAAGAAGAAGTAGCTAAAATAGTTAGTATTATAAAAGAAAAAATTGAAATAATGGTTAAAGAGGGCTATTCATATCCTACCGAGTTTGAGATAGTTACTGCGATGGCATTTTACTATTATCATCAACAAAAAGTGGATTACTTAGTTTTAGAAGTAGGTTTAGGTGGAAGATATGACTCTACAAACATAATAAAAAATCCATTAGTAAGTGTGTTAGTTTCAATAAGTCTAGATCATATAGGCGTACTTGGAGATACAATTGGAAAAATAGCATATGAAAAAGCAGGAATAATAAAAGAAAATTCAACTACAATTGTGTACAAGCAACTTAAAGAAGCAGAAGAAGTTATTAAAGAGGTATGCAAAGAAAAAAAATCAGAGTATATAGAAGTGAATTTTGATGATGTAAACATTAAAAAGTCAGATATACAATCTCAAGTATATGATTGCAGTGTAATGGGAAAAAAATATGAAGATTTACAAATTAAATTAATAGGAGATCATCAAGTAAACAATTCAATTTTAGCATTAAATGTAATTCAATTTTTAAGAGATAATAAAAATTTAAAAATAAGTGAAGAATCAATCAGAAAAGGTCTTATAAATACAAAATGGCCAGGTAGAATTGAAAAAATAAAAGATAACCCTTTATTTATAATAGATGGAGCACATAATGAAGATGGAGCAAGATCATTAGCAAAAGCATTAGATAAGAACTTTAAAGGTGAAAAATTAACTCTTTTAATAGGAATGTTAGAAGATAAAGACATTAACTCTGTATTAGAAATACTTATGCCAAGATTTAATAAGGTAATAACAACTACACCAGACAGTGATAGAGCGATGAATGCAGATAAATTAAAAGAAAAGATATCTAAGTATATAGGAGATGTAACATCTAAACCAGATATAAAAGAAGCACTTAATTATACATTAGAAACATCAAACAAAAATGATATTATAATAAGTGCTGGATCTTTATATATGATAGGAAAAGTAAGAACTTTAATGAAAAATAAATAGTTAAAATTTTTATACATAATTAATATAAGCAATCAAAAAGAGAACTAAAATTATTTTTTAGTTCTCTTTTTGATTAAAGTTAAGTTATATTTTATATCAATTATAAAGAGTTTTTTATAGCTTTAGATAACTGATCTGGACAAGATGTATTTTTCCCACCACAAGTTATATTTTCTAGTTTTTGAGCAACGTCAAAAGCATTTTGACCTACTACTAAAGTTTTTATCCCTATTAAATTTCCAGGACATCCACCTATAAAGTCAATATTAGTAATGATATTATTATCATCTACTTCAAAATTCATTTCTCTACAACAAACACCACTAGGTTTAAATGTTATTTTCATAAATGTCAGCTCCTATAATAATTTGTATTAAAACATTATATTAATAATATCAATATAAAACTAAGAATGCAATAATCAAACAAAATGAATAGTACAAGCTAAAGATAGAATATATTTTTAAGGTATATGATTTATAGAAAGGAGGCTAATGTTTGAAGGTATATATTTCTAATTATTTATCTAAAAGTATTAGTATAGTAGATTATTCAACTTTTAAACTAGAAAAAGAAATTCAGCTAGGTGATAATATATATCCACATCACTTTTGTATAGACAAAGAAAGTAAAATGATTTACATACCTAGCTCGAGCAATGGAATTCTTTATGTGTTAGATTTAGAAAAGAATAAAATAATTGATAATGTATCTATAGGTGGAAATTTAAGTCAAATAGTATTATGTAATAATGAGTTATTCATATCTAATGAAGATTCAAATAGTATATATATATTAGATAAGATTAATTTATGTCCAATTGGAATTATAAGCGTAGATAATATGCCACATGGATTTGATTTTGATGAAAATGTCAATAAGTTGTATGTACCGTGCATAAATTCAATAGTATGTATAGACGTGATAAGTAAATGTATAGATAAAAAAATAGATACAAACTTTAAAGCATGGCATATAAAAATTGATAAGATGAAAAAAGAAATATATACATCAACCTTAGATGGAAAATTAGTTATACTAGACGAAGAAACGATGGATATTAAAAGGATAATAGAGGAGTTTTTATTACCTGTAGAAATTTGTTTTAACTACAAGTATAGGAAAATCTATATAACAGACTTGGGATATAAAAATATAAGGATACTAGATTATAATACACTTAAATATTTAGGAAATATTGAAGTAGATGGAATTCCGCAAGGATTAGAAATTTCTAAAAATGAAGATTTGTTATTTGTATCTGATACTCAAAGAAATTCTTTTAAAGTATATGATGTTAAAAGTAATAAACTAATAAAAGAAATTAGAGTAGGAAAAGAGCCTACAACTATAATCTGTATGTAGGCTTAATGGCTATCGCGTATTAGTAAATCTATAACTTCTGCATACATATAGGATGCGTTATTTTTCCAGTTATTACAAATAAGCTTAGCTTGTTTCTCTGATGAAACATTTAAATTCAAATCTATTAAGTTAGATTGATTTTCAATGACTCTTAAGTTAACTATAAATTCAGTATCGCTTTGCTTTACAAAACTAGACTTAACTTGAGTATCAGCTAGTAAATTTTCTTTATTTAAAACTATGTACTCATCAATTTTTTTAGTTACACCTACAGGTATCCTAGATAGAAAATATTCTAAAGTTTCGAGACCTTTTTGAGTAAGAGAACAATATTCTCTGTCAGAGTTTTTATATGTAGTTAAAAACTTAGATTCCATAAGTTGAGATAGAAGTTGTTGAAGTGAAAAATAATTCATCATTTCAGTTTCTAAAACAACTTGAGTTATTTGAGAATTAGTTAAATCCATATTAATTTTATTTAAAATATATAAAATCAAAAGTTTATGATAAGCTAATTCTTCATATGAGTTTTCAAACATGATATCATCCTCCGTAAAACTATTTCTATATATTATATTAAACCAAAACATATAAAAATAAAAGTACAATTTAATTAATATTAAAATAGAATAAGACAGAAAAAGGCTACCAAAATGGTAGCCCTTTCTTACCTAGGTGTCAAAATTTACTATTTATTTGCCAGCCATTTGGTTTTCGGCCATTTCAACTAATTTTTTAGTCATATATCCACCAACATAACCATTTTGTCTAGCTGTTAAGTTACCTTTGTCAACATTGTCGTAATTAGCTAAACCTATTTCGTTAGCTATTTCTAACTTCATTTGGTTTAATGCAGCCTTAGCTGCTGGAACGACTTGCTTGTTTGAACTTGCCATAGTAAATTCCTC
This sequence comes from Romboutsia maritimum, assembly GCF_002251085.2. Taxonomy (GTDB): domain Bacteria; phylum Bacillota; class Clostridia; order Peptostreptococcales; family Peptostreptococcaceae; genus Romboutsia_B; species Romboutsia_B maritimum. The sequence continues at coordinate 96,342 of NZ_NOJZ02000003.1, read as the reverse complement.
CTCTAAAGTTGATGTCTTTTACAACACTACTGTTTGTGTTGTTACTATTAATGTAACCAAATTAAAAAGATTATATACAGAAAAAAATAGGAAGAAATGTAAGAAAAAATCTAGTTATAAAGTTTTCTGTTCATTTTGATTTTTTTATCTTTACGTATTCCTTCCTGAATACCATGTGGTTCTCTTTGATAAAATCTAGCATCAGCTTTCATAACTATTTTGTTGTGATTAATTTGATCGCCTTTGATATTTTCAAAATTATTTTTTATGTCTGACATAATTACACCACCTTTTATTAGTATTAATTTTAAGTTACCCAAATAAATAATTTATTTTTATAGTAATTTTTTGAAATTAAAAAAAATAAGTTTTTAATATATGACTATTTATAGTTAGGAGGTTTAATATGAATAGAAAGATAAAAAATACTAAGGCATTAATTTCTAGCATATTGTTTTTTATGCTAACATTAGTTTTAGTATTTGGATTAGTTTATGGAATAAAGTACATATGCTCTATACAAGATGATACTAAAATGCCTATACACAAGGTAGATACCGATGAGAAAAAAATAGCACTTACGTTTGATGTTGCTTGGGGGACTGAAAATATAAATGATATAATGGGGATTTTAGAAAAGCATAATATAAAAGCTACATTCTTTTTAGTAGGGAGTTGGGTAGATGATAATAAAGAATTAGTCAAAAAGATACATGATGCAGGACATGAGATAGGAAATCATTCAAATACCCACGCTAATATGACAAAGCTTTCAGATGAAGATATAACAAATGAAATACAAACAACATCAGAAAAGATATCAAATATAATAGGCGAAAAAATTAATCTATATAGACCACCTTTTGGAGAGATAGACAATACGTCTATGGAAATATGTCAAGCATTAGATTATAAGGTAATTAAATGGGATGTAGACTCACTAGATTGGAAAGATATAGGGCCAAATCATGTTATTGAGAGAGTTGTAAAAAATACTCAACCAGGTTCTATAATTTTATTTCATGCAAATGTAAGTAATGTGAAAAATTATTTAGAATCTATAATAAGTCAATTTGAAAAAGATGGATATAAAATGGTTAAAGTTTCAGATTTAATTTATAAAGATAACTATATGATAAATTCATCTGGTGTTCAAAAACTTAAAGAAAATTAAGTAAAAAGGGGTGTCTCAAAACTATAATAATTTTGTGACAGTCCCTTTTTGTCTTATTATATATAAAAACTATGTTCAAGAAATATTAAATTTAACTGATTTATTTATAATACAAACAATTAATTGTAATAAAGTATTCCTTCCATAAATATATATTATTGTATAAGAAAAGATAAAAACATAAGAATTAACAATTGTGGAGGGATAAAGTAATGATTGCTATGAGGGATGATACTAATGTAGTAAACTTAAGAGGAGAAATTGACGATAATTTAGAATTAAGTCATGAAATATTTGGAGAAAAGTTTTTTAATACTAGAATAAAAATAAATAGATTAAGTAACTCTTATGATATATTACCAATGACTATATCAGAAAGATTATTACAAGAAATAGACATACAAGAAAATAAAAATGTAAGTGTTACAGGACAACTTAGATCTTATAACAAGAATGTTGATAATAAAAACAAATTAGTATTAACTGTATTTGTTAGAGAAATAAAATCTGTAGAAGAAGATAATAAAGATCCAAATAACATCTTTTTAGACGGATATATATGTAAAGACCCTATTTATAGGAAGACACCTCTAGGAAGGGAAATAACAGACTTATTAGTAGCTATAAATAGACCATATAATAAATCAGACTATATACCATCTATTGTATGGGGGAGAAATGCGAAATTTGCTAAAAGTCTTAAAATAGGAGATAGAATACAAATGTGGGGTAGGGTTCAAAGTAGAGAGTATGAGAAAAAACTTGAAAACGGAGAAGCCATGAAAAAAGTCGCATATGAGGTATCTATATCCAAAATAAAAAAGTTGCCAGAGAACAATAATGAATAGGAAATCGTTAATATATAATATATTAAATTTATGTATTGAATAGTTGCTCACGATTTATTATAATCTATTCTATGATGCAATTTTAGAATGTAATAAATAAAGAGGGGGCGCACTGTGAAAAGCGTATTATATCATGAATATGAACCTAATGCAGATTTAATAGATACATCTAATGATGTAAGATGTTTTTTAGATACTATTAAGTATGATATAGGGAATAAAATATTACTTGTAGGTAATATAGGAAATTTAGGTAAGAGACTGAGAATGCTTGGAGTTTACGTGACAATACTAGAAAATAGTAGTTACCAAGATGTATGTTATTCTTTAATATATAATGAAAATTGTACAGTTGTAAAAGGGTCATTAGAGTATCTACCATTTGAAGATAGTTATTTTGACAAAGTAATAATATTAGATCATTTTAATCATACAAATAATTGTGATAAAGCTTCATCGGAAATAAACAGAGTTCTAAAAAAAAGAGGAGAACTTGTATTAGAAGACTTAAATTTAAAAAATTTAAAAGTTAAACTAAAATGCTTAAAATATAAACTTTGTGGAGAAAATGTAAGTTATAAATATCCTCAAGAAATAGTTAACATATTTTCAAAACTTAATTTTGAGGGATCTCTAAAAGAATTACAAAATGAACGATACATTTATATAGGAAAAAGAAAATAAATACGCTAAAATATAATTGTAAAGATAAAATATATTAGACTAGGTTATGCCTAGTCTTTTATTGTAGGGAGAAGATATTTATGAATATAAATTATAGCGTAGTCGTAGTGGTAATGTTATTTGTAATATTAATGTCAATTCAATTAACATTGAATAAAATATATATGGTTTTAAAAGATATAAAAAACATATTGAATTTAAGAAAAACTAAGGAATGATAAAGATGATAAGTCTAGAATATATAAAATCAGATATACAGAACATAGCAGAAGCAATAAGAGCTGTACTTAATATAGATGTAACTATAGTAGATGAGAACATGATTAGAATAGCAGGAACAGGCACTTATGTAGATAAGGTAGGGTATAAGGTTGAAGGTTATTCAGCATTTAAAAAATCTCTTACAGAAAAAATAGTTATATTTATTGATGATCCTAGCTGTAATGATATATGTAGTGAATGTTTTAGTAAAAAAAAGTGTAAAGAATTTGCTGAGGTATGTTGTCCAATTATTTGTGATGAGCGTTCATATGGAGTAGTAGGTCTTATTGCATTTACAAAAGAACAAGCAAATATAATAAATAATAATATAGAAGGTTTAATGAATTTTTTAGGTAAGATGGCAGATTTAATTTCTAGTAAATTAAAAGCTCAAATAAAAACTTATGAACTTGAATTAGAAAAAAAGAAATTAGAAATACTTGTAAATAGTATGGATAAGGCAATAGTTTCAATAGATATAAATGGACATATAGATAAATATAATTGTAAATTTAAAGATATATTTAACATAGAAGATAACGTAGTAGATAAAAATATATTTAGTATATTAGAATTTATAAATAAACCGTTTTATGAAGAATTTAATAAATATAAATCTTCAAGCTTTATTTATAGAAAAGGAAATTATACATTAAAGGGTGTATATAATATTAATAAAATAATATTAAATAATGATTTAAAAGGATATGTAATAGATTTTATTGATAAAAGAGAGACCATAAAAAACTATAATAAGATAAATAAAGATTATATTATAACTTTAGATAATATAATTGGCGAAAGTAATGCTATAAATAATTCTAAGAGAGATGCTCTTATGGCATCGAAATCAAATTCGACTGTATTAATAACAGGTGAAAGTGGAACAGGAAAAGAGCTATTTGCAAGAGCGATACATAATCATAGTGATAGGTCAGAAAATCCTTTTGTAACAGTGAATTGTGCAGCTATACCAGATAATTTGTTAGAGAGTGAATTATTTGGATATGAAGAAGGTGCATTTACTGGGGCCAAAAAAGGAGGAAAATTAGGTAAGTTTGAATTAGCTCATAAGGGAACTATTTTCTTAGACGAAATAGGAGATATGAGTTTGCACTTGCAAGCGAAATTACTGAGAGTACTTCAAGAACGAGAATTAAATAAAATAGGAAGTAAGTCAAATATACTTATTGATGTTAGGATTGTTGCAGCAACTAATAAAAATTTAGAAGATATGGTATGTAAGGGAACATTTAGAGAAGATTTATATTATAGATTAAATGTTATACCTTTACGATTGCCAAGTTTAAGAGAAAGAAAAGATGATATTTCATTATTAATAAATTATATGATGAAAGAATACTCTGAAAAGCTTGGTAAGAAAGTAGTAAGTATAGATGATAAGGTTGTAAAAACTATGGTCGATTACAAATGGCCAGGCAATATAAGGGAGTTACAAAATATTATTGAATATAGTATAAATATGGCTCCATCTTCAGTAATTACTTTAAATTTAATACCAAACAAATTAAAAAATATAGAGTGTGAAGAAATTATATCAAATGATGGAATCATAAGTACGCTAGAACAATTAGAGAAAAAAGAAATTTTAAAAGCTTTAAATAAATATAAAGAGTATAAGAAAGACAAAGAGTTAGCAGCCAAAGCACTAGGAATATCTAGAGCTACTTTATATAGAAAATTAGAAAAGTATAATATAATCTCAAAATGAAACGGAATCTCATTTTGAGATTTTTTTATGTCAAAATGAGATTATAGAGAAAGTATTTAGAAGATAATCTATTTTATACATATATAAATAATAAAAAATTAACATACTATAGCTAAGGAATTTAAGCTTTTTTAACAAATATAATTAATAACTAAAAATTTGGCATGGTTATTGCTAAAAATAAAAAGTATTAAATTCATTGGGAGGTTTTCAACATGAGAGATATAAGAAATAATTTAGTAGAGATACTAAAAGCAGAAGTTAAACCAGCATTAGGATGTACTGAACCAGTAGCACTAGCATTAGCTTGTGCAAAGGCAAAAGAATTATTAGGAGAAGATATTGTTAAAAATAAAATATTAGTAAGCCCTAATGTTTATAAAAATGGTATGTGCGTAGGAATACCAGGGACAGAAAGATTAGGTTTAAAAATAGCAGCTGCGATGGGGTTTGTAGGTGGACATTCAGAAAATGGCTTAAGAGTTTTAGAAACTTTAGATGAAGCTCAAGTTAAAGAATCAGAGAGATACATGGATAATTCCCCATTAGATATATCGCCAGCAAATACAAAAGAAAAAGTTTATATAGAAGTAGTTTTAGAAGGTATTAATCATAAATCAAAAGCAGTTATAAGAACTAAACATGATAACTTTGTTTACTTAGAAAAAGATGGAGAAGTTTTATTAGATGAGGAACCTCAAGATCAAAATAATGAAGCGATAAAAGAAGAAAATATAATGGATAATGTAACTATAAAAGAATTAGTTGAGAATGTAGAAAAGATAGACTTTAAGGATATTGAATTTTTATTAGAAGGAATAAAAATGAATGAAGAAATGGCTAATTACGGTTTAAGCCAAAAAACAGGTATAGGTGTTGGATACGGTATTAAAAAATCTATGGAAGACGGTCTTTTAGGTGACGATTTAATGAATCAAGCAATGATGATAACAGCAGCAGCATCAGATGCTAGAATGGCAGGAGTAAAATTACCTGTTATGAGTTCTAATGGAAGTGGAAATCATGGTTTAACAGCAATACTTCCAATTGTTGCTTACAACAGAAAATTCCCACAAACTGATGAAAAATTAGCTAAAGCATTAGCGATATCTCATTTAGTAACAGCGTATATTAAAAACTTTACTGGTAGATTATCGGCTGTATGTGGATGCGGTGTGGCAGCATCAACAGGGGCAACAGCAGGTTTATCTTGGTTAATGAGTGGAGATATAAGACAAATAGAAGGTTCAATAGAAAACATGGTGGCAAATTTAAGTGGAATGATATGTGATGGAGCAAAAGCTGGATGTGCTTTAAAATTAGCATCAGCAGCATCAGCAGCAGTTCAAAGTGCAATAATAGCTAAACAAGAGTGTTATGTACCACCAATGAACGGTATAGTTGGATCTAAAGTTGAGCAAAGTATACAAAATTTAGGCAAAATAAGTGATAAGGGTATGTCCGTAACTGATGAGGTTATAATAAATGTAATGGATGGAATGAATAAGGTAGATTAATTAGAATACTAATTTAAATCAATAACCTTGCAAAACAGTCTAATCTCTTATAAAATGGAAAGTATCATCATTATATAGTGGAGGTTATATTATGGATATAGAAACTAAAAAATGGGAAGTACTATGTTCAGAGGAACAAATATCTGAAAGATTAAAAGAATTAGGAGCAAAGATTTCTGAAGACTATAAAGATAAAAATCTTATGGTTGTATCTTTATTAAAAGGAAGTTTTATATTCTGTGCGGATTTAGTAAGAAACATAACTGTACCAGTTAAAATTGAATTTATGACTACTTCAAGCTATGGTCATGGAGAAGAAAGTACTGGAAAAATAAACGTAGTAGCAGACATAAATACTGATTTAGAAGGATACGACGTTTTAATAGTAGATGATATAACAGATACAGCACTTACTATGAGTCATGTTATGAGTCACTTAAAAGGAAAAAATCCATCTAGCATAAAATGTTGTGTATTACTTGATAAACCAAGTAGAAGAAAAGTTGAATTAGTTCCTGATTATTGCGGATTCACTATAGAAGATAAATTTGTTGTTGGATATGGATTAAACTTCGGAGATTATTATAGAAATATACCATATGTATTTAATGTAACAAATGAAGACAGATAACAAAAAGTTGTCCTTTAAAGGGCAGCTTTTTTATTATTAAATTATAAATAATAAGATATAATTCGAAGTTAAATTGTTGTATTAAAATAAGGAGAAAAGATATGATTAATAGAAGTATCCATCATGTTTGTATTCAAACTGAAAAGTATGAGGAATCAATTAAGTTTTATAAAGAAATATTAGGATTTGAATTAGTTAGTGAAACACCTAATTTTCATGGCAGAGAGTTTAATACATGGTTAAAGTTATGTGATTTTATGATTGAACTTCAAACAGCTAAAAAAGGTGATAAACTTAATAATTGGAGTTCCTTGAATGAAGGAATAGTTCATATGTGTTTCTTAATTGAAGATGTTAATGAAGAGTATAGAAGGATAAAAGAATTAGGATACAATAATTTTAAAACAAAAAATGGAAAAGTAATTTATGATGTTGAAGGTGGGAGTTTATTTAAAGTTAAAGCTCCTGAAGGTACAGAAATTGAGATGAGGGATAGTAATATATAAAATTTATTGCAAAAAATCCTATGAAATTAGATATTTGAATTCTAACTTCATAGGATTTTTAGTTGATTTTATTGAGTTAATCTAAATCTCTTAAATCATTCATAAGTTTAGTTTTATCTGATGTTTTTTCATCTTTATATTTAATAAGTTTAGCAGGAGAACCTGCAACAACACTATTTGGTTCAACATCCTTTGTCACAACAGAACCGGCAGCAACAATAGAACCTTTTCCTACCTTAACTCCTTCTAATATAACTGAATTAGCACCTATTAAAACATCATCTTCAATTATTACTGGAGTAGCAGAGGGGGGTTCTAATACGCCTGCTATAACAGCCCCAGCGCCGACATGAACATTTTTTCCGATAATACCACGAGCACCGATGACTGCGTTCATATCTATCATAGAATTTTCGTCTATAATAGCACCTATATTTATAACTGCTCCCATCATTATAATAGAGTTTTTTCCTATTGAGACTAGATCTCTTATAATAGCACCAGGCTCTATTCTTGCATGTTCGTGTAGATAGTTATAAATAGGTATAGCTGAGTTCCTACGATCGTATTCTATATGAAAATCACAAATATTAGATTTATTAGCATCTAATGTTTTTTTTATTTCTTCGTAGTCTCCGATTAAAATATAAGATTCATTACTTCCGAATACTTTAAATTTATTATTTTTTTTAAAATGCAAATTTGTACCAGATACGTATACCTTTACGGGTGTCATCTTTTCAGATTCTTTTATATATTTAGCGATTTCATAAGCATCATTTAAATTTATCATTAGTCGACCTCCTATATTAGCTTAACATGTTATTCATATTATAGTATCCCTCAATTTGATTAACTAAATACTTAGCAGCAGCTATAGAACCTTTTGCAAATATATCTTTTGATTGAGCACTATGTTTTATTTCAATAACTTCATCATGTCCAGCAAATATAACATTATGTTCCCCAACGATAGTTCCGCCTCTTATAGCATGTATGCCAACTTCATTTTCTGTTCTTTTAGCTTCACGACCATATCTTCCATAGTTATTTTCTATCTTAGGAAGAATTTCTTTTATAGAGTTTGCAATCATTACAGCAGTACCACTAGGAGCGTCAACTTTTTTATTATGATGTTTTTCTATAATTTCTATATCAAATCCATCTAACATATTAGCGGCTTCTTTAACCAATTTAACAAGAACATTTACACCCAATGACATATTAGAAGAGTGGAATATAGGGATTTTTTTAGAAGCATCATATATTTTATTTAATTCATCTTGATTATATCCAGTCGTAGCAATAACTAAAGGAGTTTTTGTTTTCAAGGCAAAAGATAATACATCATCTAAAGTGGAGTGATGAGAAAAGTCTATTATCACATCTGCATTTTCATTTATATAATTCATTTTTTGATAAGTTTTATATTTTACATTAATTTTATCATCAGGTGATACTCCGCAAACTAATTCTAAATCATCTTCAGACAAAATACATTTAGTCAAAACCGATCCCATTTTACCGTTACATCCATTTACTATAATTTTTAACATAACTCCTCCTATAATTTAAAACCAAAATTAATTAATTCTTGCTTTAGTACTTGAAGATTATTATTATCCATTTCAGCTAAAGGAAGTCTTAATTTTCCAACATTAAATCCTAATAAATTCATTGCAGTTTTAACTGGAATTGGATTAACTTCTATAAATAAAGCATCTATTAAAGGTTTCATACCAAGTTGTAATTTCTTTGCACCTTTTAAATCTCCTTCAAAAAATTTATAAACTAATTCATGAGTCTCTTTAGGACAAACATTAGCAAGCACCGATATAACTCCACTTCCACCGACTGACAATAATTGAAGAATAGAATCATCATTTCCAGAATAGATAGCAAAATCATCAGGAACTAATCTAGCTACTTCAGCAACTTGAGCTAAATCTCCACTAGCTTCTTTTACAGCAACAATATTATCTATTTTAGCAAGTTCAGCAACAAGACTAGGCTTCATATTCATACAAGTTCTTCCTGGTACGTTGTACATTATGATAGGTAAATTGACACTTTTAGCAATTGTTTCAAAATGAAGTTTTAGACCTCTTTGATTTGCTTTGTTATAATAAGGAGTAATAACTAAAAGACCATCAGCTCCAAGTCTCTCAGCTTGTTGGCTTAAATGAACAGAGTGCATTGTATCATTAGAGCCAGTACCTGCAATAACTGGTATTCTTTTATTTACTTTATCAACAACATATTTTATAACGGATAATTGCTCATCATCACTCATTGTAGTTGATTCCCCTGTAGTTCCACATACAATTAAAGCATCAGTATTATTAGTAATATGATACTCAACCAATTTACCTAAAGTTTCAAAATCAACACCACTTTCATTGAAAGGTGTAACTAAAGCAACCCCAGAACCTTTAAATAACATAAAATTAATCCCCCTTTTTAAAATCACTTTAAATTAAGTGTCCATATAGTTTTATTTTATGATTAGCATTTTAGATAGTGTATGTTTAATATAAATTTATACTAAATTATATTTTAATAATAATTCTGCTATTTGAACAGTATTTGTAGCAGCACCTTTTCTGATATTATCAGCTACAACCCAGATATTAACCCCATTTTCAATACTAAAATCTCTTCTAATTCTTCCTAAAAAAACTTCATCTCTACCACTCAATTCAAATGCAGTAGGATATTGTAAATTATTAGGGTCATCTATTACGACTATGCCAGGCATATTTTTAAGGTGGTTTACTAACTCATCTAACTCAAAAGGTTTTTCAAACTCAATATTTATAGATTCACTATGACCATTTTTTACAGGTACTCTTACAGTTGTAGCAGTGACTTTCATATCATAGTTATTAAATATTTTCATAGTTTCATTTATCATTTTTAGTTCTTCTTTTGTATATCCATTATCAGTAAAATCATCAATATGAGGAAGGCAATTATAAGCTATAGGATGAGGATAAAATTTATTAGGGTTACCTTTTATTCCATTTTCTAAATCTTGTATTCCTCTTACTCCAGAACCAGAAACAGCTTGGTAAGTAGAATAAATTACCCTTTTTATTTTATAGTTGTCATTAAGTGGCTTAAGAGGTAACATTGCTTGAATAGTAGAGCAGTTAGGATTAGATATTATACCTTTATGTTTTTTTACATCATCAGGATTAACTTCAGGTACTACAAGAGGAACATCAGGATCCATTCTCCAATAACTAGAATTATCAACGACTAACACACCTTTTGCAGCTGCAATAGGAGCATATTCTTTACTGATTTCTCCTCCAGCAGAAAAGAGTGCAATTTGAATATCTCTATCAAATACATTTTTATTTAATTCTTCAACAGTATATTCACGACCGTTAAAGATAACAGTAGTACCTGCTGATTTAGGAGACGAGAATAAGTATAAATTTTTTATTGGAAATTTTCGTTCCTCTAGTATTTTTAAGAAAGTTCTTCCAACCATACCTGTAGCGCCAACTATGGCCACATTTACTGATTTCATTAAAATCCCCCCAATTAATAAAATATCTTTCTAAATAAATATATTAATGTGTTATTAAAAATATATTTATATATATGAATATATTCCCAAAAAGGTACAAAGGAATAGGTAGTAAGTTGAGTTATATATAGATTAAGGATAGAATTAAGAAAATTTATAAGAATTTGAAAAATAATAAGATTTCAAATTAAAAGACTTTGCTTATTATTTGATTTATTTTGCATAAAAATCTACACATTACGTAACGTTAATAGTTATAATAAATAGTAGATGCATAATTAAGATAATGAATATCTAAATTAAGGGGGAAATATGATGGATACATTAAAAGAATTATTTAAAGCAGGAAGTGGGCCTTCAAGTTCTCATACTATGGGACCTCAAAGAGCTGCAGAATGTTTTAAAAGTAAAAATAATAATGCTGATAGTTACAGAGTAACATTATATGGAAGTTTAGCAGCCACAGGCAAAGGTCATTTAACTGATTATATAATAGAGAAAACGCTATCACCCAAAAATGTAGAAATTATATGGAAAGCTGATATAATAAAAGAATTTCATCCCAACGGAATGTGTTTTGAAGCATTAGATAAATCTAAAAATGTAATAGATAATTGGACTGTGTATTCCATAGGTGGAGGGACAATAGCACAGGAAAATGAAAAAAATAAAAAAAATAAAGGTACATATAAATTAAGTACTATGGACGATATAATAAAATGGTGCAAAGAAAATAATAAAACATTGGTAGAGTATGTATTATACCATGAAGATGAAGATATACTAGAATACATAAAAGTTATAAAAGATGCTATGAGAAAATCTGTTGAAGAAGGGCTTAATACAACAGAGATAATACCAGGAAAATTAAAATTAAAGAGAAGAGCATCAAATTTCTATGAAAATTATTTAGAAACTAAAAAACTATCAACTCTTGTATATGCATATGCGCTTGCTGTATCGGAACAAAATGCATCAGGAAATAAAATTGTTACAGCACCAACTTGTGGATCAGCAGGTGTGTTACCTGGTATATTGTTTAGTTTGCAGGATTATTATGGATATAAAGATGAACAAATTGAAAAGTCATTACTAGTAGCTGGTATCATAGGAAATATCATAAAAAATAATGCATCAATTTCAGGTGCAGAAGTTGGATGTCAAGGTGAGGTTGGAGCTGCTTGTGCAATGGCAGCAGCAGCTGTAGCATATTTAAAAGATGGAACAATAGAGCAGATAGAATATGCAGCAGAGATAGGCTTAGAACATCATTTAGGAATGACTTGTGACCCAGTACATGGCTATGTACAAATACCTTGTATAGAAAGAAATGCAATGGCAGCACAAAGAGCAATGGACTCTGCTAATTATGCACTATTAACAGATGGAACACATTTTATAACATTAGATCAGGTCATTGAAACTATGAAAGAGACTGGCATAGATATGATGGATAAATATAAAGAAACTGCTAAAGGAGGATTAGCAAAACACTTCTTCTCGTGCTAAAAATGTATATATAAATATGTAGTAAGGTGGCATTATTAATAAAATATAATGCCACCTTTTTATGTACCAATTTATTCATATAACAAGTAGCTTAGGAATATAATATTAAATTACTTATGAAATATAAATTAGGGGTGATTACAATTAGTGAAGTATCATATTTAAAAGAAAAAATTTATAATCATAGAAAAATATTGAATCCTATAGCTGAATTAGGAAGGATGGAATATAAAACATCAAAATATATAAGAACATATTTAAAAAATATAGGAGTAGAATATGAAATATATTTAGAAACAGGTGTAGTTGGAATGATAAAAGGAAAAAATCCTAAAAAAAATATAGCATTTAGAGCAGATATAGATGGCTTAAGTACAGATAATGGAGTGAAACATTTATGCGGTCATGATGGTCATACATCTATATTACTTGGATTAATTGAGTTCTTAATAAATAATAAATCAAACTTAAATGATAATATAGTTTTCATATTTCAACCAGCAGAAGAAGGTCCTGGAGGAGCACAAGATTTAATAAATGAAGGAATAATAGAAAAATATAATATAAATGAAATATATGGGCTTCATATATATCCAGAAATTCTAGAAGGATATATAGGAATAAGAGAAGGTTATTTTTTAGCACAATCAGGAGAAATTGATATCGATATTATAGGAAAAAGCGGTCATGGAGCTATGCCACAAAATACTATAGATAGTGTGGTAATAGCATCTAATTTTATAAATAACTTACAAACAATAGTATCTAGAAATATAAGTCCAATAGATAACGCAGTAATAACAATAGGAAAAATTGAAGGTGGAACAATTAGGAACATTGTAGCTGATAATGTAAGATTAGAAGGAACTATGAGAACTTTTAAACCAACAACATATATTAATATGAAAAAAAGAATAAAAGAAATAGCGCGAGGATTTGAGTTAGCATATGATTGTAAAATTAAAATTAACATAAAAGACTGTTATCCAGCAGTAAATAATGATAAAAAATTGTATAAAGAGTTTATCAAAACTATAAAAGAAGAAAAATTAATAGAATTAGAACCCTTAATGATAGCAGAAGATTTTTCATATTATCAAAAGGAAGTTCCAGGATTATTTTTTATGCTAGGAGCTAGAAATGAAGATAAAGGATTTGTGCATAGTCTTCATAATATAAATTTTAATTTTAATGAAGAAATATTAATGAATGGATTAGAAACTTATATAAATCTATTAAAACAAAAAAAATCTATAAATTAAGGTGAAATTATTTTACCCCTTAAATCTTTGTATAAATTCTAAGTAGATGACAAAAATACAAAGAAGAAGGGGTGTTTTTAATGAATAAAGAAACTTTAAATAAAGAACTTATAAATAAATGTGAGGCTACTAAGAAAGGTAATAGCAAGAAGCCTAAAATATTGACAGATAATGATATAATGAAATATGAGATAGCCTCAGAATTAGGGCTATTAGATAAAGTGAGTGAAACTGGATGGGCAGGACTTACAGCTAAAGAAGCTGGAAGAATTGGTGGAATACTGACATCACGTAAAAAGAAAAAGAAAAAAATGATAGAGGAGCAAAATAAAGAGGATGGATCAATATAAAGATTTTGCATTTGTTTATGACGAACTTATGGACGAAGTTGACTATGACGGATGGGTTAAATATATAGAAGATATAATAAAAAATGAAAATGTAAAAGTACAAAATATATTAGAATTAGCGTGTGGTACAGGAAATATGACGATACCACTTACTAAAAAAAATTATGATATAGCTGGAATTGACATATCAGATGAAATGCTTAGTGTAGCTAGAGAGAAAGCAGAAAAAGAAGGTGTAGAATTAGTATTACTTCAACAAGATATAGCAGAATTAGATTTTGAAATAACTAATTTAGACTGTGTTTTATGTGCTTGCGATGGATTTAATTATATAACATATGATGATGATTTAGAAAATGTATTTACTAAGACACATGAATTATTAAAAGAAGATGGAATTTTTATATTTGATATAAGCTCATTTTATAAATTATCTAATATATTAGGAAATAATATGTATGGAGAAAATAGAGAAGATATATCATATATGTGGCAAAATTATTTTGATGAAGAAGAAAACTTAGTAGAAATGGAACTTGCTTTCTTTATTAAAGATGAAGATGGTAGGTTTGATAGATTTGAAGAAGTTCATCAACAAAGAGCATATACAGAAGAAGAAATAGTTAGCATGTTAAAAAAATCAGGATTTAATTATATAAAAACATATGGTGATTTTACATTTGAAAGTCCAAAAGAAGAAAGCCAAAGAATATTCTTTGTATGCAAAAAATAAGATAGATTTATTGGAGGAATGCAATGAAAGATTATGTAGTAAGAGCAACTGCTGGTGATGGACAAATAAGAGCATTTGTATCAACAACTAAAAATATAGTAGAAGAAGCGAGAGCAGTACATGAAACTACAAAGGTAGCAACTGCTGCTTTAGGAAGAACACTAACAGCAACATCTATGATGGGGCTAATGATGAAAAATGAAAATGATAAATTAACAGTTATAATAAAAGGTGGAGGTCCTATTGGGACTATTCTTACAACATCAGATTCAAAAGGAACTGTGAAGGGATATGTATCGAATCCAAATGTACAAGTTCCTGACTATGAGAATGGAAAATTAAACGTAGCTGCAGCTGTAGGAACTAATGGTGCAGTTAAGGTTATAAAAGATTTAGGGCTTAGAGAACCTTATAATGGAGCATATCCATTAGTAAGTGGAGAAATAGCACAAGATTTTACTCATTATTTTGCATTATCAGAACAAACACCTTCAGTAGTGGCATTAGGAGTACTTACAAAAGAAACTGAAGTAGAGTATGCTGGAGGATTTATAGTTCAACTTATGCCAGATGCAACAGAAGAAACTATAGATAAGTTAGAAGAAAACGTAGGAAAATTACAATCAGTTACAACTATGTTAAAAGAGGGAAACACTCCAGAAGAAATATTAGACATAGTTCTAGAAGGATTAAGTCCAAAGATACTGGATAAATGTGAAATTAAATTTGAATGTGAATGTTCAAAAGAAAAAGTTAAGAAAGTTTTAATAGCGATAGGTAAAAACTCTTTATCGGAAATAATAGAAGAAGATAAAGAAGCCGAAGTTGGATGTCAATTCTGCAATAGAAAGTATAAATATACAGAAGATGAATTAGTTGATATTTTAAAAGAAATGTAGAAAAATAAGTGATTTACAATAAACCCTTTTGTACAAATAGTATTCTAAATGGTAGAATATATTATACAAAAGGGTTTTAAAATTTAGAAAATTTATATAAAGATATGAGGTGAGGGATTATGAATTTCAATCAGAGCTTAGAACTAACTCAGTCTCAAAAATTAATAATTACTACACAACTTAAACAATCATTAACTATATTAAATATGAGTAAGTTAGAATTAGATGAAGAAATAAAAAAAGAAGCAGAAGATAATCCACTTATAGAAGTAGAAAAAAGAAGTGAGATAAATTGGGAAGATTACATAAAGGATATTGAAAATCTAAAATATACATATCAAAATAAAACGAATTATAATCCTGATAGTGATTTTAATTTAGAGAATATGATAAAGTATTCATCAAATTTATATGAAGATTTAAAGTTTCAAATAAGCTTATATAAGATGAGCAATGAAAAAAAGCGTGTATGTGACTATATAATTGATAGTCTTGATGAAGATGGATATTTGAGAATAGATGAAAATGAGTTAATAAAAGAGTTAAGTACTGATAAGAAAACTTTTACTGAATGTCTAGAAAATATACAACAATTAGAACCAATAGGTGTAGGAGCTAGAGATATCTCGGAATGTTTAATAATACAGATGAAAAACTTAGGAATATATAATGAAATATTAGGGGAAATCGTTGTCAATGATTTAAATTTAATTGCTAAAAATAAGTACAAGGAGATAACTAAAAAATATAATATACCTTTGCAAAGATGTGTAAGCTTGATAAATATAATAAAAAATCTAAATCCAAAGCCAGGAAGATTATGTTCAACAGAAAAAAGTGTATATATACAGCCAGATGTAATTGTAGAAAAATTTGATAATGAGTTTATTACATATATAAATGAAAAAGATGGGTGTAATATAAAAATAAATAATTTTTATAAAGAAATATTAAAAAATTCACAATCTGATAAGAATGCTAAAGAATTTATAAAAGAAAAATTGAATTCAGCAGCAGAGCTAGTAAAGAACATAGAAAGTAGAAAAAGTACAGTTTTAAAAATTGCACAAGAGATAGTAAATACACAAGATGATTTCTTTAGAAGAGGAACTATGTATATAAAACCATTAAAAATGAAAGATATAGCAGAAAAGTTAGAATTTCATGAATCTACTATAAGTAGAGGAGTAAATGGAAAATATATGTTAACACCTTTTGGATTATATGAATTTAGATACTTTTTCAGCAGTGCCATTGAAACTCAAGATTCGGGGATGGCATCTAGTACAAGCATAAAAAAGATAATTAAGGAAATAATAAAAGACGAAAATAAAAAGAAACCTTTAAGTGACGAACAAATTTCAAAGATTTTAAAAGAAGAAGGTTTTAATATTGCTAGAAGGACAGTAGCAAAATATCGTGAGGAATTAGGTATATTATCTTCTAGTAGACGAAAGGAATATTAAATTTAAGTATTTGTAAAAATTGGAAAAAGTATTGAAATATATCTATATATGATTTAAAATAAAATTATCTTGTGGGACTAAAAAACATACAAGGGACAATAAATGACCCGTAGTAAATGATAATAAGGAGTTAGGCAATGGAGAACTTATTAAAAATTCAAAAAAAATTGATTCCACAAGCAATTGAACTTATGGAAAGAAGATACTCTATTTTAAGACAAATATCTTTAAGTGAGCCAATAGGAAGAAGAACACTATCAAGTATATTAGAAATAAGTGAACGAATAGTAAGGTCTGAAACGGAGTTTCTAAAAGAACAAGGGCTTATATATGTAGCTATATCAGGTATGACAATAACTGATGAAGGAGAGCTACTATTAGATGAACTTAAAGACATTATGAAAGATCTTATGGGATTATCTCAATTACAAGATAAAGTTAAAGAAAAGCTAGGTATAAAAAAAGTTATCTTAGTACCTGGAAGTTTTGAAAAAAATAATAGTCTGCTAACGGATGTAGCTAAATATGGAGCAGAATATTTTTTAAATACACTAAAAGATGGAGATACAGTTTCTTTAACAGGTGGAAGTACAATGCTAGAATTTGCAAATTGTATCAAATCTGATAAAAAGTATAATTCAATTACAGTAGTTCCAGCGAGAGGAAGTATGGGAAAAGATGTTCAAATGCAATCCAATAATATAGTATCTATAGTTAGCAATAAACTAAATTCACAATATAAATTATTAAATATACCAGACGAATTAGGTGAAAAAGCAATGAAAACCTTAATTCAAGAGCCAGAAATTAAGAGAACATTAGATTATATAGAAAAAACAAATGTATTAGTTTTTGGAATAGGTAGAGCAGATGAAATGGCTAAAAGAAGAAAACTTCCTAGTGAAAGAATAAAAGAGATAAATTCAAAAGGAGCAGTAGGAGAAGCCTTTGGTTATTACTTCAATAAAAATGGAGATATAGTTTATAAGTTAAATACAGTAGGTATTGACTTAGATGCTTTTAGAAATGGAAGAGAAACTATTGCCATATTTGCAGGAGCTAGAAAGGCAGAAGCTTTTATTGCCATATCAAAAATAAATAAAAATATAGCACTTGTAACAGATGAAGAAAGTGCTTATAGGATATTAGAACTATTATAGAGTAACTAACTAGCTAGGCTAGTAATAACATAAACACACACATTTTTTACTTTATAGGAGGTAGCAACATGGTTAAAGTAGCGATAAATGGTTTCGGTAGAATAGGAAGATTAGCTTTAAGAAAATTAATGGAGCAAACTGATAAATTTGAAGTAGTAGCAATAAATGATTTAACAGATGCTAAAACATTAGCACATTTATTTAAATATGATTCAGCTCAAGGAAGATTTAATGGAGAAATAGAAGTTAAAGAAGGAGCTTTTGTTGTTAACAAAAACGAAATAAAAGTAACAGCAGAAAGAAATCCAGCAGATTTACCTTGGAAAGAATTAGAGGTAGATATAGTATTAGAATGTACTGGATTCTTTACTTCTCAAGAAAAAGCAGGACTTCACTTAGAAGCTGGAGCTAAAAAAGTTGTTATATCTGCACCTGCAACAGGAGATATAAAAACTGTAGTATTTAATGTAAATAATGATATATTAGATGGAAGTGAGACGGTTATATCAGGAGCTTCTTGTACAACTAACTGTTTAGCACCAATGGCTAAAGTATTAAATGATAAATTTGGATTACAAAAAGGATTTATGACTACTATACATGCTTATACTAATGACCAAAATACATTAGATGGACCTCATGCTAAAGGAGATTTAAGAAGAGCTAGAGCAGCTGCTTCTAATATAGTTCCTAATACTACTGGTGCAGCAAAAGCTATAGGATTAGTAATACCTGAATTAAAAGGTAAATTAGATGGTGGAGCTCAAAGGGTTCCTGTTATAACTGGCTCTTTAACTGAGTTAGTTTGTACTTTAGATAAAAAAGTTACAGTAGAAGAAATAAATGAAGCTATGAAAGCTGCTTCAAATGAATCGTTTGGATATACTGAAGAACCATTAGTATCTTCTGATATAATAGGAATAAACTATGGATCATTATTTGATGCTACACAAACAAAAGTTATGGAAGTAAATAAAGAGCAATTAGTTAAGGTTGTTTCTTGGTATGATAATGAAATGTCTTATACATCTCAATTAATAAGAACATTAGGATACTTTGCTAGTTTAGCTAAGTAATTTGATACCAGTCCGGGTTTGTAGTTTTATACTACGGGCTCGGACTTTTTTGCATAATAAAATCTTAAAATCAACAATGTGATACACTAAATATAAAAAAATAAAAAAAATAACATACGAAATATGTACAAATAAAGAAATATGTTATACTATTAATAAAAAAGATTAAAGTTATTTTTTATAAAGGAGATATAACCATGTCAATGCTTAATAAAAAAACTATAGAAGATATAAATGTATGTGGGAAAAAAGTATTATTAAGATGCGATTTTAATGTTCCATTAAAAGATGGAATTATAACTGATGAAAATAGATTAAACGGAGCACTTCCAACTATAAAATATTTAATTGAAAATGGAGCAAAAGTTATATTATGTTCTCATTTAGGAAAACCAAAAGGAGAAGCAAAAGCAGAATTATCATTAGCTCCAGTAGCTAAAAGATTATCTGAAATGCTAAATAAAGAAGTTGTATTTGCATCTGATGATAACGTTGTTGGTGAAAATGCAAAAGCTGCAGTTGATAACATGAAAAATAAAGACGTAGTATTATTACAAAATACTAGATATAGAAAAGAAGAAACTAAAAATGAAGAAAATTATTCTAAAGAATTAGCTTCTTTAGCAGATATATTTGTAAATGATGCGTTTGGAACTGCTCATAGAGCACATTGTTCAACAGTAGGTGCGGGACAGTTTTTAGAAGAAAGAGCTTGTGGATACTTAATTCAAAAAGAATTAAAATTTTTAGGAGAAGCAGTTGCAAAACCAGTTAGACCTTTCACTGCAATATTAGGAGGAGCTAAAGTTTCTGATAAAATAGCAGTTATAAATGAATTATTAGAAAAAGTTGATAACTTAATAATAGGTGGAGGAATGGCATATACATTTTTAAAAGCACAGGGATATAGCATAGGAACTTCATTAGTAGAAGAAGATAAAGTAGAATATGCTAAAGAAATGATTCAAAAAGCAAAATCTAAAGGTGTTAATTTACTATTACCAATAGATAATATTGTTAGTGATAAATTTTCAGCTGAGGCAACTCCAGTGATAACTGAAGATGAAAATATACAAGATGGATATATGGGACTTGATATAGGACCAAAGACTACTGAAAGATATGTAAATACAGTAAATAATTCAAAAACAATAGTGTGGAACGGACCAATGGGAGTATTTGAATTTGAAAACTTTGCAAAAGGTACATTAGCAGTAGCAAAAGCTATGGCTAATTTAAATGATGCAACTACTGTAATCGGTGGAGGAGACAGTGCTGCAGCTGTTAACCAATTAGGATTTGGAGATAAGATGACTCATGTATCTACAGGTGGAGGAGCATCATTAGAATTTTTAGAAGGTAAAGAATTACCAGGAATAGTAGCTTTAGATAATAAATAATTTAAAAATAAAACAGAATCAATATATATAGATAGAAAATATTGTTGGTGGAGGAATATAAGATGAGAAAACCTATAATAGCAGGAAATTGGAAAATGCATAAAACAATAAAAGAAGCTTTAGAATTTGTGAATGATGTTAAAGGAAAAGTTAATAATACTGATGTAGAAGCAGTTATATGTGCACCTTTTACATTATTAAAAGACTTAAAAGAAGCAACTCAAGGAACTAATATAAAAATAGGCGCTCAAAATATGCATTTTGAAGAAAAAGGGGCATTTACAGGAGAAATATCACCTCTTATGTTAAAAGAATTAGATATGGACTATGTTGTAATAGGTCACTCAGAAAGAAGACAATACTTCAATGAAACTAATGAAGCTGTAAATAAAAAAGTTTTAAAAGCTTTAGAAGTAAAAATAGACCCAATAGTTTGTGTTGGTGAAACTTTAGAGCAAAGAGAAGCAAATCAAACTAAGGATATTTGCAAAGTTCAAGTTGAAGAAGGATTAAAAAATGTAGCTAATGAAGATTTACATAAGGTTGTTATAGCTTATGAACCAATCTGGGCTATAGGAACTGGAAAAACTGCAACGGCACAACAAGCAAATGAAGTTATATCATACATAAGAGAAGTTGTAACTGGAGTATATGGTAAAGAGTTAGCTGATAAAGTTAGAATACAATACGGTGGAAGTGTTAAGCCTTCAAACGTATCAGAAATAATGAATCAAAGTGATATAGATGGAGCTTTAGTTGGAGGAGCTAGTCTAAAATCTAGTGACTTTATAGAGCTTGTTAATTTCTAAGGAGTGAAGTATATGAAAAAACCAGTTTCTTTAATCATCATGGACGGTTTTGGATACACTAAGGAGAAAAAAGGCAATGCAATTGCTAATGCAAAAACTCCCAACTTAGATAAGATAACTAAGGAATATCCAAATACTTTAATAAAAGCTAGTGGACTTGATGTAGGTTTACCTGAAGGACAAATGGGAAACTCAGAAGTAGGACATACTAATATAGGGGCAGGAAGAATAGTATATCAAGATTTAACTAGAGTTTCAAAAGCAATAAAAGATGGAGAATTTTTTGAAAATGAAGTATTATGCCAAGCTATGGATAATGCAAAAAAACATGAACTTCACTTAATGGGGTTATTGTCTGATGGTGGAGTACACTCCCATATAGAACATCTTAAAGCATTAATTAAGATGGCAAAAGAAAAGGATGTTCAAAATGTTTATGTTCATGCATTTACAGATGGTAGAGATACAGATCCTCAAAGTGCAATAACATATATTAAAGACATTCAAAAAACTATGGATGAATTTGGTGTAGGTGAATTTGCTAGTATTTCTGGTAGATACTATGCTATGGATAGAGATAAAAGATGGGACAGAATAGAATTAGCATATAATGCAATAGCGCAAGGAAAAGGCGAAATTGCGTCTTCAGCAATTGAAGCTGTTCAAAAATCTTATGATAATGGAAAAAATGATGAGTTTGTATTACCTACTGTTATAGTTAAAGATGGAAAACCTATAGCTACTATAAAGGAAAATTGCACTATAGTATTTGGTAACTTTAGACCAGATAGGGCAAGACAAATAACTAGAGCATTAATATGTGATGAATTTGTTGGATTTGAGAGACCTTGTATTAAGACATTCTTTGTAGGTTTAACAGAATATGATATAACCATAAAAAATGTTCATATAGCGTTTAAACCTCAATCATTAACTAATACATTAGGAGAATATTTAGCTAAAAATGGAAAATCTCAATTAAGAGCAGCTGAAACAGAAAAATATGCTCATGTTACTTTCTTCTTTAATGGAGGGGTAGAAGAACCAAATAAAGGTGAAGATAGGTTATTAATACCGTCACCAAAGGTTGCTACTTATGATTTACAGCCAGAAATGTCTGCTCCAGAATTGTTAGATAAAATAATATCTAAAATAGATGAAGATAAATATGACTTTATAGTTGTAAACTTTGCAAATCCTGATATGGTAGGTCATACAGGAAACATAGAAGCTGCAACTAAGGCAGTTGAGACTGTAGATAATTGTGTAGGAAAGTTAGTAGATAAACTATTAGAAGTGGGCGGAAGTACAATAATAACTGCGGACCATGGAAATGCTGAATATATGCAGAATCTTGAGACAGGAAAAACTATAACAGCACATTCTACTAATCCAGTACCATTTATAGTTGTTGGAGAAGAATATAAAAATTCAACTTTATTAGATGATGGGAAATTATCTGATATAGCACCAACAGTACTTGACATGATGAATTTAGATAAACCAGAAGAAATGACTGGTCATTCATTAATAAGAAAATAATATGCCAAAATTTACAAATTTATATTTAATATAAATCTGTATGTAATATAATAAAAATACACTATATATAAATTTGAAGGGAGATATACAAATGTCAGCTATAGAATTCGTATATGCAAGAGAAGTTTTAGATTCAAGAGGAAATCCAACTGTTGAAGTTGAAGTTACATTAGAAAGTGGATCAATGGGAAGTGCAATAGTACCATCAGGGGCATCTACAGGGGCTTTTGAAGCAGTTGAATTAAGAGATGGAGTTAAAGAAAGATACTTAGGTAAAGGTGTAGAAAATGCAGTTAACAATGTTAATGATATAATAGCACCTGAATTAGAAGGAATGGATGCTTTTGATCAACCAGGAATAGATGAATTAATGATAGAATTAGATGGAACACCAAACAAAGGAAAATTAGGAGCTAATGCAATACTTGCAGTTTCTATAGCAGTAGCAAAAGCTGCAGCTGACGAAGTTGGTTTACCATTATTCCAATACATAGGTGGAATAAATGCAAAACAATTACCAGTTCCAATGATGAACATAATAAACGGTGGAGAACATGCTGATAACAATGTAGACGTTCAAGAGTTCATGATATTACCAGTAGGAGCTAAATCATTCAAAGAAGCATTAAGAATGGGAGCAGAAGTATTCCATGCATTAAAAGCTGTTTTAGGATCAAAAGGATTAGCTTGTGGTGTAGGTGATGAAGGTGGGTTTGCTCCAAACCTAGGATCAAATAGAGAAGCTTTAGAATTAATAGTTGAAGCAATACAAAAAGCTGGATATGAACCAGGACAAGATGTAAGATTAGGATTAGACGTTGCTGCATCAGAAATGTACAATAAAGAAACTAAAAAATACGTTTTAGCTGGAGAAGGAAAAGAATTAACAGCTGTAGAAATGGTTGAATTATATGAAGATTGGTCAAACAACTTCCCAATAATAACTATAGAAGATGGATTAGATGAAGAAGACTGGGAAGGTTGGAAGATATTAACTGAAAGATTAGGTGAAAAATTACAATTAGTTGGAGATGACTTATTTGTAACTAATACTGAAAGATTAGAAAGAGGAATAGAAGAAGGCGTAGCTAACTCTATATTAATAAAAGTTAACCAAATAGGAACATTAACAGAAACTTTAGATGCTATAGAAATGGCTAAGAGAGCTGGATACACAGCAGTAATATCTCATAGATCAGGAGAATCTGAAGATTCAACAATAGCAGATTTAGCAGTAGCAGTAAATGCAGGGCAAATAAAAACAGGTGCTCCATCAAGAACAGATAGAGTAGCTAAATACAACCAATTATTAAGAATAGAAGATGTAGTAGGAGAACCAGCTAGATACTGTGGATTAAAATCTTTCTACAACTTAAAAAACAAATAAAAACATAAAGATTTTGTGATTAACCTAAAACCTTAGGGATGAATATAAGTTCTCCTCCATGCAGGTCAAAACCATACCTGCAAATGTCGGCGGAACTTATATCTCATCCCTTGGCTAGGTTAATTTACAAATTTAGGGGAAATGATAAAACATACAAATAAAGGGTGAAAACTTGAATTTGAATGGTGATTATGATAGACTAAAGGATGGATAAAATTTTAATATGCATATAAATTTAGGAGGGTTATCATGAATAACTTTTTAATGGGACTGCAAATGGTATTATCTATAATACTTGTAGCTAGTATAATGCCTCAAGATACTAAAAGTGCTCTTCCTTCACAATATGGTGGAGAAGGCAATCAAAGTTATTTTAAACCAAAAGGAAAAGAAGCCTTTCTTGGTAGAGTAACAAAGATAACAGCAGTATTATTCTTCTTAAACGCACTAGCATTACTTATGATGTAGTAAATAATTGGCCATTATTTAACATAGTGTATAAGCATCAAGTTTAAAAATTGAATTTAGTTTTTAAGTAAAGGAGCTATCGAGAATAGAAAAATTTTCTATTTAAAGATAGCTCCTTTTGTATATTAATTAATTGATATAATCAAGTTTTGGTTTTTATTATCTTATTTTATAGAGTTATTTTAAATAAGTACAAGTTGCTTTAAAATAAATATCCATATAAATACTGTAAGTACACAAAATGCTGAACTGAATACAACTATCTGACCTGCAAGTTCGCTATCAGCATCCATTTGCTGAGCCATTGTAAATGATGAAACAGCAGTAGGTGCAGCAAAAATTATCATCAAGCATAAAAGCTCAATACCTCTAAAACCAACATAAATACTAATAGGTATAAAAATACATGGCACTAATATTAATTTAGAAAATACACCTATTATCATTTGTTTTAAGTGATTTTTAACTTCACTAAACTCAAACGACCCACCTAATAAAATAAGTGAAAGTGGAGTAGCTACTTTAGAAATATCACTAACAGTTTTTTCTATAACATAAGGTAGTTTAATTCCTAAGTATATAAAAGTTAAACCTATTGCAGATGCAATTATAAGTGGATTTGTGATAACACCTTTTATTATTTTTTTTAAATCTATTTTTCCACCTCTGAAAATTTCAAGTGCAAATACAGATAAAAAATTGAAAAGAGGCACTATAACTGAGATTAAGATAGCAGCAACTCCGACTTTATCATCTCCAAAAATCGAAGCTGTAACAGGAAGTCCGAAGATTACAAAGTTACTACGAAAAATTCCTTGGATTAACACACCACGTTTTTTATTGTCATTTTCGATAAAAGGAATTATAAAACATAATACAATGAAGAGTATTATTATACTAAGTGTAGCAAAAATCATTAATTTAGGATTAAATGAACCATCCATATCGGTTTTATAAACATTATAAAATAATAGCAATGGTAAGAATGTTTTAAATGTTACACTGTTCATAACTTTTAAAACTTTATCATCATACATGCCAATTCTTTTCATAAAATATCCTAAAGCCATTGTAAAAAACAATGGAAGGACAACATTAAAAGATAAAATTAGATTTTCCATACCTGCTCACCCTTAAGCCCTTCTTATAAATACAAGTGATTTACTCATATCGTCTTATTTTGTTGAAATTAACATGTATTAAGTATAGAAAAATATAAGGTTAAAATCAATAAAGTAATAATATAAAATGTTAAAGTAATACCGTAAAAATAGTATAGAGAATATTATGAAAAGTATATCTTTAAGGTTTGTCTGTATTTAATCTACAGAGATCTTTGGATTATGTGGATAAGTTGAAGAGAAATAAAAATAAATTTTAAAACTTATACACAATTCATACTGAATTAATCCATATCTGTGTATAACGTTTCAATTGTAAAGTTTTATCGTATTTTGTCGGAAAAAACAACATCTACTATTATATTAATTAATTACAAAAAATACAATACTATTTGATGAAATTAATTAATAAAATTTTAAGATAACTTCTCTTATTATTGAATTTACAATAAATAACTAATTTTACCAAAATATATTAATAGTGTATAATAGTAAAAATGGTAATAATAATAAAGAACTCACTATTTTTTATTGAGTTAAAATGATAATAATAAATAGTAAGTTTTTAATTGAATTTAACATAGATATATAGTAGAAATTAATTTTAATTATATAAAATTCATAATAAATAATGAAAAAATTATTATAAGTGATTTTTGAATATATAAATATAAATTTTAGAAGGAGGATTCTAAATGGTACCAGGACTTAAAGAAAGTTTATTAGGATTGATAAATGAAGATGCATATAATCCTCTAAAAAAAGAAGAGTTGGCAGTTATATTTGACATACACTCAAGTGAGATGCCAATGTTTTATAATTTTTTAGATGAACTAGAAGAAGACGGATATATATGTAGAACAAAAAAAGGAAAAATATTATCACCAAATCAAATGGGATATTATGTAGGTAAATTCATATCTCATAGAAAGGGATTTGGATTTGTTGAGTCAGATAAAGAATATACTCAAGACTTATTTATACCATCAGATAGTATAAATGGTGCTATGCATAATGATAGAGTTATGGCGGAAATAGTAGTACCAGCAACAGAAGATAAAAGAGCAGAAGGAAACATTATAAAAGTAATTACTAGAGAAATTACAACAGTAGTTGGATTATTTAAACCAAGTAAGAGTTTTGGATTTGTAATTCCTGATGATAAAAAATTCAATAAAGATATTTATATACCAAAGAAATTTTTCTCAGGAGCTAGTGAAAATGATAAAGTAGTTTGTGAAATAACTGTATGGCCTCAAGAAGATAGAAAGCCAGAAGGTAAAATAATAGAAATATTAGGGCAAAAAGGTGAAAGAGGAGTTGAAATAGACTCTATAATAAGAGCACATGGACTTCCAGAAGAATTCCCTAAAAAGGTACTAGATGAAGCAGAATTTGTAGCTCAACCTATTCCAGAAGAAGAAATAGAAAGAAGATTAGATATAAGGAATTTAAAAACATTTACAATAGATGGAGACGACGCTAAAGACTTAGATGATGCTGTATCAATAGAAAAGTTACCTAATGGAAACTTCAATTTAGGTGTTCATATAGCTGACGTAACTCACTATGTAAAAGAAAAAAGTAAATTAGATAAAGAAGCTCTAAAAAGAGCAACATCAGTTTATTTAGTTGATAAGGTAATACCGATGTTACCAAAAAAACTTTCTAATGGAGTATGTAGTTTAAATCCGTTTGAAGATAAGCTTACATTATCAGTATTTATGGAAATAGATCATAATGGTAAGGTAGTTAAATACGATATAAAAGAAACTATAATAAATTCAAAAGCTAGAATGACTTATACAGAAGTATCTGACATATTAGAAAAAGATGATGAAAAATTAAAAGAAACATTCTCTAATTTAGTAGAAGAATTTAAAGATGCAGAAACTCTAGCTAGAATTCTTATGAATAGAAGAACAAAAAGAGGGGCATTAGATTTTGATTTCCCAGAAGCTAAAATAATTTTAAATAAAGAAGGCGAAGTTGTAGATATTAAGCATTATGAAAGAAGAATATCTAACAAGATGATAGAAGAATTTATGCTAGTAAGTAATGAAACAATAGCAGAACATTATTTCTGGTTAGGAATTCCTTTTGTTTATAGAATACATGAGACTCCGTCAGCTGAAAAAATGGAAACATTAAGTAAGTTTATAGCTACATTTGGATATACAATAAAAGGTGACATGGAAGAAGTTCATCCAAAAGCATTACAAGCAATAATTGCACAAATAAAAGGTAAAAGAGAAGAAGAAGCTATAAGTACAATAATGCTTCGTTCATTAAAACAAGCAAGATATTCACCAGATTGTGCAGGTCACTTTGGTCTTGCGGCACAATATTATAGTCATTTTACTTCTCCAATAAGAAGATATCCTGACTTACAAATTCATAGAATTATAAAAGAACATTTAAATAATAAGATAAATAAGAAAAGACAAGATCAACTTACTAATATCGTTGATTATGCATCTACTCAATCTTCAGAAAGAGAAAGAGCAGCAGAACTTGCAGAAAGAGATGTACATGACTTCTATAAATGTATGTATATGAAAGATAAGATAGGTGAAGAATATGATGGTATTATATCTAGTGTAACTTCATTTGGTATGTTTGTTGAGTTAGATAATACTGTTGAAGGTCTGATTAGACTTGCTAATATAAATGATGATTATTATATTTATGATGAAATGAGTTATACTATAATTGGTGAAAGAACTAGAAAGACTTATAAAATAGGAGATCCTGTTCGTATTAAAGTTGATAATGTGAATGTTGATTTCCGTGAAATAGATTTTGAACTCCTAGGTAAGATTGAAGAATAGGTAAATTGGGACGCCGCGAAATATCAAATCACATTTGCATCCAATCAAGTCAAAGTTCGGCTTGAAAATGGATGCTGCATTGCGATTTGATATTTCGCTGGCTAGTCTAGATTTCATCTATATCTTTGTGGAGAAAGGTGAAATAATAAAGAGAATAAGAGCGTTTAAAATATTGACTATTGAGGTTTAATATGGTATATTTTTACTTATTAATAGTTAGTTTTAAAGATGATTTTTGAGTGATAAAATTTTTTGTTAAGAAGGTGAACTTGTAGATGGTAGGTAAGAAGATTTTGGCAACTAATAGAAAAGCTAGACATGAGTACTTTATAGAAGAGACTTATGAGTGCGGTGTTGAGTTAAAGGGTACTGAGGTTAAGTCTATTAGACAGGGAAAAGTTAATTTAAGTGATGGTTTTGCTTCTGTTGATAATGCTGAGGTTTATTTAAAACAAGTTCATATTAGTCCTTATGAGCAAGGAAATATCTTCAATGTTGATCCTTTAAGAACTAGAAAGTTATTACTTCATAAGCATGAGATAAGAAAACTTATCGGTGCTACTACTATTAAGGGTTATGCTTTGATACCTCTTAGCATGTATTTAAAAAATGGTAAGGTTAAGGTGGAAATAGCTTTGGCTAAAGGTAAAAAATTATATGATAAACGTCAAGATTTGGCTAAGAAAGATGCTCAAAGACGTATTGAAAGAGAAATGACAGGTAAATACTAATACTTGTAGTAAATAATTCCTTACAATCTATTTACTAACATTGATTTTTCTAATCAAAAGTATTATATTATAGATACAGTAAAAACTTAATATTGATGGTGAAACAAAAAAAGTTTGCGAAAGTAAGAAAGTCTCATGACTATAAAACTACCACGGGGGCGTAAAGGTTTCGACGTGGGTTTGGCACTTGAGGCTGCGTGTCGTGTTACTCTGGGTCACGTAAAAACTGGGGAAAACAATAAACGCAAACGATAATTACGCTTTAGCAGCTTAATGCTGCTCGACCCGCCGAGCCCTCCTGCCGGTTAGGCCTGGTCGTCATTTATGCAGGGAACTACTTTTATGGGTGTCTCGACTAAAAGTGGATTAATTGGGGCTGGTCAATCATAAAGCCTGCCACTGGGCGATATGATTGATGAGATTCTAAATCAGTTGGCTACACACGTAGATGCAACAAGGAAAAGACTTGCGGACAGGGGTTCGACTCCCCTCGTCTCCACCATTGAAATCCACGAAAACACATTGATAATTTTGTCAATGTGTTTTTTTATATAAATGAATCAAAAGAAGCATTACGACAAAAATGATAGTTTATGCCTATGACATTTTGTCCGTATGGTATTAATATATGACCAGATAGTTAAGAATGGTTGTGTTATCCTAAAAATTTAATTATTATGAAATAAATAGGAGGTGAAAAATGAATGTTATAGTTGAGAAACAAGAAGATTTAATTGAAGATAAAGTTGTTATATATTGTAGGGAAGAAAGTCAAGAAATAAGAAGTATAAAAGGATTTATAAAAAATATAAATACGAAACTATGTGCATCCTTAGATTTTAAGAAAATAATGATTACACCTGATGAAATTTATTATATAGAAAGTGTAGATAAAAGAACTTTTGTATATGTAAAAGATAAGGTTTTGGAATGTTCACTAAGGTTGTATGAGATAGAAGAGAGATTTAAGGAATTTTCTTTTTTTCGTGCAAGTAAAAATACTATAGTTAATGTAATGTATATAAAAGATATAAACATACTGTTAAATAGAAATTTACTTGTGACACTTGAAAATAAAGAGAAAATTACAATATCAAGGCGAAATGTAAAAGATTTTAGAAAGTTAATTGGCTGGGAGTGATATGGTTGAATAATAATGACAGTTCAAGTAAATTAAATGAATTAATGAATGTAATACTATTTGCTTTTTCAGTTATAGGAGTGATTGTAGTACTTGCGTACATTTATAAGGATACTCATGGATTTGATGTTATGCAGATGGCATTCTTAAGGCAAGTAATTGTATATGTAGCATTTTTTGCTTTAGCAATAACTATATGTTTTACTGATATAATTCATATAAATATATCGCAAAGAATAAAATCAATAGTAACAATTATTGCTTTTTATATTTTAATTATGAATTCATTGAGCCATAATACTATAAATCCAATGGGAAGTATTGAGCGTTTTATAGTATGTACAGTGTGGTACTTCTTTATCGTAGGCTGTGTAATAGTAGCGTGGTATATATATGGGACTATAACTTCAAATAAGTATAACAAATATCTTAAGGAATATCAGAATTTTAAGAAGTAGAAAATATAATAGTATTTGGAAGTAGGGTAATGGGAAACTATATCATATGATTTAATAATAAATGAAAAATGAATAGAGGATACAAATAATGAAGGTAAGATAATAAATAATAAAGGCTAGCTAGAGAAATTGTGGGTATGATTCCTGTGATTCGTCTCCATCATTGAAATCCACGAAAACTCATATCCATTTGGATATGAGTTTTTTAATTACAAGGGGATTATAATACTTCAAAATATGTGGAAAACTTGTGTATAATAGTGATATGAATAGGTGTAGAAAATATAAAAGTGACAAAATCATAAATAAAATACTTAAAAATCACTTCGAAGAATTTAGAAAAAGGAAGTGGAATCGAGTTAGAAAAGAAATGCGTGAACATATAATAGATATAGTAGAAAGAACTTTAAATTGTGGAAATATAGAAAAGGGATATATTAAGCATAAATGTCTTGAATGTAATGAAGAGTATATTCATGGATTCACATGTAAAAGTAAATTTTGTAGTAAATGTGGAAGGATGTATTCTTTGAAATGGTCAGATAAACAAGTGAATAATATGTTAAGTGTAACTTATAGACATGCCGTATTTACAATACCTTAAGAATTAAGGAATTACTTCTATCAAAAGCGAGAGCTATTAAAGGATTTGCAAGATGCAGTATATGGAGTAGTATCGAATTACTATCAAAATAAAGTGAAAGGAAATCATGAAGTAGGATTAATTGCAGTAGTTCATACTTTTGGCTCAGATTTGAAATGGAATCCACATATACATGCATTGTTTACTGAAGGTGAAATAGATAAAAATAATAAGTGGTTTAAGAAAATATCTCATATACCATATAAGTATTTGAGGAAGTCTTGGCAAAAATTACTTTTAGATATAATAAAAAAGAATTTTACAGATATAAGAACTAAAAGATTAATTAATAAACTATATAAAACACATAATGAAGGATTTTATGTGAATGCAGAAAGAGACATAATTAATATAAAACAGGCTTCAAAGTATATAGGAAGATATTTAGCAAGACCAGCTATCGCTGAATATAGAATAACTAACTAACAGTTACATTTTGGTATGAAAATAAGAAACCTAAAAAGAGAGTAACTATAACAATAGATGTTTTAGAATTTATAGGGAAATTAACACAACACATATACGCGAAGGGATTTAGAGTCGTAAGGCGATATGGATTGTATGCTAGAGTTAAAAAGAAACTAAGTATAGAAATAATAAAATTATATAATTTCATTAAACAAAGGAATATATATTAGATAATTGAAAAAAATAACGTAAGAAAAATGAGCTTTAAAGAACGATTAATAGAAACATTTGGAGCGAATCTGTTTAAGTGTACAAATTGTGGAAATTATATGGTTTTATGGGAAGTTTGGCATCATAAATATGGAATTATATATGATACATTAGATAAATCAAATTATGCAATAGTAGTAGATGATGGCATAGGAAAAAAAGAAATTGAAGAATATATATTTGAACAATTAGAATTGTTTTAAAATGGCTATTAAAAAATAGGCGATAGCCTAGCTTTGCTATACTCAAATATACAAATAGTGTATAATTACTAATAATGAAATAGTGTTTAGGAGATATGAAAATGTTAAAAGAATTAGATGAAATGAGTATAGGACAGAAACTATATAACTATGGATGTAAATCCTGCGGATTTGAAAAAGGAGTTCCAGAATTTCTAATACAAGAGTTTAGACAAGATATATTCTTTAATGAAGGAGTGATAGCTGCGCTAGAAGATGAATCTATGCCAGAACTAGTATGCCCTAACTGTAGAGCTAAGTTTGAATACAAAAAAACTGACAACCGTTAGGTGTCAGTTAAGGTGACCTATTTATAGGTCATTTTTTTAGTTAAGATAAAAATTTAGGAATTAACTATATAAATCTTACTAACAAGTAAGATTTATATAGTTAATGTAAGTTTAACGTCATGGTATGCAAAGCATATATAGAGTATATTATATATAAGAAAATAAAAAAGGAGATTTTACTTATGAAAAAAACAGGTAAATTAATTATAGGAATTGTAGCAATTTTGTTATTAGGAGTAGGAGTACAACAAGGACTTAAATATCATTTACAAGGTCCAGCTAGACCATTTAATGCATTATTAGTAAGTGGAGAAAAAGAAAATGTAGACAAGGCAAAAGAAATCTATAAAGATAATACAAAATATGCAAAAGATTATAAATATAAAACAGTTACAAATAAAGTGAAAATGTTAGATGAAAAAGGAGAACCGTTTATTAGTAAAGATGGAAAAGAATTAACAGGTGAAAGTAAATTTTTATTAATAACAAAAGATACAGCGAAAGAAATGCTAAAAGATCAAGTATTACGTGTTAAGAAAGGCACAGAGGATGGAAGTATACAGACAACGATTCTTGAAAGTATACCAAATATAGAGACAGATAAAACTATATACTTTGGAATGGAAAATAAAGATGCGAAATTAGAGATAAATGGAAAAAATATATCATTAGAATATGGGAGTTATTCATGGATAGGATATTACCCGTCAGAACAAGGTGGATTAATAGTAACAGATGATGAAACTTATAAATCTATAGAAGATAAAGAAAAGGATATGAGCTTAATAAGATTTGCTAAAGGAAAAAAAGACCTAAGAAATGCAAAAGACAAAGAAGAAATCAACAAGAAATTAATAAGCACACAAATTATAGAGATAAATTATGCAAATATAGAAAAGTAGAGGAGATAAACTATGGAAATTCTAAGAATTGAAAACCTAACAAAAACTTATGGTGAAGGCGATAATAAGGTTGAAGCACTAAAAAATATAAATTTATCAATAAACGAAGGTGAATTCGTAGCTATAATAGGAGCATCGGGTTCTGGGAAGAGTACATTACTTCACTTACTTGGGGGACTAGATAGACCAACCAGCGGAAAAGTTGTTATAGATGAAAAAAGCATATATGATTACAACGATGATGAATTATCAATATTTAGAAGAAGAAAAATAGGGTTTGTATTCCAGTTCTTTAACCTAATACCAGTACTTGATGTAGAAGAAAATATTGAGTTACCAGTTGTATTAGACAATGAAAAGGTAGATAAAAATTATTTAGACGAAATAATAAACATACTGAATCTTAATGATAGAAGAAACCATCTACCATCAGAACTATCAGGAGGACAGCAACAAAGAGTATCAATAGGACGAGCTCTTGTAAATAAACCAAGTATAGTACTTGCAGATGAGCCAACGGGTAATTTAGATTCTAAGAACACTAGAGAAGTTATTGAACTTTTAAAGTTTACAGCTAAAAAGTTTAATCAAACACTGATATTAATAACTCATGATACAAATATAGCTACTATGGCAGATAGAGTTATTACTATAGATGATGGTGAAATAATAAAAGACACGAAAATAGATAACTAAGACGCAAGGAGGTGTGCATAGTTGATAAAAAATTATAAAACAGTGAGTAATAGATATATTAAGCAAAATAAAAAACGTACAATATTAACACTTATAGGAATTATACTATCTTTAGCTCTTATTTCAACAATGGGGCTATTTATGAAAGGGACAGAAAAATCTCAAATTGAACAAACTAAACAAGAGCAAGGTACATCCTTTCACCTAATGTATAAAACATATAATGATGATATATTAAGTAAAGTAAAAAACAATCCTAATATATTGCATTATGGAAATGTATCGATGGGAGATGAAATAAAATACAAAAATATTACTCTACAAGAACAATTTGTTGATAGTGGAGCTAGTGAAATATTAAAATACGTATTAAAAGAAGGTAGGATGCCGACTAAAAGTGATGAAGTATGTATAGATGAATGGACTAAGCCACATATTAATTTTAATTTAAAACTTGGTGATAAAATAACTATAGATAAAAAGGAATATAAAATTGTAGGTTTCTTAAAAACGTATGAATCTATGCAACGCAAAAAAACAAGTAGAGCTATTATATTTGATCAAAATAAAAAAGATGGTCAATTAATAGCAGAAATAAATCCTAAAGGTGAATTTGACCAAACACTTAAAACATTAAAATCTTTGAGTGAAAAAGAAAATATAGAAGAAAACCATTCTTTAACAAGGATATATCAAGAAGACTCAAATAAGTCTATGGTAGCTCTTACAGGAATTGTAATTTCTATAGTAGTCATAGCAACGATTATAGTTATATATAATTCTTTCCAAATAAATGTAGCAGAGAGAATGAAGAAATTCGGATTGCTTAGAAGTATAGGGGCAACTAAAAAACAAATTAGAGCTATTGTATTTAGAGAAGCCACAATATTATTAATAATAGCAATTCCTATTGGTATTGTTATAAGTATAGGTACTATATATGCACTACAGAGAGTCTTAGAGTTATTAATGAAGGAAAATACTCCTATTTCAATTGTAAGTATTGATATAAAGACACTAGCTGTTAGTGCTATTATAACTATAATAGCAGTGTATATATCGAGTTTTTTACCAGCTAGATATGTAGGTAACATATCACCATTAGTTGCTATTAGTAGTAGAGTGGCAATAAAAAAGGAGTCTATAAAAAAGATAAAAAATAAAACACTAAATAAAATACTTAATTTTAAGGTATTAATGGCTCTTAAAAATATAGGACGTAATCCTAAAAGATGTACTGTAATGATATTGTCGGTTGTAGTAAGTGCAACTTTATTTATTACATTTACAACATTAGTACAGGATGCAATAATGCTAAAAGGTACAAACTATGAGTATCAAAATATAGAGTTAGAAATTGGAACTAACTCAGAATTTGATAACAGCAAAGTTGATAAAGATTTAATACCTAGAATTAGTAACTTAGATAATGTTAATAAAGTTTATTTAAAATATCCAACAATATCTGGGGACCTAGAAATTAGTGCAGATAAAAAGGCTAAAGAAGCTGGAGATATATATGAAATAGAAAATCTTAATGGTAGCCTGAAGGAATTTATGCATACTAGGATTAATGTGTATAATAAAGTGACGCTAGATGCTTTAAAGAAATATTTAATAAGTGGAGACATTAATATTAATGATATAAACTCTCAAAATGGTGTAATACTAGTATCTAACGGAGTTGCAACAGATAACACTACTAAGAAAAGATATACAGGAAAATTAACTAACTACAAAGTAAATGATGAAATAACTATAATTGATGAATATAGTAAAGAACATAAGGTAAAAGTAATGGGAATTATTGAAAAAAATATATTTGAAAGAGAAGTTTCTAAAAATGCTTTATCTTTGATAACAACAGATACAGTTAGAAAGAATTTAACAAATAAAGAGGTTGAAATAGCTAATATAGCAATTGATTTAGAAGACTCAGAATTACATCTAAAAAATTATGAAGAAATTTATAACATGATAGAAGATAATCAAGATTATAGTATGGTAGACTGGGTAGATGCTAATGCTACTCAAAAAAGTGGTGTTTTATTAATACAAGTACTAGTATATGGGTTTATGACTGTAATTACTTTAATAAGTAGTATAAACATTATAAATACAATCACAATGAATATAACACTAAGAAGAAAAGAATCGTCAGTACTAAAATCTATAGGTATGTCTCAAAAAGACTTAAAGAAAATGATAATGTACGAAGGAGTATTCTATGGTTTAGTTGGTGGAATTATAGGTTCTATAGCTGGATGTGGGTTTACTTATATCATATATGATGTTTTAGAAGATATAGTAGGGCTTGCATGGAGATTACCTTTAAAACTATGTATTATAACTATTGTTGTGTCAATAATAATAAGTTTCTTATCAACTTTAATACCTATGAGAAAAATTGAAAAAGATAATGTAATCGAAGCAATAAGGGAAGGTTAACAGCAACAGTTAAGGGTAGTGTCTACAAAAACTTTAGATGAAAGCCGTATTGATTAAGTAATCAGTACGGCTTTTTCGCTTTATATAAATATTACTAACAAGTAAGATTAATATCTATATTGTAAGTTTGGCGCTATGGTTTTAATTATAAATATAAGATAAAATATAGATTGTAGTAATGATTAATTAAGAAAATATATAAATTTAGATTGCAATAAAATACAGCAGGAGGCTAAAATGACGTACAAAATAAGATCGATGCAAAATAAATATAAATTAAAATATGCAATATTATTTATATTGATAACTGTTATGGCTTTTATAGCATATAGTATGTTGGTAGAATACAATTATGAAAAATTAAAATCTAATATATTAAACACCAATGATATAAATAAAAAAATATTGGTAGAAAATTCAAAAGAATATCCAAAAATTAAGCAAATCTTAAATAATATAAATTTATATCCAATATCATTAGTAAATCTTGCATCTAACAACATAGAGGCAATAGATTTTGTGGCAGATTATCCTAAATATACTAAGAAAATAGTCAGAGGTGATATATCTGTAAAAGAAGATTATAAAAAAGGTGAAATTCCTTTATTTTTACAATGGGATAAAAGATGGGGATATGATAAATATGGAGATGAATTTATTGCTGTCAATGGATGTGGACCTACTTCTTTAGCAATGGTAGCTGTGGGACTTACAGGTAATACAGATATTAACCCTAAGGCTGTCGCAAATTATAGCAGAAAAAATGGATACTTAGTAAATAAAGTAGGAACAAAATGGAGTAT
The DNA here is from genome assembly GCF_002251085.2 of Romboutsia maritimum. Classification (GTDB taxonomy): domain Bacteria; phylum Bacillota; class Clostridia; order Peptostreptococcales; family Peptostreptococcaceae; genus Romboutsia_B; species Romboutsia_B maritimum. The sequence goes on along the minus strand of NZ_NOJZ02000003.1, from coordinate 58,406 downwards.
TATGATTGAAGGTGCAAAACATTTTGGTATAATGGGAAGAGAAATAAGCTTAAGTGAAAGCATTATTATATCAAATCTACAAAATGGACACCCTATAATAGCTAGTATGGGCTCAGGTGAATTTACGAGTGAAGGTCACTTTATTGTGTTATCAGGTATTAGCAATGATGGAAAGATAATTGTTAATGATTCTAATAGTAAAATTAAAAGTGAAAAAACATGGGATATAGATGTATTTATGAAAGAGAGTAAAAATCTATGGGCTTTTGATAGAATATAGTTAAACATACAAATCTATAACACCTTTACTTATAATTGAGATTATCAGAGTAATATAATAAAAGAGAGGATGATTTTTTATGGTTAAAATACTATTTGTAGAAGATGATGTTGCATTAGGTTATGCTCTAGAATTTTCTTTAATTGATGAGGGATACAATATAACAAGAGCGTGCACTATTAGTGAAGCTAAAAACTACTTTTCTAAAGAAGACTTTAATTTAATACTATTAGATGTAAATCTACCAGATGGAAACGGATATGATTTTTGTAAATATGTTAGAGAAGCATCAAGTATACCAATTATATTTCTAACAGCACTAGATGATGAAGTAAATATTGTTTTAGGACTAGAATTAGGTGGTAATGATTATTTAACAAAGCCATTTGGAGTAGGAGAATTACTAGCTAGAATTAAAGTGCAGTTACGTTCAAATAAAGCTAAAGAATTAAAGAATACTTTAATAAGCAGTGATATAACTGTTAACTTAACTACAACTAATGTATATAAGAAAAAAGAACTTTTAAACCTAACAGCATTAGAATACAAATTATTAATACTATTTATGAAAAAGCCTTTTAGCAGCTTAAGAAGAGATGATATTCTTAGCAGTGTTACAAGTAGCGAAGAAATTTTCTTTGATGAAAATACATTATCTGTTTATATAAAAAGGCTAAGAGAAAAAATAGAAGATAATCCTAAAAATCCAAAATACATTACGACCAAACGCGGACTAGGTTATAAATGGGATGTTGAAGTAAGGAGTGAGTAATATTGAATAAAATTTTTATTAATCAAGAAGCTAAAAGAAGTACGGTGATGTTGACTTTAATCCTTACTATTTTTATGACACTTCAACTTTGGATGTATAATAACTATATTCAAAAACAAAAGCAAGATTACATTGATATAATTGGTAGTATAATATTAAAAACGGTAACTCTTAATCCAGAATTAGAAAAAGATATAATTCCATTAGTAACTAAAAATATTAATGAAAAAGATAAGGAATTAGCTCGTGCTACTTTAAAACAATATGGTATAAGTACTACACTTAACAATAGCCTATTTCCAAATTTGGCTAGTAAATTTGGTATAATAGAATTAAGTTTTATCTTATCCTGCTTATTGATTATATTAAATTATCTACAATATGCTAAATTTTTTAAAAAGATAAGAAGATTAACACTAGCAGCAAGTAAGATACTTGATGAGGATTATACTTATCTAATAAATGAAGATAGAGAAGGTGATTTTTCAAAATTAGCAGTAGAATTTTCAAATATTAGAAGAATAATCAAGAATAATATTAGTAATACTCAAAAAGAAAAGCAACATTTAGTAGATTTATTACAAAATATATCTCATCAGTTGAAAACAAAACTGGCTACTATGATTTTATACAATGATATATTACTAAATAGAAAGATAACAGAAGAGCAAAGAGTAAAATTTTTAAAAGATAACAGTACTCAACTTGATAATATGAATTTAATGATTCAAAGCATATTAAAACTAGCAAAATTAGATGCAAATACAGTTGAGTTTTGTAAAAAAGAAGAAAGTTTAAATAAAACTATAAAAGAAGTAGTACATAGTTTTGAAGAGTTTGCAAAAGAAAGAGATGTTAAATTAGAATTAGATGATTGTGAGGATATTATATTAAATCAAGATAAATTTTGGTTAAAAGAGGCTTTTAATAATATTATAAAAAATTGTATAGAACATACACCAAAAGACGGAAGTGTGAAGGTATATTTAATAAGAAGTCCTGCCTTTTATAAAGTAACAATTGAAGATACGGGTGAGGGGATAGAACAAGGTGAAATAACAAAAATATTTAATAGATTTTATAAAAGTAAGACTTCAAATAAAAAATATTCAGTAGGGATAGGAATGGCAATATCTAAGTCAATTATTGAATCTCATAATGGGTATATAGATGTTAGAAGTGAGAAGGGAGTCGGGACTGATTTTTCTATAACTTTTATGAAGTATTAATAGATTTAAAGAATAATCGTGGGTATTATTCTTGTGAATCGTCTCCACCATTGAAATCCACGAAAACTCATATTCATTGAATATGAGTTTTTTATATGTATAAGAATAAAACATATACAATGTTGAGTAAAATATATTGACTATATACAATGTTGTATATATAATGAAATTAATAACTCTTATTTAATCAAAAACTAAGGAGAAGGTCATGGTAAAATTAATTATTTTATATTATCTAAATATAAAATCAACTCATGGATATGAAATACAGAAATTCATTCAGGCTACAGGACTTGATGTTTGGGCAAAGGTTAAATCTGGTTCAATATACTATGCTCTAAGTAAGATGGAGAAAAATGGAGAAGTAGAGCTATACAAAGAAGAAACAGTAGGGTCTAAAGTAAGAAAAATATATCAAATAACTGAAAAAGGTAAAAATGAACTTAAAAATACCATAGAGGAAGAATTAGATAAGCCACTTATGCCAATAGGTACAGATAAGTTCATAATACCAATAACATTCAATCGATTAGATAAAAACGAAGCAATAGCAATAGTAAATAAACACATAAAAAGTCTTGAAGAAACTTTAGATTACTGGGAATACTGGAAAGATATAAAGATAAATGAATCAACACTACAAGTTGAAAAAATATCATTTGAAATGACTGTAAATGGAATCAAAGATTCTATAAGATGGCATAAAGCTATAATAGATGAGTATGATGAATATGTAAAATATAGTCAAAGTCAAGAAGTTATGATTAAAAATATTGACTTTGGAGATGTAGAAGAGCCTAAAAATAACAATGCTCAAGCTGATAAAAAAAGGATTGAAGAACTTAGAGAAATAATCTTAAATAATCCGGAAAAATCAAAAGAAGCTCTAGAAGAGTTGATGAACTTGATGAGTCAGGTAAAGTAAAAGTGTAGTGAAAAACTACATTTTTATTTAAAGGTTATATACAATGTTGTATATGAAATATTAGATATAAAATGGGGTTATAAAATGAGTACAATTTTAGAAATAAAATCACTTAAAAAAGCTTTTGGAGAAAAAGAAGTAGTAAATGGATTGAGCTTTAGAGTTAATAAAGGAGAGATATTAGGTTTTCTAGGACCAAATGGAGCGGGTAAAAGTACAACTATAAGTATGATTACAACTGTATTAGATGCAGATGGAGGAAAAGTACTATTTGAGGAAAGAGAAGTAAATGGAAATGATAATGATTTCAAAAAAGCTTTAGGATATGTTCCACAAGATATAGCTTTATTTAACGATTTAACTGCTTATGACAATATAGCATTTTTTGGTTCTCTTTATGGATTAAAAGGAAGTAGTCTAAAAAATAGAGTAAAAGAAACTTTAGAGTTGGTTGGACTATATGATAGAAAAAATGATTATCCAGATTCTTTTTCGGGTGGTATGAAAAGAAGGCTTAATATAGCGTGCTCAATAGTACATAAACCTAAAATTTTGATAATGGATGAGCCAACAGTAGGTATAGATCCACAATCAAGAAATAATATCTTAGAAGTAACAAAAAGTTTAAGAGATGAAGGGACTACGGTAATATATACATCTCACTATATGGAGGAAGTAGAAGCTATATGTAATAGACTTATTATTCTAGATAATGGACAGATAGTAGAAGCTGGAGATAAAGAGGAAATTAAGAATAAATATAAAAACAAGGGATTAAATAATTTAGAAGAAATATTTTTATATATCACAGGAAAAGAATTGAGAGACTAGGAGGGAATATAATGAATGAATTTAAAGTATTATTTAAGCTTGGAATGAAAAAAAGAATAAAAGACTCATTTTTAATAGGATACGGAGTTACTTTTCCATTAATGCTAATTACTATATTAGGGTATATGGCAACTAACTATTACTCTAAAGATGCAGGAATAACATCATATTACTACTATTCAATGGTAACTATTCCTTTTTGTACTTTTCTATCATCAATCACTCTTATATATGTTGCTAGAGAAGAAAGTTTACATAGATGTGGAGAGCGATTTATAATAGCTCCTATTAGCAAGGTGTCTATAGTTTTATCAAAAATACTTCCTGCTACAGTTGCTATGTCTGTATATAACCTGATTATACTTTTAATATGCAACATGATATTTAAAGTAGATTATAGAGGTAGATTTTTAGAGATATATGTACTTTTAATAGGTTTAGGATTTATGGCATCATCTTTTGGTACTTTCATAGGACTGTGTAGCAAGGACTTTATGTCTGTAAAAAATATTGTAAGTACACCAATATTAATCATGGCTATTCTTGGAGGAAGCTTCTTTCCTATAGGTTCTTTAGGAAGATTAGTGGAAGTGATAAGTTATATATCGCCACTTGCATGGATAAATAGGGGCATATTCATGATGTTAAATGATAATACAATAAATGTGTATCTTATTTCTTTATTTATAATAATTGGGTTAGGTGTATTGTTTAGCATATTGGCAATAAAATATTTTAAAAAGGAGGCATTTATATAATGGTATCATTACTTGTGGCTAAAAATGAATTTTTAAGAAGCTTAAAAAATAAAAAGAAATTAGTTTTAACTTTTTTATTACCGTTAATATCTATAATTATGGCTATAGGAATTAATACTATGATGAAGCCATCTATTAATCTTGGAGTAATAGATGATCAATATATTAATAAATCAGTTGAAGAAAAAGTGAGTAATATAGATAGAGTGAAGCTAAGTACGGCAAATAAAAGTACTATTAATACAGATATTATTTTAGCTAAATATTTAGGTGTAGTTGAGTTTAAAAAAGATAATAAATTTGAGGTATATTGTTTAGATGAAAATATGAAAATAGAGATTGAAGAAGCTATATCTGAAGTTATTAATAGTGGGAGTATTGATAACGTAAAAGGTTTATTGAGTATTTTGGATGAAGGAAGCTTGAGTACATCTCAAAGAGGTAATGGATTTATATTTATTACTTTAATTATAACATGCACTATGTCATCTTCAATTATGTTAAAAGATAAGGAAGATAGAGTATTACTTAGGTATTCTACAACACCTAATAAATTGTCTGGATATATATTAGGAAATTATATATATAATACTATTAACACTATTATACAAATTTTAGTGTCATCAGTATTTATATATTTATTAAAAATAGATATAGGAATATCCATATGCAAATTTATTATTTTAGGGATTATAATATCTATCATAGCTGCTAGTATATCTATTTTAGTTACAGTTATATCGAATAGTGAATTACAAGCAAGTTTATTAGCTTCATCAATATCTCTTATAATGGCACTTTTTGGAGGAACTTTTTTACCAATAGATAAAATGCCTCACATGTTGAAGTTTATAAGTAATATATCAATCACAAAATGGATTATAGAGCTTACTTCTTCGATTCAAAAAGGAATTGTTTATGGAAATAATATGATTATAATAACATTTATTATAGTTATGTCTAGTTTTATAGTATTTGTGTCTGCTAAGATAGGTGAAAAGAAGTTGAAATATTAAATGTCCACATCAATGGGTGTAAATAAGGATAAATTTTTAATTTTGATGTTTATTTTTAGAATTTATATAGTATAATATAAGTATATAAAATAAAAAGGAAATTACAATCTAGTGGAATAGAGTGTGATTTCTATGTAATTAATTTGATATTAATCGTTTGAATCACTCTTATTGCCAGTAAGAGTGATTTTTAATTTATCATAAATAAAGGCTCCCAATATACTAATTAATATAGCATCAGAGTTATTTAATAACAATTTTAAAATTTCCATACTTCCACCTCCTTCCTATTTGGAAGTAGGTTTGATTCGTAGTACAGAAATCATCACTCTTAGATTGTAATTTCTATTGTATTTTAACATAAACTATATAAATATTCCAAGAAATATTTAATCGCGAGTATAATTCCTGTGAATCGTCTCCACCATTGAAATCTACGAAAACTCATATTCATAAGAATATGAGTTTTCTTATTTAAATAATTTATATATTTATAAATTAAATATAGAGTAAGATAAATGTATATAAATATATACACGGATGTTAATAACGGTTGATGGAATTTAATCAATAATATTAATATAATAAATATAGGGGTTATGAAAAATATGATTAGTACGAATTTAAAAAGATTAAGAAAAAATAATCAATATACACAAGAAGATGTAGCTGAAAAAATAAATGTTTCTAGACAATCTGTAGCAAAGTGGGAAAATGGAGAATCAACACCTGATATAGATAGTTGTATTAAACTTACAAAATTATACAAAGTAAAATTAGATGACTTAGTTAATTACTCAGAAGAAGAATCAGGTATTGCAATACCACCTAAAGGAAAGCACTTCTTTGGAGCTGTTGTAGTTGGAGAACGAGGTCAGATTGTTATTCCAAAAGAAGCTAGAGAGTTGTTTAATATAAAAGCAGGTGATAAATTATTAATCTTAGGAGATGAGGAAAAAGGAATTGCAATTGTTCATCAACGTGATTTGCTAAACTTTGTAGGAGATTTAGGCATAGCAATTAAAGAATAGTGACTTTAAAGTGAAAATTATAAAAGGATGGTTAAAATATGAGTAAAATAGTATTTTTTAGTATTCCTGCACATGGTCATACTAACCCTACAATTGAGGTAGTACGTGAATTAGTAGATAGAGGCAATGAAGTATTATATTATTCTTTCAATGACTTTAAAGCGAAAATTGAATGTGCTGGAGCAATATGTATTTGCTGTGATGAATATCTTCCGAAATTAAGTTGTGGGGATGAAAAGAAAATTGGAAAGGATTTTCCTACACTAATTGAAATGATCGTAGATACAACTATTTCTTTAGATAAAAAGGTTTGTAAAGAACTTAAAAATTTTAGGCCAGATTGTATTGTTTCGGATTCCTTAAGTTTTTGGGGTAAGTTGTTTGCACAAAAACTTAATATTCCATATATATGTTCTACAACAACTTTTGCATTTAATGATTATACAGCAAAGATGATGAAGCACGGTTTTAATGAAATTATGCATATGGTTTTAGGTAGGGGGCGTATTAATAAAAAAATAAAGCTCTTACGAGAAAATGGATATGATGTTGAGAATTTTATATCTATGATAAAAAACGATAATGATACTAATACTATAGTCTATACATCAAGAGAATTTCAACCAATGACAGAGACTTTTTCTGATAAGTATTCTTTTGTAGGACCATCAGTACCAAAGGCAATTGTTGAATATAAAGAAAGAAGTAGAAAGCAAATATATATTTCTCTTGGAACGGTTAATAATAAAAATATTAAATTTTATAAAAACTGTATAAAGGCATTTGAAAATTGTGATGTTAATGTAGTTATGTCTGTTGGCAAGGATACTAATATTGAAGATTTGGGGCATATACCAGATAATTTTAAGGTGAAGAATAATGTTGATCAGATTAGTGTGCTTAGAAATACAGATGTATTTATTACTCATTGTGGTATGAATAGTGTTAATGAAAGTTTGTATTATGGAATACCTATGGTATTATTTCCTCAGCACTCAGAACAGATGATGGTAGCAAATAGAGTTAATGACTTAGGTGCAGGAATTATGTTAAATAAAAATAAAGATAAATGTATTAAAGATAAAGTAATACAAGTTATAAATAACAATGAATATAAAGAAAAAGCAAATAAATTAGCACAAAGCTTTCGTAATGCAGGGGGAACAAAAAAAGCAGCTGATGTTATATTAAAAGAAATATATGATAGTAGAAAAATAAACTTATAATGATTTGATAAAACTTATGATTAGTAAATACTTATATTGGATTTAATCGTTGATATTATTCTTGAGAATCGTCTCCAATATTGAAATCTACAAAAAGGAACTACTAAGATTATGGCTTAGTAGTTCTTTTTTTGTTTTCATTTAATATTTATTTAAATTTTGAATTATTTTACTCATTACTGATACATAGCATTTATATACTTATATTTCAAAAATGTAAGTTAAATGTAACAGACATCAATGGTTAGTAGATTAATTATTATGTAAAATAATAGTATATTAAGCTAAGGAGGAAAAATAAATGAAAAAATTTAATGCATTTCAGATAAAGATATTTTTAATATCACTTATGTTACTTGACCATATATTCTCTGCTTTCTCAGGACTAATACCAAGTTGGGTACATGGTTTAACAAGAGGGGTTGCACCAATGTTTGCTTATTTCCTGGTAGAAGGTTACTTCTATACTAGAAATAAAAGAAGATATGGAAGTAGATTACTTGGATTTGCAATATTTATGTATATTGGAAATATGATAATCAACACTATATTCGCTAGTAAGGATGTAATGGTGAATAATAATATATTTGCCACATTATTTGTAGGTTTTATTGGAATCAGTATATTTGAGTATGCTAAAAAGCACGAAGGATTTAAAAAAATATTATTAAGAATTTTAGCTACAATAGTAGTAATAGTAGGTACAATGTTTACAGAAGGAGGAATATCAGTTATACCATTTATATTAATAACTTATTTCTTCAGAGGAAATATGAAAAAACAAATAATAGGATATTTATTGTTATCTGTAGTACTTCTATCGATGGAATATGTTCCTTATGAATCATTTAATATCACATTTGATATGTTAATGTATAACTCAGATTTTTTAGAAATATTGGCTATACCAACAATTATAATGTATAACGGTGAAAGAGGACTGAATAATAAATTTAGCAAATATTTATTCTATGTATTTTATCCATTACATTTATGGATATTAGCAACTATTAGTTTTATGATTAAATAACAAAGGAGAAATTTGAAATGAAGTTATCAAAAGGTAAATTAGCAGGTATAGTTATAGGAGTAGCTATAGCAGTTATAGGTGGAAATTTTATATATAATAATTTTTTAAATGACAATGATGATCTTCAATATAGATTAACATATATATCTATGGAAGGAAATCGCGAAGAAAAACAACAAGAAGAAGCTATTAAGAATGGCTTAAAAGATACAAAAGTAAGTGAAGTAGATTTTACTATGCTTCAATTAGATGAAAATGAAAACATGGTAATGAAAGAATCAGAGTATAATAAATTAGCAGAAAAACTAAATCTTAAAAAGGTTACTCTTAAAGATGATGAAGCTATGATTATACCAAGTTATGACGGTATAAAAAATAGTAAATACCTGAAAGAACAAGAATCTATTAAAGAATATAAATTGAGAGAAAAAAACTTAAATATGTTAGGAGTACTTGATAAAAAAATACTAGTAGCAGGTTTATATAAACATCAATTTATAATAAGTGATAAATTATATAATGAGTTTTCAAGTGATAGTAAGACTTTAAATATAAAAGGATATGATTTCAAAGATAATAAAAAAACAAACCAATCATTATTAAACCTATTTGCAACTAAGTTATTTGATAAAAATAATAACAAATTATTTTTATTAATAGGCAAAGATAATCTTAGATAAAAATAATAGATAGGGCTGTCGCATTAGCATAAAAAAATATGCTAACGCGACAGCCCATTTTTATTTTATCTGTAGATGGAAAGATAGCTGAAACTAAATAGTTAAATATAATCTATGTTTTAATATCCATAGCTTTTTTTTATATGTTAAAATTAGTATGATAGTTAAATATATATAAGCTAAATGGGGAGTAGTATGATAAAAATAGTAATATGTGAAGATGAAATAGTACAACAAGAAATATTAAAAGATTACTTAGAAAAAATCTTAGATGAAATAAATAGTAAATATGAGATATTAGTTTTTAATTCTGGGGAAGAACTTTTTAAAAATTATCCAGAGCATGTAGATATATTTTTGCTAGATATACAAATGGATAAGTTAAACGGAATGGAAGTAGCGAGAAAGATTAGGCAAATTGACAAAAAAGAAGTAGAAATTATCTTTACAACATCACTTGTAGAATATATTCAAGAAGGTTATGAAGTAAGGGCATATAGATATATTTTAAAACCTATAAAATTAGAACATCTTAAAAAGCATATTATTTCATGTGTTGAAGAAGTAAATAAAAACAAAAGAAGTTATATTGCTGTAAACGAAAAAAACGATGCTTGTAAAGTTAAGGTTTCTGATATTACATATATAGAAATTCAAAAGAGAGAGATGACAGTACATACCATAGATAAAGACTATACTATAAAGACTAGTATGTCGAAAGTAGAAAATGAACTTAGCAGATACAATTTTTATAGATGTCATAAAAGCTTTATGGTTAATATAGATTTTATTAAAAATATAAAACAATATGTAGCTATTTTAGAAAATCAAGAAGAAGTACCTATAAGTAGATATAGATTTAAAGAAACTAAAGCTAGATTTTTAAGTTATCTTGGGAGAACTTTGTAATGGAGCGTTTAGTTTTAGATATAATTTATAAAATAAATACTATTATTTATATAGCTGTATTTTATTTAATGATTAATAAAATATATGATAGAAAAAAATTAACTAAAAAATTAGACTATATATTGATATTTATTATAGTTATATTTATAATCATAACTCCACGGTTTTGTTATGTGTACGAATACTTTATTTATGAAGGGTTATTATTTACCCTATTAAGCAAAAAAATATTTAAGATTTCATTAAAAGATGCTTTTATTTTTGGAATATGTTTTATATTTGGATATGGGATATTAAGGGATACAGTAGATTATTTGTGCTTAGTAATGTTAATGGAACATATTATAATAGATCTTCCTCCTATAGGCTATGAACTTTATACATCCATACCTTTAATTATTATATTAATTTTATTACTTAGATATTTTGATAAAATTGTAAAATCAAATTTAAATGTTAAATATTATATTTATATTGGATTTACCGTAGTTACAAATATAGTATGTATATTATGTTTAATAAAATCAAATATGCATATTGAGCATATATACAATTTTATAATAACAAACAATATAAATATTTATATAAATAAAAATAATTCTATACCACTTAATTTTTTACCTTTCATAGAATTTACAAAACACTCAGTTATAACTGCTATAATATTTTGTAATATATTTTTGATTTTTATAATAAATAATATAATCAAAAATATGAAAAATGAGTCTGAAATGAAAGCTTTAAATGATAAATTAGATATGCAGTACAATCATTACCTGAGTATCCAAGAGTCTCAAATGAAAGTAAGAAAATTATATCATGATATAAATAATCACATGGCATGTATTAAACAAATTCAAAATGAGGATGTAAATGAATACATAGATAGCATTAATAACGAGTTAAAAGAGTATGAAAGCACTTTTAATACTGAAAATATGATATTAGACATAATTCTAAATGAAAAAAACTCTTTATGTGAAAAAAATAATATAGAATTATTTTGCAATATAAACTTTTCAAAATGTAATTTCATAAAAATGATAGATATATCATCTATTTTTTCTAATATTTTAGATAATGCAATAGAAGCGTGTAAGAAAGTTAAAAGAAATCCATATATAAATATTAGAGGAACAATAGTCAAATCTTATTATGTTATAAAGTGTGAAAATAGCAAAAATAATGAAATTAAAAATAAAAATAAGAAAATAATTACAAGTAAGAAAGATAAATTTTTACATGGTATAGGACTGAAAAGTGTAAAATCTTCTTTAAATAAGTACAATGGAGATTTAGAAATTATAGACGAAGAAAATAAATTTATAATAAATATTTATATTCCGATAGATTAAAATCATACATGGTTCATGCTAGTTGGAACAAAAAAAATACCACTTATGCTGGTTATATTGATTAGAAAAAATGAGAGTGTTATCTTTTAAATACAAGAGAGCGCTCTCATTTTTTACCTTTTAGAAATTATATTTTGTATAAGGGGGGGATTATTAGGATTATGTTTGAGTTTAAATTAGCATTAAAATATTTAATGAAGAATAAAAAAGAATCTATTTTAATAATAGCTTGTATAGTTGTTGCAATAACTCTTATTTTGGGGGTTGATATTGGTTCAAATAGTGTACAGCTAAATCAAATAGATATGGCTAGAGAGATAGCAGGCTATTATGATGGAACATTAAGAACTAATAGTAAAGAAAATATTGAAAACCTAAAAAAGATAGATGGAGTTTACAACGTAAATACAGTTGAAGATTTAGGAGAGTTTATTCCAAAAGATGGATTAACATCTAAACTTTATACATACAATGAAAATTATTTAAAAGCATTTAACTATAAACTAGTATCGGGAAGACTTCCAAAGAATAAAGGCGAAATTGTTGTAGATAAAAAAATATTTGAAAAATCTAGTGAAAAAAATATATTAAACAAAAGTATTTATGCTATAGACAAAATACAATACAAAGTAAATGGAGAAGAAAAAATTTATAGCAAAAATAATAAATACAAAGTAGTTGGAGTCATAGCTAAAGAAGAGCAGTATTATACATCTGGAAATGAAGAAGCAATGGGAGGGGCAGAACTTTTCACATTTGTTAAAACTGATGAAGGCTCAATACCTAAGGATTTACTAAAATACCATACAGTATTTAATTTAAAAGGAGTTAATCCAGAAAATTTAGACGCAAAGTTTTCAAAGTTAAGAGAAGACTATAATCCAAAATTAGATAGTAGTGTAGATATTAGACAAGATACTAGAAGTGGTATATCTAGTAATGAATATCTAGACTCAACTCTTAGACTTTTCAAAGACCAACAAGACAATAATGAAGTACAATCTAAAATATTTATTATAGTTATAGCAGTATTTACAATAGTAAATTTCTTCAATATAATTCTTTCAAAACTTACAACACAAACAGGTTGTTTAAGAGTTATTGGAATGTCCAATAAAAAGGTAATTAAGTTTTATTTAATTCAAATGGCTATATTATTTACATTAGGTTCAATTATAGGGTTTATAAGTTCAATCATATTTGCAAGATATGCTATGAGTACAATTGTAACTTTAAATATGTTTGATATAAGTGATTTTAGTAAAGTTAAATTAAATATTCCGTATTTTATCGTGTTTAAAGCTTTAATAATAGTCTTATTTATACTATTAATTACAGTACTTATTCCTGTTTTAAAATCACTAAGAAAATATCCTATAGATATTATAAATAGTACAGATAAAGTAAGATACAAAACAAAATATAATAGGAAAATTACTAGAACTCTTTTAAAGAACAATTTACTTAGAAAGAAGACAAAAACTTTAGTCTCTGTAATAGTAATATCTTTTAGTGGGATTATGGTTATAGATGGATTTGATACTAATTTAGATTATATTAACGATCAAGTAGATAAATATTCATCCTATGCACCTCATAAGTTCAACTATATTATAAGACCTGAATTTAATACTAGTGAAAATATAGAAAAAGTAAGTGATCAAGACATTTCAAAAATTAGAAATATTGATGGAGTAAAAGACTTAAAAGTACAAAATTATACTAGAGGAATTTTAATAACAGAAAAAGATAAATTAAATAAACTATATATGGATAATTATGGAGATAAAGATAGTAGTTTAAATACACAAGACGTTTACTCTGTAATTGAAGGTATGAAAGATATAAATAAACTAAATGAGTTTGTAAAAGAAGGAAACATTAAAAGTTTAAATGATTCAAAAGGTGATTACATAAATATTGCTGTATGTAATAACTTTTATTATATGAAGGATGCAAACTACAAATATGCCATAAAAGACTTAAAATTAGGGGATATACTTAGTTATAAAGTAATAACTACTGATTCTGATGGAAATTATGATTATAAAGATTTTAAGTTTAGGGTTAGTGTCATTTTAGATGAAGATTATAGTATGAATAATGAAATGAATTATATTGGAGTTAGAGCACTGATGAACTTTGATAATTTCAATAAAATAACTAATGGATTTTATAATCAAGAAGTATTTTTTAATTCCAAAGAAGAAAGTTATCAAACAGTAAATAAACTTTTAGATAATATAAAAGAAAAGAATAAATATTTATATGTTTATGATGGGCAAGAGCATAAGCGTGAGTTTAGAATTGTTTTTCCTATGATAATCTTTTTATTGGTATTTGTTTCAGCATTATTCAATATGTATATAACTATTAGTTTAAATATCAATAATAATTTAAGGGAAATTTCTATATTAAGAGCAATGGGATTAAATAAAAAATCACTTAAAAAATTAGTAATCTGGGAATCTATAACCTATGCATTATTAGGGAGTTTAGTTGCTACTATTGTTGTTGTAATAAAACAGTTCAAATATCTTAAATATATTAGAGAAACATTTATAGAGCATTTGGGGATGGATATAAAAATAAAATCAATATATATACCTCCAAAAGAAGCGATTATATTTACATTAATAATAGTTTTATTTGCTTTTTTAGTAGGATATATAAAAGCAAAATCAATAGATAAGATAAATATAATTGATGGAATAAATGAAAATTAGTAGATGTTATGGAGGGTTACAAAATGAAAAAAAGTATAAGGGTTGATAATATAAAAAAGATATATGGAAAAGGTGAAAATGCTGTTAAAGCTATTGATGGAATTACCTTACAAATAGAGAGCGGTAAATTTACTGCAATAGTTGGGGAAAGTGGTAGTGGAAAGAGTACACTACTACATTGCATGGCAGGACTTGATAAGCCTACTGAAGGAAATGTATATTTAGAGAGCCAAGATATATATAAATTAAATGATGATAAACTATCTAAAATTAGAGTTGAAGAGTTTGGGTTTGTTTTTCAAGGTTTTAATTTAATACCAGTAGTAAATGTATATGAAAATATAGTTTTGCCTGTATCGGTAGACCATAATAAGATAGATAAAAATTATATTGACGAGATTATTAAAAAATTAGGACTAGAAAATCAAATAAAAAAATTTCCAAATGAGTTATCTGGAGGACAACAACAAAGGGTTGCAATAGCGAGAGCTTTATCAAATAAGCCTTCTATAATATTTGCAGATGAGCCTACTGGAAATTTAGATAGTAAAACTAGTAAAGAAGTTATGGACATGCTTTGTATGAGTGTAAAGGAATTTGATCAAACTCTAGTTATGATAACTCATGATGAGAAAATAGCTAAAATGGCTGATATAGTTGTAACTATAGGAGATGGAAAAGTAAAAAGGATAGAAAATTTAATATTAAAAATAGATGAATAATACTATAATAATATTCATTAAAATATATAATTTAATCGTGGGTATGATTCTTGTGAATCGTCTCTACTATTGAAATTAACGAAAAAGATATTGATTGATAAATCGATATCTTTTTCGTTTTGGAATAGTCATATTATATTAAATGATACAAGTGAATTAATGCAAATGGGATATTATCAAAAATAGAAAGACAACTGCGTATAAATCAAATATTAAAAGATATAGACTAATATAAAGATTAAATTACGATTGAATTTTAAGTTGATATTTAATATTATTATCATATAAAGCCTATTATTTGTATATATTTCTTGATAAATTAACAATTACAAATAAGAGGCTTTTTTACATGCTTTTCAGATAAGGAGATAACATTTATAAAGTTAAATAGATTGAGGTAGTTTAAATTATTAAAGGACTAATATAAGTTTTACTCATAAGGGGGAGTATTTATGAAGAAAAAAGTTGCAGTTATGTGTGTTTCAAAAAAATCTAACGAATTTTACGCAAAGCATTTGGAAAATATTTTCACAAATAAAATAGAATTCTTTTATTACAGTTTAGATGAAAATGGATTTGAAAATATGATAAAAGCAGATCTTTATTTAGTCTGTTCTACATCGTCAAATGTGTTTGATTATTCGATGTCTTGTATACCATCAGATAGTAATGTAGTAATATCAAGTATTACATTTAACAAAGAAAGTATTGAAAAAGTAAAGAAAATCCGAGAAGGAGCTACTATTTTAATGGTGAATTTAAGTAAAAATATGGCGATAGAAGCTGTATCAACATTAAATCGTATAGGTATTAATGACATAAATTTTATTCCATTAGGTCCAACGGATAATAGTGAAAGTATTAAAGAGGCTGAGGAGTATAAGAATATAAAAATTGCTGTAACATGTGGGGAAAGTAGATATATACCTGATTTTGTAGAAGAAGTTATTGATTTAGGTGGCAGAGTTTTTACTGAAAGAGTTTTAGTTGAGATGATTTTGAAGCTTGATATATCTAGCATAATGAAAACGAAACCATTTAAAAGTTACATACAACAACTGGCAGAAAGAGATTATGGTATAGATGAGTTAACTAGAAAGGTGTCAAATATAGAGCTTAAGTTTGATTTAGTTTTAGATTCAATAGATATTGGAGTTATAGGAATAGATGTTAATAACAGGATATTTGAGTTTAATACAGCAGCAGAGAATATATTACATTTAAAAAAAGAGGATGTATTAGATAAAACTACAGATGAGTCATTACCATTTATGCCGCTTAATATATATAGAGATAATTTATTAACTAATGATGTTAGACTTATAACTATAAAAGGAGTTTTAGTTTCTTTAAGGACAACTTCAATTGTACAAAATGAAAACTTTAAGGGGTACTTTGCTATTATAGAGCGCTTTAAGGATGAAGAGGATAAACAAAGAAAGTTAAGACTTCAGTTGTTAAATAGAGGACATAAGGCAAAGTATACATTTGATGATATAAAGGGTAACTGCCCTATACTTAAAAAAGTAAAAGAAGTTGCGGCAAAAATGTCTAAGTCTAATGCATCAATATTGATATATGGAGAAAGTGGAACGGGTAAAGAATTATTTGCACATGCTATACATAATGAATCCCATAGGAAAGATATGCCTTTTGTAGCTATAAACTGTGCAGCATTACCTGAAAACCTTTTAGAAAGTGAACTCTTTGGATATGAGGAAGGTTCGTTTACTGGTGCAAAAAAAGGAGGGAAAGCGGGCCTATTTGAATATGCTCATACAGGAACTTTATTTTTAGATGAAATAGAAAATATGAGTCAAAGTCTACAAGTTAAATTACTTAGGGTATTACAAGAGAAAGAAGTAATTAGAATTGGTAGTGAAAAGATTACTAGTATTGACGTTAAGATAATTGCAGCATCTAATGAGAAGATAAAAGATATGGTTAATAAGGGGACTTTTAGAAAAGATTTATATTATAGAATTAATGCTCTGCCAATTAACATTCCACCACTTCGAGAAAGAAAAGGAGATGTATTATTGATTGCAGATGGAATTAAAAAAAGTATACCAGCTGAATTTGAATTATCAGATGAAGTAAAAGAAATATTTATGACTTATGAATGGGAAGGAAATATAAGAGAGCTAAGAAATGTTATAGAATATTTAGCTTATGTAGATAAATCAGTAATAAATATAGAGGATTTACCACCTACGTTTTTAGATGAAAAAGATTCTGATGGAAAATTTTATCATAGAGAATATAATAATAAGTTTTGGATGGATATATTTCCAAGAGAAAAAGTAGAAAAATATGTTTATGTTTTAAAAATGTTTTATAAAGCTAAAAAAGAAAAAGTTTCAATAGGAAGAAAAAATATTTCTGATGCGTCACAAAATACTGATTATCCTTTATCAGAACAAGAAGCTAGAACTATAATTTCATATCTAGCAAAAAATCAACTAGTTTTAATTTCTAGAGGTAGAAAGGGGAGTGAAATAACCTCAAAAGGGATTGAAATGGTTGATAAAATGGTTGAAATGGGAAAATATTAGGTGAATAATCAACCAATTTATTATAGAATGCTAAGTTAAATATAAAACAATATTTAAATACATAATGAGAATTTAGTTGAAATTTTAGGGATTAGATAAAAAAATAAAAAAATAAATAAAAAAATACAAAGCTGGCATCACATTTGCTTATATATATTGTAAAAATAATACAAAGATATATATTATTTTTAAAAATTATTAACTAGTTAGGAGAAAAGACACTGCTAACTTATTTAGAACAACATAGGGGATAACGTTTTCTGGAGAGGGGTATGAGTTTATGATATTTAAATAAACAATAATCATTTGTAGGTTACCTAATTTTTTTAAATATTATATGGCGGATATATTATTAATAAATTTATCTGTTATAAAATCAATATCTTAAAAAACTAATAAAAAATATATAATAATGTATCTTATAATTTTTGATAATAAAGTTAAATACAGATTAAACTTATAAAGATATGATGAATTAGATACATTGTTATACAAGGGGGAGCAAACATGGATGAAAAGAAGATAACAAAACAATACGGAGCAATTGCATTCTTACCACTTATTATATTTTTAGGGTTGTACATAGGTAGTGGACTTTATTTTACACATCAAGGTGCTGAAGATGCCTTCAGTCAATTTCCAAGACATGTGGCACTTTTAATAGGTATAGGTATTGCTTTACTTATGAATAGAACAATGAAATTAGATGAGAAGATAGAAGTTTTTTCGAAAAATGCTGGTAACTCAGGTGTTATGCTTATAGGGTTAATATATTTACTTGCTGGAGGTTTCCAAGGAGCGGCTAATGTTATGGGTGGAGTTGATAGTGTTGTAAACTTTGGACTTTCTTTTATACCGCCGGCTCTACTTATACCAGGTGTATTTTTAATGAGTAGTTTTATAGCGACATCTATAGGTACTTCAATGGGTACAATAGCAGCAATGGCACCAATAGCTATAGGGGTTTCAGCAAAGGCGGATATAAATGTCGCAATAGCATGTGCTGCTGTATTAGGAGGAGCCTACTTTGGAGATAACTTATCTATCATTTCAGATACAACAATATCTGCTACAAAAGGTGTTGGTTGTGAAATGAAGGATAAATTTAAGATGAACTTCTTTATTGCGCTTCCGGCTGCTATAGTTGCAATGATTATCTATGGGATGGTAGGTGGAATTGGTCAAATAGAAGGGGATTTATCATATAGTTTTATTAAGATTATACCGTATATTGTAGTTCTTGTAACAGCAATGATGGGGTTTAATGTTGCAGGTGTATTATTTATAGGGATTATTATGAGTGGAATTATAGGATTAGGAACTAACTCGGTGACAATCCTTGAGTTTGTACAAGCAATAGGGTCTGGAATGGAAGGTATGATGAGTATCACTGTTCTTGCAATATTAGTTTCTGGATTAATTGGACTTATTAAGCACTATGGTGGTATTGAATGGTTAATTGAAAAGATAACAT
The DNA here is from genome assembly GCF_002251085.2 of Romboutsia maritimum. GTDB lineage: Bacteria > Bacillota > Clostridia > Peptostreptococcales > Peptostreptococcaceae > Romboutsia_B > Romboutsia_B maritimum. The sequence goes on along the minus strand of NZ_NOJZ02000003.1, from coordinate 38,887 downwards.
CTAAGATTAAAGACAGAAAAGGTGCAGAGTATGGAATAGGAATTCTTGCAGGATTACTTTCGGTGTCTCTTGTTAACAACACAATTGCAATTATAATTTCTGCACCAATTGCTAAAGAAATAGGACTTAAGTTTAAAATTGCACCAAAGAGAATAGCAAGTTTACTGGATATATTCGCTTGTGCATTACTTTCAATGTGTCCACATGATGGAGGTATGTTAATTGTTACAGGTCTTGCAGGAGTATCTCCAATTGAAGTATTACAATATGCGATATATCCAATAGCTCTTATAATATCAACAATTATAACGATACAATTTGGGTTATTAAGTACAGCTGAAGAAAAAGAATATAAAAAATCATTAAAAGCGAGTTAGTATTAACTTATATATAAATATGAAATAGTATACATAAAATAAGGGAGGTTAATTATAATGAAATATAATTTTGATAAAAAAGTAGACAGAATAAAAAACAACTCAGCTAAGTGGAATGAAATGGGAAAAAACTTTGGTCATAATGATTTACTTCCAATGTGGATAGCTGATATGGATTTTGAAACAGCACCAGAAATATTAGAAGAAATGAAAAATAAATTAGACCAAAAAATATTTGGATATGTATCAAGACCAGATTCATACTATCAAAGTGCAATAGAGTGGTCAAAGAAAAGATATAACTATGATATAGATTTCTCGTCAATAATACATTCACCAGGTGTAATACCAACAATATCTATAGTATTAAAGAACTTTGTAAAAGATACCGATAAAATAATGATACAAACACCTGTATATCCACCTTTTGCAGGAACTGTTAAAAATAGTGATAAAATATTAGTAGAAAATGAATTAGTACAAGATTCTGATGGAAATTGGAAAATAGATTTTGAAGATTTCGAAGCTAAAGCTAAGGATGATAATTTAAACTGGTTCATATTATGTAACCCTCATAATCCGGTAGGTAGAGTATGGAAAAGAGAAGAGTTACAAAAAATGGCCGATATATGCTTAAAGTATAATATAAGAGTTATATCAGATGAAATATGGAGAGATTTAGTTTACAAAGGACATGAGTTTACGGCATTTGCTTCATTATCTAAAGAAGTAGAAGATATAACAATAACTTGTTTTTCAGCAACAAAGACATTTAATTTAGCTGGATTACAAGCATCATTTGCAGTATTTCCAAGAAAAGAAGAGTTAGAATTATTTGATGCTAAGCTAGGAGCATTAGATATAAAGAGAAATAATCCATTTAGTTTAGTTGCTATGGAAGCAGCATTTAGCAAGGGTGAAGAATGGTTAAATGAATTACTAGAGTACTTAGAAGGAAATGTTGATTTTGTTATAGATTATGTACAAAAGAACATACCAAAAGTAAAGATAATTAAGCCAGAGGGAACATATCTAGTATGGTTTGATTTTAGCGAATTAAACTTAAGTAACAAAGACATATCAAAGGCTCTTATTGAAGAAGGTAAGGTTGCTTTAAATGATGGAACATCATTTGGTAATACAAGTTCAGGATTTTTTAGAATGAATATAGCTTGTCCAAGATATATGGTACAAGATGCAATAACAAGAGTAGAGAAGGTTGTTAAATCGCTTTAGATAAATCTATTACTAGGTGGATAGGTCATATGAACTGTCTATTGGTGTAAGAGCAGTTAATGAAATTAATGATTATGATTTTAAATTTGATATATAGTTATAGAAAGATGGATGTTACAAAACTAATTTAGTAGTTAGTTGTGTAACATCCATTTTTAATATCGTAAATTTAGCTACTATTTGTTTGCTAATTAAGTAAAGTAAATAGTAAAATAATTAAAATATATAATAAAAAAATAAAACTTTTTATAAACTTAACTCGTTATATAAGTGAAAGGAGGGGATGACTTGGCGCAGACTGATGAAAAGCTAATAAAAGAGATACTAAAAGGAAATGAAAGTGCAATGGAAATATTAGTTAAAAGACATTATGATCTTGTACATAGTTATATATATAGAACTATAAATGATTATAATATAGCCTACGATATATCCCAGGATGTATTTATAAAAATGATGAAAAATATAGATAAATATAATTTAGAAAATGGAAAATTTCAAAGTTGGTTATTAAAAATAGCAGTAAATACAACAAAAGATTATTTTAAAAGTAAAATATATAAACAAAGAATTGAAAACTGTAATATAGAAAAGTATCAAATAGAAGATACATCAAATGTTATTGATATAGTTTCTAAAAAAGAGGAAGCGATAAAAATAAAAGAAGCTGTTGAAAACTTACCAAGCCTTCAAAGAGAAGCAATATTTTTAAAGTATTATAACGGTTTAAAAATTAAAGAGATAAGCAACATTACCGGAGATAATGAAAATACTATAAAATCAAGACTATTTAATGGAATAAAAAATCTAAAGAAATTACTTGGAGGTGATATATTTGAAGATGAATCACAACATACACAAACTGAGATGTGAAAACTTAGAAGATGAACAATTTGAGGATTTAGCAGAAGTAGATTTAATGGATATAGCAGATTTTCTAGATAATTATATAGTTAAGAAGGTTGATGAACAAAAAATAGATTCTACAATTGATATATTAAAATCATATATGCCAAAACAAGAAGTACAGACTATAAAAGAGCATAATACATTTTTAGAAAGAATGAAAAACAATATTGACTTAGTTAAATTTCAGTTTAGCTTAATTAGTAAGATATATTTCATATCATCATTATTATTAATACTAGTAGGTACTATAACTACAATGAAGTTAGATTTAAGTATATATTTAAGTGCATCTATAATCGCACCTATACCAATATTACTTGGAATGTTTGAAATTATAAAAGGAAGAGATGAGAATGTGTGGGAGTTAGAACTTAGCTATAAATACTCTTTAAGAGAAATTGTTTTATCAAGATTAATAATTATAAATGTAGTATCTGTATTAATTGGTATTATCATAAGTATCAATTTAAACAACGTTTACTCAGATATTAATTTATTTAAAATGATTGGTATATGGCTAATTCCAATATTTATAATATCATCAATGTCTTTAGTTATTACTTCTGTATATCGAAGTATAAATAGCGTTACTTTATGTATAATGATATGGATATTAGGAGCGGTGAGTATTAGTATATATGAAAAAATTGCAGATATAACGAATATTAATATATTTATAGTATTAGTTATATCAGGAATATCTACAATAGTAGCATCAAGATTATTTTATAAAAAAAGTATAAATAGTATAGATTGCACAACATTTGAATTTTAGGGGGAGACTTTATGGAACTGATTATAAATAATATAAGTAAAAAATTTAAAGATAAAATAGCTGTAGATAAATTTAATATAACTTTACACAGTGGAATATATGGATTGCTTGGCCCGAATGGATCAGGTAAAACAACTTTAATGAGGATAATTGCGGATGTATCAAATTCTAGTAGTGGAGATATTTTAGTAAATGGAGAAAGTAAAAATAAACTTGGTTCTAATTATAGAGATTTAATAGGTTACTTACCTCAAGATATAGGATTTTATAGAAATTTTACAGCTGAAAAGTTTTTATATTATGTAGCAACACTAAAGGGAGTAGATAAAGAAATTGAGAAAAATAAAATTAATGATTTATTAAAGTTTGTAAACTTAGAGGAATATAGAAATAAAAAAATAAGAAAATTCTCAGGGGGGATGAAACAAAGGTTAGGAATTGCACAAGCCCTTTTAAATGACCCTAAGATACTTATATTAGATGAACCAACAGCAGGACTTGATCCAAATGAAAGAATAAGATTTAAAAATTTAATAGCAAATTTATCAAAAGATAAAATAGTAATATTGTCTACTCATATAGTTTCAGATATAGAATTTATAGCAAATGAAATAATTGTTATGAAAGAAGGAAAATTAATTGAAAAATCATCATTAAGCGATATTATAAATAAGGTTAGAGGTAAGGTACATACATTAAGAATTAGTGAGAATGATTTAGAGGATATCCAAAATGAATTTAAAATATCAAGTATGATTAGGACAAATAATGAAATTTGTGTAAGGGTAGTAGGAGATAATAAACCTAATATAAGAGAAGTTAAATACATAGAAGAAGAGCCAAATTTAGAAGATGTATTTTTATATTATTTTAATGAAAGTGCTAATAATTAGGGGGAAATCAAGATGATAGATTTAATAAAGTTTGAGTTATACAAGATATTTTCTAAAAAATCAGTGATGATAGTTTTACTATTAACTGTATTATTTGGTATTTTTAATGTAGTAGGACAAGATTTATATTTGAAATTTAAGGGATTGGATAGTATTGATGATGCTTATAGTGTTATGAAAAAATATGAAGGAAAAGTAATTACACAAGAGGATATATCCAATAGAGATAAGACTGTAGAAAATGTAACGCAAAAAGAAAAAAGTGGGAAAAAACTCACAAAAGAAGATTTAGTTCATATGCATTTTTCATACGATAATCCACTACATGTAGAACCAACATATATAATAAATAATAAATTATATAGCTTAAATGAAATGAAAGATGAAATAAGAAAGTTAGAAAAAGAAAATAAAGCAGATACATATGAATATAAAAATCTTAACTATGTATATGATAAAGTGAAAAATATAGAAAAACCAAAATTTTATTTTACACACGGATGGTTAACAACTGCTAATTTTAAAATAATAGCAACATTAATAGCAGTCTTAATAGTAGCAGGTTTGACTCCAATATTTAGTGATGAATATCAAAGTAATAGTGCTCAAATAATGTTAAGTTGTAAAAATGGAAAAAATAAATTAGTTTTATCTAAAATATTAAGTGGTTTAATATTTACAGCGATAGTATTTATTATCATAAATACTATATATATAATGAGTGCACTAAGATATGATTTTATAGGGTGGGACAAACCGTTAAGGTTATTCAAATATTATGGTGCTACTATTTTTGATATAAGAATTATTGATTTTTATATTGCAGGGTTAGGAATTAGTTTTATAGGTGCAATTTTATTTGCTTTAGTAACAATGTTAATGTCTTTATTAGTTAAAAATAATATGATATCTCTTTTATTAAATTTAGGGTTGTACTATGTTCCAGCATTTTTTGGAAACTTTATTCCAATGGATTCTATAGCTAGAGTTTTTAGAGAAATAAATTTAGCAGAAGCTGTTAAGGCGGAAGGTATGTTTATCAATACTAATACCTATAATATTTTTGGTAATCCAACATTATATTCAACTGTATTAATAAGTTTGGTTGTTATATCTATACCAATTGTAATATATTTAATAAAATATTTTGGAAAAAGACAAGCTATATAATTACTATTTACACTTCATCATAACTTTAACTGAACCCACATTTCTTGCATCACAACAAGCCAAGTTGAGAGGGAGTGTTAGGATATAAGTAAATTGTTAATGAATTTTTAGTAACCCTAAGTATTATATGGTTAAATTTAATACAGAATTATTTATGGCCTTTGAATACTACCACTATAGATGATATAATTTATGTGATGTAGTCTATGCATAATATAAAAATATAAATTATTAAAATAATATAAACTATTAATATAAAGGGGTGTTATTTATGCAAAATAAACCAGTATTAGTTATTGTTTCTGGCTCCGTGCAAAGACTGTAATATATACAGAACTAAACTTTGTTTGGAGCCAAAATTAAATTTGGTTAAGTTGTTTTGTGCAGTCTTTGCTTCATTATTTACGAACTAAAAAGTAGATAGGAGCGAGAATCATGAAATACGAAAAAGCACAAAATATATTACCTGAAGATGTTATTGAATTAATTCAAAAATATATAGATGGTGGATATTTATATATACCTAGAAAGTCTAGTAATAAAAAGTCTTGGGGAGAAAGTAGTGGAACTAAGAATGATTTAAAGAAAAGGAATGTAGAGATTTTTAACAAATATAAAGAAGGTATATCTGTTAAAGAACTTACTAAGCATTATTACCTTACTGAAAATAGTATTAGAAGGATTATTAGACAAGAAAAACAAATAGTATAAATATAAAGTGTCTCAAATAATTTTAAAAATTATTTGAGACACTCTTTTATATAGAACTTAAAAAGTCCAAATTATTACAGAAATATTTGCAAACTTGGTTATTATATTTTTAAATGTTATGATTTTAATATGGAAAATTAAAGCAAGAAACGAGGAATAAAAATGAGTATTTTAACAGTTGAAAATATGAGCCATGGGTTTGGAGATAGAGACATATTTAAAAATATATCCTTTAGATTATTAAAAGGAGAACATATAGGACTTGTGGGAGCAAATGGTGAAGGTAAATATAATCACCGATAAAATAATACCTGACAGTGGAAATATACATTGGAGTAGTAAAATAAGTGTTGGATATTTGGATCAACACACTCACCTTAAAGAAGGAAAATCTATAAGAGATACTTTAAAGGAAGCATTTCAGAATCTATTTGATATGGAAAGTAAACTTAATAATATATATAATCAAATGTCTTCAATGGATATAGAAGAAGTTACAAAAGCTCTTGAAAAAACTACTGATTTACAAGAGGTTTTAATTAATAATGAATTTTATAGTATAGATTCAAAAGTAGAATCAGTAGCACTTGGTTTAGGTCTTAGAGATATTGGTTTAGACAAAGATGTTTCAAAATTAAGTGGAGGTCAAAGAACTAAAGTATTATTAGCAAAATTACTTTTAGAAAAGCCAGATATATTATTATTAGATGAGCCTACAAACTATTTAGATGAAAAACATATAGAATGGTTAAAAAAATATTTACAAGCTTATGAAAATGCATTTATATTAATTTCTCATGATTTAGATTTTTTAAATAGTGTTGTAAATATAATATGTCATATTGAAAATAAATCACTAACAAGATATATCGGTAATTATGAAAGTTTCATAAAGGTATATGAAGCCAAGAAACTTCAATTAAGGTCAGCTTACAATAGACAGCAAGAGGAAATTTCTAAATTGGAAGAATACATTGCAAAAAATAAATCGAGAGCATCAACAAGTGGCATGGCAAAATCTAGACAGAAAAAGCTAGATAAGATTGATAGAATAGAGATAGCAAAACATAAGCCAAAGCCAAAATTTAAATTTATGGAATCTAAGGAATCAGAAAAAGTTATATTTGAGACAAAAGATTTAATTATAGGATATGATAAGCCGTTAAGTAAGCCTATAAATATAAAAATGGAAAGAGGACAAAAGATAGCTATAATTGGTTCAAATGGAATAGGAAAGACAACCTTATTAAAAAGTTTAATGGGAATTAATAAACCTATAAGTGGAAATATAAAAATTGGAAAACATCAAGAAATAGGATATTTTGAACAAGAAATAAAAATAGAAAATGACAATACTGCTTTAGAAGAAATATGGAATGAATTTTATAAGTACAATAGATATGAAATTAGAAGTATGCTAGCCAGATGTGGGCTAACTAACGAGCATATAGATAGCAAAATAAGTATATTAAGTGGTGGAGAACAATCAAAAATTAGGCTATGTAAGCTTATAAATAGGCCAAGTAACATATTAATTTTAGATGAACCAACAAATCATTTAGATATAGATGCAAAAAATGAACTAAAAAAAGCATTAAAAGAGTATAAAGGAAGTTTGATTTTAGTGTGTCATGAGCGTGATTTTTATAAAGATATTGTAAGTGATGTATTAAACTGTGAAAATTTATGCAGCATTAGTTAGAATCGCGATTTTTGTGTCTAAAATATTGACATAGGTCTAGAACCATTTATGAGTTGACATATACAAAGGTTATGAGTTTAGTATATAATGATAATAAACGTAATATCAAAGTAACTACTAAATAGAAATTATAAAAAGTAATTAAATTAAAGGAATGGTATATTTGAATTTAGATATAACAATAATTAATGCGATAATAAAAATATGTGAAAGACATGAAAATATAGAAAAAGTAATGATTTTCGGATCTAGGGCAAGAGGAGACAATGATTCCAAAAGTGATATTGATTTAGCGGTGTATTCAGAACAATCATTAACAGAATTTATTGAAGACGTAGAGCTGAATACAGAAACTTTATTAGAATATGATTTTTCACATATGAATACAGTGAAAGATAGTTTTTTTATAGAACAAGTTAAGAAGGATGGGATTGTTATTTATGAGAAGTGTAGAATTTAAATATATGAATTTAAAAAAAGCCTATAATAAACTAGTAGAAGTTAGTAATCTTTATGATGGAAAAGATGAAATAGTTAGAGATAGCCTGATTCAACGTTTTGAATTTACTTATGAACTGACACATAAAACTCTTAAATAAGCTATGAAATACTTAGGAGTTACTCTTGAAAATTCATTTCCACGTACTATTTATAAAAAAGCATATGTAAACAATTTAATATCAGATGATAAAGTTTGGATTAATTTACTAGAAGATAGAAATGCTACTTCGCATATTTGTAATGAAAGCTTATTAGATGAAATTGCAAATAGGATAGTAAGCCAGTACGTAGAAGCAATAGGAGAACTTGTTATTAATTTAGAAAAAATTTTATAATTTTAATGTATAATAAATTGTGAATATTATTCTTGTGAATCGTCTCTACTATTGAAATATACGAAAAACACATTGATAAAATTGTCAATGTGTTTTTATTTGTATACATAATATTAGCAATAATAAATTATTAAGTTAAGAAATCAGAAAATAACTTTACATAAATGGAATATTAATGTAATCTTTGAAGATAGTTATATTTTAATATCTGAATTAAAATCGGTATATAGGTAAAATAACTAATAAATAAAAGAAATGAGGTAAAAATTAATGGAATTGATAGAAATTTTTAAGGTTATTATCTTAGGGATTATCGAGGGGGTTACAGAGTGGCTTCCTATAAGTAGTACAGGACATATGATATTAGTTGATGAATTTTTACAACTAGGTATGTCACCAGCTTTCAAAGAAATGTTCTTTGTAGTTATACAATTAGGTGCAATTATGGCAGTTGTAGTTTTATATTGGAAAAAGATTTTTCCTTTTTCATTAAAAAGTAAGCCATTTGTACAAAAAGATATAATCATAATGTGGATAAAAATCGTAATAGCTTGTATACCAGCTGCAGTGATTGGGATACTATGGGATGACGAGATAAATGCACTATTTTATAATTTTCAAACTGTAGCAATAGCTCTTATAGTATTTGGAGTATTGTTCATCGTAGTAGAAAATCATAACAAGGGAAAAAATCCTTTTGTAAAGGATATGAGCAAATTAACTTATAAAATGGCTATAATTATAGGTTTATTCCAATTAATAGCAGCTGTTTTTCCAGGGACATCACGTTCAGGAGCAACAATATTAGGAGCTTTATTGATAGGGGTTTCAAGAGAAGTAGCAGCTGAGTTTACATTCTTCTTAGCTATACCAGTAATGTTTGGTGCAAGTCTGCTTAAATTAATTAAATTTGGGATAGTATTTACAGGCTTTGAATTTATGATGTTAATAGTAGGGATGCTAGTTGCATATATAGTTTCTTTATTAGCAATTAAATTCCTTGTTGGATACATCAAAAAACATGATTTCAAAGTGTTTGGCTGGTATAGAATATTACTAGGATGTATATTGTTAATATATTATTTTTTTATAATGTAAACAATTATTGAAATCAATGTATGGAAGTAGTTTTCTTTATATAAAATTAAAATATAGAAAACAGTTGTTATTTCTAAATGAAAGCATATATGAAAAATATTGATAAAGAATTGATTACATAGTTAATTAATAAAATAGAAGCAGAATTTAATGGAGAGATTAATCTGATTCTTGGAAGAAAAGGTATTAAAAAAATAAGAGTTATATAGCCAAAAAAAAGTTTTATTTACATTAAAATTTCGAAATGTGATAAAATAGTTATACAGCGAGTAGTTTTGATAACGTAAGTCCAGTTGTTAAAACTACTTTTTTTATTTTATTAAGGACGGTGAGATTTAAATGTTTAAAGTTGACGATTATATAATGTACGGTAGTACAGGGGTATGTAAAGTTGTAGATATAACTAATGAGCAATTTATAAATGGGAAGCAAAGAAAATATTATGTATTAAGTCCTGTTTATTATAATAATACAATAATAAAAACTCCTGTAGACAATAAGAAAATTCCAATGAGAAACATAATCTCTGAAGGTGATATGACTTTATTAATAAATAATATTCCTAATATGAAAACTTTATGGATAGATGATGAAAAAAAAAGAAGCGAGCAATTTAAAACAATGCTTAAAAGTGGTCAATGTGAGGAACTAATTAAAGTAATAAGAAGTATAGATTGTAATAAAGAAGATACAAAATCTATGGGTAAAAAAACACATAAAGCAGACAATGATATTATGAAAGAAGCAGAAAGATTATTAAATGAAGAGTTTGCAATTATTTTAAATATTTCGCCTGATGAAGTAAATTCATATATATCAAGTCAAATACCTAAATAAAGTATTTTTACACTATATTTTATCTAAAAACATCAGAGAATTAATTAAAATGAAAATATAATCGTGGATATTATTTTTGTAAATAGTATCCACCAAGAATTAGGCATTGATGAAAAACATCAATGTCTAATTTTTATTGTGAAATGTTATTAAGCGATTCTTTAGACCATTTATTAATTTTACTCCATTTTCTGTTAATGAATATTCTACTATTTTTACAACATTTATCATAGGTAATACTAAATTATCAGGAATTAATAGTAAGGAAACCTTTGAAAAGGCAATTAATAACGAACTTAAAGATATTAAAGATAATGAGTAAAAAGTATTAATAAAAAGCGATAGATAATTTACTACGTGTAAAGAATCTACCGCTTTTTAATTTAAATTTCGCCTTCCTTGAATATTTTATGATTAGGTGGATGGTATGTAAATTTGATGAAAGATGCAATTATTAACACTACAAGTACAAATCCTAATAAATTAAAGATAAAAGGAAGTTTAGGTAGCGTTATTATTTTTTCTATAACTTTAAAAGGAATAACTACAGCCAAAATAAAAATACCTATATCAAAAGGAAGGAATGGCGACTCGGTAAATTTAGTATAAGTATAAAATACTAAAGGAACTATAATTATAGACAAAAGAAGTCCTATACCTAAGGCAAAGAAAAAGTTATTTATGTATTCGTGTAAGTTAATATAAATATATAAGGAATAAATTAGTATGGGAAATACAGATAATTTTATGTGTTCCCATATGCTTTCATTGATAGCAGAGAAATATCCTACTATTTTATTTTTACCAGATAAATTATAAGTAAAGTGCAATAAAGTTCCTAATATTATTGCAAACCAAATTCCTTTGTTCAAAAATATCACCTCCCCCTAACTATGATTATTATTTAGGAACAAGATATATTACATATACAGAGAAAATGAATATTTTTTTGAGTAAAGTAGAATGATTTAAAAACATTGAATATGTATAAGAAAAGCTAATAAACTACAAAAATGATTTAGAGTTATATTCATATTATACTAAATAAGTATCAAATATTAACATTCTTGAAATATAAATCATAAGATATATAGCGCTATAAACTTATTACACAATAAGGAGGTACATTATGGATAATTCTTGTCCAAAGTATGATATTCAAAAAATATTTTCTGGATATAATCCATCTAGACCAAGTGGATATGCTCAAATAAAAGGAGGGCCATTAGCACCTTGTATAAAAGGAACCATATATTTATATCAATTAGAAGATGGGGTCTATGTAAAGGCATATATAACTGGTATTCCTAATCTAAATAATCAGACTAGTTCATTTCATGGATTACATATTCATGAAGTTGGAGATTGTTCTGTAGGAAATGAAAATAATCCATTTACTTCTGCAAAATCTCACTATAATCCCACTAACGCAGCACACCCTATGCATGCAGGGGATTTACCACCAATCTTATCTGCGAATGGAATAGGTATAATTTCTACATTTACTAATAGATTTACTGTAAACGAAGTTATAGGAAAATCTTTTATACTTCATGAAGGATATGATGATTTTACTTCACAACCTGCAGGAAATTCAGGTGCAAAATGGGCTTGTGGAGTTATTGTTGAATAGTAGTATCTCTATAATTCTTCATCACTATTGAAATTTACAAAAAACGTATTGTCTAAATTAAATAGCCAATACGTTTTTTATATTATCTAACGTCCATAAAGTTTAAAGTGTAATAGTTTGTTAAAAAGCTTTAAACTATTAATAGATGTATAACATATTAAATAAAGGGATTGTTGGTTTAGAGTATAAGTTTGATTAAACTCAATTCCTTGGGGTATTAAAGATAATAAAGTAAAAAACAAGATAAAATATTTATTAACTTAAATTATTAATAGTAGAAAATTAAGTTACTGGGAGGAATATATAATGAAGAATTTAAAAATAGGGAAAAAGATGATGATATCCTTTATTGTTTTGATGATGTTTGCAGGATTTGCAAATTTTTATGCGATATACAATTTGAAAAAATCACAACAATTAAGTAAAGATTTATTTGAGGGACCTTATTTAGTAACAAATCAATCTATGGGTCTTAGAAAGGATTTAGTTTCTATTTCAAGTAATATTAATAATGGATTTCTTGAAAATAACTATGCAAAATATAGAACTTTAATTTTAAAGGACTTTGATAGTGCATACAACAGAATAGAGATGCTTCAAGGTCATTTTTTAGGAGATAAGAAACTAATAGATGAGATTAAAAATAAGGTAGTTATATTAAAACAAGAATATGAAAAAATATATAACATGGGACAGCAAGAAAATCACAAGGGAACAACACTAGATATATATACAATGGAATACAGGAAAGCATTTGATGTATGTATACAAGATTCAATAACTGTTAATGAACAGGCAGAAGCAAGAGGAATTAAATTTGAGAAAAAAGTTCAAGATACAGCATCAAAGACAATGTTTATTTCTACAGGGGTAAGCTTATTTGCTATGGCAATAGGTGCAATTATATTTACATATATTACAAAGAGTCTAAAAGATCCAATTGAAGAAATAGAAAGAGCTGCAAATAAAATGGCAATTGGAGACTTTGATATTACTATTAATTATGAATCAAAGGATGAATTGGGTAATTTATCAAATAGCATACGTCAAATGAGTAAGAAAACTAAGGAAATTATAAATGATACAGTTCGTACTTTAGAAGCAATTGCATTAGGTGATTTTAATGTTGAGACTGAAGTAGAATATATAGGCGTATTTAAAAATATTGAAAGTTCTATAATCAAAATTACTAATGGTTTAAGTGAAACAATGTCACAAATAAATTTATCTTCCCAAGAGGTTGGAGCAGCATCAGAACAAGTGGCAAGTGAATCACAAATGTTAGCACAAGGTGCAACTGAACAAGCAAGTGCAATTCAAGAGTTATCTGCAAATATTATAGAAATATCTGAAAAAATTCAATATACTGCAGATAATGCTAAAAAAGCTAATGCTTTAACACTAAGTTCAAGTCGTCAAGTTAAAAATGGTGATGAGCAAATGAAACAAATGGTTAAAGCTATGGATGAAATTTCATTTACATCTAATGAAATTGGAAGAATTATAAAAACAATAGACGATATTGCATTCCAAACAAATATATTAGCATTAAATGCTGCAGTGGAAGCAGCACGTGCAGGTTCTGCTGGTAAAGGATTTGCAGTTGTTGCAGATGAGGTAAGAAATCTCGCTTCTAAATCAGCAGAAGCTGCGAAAAATACTGCTATACTTATTGAAAATTCAATAAAATCAGTTGAGAATGGAACAAATATTGTAGATAATACAGCGAAGTCACTTCAAAAAATAATTAAGACAACTAATATAACAAATGTATTAGTTAATGAAATAGCTAAAGCATCTGAAGAACAAGCTAGTGCAATTAATCAAGTTACATTAGGAGTAGAACAAATTTCAGATGTAGTACAAACTAACTCTGCGACATCAGAGGAAAGTGCCGCTGCTAGTGAAGAATTAAGTGGACAAGCACAGATGTTAAAATCACTTATTGAGAACTTTAAGTTAAAAGATTTACATAGTTCTTATAAACATATAAATTTTAATAGTGGTGAAGTGGGTTCTTTTGCTATGAACGAATTTGAATAATACAATAAATCATATCTACCATTGGAATCCACGAAAGGGAGTGTCTCAAAATGATGTTTTTAAAATTATTGAATGAGACACTTTCTTTTTTTTATTCTATAGAATACATTATATACTTTTCTGAATTTTATTATGTAGTTTATTTACATACCTAAAGAACTAAGAAATTATTTGAAAATAAAATTCTAATTGAACAATTAGTCTATTAATTACATAAATAGATACTATAAGACAAAATATTAATATCTTATATAGATTTATAGAAAGAAATGACAACATATAGAGGTGACAACAATGGCGAATGTAATAGCAGATGATAGGCTTAAAGTAGCAATAAATCAACAACTAGGTAGATACGATTACAGTCAAGATATTACAATAGAAGATTTATCAAGCATCGATTTTAAGTGTTTATATGCATCTGGGTATGGATTTTCAGATTTAAGCGGATTAGAATATGCTATAAATCTAGAAATTTTGTATCTTAACTACAACTCAATATCTAATATAGATAATTTGCAAGGTCTTACAAAGATAAAAGAACTAAATCTTGATGAGAATAAAATAATTGACATAAATGCTATAACTAACTTAGTAAATATAGAACAACTAAGTATTAGTGGAAATAAAATAATTAATATAGATTCATTAGAAAATCTAACTAAGCTAGAGCAGTTAAATCTTAATGGAAATCAAATAAGTAATATAGAAAAACTAGCAAATTTAATAGAATTAAAAAAATTAGATATTAGCTATAATCAAATAAATAATATAAATTCTTTAGCAAACTTAACTAAATTAAAAGAAATATATATGGGTTCAAATCAAATAAGTAATATAGATTCCCTAGCAAACTTAACAAATTTAGTAACGTTATATTTAAATGAAAATCAAATAACTAGCATAGAATCTTTAACCAACTTAAAAAATATAGAAGATTTAAATTTTTATACTAATCAAGTAAATAATATAGATACTTTAGAAAATTTAATAGAACTAAAACAAGTGTATATGGGTTCAAATCAAATAAGTAATATAGAACCTCTAAAGAATTTAAAAAATTTATTTCAAATAGAAATTCCAAATAATCAAATTACTAGTATAAATGCTTTAAAAGATTTAACAAAACTATATAACCTTGATATTACCAACAATCAAGTAGTAGACATAGAACCTTTAAGAAACTTAATCAATCTATATTATCTGAAACTTGGAAATAACAAAATTGAAAGCATTGATTCTTTAATAAATCTAACAAAACTAGTACAACTTAATATCAATAACAATGAAATAATTGATATAACTATATTAAAAGAATTAACTAAAACATCTCAATTAGATATAAGTAACAATCAAATATCTAATATAGATTCTTTAAGTGATTTGACAAAGTTAACAAAAATAAGTATTGATAACAATCAAATATCTAATATAGATTCTTTAAGTAGTTTGACGAAATTAATAAAAATAAGTGCTAATAACAATCAAATAACGAGTATAAAAACTATAAAAAATCTAATCAATTTAGTACAATTAGATTTTGAAAATAATAAAATAACTAGTATAGAGTTTTTAAAAAACTTACCTAAGTTAGTTAGAATAAACTTTAATAACAATAAAGTAAGTGATATAGAGCCAATAGTAAGTTTACCTAGATTAGAAAAAGCAAATTTTAATAGCAATAAAATAAGTAATATAGAAGCTTTAAGAAATTTAAAAAATTTAAGAAACTTTGAAGAAATAACACTTAAGTATAATCAGATAACAAACTTAACACCATTAGAGTATAATGTATCTAATCCAATATTTATATGTGATTTGGATTATCAAATTATAGATATAAAATGTGGGATTGTTCAAGGAGAAGAACTAAGAATAGATTTAAGTAACTTAAAAGATTTTGATGGCAGTAATTTGCGTGTTTATGATGATTTGTGGGATGGTTGGCGTGTTAGAGGACAATATTCTTATTATAGTCATATAAACATACCGTATAGAAAAAAAATAGGATTTACTAGTAAATATCCTACAGATAAATGGAGACACTATTATCAACTCTTAGTAAATATAGATATAGAAATAAATGTAGTATTTGATAGAGATTTAAGGATAGCTATAAATAATTATCTAGGAAGAAGAGAAGAATGTAACTATGGGATTTTACAATCAGAGTTAGAAGACAGTAAATTTACACAACTAGAAGCAAGTAATTATAAGATACAAGATTTAAGTGGGTTACAATATGCACAAAATTTGGTAAATCTAAAAATGGATAACAATGAAATAACAGACATATCTAAAATTTCAAATTTAACAAATCTCGCTTCCTTAAGTTTGAAAAACAATAATATTTCTGATATTAGTAAGATTTCAGAATTAATTAATCTCACAAAACTATATCTTAGCTCAAATCCAAACATAAAAAACATAAAAAGCTTAAATAAATTAACGAATATTACAGAGTTATATTTAGACAATACAGGTATAAAAGATATTGATGTATTGAGTAACTTAACCAAATTAAAAAATATAAATTTAGCTCAAAATAATATAGAAAATATAAGTGTATTGTCAAGTCTAATAAATATAGAAACACTAAATATAGATGATAATAAAAAAATAGATATAAAACCTATATTAAAATTATTTAATCTAAAAATACTATCTATAAATGGAAATAATTTAACAAGTGTAAATAAATTATCTTCTCTTATAAACTTACAACAACTATTCATATCAAGAAATAAAATAACAGATATCAAGGAATTATCTCAAATGAAAAATTTAGAAAAATTATATATAGATAATAATCAAGTAAGTTCAATACTATCGATATCTAAACTACAACTTATAAATTTCAGTGCACAGAACCAAAAAATTGATTTTAAAAATGTTTCAGATGAAAATAATACATTTAAATTAGCACTAGATTTCTTAAAAGATAGAAATAGATTAACACCATCGATAATACCAGGCGAAGGAGATTACAATAGACAAATAAACACTATAATCTTTAAAGATATAATTGTACCAAATACTATAGTATTTGGATTTGATAATGGCTTAGATTTTTCTGGAACTGTTGAAATATATTTATTTGATAAAGAAAAAGTACTAAATAATATAGATATAAATACACAAATACTTCTAAATGAAGTTCTAAGAAGACCAAAGAGCTATAACAAATCAATTACTACAAAAGACCTATTAAGTTTTACTATTTTAGATATTAAAGCAAGTAATATTACTGATATTTCATATTTAAAATACGCATTAAATTTAAAAGAATTATATTTACCTTTAAACAATATACAAGATATATCAGCGTTAAAAGAATTAGTGAATTTAGAACGATTAGATCTAAGTTTCAATAATATATATGATATAAGTCCTCTTAAATCTTTAATTAACTTGAAGTTACTATATTTATCGCATAACAGTATAAGTAATTTAAACGACTTAGCTAATCTAGTTGAGTTAACACATTTAGATATATCTAACAATCAAATAAGTGACTATACACCTATAGACAATATTAAAGAATATTTAATTTATTATAAAAAATAATGAAACTATAGATTAGAAGTATTTTGTCTTATAGTAAAATTCAATAGAAAGGTTGATGATAATGAATACTTTAAAAAAAGAAGAAGTACTGCGTGGTATTCCTTTAAGTTTTGAAAAAAATTGTGGTTATATAGATAAAGATATAAAATACTCAATTAGAACTAAAGAATATAATGCACTTTTTTTAGAAAATCAAATTGTACTTTGCTTAATGGAAAAAAATAAAAACTTAGTAAACAAATCGGAAGAAAACATAAGATTTTATCAAAAACTTAAACAACTAATTATTACTAATAAACTATTTAAAAAACCTAAAGAAGTAGAAGCTCATATACTAAAAATTAATTTAAATAATAGTTATAATTCAAAACTTGAAATAAAAGGACAAGATAAATTAAATGCAAATATTACCTATCAAAAAGGAAATGATGAAAGTAACTGGATAAAAAATATAGAAGCTTTTAAAAGATTAATATACAAAGAAATATATAAATCAATAGACTTAGTATATTATGAAAAAGACAAAAGACTGGCTTATGATTTTATCGTAAAAAGTGGAGCAAATCCTAAAGATATAAGACTTACCATTGAAAATAATTCTAATATTAAATTAAATAAAGAGGGAGATTTAGAAATAAAAGTAAACAACTCTAAAGTTCTTATGAGGAAACCAAAAGCGTATCAAATAATAGAAGATAAAACGGTAGAAGTAGAAAGTAAATTTATACTATCAGGAAGAGATATTTCTTTTCAAATAGGAAAATATAATACAAATATAGATTTAATAATAGACCCAATATTAATATATGAAACTTATTTAGGAGGAAACGATGAAGATAATAGCAATTCTATCGCTGTAGATGAAGAGGAAAATATATATATAACAGGAAGAATATTTTCAATAGACTTTCCACTAAAAAATCCTATAGAGATATATAAGCCAAGTTGGAATATATTTGTAAGTAAAATAAATAAATATGGAAAGATTGTATTTTCAACATACCTAGGAGGAAGAGGTATAGATGAAGGAACATCTATAGCAATAGATGATGAACAAAGTATATATATAACAGGTAATACTAACTCAGACGATTTTCCTGTAAAAAATCAAATATATGACTATTCAAAAGGCTTTGATGTTTTTATATGTAAAATAAGAATAAAAAAAGATGAAATAACATCAGAAGAAATAGGAGAGTTAGTATTTTCAACATATTTAGGAGGATATGAAGACGACTATTCAAATTCAATATATCTAGATAGTGATAAAAATGTATATGTAACAGGTGGAACTTATTCAGAGGACTTTCCACTTGTAAATCAAATAGGAAATACAATTGGAAAAGGAGATATATTTATAAGTAAAATAAAAATAAATGAAAGAGAAGGGCAAATTGGAGAACTTCTATTTTCAACGACTTTAGGTAGTCAAGTAGGCTTAGGCAAATCAATATATGTAGATGATAATAAAAATATATACGTAGCAGGATATGCACTATCATCAGGCTTTCCTTTAATAAACCAAATACACACATTTGATGGTTCAAAGAATATATACCTAATTAAAATAAATCCTAATGACTTAACTAACAAAATAAAGTTTGCAACATATATAAGTGAATATAGTTATGAAGAAGCAAACTCTATTAAAGTAGATAAGAACGAAAATATTTATATAGCAGGATATATGATAGATACAGAGTCAAAAAATAGACATGCAGTAGTATATAAAATAAGTAATGATTATAAAATACTACTTTCTAAAAAAATAGAAGGAGATAAAGAAGAAGTAGCCACTGCACTAGAAATAGATGAATATAAAAATATATATGTAACAGGTTATACAACATCAGACGATTTTATCCTTGAGAATGAGCTATTTTACTACAATAATAAGAAAGATGCATTTGTGCTCAAAATAGATTTAGGAGGAAATATTGTATTTTCAACATATTTAGGAGGAAGTGGAGAAGATATTTCAAGTGATATAACGGTAGATAAAAAAGGATGTATTTATATTACAGGTAATACAGACTCTACTGATATTTCAAGGGAAAATAAAATTCAGGATTATATGGACTATGGGGATATATTTGTAAGTAAGATAGAACAAGGTAGATATTTGAAGATAGGAGATATAAATTTAGTTTCTCGGATTAAAAAAAATAAAATATCAATGCATATAGCTCAGAATCTTACTTGTTATATAAATGATTTTCATATAGAAAATTTTGGAATAAAGGAAGAAATTAAAGAGATGGAAGTTGATTTAGGAGAAATTTGTACGAAGTTAAAGGTGTTAGCCTATTATAAGGAGATAAGTATAAAACCTCAGATAAGTTTTTCTATTGCTTTGATAAAAGGCAATTGTTGTGCAAATAAATTAAAGATTTATACACTTGAAGAAGGGTATATTAGTGAAGACGTTTATTTTGGATGTACATCTTTAAATGATGATATTCCTGAATCTGATGATTTTGAGGTTATTATTAGTGCAAGTTATGATATAAAAGATATAGATAAGAATTATTATACATTTTATATATCAGGAATTGTGGGATTATTGTATAGATAAAATTTAAAACTTATTCATAGTAGTAAGTATTTTTCCAGACTAAAAAATTATTATCATAGAAGATGGAACGAATTATTCCGTCTTCTTTTAATAATAAGCAAATGTGCATGACTTTTTATCATAAATAAAAAATTATTTTATCTAGTTAACTTCTTTATTATATCTTCAAGATGTGGATACATATTTAAAAGTTCATCTCTCTTAAACAATTCAAAATCATCAAAAGTAAATGCAGGGGCTACCATACATCCAACTAAAGCAAATCCATCGTTGTTCATAGAAGAACCAAATATATATCCTTTAGGAACTAAAACTTGTGGAACCTCTCCTTTTTCTATATCTAATCCTAATTGCTTAGTTATAAGCTCACCATCTGGTGTTATCATATATATAGTTAGAGCTTGACCATCGTGGTAATACCACATCTCATCAGAAGTTAATCTATGAAAATGAGATACCTCTCCAGTTTCAAGTAGGAAATATATACTACTAAATAATTTTTTGTCTTCTCTAAAGAAATCTTTTGATAGTACTGATTCCTTGAAGTATCCTCCTTCTACATGTGATGTCATATCTAATTTTTCTATGTAATATTGTGCTGATTTCATATTGTACCTCCTAAGTATAATAAGTTTATTATATCAAAAATTTAATGATGTGTATTAATGATGTAAATAATTTATATTATTGAATCCATAAAAACATTAGAATAAAAACAATGTTATTTAAAATTATTAATAAGGGCATATTAATTAAATATATACAATACACTAAAAATATGAAACAGATAAGGAGGAAAAATGACTAATAAAAAAGAAGTTGTAGAAATGGGATGGAATTTAGATAATAGCTATAGTACTCTACCAAAAATATTTTTTAGTAAAATTAATATAAATAAAGTAAAATCACCCAAATTAATTATTTTCAACAATCCTTTAGCAAAATATCTAGGATTAAATAGTGATTCTCTTAAAAGTTATGATGGGGTGTCAATACTTGCAGGTAATAAGACTATAAAAGAAGGTGCTTTTATTGCTCAAGCTTATGCTGGTCATCAGTTTGGACACTTTACGATGTTAGGAGATGGAAGAGCATTATTAATAGGTGAGCAAATAACACCTTTGGGTGAAAGATATGATATTCAACTTAAGGGCTCAGGAAGAACTCCGTATTCTCGTGGAGGAGATGGAAGGGCAGCGCTTGGACCGATGCTTCGTGAATATATAATAAGTGAAGCCATGTATGGTCTTGGAATTCCAACTACACGAAGTTTAGCAATAGTTAAAACTGGAGAATCTGTAATTCGTGAAACTAGAAAAGAAGGCGCTATATTAACTCGAATAGCATCTAGCCATATTAGATTTGGTACGTTTCAGTATGCATCAAGATTTGGTAGTACGAAGCAGCTTAAGGAACTCGCTGATTATAGTTTAAAAAGACATTTTCCAAATATAAAAGATGATGAGAATAAGTATATTAATTTCCTTAATGAAGTAATAAAATTTCATGCGAATCTTGTTTCTAAATGGCAAACTGTTGGGTTTATACATGGTGTTATGAATACTGATAACATGACTATTAGTGGAGAAACTATTGACTATGGACCATGTGCTTTTATGGACAATTATAATCCTAATACTGTATTTAGTTCTATTGATACTTATGGGCGTTATGCTTTTAAAAATCAACCTATTATGGCTCAGTGGAATTTATGTAGATTTGCTGAAACTTTATTACCTTTATTGCATGAAAATGAAAAAGATGCTATAGAAATAGCTCAAGATGCTATTTCTAATTTTAATAATTTATACTATTTAAATTGGTTATCTAAAATGAGGTCAAAACTTGGAATATTTAAAGAAGAAGCACAAGATAAAACTATTATTGAAGATTTACTTAGTATGATGGAAAAGTATAACGAAGATTATACTAATACTTTTATTGCATTAACTTTCAATAAGAACAATGGTAAGGGTATGTTTAGTAGTACAGAATTTTATAATTGGTATAAGGTGTGGCAAGAAAGGCTTAAAAGGCAATCACAGTCAAATAAGCTAGTACATCAATTAATGAAGGAGTCAAATCCAGCAGTGATTCCAAGAAATCATAGGGTAGAAGAAGCTATAGAAGCTGCAAATAGAGGTAATTTTGATATTATGAGAAAGCTTCTTGATGCGATATCAAGACCATATGAACATTCAGAATATCAAGAGAAATATTCAAATCCACCTAAACCTTCTAATTGTCCTTATAGAACTTTTTGTGGAACATAATATTTAAATTTGATTATTATATAAATATGAAGGATTCTCCTAATTTTTATCATAAAATATACCAAAAATAGGATATAATATAGAGAAGAAAAGATAAGAAGATAGGAGAAAAGCTATTATGGAATATAAACAAGATTGGTTACTCAGACAAATTGAAAATATATCTAGACTAGTAGCTAGCCTAATATTTAATACAAGTACAATTACGTATGAAATAAATGACAAAATTAATTTATCAGAAACAGATATGCTATATAAAGAAATAAGTTTATTACTTAGAAAAAATAAAATTTGTGAAGCTGAAGATCTGCTTTTTAGAAGTTTAGAAGAATCTAATAAAGATTACCTAAGACTAGGAATTGATTTTTATCAAACTATTAATGAGCTAGATGACGATAAACTAAAAGAATGTAATTTTTCTAGAAAAGAAATAATGGAAGGTTTAACTGATCTTCTAGAAATTTATAAAGTCCCAAATTTTATTATATAAAGAAATCAAGCTTTGCAGAAATTTGCAAAGCTTGATTTCTTTTAATTATGATATTGAATATAAACTTAGCACTGAAATTATTTTTTACTTAGAAAATGCTTTTACTTCTTCATAACATTGTAAATCAGTATAAAGCTCATCCTTATATGGATTACGTTTTGTCTTTCTAACTTTATAGATCATGTAAATGAATACTGCTATATTTGAAAGTAAAGCAATAAAACTTACGATAAACAATGCAGTTGGATTTTGTGTTGATTTAACAGCAAATTGAGAGTTATCAATGAATGAAGGACATGTCATAGCAAACATACACCAAAGAGCAAGTGTTTGAGCACGATGTTGTAACCAAGCCCCTTTTTTAAGTGTAAATGCAGTTACAGTTGGAGCTAAAAGTAGAGCTATGCCACAGTACCAAGCATGATCTCCTAGGCAGTTGTAAGTGTAAGCAAAATTCCATATATCATAAGCTATAATCCAGAACCAGCACATATCTGGCCATAGCATATCTTTGCTCTTATCTTTGCTAATACATATGCCCATCCAACCAGTAATAGTAATAATGTTTAAAATACCTGCGATACCATTTAAATAATTCCAAGAACCACTATACATCATTATTCCTTCAAATACTTCTTTTGTAAGTCCTAATAATCCAATTTGAAAATCACGAGTAACAGCTTCAAGGATATTAATTGCAAGAATTAAAGGTGGGAAACATAAGACCCATTTTTTATTAACTGCATCTTTTGAATTACGGATTAGCCAAAATCCTATACATCCTGCTAAAGCAGAATAAACTTTTGCGTAATGAAACCAGTCATTTACACTTGTACCAGAAGTTGTTTTTGGCCAGACAAAGAAGGTAAGAATGATTGGTAATATTATGAATAGTGAAATCCCACCCCACTTATAACGGCGTCCAATTTCATTTAGTATAATTAATAAAATGAATACTAAAAGTAACATAAGCCAATTGGTGATTGGCTGTGCTTCAAATAAGAACATATAATCCCTCCAATTGTATTTAAAAGTAGTGTTCATAAATATTCTAGCACCGTTTATATGAAAATGAAAGCAATAGGTTAATATGTTTTATTTAGTAGATAGGCTTTAATTTAATGTTTTACTACAGATTTGGTGCTATAATACTAGCAAGAACTGTGTTTTTGGCACTGTTAAAAAATAGTATTAAAATTGGGGAAAATTAAAAATATATTTTAACAGAAATGGGGGTGGGGATGATATGGATACATATAAGGTACTTGAGATTAAGCAAAGTGTTTTTGAAGATAATGATAAACAAGCAAATTTGCTTAGAGAAGAATTAAAAAAAGATAAGACTTTTTTATTAAATTTAATGTCATCACCAGGTTCAGGCAAAACAACAACTGTTTTAAGAACTATTGAGGCTTTGAAAGATGAAATGAGAATAGGAATTTTAGAAGCAGATATTGATTCAGATGTAGATGCTAATACAGTTTCAAAAACTGGTACAAAAGTAATACAATTGCATACAGGTGGTATGTGTCATCTTGATGCAGATATGACTAAACAAGGTTTATTAGGACTTGGAACAGAAGACGTAGATTTCGCAATCTTAGAAAATGTAGGAAATTTAGTATGTCCAGCAGAGTTTGATACTGGTGCATCAAAAAATGTTATGATTTTAAGTGTACCAGAGGGACATGATAAATCTCTAAAATATCCATTAATGTTTTCTATAGTTGATGTTTTATTAATTAACAAGATGGATGTAATAGATTATTTTGATTTTAATTTAGAGTCAGTTAAAGAGCATGTGAAAAAATTAAATCCTAATATTAAGGTTTTTCCAATTTCTTCTAAAACGGGTGAGGGAATTGATGAGTGGGCAAATTGGATACGTACAGAAGTGAAAAACTGGAACGTAAATTAATAAAAATATAGTTAATTAGGGGGACATTTATGGCTACTAAGGAAAAAGTTTTAGAGTTTGCTAATAAGGTCAGCAGAAAAAAGATGGGGTCAAAATCTGGAATTAAAAGCACAGATCCAGAATATATGATTTTGGAACCTGTTGTTAGTGACGAAATGGCAGAAGTGGCACTTTGTTTACAAATGCGTAAACCTATGAGCGCAGAGGAAGTTGCTCCATTGTGTGGTAAATCTGTAGAACAAACAACGAAATTATTATGGGAATTGGCTGTTGCGGGTGTTTGTTTTGTTAATGAAAAAGATGGTGTTGATAAATACTGGTATGAAACTTGGGTTCCGGGAATTATGGAAATGATGGTTAATAATAAGGAAAATGTTAAAAAATATCCGCAAATCGCTGAATCCTTCGAAGCATACGGAAGAGTAAGAGGTCCAAAGACAGCAGGTAATTTCCCGGTAGGTATAGGTTTAATGCGTGTTATACCTATTGAACAAGCAATTGAAGGGGAAACTAGAAAAGCCTCATATGAAGAAATTTCAAAATATCTAAATGATAATGAAATTTTTTCAGTCTCAGATTGTTCTTGTCGTACTTCAAGAGAAGCTATGGGGGAAGGCTGTGGCCACTTAAAAGAAGATATGTGCATTCAGATGGGCCATGCAGCCGAATACTATATTCGTACAGGTAGAGGACGTAAAATTACACGTGAAGAAGCTTTTGATATTATTAAAAGAGCAGAGGAAAATGGGTTGGTACATCAGATACCTAATCTAGATGGTTCTGGAAAAACTCATGCAATTTGTAACTGTTGTGGATGTTCATGTTTGTCTTTGCGAACTGCAGAGATGTTTTTAAATCCTGATATGGTACGTTCAAACTATGTCTCATACGTAGATAAGGACAAATGTGTTGCGTGTGGTGAATGTGTTGAAAATTGTCAGGTTAATGCATTGACATTGGGTCAAAAACTATGTGGTAAAACACCTATTCCTGAGAAGAAAAGAGATCTTCCATATGATACAGAGTGGGGTCCAGATAAATGGAATCATGAATATCGTTACAATAGACAAGTTGTTGCTGACAGTGGAACAAGTCCCTGTAAAACCGAATGTCCTGCTCATATAGGTATTCAAGGTTATATTAAGTTGGCCTCTCAAGGAAGATATAGAGAAGCACTTGAACTTATCAAACATGAAAATCCATTCCCAGCAGTATGTGGACGTATCTGTCCTAGAAAATGTGAATCTGCTTGTACTAGAGGAGATATTGATGACCCAATTGCTATAGATGAAATTAAAAAATTCATTGCAGATCAAGATTTAAATTTAAATAACCGTTATGTACCTAAAGTGAAACATCGATATGGAAATAAAATTGCGATTATCGGTGCGGGGCCTGCTGGACTTTCTTGTGCTTTTTACTTGGCTCTTGATGGATATAAGGTGACAGTATTTGAAAAGCAAAAAGCACTTGGTGGTATGTTGACTATGGGAATTCCATCTTTCAGATTGGAAAAAGAGGTAGTTAATGCAGAGATAGATATTTTACGAGAATTAGGTGTTGAGTTTAAAACAGGTATTGAAGTTGGCAAAGATTTAAGTCTAAATGACTTAAGAAGTCAAGGATTTGAAGCATTTTACCTTGCAATTGGTGCTCAAGCAGGCAGAAAACTTGGTATTGAAGGGGAAGATGCAAAAGGGGTTATCCCAGGTGTTGATTTCGTACGCAATATAAATTTGGACAAAGACATGAAACTTGAAGGAAATGTAGTTGTAATTGGTGGAGGTAACGTTGCAATAGATGTTGCAAGAAACGCTACAAGAGTAGGTGCTTCAAAAGTCGATATGTTCTGTCTTGAAAGCCGTGAACAGATGCCAGCTCTTAATGAGGAAATAGAAGAGGCAATGTCCGAAGGGATTATTATTAATAACTCTTGGGGACCTAAACGTATTGTTACTAAAAATGGCAAAGTTGTCGGTATGGAATTTAAAAAATGTGTTTCTGTATTTGATGAAAATAGAAGATTCAATCCTACTTATGATGAAAATGATGTAAAGGTTGTTGAAGCTGATAGCATATTGATTTCAGTAGGTCAGTCAATTGATTGGGGTAATTTAATTGAAGGCAGTAAGGTTGAATTAAATCCTAACAAAACAATAAAAGCTGATTTGATTACATACCAAACTGGAGAGCCAGATATATTCGCTGGTGGGGATTCATTTACAGGTCCAAGATTTGCTATAGATGCTATTGCTGCAGGTAAGCAGGGAGCAATTTCGATACATCGTTATGTTCAACCTGGACAAAGCTTAACTATCGGTCGTAGTAAGAGAGAATATCATGCGATAGATAAAACAGATCTTGACCTTGAAGAATACGATCGTATTCCAAGACAATGTGCAGGTCATGTTGATCCAGTTAAATCAAAAGATACCTTCAAAGATTTACGAAAAACATTTACAGAAGAACAAGTTAAGAAAGAAACTGAACGTTGTCTTAGCTGTGGGGCTACAGTTGTAGATGAATTTATGTGTGTAGGATGCGGTGTCTGTACAACAAAATGTAAGTTTGATGCTATTTCACTTGTTAGAAAATATGACGGTGAAGGTGCGGCATATGAAGATTTGAAACCGATTGTAGTAAAACACATGATTAAACGTAAAGGAAGAATTGCAGTTAAAAAGGTTAAAAAACTCTTTGCAACAAATGAATAATCTAGATTAATATGCAATAAGCAAAAAAGTAAGGGTAGGTGATTGATTTGCATGAACTAGGTGTTGTAATTGAGGTTGTTAAGACAGTAAAAAAAATTGCAATAGAGCAACAATTGACTAAAATTGATACATTAGTGTTACAAATCGGAGAGCTTTCATCAATGATTCCGAGATATATAGAGCAATGTTATCCAGCGGCAGTGGATGGTACGATATTACAAGATACCAAATTGAAAATTGAGATATTACCAGGTAATGGTATATGTAAAAATTGTAATAAAGTTTTTAATCTCCTTGAAAATAATCGTAAATGTCCAAAATGTCAAAGTAAAGACTGGGAGTTATTATGTGGAAAAGAGTTTATGATTAAGGAAATTGTTGCTTGTTAAATTATACAATTGAAATCCATGAAAAGATATTATCATACTGTTATGATGATATCTTTTTTGTTATATAACAATATAAAATAGATAAATTAAAAGTAAATTAAATTCACTTTTAAAATTAGCGAAAGTATTATCATAATATTATGGAAATAAATGTAAAAACATTGTTAAAACTTTTCAGTTTATATAAAATAAGAAGAAGCAATAAATTTTAGCGAAGAAGTAAAATTTTACATAAAGAAAAATAGGAATACCACCTGAGGAGAATAAAAAATGATGAACAATATAAATAACAACTCATATAATAGGAATCTTTATGGAAAAAGTCAGATAAAGTCTAGCAATGAAATTAAACAAATACAAAATAAGTTATTGCCTGAAATAAATATTGAAGAATTACCAAAGGAAGAATTAATTAAACTAAATAAATTTCAGAATGAAGAATTTGTAAAGCTTTTTAAAAAAATTCAAGAACAAATCAAAGAGGCAGAATTAATAGCTATAAAAATAGTTAAAGGAGAAAAACTAACTGCAGAAGAACAACGTTTTATAAGAGAAAAATATCCTGATATGAAACAAACAGCAGAGCAATCAATAAAAGAAAGTAAAGATTTAAAAGAAGAACTAAAAAGTTGTAAAACAGATGGAGAAAGACAAAAATTATTATCTAATGCGATTAGTGATGTAAAAGATATGGCTAAAAAAGGAGCCCTTTCTGAAATTCAAGTTAGAATTAAAATGTCAGGTGTAGAAGAAGTTGCGAAGTCTTTAAAAAAGATTCAAGAACAAGTTCAAAAGGCAGAATTAATAGCTGTAAAAATAGTTAAAGGAGAAAAATTAACTGCGGAAGAACTACGTTTTATAAGAGAAAAATATCCTGATATGAAACAAACAGCAGAGCAATCAATAAAAGAATGTAAGAATTTAAGACAAGAACTAAAAAACTGCAAAACAGATGGAGAAAGACAAAAGATATTATCTAATGCAATTAGTGATGTAGAAGATATGGCTAAAAAAGGAGTCCTTTCTAAAGTTGAAGTTCGAATTAAAATGTTAGCTATAGAAGAAGTAGTAATGTTTTCAAAAAAAATCCCAGAACAAATTAAAAAGGCAGAATTAATAGCTATAAAAATAGTTAAAGGAGAAAAATTAACCTCGAAGGAAGTACTTTTTATAAGTGAAGAATACCCTGACATGAAGCAAATAGCAGAGCAATCAATAAAAGAATGTAAGGATTTAAAAGAAGAACTAAAAAACTGTAAAACAAATGAAGAAAGACAAAAGGTATTATCTAATGCAATTAATGATGTAGAAGATATGGCTAAAAAAGGAATCCTTTCTGAAGTTCAAGTTCGAATTAGAATGTCAGCTATAGAAGAAGTAAAAAAAGAAGACGAAAAAATGAACAATAAAGAAAAAGAACCAAAATTTTATATAAATCCATATATATATATAAATTCAGGAGAATTTTTAGATAAATTAGCAGTTATAATGATAATTGTAGTAATAATAATAGGTATCTTATATATATTTTAATATCATCTCAAATAAAAACATACTAATTAAATAATAAGTGCATTTATTTGAGATTATCTTACTAAGATAGGGAAAATTATAAATCAATCGATAGCAAGTGATAGTTATATTAGGATTGAAGGTCATACTGATTCTGTTCCTATGAAGGGCTATTTCTATAAGTCTAATTGGGATTTATCTGTTATGAGAGCTAGTAATGTAGCACAAATTTTAATTAATCAAGCTGGGATAAAAGGGGACAAAGTGTCGGCAACAGGTTATGGAGAATTTAGACCGAAAGCTGATAATAGTACCGATAAAGGGAAGTCACTTAACAGAAGAGTTGACATACTAATTATGAATTCAAAGTTTAATGAAGTTGAGAATAATAAAAAATAAAATAATTATAAAAAAGAGGTAAGGCAGAGTGAAAATAGCTATTCACAAGACCTTGCCTTTTTAATATTATTAAGATTTCTAGGGAGGAAATTTGTGTATTAAGCTACTAAATTTGGGTTTAAAGTGACAAATGATTGATACAGTTCAACCCATAAAAAAGAAAATCGTTTAAATACAGTAAAAAAATAACGACAGATATTTTTGGATAATCAAGAATA
This sequence comes from Romboutsia maritimum, assembly GCF_002251085.2. GTDB lineage: Bacteria > Bacillota > Clostridia > Peptostreptococcales > Peptostreptococcaceae > Romboutsia_B > Romboutsia_B maritimum. Next base: position 8,612 of record NZ_NOJZ02000003.1, on the reverse strand, counting down.
TCTGTCATTATTTATACTTTTAGTAGAAAAAAATATGTTAAAAAAAACTTGGCATAATTATTGCTCTAATAAAATTAAGAACTCTGAATGGTAGCAGAGATTTAAAAATTTTACATAAATATTAAAACAATATTAAGGAGGATTTTATCATGAAAGTAACAGTAGTAGGAAGTCATTTATGCCCAGACACAATATATGCATTATGCCAATTAAGAGGGAAGGATATAGATGTAGATTTTAAAAATTTATCATCAAGCTTACCAGATTTAAAAGATTATTTAGCATTACGTGAAGGTTCAGGAATATATGATGGGGTAAAAGCTGCGGGTGGTATAGGAATACCATGCTTCATTTTAGAAGATGGAACAAAAACATTAGATTTAAATGAAGTATTGTGTAAATAAGTTAATATTAGTAAATAATATAAATCCCTTCTTTTTATAGAAAAAGAGGGGATTATTCTGAAGAATTTTTAAACTATATAAAAAATCAAAATAGAAATTACTCAAAAATATATAATTGTTGTATTTTATATGTTATTATGGAAAATATTTTAATAGTATAGGATAGTTACTTAGTTTATATGAATTATATATTTAAGGAGGATACTTATGAGAGTTATAATAGTAGGTGGAGTAGCAGCTGGTATGAGTGCAGCAGCTAAATTAAAAAGAAATAAGCCAGAATATGAAGTTGTAGTTTATGAAAAAACAGACATAGTGTCTTTTGGAGCATGTGGACTTCCATATTTTGTTGGAGGATTTTTTGATGAACCGAATAATATGATTGCTAGAAGTCCAGAGGAATTTAAGGAGTCTGGAATAGATTTGAATATATTCCATGAAGTTATAAATGTTGACTCTAATTTAAAAAAAATAGTAGTTAAAAATGTACAAACTGGAGAAGAGTTTGAAGATTCTTATGATAAATTGATGATAGCAACGGGGGCAAGTAGTATAATACCTCCTATAAAAAATGTTAAACTTGAAAATGTATCAACTTTAAAAACTATGAAAGATGGTATAAAAATTAAAGAATTATTAAAAAAAGAAGAAATAAAAAAAATTGTTATAATAGGTGCTGGATTTATAGGAGTAGAAGCTATTGAAGCTGCTAAAAAATTAGGTAAAGAAGTAACTGTTATACAAGCTACAGATAGAATATTAGATCAAGTATTTGATAAGGAAATAACTGATGTATTAGAAAAAGAAATAAAAGTTCATGGTATAGACTTACGTTTAGAAGAGTTAGCATCTGAGTTTTTAGGTGAAACTAAAGTAGAAAAAATAATAACTAATAAAGGTGAAATAGAAGCTGATTTAGTTATTATAGCTACTGGTGTTAGACCGAACACTTCATTCTTAAAAGATACAAAGATAGATATGTTAGGTAATGGAGCTATAATAGTTGATGAATACGGTAAAACTTCTGTAGAAGATATATATTCAGCAGGAGACTGTGCAACTATAAAAAATACATTAACTAAGGAGAATATGTTTGTTCCTTTAGCAACTGGAGCTAACAAATTAGGAAGAATAGTTGGAGAAAATTTAGCAGGAGCTAACAATTCATTCCAAGGTTCTTTATCATCAAGTTGTATAAAAGTTATGAATATGGAAGCTGCGGCTACAGGATTAACTGAAGCAAAAGCTAAGAAACTAGGATTAAACTATAAATCTAAGTTTATAAGTGACTTTAACCAAACTAACTACTATCCAGGTAGAGATAAGATATATGTAAAACTTGTTTATGATGCTGATACTAAGGTTATTTTAGGTGGGCAAGTTGCAGGATTTAAGGATGCAGTTCAAAGAGTAAATGTATTAGCAGCAGCTATATTCGGCAAAATGACTACTAATCAATTAGGAATGTTAGATTTATGCTATGCACCGCCATTCGCTAGAACTTGGGATGTACTAAATGTCGCAGGTAATGTTTGTAAGTAAGATTAATTTATTTAAGTTATATAAAAAATTAAATAATAGATATTAAAAAGAGAGATAAATTTTATATTTTATCTCTCTTTCTTACCTTTTTGCGTTTTATGTAAAAGATTGTTATAATCGGTTTAATAAAAAATATTATTACTAGGATATGGGGAGTAAAGATGAAAAAAAGAGAATTAGCTATAATAACACTAAAAAAAGAGGCAGGAGAAGTGTATGCAAATCAAATAAGATATTTTTTAGGTGATAATATAAAAATAAATCTATACTCTTTTGAAGAAGGCAACATTACTTTTTTTGATGAAAAACTAATTATTCTTTCTGTAAAGTTAAAATATGAAGAAATTTCTACAATGTGTGCTTCAGATACCCAGATAGTTATACCTAAATTAACTTTTGAAAAATCTAGTTTTAAAAAAATTGCTAAAGTAGACAAATGTGAAACTGTGTTTGTATATAATTTATCTAAGAGTATGGCATTAGAAACAATAACTCTTATATACAGGTTGGGAATGGAAATTCCTAACATTATGCCTTGCTATCCTGAGATAAAAAAAATTCCACCTAATTCTGTAGTTTTGACACCAGGAGAAGAGCTTGTTATACAAGCTGATAACTGTGAGATTATAGACTTAGGATATAGGATAATGGATTTAGGGTGTATAACTGATATAGCTATAAAGTTAAACCTTGAACATTTGATAAAAGAAGATTTATTAAAAAAATTTATAGATAAAATTATTCCTACTAGCTACATTACACAAAAACTTCTAGTAACTCAAACTAAGTTGGAAAATCAATTTGATTTTTTATTATCTGCTATAGATGAAGGAATAATATGTGTAAGCCATGATGGTATGGTTCAATTTTATAGTCATGTAGCAAGAGAAATTTTATCTCTTAATGATAATGAAATGATAGGTAAGTACATCGGAGACTATATAAAATCTTTTGATTTTAATCAAATAAAAAATAAAGAAATCACTCACTTACAAAAGCTTATTAAAGTAAATAATATAGATATAAATTTAGATATTAGATATACTAACATAAACGTATTTAGTGGATTTATAATAAAAATTGCTAAGTTTTATCAAACAGAAAAGAAACAAGCTAAACTTAGAGCTCAATTACTTGATTCTGGAAACGTAAGTAAGTACAATTTTGATGATATACTTGGAATTAGTGAAGATATACTAAACACTAAAAAAATTGCTTATAAAATGGCACAATCTAATTCATCTATTTTAATTATAGGTGAAAGTGGCACAGGCAAAGAGCTATTTGCTCAATCTATACATAGTTCTTCTTCTAGGAAACAAGGACCTTTTGTGGCAGTAAACTGTAGTACTTTTCAGGAAGGGCTTTTACAAAGTGAATTATTTGGTTACGATGAAGGGGCTTTTACAGGTGCAAAAAAAGGTGGGAAGATAGGATTATTTGAACTTGCTAATAATGGAACTATATTTTTAGATGAAATTGGTGAGATGGATTTAAACTCTCAAGCTAATATTCTTAGAGTAATACAAGAGAAGCAGATTAGAAGGGTTGGTTCTGATAGAGTTATTGATGTAGATATAAGAATTATTGCAGCTACAAATAGAGATTTAAGAAAATTAGTTTGTGATAATAAATTTAGAAAAGATTTATTTTATAGATTAAATGTTCTTCCTCTAAAAATTAGTCCTCTTAGAGAACGTGTAGAAGATGTATTTTTAATATTTGATTCTTTTAAAAAGAATCTCGATGTTCACTTTAATCTTTCTGATGAAGTAATAGCAGTATTTAAATCATATCGTTGGGAAGGGAATATAAGAGAATTAAGAAATTTAGCTGAATATTGCTCATATATAGATAAAAAAGTAATAGCAGTATCTGATTTACCAGAGTATATGCTTGAATCAATTGAAACTAAAGATTATTGCTCTGAAATATTGAAGAAAAATAATAAACTTCCTATACCAAATTTTAAGAGGGATTTAAATGATTACATGTTTGTTTTAAGAAAAATAAATGAAGCATATATACTTAAACAAAGAATAGGAAGAAGAAAGCTTTATGAATATGCAGTAGAAGAAAAAATATTTTTAACGGAGCAACAAATAAGAAGTATTCTTTTGGAACTTCAAAAATTTGAGTTTGTAAAAGTTTTATCCGGTCGTGGTGGTTCAATAATCACAGAAAAAGGAAGAAATTTTCTTAAACAAAATTAAATTTAAGAAATTATGGGTTTAATGGGTTATTTGGGTTACCTTTTAAACTTATTTGTTTTATTAATGGGTTAAAAAAATCATAAAACTATTGATTTTATTAAAACATTTAGAAAAATAATAAGATTTTTAACGAATAAAAAATTCGCTTAGCCTAAGCGGTGTGTCGACGAAATACTTCATATTGCCAACGACTCTGTTTGTTGCTCAAAATGTCATTTTTTACATTTCTAGACTCATTAGTATTACTAGCATTTATAGGTTATTCACATGAAATTACTTAGTATAGTTTCCTTACATATAAAAAAATTGAAAATTTGGCACATATATTGCTTTATACATAAAATATAATTAAAAAAATATTGGAGGTATAACAATTATGAATTATAACTTTGATACTGTAATTGATAGAAGCAATAACTTTGCAGCAAAATGGTCAGAGATGGAACAAAAATATGGAACAAACGATCTTCTTCCTATGTGGGTAGCAGATATGGATTTTAAAACAGCTCCATGTGTAATAGATGCACTTAAAAAAAGAGTAGAACAAGGCATTTATGGATATACAACTAGACCAGCATCTTACAATGAATCAATTGCAAACTGGGTAGTTAGAAGATATGGATGGGAAATAAAACCAGAATGGTTAGTATTCAGCCCAGGAGTTATTCCAACTATAAGTATATTGATACAAGAAATGACTGAAAAAAATGACAAGATAATGATACAAGAGCCTGTTTATAGTCCTTTCAATAGTGTTGTAAAACAAAATGGAAGAGAGTTAATAATAAGTCCTTTAGTTAAATTAGAAGATGGAAACTATATTATGGATTATGAAGATATAGAAGCTAAAATCAAAGATGTAAAAATATTTTTACTTTGTAACCCACATAATCCAGTAGGTAGAGTTTGGACTAAAGAAGAGTTACAAAAACTAGGAGATATATGTCTTAAGCATAATGTAAAGGTTATCTCAGATGAAATACACAGTGATATAATTTTCAAAGGACACAAGCATACTCCATTTGCATCAATAAGTGAAAAATTTGCACAAAATAGTATAACTTGCATGGCACCTACTAAGACATTCAACATAGCTGGATTACAAATGTCTCAAGTTATATTACCAAATGAAGAAGACTACAAAATATTAGATTCTGCTTTTATTAGATTAGATATAAGAAGAAATAATGCATTCAGCTTAGTAGCTACAGAAGCTGCTTACAATCATGGAGAAGATTGGTTAAATGAATACCTTGAATATATAGAAGGAAATATAGACTTTGCTGTAAAGTATATTGAAGAAAATATGCCTTCTCTAAAAGTTAGAAAACCAGAAGGAACATACTTATTATGGGTAGACTTCAGTAAAACTGGATTAAGTGATGAAGAAGTTGCAAAAGCTTTAGTTGAAAAAGGTAAGGTTGCACTAAACAACGGAGTATCTTTTGGTATAGGTGGAGATGGATATCAAAGAATAAACATTGCCTGTCCAAGGGCTATGGTTGAAGAAGGATTAAATAGAATTAAAAAAGCAATAATATCTTAATTAAGAGGTAAATAAAACAGTCAAATGAGTAAAATGAAAACGTTATTTAAATGTCGTTATAAATAGAGGGAGAATTACATCATGTGTAAAAATATTGAAAAAAGAAAACCTACATTTAAATTTGCAGCTTTAGTAATGCTTTCAATTATATGTTTAACTACAGTTGGTATGGTTGTATTTAAGGCATCTATAACAACAATGTTTTTATTATCTTGGTTAATCGTTGTTCCTGCATCTATGAAATTAGGATATACGAATAAAGAAATAGAAGAATTTGGATTCTCAGTTGGGAAGGATGCTTTCCAATCTAACTTAATTATAATTTCAGTAGGAGTATTAATAGCTACTTGGATAGCAGCTGGTACTATACCTACAATAGTTTACAGCGGACTTACAATAATAACACCTAAATATTTCTTACTTACAACATTAATAGTATGCTCTCTTACATCTATAGCTACTGGAACTTCTTGGGGTACTTTAGGGACTTCTGGTATAGCATTAATGAGTATAGGAACTAGTATGGGTGTTCCTGCTGGACTTACAGCTGGAGCTATAATATCGGGTGCATTTTTTGGAGATAAAATATCTCCTTTATCAGATTCTACAAATTTAGCAGCAGCTGTCTGTAAAACTGACGTTATAACACATATAAAACATATGACATTTACAACAGTACCTTCATACTTATTATGTATAGTTTTATATACAGTAATAGGATTCAAATATGCAAATAATACAATAGATTATAATCAAATAAATCAAGTAGTGACTGTTTTAAAAGCTAATTTCCACATAGGATTTATAGCTTTAATTCCAATAATAATATTATTAGCTTTATTATTATTACAAAAGCCGCCAATAGTATCTATACTATTTTCATCAATTCTTGGAGCGGGGATAGCAGTTGTTCAAGAAGGTGAAAAAATAGGTGATATATTAAAATATATGTTAAATGGATACTCTATAGATACAGGTCTTAATTATGCAGATAAATTATTAAATCGTGGTGGAATAATGAGTATGGCAGAAACAGTGCTATTAGTATTTATCGTATTCGTAATAGCAGGTATACTTCAAAAAACTGGCTTCTTAGAAATATTATTACAACCAATGATAGATAAAATAGGTAACTCTAGAACTAAGTTAGTTGGTGCTACATTTATTGCAAGTTATTTTGCAAATGCATTCAGTTCATCTATGATGTTTACATCTGTATTTGTAGGAACTGTAATGTCACCGTTATACAAAGAATTTAAATTAAAGCCAGAAAACTTATCTAGAATAATAGAAGATACAGCTACACTTGGTGGTCCATTAATACCGTGGAACTCAAATGCTATATTCTGTAGTCAGACATTAGGTGTTAGCCCATTTGAGTTTATACCATATTGTTTCTTAAGTTGGATAACTCCTATAATATCATTCATATATGGAGCTACTGGATTTAGTATGAAGACTTATACAGAAGAAGAGATTAAGGCACTTGAAGAAGACGAAGAAGCTGCAGCAACTATATAAAAGAATAAGGAGTAATTAGTTATGGAATTTCATTATTATTATTTAATTCAAGATATTGTAGGAGTGATGGTAGGTTTTGTAGGCATAAGGATGTTTGCTTTATGCATAAGAATGATTTTATCAGGAAAAAGCTCTAAAAATACAATTTTGATTACAATTAAATATGCTTTAGTTACAATTTCAGGAGTTAATTTATTGATTAATCAATTTGGATTAAAACCTTGGATGATAAGTATAATTTTGATTTTCATATCAAATATAATTACACCAAAAACTAGTAATAAGGTTTTTTAAAAGTTTAATCACATTTAAAAATTATAAATTCAAATAAAAAAAGCGTAGAACAAAGGTAAAATGGATCCTATATAGTGGACACGAGAAAAAACGTGTCTATCTATATAGGGTCTTTTTTTGTAAAATATTAATTGAGGAGTGATTGAAATATGAGTAAAAAGATATTTACAGAGCAAGAAATACTAGAATTATCTAAAAATAAATATATAAAAAATGTGTCCTCTAAGGGGATAACTTATACTAATGAATTTAAACTACAGTTTATTGCAGAATATGAAAATGGAAAAACTTCGAGAAAAATTTTTAAAGATGCTGGATTTAATATTGATATAATTGGAATTAAGCGTATAGATTCAGCTAGTCGAAGATGGAGGAATGCATATAAGGATAAAGGCGTTTTAGGTTTAGAAGATACTAGAACTTTAAATTCAGGAAGAACACTTAATAGAGATTTAACGATTGAAGAAGTTCTTGCTAAAAAAGATGCTGAAATAAGGTATCTTAAAGCGGAGCTTGAATTGATAAAAAAGCTCGAGCTGCAAGAAAGGCAGGTGATAAATAAGAAATTACCATCATCTATGATATTTAGGCTAATACAAAACTTAATTAAGGACTTTAAACTTTATAATATGACGAGACATTTATGCAAAATTGCTAATGTCTCTACTTCAGGTTATTATAATTTTTTAAGAAACTTTAAAGCTAGAGATATGATGGAAAATGAAGATCTTAAATCAAAAGAAATTATTCTAAAAGCATTTAATTACCGTGGATATAAGAAAGGTTCTAGAACCATAAAGATGATATTAAAGAATAAATTCAATGTCATAATGAATAGAAAGAAAATCCAAAGAATAATGAGAAAGTATAATATTATTTGTCCAATACGTAAATCTAATCCATACAAACGCATGGCTAAGGCTACGAAAGAACATAGAGTTGTTCCAAATAAGTTAAATAGGGAATTTAAACAAAATATACCTGGTAAAATAATGTTAACTGATATTACATATATGCCGTACGGCAATGGCAAAATGGCTTATCTATCTACGATAAAAGATTCATCAACTAATGAAATATTAGCATATAATC
>NZ_NOJZ02000039.1 GCF_002251085.2 Romboutsia maritimum | reverse complement strand
ACCCTATATAGATAGACACGTTTTTTCTCGTGTCCACTATATAGGATCCATTTTATTATAAGATACACACTTTTATTAACATTTTTATAGATACAAGCTTTTTAGTTAAATTAATTCTAGAAATTCTATTACTTCTGAAATTATCCAATCCGGAGTAGATGCACCTGCTGTTACTCCGACAACTTTATACTTCCTTAGCTCTTCTTCATTTAATTCAAGCTTAGTTTCAATTGCAATAGTTGGCACAACCTCTTTACATATATCAACTAATTTTTGGGTGTTAGAACTATGTCTTCCACCTATAACAATCATACAATCTACATCAAGAGCTAATTCTTTAGCAGATTGTTGTCTTACTTTAGTAGCTGAACAAATTGTATTGTAAAACTCTATATTTTCAATTTCTTTAGATAGTTTATCTACTATATTATTATATAAAGTTAGATTTATAGTAGTCTGAGCAACTACACAATATTTCTTTGAATTATCAAATATAATTTCATTCATTTGCTCTAGTGTTTTAATTATAATTGCATTATTATTGCACCATCCGTTTATCCCTATAACTTCAGGATGCTTCATATCACCTATAACTATTATTTTATAGTTTTTATCATTGTATTCTTTTACAATATTGTGTATCTTTTTTACAAAAGGACAAGTAGTATCTATTACATTTATACTTTTTTCTTTCGCCTCACTATACACAGATTCTCCAACACCATGAGACCTTATTATCATACTTTTATTAGACGGAATAACTTCTACTTGTTCGACTGTTTTAAGTCCTCTTTCTTCATACTTTGACACAGCTTGTTTATTGTGAATAAGTGGACCAAGTGCAAATATACCATTTTCACTTTTTTCTAGTTCATTCCAAGCCATTTTCATAGCTCTTTTTACCCCAAAGCAAAAACCTGCATCTTTAGCTATTTTAACTTCCATATTCATCTCTCCCTACTTAGAGTGTATATAATAATTTTCTTTTATAATTTCCAAGACATTCTGTGCTATTTTTTCATGATCTTGTGTACTTAGTTTAACTTTATAATATTCTTCTAAAGAAATTGGCTTATCTATGTATATAGTTACTCTATTAAATAATTTATAATTAGATATTATAGATATGGGAATAACCTGTGCCTTTCCTTTAATTGCAAATAAAGAAAGTCCCGCTTTTGCTTCTCCAAATCCAGGTTCTTTAATTCTTGTACCTTCAGGAAATATGCCTAATACATACCCATCTTTTATAGCTTTTAAAATGTTTTTTATAGTAGAGATATCTGGTTTTTCTCTATTTATAGGTATGACATTTAATTTTTTTAATATAAATGCTAAAGGCTTTATATTAAAAAGTTCTTTTTTCGCAATAGCAGCTACTTCTCTATTTTCTATTGCAGCAGCTATAAATATAGGATCCAAATTAGATTTATGATTAGATGCTATTACTATATTTCCTTCATTAGGAATATTTTCTGCCCCAATTACTCTAAATTTAAAAAATGTCTTACAAAAGTTTTTGAATATATTTATAACGAATTTGTATGAGTTCACAACTATCTCCCTTCAAAACTACATATTTATTTTAGAAACAACTTCATCTACTACATTTTGTATAGATTTTCCTGTTGTGTCTATTTCAATAGCATCATTAGCTTTAACTAGTGGTGCAAAATCTCTATTTGAATCAATCTCATCTCTTTTTATTATATCATTTATTATTTCTTCAAGAGTAATATCATAACCTTTTTCAACTAGTTCTTTATAACGTCTAGAACCTCTTTCTTTAGGTGTTGCTACTAAGTAAAATTTATAATCTGCATTTGGAAAAACATAAGATCCTATATCTCTACCATCTAATATAACTGAATTTCTTTTTCCTATTTCTCTTTGAACATCTACCATTAAATATCTTACTTCTTTAATTTTCGCCACATTAGAAACATTATTACTAACTTCCATTGTTCTTATTTCTTCATTAACTATTTCTGAATCTAAATAAATATTATTATCTCTAAAATCTATATCTGTTACTTTAGCTATTTTTATAACTTCTTCTTCATTATTTATATCAATAGAATTTTTTAAACACTTATAAGTTATCGCTCTATACATTGCACCTGTATCTATGTAATTTATTCCTAGATTATTTGCTATTATTTTTGCTATTGTACTTTTTCCTGCTCCTGCTGGTCCATCGACTGCTATAACTAAATTACTCATAATATATCACTCCTAAATTATTAATACTCACTTTTTACAATTTGTATTTTTAGTTTGTTAAATCAGTTCTTAAACTTTTAGCATTATTTAAGTATATATGTTTTATATCTGATTTTGTTTTGTTGCTATTTATATGAACTAATACTCTTATACATTTTTGAAGACTTCCTTCAATATATTTTTCTTCAAAATTTAATAAAGGAACATCTGTTATATCTAATATTTCTCTTACTGCTACAGCGGGATATATTTTATCTAAATCTCTTGTCATTGTAAAACAGATACTTATCATATCATCTGTATCTAGAAAATTTTCTTCGATTATTTTTTGTATAAGTAATGCACTTTCTTCTAAAATTTCTTTTTTTGTATTTGAATTTACTGTCGTTGCTCCTCTAATTGCTAATACTTTCATTTAATCACCTACACACTTATTCCTGCCAGATACCCAGTTGAAAATGCTATCTGTAGATTATATCCACCTGTTTCTGCATCTATATCTATAACTTCACCTGTAAGGAATAGATTTTTTATTATTTTTGATTCCATTGTGGATGAGTTTACTTCTTTTACAGATACACCTCCACTTGTTACCATTGATGTCTTTATTCCTTTACTACCATTACAAGTAAGCTTCATATTTTTCAAATACTCTATTATTTTGTTTTCATCTGATTTAGATAATTCATTAGCTTTTTTATCACTTAAAGATAAAATTTCAAATATTGATTTTAAAAAATTTTGAGGAAGTATACCTTTTAAATTATTTAGAACATTTTTATTAAGCTGTTTTCTAAGTATGTTTGATATTTCATCCACACTCATACTTGGTAAGAAATCTATATTAAGTTCTATTTCTTCATTTTCAATAAATTTATTTATATAAGAAGATATTATAAGAACACATGGTCCTGTAATTCCAAAATGAGTAAATAACATATCTCCAATTTTAGAAATTTTTCTCTTTTTTACTTTACATGAAATTTCAACTCCTTGCATTGCAATTCCTTGTAAATCTGTAATCCAATTTTCTTTTGTTGTAAGTGGTGTAAGTGCAGGGTAAATTTTATTAATAGTATGATTATAATTTTTAAGAATATCATACATTAGTCCATCCGAACCTGTATGAGAATAACTCTTTCCTCCCGTTGAAATTATAACCTTATCTGCAAAAATTTTTTCACCATTTTCAATTAAAACACCTTTAATAGTATCTTCCTCTACAATAATATCAATTACTTTTTTATTATAAAGTATATTAACATTATTTTTTATTAAATCGTTTCTTAATGTATCAATTACTTCTACTGATTTATCACTCTTTGTATATACTTTATTGTCATTAAAGTCCTCTACTTTATATTCTAAATTATTTTTTGTAAAATAATCTAATAAATCTCTATTTGTAAAAGTATAAAAACTACTATATAAAAATTTTTTATTAGTAACTACTTTATCAAAAAATTCTTCTATATCTCTATTATTTGTTATGTTACATCTTCCACCGCCAGTAACTTTAAGCTTTTTACCTAGTTCTTCATTTCTTTCAACTAATGTAACATCATGTTTTTTTGAAGCTTGAAGAGCTGCCATCATTCCAGATGGACCTCCTCCAACTACTATTACTTTGGACATAAAATTTCTCCTTATTCTAGTGCTGAATTGTTAATCTTTACATGGTTTGTTATATGACTTGTATCATTCATTTTTATAACAACTGGTCCATAGTCTCTAAATTCAACTATATTTAAAGCTGTATTATCTTGCTTTATTCTATATATGTTTTCCATACTTGAGCCTAAAAATGATAAGAGCATTACTCTTACAGTAACAGAATGAGTCACAAGCATTATATGTTTATTTTCATATTGGTTGTTTAACTCATTTATAAAATTATCTACTCTTTCCTTTATTACATGAAGAGTTTCTCCTTGTGGTATATTGACTAAATGAGGTTGATTTCTCCAAGTAGTATAGATATCAGCATATTTTTCTTTTATTTCTTTTATTAATCGACCTTCCCATACTCCAAAGCCCATTTCTCTTAATGCTTCTGTCTTTTTTACATTTATATCAAGCTTAGATCCTAATATTTCAGCTGTTTGCACAGCTCTTCCTAAATCACTACTATATATGAAATCAATAGGATATTTTACTATATCATTAGCTAGCTCTTTTGCTTGATTAATACCTTGATCTGTAAGATCTGAATTTCCATGACCTTGAGTTTTACCCAAAATATTCCAATTAGTTTGTCCATGTCTTACTATATAAAATGTATTCGCCATAATGTCCTCCTAATAATGGTATGTATTTATTTTTAGCATTATTCAACATATTATTATATCATAAATTTTGTAATAATAATAATTTTTAGGATTAAAATGTAAATACATAGTATTGAACTACTTCATTATGAATATTTTAAAATTTTTGAATTATATTATCAGTTTTTAAATTATGAATATTATCATTAAACATGCTATTTAATGTACTATAATATTCTTAGGGGAGGGATTAATTTGAAAAAAGAAAATATAACATTTTTGGATGTATTAACTTTGTTTATAGGATGTTTTTTGATGTCTCTATCACTTAATATGTTTTTTAATCCACATTCAGTAGCACCTGGTGGTATAACGGGTTTTGCCATAATAGTAAACTCTATGACTGGCATACCTCTTTGGGTAATAAATTTAACATTAAATATACCTCTTTTTATACTTGCGTATAAGATATTAAGTAAAAAGGATTGTGTTAAAACTATTCTAGGTATAATATTTCTTACTTTAACGCTTAAATACACCATAGGTTTATCTGAGATTCATGTTACAGATGATGTTTTACTGGCTAGTATATCAGGATCTATATTAATGGGTGTTGGCCTAGGATTTATTTTTAGAATAAATGGAACTACAGGTGGCACAGATTTATTAGGACTTATACTTAACAGGTTTTTCCCTTCATTAAGTGTACCTATATTAATGGGTAGCGCTGACTGTATAGTAGTTATTTTATCTGGAATTGTTACTAAGGAAATCGAGATTGGATTATATTCTGCTATATCATTATATATAATAGTCAAAATAAGCGATATAATTATTGAAGGTTTCAATAATTCTAAGTCATTTACAATAATATCTGATAAATATAAAGAAATTAGTAGTTCAATATTAGAAGAATTAGATAGAGGTGCTACAATATTAAAAGGCGAAGGTGTTTATACAGGAAATAAAAAAAATGTACTTTTAGTTATTGTGTCTAGACGCCAAGTTGTTACTTTAAAAAAGTTAGTCAAAGAAATCGATCCAAATTGCTTTATTATAATAACTAGTATAAATGAAGCTCTAGGAAATGGATTTAAATCAATAGAATAATTTTATATTTATTTAACATAAAAATAGATCATCTTATATTTAAGATGATCTATTTTTCATTTTATTCACTAACATTGCTATCTATTATTTGAAGATTATATTGTCTTATAATTTGAACAAGTAGTTTTTTATAAGTGTGATTACCTTGTTCATCCATTGCTGTACTATATCCTGCATTTTGCAATTCTTCAGCTTGATTTAAATAAGTAGACTCATTAAAAACTTGTTTATATCTCGTATTTTCACTTAAAAACTTTGCATGATCACTTATTGACTCTGTATTATTATTATACACTCTAAATTTCCCCATAATTACTTGATTATAAAACTCTCCTGTTTCTATCAAAATAGATTTGCCTTTCCAAGAAGAATTTGCCTTTATTCCAAATAAATTATTATATTTTGTGCTTAATTCTGATTCTCCCCAATTTGATTCTAATATTGCTTGAGCAATAGTTATAGAAGGTAAAATATGATATTTGTTATAATTTTCAATAGCTGATTCTTTAATTTTATTTATAAACTTCATATATTTTCCATCAGAATTTAATCTAGTTGGCATTAATCCATATCCATTTAAGTCTTCAACATAATTTTTCACTCTTTTTTGTTTATTATCTGACAAATCTAATTTATTTAATACATCATCTAAAGAATGCGATGTATATTTTTGATTATCAGATTCTATAAATAAATTAGAGATTCTTTTTATTTCTTCTTTACTTACATTATCAAATTTATTATCATTTAAAACAGCTATTATACTAGCTACATATTTCCAATTCACTTGAACTTTAAAGTTACTTACTTCATCTACATTTTCTATATACTCTTGTACATTTATTTCTTGTTTATTTATTTCTTTTAATGAATTTAATTTAATCCAAAATGCTAATAAAGATGTTAATAGTAGTAGTATTATTGGGATCATTATATATCGCTTTTTAATTTACATTCATCTCCTATACTATATAATATTTTGATTTTTTTATTATATCATAGGATGAGCAATACAGCTGTTACAAATTTGTAATATCAAAATTTTTTTGCTATTTTATTTTTATAATTCTTAAAATATCTTTTGTATTTTCGTCAACTCTATTAGATTCAATATAAAAAGCACTTAATAAAAACCTAAGTGCTTAAATTTAAAATATATTTGTATCTCAAGTTTTTTAAATAATACTCTGATACACTAATTTAATAGCTACTCCAAATGCCATTATTAAAAATATTGGTTTTATTAATGTAGATCCTTTTTTTATAGCAACTTTAGCCCCAAAATAGCCTCCTAAAATCATAGCTACAGCATAAAAAACTGCTATTTTGTAATCTATTTGTCCATTTAAAATGAACAAAATTAATGCTGTAAAATTACTAGCTAGATTTAAAATTTTTGTATTGGCTGAAGCATGTAAGAAATCAAATCCATAAATTTTAATCAATGCAAACGTTAAAAATGTACCTGTTCCTGGACCAAAAAATCCATCGTAAAATCCCAATAAAAATGCCATAATTATTCCAAGTTTTAAATTTTTATTTGTGATTTTTTCAAATGTATTTTCGCATCCAAGAGACTTTGAAGTATAAGTATAAATAGCAACTGCTAAAATCATTACAAAGACTAATATGTTTAAAACTTGCTCACTTATAGAAAGTACACATTTAACTCCTATGATTGAACCTATTATAGTAAACGGTACAAGCTTTTTTAAAATTTCATTATTAGTTTTACCTGATTTTATATATCTATATGCACTACTTAAACACCCTGCTGCACCGCCAAATTTATTAGTTCCAAGGGCTAAGTGTGCTGGAAGTCCTGCTATCATAAGTACAGGCATACTTATAAGACCTCCTCCACCAGCTATTGAATCAACAAATGCAGCTAAAAACCCACCTAAACATAAAAATATAAAAATAAGCATATCTCCTCCATGTCATATAAACTATTTTTCATTATATATATTATATCTCTGAACAATGCTAATTTCTATAAAATAACAATATTTTACTAATTAGTTACTTTTGATTTTCTTATTAAACTTAATACATACATTAAAACTGACCCTAAGAACGAAACAGATATAATAACCATCCATCCTGTATAAATACCTCTATTATCAATTATATTTCCCATTATCAAAGGTCCTATTGCATATCCAGTTCCTGAAATTAGTGGCATAAATGAACTAACTCTTCCTCTATGAGATGAAGGAGTATTGTTGGCAATAAAAGTTGAACTATTTATTGCTATTAAAACTTCGCCTATTGTTAGCGATAATATAGCTAAAAATATAAATGATATATTATTAAACATACTTATAATTAAAAAACATATGCTATATAAAACGCCTCCTGTAGCCATTATTTTTAATGCATTATACTTTTTTGTATACACAGTCAATAATGGTGTTGACAATATAACTATTAATCCGTTAAATGCACCTAAAAAACCATATATTTTAGCTCCATCTGCTCCATATAATTTACCCATTTGAAGTGGAACTGCAAATCCCCACTGACAATATGTGAATTGAAATAAAAATAAAATAAATGGAAATATTATTAATATAGGTCTTTCAATTAACAATTTAATTACAGATCCTTCTGTTTCTTTTTCTAAATAATTTTGTTGTGTTTCTTTTTTTATTTGATCTTTGTCTGGCTCTTTTACAAATAATATAAATAATAATAATGAAATTAATGTAGTAATTGCATCACCTATAAATATTAAAGGTAAATAGTTTTTGTATAAAAATCCTGCTATTATAGGACCCACTGCAAAACCGATATTTGTACCCATATATAAAAGAGAATATGATGTTTTTCGATTTGATTTATTTGTTAAATCAGCACTAAGTGCATCATATGAAGCTGTAGACAATGAATAAAAACAAGATGCTGCAATCATCATTTTTGCAGTTAATATTGATGGATTTATAAATCCACATAAAATAAGTGTTACTGCCCCTAACAGTTGAAATAATATAATAACCTTTCTACGTCCTATAGTATCTGCTAATTTACCTCCAAAAACAATACACGGTACTTGAAAAATGGCCAAAGTAGTTACTAACTCGCCTGCTTGTGTAGCAGACATTCCTATCTTTTGTGTTAATATTAAAGACATTAGCGGATATACAAAAGCACCTATACTATTAACAATTTTCCCTACGAACAATATATATATTTCTCTTGGTAAACCCTTGTAATTATTTATTAAGTTTTTAAAGTTCATAAAATATTACTCCTTTAAATAATTTATTATTTAATTACTATTCTATTTTGATTTAATTATAACCTTTTAACAAATCAAAAATACAGGTTACCTAAAATAAATTTTAAGTAACCTGTATTTTAATTTATAATTTTACTTTACTAAAACTTCAATATTATTTTCTTTAGCATCTATAATAAGATTGCATCCACTATATACATCTCCTGCTATAATTTTTCTAGCTATAATAGTTTCTAAAGTATTTCCTATATATCTTTTAAGTGGTCTTGCTCCATATATTGGATCATATCCCTCTTTAACCATTATATTTTTTGCCTTTTCAGTTACTTCTATTGATATATTTTTTTCTTTTAGTCTATTTCTTAAATCTCTCATGAATATATCAATTATTTTTTTTATTCCTTCTTTATCAAGAGGTTTAAACATTATGATGTCATCTACTCTATTTAAAAATTCAGGTTTAAACTTATGCTTCATTTCATTCATAACCAAGTTTTCAGCTTCTTCAGATATGTTTTCCCCTGCTTCTAATAAATAATTGCTACCAATATTCGAAGTCATTATTATAAGAGTATTTTTAAAGTCTATTGTTTTTCCTTTATTATCTGTAAGTCTACCATCATCTAATATTTGTAAAAATAAGTTAAATACATCTTCATGAGCTTTTTCTATCTCATCAAATAATATTACAGAATATGGGTTACGTCTAACAGCTTCTGTAAGTTGTCCTCCTTCTTCATATCCTACATATCCTGGAGGAGGACCTATCAGTCTAGACACTGCATGTTTTTCCATATATTCTGACATATCTATTCTTATTATGTTTTCTTCACTATCAAATAAATTACGAGCAAGAGTTTTAGCTAATTCTGTTTTACCAACTCCTGTAGGTCCTAGGAAAATAAATGAGCCTATTGGTTTTTTTTCATCTTTAAGCCCTGCTCTAGCACGAATTACAGCATTTGATACAGCGGTTACTGCTTCATCTTGTCCTATTACTCTTTTGTGAAGCTCATCTTCTAATTTTAATAATTTTTCTCTTTCACCTTCAACAAGCTTAGTAACTGGTATACCAGTCCATTTTGAAACTATTTGTGATATTTCTTCTTCTGTTACTTCTTCTTTTAATAAAGCATTTTCATAGCTTTCTTTCATTTTTTCTTCACATGCTTTAATTTTATCTTCTAATTTAGGAATTATTCCATATTTAACTTCTGCTGCTTTATTAAAATCATATTCTCTTTCATATTTTTCAACATTACCTTTAGCTTCATCAAGTTGAGATTTTAAATTTTTAATTTCTAAAATTTGTCCTTTTTCCTTTTCATACTTAGCTGTCATTTCATCATTTTTAGATTTTAGCTCTGATATTTCCTTTTGAGTATTTTCAAGTCTAGCTTTACTTTTTTCATCATTTTCTTTTAGTAGTGCTTCTCTTTCTGTTTCTAATGTAAATAATTTTCTTCTAACTATATCTAGCTCCGTAGGTAATGAATCAATTTCACTACGTATCATTGCTCCTGCTTCATCTATTAAGTCAATTGCTTTATCTGGTAAAAATCTATCTTGTATATATCTATCTGAAAGTTTAGCCGCTGCTACTATTGCACTATCATGTATTCTTATACCATGATGAATTTCAAATCTTTCTTTTAATCCTCTAAGTATAGATATCGTATCTTCAACAGTTGGTTCTTGTGCAATTACTGGTTGGAAACGTCTTTCTAGTGCTTTATCTTTTTCTATATATTGTCTATATTCATCAAAAGTTGTAGCACCTATACAATTTAATTCCCCTCTTGCAAGCATAGGTTTAATTAAGTTTCCTGCATCCATTGCTCCATCTGTTTTACCAGCTCCAACTATAGTATGAATTTCATCTATAAATAATATTATTTTTCCATCTGAACTTTGAACTTCTTTTAATACAGCTTTTAATCTTTCTTCAAATTCACCTCTATATTTAGCTCCAGCTATTAAAGAGCCCATATCTAGTGAAAATACTATTTTATCTTTTAATCCTTCAGGAACATCTCCTCTAACTATTCTTTCTGCTAGACCTTCTACTATTGCAGTTTTACCAACACCTGGTTCACCTATTAGTACTGGATTATTTTTAGTTCTTCTTGATAATATTCTTATAATCCTTCTTATCTCTTCATCTCTTCCTATAACAGGATCTAATTTATGTTTTTTAGCTAAATCAACTAAGTTTGTACCATATCTAGCTAATGCTTCATAAGTTCCTTCTGGATCTTGACTTTCAACTCTTTGACTACCTCTTACTTGTGATAATACATTTAAAAAGTCATTTTTATTTATATTATATTGTTTTAAAATCTTACCAACTGACGTATAAACTCTATAATTTATTATAAATACTTTATAAATTTCATAGATTTACTTCCTTTTTCAACGTATCCGATT
>NZ_NOJZ02000038.1 GCF_002251085.2 Romboutsia maritimum | reverse complement strand
CCAATGTGGCCGATCACCCTCTCAGGTCGGCTACTGATCGTCGCCTTGGTAAGCCGTTACCTTACCAACTAGCTAATCAGACGCGGGTCCATCCTGTACCGCTAAAGCTTTGGTGCTTCGAAGATGTCTTCATAGCACTTTATCTCGTATTAGCATACCTTTCGGTATGTTATCCGTGTGTACAGGGCAGGTTACCCACGCGTTACTCACCCGTCCGCCGCTCTTCTCCGAAGAGAATCGCTCGACTTGCATGTGTTAGGCACGCCGCCAGCGTTCATCCTGAGCCAGGATCAAACTCTCAAATAAAAGTTTTGATGGGCTCAGATACTGTTATATATCTGGCTTTGTTTGGTTGTTTCAAATTCTATAAATTAACCTACTGTTTAATTTTCAAAGTTCATTTTTTCTTGTTTGCCCTTTTCTTAAGGACAAGTAATACTTTACCACCTTAAACTAATTTGGTCAATAGTTTTTTAATTTTTTTTTTTAACTTTTTAATAGTTATTTTTATAGTTCTTAATATACAATATTTTAGATTATAGATTTTAATATATTATTTTAATAATATTATTCATTTTTAAATTTATACATTGAATAAATAATAATATAAAATCTCTAAATATTTTTAATATATAGAGTATAATAGTACTAAATATAAAACTATATTTTAAAATTTAGTACTATTATAGTTTTTACGTTTATATTTTATATGTTTTAATTAGGAGGTTACATTTATGAATAGGTATTTTAGAGAACCTATAAACGGATTTACTCACTTATTAGGTGCTATATTATCTTTAGCTGCCTTACTTGCATTAGTTGTAAGAACGACACTAACTAATCCTTCACCATTAAATCTAGCTTCTGTGATAATCTTTGGAATTAGTTTAATGTTATTATATTCAGCTTCAGCAACTTATCATTTAGCTGTTGCTAAAGAAGATACTATTAAGTTCTTAAGAAGAATTGATCATGCTATGATTTTTATATTAATAGCTGGATCATATGCTCCTTTTTGTCTTATATCTTTAAATGGACCTAAGGGTTGGGTATTATTTTCAGTTATAATGGCTGTTGCAATTCTAGGAGTATCTTTTAAACTAATTTGGTTTAATTGTCCTAGATGGATATCTACATTAATCTATGTAGCTATGGGTTGGATGGCAATGTTTTTAATAGGACCTTTGTATAAAGCCTTGTCTTTTAATGGAATTATTCTTTTAGTTGGTGGAGGCGTTTTTTATACTATCGGTGCTTTAATCTATGGTGCTAAACCTAAATTTTTAAAATTTAAAAGCTTTGAACATCATGAAATATTCCATATATTTATAATGCTAGGAAGCTTAACTCACTATATATGTATTTTTAAGTACGTAATATAGAAAATAATATAAATATTTCAAATTATTTCTAATTAATTAAAATAAGCTGTATCAGAATTAAATCTAACACAGCTTATTTTTTACTATTTCATAGCTCTCATAGCATTTAAAACTGCTATAAGTGATACTCCTACATCTGCAAATATAGCTTCCCACATATTTGCAACTCCACCTGCTCCTAATATTAGAACTATTATCTTAACACCTAGTGCAAGTATTATATTTTGCATTACTATTTTATTTGTTTTAGTTGCTATCTCTATTGATTTTGCTATTTTACTTGGTTCATCTGTCATTAAAACTACATCTGCAGCCTCTATCGCAGCATCTGAACCCAATCCTCCCATAGCTATTCCTACATCTGCTCTAGCTAAAACTGGAGCATCATTTATACCATCTCCTACAAAAATAACTTTTTCTTTTTCTGTTCTTCCCTCATATAATTCTTCTAGCTTATTAACTTTTTCATTAGGAAGTAAGTTAGCATATACTTTATCTATCCCTAGTTCATTAGCAACATTTTGAGCAACTTTATCGTTATCTCCAGTTAACATTACTACTTGTTTTATTCCAGCTAATTTTAATTTTTTTATTGCATCCTTACTGTCTTCCTTTATTTCATCTGAAATTACTACATATCCTCTGTAAATTTTATTAACCGATATATAAACTACCGTTCCTACTTCTTTTGCTTGAGAATAAAATATATTTTCCTTTTTCATAAGTTTTTCATTTCCAGCTAATATAAGTTCATCATTATATTTTATCCTAATCCCATGAGCTGCTATTTCTTCATAATTTTCTATTTTATTTAAATCAATATCTTTCTTATAGTAACTTAATATAGATTTTGCAATAGGATGATTTGAATTTGCTTCTGCAAAAGCAGCATATTCTAATAATTTTTCTTCTGATATTCCTACTGGCTTAACCTTAGTTACATTGAATACACCTTTAGTAAGCGTTCCTGTTTTATCAAAAACTACTGTATCTACATATCTTAGAGCTTCTATATAATTACTTCCTTTTACCAAAATTCCTTTTTTAGATGCAAATCCAATTCCACTGAAAAATGTAAGAGGTATAGAAAGTACTAATGCACAAGGACAAGAAACAACTAAAAATACTAATCCTCTATACATCCAATCACTAAATGTAGCATCTTTCATTACTATAGGCGGTATAAAAGCTATTACCAAAGATAATATAACTACTACTGGTGTGTAATACTTACAGAATTTAGATATAAAATTTTCAGTTTTTGATTTTTTACTACTTGCATTTTCAACTAAATCTAATATCTTAGAAACAGCCGATTCTCCAAATTCTTTAGTTACCTTAACAGTTAATAACGCATTCTTGTTTATAAATCCAGATAATATTTCTTCTCCATTTGAAATTTCTCTTAACACTGATTCTCCCGTTAATGCTGATGTATCTACCATTGACATTCCATCTATAACAATACCATCTAAAGGTACCTTTTCTCCTGGTTTTATAATAATTATATCTCCTACTTCTACATCTTCCGGTGAAACTACTTTTGTTTTAGACCCAACTTTTAAATTAGCCACATCTGGTCTTATTTGCATAAGAGAAGTAATTGATTTTCTAGACTTACCTACTGCCATTCCTTGTAAATACTCCCCTATCTTATAAAAAAGCATCACTCCAACTGCTTCTGGTAACTCTCCTATTATTAAAGCACCTATCGTCGCAATTGACATTAGGAAATTTTCATCAAATACTCTTCCTTTTATCATGTTCTTAAATGCTTTTAAAACAACAGATCCTCCTACTACTATATATGCAGCTATAAATAATAAATTTGATAATCTGCTTTCAATTCCTGTAAACATTTGATAAATACCAAATATATATGAAGATCCTCCTATAATTAATTTATACATTTCTGACTTACGATTATCTTTATCTAGATGCTCATCTTCAATCGCTTTTTCTTTTATCAATTTAGAATTAATCTTTATGTCTAAACCAGGCTCAGTTGCGTTTACTATATCTATTACATTTTTTATAACACTTTCTTCATTACAATTATTTTTAATCTCTATATTCAATTTTTTATTTATAAAATTTAAATTACAATTTTCTATTTCATTTAATTTAGATACCTTTTCATTTATTACTTCTGCACAATGTGCACAATTTAATCCTCCTAATATTATTTCTTTTTTAATATTATTAGGTTTTGATGAATTGCAAATTACTTTTATATCTAACCCAGGTTCTGTTGAATTTATTATATCTAGTACCTTTTTTATAACTTGTTCTTCATTTGAACTATCAATTATATTTAAAGTAAGTTTTTTATTAATAAAATTCAAATTTGCAGATTCTACTTCATCTAGTTTGGATACCTTTTCATTTATTACTTCTGCACAATGAGCACAGTTTAATCCCCCTAATATTAATTCTTTTTTTATTAAACTACATTCTCCCATAGTGCCACCTCCTATCGTTTATATATTTCTTGTATATGACTTAATCCACAATTAAATATTTGACTTATATGACTATCATCTAATGAGTAAAATACTGTCTTTCCTTCTTTTCTAAACTTTACCAACCTTGCTTGTTTTAGAACTCTAAGCTGATGTGATATCGCTGAATGAGTCATATTTAAAAGGCTAGCTATATCACAAACGCACATTTCATTTGCAAAAAGTGCATATAATATTTTTATTCTTGTGGTATCTCCAAATACTTTAAATAATTCTGCTAAATCATAAAGCATTTCTTCTTCTGGCATAGTATTTTTTGTTTTTGTTACAATTTCTTCATGTACATCTATGCAATCACACTTATTCAAGTCTTGTGTCATTTTTAATTCCTCCATCATTTCAATGTTATATATGAACATTTATTCATATATAACATTGTATGCTACTTGTCTTTTTTTTGCAACCATCAAATCGTCCAAAATAAAATATTAAAGGCACATATTAATATTTTTTATAATATATATATTAGTAGAGACATTTACAACAAACTTTATTGTATTTTTAGGAGGGATAATTTAATATGAGCTTTAATACGTTTTCAAATAATCAAAATGAAGAGTTGGATCCTAATTACATCTACCCTAGACCTTATATTGATCCTATGATGTATATAAATCCTTACTCAATGAATGGTGTTGGATTCCAAAGCAATCAAATGAATCCTTATATGAACACAGGAGGATATGTTACTTATATGAATCCTTATATGAATAACCCTATTCCTTTCCAAGAAGATTCTGATGAGGATTATTTTAGTTCTCAAGATAATTTCAATGAAATGGATATGAACATGGGAATGGGTATGCAAGGTATGCCTATGATGCAAGGTATGTATCCTTGGATGCCTAACATGATGATGCCAGGTATGCCTATGATGATGCCAGGTATGATGATGCCGGGTATGCCTATGATGATGCCTAATATGATGATGCCAGGCATGCCACAAATTAATATGGAAGAATTTGATGAGGAAGAAATGTAATTATTTTATATTTTTTTATATTAAGTGTTATAAAATTCTTATATCTGTCTACAATACTTAATGTATTCCTCATAATATTCCCCCAATATTATAAATACAATATAAAGCCACGATATTTATTATCGTGGCTTTATTTTTTTTTGTAACACAAAAACTAATCTAAAAAATCATAAAAATCATTTGAACCTGATTCAACAAAATCATATAATACATTTTCTTCAAAATATATTTCTTCATCTATCTTTAAATATTCTTTGTAATTACAATCTAATATTTTATTTATAAATTTTCTATCTTGTTCGCTATACGTGCCTACTAAAAATTTATTTTCTATTTGATAATATATTGCTTTTATATCATTGCTTATTAAATATATATCTTTTTTTACATGATCATTATTAAAATTAAACCTAGTGAAAAATGTAGCATCTTCCATATCACTTCTTAACATAAACGGATTCTCTTGATAAAATTTTTCTATAAATTCTTCTTGTTTATTTAAAGAATATATACTCACAAATTCTGGTTTAGAAATTTCATCAAAAACTTCAAAATCATATATAGGCTCTTTTTCTGAAACTAGCATAGACTTTATTCTAAAATCATCTTCTTTTTTTTCTATATTGAATGCTAGCTTACAAGTATAATAACCATCATTATCCTCATATAAAACTTCACTAATATATTTCCCCTTGCCTTTACTAATAACATTTGTTTTTAATAAAGTTCCATTTATATTTGTAATATGCATGCTTGATATTTCATTACTTTTTGAAAAATATTTTAATCCTTCTTTATCCCAAGCTATAAATCTCATTGTCATATAATTTATAAACTCTACTTCCTCAGTTACTTTTTTGCAAATTATAGGATAAAGGTCCTCTATCGTTAAATTAGTTTTATATTTTTTTATAACATCTATGTATTCACTAATTTCTCCAGGTAGTTCTTTTTCATAATAATAATTCTTGTTTCCAAAATAATTAACTAGAAATAAAGCTTGTTCTTCTGAAATTTTTAATCTATCTGCTCCAAATCCTCCCATAAGCCTTTCTTCTTCTCTATAAGCTTCTTCTATTGTTGGATTCTTAAGACTAACATAGTCAGCTATACCTAATCCTTCTGCGTCTAATAAGAAATATTGATAAAAGTCTTCTTCTTCATTTTTCCAATGTATTAAAAGTCCCATACTTCCCATAAGTCTCGAATTCGTTACCTTTGAAAAATTAAATTGCATAAAATCACATCCTTAATGTATATATTACTAAATAGACTATAAACTAATTATTGCATAGTAATTTTTTATTACCTACTTATATTTTACGTAACTAAAAGAATTTTAAATTATTTTTTATAATTTTACAACTTAGTTAAAATTTATAATATAATAGAGTAAATGGTTAATCGAGGTGATGATTATGGGAAATACAGCAGCTTTTTTTGATATAGACGGTACTCTTTACAGAGACTCTCTTATGGTTGAACATTTTAAAAAATTAATAAAATACGATATCATCGATCAAAAGGCGTGGTTTGAACATGCAAGAGATACTTTTATGGATTGGGATAAAAGACAAGGTAACTATGATGATTACTTATTAGAGGTCTGTGATTTATATGTGGAGTCTCTAATAGGTCTAGATAAAACTTGTATCGATTTTACTAGCGATCAAGTAATTAAACTAAAATCTGATAGAGTTTATAAATATACTCGTTCAAGAATAAAGTGGCACTTAGACCAAGGCCATAAAGTTATATTTATATCTGGTAGTCCAAATTTCTTAGTCGAAAAAATGGCAAAAAAATATAGTGTCACTGATTTTATCGGTAGTAATTATGTTTTTGAAAATGAAGTTTTTAATGGTACAGTAATACCTATGTGGGATTCATCTAGTAAAAATACTGCTATTGATAATTTTATAAAGAAATATGATATAGATTTATCTAAATCTTATGCATATGGTGATACAAATGGCGATATCAATATGCTTAAAAGAGTAGGAAACCCTATAGCTATAAATCCTACAAAGGAACTTTTAAGTCAAATTTACAATGATGATACTATATCAGAATGTGCACAAATAATAGTTGAAAGAAAAGATATTATATATTCTCTTGAACCAAATGTAAATATATTCGATATTTAAATGTTCTTTATATTAAATCAAAAATATATATTTAAAAAAGCTGTCTCTAAATTAAATTTCAAGACAGCTTTTTTTATAAATTTTTATATCTTATTTATTAAATTTTTAATCTTATAATTATAATACTCTATAAATAGAGTATACATATGATCATAAATTAAAAAAACGACTTCAAAGGAAACAACAGATATTAAATTTATAGGTATATATATAAATTCCTTTAAAATAAAGTACATAATCAAAAGAACTATATTAGCGAATAAAAATTTCAAAATATACTCTATATATATCGGTCTATCTTTTTCTATTAAATATTTAATAATCCCATATATACCAAATGTAAATATATAGATAATCCATTGGGATTTATTACTCATAACTATAAATCCTAAAATAACCGAACCTATATAAAAAGCAATACCACTTCCTATTCCCCACTCCATTATTATTATCGAAACGGGTAAAGAAGCTAATCCTAATAAAAACAAAGTATTTATAGGTATTATATTTAATAACATTAATAATATTATATTTAATGCTAATAAAATGCCTCCATATGCTACTTTCTTACTCATATCAACCCCCTAGAAACAGCTTACTAAATCGCCTCCACAACATTCACAGCATGAATCTAAACACCATAATTTAACACAGTTTTCACAACAGTCATCACCACAGCAACAACAGCAACATCCATCTAAATCACTACGACGTCTTCTATTATAATTATAAGCTCTATCGTTATAATCATCTCTATATCTACTAAATTTAGTTAAGGTGTTATCATATTCTTTATTTTCAGGATTCATAGCTTTAGCTTGATTTATACAGTTTTCACCTTCTTCATAATATCCTATCTTCATAGCTGAGATACCATTTAAATAATACCATTCGCTACATTTATTAGTTATCGTTTGTAAAAACTCATATGCTTTTTTAAATTCTTTATTTTCTATTAATCTTCTTACCTTTACAAAACTATCATTGTCATATGCATTACTATACATTAGCTTCACATCCCTTTTCTAATATATTCTTATATCTTAGATATACTCCAGAATAAACTATATT
Organism: Romboutsia maritimum; assembly: GCF_002251085.2. Taxonomy (GTDB): domain Bacteria; phylum Bacillota; class Clostridia; order Peptostreptococcales; family Peptostreptococcaceae; genus Romboutsia_B; species Romboutsia_B maritimum. The sequence continues at coordinate 4,963 of NZ_NOJZ02000038.1, read as the reverse complement.
CTCGATAATACCTCTATTAACTTTTATATTTAAATCATCTACTCCTTGTGCTAACATTCCTAAAGATATACTTATTAATTTATCTACTCTTTCCTTTAAGTCTTCTTTTTTGTTTATGTAGTCTATAAAAGGATTATATCTACCTTTTTCATAATCCTTATCTAAATCTTCATATGCATCTAATAAATATATGTATTTACCAACGTTGAAACCTATCTGTCTTAGATTTTGCTCATACTCATCTTTTTTATAAGCAAATATTTCTCCCATCAATTCTCCAAATGTATTAGATACCTTATCAATATTTGTATCTTTATCTTTTTCTAATTTGTTTAGATTTTCTAATTGTTCCTTTATAAAATTAGCTTTATCAGGATTTTTTTCATATGCCAATTTTAATTTCCCTTTGTATATATTATACGCTAATATGTCTTTTATGCCTCCATCATCATTTAAATTATCTTCTAATTTATAATATGTTAAAAGCACGTTCATACTCGCTGCATATTCAGTTATTTCATTTATTATTTTCTTTTTCTTTTTAAATGGATTTACTATACATCCTTCTTCTATTACTGTGTGTTTTGGTCTATATACTGATGTTAATATAAGAATCAAAAATGTTATGTCATAATTTAAAGATAATCTTGATATCTCTCCATGATTGTCTTTTAGATATTTACATAACCCACAATAATATCCTCTATAATGTTCATATTCTCTAAATGTTAAATCCATTTTATTCACTTTAACATAGCCAAACATATTAGTTCCTTTCTTATTTTATTTAATTTTCTATGTTTATAAATCTTACTACATAATTTTCAAATTCCAATACTTCGTCTACTGAAAAATCTTTTAATTTATTAATTTCTAAATTTGTATATTCTTTATTATTATCTTTTATGTATAATTTAGCCATAGTTATTGGCAATTTAAATCTTTTTGGACCAACCGATCCTGGATTTATATATATTATACCATTTTTTTCTTCTATATTTTTTTAACTTTATACATAAAGAATACCCTAAATACAGTCTAGTATATAGGGTATTCTTACTATAACATTATGCTAATGTTGGTATTACTCCTTGATAATTATTTATATTCTCTTTATTATCATTTTTATATTCATTTTCTATAATATTATTTATTTCATTATATCCATTTAAAGCTACATTTTTTATATTAGTTGAACTGTCACTTATCTTGTTAACAATAGTTTTGCCTGCATCTTTTACTTCATTAACAACTACTCTTACGGTATCAATCACATCCTTACTAACTGATACAACTGATTTTTTAACTTCCTGTATACTACTCATTGAATTTTGAATATTATTTCTTATATCATTATAATCTTTTTTGATATCATTATACCCTGTTGAAATTGTATTTGGAACTTTTTGAATAAATTCTTTTGAAAATGCAAATCCATCTTTAATTACATCTGAAGTCTTAATTACCTTTTCCATAATACCACTATTTGAATTATTCCATATTTCTTTAGTAGAAGTTACTGATTTGCCTACTTTTGCTACCAATTCTCTAGTATCTTTCTCAACTGATACAGCTGTTTTTACTGCCGTTTTAACTAAAGATGTTACTGAATCTTTAATTTCATTAGCTGCCTTTTTTAAATCGGCGGCAGTAGTTGTTACTTGCTTTACTGTACTTTCTATTTTTGATGCTGTATCTGTTATTTTATTACTTACTAATTCAGAAACATTTTTTATAGTATTTCCTACAACATCTATTGTGTCTTTAACTGTATTTGCTATCGTACTTACAGTTTTGCCAACACTTTCACCTATAGAAACTGCTGTTTTAACAAATTTTTGAACTCCACTAGTTATAAAATTAAATTTATCGTAAACTGATTTTAAAGATTCTTCTATAGAACTTGTTGTTGTATCTTTTTGCTTATCTGAAGGTTCTACTTTGTCATTTATTGAAGCTCTGTATTCAGTTTTAATAGCTTCTACACTTTCAATTGGCATACTTGTTTTACAATTATTATTTTCTATCTTACTATTATATTTACAACCTTTTTGATTGTTTATAGTATTTGTATTTAAGTTAACATTATTAGTTATTTTCATAACCTTATCCCCCTTTATTTTTATCTAGATTTTCCCAACATATTTACCTTGTGCTGAATATGTAGCTTGCTGTAATAAATTAAATTGATCTTCCAATATGAACTCTCCATCTATAAAAAGTTTCATTGTCCAAGTTCCAAAAGGATAACTTCTTGTATTATCTGTTAAATCCATCCAAAACCATAGCATTATTGGTTTTTCATTATTGTTTTGTGTTGTAAATAAGTTATTTTCAGTTATCTGGAATAACTCACCTACAGGATTATACCATGCTGTTGTTACTGTGTGTAATCCTGTTACATTTGTGAATTGTAATCTTGTTACTACTTTTTTATCCAATGGTAAATTAAATTTTTTCTTATTTGCTATATTCTCTTCTTCACTTATTGCACAACCTATATTATATTTTTGTATATGTGTTGTGTATTGTGTATTATTATATAGCCTTTGATTATCTTCATTAATCATAACTATAGACCAAAGTTCTTCTTTATCATCTGGTAAATATATATTCGCAGTTGAATCATTAAGCTTTAATTCTCCATTGATTAAAAACTTATATGGATGTTCTCCAGATGGTAAATCACATTTAAATATCCATTCATTATTTTGTTTAGTCATCTTTCCCTTACTAGGATCATAATCATTAAATTTTCCTATTACAGATATAGTGCTTACAGGTAGATGCTCAGTCTCTTCATATTTGAAAATCACGTCCACTATAAAATACCTCCTATTAAAATTTTGTTTCTTACTATTATTTTCCGTCTCATTCAGTATAATCTTTATAATTTAATTAGAAATTTAATTAAATTCACTAATAACCCTTTGATTAATATTTTTTAGTATATTGTCTAGAAAAAACAAAATAAGCTACCTAAAAATATTTTTTAAGTAGCTTATTCTTCTCTTTTATAATATTTATAATGTAAACTTCGTCAATTTTCCTTTAGAGTCTTCTATTGTAACTGCATCTAGACCCTTATATGTTTTAAATAACCATTTTAAATCTTTCATTGCTTGATTTACTTGACTTGTGCTTAAATTTTTAATAAAATATTCTCTTCTCATATCTTCATAATCTCTATCAATCAAAAAATTTCTTATAAGCGTAAATGCTAGAATATTAGGTATATTACTTTCTGTTCCTTTTTTTCGTTTATTACTTCTAGAATACATCCTCATTATATATACCCTCCATAAATCTCATTAGATATCTTAGTACAGTATATATAATTTAATTAATATCTATTCCTATAGTTTAATTATTTCATATTCTTTATTACCCATACCCATTTCACTTGCATAATCTATAATTCTAGTCGCATTAACATTTGGATGAGCATGTTTAAATACATCATGTCCCATTTCTTTACAAACTAAATCATAACAAGCTTGTTCTAATGCAATAGGATCTTTAGATGCCAATATCCCTATATCATGAGCAATTGGTCTTCCTGACCAAGGAACACAATCACAAAGAGGAGTAACGTTCATCACAAAAGTTATGTATCCTACCTTATCTTTTTTGTTCGATACTGCTCCATATGCAAACTCTGCCATCTTCTCTATAAATATATCTTCATTACTTTCCCACTGAACAGTTACCGCTCTAGTTGGACATACTGTTGGACATTCTCCACATCCATAACAAACTTCATGGTCAATATGTGCTTTTTTATTTTTCATTGATATTGCTTTTGTAGGACAAGATTTTGCACACTTAGTACATCCTATACAAATTTCTTCATTTATAGTCGGTTTAACATCAGAGTGTTGCATTTGCTTACCTGCTGCGCTCGCACATCCCATAGCTAGATTTTTTAATACACCTCCAAATCCAGCCATTTCATGTCCTTTAAAATGACTCATTACTATCATAGCTGACGAATTATATATTTCTCCACCTATTTTAACTTTATTAAAATGTTTTTTATTTATTTCTACGTCTACATAATTTCTACTATATAATCCATCTGCTATTATTATTGGTGCATTAACAACAGAATAAGCAAATCCATTTTCTATAGCAGTAGTTAAATGATCTACTGAATTTGTTCTACTTCCACTATATAGTGTATTTGTATCTGTTAAAAATGGCTTTCCTGAACATTCTTTAACTTTATCTACTACTTGTCTTACAGCAACAGGATTCATGTATGTAGTATTTCCCTTTTCCCCAAAGTGTAACTTTATAGCTACCTGATCATTTTCATTTATTAAATCTTTAAATCCAGCTTTATCGAATAATCTTCTTACATTGTTTAATAGATTTTTATTTTGTGAGTTTGAATATAAATCACAAAAATATACTTTTGATTTTTCCATTTCTACACCCCTTTTTGATAAATTACCTAACTAAACTAATTTTACCATTTATTTAAAAAAATATTAACTTCTTTCAAATACTTATGATATATAATTTATAGTTTTTATATTATTTTATACTCTTTTAAATATTCATAAGAAAAGGCGTGTAACAATACTTAAAATTCAACTTTAGAGCATAGTTAAAGGAGCTGTCTCAAAATAGAATTTTGTGGTTAATCTACCGCTTGGGGTGAGTATAAGTTCTCCTCCATGCAGGTAAAAATCTTTCCTGCAAATGTCGGTGGAACTTATATCTCTCCCCTTCGCTAGATTACTTAACAAAATTATTATACTTTTGAAACAGCCCCTTTTTTAGGGTTCCCATAATGGACAACAACTTGACATTTAATTCCATTCTTTATTAACTAATTCTAAAGAAGATTTAATATTTTCTTTTTCACTTTCAGTTAAATTACCTTCCTTTAATTTGAACTCCAATTCTTCTTTAAGATGTCTAAGGTCATTAATATAGGAATCTTTCGAATTTCCTT
>NZ_NOJZ02000037.1 GCF_002251085.2 Romboutsia maritimum | reverse complement strand
ACTTCTATTTCGCCTTGTTTGTTGTAGAAGTTCTTGGTAAGATCTTTGACTTCTACTATTGTTTGCATTATGTCACCCCCTGTGATTTTTACTCATATAATTTATATTATTAAAGATGACATGAATTTGTACCTATTTTAACTGAAAAGGAATAATATAAGGAAAATACATAAAATTAGGATTAGAGGGGTCGAGTAATAGAAGCAATTATAAAGATGTATGCAGTTATATAAAATAAGAACAGCCTTTATAGATGAGTTGAGTAAAATCAAATAAATGATATTATATAAAATAAAGTAAAAATAAAGATATTGATACTATGATAGTAGTTGATTTTTTAATAAATAACATAGATAGGCATTATAGAAATTTTGGATTAGTTAAAATAAATGATACTTATAGTGAGACTGTGAAGTTTTTTCTGTAAATAGCTTTCTATGATAATTTTGCTAAGGCATAGATAAAACAAGTATTTTCTATGTCTTAGTTTAATTTTAGATTTATTTAACTACATGCTAAATACGCCTTATTGAAAGGCGTTTCTTTGAGCATATATCTATTATAGCCTTCCTTCATACATTAGCAAAGCATACATTAGCAAAGCGAATTTTTGATAAATTTAAGTTTGAGCAACTGATGATACTAAATAATTCGTCTAGAAGTTGCTCAAAATATAGTAAAGTTTTATGCTGATAATGTTGTGCTATCAATTTTAGCTACTTCTAATAATTCATGTCCTTGAAGTGAGGCTAATATTTCTCCTACTTCATTACACATCATCATTAGATGCTGATGGTTTTAAATTTGAGTAAGTCTTAGTTTTTACTATAACTTTTTGAGTTATAGGATCTGTGCCTGTTTGAAATTTTAATAATGATTTGTAATTAAATTTTAGGGTTAAAAATTTAAAGAAATATATTAAAATAGTTTATAAACTATAGTTTTTATAAATATATTAGAGAAAGATATGATTACAATGACTAAATCGTTATATGATCTAGACGTAGAAAAACTCAAAGAATATAAATAAATTTTAAAATTAATGTTTATATATAGTTTATTTATTGAAAAAAATATAGTAATATATAAGTATAAATGCCACTAAATGATGGCAATAATATTTAATGCAGGGAGGTTTTTATTATCAGAAATCTTATGATAAATAAATACCTAGAAAAAATCAAGAAACATATAACCGATAAAGGATTTGATTTTGCGGGTGGTAGAGAAAAGAATGCAAGATTTATGCGAGAGCATGGATTTAATATAGATGATATAACAGATATATTATTAGATTTAAATAAAGAACATTACTTAGATGGTCCACAAAAAGATCATAATAAAAAATTAGAAGGTGATGTTTGGAAATTTAAATACGACTTAGAGCTAGACACAGATTTAAATATACTTATATACATAAAAGTTAGATATAACCCACCTAATGAATTGGTATGTATATCATTTCATGAGGATGAAATGTATATTTAGGAGGTATAAATATGAAATTAAAACAAGATAAAGTTTATTGTGAAAAGTGCAATGAAAAAGTAAATTACAATATAATAAAAGAAAATTTAAAAGAATATAAAGGAATTGAAATTAACATAGAGCAAAAGATTGGTGTATGTGAAAATTGTAATGAAAAGTTATATGTAATTGAGTTAGAAGAAGATAATTTAAAAAGACTATACTCAAAGTACAGAGAATTAACGGGGATAGTATCTCCACAAGATATAATAGATTTTAGGGCAAAGCATAATATATCTCAAAGAGAATTAGTAGCTATACTTGATTGGGGAAAGATGACAATAAATAGATATGAAAGAGGGAGTCTTCCAAATCAAAGCCACAGTGATATATTAAAACTTATAATTAAAGACGAAAGCTACTTTAGAGAAAAGGTAGAAGATGCCTATAAGTGTAAAAGGATAAGTGAGAAAACATATAACTCAATGCATTTTTCAATTGAAAAAGAAGATATCTTAACTATTGATATGTTTATATCGGCCACACTATGTCATAGTCCAAGTATATACAATGGATTTAGAAAATTTGATCTAGATAGATTAGAAAATGTAATAGGATATATATCTTCAAAAGTGAATAATTTATATAAAACTAGTCTCAATAAATATTTATGGTATATAGATTTTGTTAATTATAAAAATAATCTTAAATCTATAACGGGGCTTAGATATGTAAGATACACGTTTGGACCAATAATAGAAGGTAAAAATTATGAATTAATTTTAAACTTGGATAGAAAGTTTGAAAAAGAAATAAATGAAATTAATTTCAATGAGATAACAAAAATTAAAAGTAAAAACAATTATGATTTAAGTTTATTCTCTCAAGATGAAATAGATGTTATTGACAATGTTATAGACTTGTTTAAATCTAAATCTGTTTCAGAAATATCAGAATTATCACATGAAGAAAAAGCTTGGATAGAAACTAAAGATAATGATTTAATATCTTATGAATATGCTCATGATTTAAAAGTAATTTAAAGCTAGCCAATTTTGGCTAGTTTTTGTTTGGTAAAACAAATACAGTGAAATGATATGTAGAAGTTTAGTGAAAAAATCAACTTTAAATGTTGAAATAAGAAGGATTAATAAGCACTATAAACGTATTTATTATATAGATATTTATAATTAAATATGGAGGTACTTTATGTTAGAATATTTAACTAAAGAAGATCTACCAGAATCATTAGGTGATATTATAGATGCTATTGGTATTGTAAATGTAAAAGAATTGATAAAATTAGCTGGTGGAGGAAATGTTTATATACCTAGTGAAAATAGTGTTGTTAAATCGTTTAGGAATAAATTGATTAAGGAAAACTTTGATGGAAATTACAAGGACTTAGCAAGAAGGTTTGGGATAACTGAAATGCAAGTTAGAAATATTATTAATTATAAAAAAGCTTAGTATATGTTATAAGAAAAGAGTTGGAGTATGAAAAAATCATTCATACATCAGCTCTTTTTTATTTACATTAATTTGCATACTTTAGTATCGAATTTCTATTCATCATAGCACATATACCTACCTTTAAGCTTTATCGTTTTCTATACAATTAATTTTAAAATGAAATGAAGAAAAATAAATTTAAATATGGTAAAATAAGATTACATATAAGCAACTTAAGGGGGGGTAATATGAGTAATTTCGAATTTTTAAATGAAAAATATCCAGAACTTGCTAAGCTTGGTGAGTTTGCTGAAAAATATATATATCAGGATTCAAATACAACATTTATAAAGTTAGGAATATTTGGAGAGCAAGTAGTAAAATACATAATAAAACTAGAAGATATAGATGAAATACTTATAAGTCATGATAAAAGTCAAATAAATAGAATCAAACTTCTAAAAAAAGAAGATCTACTACCGGAAGAAATAGAAAGTATATTACAAATCCTAAGAAAAAAAAGAAACCCAGCGGCACACGATGGATACGAAAACGTAGAAGAGGCAAAGGTTAACCTTCAGCTTGCACACAAATTAGCAAACTGGTTTATGGAAGTATATGGAGACTATTATTTTGAAGCACAAGAATTTATAATGCCTAGAGAAAATGACAAAGAAAATAGTAGTGAAAATCTAAAAAAATTAGAAGAAGAATACAAGCAAAAAATAAAAGACTATGAAGAACAACTAAAAAATATAAAATCACTTAATGAAAATAAAGAAGAAGATGTAATAAAGAAAGAAAAATACTTAAGAAGAGAAAAATCTAAAAAAGTAGCTAAAAAAATGGATTTAAGTGAAGCAGAAACAAGAATGATAATAGATGAGCAGTTAAGAAATGCAGGATGGGAAGCTGACACTAAAAACTTAAGATACTCAAAAGGAACAAGACCATCTAAAAATAAAAATATAGCAATAGCAGAATGGCCAACATCATCAAAATACAAAAAAAGTGGATATGTAGATTACGCACTATTTATTGGAGAAAAACTAGTTGGATTTATAGAAGCTAAAAAATACTCAAAAGATGTAGGAAGCCACATAATAGAAAGTAAAACATATGCAAAAGGCGTAAAAGAAGAGCATCTAGATTATGCAGTAGGTGGATGGGAAGAATACAACGTACCATTTTTATTTACATCAAATGGTAGAAAATATATAGAAGAAATAAAAGAAAAAAGTGGAGTACACTTCTTAGATTGTAGAAAAACTACAAATAACCCTAAAGTACTTCAAAACTTCTACACACCACAAAATATATTAGAACTACTAGAAAGTGACTTAGATAAATCAAATGAAGAACTAGACAAACTATCATTCGACTTCTTGCAAGATCCTAAAGGAGTAGGACTTAGATACTACCAAGTAGATGCTATAAAGGCAGTAGAAAATGCAATAAAAGAAGGAAAAGAAAGTGCCCTTATAACAATGGCAACAGGAACAGGAAAAACAAGAACAGTACTAGGACTTATATATAGACTACTAAAAACAGATAGATTTAAACGTATATTATTTTTAGTAGATAGAACAAGCCTAGGAAACCAAGCTAGTGAAACTTTTGAAGAAGTAAAAATAGAGCAGCTTCAAACACTTAATCAAATATACAACATAAACAAACTAGAAGATAAGAAAATAGATAAAGAAACAAAAATACACGTAGCCACAGTACAAGCAATGGTAAAACGTATAATGTACAACAATGATGAATCACAAATACCAGGGGTTAGAGACTATGACGCTATAATAATAGATGAAGCTCATAGAGGATATATACTAGATAAAGAAATACTAGAAGAAGAATTAGAATACAAAGACGAAAAAGACTTCTTAAGTAAATATAAAAAAGTAATAGACTACTTTGATGCATTTAAAGTAGCACTAACAGCAACACCAGCACTGCACACTACACAAATATTTGGAAAACAAGTATACTCATACACGTATAGAAATGCAGTAATAGATGGATATCTAGTAGACCATGAACCACCACATTTAATAAAAACAAAGTTAAGTGAAGAAGGAATACACCTTAAAAAAGGGCAAAGTGTAGTAAAATACGACCCAGTAACAAAAGAAGTAATAAATGGTGCAGAACTTGAAGATGATGTAGACTTTGAAATAGATTCATTTAACAAAAGAATAATAGTAGAAAGTCACACTAGAGAGGCATTAATGGAAGTAGCCCAATATATAAGCCCAGATGATGAAGGTAAAACATTAATATTTGCAACAAATGATTATCATGCAGATATGATAGTTAGAATACTAAAAGAAATATATACAGAACTTCTTGGTGGAGTAGATGATGATAGTATACTAAAAATAACAGGAAAACTAAAAGATCCAGAACTAGCTATAAAACAATTTAAAAATGAAAGATATCCAAACATAGCAGTAACAGTAGATTTACTATCAACAGGAATAGACGTACCAAGAATAAACAAACTAGTATTTTTAAGAAGAGTGAAGTCAAGAATACTATATGAACAAATGCTAGGAAGAGCAACAAGACTATGTGACGATATAGGAAAAACTCACTTTGAAATATATGACTGTGTAAAATTATATGACGCACTAAAACATGTTACAACTATGAAACCAGTAGTAGTTGATAGCAAAGAAAGCTTCAAAGAGCTACAAGAACAACTAACACAAGATATAAATGTAGAAGCTAAGAGAAACATAGTAAATAAAGTAATAGCAAAACTACAAAGAAAGAAAAAACTAATAAAAGAAGAAGCTGTGTTTAAATCACTAAGTGGAAATAAATCACCAGCAGAGTTTATAAAAGAACTGAAAGAACTAGACACACAAAGTGCAATAAACACATTAATAAAAAATGATAAATTAATAAGCTATTTAGATGAAAAAGCGATAAACAAAAATCTAATAATCGTGACAAATGAAAAAGATAAAGTATTAGAACACACTAGAGGATATGGAAAAGGTAAAAAACCAGAAGACTATATCAACGAGTTTGAAAATTATATAAAAGAAAATATGAATGAAATAGTAGCACTAAATGTATTATGTACAAAACCAAAGCAAATGACTAGAAATGACTTAAAAGCTATAAAAGCAATACTTGATGATAATGGATTTAGTGAAGAATATCTAAAAACTGCATATAAGGATATGACAAATGAGGAAATAACAGCAGATATAATAGCTTTCATAAGACAAAAGGCAATAGGAAGTGTGCTAATATCTAAAGAAGAAAGAGTAAAAAAAGCTATGAGTAAAATAAAGAAAGAATTTAAATTCACACCACTTCAAGAAAAATGGTTACAAAAGATAGAGAAATATATGGTAAAAGAAGTTATAATAGACAAGGAAGTATTTGAAGTAGGAAACTTCAAAAGAGAAGGTGGATTTAAAAGATATAACACTATCTTTGAAAATAATTTAGATGAAGTTATAGAAAAGCTAAAAGAGCACATGTTCAGTGATAATGAACTAGCATAGAAGGGAAAGACAAAATGAATACACAAGAAATAGTAAATAAACTTTGGAACCTGTGTAACGTACTTAGAGATGATGGTATAACATATCACCAATACGTTACAGAACTAACATACATCCTGTTTCTAAAGATGGCAAAAGAAACAGGAGTAGAAGCAAATATACCAGATGGATATAGATGGGACGATTTGACAAGTAAATCAGGTATAGAACTTAAAAAATTCTACAAAGAACTACTAAACCACTTAGGAGAAGACTGCGATGGTAGAGTAGCTGAAATATACAATGGAGCATCTACAAATATAGAAGAGCCTAAAAACTTAGAAAAAATAATAAAAAGTATAGATGACCTAGACTGGTACTCTGCAAAAGAAGAAGGCCTAGGAGACTTATACGAGGGATTACTTGAAAAGAATGCATCTGAGAAAAAATCAGGAGCAGGTCAATACTTTACACCAAGAGTTCTAATAGATATCATGGTTAAATTAATAGACCCACAACCAGGAGAAAAATGTAATGACCCTGCATGTGGTACATTTGGGTTTATGATAGCAGCAGATCATTATATAAAATCTAAAACAGATGATTTATTTGATTTAGAATTAGATGAACAAGAATTCCAAAGAAATGAAGCTTTCTCAGGATGTGAGTTAGTACATGATACACATAGACTAGCTATGATGAATGCTATGCTTCATGATATAGAAGGAAACATATACCTAGGAGATACATTATCTAACTTAGGTAAGCAAATGAAAAACTTAGATGTTGTATTATCTAACCCACCGTTTGGTACTAAAAAAGGTGGGGAGAGAATAACTCGTGATGATTTAGTTTATCAAACATCAAACAAGCAGTTAAACTTCTTACAACATATATATAGATCACTTAAGGCAGATGGAAAAGCTAGATGTGCAGTAGTACTTCCTGATAATGTATTATTCCAAGAAGGAGACGGTACTAAGATTAGAACGGATTTAATGGACAAGTGTAACTTACACACAATACTAAGATTACCTACTGGAATTTTCTATGCACAAGGTGTTAAGACTAATGTGTTGTTCTTTACTAGAGGTACTGAGGAGAAAGATAATACTAAGGATGTGTGGTTCTATGATTTAAGAACTAACATGCCTAACTTTGGTAAGACTAATCCACTTAAGGAAAGTCACTTTGATGATTTTATAAAGGCTTATACATCTGAGGATAGAGAAGCTATAACTGATGAGAGATGGAACAAAATATCAAGAGATGAGATAAGAGAGAAAAATGATAATCTTGATTTAGGGCTTATTAAGGATGATAGTATACTAGATTATGAGGATTTACCTGATCCTGTTGAAAGTGCTGAGGAAGCTGTGGCAAAATTAGAGGAAGCTACTGACTTACTTATGAGTGTTATTAAGGAATTAAAGGCTTTAGGTGGTGAGTAGGATGGCTAAGAAGAAGTTGACGATTGAGGATGTGCTTGTGCCTAAGGAGGAGATTCCTTATGAGGTGCCTGAGAATTGGTGTTGGGTTAAGTTAGGTAGTATAGTGAGTGTAAATCCTAAAAAGATAAATGTGAAAGATTATCCAGATGATACGGATTGTACATTTATACCAATGAGTGCTGTAGATGGTGAAAAGGGAATGGTCGTACAGTCTGAAATTCAAAAATTATCAAAAGTAAGGAAAGGTTACACAAGTTTTATAGAAGATGATGTTATTTTTGCCAAAATAACTCCTTGCATGGAAAATAAAAAATCGGCAATAGTCCCTAAATTAGAAAATAGATTAGGTTTTGGTTCTACGGAATTTCATGTATTAAGAGGTAATAAAGATATTATTTATAATAAATATATATATTATTTTGTTAGAAGTCATGAATTTTTAACCGAGGCTAAATATGCTATGACGGGAGCTGTAGGACAACAAAGAGTTTCTAAGGATTTTATTAATGGGTATTATATGCCAGTACCTCCTTTAGATGAGCAAGTAAGGATTGTTAATAGGATTGAGAGTCTTTTTGATAAGGTTGATAAGGCGGATGGTCTTGTTGATGAGGCGAGAGATGGGTTTGAGAAGAGAAGGGCTGCTATTTTGGAGAGGGCTTTTTGTGGTGATTTGACTAGGAAGTGGCGTGAGGAGAATGGTGTTGAGTTTAATGAAGATGAAATATCATTATCTGAAGTTGTTAATGTTAATCCTAAAAAGCCTAAACTTGAAGTTGATGATGGGCAGATATGTTCATTTATTCCTATGGTAGCAGTTAGTGATGTTAATGGTAAAATAGAAGCTATGGAGGAAAGACCTTACGCTAAGGTAAAGAAAGGATATACTTACTTTGAAGAAGGGGATGTTTTATTTGCTAAGATAACTCCTTGTATGGAAAATGGTAAGTCTTGTATTGCAGAAGGTTTAAGTAAATGTTTTGGATTTGGAACTACCGAGTTTCATGTTTTAAGATGCGGTGAAAAAGTTTTAAACAAGTATGTATATTATTTGGTTAGAGCTAAGTGGTTTAGAGAAGAGGCTAAGCAACATATGACTGGTGCTGTTGGTCAGCAGAGAGTTCCGAAGACGTATTTAGAGGATTATATGGTTTGGGTGCCTAGTATTGAGGAGCAAGAAGAGGTTGTTAGGTTACTTGAATATATGCTTGATAAGGAGTTTGAGGTTGAGGAACTTTGTGATATAGATGATAATGTTGAGTTATTGAAGAAGTCTATATTGGGAAGGGCTTTTAGAGGTGAACTTGGAAGCAATAATGTAGATGAAGAAAGTAGTATTGAATTATTAAAAGAATTAATAAAATAAATTAAAATAAGTCTAGGAATTAAATTTCTAGACTTAAAATGCTATATAAGATGGAGGATATAAATGGCAGTACCAACATATGAAGAATTAATGCTACCACTACTAAAACTATTATCAGATAAAAATACATACACAAATAAACAATGTAATGAAATACTAGCAAAACAATGCAACCTTACAGAAGAAGAGAAAAGACAAACTCTACCAAGTAAAAAGTCACCAATATTTTATAATAGAGTAAACTGGGCTAAAACATATATGAAAAAAGCAGGACTTGTAGAAGCTCCAAAAAGAGGAGAAGTTAGAATAACTGATTTAGGGCAACAGTTATTAAATGAAAATCCAACTGATTTAAAATCAAAAGACTTAGAAAGATATGATAGCTTTATAGAGTTTACAAATAAGTCAAATAAAAACAATAGTACAATTAATAGCGTTATAGATATAGAAGAAAACAAAACACCAGAAGAAAGTTTAGAAGATGCATTTCTAAAACTTAAAATATCTCTAGCAGATGAATTATTAGAAAAAATACATACTTGCTCATTTGATTTCTTTGAAAGATTAGTTATAGACTTACTTATAAAAATGGGTTATGGTGGTTCTAGAGAAGAAGCTGGACAAGCTACTAAAAAGACTGGTGATGGTGGAATTGATGGCATAATAAATGAAGATAGGTTAGGATTAGATAGTATATATATACAAGCTAAAAGATGGAAAGATACTGTAGTTGGAAGACCAGAGATACAAAAGTTTTCTGGTGCGTTAGATACTCCAGGTGCTACTAAGGGGATTTTTATAACTACTTCTACTTTTACTAAGGAAGCTAAGGAGTACGCTAAAAATATTAATAATAAAAAGATCGTACTTATAGATGGAAGTCAGTTGGCTAAGTTTATGATTGATTTTAATGTAGGTGTTTCTTTAGAGACTGTGTATGAGATAAAAAAGATAGATAGTGATTATTTTATAGAAGATTAATTAAGAACTAGTCAATCTGGATAGTTTTTTTATATATAAAATTAAGGAATACAAATTCTAAAAACAGAAACATATAAAATTAAAATAAAAGATATCTAATTTTTATCATTTTTAATAAATTAGATATCTTTATGAACAATTCAGGATTTATATAGTAGTCAATTTTATTACAATAAATATTATCACGATTGAATGAAAGTGCACTTTATGTAGACATATGAAGTTGTTTACCATGGTTTAAAATATTATTAACTTCATCTATTGTGTTATTGTAAAACACTGGATTTAATTCACATCCTAAAAAATTAAACTCATTATTTATGCAGGAAATTAAGGTTGAGCCACTGCCACTAAAAGGATCAAATACTAAATCACCTTTATTACAATATAAAGGTAAAATTTTATCAGGAAGTGTAATTGGAAACTTAGCAGGATGTTGAGATTCTGTAGAGTTTTTTTCTGTAAATCCTATGTTAGTCATAATTATATTGGATGAATTACTATAAAGTTTGATATTATTACAATTATCACATTTATACTTTATATTAGTTTTAAAAATATCTCTATCTTTTATAACAGCATTATTCTTAGATAGAACTAAAATAGTTTCCCAACAATCATCCAAATAGTAAGGCATAGAATTTGGAGGAGAAGTTCTTGGGTTATTTTTTATCCAAATTATTTTATCTCGAAGATCAAAACCATACTTTTTGGCTTTATTTGTAAATATATCTGCAAGATCTATAGTTTTTTTCTTATCTCTGATTTTATTAATAACTACAATAAAGAAACAACTATCTTTAAGTATTTTAGAAGATAGTTGACATAATTTATCAAAAGAGTTTATATAATCTTTAAAAGTTTGACCGTAGCCAATTTCGTTTTCTAAAGGTTTTCCAGAAGTACTGTACATATAAGAAGACTTATTTCCTTGTTCTTTACATTTACCAGAATAAGATCTTTTATTAAAGTAAGGAGGACTTGTAAAAATACAATCAACCTTAATTTTATCACAATGTTTTTCTAAGAAATCTATACAATCTGTATTGTACAGATACCACTTTAGTGAAGTGCAATTCCAATTTTTAGAATTCATAGAGACACCTCGATTTCCAAAGTATATAAAAAGATATGAAAGATCATATATAAATATGAATTAAATTTTTATTGGTAGTAGATAATACTATTGGTGATAAGATGAATAATATACAAGATATTAAGAAGGTAATAAGATCATATAATTTTCATAATAAATGTGATTACATAAGAAATATAGGGGAAGCTGGTTGGACCGATATATATATGAATAAAATTGAAAAAAACTTATCTATAAATAGTAAATATATAATAAAGTTGGACTCTAGTTTAGAGGGCAAAAATATATTGTTATATACTAATAATTTAGCAAGTATTTATGATGAGATAAATAAAGAATTAATACCTAAAATTGAAGGATATGATATAAATAGGAATAGATTGCACGGATATTATAGAGGAAATGGTAAAATTTTAATAGGTAAAAAAGGTGGAAAGAATATCGAAATTCAAATGGAAGAATTATCATTAGATAGACTATTAAGAAAAGTTGATTATAGAACATTATTAGAAGATAGTGATAACAAAGATAAACATCAATTATTACAAAGTTTTATAGTAGATTTAGGTGTAAGTTTTAATTTATTATTTAAAGTAGCGAAAAATGACGAGAGTTATACATTGAATAGTATGAAATTAAAAGAATATGCTCATTTAAAAAATAGTGATTTAAATATATTTAATCTTATAGAAGAAAAAGATAATGTAAGTAAGGAAAGTATAAAAAAAATAGATAGAACAGATGTTATATGGGTAAATAAAATATCAAATGATATAACTGATGCATTTGAAGTAGAGCTATCATCTAGAATGCAAGTTGCACTAAATAGGTTGAATGAAATAGATAAGTTGTATGCATACAAAAATAAAGATATAAGGTTAGTTATAGTATCAAATGAAAATGGAAGAAGACAAGTGGAAAGAGAACTCTCTACTATAACATACAACTCTCTATTCGATAGGAATAATTTATATTTTTTATCTTTAGATGACTTAATTAAGTTGCTAGAATCTAAAAAATGTGCTCAGAATAAGAAGGAAGCATATTTTTATAAATTATATCAATTTAAGAATAGAAATATATAATAACAGAAGGTATAAGTTTATTTGTGAAAAATAGTGAAAATGTTCAAGGTGACGAAAAATATAGGATAGTACTTTCTACAGCATATGATTTTTAATAAGTATATCCTATAGTATTTATCGATGCTATCCATTTTTCAGTTACGGACAACCATATGATTAAAAAACTGGTAGCATATGTAGTTCTAGGGATAAGTGAATATGGTAAAAAAGAGATTTTAAGTATTCAAATTGGAGAAAACGAAAGTAGCAAGTATTGGTTAGAAATTTTAAATGAGCTTAAAAATAGAGATGTTAAGGACATATTAATATTATGGGCAGATGACCTTACTGGAATAAAAGAATCAATAAACGTAGCTTTTCCAAATACAGAATATCAAAGATGTATTGTTCATCAGGTTCGTAGCACTCTGAAACATGTATCTGATAAAGATAAAAGCTATTTGCAAAAGATTTAAAATTAATTTATCAAGCATAAGGGCATTCAATAATGCTAGAAGTCACTGGAAAATGGAATAATTACTACCCAAATGCTATGAAAAGTTGGTCAGTTAATTGGGATGCAATATGTCCAATATTTAAGTTTTCATCAGAGGTTAGAAAGGTTATCTATACAATAATGATATAGAAAGTCTAAATAGTAGTTATCGCCGACTAAATAGATAACGTAGTGTATTTCAAAGTGATGCAGCTTTACTCAAAGCTCTATATTTAACTACGTTTGAAGCAACTAAAAAATGGAATCTTCCTTTAAGAAATTGGGGAAAAGTTTATGGGGAATTGTCTATGATGTATGAAGGAAGGCTATAATAGATATATGCTCAAAAAACGCCTTTCAATAAGGCGTACTTAGCATGTAGTTAAATAAATTTAAAATTAAACTAAAACATAGAAAATATTTGCTTTATCTATGCCTTAGCAAAATTATCATAGAAAGCTATTTACAGAAAAAACTTCACAGTCTCTACTGAAAGTGTTCTAATTAAAGCAACCCTTTGTCTCATTCCTCCAGATAGTTCT
>NZ_NOJZ02000036.1 GCF_002251085.2 Romboutsia maritimum | reverse complement strand
AATGGTGAAGGTGAAGAAATAGTCTTTGCACGTCTTGAAAGAGAGTGGCTATTATCGTGAGAAAAATAGCATCTACAAAGTAGCGTTTGTAGGTAAAAAGTATAAACTCTATAAAAAAAATAAATACTTTATAAATTTTAATGTCTATGCTAAATTAATACAAAATAAATTATAGAGTTTATACGTCAGATGTTATAACAGATATGTACTTTGCACCAACAAATATATCGAAAGAGAATCTTATAAAAGAAGGAAAGGATATTAAAAAAATATATGTAACAGGAAATACAGCTATAGATGCATTAAAAACAACTGTAAAGGAAGATTATAAAAATGATTTATTAGATAGTTTAGGAAATGATAGATTAATATTATTAACGGCTCATAGAAGAGAAAATTTAGGAAATAACATGAAAAATATGTTTAGAGCTATAAAAAAAATAGTAGATGAATTTAAAGATGTACAAGTTATTTATCCTATTCATTTGAATCCATTAGTGAGAAAAGTAGCTAAGGAAGTATTTAATGATAGCAAGAAAATCCATTTAATAGAGCCTTTGGAAGTTATTGATTTTCATAATTTTTTAAATAAATCATATATAGTAATGACGGATAGTGGAGGGATACAAGAAGAAGCACCTTCTTTAGGAAAGCCAGTATTAGTTTTAAGGGACACAACGGAAAGACCTGAAGGCATTAAAGCAGGAACATTAAAATTAGCTGGAGTTGAAGAAGAAAATATATATAAATTAACAAAGGAATTATTGATAAATAAAGATACATATAATACTATGTCACAATCATCAAACCCTTATGGAGATGGATTAGCTAGTAAATATATAGTTGATTCTATTATTGAGAAATTTAAAAATTAAATATAAGTAAAAATAAGTCATAAGTTTGTACTGAACCCCAATCGTTGGACCAAAAATCTAATGATTGGGGTGTTTTTATATGAAAGTATTTAAAATTCAAGAATAAAACATTTTAATATGATAGATAATAAGATAATAAAAATGTAGTATAGGAGCAAAAACATGAAAAAACTATTGTATATAAGTGTAAATTCAAAGCCAGAAAATCTATCTACGAGTAAAACTGTAGCTAGAAAATTTATAAATAAATTTTTAGAGAGAAATAATGATTTTAAGGTAGAGGAAGTTGATTTATACAAAGAACATATACCGAGATTAGAATATCAGTATTTTGAAAAAAGAAATTGTTTAATAAAAGAAGATGCAGCTAAACAATTAGATGATAAAGATAGAAAAGAAATAGAAAAAATAAGACAACTTTGTGACCAATTTATTGATGCAAATGTTTGTGTGATAGCTGCACCTATGTGGAGTTTATCATTTCCAGCACCATTAAAGGAATATATAGATTGTATAATACAAGATCAAAAAACAGTAACATTTGAAGATAATAAGCCTAAAGGTTTATTAAATGATATTGATAGGACAGTAGTTTACATACAATCTTCAGGTGGTAACATACCTTGGATTTTGAAACCTGTAATGAATAAAGGTGTTAACTATATAGAAAATATAATGAAATTTATTGGTATTAAAAAGTTTGAAGAATTGTTAGTAGATGGTACAGGAACAACTGAAAATGAAAGACAAGAAGCGATAGCAAAAGCTAGCGAAAAAATAGATGAGGTAATAGACTCTATGAAATTTTAAATTATTTATTGAAGGTAAAGAAAAGGAGCTGTTTAAAAATAAAACAGTTCCTTTTTTATTAAAATTTAATATATAGTTTGTGATAAAGTCACGGAAAAAATAATTGAAAAATAATATTATATTAATATAAATGCTAAAGTTTATTTTTAAGGAGGACGTTATGAGTAATTTAAAAATTAGAAAAAAAGCAATAATAGATAAATCAAAATGTGTTGCATGCGGAAGTTGTATAAAAGTATGCCCATTAGGACTTATAAGTATTGAAAATGGTATATTTGCTAAAATAGATACAGATAGATGTGTAGGCTGTGGAAAATGTAAAAAAACTTGTCCAGCTAGTGTAATAGAAATAAAGGAGGTCGTATAAATGAAAAAGAAAAAGAGTCTATTTGACTATATGTATATAGTTAGTGCCTTGTATTTAGTATTAGGTTTCTTTAATATATTATTTGCATGGTTAGGCATGATATGTTTTTTAGTTCCCTTGATGATGTCTATATTTGGAGGTAAAAAGGGATACTGTAATAAGTATTGTGGAAGAGGTCAATTATTTGACTTATTAGGCAATAAGTTTAAATTATCAAGATATAAAGACATACCAAATTGGTTGAAAAGCAAAGCTTTTAGATATGGATTTTTAATATTTTTTATGACTATGTTTGCTAACATGATTTTTAGCACATATTTAGTATTTAAAGGTACAAGTAGTTTAAAAGAAGTAGTTACATTACTTTGGACATTTAAATTACCATGGAATTGGGTAAATGTGAGTATGGTAACTCCTTGGGTAGCACAATTTGCTTTTGGATTTTATAGTGTAATGTTAACATCTACATTATTAGGACTTATAACAATGATGTTATATAAGCCACGTTCATGGTGTGTTTATTGTCCTATGGGAACCATGACTCAAGGTATATGTCAAATTAAATATAAGAACAAATAAGTATATTACAGGTATTCAGAAGAGTCAGTTGGAAATAAATGGTATATATCCAACTGACTTTTTACTGACTTTTTACTGACTTTTTAAGTTTTACTGACTTTTTACTGACTATTATTTAAACATTATACTTGAAATATTTTCGCTTGCTTTTTTATCCATTTCTTCTAAAACGTGGGAATACCTATTCATAGTTATTTTAATATCTTTATGACCTAATCTAGTAGATACAGTTTTCATATCAGTGCCAGCAAGTATAAGCATAGTTGCATGAGTATGTCTTAAATCATGTAATCTTATTCTTCTCATGTTATTCTTGTCTAAAAATCTATACCAGGATCTAATTAAATTTTTTTCAAAATAAGGGGTTAGAACTGTATTGAGACAAACTATTTCTTCATATTCAAGAATATTTTCAAGTTTATATATATTGTGTTGTTTTTTCCTTTTTTTTAATTTTAACATTAATTCCGTAGGTGCAATTATCGTTCTAACAGATCCTTCTGTTTTAGGCTTTTTAAACATAATACCTTGTCCATTTATATAAACTAAAATTTGATTAATAGAAATGGTATTATTCTTAAAATTAATAGCTTTCCATCTTAAGCCGCATACTTCTCCTGTCCTTAATCCCATAGTTAGCATTAGTAGTATAGGCAATTCTATTTGTTCCCCATCTAATTGTTCTATAATTAGTTTAACTTCTTCTCTAGTATAAACATCAGCTACCTGCTTATCTTCAACTAAAGATTTTGGAGTTTTTATAAAGTCAACAGGATTATCCATTGAATTCATATCATGATCTGACAGTAGGAATAGTTGAATTTGATGATGGAACGATAGGAAAAGTAAATCCTACTGATATCGAATTTATAAGTACAACACATAACGAATATACATATGAATTGGAAAAATCAAAAGAAGAAAAAGAAGTTATTTGTAAATGTGTAGATAAAGGAATGGATGTTAGTGGAGAGTATGATATTAAATCAAACATGCACTGTCCTAATTGCAATGAGGTAGTTGGTGATTATGAATGTGGTGAGTTATATTTTAAATATTGTCCTGAATGTGGTCAAAAATTAAAATATACGGAAGCTGAAGAATAGGCAATAAAAACATATTTTTTGAGAACAGACTACGGCTAGTCTATTCTCATATGAAAATCATTAGTGAGGGGGTTGAGTATGGAAGAAAACTTAATATACTGCGATAAATGCAACAAAAATATGGGAGATGGATATGAGCTACATGACGGATTATATTATTACTGTTCTGATGAATGTTTATTTTCAGAAATAGATAAAGAAGAGTATTTAGAAATAGATAAAGAAGGATTTGCATTTTGGACTACTTTTGAAGAATAGGAGATTGATGTTATGGATAGAGAAATAAAAGCTGGACAAGTATATAGAAACTTCAAAGGAAACAGATACCATGTAATAGGAATAGGAGCTCATGAAGATACAGAATAGGTGATGGTTATTTGTTTTGAAATAGAAACAGGGGATAGATTAATAATTAACGGTAAGGTACATTCCATACCATATGTAGACTTCATAAGCAAAGTAGACAAAGAAAAATATCCTAACTTAAAACAAGAATATGTATTTGAACTAGTGGAGGGGCAATATGATTAAATATAAAAATAATAAAGTAACTATAGATGGAATTACATTTGATTCAAAGATGGAAGTAATATATTACTGGGGTTGTACGGTTGAATATATAGATGTAAAAGGAATGGAGACACAGCAAGGGGTTTTGAGACGTAAACTCTTTGATTATCTTAATACTAATTTACCATTAAGAGAGGTAACTAAGAGTATAAAATACGGACAAGATGGATGGATAGATAGTGATGATTTGAAGAAAAAAAGAAGAGATACAAAGAAATTAAAGGCTAATATATAAAAATAAAATCAGGGGTGAGATATATGAGTAATGAGGAATTACAAAAGAATTGTTTTAGATTTACAGAAAAATTACTTTATGATTATGAGCAAATAGAAAGCCATATAGATACATTGGAGGATATTAGAAATACAATAAAATCAGGAGGCTATCAAGTTATGAGAGCTATTACATATGATAGTGATAAAATTTCTCCTACTTTTAAGATAAATAATTTTGAAGTGGATGGAGTAATAAAAGTAGTTAAAGTAGTTCAAGAAATAGAATTAGAAATATATAGTCAGAAAGCGTTAAAAAAGCAATTAGATAGAGCAATAAATAATTTAAGCCCTATACATAGGGATATATAATTCATTATAGATATGGAGAAGGCTTACAATGGTTAGAGATAGTAGGTAAGATACCGTATGATGAAAATTGAGAACTAAAAAGAATCAAGCAGTAAGGAGTATATCGATAGCTTTGTTTAGAAGTAAAGTTTTTAAAGAAGAGGATGAAAACTTATTTAATTTATTAGATATATAATAATTTTGAATAAAATGTAAAAATATAGTAATCTATAAATAAAGATAAAAATTTTTATTTATGGAGAAGTATTATGTCTAATGGGAATAAAAGGGAAAATATAAGCGATAATAGAAAAATGCTATTACACACAGAGGCTGACGGAATATGTCCTAAGTGTGCGAAAAGTTTAACTTACACAAGTGGTAAAAAAGTTATGAAAAAATTTGAGATAGCTCACATTTATCCACTAAATCCAACTAAAGATGAAGAAAAAATTTTAAGTGGAGTGGAACTACTTAGTGAGGATAGAAATGACGATAAAAACCTAATAGCATTGTGTCCAGAGTGTCATACCATATTTGATAAACCAAGAACTGTAGAGGGATATAATGAGATGGTTAGAATAAAGAAATCTTTAATGGTAAAAGATTTCTTTAGAAACAGCTTACATGAAAATAATATAGAAGATAATATAAAAAAGATAATAGATATGTTAATGGAAGAGGATATAGATGATGATTTTGAAGAAAAATACCAAGCCAAAAAGGTTGATGATAAATTAAATGATACTATAAGTAAGTTAACTAAAAGGAGTATTAAAAGTAACGTGAGACTATATTACCTTATTATACAAGATAAATTTAGACAATTAGATGAAGAAAGTGATAATACATTTAAAATCATAGCTAATCAAATTAATACATACTATTTAAAAATATCAAGAGTATCTAAGTCTCAAGAAGAGATATTTAAGTATTTGTCAAATTGGTTAAATAATAAAACTAATAACTATTCATCTGAAGCATGTGATATATTAATATCTTTTTTTATTCAAAACTGCGAGGTGTTTTAATGATTATTCCGAATAAAGTAGTGAGTTACAAGGAATCTATAATATTTAAGATGTTAAAGATTATAAGTCTAAAATCTGAAAGACGTATATCAATTAATGATTTATATAAGAAAGTAAGTAAATTTTACGACAGTATAGATGAATTTATTTATTCGTTAGATACTTTGTATTTATTAAATTGTATTGATGTAGATTTTGACAAAGGAGAAGTTATTTATGCTAATAGAGATTAAAAGTAATATATTTAGAAAAGAAAAGATAGAGTTTCATAAAGGATTAAATATAATATTAGGAGATGATGAAGCTTCAAATTCTATAGGTAAATCAACAGCCTTAATGGTTATAGACTTTGCATTTGGAGGGAATACATATATAAAGCATCATAAAGATGTAGTTAAAAATATGGGAGATCATGAAATATTATTCTGCTTCAACTTTGATGGAGACGATTATAAATTTAAAAGAACTACATTTGACTATGAAAATGTTATTAAATGTGATAACAACTACGAAGAAAAATGTAAAATTAAGTTAAGTGAATTTAATGAATTTTTACAAAAAAAATACCGTGTGAAATATGAAAATACTACTTTTAGAGGTTTAGTTTCTTTATATTCGAGAATATGGGGAAAAGAAAATTATAATATAAAAAAACCTTTAGATATAGTACCAAAGTCTAAAGATAAGGATATGATTATTAGCTTGATTAAACTATATAACCAATATAGCAAAATAAGTGGTGTAGATAAGACACTCAAACAATATGAAGATAAAAAACGTACAATAGATAAAGGAATGAAGCTTAATTATATACCAAAGATAAATAAAACTAAATATACAAAAAATACCACAGCTATAGACTTATTAAACGATGAAATTATATCTATAAAGAATAATTTAGGCATACTATGTGACAATCCAATAGAGATGAGTAACAAGGAATTGCTAGAATTAAACAAAGAAAAGACAATTATTTCGAATCGTAAATCAAAGTATATTAGTAAACTAAATCTAGTACAATTTAATATAAGTAAAAGAAAAAAAATAAGTAAAGGCAAGTTTAAAGATTTAATTCAAATATTTCCTTATGTAAATCTTAATAGATTAGAAGAAATTGAAAATTTTCATTCTAATATTATTAAATACTTAGATGAAGAAGTGAAAGAGGAAGAAATGAAACTAAATTCTAATATAGATATTTTAAATCAAAGAATATCTGAAATAGATAGTAAAATATCAAATATATTAAAAGTAAATGATGCTCCTAAACTAATTGTTGATAAAATTGTAGACTCAACAACAAAATTAAACACTTTAGAGAAAGAGAATAAGTTTTTTAAGCTAAGGGAGGAAATTAAAAATAATATTGATACCGAAAAAAGCAATCTAGAAATAATTACAAGTGAAGTATTGTCTAATATTGAAATCAGTATAAATAATAAAATTAAAAGTATATATGAAAATTTGGAAATTGATGTGGTTAATGCACCTAGAATTGGGTTAGAAATAAATAGTTATGATTTCAATGTAATAGATAACACGGGGACGGGATATGCCTATACAAGTATGATAGCTCTAGATCTTGCTATATTTGAAATCACTAAACTTCCTTTTATAATACATGATACTATGCTATTTAAAAATATTGAAAATAAGACTATGGAAAATTTAATAGATATATATCATACATATCAAGATAGACAAGTTTTTATAGCTATAGATGAATCTAATAAATATGGAAGCGAAACAAAATCTTTAATCAAGTTAGATAAAGTTATTGAATTAGATAAAGAGAGTACGTTATTTAAAAAAGTATGGAACAGATAAGTAAATTCCGTTTTATTCCCGATATTACATAAAAACATATGAGATAATAGTAGTATAGAAAAATATATAAATTCTCAATACCCCTAAAAATGACTAGGTATTCCCCTACCTAGTCTAATTTTATGTTTAAATGGTGATTATATGAAAAAATGGGTAGATGCAAATAAAGTAATTAAAATGGTACATGAAGTACCAGAAAAATTACAAAATTATGATAGGGAAATGAAGAAGAAATCTAATTTTGATAAA
Source organism: Romboutsia maritimum (assembly GCF_002251085.2). Taxonomy (GTDB): domain Bacteria; phylum Bacillota; class Clostridia; order Peptostreptococcales; family Peptostreptococcaceae; genus Romboutsia_B; species Romboutsia_B maritimum. The sequence continues at coordinate 6,324 of NZ_NOJZ02000036.1, read as the reverse complement.
ATGAAGAAAAAAGAAGGAAAACCTCTTAAAAAGTAGAAAGTTATATTTTGGAGGTGAATATTAAAAATGACTAGAGAAGATTTAAAACAATTAGATTCAAAGTTATTAGGAGAAGAATATTTTAATAAGATTTTCAATGATAGATGTCAACAACTAGATGTTTTCTTTAACAGGATGTTTGATATGCATTATATATTCGCAGGAGCAAACTTCAATCTTGCAAAAGCAGCAAATGAAGATATAAATATAGATGAGTGGGAAACAGATAATCCAGAAGTTTTAAAATTATTTTTAAGAACTGAATACTTAAAAAGCTGTATTCTATCTTATAATTCTATAGAAGACTATATAATGAAAGTTGTTGTATTTTCATATAATCTAAAAGGAAAAAGAATTACTAGCAGAAAAGATTTTATACAAAAGTGCAAGAATATGTATTATCAAGACGTATTATCACTTATAAAAAGGATTAAATCTAATAAAAAAATAAAAAAAGTTATTCAAGATTATCATAAAAATAATGATGTAAAGAAATTAAGAGGGCTAGCTAATCAAATTAAGCATAATAATAATATTAGGTTCAATGGATTTCCTAAGCCTAGTTATATAAGATATAGAAATAAAACAAAAATAGCATACGATTCAAATTGGACAGAACCATATTCTGAAGATATAGATGATATAGTGAATATGTGTTATAGATTAAATGATATAATAAAAAAATACATTGAAGATGTATATGATATAGTGTCTGAAAAATATAATTTTGAAAAAATACATAATAATTAGAAGAACTCTCTCGTAGGGTTCTTTTTAGTTTCCAAAACGACGAATAAGCGAGGTGGTGATATGGCTAGGGTAAGAAGTCCAAACAGAGATAAAGCATTTGAAATATACAAAGAGCATAACGGGAATATTGATTTAGTTGAGATTGCTAAGCTTTTAAATATATCACCAGGGACAATTAGAGGATGGAAAAATAAAGATACCTGGGAAGATAAAATAAATGGAACGTTCCGTAAAAATAAGGAACGTTCTGAAAAGAAAAAAGGTGGGCATGTAGGAAATAAAAATGCTACTGGTCCGCCTGGTAATAAACATGCAGTTACTACAGGAGAGTTTGAAAGTATATTCTTTGATACATTAGAAGAAGATGAATTAAAATTAGCCAAAAGTATTACATTTGAAAAGATGAAATTACTAGAGCAAGAGATACAGCTTCTCACAGTAAGAGAAAGAAGAATGTTAAAAAGAATAGAAGACTCAAAAGAAAAAGAAATGACATTAGTTAGTAGCAAAAGTGGTATTGAAAAAGGCATGGACACAGATATAAGTGAATTTGAGGGAACTTTAGGACAGATACAAAATATAGAAGATGCATTAACTAGAGTGCAAGATAAGAAGCAAAAGGCTATAGATTCATTGCATAAGTATGAAATGGATGAATTGAAAGCAAATATGGATAAAGAAAAATTAGAACTTGATAAATACAAAACTCTAGGAGATGAAGAAGGCGATAATAATGATGCTATACAGAACTTCTTAAAAGCAACATCAATGAGCAAAGAAGATATAAAAGCACTGTTTGATGATGAAGGTGATGAAAATGGCACTACTTAGACGGAAGAAGAAACAAAAAGAAAGTAAGAAATTTGAGTTTAAACCTTTTTCAAGAAAACAACTTAAGCTTCTTAATTGGTGGAGAAAAGGTTCTAAATACGAAACTTACGATATAGTTATAGCAGATGGAGCCATAAGAAGTGGAAAAACAATATCTATGCTATGTAGCTTTCTTCAATTTACACAGAGTAAGTTTAATGGAGAAAACTTTATAATAGCCGGGAAGACAATAGGTTCATTAAAAAAGAATGTTATAGAACCTATGAAACAGATATTAAATGCATGGGGATGGAAATTTGAATATAATAGGTCAGAAAATTATTTAATTATAGGAAGTAATACGTATTATATGTATGATGCTAATAATGAAGCTTCTCAAGACAGACTTCAAGGTTTAACTGCTGCGGGAGCATTAGCAGATGAAGTTGCATTATTTCCACAGAACTTTATAGATCAGATGATAGGTAGATGTTCAGTTGATGGAGCTAAAATATTTATGAACTGTAACCCTGCTGGACCATATCACTATATAAAAACTGAATTTATAGATAAGGCAAAAGAAAAATTAATTTGCTATCTGCATTTTACTATGGATGATAATTTATCATTATCTGAAAAAGTAAAAGAAAGATTTAGACGTATGTTTAGTGGGGTTTTCTACAAAAGATATATATTAGGCCTATGGTGTCAAGCTGAGGGTGTTATATATGATATGTTTGATGAAGCTAAGCATAAAGTTAAAAGTATATTAAGGAATTATATAGAACATTATGTATCTATTGACTATGGTACTCAAAATGCTACTGTATTTATTCTTTGGGGAAAATGCAAGGGTATTTGGTATGCTATTAAAGAGTATTACTATAGCGGTAGAGATACAGGAAAGCAAAAGACAGATAATCAATATTACAATGATTTAGTTGAATTTTTAGGAGAAATAATTCCTAAAGCTATAATAATAGACCCTTCTGCGGCATCTTTTATAACTTTAATAAAAGATAATAAAAAATATAAAGTAAAAAAAGCTAAGAATGATGTAATGGAAGGAATAAGAAATACAGGAACTGCTTTAAATAATAGTTTAATGATTGTTGTATCAATACATTTAAGGAGTTCTTTTCTTATGTTTGGGATGAAAAAGCTATCCAAAGAGGAGAAGATAAACCAGTAAAGGTTATGGATCATGCCATGGATGCTATTAGATATTTTGTAAATACAATATTGTTTAAATCTAGTGGTATAAGAATACTTACACCAGAAGGTAGGGTATAAATATGGAATTAGAAGTTATTAAAAAATTAATACAGAACTCAGAATTACAGCATAATAAATTTGTAAAAAAGGTAAAAATAGCAGAAAGATATTATAAGACTGATAATGATATAAAATATAATAAAAGTCCTAGTAATAATCAGATTGATAACACTGATAATCCTCTAAGAAATGCAGATAATAGGATACCTTTTGACTGGTATAAATTCTTAGTAAATCAAAAGACTAGTTATGCACTTACATATCCACCTATATTTGATGTATTTAATGATAAAATAAATGAACAAATATCAGCGGTACTAGGAGATTCTTACCCTAAAGAAGCTAAGACATTATGTAAAAATGCTAGTAATTGCGGTGTAGCTTGGTTACATGTCTGGCTAGATGAAAAAAATGAATTTCAATATTCTAATGTAGATCCTAAACAAGTTATACCAATTTATTCATCTGATTTAAAAAGAAAGCTTATAGCAGTTTTAAGAACATATGATAAAGTGGATGAAGAAGGTAAAGATTATGCAGTTTATGAATATTGGACAGATAAAGAAGTTTATGCATTTAGTAATAAGAAAGATATAAGTGTTTCAACAGGTTTAACTCAATTTAATATGTTTACTCAAACTGATTTAGACACTGGAGAAGTTGAAAAATTAAATGTAATATCACATAATTTTGGAGAAGTACCTTTTATAGAATTTGATAATAATGATTTAAAAACATCTGATTTAGATAATGTTAAACCTCTTATTGATGTATATGATAAAGTGTTCAAAAGATATATTAATAGGAAAACAGGGAAAGCATATATTGGGACATAATAATTATATTGAAGGAAGAAGTTATATAACTATATCAGAAAAAGAAGCTCAAGAATTAGTCAACAAATATGCAGGTACTGGGGAACTACTATTTGCAAGTGATGGAAAGTGGAGAAATCAGGAGATAGTTAGAACTGATAGAGTTATAGGATATAATGTTAGTGATATAGATGGTCCTAAAGTAAAAACAAAGAACTTTAAAATTCACTATTCTAAGAAAGGAACACACATTGTACCTAAGAAAGGAGTGATGAATAAATGAATTTAGTTGAAGAACTAAGAGGGATAATGAAATCTAAAAATTTAGACAGGGAGTTGAAATTAAAAGTAACTTGTACGAATGGTAAAATAATTGAAGGAACATATGAAAGTTACACTCAAGCATTAGATAATGAGCCAGAGATTGCAAGTATAGGAATAAAAACAAAGGATATAAATTATGAGCTTTACGAAAATGAAATAGAATCTTTAGAAGTTATATAAGAGCACTTACTAAGTTAAAGAGTAGGTGCTTTTATTATGCAATTAAGTTTATTTAAATTTGATATATGGATATAATTCAAATATGTAAATCATATTTTTATTTATATATTCAATATCTTCCTTATAGAAGCTAGTACGAGCGGATGTACTAGCTTGTTTTATTCTTCTACTAAATCATGTTGCCATACTTTTTCAGCTAATCCTTTAAATAATGTTCCTTCCATGCTATCCCAATTAACTTTAGAAATATTATTTCTTGTATAATCAAATAACATCACTTTACTCTCTTCTTCATTACCAAATTTATCAACTAAATCAGCAACACACATAAATCTATATAATTGAATTTCTCCTGGATATTTTTCTTCTATCGATTTAATTATTTTACAAGCATCATCATAAGCCATATAATCGAATAGAGTTCCTCCAAATTTCATTTTAATTATTAAATTTATATTAGTATCATTTTCGCCAAGAGCATATGTTACATCTAACATTTTCAAATGTCCTTTATATTCAGTTACCATATTTTTAATATCAGTTTCTTTGTCTACTTTAGCACTCACTTGAGTTGATTCTTCATTTAATTGTTTTTCATCGAAACATCCTGCTGAATATAGAACTCCAATCATCGCTATTGATAAAACACAACCAGTAACTATTTTTATTATTTTATTTTCCTTAAATCCATTTACTATAAATTCTACTCCAAATGCAATTAATGTAAATGGAAATGCTAATATTGCTATTATCCCAACTAATATTTTCATTCTCTTATTTAATTTTTTAAATTTTTCAAACACTAAAAATTCCCCCCTTTTGGTTTTACTCTACTTAATTTAAATTGTAACATATTGTAAAATAATTTAAACTTAAAAACCTATATAATCAATTTATTAAATAAAACTAATAAATTTCAGAATAGTTTTATTACTCATATATCACAAATTTTGACAAAAAATAACATTAAAATTATGTATAATTGTAATTACGAATATTAAAGGGGGATGAAAAATGAAAATAAATAAAAAAATAACAAGCTTAACTTTAGCAATGGTTATATCTATGCTTGGATATGGTTATTCGAATGCAGATACAAATGAGGTGGGTGTAGAATATAAACAATTACCAATTAGAAGTGAATCAGAAGTAAAAACTAAATGGGTAATGGAAAATGGAAGCTGGTATTACTACATAAATGGTAACAAAAAAACTGGTTGGATAGAAGATTCAAATAAATGGTTCTACTTAGATCAATCAGGAAAGATGCAAACAGGCTGGAAGCAAATCAATAGAGCGTGGTATTATTTAAGTGAAAATGGAGTAATGCAAACAGGCTGGAAACAAATACAAGGAAATTGGTATTATTTTAAAACTAATGGAATAATGTCAACAGGATGGCAAGAAATAGGAGAATATTGGTATTATTTTAATCTAGGCGGAACTATGGGAACAGGATGGACACAAACAGGTGGAAATTGGTATTATTTAAATAACAGTGGTTCTATGACAACTGGATGGATGAAAATAAGCAATAAATGGTATTACTTCTATAACGGTGGAACAATGGCTACAAATACAACTATAAATGGTTGGAGAATAGATAGTAGTGGAGTAGGAACAAAAGTAGAAATTGTTACAGCAGAATATAAATCAGCATTGAAAAAAGCAAAAATGTATAGTGACATTATGGCTATGTCTAAGCTAGGATTATATGATCAGTTAACATCAGAGTATGGGGAGGAATTTTCACCAGAAGCGGCTCAATATGCAATAGATAATGTAAAAGCTAATTGGAAAGTTAATGCATTAAAAAAAGCTAAGACATATCAAGAAAGCATGGCAATGTCTCCAAGTGCAATCTACGATCAATTAACATCAGAGTATGGGGAGCAATTTTCACCAGAAGAAGCACAATATGCTGTAGATAATCTGTAATAATATATTGATTTATAAATAAAAAGATAGCTAGTAAAGAGCAGAATTAATAAAATGGATCCTTTGTCAAGGACATTAAAAAAAGAGGGTCATTAAGAAACTTTTAAAAGCTGATTCCTATATTGTGTAGGAGTCAGTTTTTTTAAGTTCCACTGACATCGGTCATTATTATAATAATCCATATAGTCATCTA
>NZ_NOJZ02000035.1 GCF_002251085.2 Romboutsia maritimum | reverse complement strand
CATCTATACTGTTTAACATTATAGGTAAATCATGAGATACAAATCTTTTTTGTATTCTGTAGTTTGACTTTACATACATTTCAAACTGTCTATGATTATCTAACAATTTTCCTTTGGCATGTTGTGGTATCGTTAAGTCTTGTATTATATGGCATGCTGCTCCAAAATAAAACATACTTCTTTCATAGTTCTTCGTAGCAAAAAATTTAAGTGCTCTATTATAATAACTTTTAGCCACTGTCATAGCATTTTCTTCATATCCAAATTTCCCTCTTTTTACAACAGGATTATAAAAATGATGATAGCTTTTAAAATCCTGGTCTGCCCATATAAGTCCTTTATTTATTTGAGGTATAAATTCATTAAATAAATTATACTGATCCCTATATCCGCAATCTTTTAATATATTAAGAGCATTAGCTTGAATAAATATATGAACTTCACAATTTGTATTAATAACACTTTTTTTTATTGGATTTACAACTTTAAATGTTCCTGATAAAGCTTTCGCATATGCGTTTTCTAATTTGTTCCTCATTTTCCATCACCTAGAGTCATTTATTTCTAAAATAGTCTTCCACTCCGTCTGCAATACTTTGCATTAATTTTCTTTGATAATCTGGATTTGACATCATTTGGTCTTCATTATAATTACTCATAAATCCCATTTCTACTAAAACTACTGGTACCTTAGACCAGTTAAATCCAGTCAAATCTCCTCTTTGAAATATACCATTTAAATTTATTCCTGCTTCATTCATACTTTGTTTAATTGATTCTGCACATTTATTACTATCTTCATAAATTGCAGAAGTATACTTACCGCCTTCTTCAGGAATTAAAATTGAAGCTCCTGTTTTTGATGAATTATCTAAACTATCTGCATGTACTCTTATTACCATATCTGCTTTTTTTTCATTAGCAAGTGTTGCTCTTTCTGAATTACTTATATTAACATCGTGACTTTCTCTTGTCATTATAATGTTATATCCTTTACCTTCTAATATATGTTTTAAAACAGTAGATGCTTCTAAATTTAATACATATTCTGGTTTTTTTGTAGCTATACCTGCTGTTCCAGATGACACTCTAGCCTTTTTGTTAGATGAACCCGGTCCTACAGGCTCTAGATTTGGGTCTCCTTTTTCTTGGTGTCCTGGATCTATGCATATTAAGTAATTGTTATTTGGTTTAGTTGAATTATTTGACTTATTGCTAGGTTTATTGTCAGTTGTTTTATCGCTATTTTTTTTGTTGTCTTGTTTATTTTGAATATCTTGTTTATTTATCATATTAGTGTATTTTTGTAAATTTGTGATAGGATTTGAAGTTCCTATAAGAATTATTCCCATAGCAATTATAACTGTTACTAATAGTCTATACTTCTTCATAGATGTACCCCTTTCATATATATTTGATTAGTTTTATCACTAATCAACACATATGATATTATTTCCATATTTTTTAATTTTTATTTAATTTATTATAATTTTATTTAATTTATTTCAATAGATTTTTATTATTATATTTTTGCATTTATACTTATATATTATACACTCAAAAAAAATCATAACAATTCATCTAAAAAAGTACTTATACTAAAAAGGTAAAAAAACACTTAATTAAATTTAATTAAGTGTTTTTTTATTTAAATTTCAACACATTTTTAATTTAGCTAAATTTATACATTGTCTTTTCTTGAAAAGTACGGTTTAATTGAATCTGTTTTCCAAGCATCAAAATGTAATTGCTGTGCATCCTAATATTAAAGCACCGATAAAACATTAAAGTATTGACAGAAAGAAGGTGTTTTATGTTTTTAAAAAATTCAAATTATAAAAATCAAAAGTCAAATAAGTTAAATTTTATATTAATTGTATCTTTTTTATTTTTAGTATATTTTTTCTCAAATAATTTAATTTATGCACAAATTCAGGAAAAAAATGAACCAGATTATTTGATACCTATAGGAAATGTACTACAAATCGATGCTGAATTAAAGAATATTATTGTTAGAAATCCTCTTGGAAACTCTTCTTTTCAAGTTGGAGATGCTGTAATTAATGTAAACGATGTTCCTATTAATAGTTATACCGATTTTTCAAACACACTATATTCTTTGTCTAATGACGATAATATACCTGTTTTAATTAATAGAGGTAATCGTCTAATGACTTTACATTCAACTAAAGATACTTTAGAAAAAATTAATTTTAATAACCTACTTTCTGGGTTTGCTACTTTAACTTATATAAATCCAGAAACTAATGAATTTGGAGCTGTTGGTCATCCTATAAATATAGGATCTTCTAGAAAAATATCTATTAAAAATGGATGTATTTCTACTACTACTGATTTAAATATTCAAAAATCATTAAAAGGTAATGTAGGTTGTATAAATGCAAAAAGAAAAGCTACTATCGGAGAGTTTAATAAAAATACTAATTTCGGAATAAGAGGTAACATAGTTAATTTCGATACTTCAAATTTAGAAAAATATAAGGTTGCATCTTTAGATGAAGTTAAATTAGGAAAAGCTCAAATTATTTTACAAACAAATTCACAAGGATGTCAAAAATATGATATTGAAATAATTAATATTGAAAAACAAAAATCTCCTAAATCTAAAACATTTAAAATTAAAATAATAGATAGAAATCTTTTAATACAGACTGGTGGTATTGTTCAAGGTATGAGTGGTACTCCAATTGTTCAAAACGATAAAATTATAGGAGCAGTCTCTCATGCTATTGAAAATGATCCTTCTACTGGATATGGTGTATTTATAAAATGGATGTTGAAAAATAATTAATAAGTGCATTATTAATTAATTTAGCTATGGTCTGAAATTTTTTTATAAGAAATAATATTTCAGACCTAGCATAAATCAATTAATAAGTTTTTTAGGTATATTATTAATTATTTGTATTTGTTTTTGTGTCAGTCGTTCCTCTTGGTAATATATTTGGTACATTATTTTCTGGTATATTCACATAATTTTGAGGTACATTTCCCACTATGATAGTTTCACATATTGGAATTTGTGCCTTAACTTCTTTTGTTGAAGTTGTAAGCGGTATAACAACCTTGACTTGGGTTTTAGCTTCTAAATAAATTCTGTGTCTAGTTTGATTTATGCCTGATGATTCAAATTTTGTTTTAAAATCAACGGATACTGTTCCTATTGGTTCTATAGATACTTTTAATTTTGGTCCATATTTTGCTAATATAGGACTACCTAAAGCTGTTCCTATTGGTATATAAGAACTAGTTGTTTTTACTTTTTTTAATTCATCTTGTATCTCTAAAGCTACAGCTGAAGCTATCTCATTCATCATTATTGTATTAGCTTGTATCATAGCTATATTTCCATTAGAGTCTAATTGTATTTTCATTAAATCTTCGTAGTTAATCTTCCCCTTTACCATTTCAGCTACAGACTTATTTATAGATCTATTTGCAAGCTCTAGTGCTTTGGTTTCTGCAAGTACAGTAATAGTTGGTCTTAATGTTCTATCTATGTATAAGAAGCTTCCTATAAAAAAAGATAATATAAATATAATAATAAATATAGCTGCTGTTTTTTTTAAACTATTATCTTTAACTTCAATTATAGACTTTTTCAAAATAATACCCCCTTGAATTTTATAAAAATAGTTTCCTATTTTATAATATATGCATTGTATATCCTACATATTTTTTATAATATAAGTTAAAAATATTTAAATAATTTCACTTATTATCTTGTTTAAAATTCATTTTAAATTAGAAGCATTTTCATATTTATTATAGAAAATTATTATTATTAATACTTTAAAGATATATAATATAAATAAACAACCGTAGTATTATAACATATTCATTTTTATGTTTAAATCACAAAATTATTCATATATGTGTTATAATATTGCATTAAGTAAGGAGGTTAAACTTATGACTAATGATAATAATAAAAATGGAAATAAAATCAGAAGAAGACAAGTTAGCCCCTCTACTAATAAAACTAGTTCAACTACTAGACCTAATCCTAACAGGTCTAGTAATGTAAACAGATCTAATACATCGAACAGGCCTAATTCATCAAACAAACCTAGTTCATCAAGTAGATCTAGTTCAACTAGTACTAAAAAAATTTCCAACTCTAACAAGAAAAAACAAGATAAATTCAAGTTTTTAAGAGTTGCTGGAACAGTCTTTTTAGTATTATTAGTAGTTGGTGCAGCTGCAGGTACTGGATTAGCATTTGCTTCTTTAAGAGATGTATCCCCAGTTACTAAAGCTTTATTGGACGAAAAGACGTATCAAACAACTAAAATCTATTACTCTAATGGTAATTTATTGTCAAATGCTCCTAGTATCAATAAAAAAGAACCAGTTAAACTCGATAAAATTAATAGCAATTTAAAAAATGCTGTTATATCTATAGAGGATGAACGTTTTTATGAACATAAGGGTGTAGATTTAGTAGGTCTTGCAAGATCTGTAGTTAAAACATTAATGGGTACTAAGCAAGGTGGTAGTACAATACCAATGCAGGTATCAAAAATGCTGTTAACATCTACAGAACAAAGTATACCTCGTAAAATAAAAGATATTTATTATGCTTACGAAATGAGTAAAAATTTAAGTAAAGACGAAATTTTAGAATCTTATTTAAATAACTTCTTCGTAGGAAAAGGCCTTATAGGCGCTGAAGCTGGAGCTCGTGGTTATTTTGATAAGTCCGCTTCTGAATTAAAATTAGAAGAAGCAGCATTATTAGCAGGATCTACTAAGAATCCATCTAGTTACTCTGCTTATGTTACTTCAAAGTTAGATGGAACTGAAAGTAAAAGTGATTTAGAAAGTAAATTATTATTTTTTGCTAATACAAATGATGATAATTTTGATGACCCTACTGATGCTGACTTTATTCTTGTTGATAAGTTAGAAAGTTGGGGACTTGTTCATGATAAAGATACATATAAACAGCTTAAAGCTGGTACTATGGTGGTTAGAAAGGCCGTAAACAATCCTAAAGCTAAGAAAAGACAGGAAGTTGTTTTAAAGAAAATGTTGGAACTTGGTTATATAACTCAAGAAGAACATGATAAGGCAGTTGCTGCTCCAATTAATATAAAGCTTCCAAAATCATCTGAAAAGGTTGCTACATCGGTAGAAGACCTTATAGAGTATGATGTTATAGATGCTTTAATGGCTCAAGGTAATACGAAAGATGAGGCATATAATATGTTCTATAGCGGTGGTTTAAAAATAAATACTACTATAGACCCAAATATGCAAGACACTTTAGAAAAACAATATGATGACAACAGAAATTTCCCTGGTCATACAGTAGGCCCAGATGGAATAAGTCAGCCTCAATCTTCAATGGTTATTTTAGACTATAGAACAGGGCAAATAAAAGCATTAGTTGGTGGTAGACATGTTACAGGACGTAAAACTCTAAATAGAGCTACATATCCTCAACAACCAGGTTCTACTATAAAACCATTATCAGTTTATACTCCAGCAATAGATACTTTAAAAATCACTCAAGCTAATTCTGCAAGTGATGCTAAAGGTGGATATAAATTTAGTAAAAATAATAAATGGAATCCAAATACTACTACTGCAGGATATGGTTCTATGAGTTTACGTAAAGCTCTTGCATACTCTTCAAATACAATAGCAGTAAAAACCGCTGAAATGCTAGGCGGTAGTTATGAAGAATGTGTAGATATAATGATTGATTACTTAAAGAATTTTGGTATTTCAACAGTTGTAGATAATAAAACTGAAAAAGAAGATAAAACAGATAGAAGATTCCCATCTTTAACTTTAGGTGGTATGACAAAAGGAGTTTCTCCTCTTGAAATGGCTGCTGCTTATGGTACCTTAGCTAATGGTGGTGTTTATGTTGAACCAACTATATTTACTACTATAACAAGTTACGATAAACAGTTAATAGTTAAAACAACACCTGAAGAACATAAAGTTATAGATCCTGAAGTTGCTTATGTTATTACAGATATGTTACATTCTGTTATTACAGAAGGTATCGGTGGCTCAGCTGCTATAGGTAATGAAATGCCAGTAGCTGGTAAAACAGGTACTACGAATGAAGGTCTAGATGTATGGTTTGTAGGGTACACTCCATACTACGTAGGTGCAACTTATATTGGCGATGATGCTGGTAGAAAAGATCCATCTACCGGAACTACTATATCTCGTAGAACTGTAGCTGGAGGAAGTACAACAGCTGCTAGGTTATGGTCTAAGGTTATGACTGATGTTCACAAAAACTTAACCGTAACTAAATTTAAAGTACCTAGTAATATATACTTCAACAAAATCAACTTAATAGATGGCGGATTTTCATCTGGTGGTTCTAGTGCTGCATTTATAAAAGGAACTGCACCAACAAAAGCAAGTTCTCATTCATCAGTACAGCAACATCCTAAAAAGGAAGAATCTAATACTGAAGAAGCTCCAGCAAGTCAAAAACCAGAAGAAAAACCAAGTACTCCACCAGATAATGGCGGTAATACTACTCAACCAGATAATAACAATACTAGCGGTAATGGTGCTAATGCAATACCAACACCAACACCACCTCCAACAGATACAGGCACTACTACACCGCCTGATACAGGAGGAAGTGCTACTACACCACCTGCACAACAACCCGCTCAATAATACAAATAAAAAACTATCGTATGAATTCATACGATAGTTTTTTATTTGTATATAATTTTTCTTTTTAAGGTTTAGCTTTTGGGTTAAATATTACTGACATTGCATATCCAAAGAATACTGCTGCTGCTATACCTCCCGCCGTAGCAGTTGTTCCTCCTAAGAAAATTCCTAAAAATCCATCTGTTTCTATAGCTTTTATTACTCCTTTTGCAAGTGAATAACCAAATCCTATTATAGGAACTGTTGCACCTGAACCTCCTAAATTTACTATTGGTTCATATACTCCTAAAAAAGTTAATATCACTCCACTGGTCACATATGTAACCATAACATATGGTGTCTGCATTTTGAAATAGTCCATCATAATTTGAGCTATTAAACAAATTGTACCACCCACTAAAAATACTTTTAAATAATCAATAAGCATAATAATGCCTCCTACTCATTTACAATTACTACTGCATGTGCAATACAAGGAATTGTCTGTTTTTGCAGTGTACTAGTCGGAGATAACAATGCTCCTGTTGATACTAGCATAACTTTATTAAATTCTTTTTTAACTAATTTATTATAAATATATCCTGCAAATACTGTCGCTGAACATCCACATCCACTACCTCCACAGTGAACGTCTTGCTCTTCTAAATCAAACATTTTCACTCCACAATCAGTATATACTTTAGATATATCTATCCCTCTTTTCATTAATAAATCTTGAGTTATTTGTTTTCCTAGTTTACCCAAATCTCCTGTTATTATTAAATCAAAGCTATTTGGGTCATCTTTAGTATCTTCAAAATAAGCATCTATAGTATCTATAGCTGCTGGTGCCATAGCTGCTCCCATATTATTCCCATCATCTATTCCTTTATCTATTACTTTACCTGTAGTTATATATTTTACCTTTGGTCCATCTCCACTAGAAGCTATTAATACACTTCCAGCTCCTGTTACTGTCCATTGAGCTGTCATCGGTTTTTGATTTCCTAATTCTAGTGGAAATCTAAATTGTCTTTCTGCTGTACAATAATGACTTGAAGTTCCTGATAATGATAAATCTGCAAATCCTCCATCTACTATCATTGCACTTAAACTCATTCCTTCAGCCATTGTCGAGCACGCACCATATATACCAAAAAACGGAATATTTAATTCTCTTGCTGCAAATGATGCAGGAAAAAGTTGATTTATTAAATCTCCTGCAAACATATAATTAATATCTTCTAATTTTTTTCCAGATTTTTCAACTGCCTTTCTCATAGATGTTTGTACCATTTTGCTTTCTGCTAATTCCCAGCTTTTCTCTCCGTATAAATCATCAGTTAAAACCAAATCAAAGTAGTCTTTTAAAGGGCCTTGACCTTCTTTAGGCCCAACTACACACGCAGCTGATATTATAGTTGGTTTATTGTTTAACTTAATTGTTCTCTTTCCTATTCTTTTACTTTTCATACTCTACACCTCCTTATTTAAACATATTTAAAATGAAATATACTAGCCCACATAAAATAGAAGACCCTATTCCATAAACTAAAACCGGTCCTGCTATTTTAAATAAGTTTGCCCCTACACCTAAAACATATCCTTCTCTTTTAAATTCCATAGCTGGAGAAACTATAGAGTTTGCAAATCCTGTTATAGGAATTATAGATCCTGCTCCAGCCCTTTTTCCTATAAGATCATATACTCCTAATCCTGTTAAAAATGCACCTATAAATATTAATGTTATAGATGTTGCTGATGCTGCCGACATTTTATCTAAATTTGCAAATTGCATATACAAGTCATTTATACCTTGACCTATCATGCAAATAATTCCTCCTACTATAAATGCAAGTATATAGTTTTTTAAATATGTTGGTTTTGGACTTATTTCATCAACATATTTCTTATAATTTTTATCTTGATTTTGTGACATACTTATACCTCCTTAAATTATTAACCTTCCTAAAAATGAACCTAATACCTTTCCAATTAATAGTGATATAATTACATATTTCAAATAAATAACAGGTATTTTTAACCTTCTTGAAACTACTGGTATATAATCCATAATCTCTGTTAAGCCAGAACTTAAAAATCCTAAGAACACTCCATAACATAATCCGGATATTATAACTGAAAACTTTCCTAGATTTAAGTGAATATCTTGAAGGGACATTATACCTCCTAAGAAAGTTCCTATTACTAATATCATTTCATAAAATGGAACAAATTCTTTAGTATTGCTTACTTGTGACATTCTTGGAACTATTCCAATTAAAATTAATATAGCTACTACTCCTGAACCAACCATTATTCCTGATGAAATTCCAAATAGTGTTAAAAATATTTTCACATTAGTTATCCTTATCTCTTAATTGATTTGTTATTTCTTTATTTAATGAAACCATTTTTAAATCCATAGGGCTTGGTTCATCCTTTGCATATGTCGGAATAAATTTATTAAAAAAAAGAGCAACACCTAATCCAATTCCTAAAGAATAAGGTACTTGAAAATATGACAAATAACTCTTTCCATCTCCTGTTATAACATTTACTAACTTAAGTTGAGATTCTATCATATTTACATCTGCATGAAAGTTCATTATTCCCATAATAGATCCTAATAAAACTACCACAGATACTAGAAAAACTCTTATATACTTACTTCTATCTTTTTTACAATTATCAAAGAATATAATAGTATCTTCTGGTTTTAAAAAACTTATATGAACCTCTGGTAATTTATTTTTTATAGCTTGTATTATTTCCCCTAAATGTATAACATCATATTTTAAATTATTTTTGTCATAGCTTCTCAAACAAATATTATTAATACTTTTTTCATATTCATTAGGATAAATGCAGTATACATCTTTTATATAAATATTTTTTTTATTAATATTAAAAGGCTTTAGCTTCCTGGGTATTAAATAAATATCAATCATAATTAAATACCTCCCACTGATTTATTATTTGTAAAATAAAAAAAATAAACCTTTAATTTATAAGTAAGTTTTATTAGTATTTTGCTACTAATATCCACTTCCTATTCTTTTAATGGTTTATTTTTTATTAAATAATTTTGTTCATAGTGTATTTTTTTATGATTGGTATTTAATGACTGTAATATTTTAACTTATGTATGATTTTAATTTTGATAATACTTTCTTTTCTATTCTTGAGACTTGAACTTGTGATATGTTTAGCATTTCTCCTATTTCACTTTGAGTCCTATCCTCAAAGTATCTTAACATAATAATTTGTCTTTCTCTTTTTTCTAGTTTCCCTAAAATCTCTTTTAACAAAAGATTATCTACTACTTTTTCTTCCTCACTTTCTCCTTTCATGCTAATTTTATCTATTAGGCATATTGGAGAACCTTCTTCTTCATGTATAACACCATGTAAGTACTCTACATTGAAATTTGCCTCCATTGCCATTACTAAATCTTCCTTTTCAATATCTAATTCTGTTGCTATTTCTTCTATGGTAGGTTCTCTCCCTAGCTTTTTAGTTAAAATTTCAGACTGACCCTTAGCCTTTATTGCTATTTGTTTTAGAGACCTAGATACCTTTACCATACCATCATCTCTTAAATATCTTTTTATTTCTCCTAAAATCATAGGAACAGCGTAAGTAGAAAACTTCACATTAAATTTGGGGTCAAATTTATATATCGATTTCATTAGACCTATTGACCCTAATTGAAACAAATCATCTCTGTCATATCCTATATTTAGAAATTTAGAGACTACACTCCTAACTAAGCCTAAATTACTTGATATTAAAATTTCTTTAGCCTCTTCATTTCCATCTTGAACTTTTTTTATCAAATCCAAAGTTTCTTCATGGCTAAGCAACGCTTTTTTTTCTTGTTTATTGGTAATTATCCCCATAATAAAACCTCTATTCTATTGGACTTTATTTAGGTAAGTTTATTTTTTTTGTCATTACTATTTTTGTCCCCTCATCTTTTATAGAACTTACCTTTACATCATCCATAAAGCTTTCCATAACAGTAAATCCCATTCCTGATCTTTCAAGCTCTGGTTTTGATGTATATAGTGGTTGCATAGCTATTTGGACGTCATCTATTCCTTTTCCTCTATCTTCTACTACTACTTTTATTTTATTTTCTTCTATTTCGCATCTTATATATACTAATTTTGATTTGTCTTCTTCATATCCATGGATAATAGCATTTGTAACAGCTTCTGATACAGCAGTCTTTATATCCGCTAATTCATCTAACGTTGGATCTAATTTTGCTGCAAAAGATGCAACTATAACTCTAGCTAAACTTTCATTTTCAGATTTGGCAGAAAACTTAACTTCCATAATATTACTCATTATACACTCCCCCTTACAAAGAACTTACTGCATCTTCATATGTGTCATAAACATTTATTATATTGTTCATTCCTGATATATCAAAAATTTTCTTTACTCTTTGATTTATATTTATTACTGATACTTTTCCACCTTCACTAGAAATTTTTTTATATCTTCCAATTATAACTCCTATACCTGAAGAGTCCATAAAATGGATATTTTTAAAATCAAATATTATGTTTTTAATTTGCTTAGCGCTTAGTAAATCATCTATTTCTTCTCTAATTTCATTAGATATATGATGATCTAATTCGGTAGACATAAATTCTATTAATAAGTTTTTATTATCTAAAGAATGTTTTATCATTTATAATCCCCCCTACAATCTAAAAATAACGACTTTTAATCAATTCTATAATTTAAGTCTTTTTCCTTCAATGAAATTTAACTAGTTTTGTTTAATTATGTCTATGAAAGTTTCATTGTATGTTATTTGTCCTCCTATGTCTGATATATTACTTTCAGTTACATAGTTTGGATTCCCATGCTTTTTCCACCATCCTACATACATTTGTATTACATAATCACTAATACTATTATCAATATTAATTTCTACATCAATACATCCATTTTTTGATTTAATGCTAACAACCTCTTTGTCTCTTATACTTTTATTTATTGCCATCTTTTCATTAATATATGCTTTAGATATTCCTTTTTTATCCATAAAATGTTGACTAAACAATGTATCCTTACTATGATTTGTTAAAAGTCTAAACTTATTTTCATAATTTTGCTCCTTATAAATTTATTATTTATTAGTATATCATAAAAAAAATAGGTGAAGATTCATATTATGAATCTTCACCTATTTATATCAAATATCTATTTTTTCTTTCTATTAGCTTGCTCTATGTTTATCTTATTACCTTTTATTTTTATATCTTTCATTTTTTCTAATACTTTTTTAGCATTTTCCTTAGGAACTTCAACGAAAGTATATTTATCATATATATCTATTGTTCCAACTAATTTGCCAGGTATTCCAGCCTCTCCAGCTATTGCACCTACTATATCCTTAGCTTGTACTCTTTGGTTTCTACCAACATTTATGAATAGTCTAACCATTCCATCTTGAGCTCCAGTACCGCCTCTACGTTCTTTACGATCTCTACGATCTCTACCGTCTCTACTGTCTCTGTAATCTCTTGATTTTTCTTCAACTATTTCTTCTTTTAACTCATCACCTAATGCTAACTTAACAAGTGCAGCAGCTATATCTATAGTTCCATAATTTTCATCAGTACAGAAACTTTCTAACCATTGTAATTGTTTAGTTAAGTGACCTTCTTCTATAACCTCTTTAACTTTAGCAAAGAATGCTCCTACTTTCTTTTCTTCAACATCAGCTATTGATGGTATATCGTGCTTAACTAATTTAGCTTTAGTATATCTTTCGATATCTTTCATTTTTCTCATTTCTTTTCCAAATACAAAACTAAATGATACTCCTGTTCTACCTGCACGACCAGTTCTACCTATTCTATGAACATAGTATTCTTCATCTTGAGGTAAATCATAGTTAAATACTGCTTCAACATCATCAACATCTATTCCTCTAGCAGCAACATCTGTAGCTACTAATATATCTATAGTCCCATTTCTAAACTTATCCATAACTATATCTCTTTGAGTCTGCTTTAAATCCCCGTGTAATGCATCTGCAAAGTATCCTCTTGCTTGTAAATCACTTACTAATTCATCTGCCCCTCTTTTTGTATTACAGAAAACAACAGATAACTTAGGATTATAAACATCTACTAATCTGCATAAAACTTCTAATTTATTAGAATTTCTAGTTTCTATATAATATTGAGATATATTAGGAACTGTTATTTCTTTTCTAACTATCTTTATATGCTCTGGATTATTTTGGAATTTCTTAGTAAGATCTAATATTCCTTTAGCCATTGTTGCAGAGAAAAATGTTGTTTGTCTAGTCTCTGGTGTTTCATTTAATATCATTTCTATATCTTCTCTAAACCCCATGTCTAACATTTCATCTGCTTCATCTAATATAAGCATTTTTACATTATTCATTTTTAATGTTCTACGTTTTATATGGTCGATTACACGTCCTGGTGTACCTATAACTATTTGTACTCCACTTTTTAATGACTTTATTTGTCTATCTATTGGTTGACCACCATAAACAGGTAATGCTTTTATTCCGTGCATATACGTAGATAGTTTTTTTATTTCCTTAGATACTTGGATAGCTAGCTCTCTTGTCGGACAAAGTACTACCGCTTGTAAACTTTTATCTTCTGGATTAACTGTTTCTAATATAGGTATACTGAAAGCTGCTGTTTTTCCCGTTCCTGTTTGAGCTTGTCCTATAACATCTTTACCTGATAAAATTACAGGTATTGATTGTGACTGTATTGGAGATGGTTCTTCAAATCCCATCTCCGCTATAGCTTTTTTTATTTCCTCACTTATTGGTAAATCTTCAAATTTTGTTATATTCATATATTGTTTCCTCTCCGTTATCAATTAATCTTAACCTATCCATTATATATTTATTTTCAATAATATGCAATTAATATTTTATCCATATGATAAGATATTATTCACTTCCATATGTATATAACTATAGATTTTAGTTATATTATAATTATTTGTTTTAATTCTAAAAATATGTATTTTATACAATATACATAAAGTATAGTGTAACTATATATATAATATATGTAAATAACATTAATATCCCTTGTGCTCTATAAAGTTTGTTCTTTTTAATAGTAGGTAAAATTAATATAATTAGTAAACCTATCATAAACGGAAAGTCTATTCTTATATTTTGAGATAAAATTGGGATATCATTAGGTATTGCAGAAAATGCAGTTACTGATACTATATTTAATATGTTGGCTCCTAAAATATTTCCTACAGATATAGCATGATGCTTTTTCTTTATAGCTGTAAGAGATGATACTAACTCTGGCAAAGATGTTCCAAGTGCAATAACTGTTAAACTTACTATTCCTTGTGGAATTCCTAAAAAACCAGCTATTTCAACTCCGCTATCTACTAATAGTTTTGATCCCACTACCATCATTATTAATCCTATCGTAAATGTAATACCTATTTTCATAACTTCTGATAATTTAGATTTTGTAAAATTTTTAGTAATATTATTTCTATTATTATTTAATTTTCTATTACTTTTACCCATGACACTTTTGTAATTTGTAAACATATATATACCTAACATAATTATTAGTACTATAGAGTCATATTTTGTTATTGATCCATCTATTCCTACAATAATTAATAATACAACAGATATTAAAAGTAAAACAGATTTTGAAAAGAACATATCTTTATCTACTTTAAATGGACTTATAAAAGCTACCAATCCTAAAACTAATCCTGTATTACATATTATAGATCCTATTGAATTTCCTAAGCTCATTGTAGTATGACCATCTATAGATGCAACTAATGATACTGTAAGTTCGGGTAGTGTTGTTGCAAAACTTACTATAGTAGCACCTAATATTAATTC
>NZ_NOJZ02000034.1 GCF_002251085.2 Romboutsia maritimum | reverse complement strand
TTAACATGTGGTTTAGTTCTTTCGTATTTAGCTTTAGCCATTTTGAAATACCTCCATATATTTTTTATAAGACGAGGCAATACCTCGCCTTATTTATTTTTAAATTTATTTTAAATTATTATTTTCCTTCAGCTATTTTCTTAGCAACTGAAGCTGGAACTTGCTCGTAATGGTCAAATATCATTGTGTAAGTTGCACGACCTTGAGTAGTTGATCTTAACTCTGTAGAGTATCCGAACATTTCTGAAAGTGGAACAAATGCATTTATAACTTGTGCACCAGATCTAGCTTCCATACCTTGTATTAAACCTCTCTTAGAGTTTAATCCACCCATTACGTCTCCCATGTAATCTTCAGGAGTAACAACTTCGACTTTGAAATATGGTTCAAGTAATACAGCATTACCTTTTTTCAGAGCTTCTTTCATTGCCATAGAACCAGCCATTTTGAATGCCATTTCTGATGAATCGACTTCATGGTAAGAACCATCATATAATTCAACAGCTATGTCAACAACTGGATATCCAGCAACTATACCAGATGCCATAGCACCTTGTATACCTGCATCAGTTGGTCCAACGTATTCTCTTGGTACAGATCCACCAACAGTTTTGTTTTCGAATTTGTATCCAGCACCTGGTTCTTGAGGATTAACTCTGATCTTAACGTGACCATATTGTCCTCTACCACCTGATTGTTTAGAGTACTTGTATTCAACATCAACTGGTTGAGTTATAGTTTCTCTGTAAGCAACTTGTGGAGCACCAACGTTAGCTTCAACTTTAAATTCTCTTAATAATCTATCTACTATTATCTCTAAGTGTAATTCACCCATACCAGATATTATAGTTTGTCCTGTATCTTGATCAGTCTTAACTGTGAAAGTTGGATCTTCTTCAGCTAACTTTTGAAGAGCGATACCCATCTTTTCTTGAGCAGCTTTTGATTTTGGTTCTATAGCTACAGATATAACTGGTTCTGGGAATTCCATAGATTCAAGTATTATTGGATGAGCTGGATCACATAAAGTATCTCCAGTAGTAGTATCTTTTAATCCTACCGCTGCAGCTATATCCCCAGCATATACTTCTGTTATTTCTTCTCTTGTATTAGCATGCATTTGTAGTATACGACCTATTCTTTCTCTCTTACCTTTAGTAGAGTTAAGAACATATGATCCACCTTGCATTATTCCAGAGTAAACTCTGAAGAATGCTAACTTCCCAACGAATGGGTCAGTCATTATTTTGAATGCTAATGCTGCAAATGGTTCTTCATCAGATGAATGTCTTTCGTCTTCTTCACCATTTTCTAATATACCTTTTATAGCCGCTATATCAGTTGGAGCTGGTAAATAATCTATAACACCATCTAGTAATAACTGAACACCTTTGTTTTTGTAAGCAGAACCACAGAATACTGGATTCAGTTCACAAGCTATAGTAGCTTTTCTTAAAGCAACTTTTATTTCTTCTGTAGTGAATTCTTCACCTTCAAGATATTTCATCATTAACTCTTCATCAGTTTCAGCTACTGCTTCAACTAATTTTTCTCTCCACTCTGCAGCTAATTCTTTCATATCTTCTGGTATTTCAGTTCTTTCTATCACTACACCTAAGTCATCTTTGTATATGTGAGCACACATTTCTACTAAGTCAACTTCACCTTCTAACCAATCTTCTTTACCTATTGGTAATTGAACTGGTACTGCATTTGCATTTAATCTTGATTTCATCATGCTAACAACATTGTAGAAGTCAGCACCCATGATATCCATTTTATTTACAAATGCAACTCTAGGCACTCCATAGTTATCTGCTTGTCTCCATACGTTCTCAGATTGAGGTTCAACCCCACCCTTAGCACAGAATACAGCAACAGAACCGTCAAGAACTCTTAGAGATCTTTCAACTTCAACTGTGAAGTCTACGTGTCCTGGAGTATCTATTATATTTATTCTATGGTCTTTCCATGCAGCAGTAGTAGCAGCAGAAGTAATTGTTATACCTCTCTCCTTCTCTTGCTCCATCCAGTCCATTTGAGAAGCCCCTTCATGAGTTTCTCCTATTTTATGAGTTTGCCCAGTGTAGAACAGGATTCTTTCTGTAGTAGTAGTTTTTCCTGCATCTATATGAGCCATGATTCCTATATTCCTAGTTCTTTCTAAAGGAAACTTTCTAGCCATGGTTATCCTCCTTATGATATCCTTTTTAAGGTATCAATATCTATCCTATTTATTAGAATCTATAGTGAGCAAATGCTTTATTAGCTTCTGCCATCTTATGAGTATCTTCTTTCTTCTTAACTGAAGCTCCTGTGTTGTTAGCAGCATCCATTATCTCTTTAGATAATTTTTCTACCATACCTTTTTCTCCACGAGCTCTAGTGTAGTTTACTAACCATCTTAAACCTAAAGTTTGTCTTCTTTCAGGTCTAACTTCTATTGGCACTTGGTAGTTAGCTCCACCAACTCTTCTTGCTTTTACTTCTAAAACAGGCATTATGTTTTCCATAGCCTTATTGAATACCTCTAAAGCGTCTTCTCCTGTTTTTTCAGCTATTACAGTAAATGCATCATAAACTATTGCTTGTGATTTACCTTTTTTTCCATCTATCATTAAGTTATTTATTAACTTAGTAACTACCTTACTTCCGTATATTGGATCTGGTAATACGTCTCTTTTTGGAACATTACCTCTTCTTGGCATTTTGCTTCCCTCCTTAATTATTAAATCTTAAATCATAGGTACTCGACATAAAAATAATGCCGTGATGCCATAAATATGTCTATATATTTAAAGCACCGCACTATAATCAATTGTTAGTTGTTTTTATTATTTTTTTGCAGCTTTAGGTTTTTTAGCACCGTACTTAGATCTAGACTGCATTCTCTTATCAACACCTGCAGTATCTAATGTACCTCTAAGTATATGGTATCTAACCCCTGGAAGGTCTTTAACTCTTCCTCCTCTTATAAGAACAACACTATGCTCTTGTAAGTTATGTCCTTCTCCTGGTATATAAGCAGAAACTTCTATACCGTTTGTTAATCTAACTCTGGCAACTTTTCTTAAAGCTGAGTTTGGTTTTTTAGGAGTAACTGTTTTAACTGAAGTACAAACCCCTCTTTTTTGTGGAGCACTTGTATCAGTTGTTTTCTTGTTTAAAGAATTGTATCCCTTTTGTAATGCTGGAGCAGTAGATTTTTTCTCTATCGCTTTTCTACTTTTACGAACTAATTGGTTAATTGTTGGCATCATCTGCACCTCCTTCCAAAATTTTCGATCTTAAATGACCGCCAACTACATCAGCATGACTCACATACTGACTGATGTAACTCTCGTTACATATAGTACAATTAAATGTCTATTAACACACAATAAATGTGGTTTAAGCATTTTTTTAGCTTGGTGCGCTAGTTCATTTGAATTTTTAAGTAAATTTAAAAGTTACTAAGAACATTCAAAGTTCTTAGCATACTTTTAAATTTCATACTTTTACATTTTATCACCAGACTGTATCTATGTCAAGATTTCTTTGTATCTATCGATTCTTAGTCTTGGATTTTTTCAACTGCTATATTCTTGTATTTTTTCATACCTGTACCTGCTGGTATTAATTTACCTAATATAACATTTTCTTTCAGACCTATTAAGTGGTCTTCTTTTCCTTTTATAGCAGCTTCTGTTAATACTCTTGTAGTTTCCTGGAATGATGCTGCTGATAAGAATGATTCTGTAGCAAGAGACGCTTTAGTTATACCAAGTAAAACTCTCTTTGCAACAGCCGGTCTTAAATCTTGAGAAATAGCTTCTTCATTGCATTTATTGAATGTTAATACATCTTCATAACCTCCTGGTAATAAATCTGTATCTCCTGGGTCTTCAACTTTAACTTTAGATAGCATTTGTCTAACAATTACTTCTATGTGTTTATCGTTAACATCAACACCTTGCATTCTATAAACTCTCTGAACTTCTTTAACTATATACTCTTGAACTCCACCTATACCTTGTACTCTTACTATATCATGAGGATTTATAGAACCTTGAGTTAAAGGTGCTCCGGCTTCAACCATTTGCCCTTGTTTAACTCTTACTCTTGATCCATAAGGTATTGCATAAGCTTCTTCTTCACCAACCGTTGGAACTATAACTACTTCTTTTCTCTTTCCAGTTTCGTCTATTTCAACTCTACCTGATATTTCTGTTATTACAGCTAAACCTTTCGGTTTTCTAGCCTCAAATAATTCTTCAACCCTTGGAAGACCTTGAGTTATATCTCCTCCGGCAACCCCACCAGTATGGAATGTACGCATTGTAAGCTGTGTACCTGGTTCACCGATAGATTGAGCAGCTATTATACCAACAGCTTCACCTATATTAACTTCTTTACCTGTAGCTAAGTTTCTTCCATAACATTTAGAACATACTCCATGATTAGTTTTGCAGTTAAGAACAGTTCTTATTTCTACTTTTTCTATTCCTGAATTAATTATTCTCTCAGCTTCATCTTCTTGTATCATAGAGTCAGCTTCAACTATAACTTCTCCAGTACTAGGATCTACTATAGCATCTATAGTATATCTTCCTACTATTCTGTCATATAATTCTTCGATAACTTCATTACCATCTTTTATAGCAAGAATCTCAGTAGTATCTGTTGTTCCACAATCAATTTCTCTTACTATAACATCTTGACTAACATCAACAAGTCTTCTTGTTAAGTAACCTGAATCGGCAGTACGAAGCGCTGTATCGGCAAGACCTTTTCTAGCCCCATGTGAAGATGTAAAGTATTCCATTACTGATAAACCTTCACGGAAGTTAGATTTAACTGGTACTTCGACTGTTTTACCAGATGCATTGGCCATCAGACCACGCATACCTGCTAACTGTCTTATCTGGTTCTTAGAACCCCTTGCTCCTGAATGAGCCATTATATAAATGTTGTTTAATCTATCAAGTCCAGCCATAAGAGCATCTGTAACTTTTTCAGTTGTTTCTGACCAAGTTTCTATAACTCTTTCGTATCTTTCCTCATTAGATATTAAACCTCTTCTATATGCTTTTTCATATTTATCAACTTTTTCTTCAGCTGCCGTTATATGAGCTTTTTTAGCTTCTGGTATTGTCATATCTGCAACTGCAACTGTCATCCCACCTATTGTAGAGTACTTAAACCCTAAAGCTTTTATATGATCTAACAATATTGCAGTTTCTGTATTTCCATGTTTTCTAAAACATTTATCTATTATTGTACCAAGAGATTTTTTTGTAACCAAGAAGTCAACTTCTAATCCAAATGGATCTTTACTTCTATCTACAAATCCCATATCTTGAGGTACATTTTCATTAAATATAAATCTACCAACTGTACTTTCCACTAAAGATTTTCTTCCATCAGGAAGTACTATTCTCATTTTAACTTTAGAATGTAAGTGAACTGCTTTATTTTGATACGCAAGTAATAATTCATTAAAATCTTTAAATATCGTACCATGTCCTGGAGCATAATCTTGCTCTTCTATAGTTAAATAATAGCATCCTAGAACCATATCCTGAGAAGGAGTAGTTATAGGTGTTCCATCTTTAGGAGCAAGTATGTTATTTACAGATAACATTAAGAATCTTGCTTCTGCTTGCGCCTCTACTGATAAAGGTACGTGAACCGCCATTTGGTCACCGTCGAAGTCAGCATTGTAAGCTGTACATACAAGTGGATGTAGCTTTATAGCTTTACCTTCAACTAAAACTGGTTCAAATGCTTGTATACCTAATCTATGAAGAGTCGGTGCACGGTTAAGTAGAACCGGGTGACTCTTTATAACTTCTTCAAGAACATCCCAAACTTCTGGCTTAACTTTTTCCACTATAGATTTTGCACTTTTTATATTATGTGCATATCCTTCTTTAACTAATTTATCCATAACAAATGGTTTGAATAATTCAAGAGCCATTTTTTTAGGAAGACCACATTGATAGAATTTAAGTTCTGGTCCAACAACTATAACCGAACGTCCTGAGTAGTCTACACGTTTACCAAGTAAGTTTTGACGGAAACGTCCTTGCTTACCTTTTAACATGTCTGATAAAGACTTAAGCGGTCTATTACCAGGTCCTGTTACAGGTCTACCTCTTCTACCATTGTCTATTAAAGCATCTACTGCTTCTTGAAGCATTCTTTTTTCATTTCTTACGATGATATCTGGAGCTCCAAGTTCTAATAGTCTCTTTAATCTATTATTTCTATTTATAACTCTTCTGTATAAATCATTTAAATCAGAAGTCGCAAATCTACCACCATCTAATTGAACCATAGGTCTTAAATCAGGAGGTATTACTGGTATAGCATCTAATATCATCCATTCTGGTTTATTTCCAGACTTTTTGAAAGCTTCTACCACTTCTAATCTTCTTATTGTTCTAACTCTCTTTTGTCCTGTGCTGTCTTTTAAATCAGCTCTTAAATCTTTACTTTGTTGCTCTAAATCTATATTTTGTAAAAGTTGTTTTACAGCTTCAGCACCCATCCCTACAGTGAATGTATATCCGTACTTTTCAACAGCCGTTCTATATTCTTTTTCTGTTAATAATTGTTTTTCATTAAGTCCAGTTTCTCCTGGATTAATTACAACATATGAAGCAAAATATAATATTTTTTCTAAAGATCTTGGTGACATATCAAGTAAAAGACCCATTCTACTTGGTATACCTTTGAAGTACCAGATGTGAGACATAGGAGCAGCAAGCTCTATATGTCCCATTCTCTCTCTTCTTACTTTAGATTTAGTTACTTCAACTCCACATCTATCACAAACTACACCTTTATATCTAACTCTTCTATACTTACCACAGTGACATTCCCAGTCTTTTTGAGGTCCAAATATTCTTTCACAGAAAAGACCATCTTTCTCTGGTTTTAAAGTACGGTAATTTATAGTTTCAGGCTTTTTTACTTCTCCTCTAGACCATTGTCTTATTTTTTCTGGAGAAGCTAATGCTATCTTTATCGACTCGAAATTGTTTAATTCAAACAAGGAGTTCTCTCCCTTCTATTTGAGATTTCATTAATAAAAAAATTACATATCAAAGTCTTCGCTATCGTAGTTTACTTCTTCATAAACTACTTCCTCTTCGAAATCTAAGCTATCTACGTCTTCTTCAACAGTTTCTATAAAATCATCTTCGATCTCTTCTATTATATGATTTTCTTCAACTTCTTTCATGTTATCCACTATATCTATTTCAAATTCACTAATTGAATCATCAATATCTAAAGATTCTCTTACTTCTATTTCATCATCTTCTTCTGTTAATACCTTTACATCTAAGCATAAACTTTGAAGTTCTTTTATAAGAACTTTAAATGATTCAGGAATTCCTGGTTCAGGAATATTTTCACCCTTTACTATAGCTTCGTATGTTCTTACACGTCCTACAACGTCATCAGACTTAACAGTAAGTATTTCTTGAAGTATGTGAGCAGCTCCATATGCTTCTAGAGCCCAAACCTCCATCTCTCCAAATCTTTGTCCACCAAATTGTGCCTTACCACCTAGTGGCTGTTGAGTAACTAATGAGTATGGTCCAGTACTTCTTGCATGTAACTTATCATCAACTAAGTGATGTAGTTTAAGCATGTACATGTAACCAACTGTTATTCTATTATCAAAAGTTTCTCCAGTTCTTCCATCGTATAATGTTAACTTACCATCATCAGAATATCCTGCTTTAGTTAAAGCATGTCTTATATCTTCTTCTTTAGCTCCATCAAATACAGATGTCGCTACATGCCATCCTAAAGTCTTAGCTGCAAGTCCTAAATGAACTTCTAATACCTGTCCGATGTTCATACGTGATGGTACCCCTTGAGGGTTAAGAACTATATCAAGCGGAGTTCCATCTGGCATAAATGGCATATCTTCTTCTGGTAATACTCTTGAGATAACCCCTTTATTACCATGACGTCCAGCCATTTTATCTCCTACTTTGATTTTTCTTTTCTTAGCTATATAACATCTAACTAATTCATTTACTCCTGGAGATAAATCATCTCCATTTTCTCTTGTAAACACTTTTATATCCACAATTATACCACATTCACCATGAGGAACTTTAAGTGAAGTATCTCTTACTTCTCTAGCTTTTTCTCCGAATATAGCACGAAGTAATCTTTCTTCAGCAGTAAGTTCAGTTTCTCCTTTTGGAGTTACTTTACCAACTAATATATCTCCAGAATCAACTTCAGCACCTATTCTAATTATACCTCTGTCATCTAAGTTCTTTATAGCATTCTCAGCAACA
The DNA here is from genome assembly GCF_002251085.2 of Romboutsia maritimum. GTDB lineage: Bacteria > Bacillota > Clostridia > Peptostreptococcales > Peptostreptococcaceae > Romboutsia_B > Romboutsia_B maritimum. The sequence goes on along the minus strand of NZ_NOJZ02000034.1, from coordinate 6,353 downwards.
TTAGGTATATCTCTAGTTATTTCCTCTGGTCCTAATTTAGTATCTCTTGCTTCACATTCGTATTCTTCTATATGAATTGTTGATAATCTATCTTCTTTTACTAATCTTTCATTTATTAAGATGGCATCCTCGTAGTTATAACCTTCCCATGTCATAAACGCTATAAAACAGTTTCTTCCTAAAGCTACTTCTCCTAAGTCCGTAGCTGGACCATCTGCTATAACATCTCCTGCTTGGATTTGTTCACCTTTACTTATTATAGGTGTTTGATTTATACAAGTACCTGAGTTAGAACGTTTAAATTTAAGTAATTTATATCTATCTCTATTTCCATCTTCTCTTTTTATTATTATTTCATCTGCAGTTACTCTGTCTGCTATACCAGAATGTTTAGCAACTACAACAGCACCAGAGTCTTTAGCCGCTCTGTACTCTACACCTGTACCTATAATAGGAGCTTCTCTTCTAACTAAAGGCACGGCTTGACGTTGCATGTTTGATCCCATAAGCGCACGGTTGGCATCATCATTTTCTAAGAATGGTATCATAGCCGTAGCTATAGATACAACCTGCTTAGGAGATATATCCATGTAGTCAACTCTATGAGCTGGTACTAATTCAACTGCTCCATTTACTGTTCTACAAACTACTCTGTTATTTACAAATTTTCCGTCATCTGTTAAAGGCTCATTTGCCTGAGCTCTTACAAATAAATCTTCTTCATCTGCTGTTAAGTAATGTATTTCACTTGTAACTGTTTCAGTCTCTTTATCAAATTTTCTATATGGTGATTCTATGAAACCAAATTCATTTATCTTAGCATAAGTTCCTAAAGAGTTTATAAGACCGATATTTGGCCCTTCTGGAGTTTCTATTGGACACATTCTTCCGTAATGTGAATGGTGAACGTCACGCACTTCGAATCCAGCTCTTTCTCTTGAAAGACCTCCAGGTCCTAATGCAGATAATCTTCTTTTATGAGTTAATTCAGATAATGGATTTGTTTGGTCCATGAACTGAGATAACTGTGAACTACCAAAGAATTCTTTTATAGCAGCTGAAACTGGTCTTATGTTTACTAATGCTTGAGGAGTTATAGATTCCATATCTTGAACTGTCATTCTCTCTTTTATAACTCTCTCCATTCTTGAAAGACCTATTCTAACCTGATTCTGTAATAATTCACCTACTGATCTTATTCTTCTATTTCCTAAGTGATCTATATCATCTATAAACCCAATTCTGTGGAATATGTTAAATTGATAATTTATTGATGCTATTATATCATCTAATAAAATATGCTTTGGTATAAGCTCTTTTACTTTTGATTTTATAGCTTCTTTTATTTCTTCTTCATCACTATACTCATCTAAAATTTCTTTTAATGTTGGATAATGTACTTTCTCTTTTATATTCAATTCATCTATATTAAAATTAATATGAGACTTGATGTCTACAAAATTATTCCCTATTACTTTAACTCTTGTTTCATCGTCTATTAATAAATCAACTACATTTATACCTGCATTTTGTATATCTTTAGCTAATTCTAAACTTATTTTTTCTCCTGCTTTAACAAAAACTTCCCCTGTTTCAGGATTTATTATATCATCAGCAGAAATTTTATTCATTATTCTATAACATAAAGCTAGTTTTTTATTAAACTTATATCTACCAACCTTAGCTAAATCGTATCTTTTAGCATCAAAGAATAATGCATTTAGTAATGACGATGCACTTTCTACCGTAGGAGGCTCACCCGGTCTTAGCTTCTTGTATATCTCTACTAGACCCTCTTCAACTGTATTAGTATTATCTTTTTCAAGTGTTGCCGCTAATCTTTCGTCTTCACCTAAAAGTTCGATTATTTCAGCATCTGTTCCTATTCCTAACGCTCTTAATAAAACTGTAACAGGCTGTTTTCTCGTTCTATCTACCCTTACAGATATAATATCATTAGAGTCTGTTTCATACTCTAACCATGCACCCCTATTAGGGATTACAGTAGAAGATATTAATCTTTTACCTGTTTTATCTCTTTCCTGAGCATAGTAAACTCCAGGTGATCTAACCAACTGACTTACTATTACCCTCTCTGCTCCATTAATTACAAAAGTTCCTCTTTCTGTCATTAATGGGAAGTCTCCCATAAACACTTCTTGTTCTTTTATTTCACCAGTCTCTTTGTTTATAAGTCTTACTTTTACTTTTAGAGGAGCGCAGTATGTAGCATCTCTCTCTTTACATTCTTCTATGTCATATTTAGGCTTATCATCTAATGAATAGTCAACAAATTCTAGTATAAGATTACCTGTGTAATCTTCTATAGGAGAAATGTCATCAAACACCTCTTTTAAGCCTTCTTCTAAAAACCACTTATAGGAATCTACTTGAATTTCTATAAGGTTTGGTACATCAGCTATTTCTTTAATTTTAGAAAAGCTCATTCTAGTTCTTTTACCTATCGTGACAGGATGTGGCATTCACTTTTCACCTCTCAATAATTAAAAATAAAACCATAGTGATTCTAACGCATCTAATAATTTTATCATACTCACAAGCTTTTTTCAATATGTAACTTACATCAATTGTATAATCTCTGTATTATTTCGTAAATTCCTATAAAATATGCATTATCTATTATGCACAAAATACCAATCTAAAATTCTATTTTTTTGCATATTTTTAGAAAATAAAAAAAAGACGTCCCTAAGGACATCTTTTTTAAAGAAACTACTTAACTTCTACTGATGCTCCAGCAGCTTCTAATTTTTCTTTCATTTGTTCAGCTTCTTCTTTAGAAGCTCCTTCTTTAACAGTCTTAGGAGCGTTATCAACTACTTCTTTAGCTTCTTTTAATCCTAATCCAGTTATTTCTCTAACAGCTTTTATAACTCCAACTTTTGAAGCACCAGCTGATGTTAATACTACATCAAACTCAGTTTTTTCTTCAGCAGCAGCACCACCAGCAGCACCAGCTACCATAACTGGAGCTGAAGCAGATACGCCGAATTTTTCTTCAGCAGCTTTAACTAATTCATTTAATTCTAAAACTTTCATGTTTTCTATAGCTTCTAATATTTGTTCTATTGTCATTTTAAGCACCTCCGCATTTTTTTCTTTTTAATAATTTTATTATTAAGTATTTTTATTAATTTTCATAAACTGACAATTAAGCTTGTTGTTCTTCTGCTTTCTTAGCTATTGCATCTATTAAGTATGCAAAGTTAGATACTGGAGCTTTTAAGCTACCAAGTAATTTAGCAATAAGAACTTCTCTTGATGGTATACTAGCGAACTCAACGATTTGAGATTCATTGTAGAATTCTCCTTCTACTATACCCATTTTTAATTGCATTTTTGGATGAGCATCCATAAATTCCTTTAATATTCTAGCTGGAGCAACTGGATCTTCAAATCCAAATGCTATTGCATTAGTTCCAACTAAAAGCTCATCGTTGAATTGTTCTATACCAACTTCTTTAGCAGCTCTTCTTACTAAAGTGTTTTTGTATACTTTGTATTCAACACCAGCTTCTCTCATTTTTTTTCTTAACTCTGTTACTTCTTCAACTGTTAATCCTTTGTAGTCAACTACAACAGCAGAAGATGATTTTTGTAATTTCTCAACTATCTCAGCAACAACGCCTGCTTTCATTTCTATAGCTTGTCTCATCAAACGTGCACCTCCTTCATAAATAGGTTTAGTATTCGCCGCGATTTTCATTTAAAAAAGCTTCCGAGTCAAAAGTAGACTACAAAAGCTTTAGTAATTTCAATTTATCTAAAACCTCGGTAGGATATTAAGCCTTATGGCACCTACTGTCTACGGCAAAACTATTCTTTTTTATATCAACAAATCTTATATTAACATGTTTGTCTATCTATGTCAACAATATTATTCTGCTATTTTAGCTGAGTTTATTTTAACTCCAGGTCCCATAGTAGATACTACTGTTATACTTCTTAAATATTGTCCTTTAGCAGCAGCTGGCTTAGCTTTTACTATTGCACTCATTAATGCAGCAAAGTTTTCAGCTAACTTTTCTCCACCAAAAGATACTTTTCCTACTGGTACGTGTATTATGTTAGTTTTATCTAATCTGTATTCAACTTTACCAGCTTTTATTTCATCTATAGCTTTAGCTACATCAAATGTAACTGTTCCTGATTTAGGGTTTGGCATTAAACCTTTAGGTCCTAATACTCTACCTAATCTACCTACTACACCCATCATATCTGGAGTAGCAACAACTACATCAAAATCAAACCAGTTTTCACCTTGTATTTTTTGAACTAAATCTTCAGCTCCTACAAAGTCAGCTCCAGCTTGTTCAGCTTCTTTAGCTTTTTCACCTTTAGCAAATACTAAAACTCTTTTAGTTTTACCAGTTCCGTGTGGTAATACAACCGCACCTCTTACTTGTTGATCAGCGTGTCTTGAGTCAACACCTAATTTTATATGAGCTTCTACAGTTTCATCAAACTTAGCAGTAGCAACTTCTGCAACTAAAGCTAAAGCTTCTGTAGCATCATATACTTTTGTTCTATCTATTTTAGTTAACGCTTCTACGTATTTTTTACCTTTTTTAGCCATTTTATTTTCCTCCTCGTGGTTAATCTCGGTTTTTAAACCTCCCACTTCTAAAAACGAAGTGTCTAATTTTTAATTAGTCTTCTACAACTATACCCATACTTCTTGCAGTACCAGCGATCATGCTCATAGCAGTTTCTACTGATGCAGCGTTTAAGTCAGGCATTTTTAATTCAGCTATTTCTCTTATTTTAGCAGAAGATAAAGTAGCAACCTTCTTCTTGTTTGGTTCTCCTGAAGCTGAATCTAAACCAGCAGCTTTCTTTAATAATACTGCAGCTGGTGGAGTTTTTGTTATGAAACTGAATGATCTATCTTGATATACAGTTATAACAACTGGTATTATCATACCAGCTTGATCTGCAGTTTTAGCATTGAATTCCTTTGTGAATCCCATTATATTAACACCATGTTGTCCTAATGCTGGTCCAACTGGTGGCGCTGGTGTAGCCTTTCCTGCAGGTATTTGTAATTTTATTTGACCTATAACTTTTTTAGCCATTTTAAGCGCACCTCCTCAAATTATTCCTATACATTTATATATATTACACTATAAATTATATTTTTTCTATGCCTTCGAACTCTACTACAAATAGAGTCTTTTTTCCAAATGCATCTATGCATACTTTTATTTCTTTATTTTCCAGGTTGATTTCCTCTACAACTCCTACTTGTCCACTAAAAGGACCATTAGCAACTTTAACCGCATCACCAATTTCTAAATCAATGTCACTGTTTACTAATTTAGTAGTTGTTGTATCAATGCCCATAGCCATAACTTCTTCTTCACTTAATGGTACTGGTTTTGAACCTGGTCCAACAAAACCTGTAACCCCTTTAGTATTTCTTACGACATACCAAGATTCATCAGTGATTATCATTTTAACTAAGACATAACTTGGATATACCTTACGTTGTCTAGTTTTTTCTTTACCAGTTTTTGTAGTTTCAACTACGTCTTCTGTAGGAACAACTACTTGTGTTATGCAGTCTTCCATACCTCTTGTTTTTACAGCTTTTTCAATAGTAGCTTTAACTTTATTTTCATGCCCTGAATAGGTATGAACTACATACCATTTTAATTCTTGTAATTCTGACATATTTATTCTCCTTTTAATCTACTTTAGTATTAATTTTAGTGCACCAGATAATAGGCTATCTAAAACCCATACTAATATAGTAAACGAAATAACTACAGTTAAAACTACGCCTGTGTTTTTCAATAATTCTTTTTTTGTTGGCCACGTAACTCTTTTTAATTCTTGTTTAGTCTCTTTTATGTAATTAACTAAACTGAATCTTTTCTTAGTTTTCACGCCTTGATTTGCTTGGGCAGCCATTCCACACTCACATCCTTATAAAAAACTATTTTGTTTCTTTATGAGTAGTATGCTTCTTGCAGAATCTACAGTATTTTTGTAATTCTATTCTGTCTGGGTTATTCTTCTTATTCTTAGTAGTGTTGTAGTTTCTTTGCTTACACTCTGTACATGCTAAAGTTACTTTAACTCTCATCTGCTACACCTCCAACTTTGTAAATACAATAATATATATTGTTAATATAATACCTAAATTTAATATAAAGGTATTATTACCTTCCTAAATCATTACCTTGTATAAGTTATCACAAATTCATTGACGTGTCAATATATTTGTAATTTCTCAGCTTAAAAAAAGAGGAGTATTCCCCCCTCTCTTTTTTTCAATTCCTGTTAAGAAAATTATTCCATTATAGAAGCAACAACACCTGATGCTACTG
>NZ_NOJZ02000033.1 GCF_002251085.2 Romboutsia maritimum | reverse complement strand
CATTTATACCATAATTAGCTAATGCATCTATTTGTCTATGAAGACTTTGATGTTTTGTACTCACTCTACAATATCCATATGTCATATACTCACATCCTCATAGGTACTATTTTATTACAGATATTGATTTTGGTACATTATTATTTAAATAAACATGACTAAGGTCAATAAATAACTATTTTAGTAATTTATTGACCATGATTTGATATTATTTTATGAGGTCAATAATATTCTAACTTTATTGACCTTTTCTTTATTCAAGATATAAAAAAAGAATCTATCGTATTAAATTGATAAATTCATTGGTATTACTAAGTTTGGCTGGAGTTCGATCAAAAATTCCGAAAAAAACGCAGGTTGGCCTATACAAGTCCTAAGTTTCAAATGAAAGTTAAATCAATAGGAATAGGACAATCTATGTCTAGAAGGAGAAATTGTTGGGATAATGCTCCGCAGGAGTCATTCTTTGGACATTTTAAAGATGAGGTAGACTTTAAAAATTGTAATAGTTTAGAAGATGTAAAAAAAGAGGTAGATGAATATATGAATTACTATAATAATTATAGGTATCAATGGAATTTAAGTAAGATGACCCCTACTCAATATAGGGATCATCTTGCAGCTGCATAAATAGTCTTTTTTTTTATTGTCCTTGACAAAGGGTACACTTTAAAGTTGTGTAGATCTTACATTATGTTAAACACATATTCCTGTACTATATATTATTTTCTAATTTCTTTATCTCTCCATCAACTATATGAATAACCCTATCCGCTTTTTTAGCGATATTTTCATCATGTGTTATAACAAGTAGGGTTTGATTAAACTTTTTACTAGACATTTTCAAAAGCTCCATTACTTCTTGAGCAGTTTTACTATCTAAATTACCCGTTGGTTCATCTGCTAAGATTATACTTGGCTTAGCAGCTAAAGCTCGTCCTATTGCAACCCTTTGCTGTTGTCCTCCTGATAATTGACTTGGAAGATGATTTTTTCTTTTATCAAGACCTAACGTATTTATCAACTCATTTATATAATCTTGGTCTATATTTTCTTCTCCCATCATTAATGGCAGTTCTATATTCTCTTTAACATTAAGCATTGGCATTAAATTTAATTGTTGAAATACAACTCCTACTTCTGTTCTTCTATACTTTGCAAGTTGCTTGTCTGAGAGAGTATTTATATCTATATTATTTACATTTATAGTTCCTCCATTAGGACGCTCTATACCTCCTAATAAATGTAGTATTGTAGATTTTCCACTACCACTTGGTCCTATTATTGCAACAAATTCGCCTTTATTTATACTAATATTTAAATTTCTTAATGCTTCTATCTTTGTATCTTTATTTCCATATATTTTACATAAATTTTTAGTTTCTAATATAGCCATTTTATCCATCCCTTGTATCAAAATAATTGATTTTTATTGTTTACCCCTATTTATTTAAAAACTTATTATAGATATATGTTAATTGTTAAATCTTACAAAGTATTTGATATAAGTCTTTTGAATTTCTTACAATAATCTGCTTTTTTTAAGCAATTGTAATATAAAAATCTATAAAAAACTAAAAATTTATAACATAATTTCTTGTTATGAATATTATAGAAATAAGGAAGAATATTTTTCCTAAAATTTATCTACGTAGGTGATTGTAATGCAATGTTCTAATCAAAAAAATATAACTGAAATATCCCTTCCATATCCATTATATCAATCTAAAAAAGGCAGATATTTCATTGGTCAGACACCTTTATTAACTGGTAAAGATAAACATGCTTTAGCAGGACTTTCAAATCCAACTACTTCAAATGTAAACATTTATGTAAATGCTATAACTATAACAAATATTTCAAACCTTAATTTATCAGCTGAATTTTATCTAAAATCTAAAGTAAAGGGAGCATTAGTTAGTGATTTGGTTAGTTGTGCTAACCTTTCTATTGTTCCTGAACCAACTCCTAGCGGTAAAATTAAATATTTAACTACAACTACTCAACCTCCAAGTGGTGGTGTACCTATTTTTAGTAGAATAGTTTCTCCATATTCAACTTTAGTGGTTGATGGAGGACAAATTATTCTCCCACCTGGACAATCTCTTTTTGTTTATATTGGAGACTTTTTACCTGTTGTATTCGATAATGTGAAGTTTGCCTTTGGTTGGTGGGAAGAGCCAATATGTAACTATCATAATTATGGTTGCTAAATTATCCAAAGTGATTTTCTATTACTTTATTTTCAAAATTAAACAATGATTAAATATATATTTAATCATTGTTTAATCTGTATTTAATCTATGAATTTTTTTATTTATTTCTTAGACTTCTTTGATTTCTTTTTATACTTTTCCTCATAATCTCTTAGTGCATCTTCATTTAATTCAACTTCATTAAACATCTTACATACTATATCTTCTAGAACCTCTGATACAGTCATGTTATTTTCATAAGAAAAAGATTTAACTTTATCAGCAATATCTTTTTTTAACTTGATTCCAATCATAACTTTCTCTTCTTTTTTCTTAGGTGTATTTATCAAATCAAGTACATTTATATTATTATTTTTAGACTCTATAAACTCTTGTCCTGTTGATTTTTCTTCTACCTTTTGCTTTATGTTTAGTAAACTATTTTTCTTGTTTAACATTGGATTTTCAACGCTCATATTATATTCCTTTCTTATTAAATAACTTTTTAATTATTATTTAATGTATATTTAATCTTTTTTAAATTACAGTTTAATAGTTTTTAAATATTAATTAAATCATTTTTAAATACTAATTAAATCATGACTAAATTAAATTAAATAGTTATTAAATTTTCATCTATATATTCATTTATAAGCTCTGTCATTTCGTTAGTTATATCAGTTTTTATCTTTCTTTCTTTAACTTTTACATACTCACTTATAGGCTCATTGTATAAAATTGAATTTTCATAATGAACTGATTTTCTCATTGTTTGTTTAAATGTATTTCCTAAAATTCCTTTTTGATCAGCACATTCAAGCCACATTTTTATCTTATTATTTTCTTGCTTTTCAAATTTAGTTATAACTGGCTTTCTTATATCTTCCTTATCAATTCTAAGTGCTTTTTTAATATCACCATAAGTTTTTACTAAAAGATCATAACCAGTTAAAGTACTATAACATCCATAATTTATGATAGGTATTATATCTGTACAGCATATAAATACATTTGTATTTAAAACTGATATAGCAGGATTCAAATCAAAAACTATTAAATCATACTCTGATAAAACATCTAAGTTTTTATCATCTGTTAAATAATTTAATAGTGTATATTCTTTTCCAGCTTTTGTATTAAGTATTAACTCAAGTGTAACCATGTCTATATTACTTGCTATTATATCTAAATTTTTAAATTTATCTAATGGAGATTTTATAATTAATTTATCAAGACCTACATTACTTTCAAGTCCATCTTTTAAAGTATATATATCTGATTGTATAACTTCTTCTCCTAATAAAAATACTGATGCATTTGATTGCGGGTCAGCATCTATAAATAATACTTTTTTATCAGGATAATTAAAGCAAAATTGATGTATGAAATTTAAGTTTAAACAAGTTTTAGAACTTCCACCTTTAAAACTCATATGTGTTAAGATTGTTTGATTTTCAGCCAATTAACTCACTCCTTTTTAAGATTAAATTAATATTTAATCTTTATTTAATATAAATTTTACCACATATTTAATATATATTAAATATATTTTTAATATATATTTTTTGTTTTATTTATAAACTTTATCAGACATGCAAAAAGCTACACAACTAAAATTAAAGTTGTGCAGCCTTTACTTTTCAAAAATCTAGAATTTATCTAAGAATACTATTTTACCTTATATCTAACTTATAGTCTATAAATAATATCAAATTAACTCCATATCAAATTTGATATTATCTTTTTTTAATAATATTTTAAAATAGAAAATTGATGCTATAGATGCTGCAATATGACTTATTAAAACAGCAGTCCAAATTCCATCTAATCCTAATTTATTCATAGATAATATCTTTGCTAATGGCATACGAACAATAATATAGTAGAAAATCATTAAGAACATAGCTGACATTGGTTTTCCAAAACCATTTATCGCTCCAAGGATGCAGTTAGTAATAACATTAAAAATATATCCAACTGAAATAATTGAAAAATAAACTTTAACTAAATTTTTAACACTCTCACCTGCTCCAAATATTTGTGCTAAATTTTTTGAAAAGAACACTACTATAATTGTTAATACAGTTAAAAATCCGATACCTAATAATATTCCAGATTTAAGATATTCTTTTGATTTTTTTATATTTTTAGCACCAAAGCATTGACCAGTACAAGTAGTAATTGTCATGTTAAGTGCCATAGCAGGATAAAATAAAATTGTTTCCAATTTTCCTGAAATACCAAATGCAGCTATAGGTAGTACTCCAAATACACTAACTAAGTAAGTAATAAAACTTGTGCTAATTGCAGGAATACTTTGTTGAATAATGGATGGAATTGCTTTTAGTGCAAGTTCTTTTAACGAATTTTTATCAAATAACTTAAAATCAATTACAATTAACTTTTTCTTAATAATATATCCAATCATAATTATCATCATAATTACTTGAGACAATAAAGTTGCAATTGCTGCTCCTCTTAGTCCCATTTTATTAATAAAAATAGGATCTAAAATCAGATTAAGTATAGTACATGCAATAATAGAAATCATTTGCATAGTTGTATTGCCAAAACTACGTAATACAGCAGTAAAATATAAATACATAAATACAAAGACATATCCTATCATATATAAAATAAGATAATCTTTTGCCATAGAATATATCTCACTTGGTGTATTTAAAAGATTTAAAATAGTTTTTGCACCAACTTCACAAATAGTAGTTAAACTTATGCTAAAAATAATTGCAGCTATAAAAGAAGTAGAAATCACTTTATTTTCATTTTCTTTATCCTTTGCTCCAATATATTTTGATAACAAAATTGCTACTCCATTAGTGGCTCCCATTGCAATAGAAATAGTTAAGAGTATAGGTGGCATTGATACAGTAAGTGCTGCCATTGCTTTTTCGCCCAATAAATTTCCAACCCAAAGACTGTCAACTATGTTGTATGCCATGCTAAATATGAATGCTATAAGTAATGGAATGGTAACTCCTATTAGTTTTTTTGTTGTATTACCTGTTGTAAAATTTTTTTCTAACTTATTATTCACTTTAATCTTCTTCTTTCTATATTTATATTTTTTAATGAATTTAATTCAATGAATTTAATTCATTCGTAAAGTATTTTTTTACCCTAACAAAATATTGCATTATAGCAATACTTTATTAGGGATATTTTATTACATATCTATATAATATATAGACAATATCTCATATTATTCTTTTGTTCCTAATATTAAATTTATAAATCCACGAATTTGTTTTATTTTTTCCTCCATGGAAATATCTTCACATGACAAAACACCTATTTGTCCGTACATAATAAAATTAGTCAGAATTTCAACATTTTCAATATGGATTTCTCCTTTTTCACATAGCTTTTCAAACTCTTTGCATAAACTTGGAATTAAATATTTTGCAATTTTTATTATAAGCTGCTCATGTAACATTTCATTTCCAATTTTATGGTAAAAATCATGATACCTACTATTATCTTCTTGCATTAGCATCAATTTAGTCATATCATCCATACGTTCTGTTAATGTTTTTTTATCATCACAGATAACTGTTAAAAATTTTTCTCCACATTCTTTAACATACTGATCCATTGCAGTTTCAAAAAGTTCTTGTTTAGATTTAAAGTAGCGATAACATAATCCTGGTACCACATTCATTTCCTTTGCTATGTCAGCCATAGAAGTTGATTCATATCCTTTTGTATAAAATACTCTCATTGCTGTATCTAATATTTCCTGTTTGCGAACTTCTGGCGCCTTTGAAATTCGTACCATTTTATCAAGCCCCCTTTTATCATTATAGATATAGTATATCATTTGAATGAATTAAATTCAATGAATTTTATTCATTCAGTTTAATAAAATGTATATAAAAATTCATAAAATGCAAAGTTTAGATATCAGTAACTACTACTGAAATTACTAATGGAATATAATGATTATTTGAGAATTATAAAGGATTATTTAAAAATATATCTAAATAGATAAAGATATGTAAAAAAAGGAGGATAATAAAATATTATGAAAAAAACAATTATTGTATGTATGAGCATGATAATATCTTTAATATTTGTTGGATGTAACTCTTCAGGTAATAAAGATACGTATACTCATACATGGGATTATGAAACTAAAGAATATAAAAATATGAGCGTTCGTGACTTAGTTAAAGTAAGAGATAAATTAGTTGATGATAACTTCAAAGGATTAGAAAAAAGTGATTATGAACTACAAACAAGACAATTTCTAGGGAAAGAGGATTATCAATTAGTTGGGTTTGTAAATGGTCTTTATAGTAATATGTCTGAAAAAAATAATTTAATAAAGCAAATAAAAATGATGAAGTATTTAAATTATATTAATTATTTTATTAATCCTGGTGGAGAATTTATCAGCCAGACCAATATAAGTTATCAGTTAAATGAGTTTTTTACAATTAACAAATTATGGAGTGAAGAAAATAAAGAAAAGCAATGTTTTAAACAAGATATCTTAATAGATAATTTTGAGAAGATATATGAATATACGGATTTAAATAAATATAGGGTATTTGATTTAGCATTTAACGGTTATAACGATTCATATAGACAATTATCAGTAGAAGAAGAAGCCGATTTATTAAATAGATATAAAAAACTTAATGATAAAAAAGATGACGAAAGATTAATGGATAAAAAATCTGGAAAAAATTTCTATATGCCTAGTACTATGTGCCTTAAAAAAGAATTTGAATCCAAATTAAAGGAATCTAATTTAAGTGAAAGTGAAAAAGAAAGTATTAAATCAGCTTTAGAATTAGTTAATAAAGGATGGAGTTAAATGTCAAGTTGTTGCAAAATAGAATTTTGTAGTTAACTTATAGCTTGGGCTGAGTATAAGTTCTCCTCCATGCAGATAAAAATCTTTCCTGCAACTGTCGGTGGAACTTATATCTCACCCCTTCGCTATGCATTAAGCTGTTCCTTATTATAATCACCATATTACTTAGCATTTTTAACTTTATACCACTTTTTACTCAAGACAATTAAAACAAAATTGATGTATTAAATTTAAGTTTAAACAAGTTTTAGAACTTCCACCTTTAAAACTCATATAAGTTAATATTCTGTAGCACAAATTTATTTACATACGCAAATTTTAATTACTGTTACTTAATAAATCATTTAATCCATCAAAATTATTTCCAGCTATAACTAATACATCTTGAGGAAGAATGTAAGTAGATCCATTTGGAATCAACACTTCTCCGTTACGCTTTATCATTACGATAAGAATATCCTCAGGTATATTTGAATCCATAATAGTTTTATTTGTAATACTACTATTATGTTGAATTGTTATTTCTAACAACTTTGTGCTTATTTCTTCTCTATAATCATTAAAGGTTTTTAATACTGGCGACTCATCATCAATTAAATCAAGTTTTTTAGCTACAGTAGGTAAAAGTGTCCCTTGTATTGCAACAGAGAACAACGCAACAAAAAATACGATATGAAAAATATCACTTTGAATAGGAACTCCATAAGTTACTGCATATATTGCAAAAACTATTGAAGCAGCACCTCTAAGACCTACCCAAGATACAAAAGCTTGTTGTTTTAAAGGAATTTTAAACCAACTTAATATACTAAAAATTGCGATTGGTCTTGCTATAAAAATCATAAATACAGATATAGAAATCCCTTTTAGCATTACATACGATATTTTAGATGGAAATGATAACAGTCCTAATATAAAGAATAACATTATTTGCATAATCCACGATAATCCATTAAAGAATTGAAACATACTTTTCTTATGTGGTATTTTGCTATTACCTATCATAAGACCAGTCATATATACAGATAAGTATCCATTTCCTCCGAAATTCTCACTTAAAGCATAAGATAATACTGCAATTCCCATAACAAATATAGGATAAAATTCATCTATCTCAAAATGAATATGTCTTAATAAATAAATTGTAATTTTAGATATACCACTGATTGATACCGCAAAATACAAATATATGAATGGAAAGGGTTAAAACCGATTATATCAAGATGTCTAGAGTCGTCCCACCTTCAATGGGTGTACCCCGAACTTAAGGTTATAAATTAGATATTAATTTGAATTTTATAATAAACTATAGATTTGATTTATTTAATAAAAGATACAAATAAAATAAAGGTACAAATAAAATAAAGTCGAAATAATAAATAAGATGAAAAATAGAATATAAGGAGATGAAATTGTGCTTTTAAACAAAAATAGAAAAGTACTATTAATATTATTAACTATATCTTTTTTAGGATTTATATTTTCAGGATGTGATAAAAAAGTTGAATATACTACCCTTCAGACAAAATATATAGATATATGTGAAAAAAGTAAATCTTCAAAATCATTTACAAAGAAAAATCTAGAAGAATTAATTGGCATTAAAGTATCAGAAGAGGTAAAGGGAAAAGATAAAGATTCAAATGCTTACACATTTAAAATTGATAATGAAAAGCTGTTAATTTATACTGACAACAATAATGATGAACTACTCTTCATCCAATATAATAATTTAATAGGCCTTGAATTAACATACTCATTAAAAACAGATATGAATTTTGGCGAATATTATGGTTTTACAGGAAAATATAATAGTGAAAGTTTTGAAAATCAAAAAAATCAATTAAATCTATATTTAAAAAATAACAATATACCTCAAAAATAAAAATATAAGTGTATTTTCAAATTGAAAGTTACGAAAATACAAGAATTTTGCTAACATTAAATTAACACGGGGTCAACTTGTGAATTTATGTGCTGCACATACATCTTACAATTCTTCATAGGTGTATGTAAGGAATTAGTTAATAAAGAATTGAGTTAAATGTAAAGTTGTTGAAAAATGGAATTTTGTGGTTAACTTATCGCTTTGGGGGAGTATAAGTTCTCCTCCATGCAGGTAAAAAATCATTCCTGCAACTGTCGGTGGAACTTATATCTCACCCCTTCGCTATGTTAACAAAATTATTATACTTTTTATACAGCGCATCTAACTATGCTCTACAACGATTTAATCATTTTAAAATTAGTTAAATTTTGACCACGTATTTCGACTCTTTGTTGTTCTATAACTTTATACCCTTGTTTTTCAAAAAAAGGTCTAGCAGTTATAGATGCCTCCGTTGATATAATTTCAACTCCATTATTAATTGCATATTGTTCTAAGTTCTTAACTAAATGTGTTGCAACTTTGATTCCTTGATAATCTTTATGAACAAATAATCTATCTAAATATCCATTAGAATCTATATCTCCAAATCCAATTATAGTTCCATCAAGTTCTGCTACAATCGAATAATGCTCAGAAAGTGTTCTAAACCATCTAGGCTTGTCTATATTTTTTGGAGCCCATGCATTAAGCTGTTCCTTATTATAATCTTTAGAATTAACATTATGAACTGTATTATAAAACAATTCAATTATTTCATTGAAATCATTGAGTTTATTGTATATTCTAATTTGCATTTTTAAACCTCCTAAAATTATAAGTATATCAATTCATATATTTATAATCAAGTCTATAAAACAGAACACCATGCTCTACTAAGTAAAAATGACATATTTACTAATTGCATAAAAAAATCCCTCCTTAATTGTACTCAAATATAAGGAGAGACTATTATAATAATAGGTACACTAAATAAGAGTAAAAACTATAATTTACTCTCCTTAATTTAAATACTACAAATACACCTATCAAAATAGGCTTTTTAAAATTTATAATACTTTAATTTCAAAGGTAAATTATTTTTTCAGTAAAATTTTATCAGATTTAACATTTAAAATTAATTACATTCTAAGACTTTTTTAATAGATTTTTTTAATGAGTTTATAAATTTATTTTGAAGTTCAATTGATAATTCTAAAACTGAAAGATATGGATTTAAATCTTCTAATTCTACAAGTAAAAGCTCACCCGTTTTATTTCTACAAGCATCTATTCTTTGAATTCCATGATTTATATTATTCCATTCAATAAATTTCATAGCAAATTCTAAATCTTCTTCGGTAGCACTGTACTCTTTTAATTCCCATCTCTTGCTTTTATCAGGTGCATATAGAGCATATTGGAATTCTTTATCTATAAAATAAAAAGATACCTCATACTCGAAATCTATAGCAGGTTGAATTAGTGTATTTTTGTCTTCTTTAGATATTTTTTTATACAATTCATCTTCGTTTAAAAATTCCATACCTATTGAATCTGCTCCATCTTTTGGCTTTATAACATACTTTGATACTTTCGGTAACTTATCAAAGTTATTAATAGAATCAATCGTATTTATTACAGGATAACCTAAGTTAGTTAACTCTATTAAATAATCTTTACCATTCATATCTCCTTTTCCATCAAAAGAGTTATATGTTTTTAAATTATGTAATTTTATACTTTCTCTAAATTGATTATATTCCTTTGGAAAATTAGAAACAGGTCCTGCATTTCTAAATATAGTCAAATCAAAGTCTTGAGTAAATGTATTCATATCTTTAGGATTACAAATAACTAACTTAAAATCTTTTCTTAATTTTGATGTTATAAAAAAATCCTCTTCATAATAATTTCTGCCATTTGCTTTATAATATAAATCTGTTACAAATAATATATTTTTCATTTTTTTATACTCCTTTTTAATATATTCTATCATATAAAAATTTTTATACAAATAAGTTTTTAGAATTCTCTAAAAACTCATTTGAAAGCTAAATATGTTTTAAGGTTATATACTTTTTAGCCAGTTAACTTACTTTTTTATATTTAATGTATATTAAATCTTTTTTAAATGTATATTAAATTAATATTAAATATATATTTAATGCTTTATTATTTTAGTTATAAACTAAATCCAACATACAAGAAGTTATAATTTATCTAAGAACGCTATCTCTCCTTAATATTTTACATATAACTATTCCTAAAATTTCACTTTAAGGGCTAGTTATTATTATCAACTCTTGTCAACTTTAGTTTTCCAAAAAGGTACATAACTCCTCCAAACAAAGCCCCTCCACAAGTCCATACAATAACTGAAATCAAATCTAATTTAATTTTTTCTCCCTCAAGTGCCGGAAAAATATAATCCATCATTATAAGCATCGAAAGTCCCCATTGTATTCCAGCCATTCTTGCTTGTTTTTTTAATTTTTTTAACTGTATTAAGTATGTAGTATTATCATCAAATTCTGTTGTATCAACGCCACTTTTTCTCAATTTGATTGAAACATAATAAGCATTAAATTGCTGAATAAAAAATAAAGCAACTGTACCAAATGTAAATCTATGATTAACAGAATCAAAAATAAGGCTAACCATCATTAAAAGCGAAATTAAATAAAATGAATACATATTTGCTTTTGCAAGAGTTTTATAGATTACACTTTGTTGGTACTCATCTCTTTCCTCTAAATAACCTATGTAGTGTTTAAATAGTTTTTCTTCTAGTCTTTTCATAATTTTTAATCCTCCTCCATATTAATCCAAAATAGTGTATTTAAGTCAGTTCCTAAAGCCTTTGCAATCTTAATACATAGCTCTAGAGATGGATTATATTTTTGATTTTCAATTAAATTTATAGTTTGTCTTGCTACACCAACTTTTTTTGCTAATTCTAATTGAGATATCTTAGCTAAAGTTCTATACTTTTTTATATTATTCATAACCTCACCTACCTGAAAAGTCATATATATGTGACTATATTAACACTTTAAATATAAATATGTCAAATATATATGACATATTTATATTTAAAGACTAACCTCCTAAACTATTCCTAAAATTCAAATTTAGAGAATGGTTAAAAACAAAAAAAGAGTGTATCTATTGAAATCACTTAATTTCATAAATTACACTCTTTTTTTATTTTATTGTTTTGCATGAAACTTTATTTATATTTATTTTTTTAATAAATTTTCAATATCAACTTTTATCTTTAATGGAGATACTGTTGGAGCATATCTTTTGATTACATTTCCGTGTGAATCTATTAAGAACTTAGTAAAGTTCCATTTTATTTTATTACTTAATAATCCCTTTACTTCACTTTTTAAATATTTATATAAAGGATGTTCATGTTCACCATTTACATCTATTTTTTCAAACATAGTAAAAGTAACTCCATAGTTTATTAAGCAAAATTCATGTATTTCTTTATTACTTCCTGAATCTTGATGAGCAAACTGATTACAAGGAAATCCTAAAATTTCAAAACCTTGTTCTTTGTATTGCTTATATAATTCTTCTAATTCTTTAAACTGAGGTGTTAATCCACACTTACTAGCAGTATTTACAACTAAAACTACTTTACCTTTATATTCATCCATTTGTATTTCTTGATTATTCATTTTTTTTGCTGTAAAATCATAAAATTTCATATTCATTTTTCCCCTTCTTATTTATGTAACATTGCAATATGATTTATTTAAAACTTCAAATATTTCATTTTTTATATTACTATAAGTACCCTATATAAGTTTATTTAAATCACTACTTGTACATAAAAAATGTAAATTTGTAAATAAATTTAAAAGTATCATTTAACAAGAGTGGGCGTGGAAGTCTAACTGCTAGGGTTATACTTCCTATTTCATGGATAACTGAAATGGGTAAACATAAGATTACAGAGTTATAAATGCTAAATTCGAAAATGGTAAAATTATAATAGAAAAAAATAAGAACTTAGAGTAATTAAGTTCTTATTTTTTATTTAGGCTATGTTAGCTTACTTTGTGATACGTTTGCCATAACTTGCACTACTAATTAAAATTAGCATCCTCGCTTGTGAGATAGGCACTGTTATTTATTCTAAGTAACTAAGATTTATTCTTTTGAGCTATTTTTTCTGTCGTTTTTTTGTCTATTTCTTTCTTCAGCTCTTTTAAATAAGATGAGAATTCAACCTTATCCGCACCATAAGTGAACTGTAAGTCATATTCTAACTCAATCCAAGTACTAATATCCGCCTCATTATGCTGAATGACTGCTTCTAAATTATCTAATGCTTTGTAAAGTTTCGCTTCATCAGTCTTACGTTCATTCATTTCCTTTAAAAGCTCTGTTAATTCCTCACGATAAGGAGTAGGGAAAGTTGCAATCCATTGGAAAAATATCTCATCCTCTTTTTCACTATCTTCTTCTTTCTTCTCAAAAGTAGGAATATCACCAGTAAAGGCTTCCCCTAAATCATGAATCAAACACATATGAATTACCTTGTCCATATCAATCTTTGGAAATTCATCACGCATTAATAATGCCATTAATGCGATACGCCAGCTATGTTCTGCTACACTTTCATGGCGTCCACTCGATGTCCATGAGTGCCTAGTATTACATTTTAGTTTTTCTGCTACTGTTAATATTTCTAGAAATTTTGCTGTATTCATCCATATTATCCCCCTTCCAAATTGGAATTTATAATCTAGACTAGTCTGTAAATCTTAATAGATAACCATTAGGATCTTGTATTAAAAATTCTTTTTGTTCAATTATCTTATCTCCTACTTTATAATCACTACTCATTAATTTTCTAAAAGGAGTAACATTATAGCTAGTCACTTTATCATATAAACTATCAATATCTTTAACTTCAATAGAAAAATTAATTCCTCTTCCTAAAGGATATTCCATCTTGCCTATATTCCATCCATCATCATGCAATTGTTCAAACATAAATTGACTATTTTCAAAAGATACGAAAATAAAATTATCTTCTCCCCTATCATACTCCAATTTAAAACCTAAAATATTTAAATAAAAATTTCTTGTTTCTTCTATATTAAATACTGTTAATTCAGGTATTAACTTATTAAATCTCAAATATATCCCCCTTCCAAATTCATAATTTATCTATATGATGTTTAAAATATCTTTACTTCGCATTATATCAAAAAATACTTATCTAAAATAATACATTTATAAAATCTAAGATTGCATGTATCATAATTGGAATTATCAAAGATTTACTCTTTTTATATATTAAAATATATATTCCACCAAATACAATTCCGCCTCCAAGTTCTGAGCAAATAGCACTAACTGATTTCATAACAGAATAGTTATTTATAATAATTGGAATAAAAGCATGCATAGCCCCCCACATTATGCCACTAATTAAAACTGCTAAATATGTAGGTATTTCTCTATCTAGTGCTGTAAATAAGTAACCTCTAAAAATAAGTTCCTCCGAAAAAGATACAACCATCAAATAGAAAAAGCATTTGTATATCCCTATTAATGAAAAATCCCCCTTGATAAAAAATATTCCAAAATATACAGCTAATAATATAAAAACAAGTATACTATTATTTTTTGTTATTCCTATTGTGCTTAATGATTGTTTTCTTATTAAAGTAATAGATAAAATAATAATTACTATAAATAAACTAGACAAAAAATCATCCAATAACTTTATTGAAATATTTGATATAGTAATACTTTTAAGTCTGATAATTAAATCATTGTTATACAAGTATTTCGTTAGATAAAAGACATACACCATGTATATAGA
>NZ_NOJZ02000032.1 GCF_002251085.2 Romboutsia maritimum | reverse complement strand
ATATATATCTTTATTCGGATATGTATACATTCCTAATCCTTCTATTACTCCATCTTTAAAATCTCCACTATATATACCTCCATCGCTAAATGTATACTTACCTACACTATGCATCTTGTCGTCTTTCCATAAGCCTTCATATCTCTCTTTATTCGCAAATATACAAATTCCAAATCCACTTTTTTTGCCATCTATAAATTCTCCCTTATATATATCTCCATTGTCATATCTACAAGTTTTCTCGCCATCTAATTTGTACATTGTTTTTTTATTTTCTTCATATATATCATTATATTTTATGTTTAATATAGGTTTATTTCTATACAATGTTTTATTTATATTCTGTTTTCTTCTTTCATCTCTTAATGTTAATATAAATCTTATAAAATTTATTAGAATAAATACTGCTGATAGTAAAACAAATACCGACAATATAGTTAATAGGTAACTTGTTATATTTTGCATAATATTTTATCCTTTCTATATAATTTATAAAATCAACTTACTTACAATATATATTAATTCCTTTATTTATTCCTTCATATGATAAGTCATCTTCAAATAAATTTATTATATTTTTTAATTCTTCTTTATACTCTAAAGGTTTTAACTTATATAACATTAAATCATCCAATAAATCTTTCATATCTAAGCATACGTTTTCTAAAACATAGAAATATCCATTCTTTATATTCTTAATTTTTTCTATAGTATCAATTTTTTTCTTTATGTCCCTTATTGTATCCATACTATTTATATCTATATCTATTAATGATTGTATGTATAACATGATTGTATTTATTACATCTATGGACAAATTAATTAAGTCATACTCCCCTTCTTGTTTATAAAGATATTTTTTATATGTTTCAAATTTATCTGATAATTGATAATTCAAATTAATAAAAGGTGATTTCATTAAATCTTGAATTATTAGCAATTCCCTTATATTTTCATTTGTTTCTAATGTTTCATCTAATATAAATAAATTATATGCATCATTTAATGGGTCATGTGCATCTCCTTTAAATTCTATATTAGCAAATTCTAACAAGTTTTTTAGAGATATATAATTCATACATTTTATTCCACAATCTAAATATTTGTCTTTTACATCTATAAAAAAATCTCTTATATTATTTAAAAATCTTGGATGATTATACTTTCGAGAACTTATTTTATCAGTATTGTTAAAGCAAGTTAAATCCAAATTTCCAAATGTATAAATTCCTTGAATTTCAGAAAATTCACCTAGCCATTGCTTGAACTTTCTCATTACTTCCTCATATGTTGGTGCATTATTTAATTCTTCATTAGTTATTTGTGTTAATTCTTGAATATGTGGATATATATGTGAATTTGTTATAGGCTTAATTAGGGATTTAAATTTAGATAATTTTTTAGTATTTGTATCATATTGTATAGCTCCTATTGCTATTAAGTCCGTATTTACAGTATTTATCTTACTTCTAGTATTTGGCATGTTCATTTCAAAATCTATGTATATTTTCTTCAATGTAAATTCACCCTTTCTAACTAGTGCTACTTATATTTTAGCATTATATATATAAAAAATCGCTGATTAATAAACTTTAATCAACGATTAATAATAATTTTTTATTCATATCTTTCTAGGAAAGAGTGTTTTTCTCCATCTTGCTGCCAACCTAAAACTGAATCTATATTTACATTTTCTGCAGCTTTAAAAATTGACTTTTCAACATCTTTAAAATTCGGTTCTAAACTTTTTATAAGATCTTTTATTTCATATCTCTTATTACCTGTTTTCTTTGCTGCGACCATACAAGCACAATTTAGCGGCCATATCCCACTATTTTGTATAAATCTTATTATATGTTCTTCTCTTATATAATAAAGAGGTCTTATTATTTGAATTCCATCAAAGTTTGTAGAATTTAACTTAGGTAACATTGTTTTAAAATTACCAGCACAAAGTAAATTAAGCATAGTAGTTTCTATAACATCATCATAATGATGACCTAATGCAAGTTTATTACATCCTAATTCTTCAGCCTTAGAATATAAAGCTCCTCTTCTCATTCTAGCACACATATAGCATGGGTAATCTTTTGCTATCTCATCCGCTATTTCAAATATTTTTGAATCAAATAGATGTATTGGTATATTTAAATATTCACAATTGTCTACAAGAAGCTGTCTTATATCTTTATGGTACCCAGGGTCCATAGCTATAAATTCTACCTCAAAGTTAACTTGTCCATGTCTTTTTAATTCTTGGAACATTTTTGCCATAAGTAGACTGTCTTTTCCTCCAGAAATGGCAACACCTATTTTATCGCCCTCTTCTACTAACTTGTAATCTCTTATGGCTTTTATAAACTTCGACCATAAATTTTTTCTATATTTTTTTATTATACTTTTTTCTATA
Organism: Romboutsia maritimum; assembly: GCF_002251085.2. GTDB lineage: Bacteria > Bacillota > Clostridia > Peptostreptococcales > Peptostreptococcaceae > Romboutsia_B > Romboutsia_B maritimum. The sequence goes on along the minus strand of NZ_NOJZ02000032.1, from coordinate 13,389 downwards.
TCTTTTAATGACTGTCTTTCTTCAAAAGGTACTATTATTTCACAACCTTTTCCTGCTAAATCACTCATTTGTATCACCTCATCTTTATGGAACATGAAAATTATTTTATCATAAACCTTATTAACAATTCAAGTAGTACATAAATTTATCACTATACAAATTATAAATTTATTTTATTCTAATTTTACTAATTTTTTTTAAATGACTAATTTTTTATATCTTTTAGGAACGATTTTTTATATAAAGAATATCATAACTATTAGATAGGAATATTCTATCTAACAAGACAAGGAGGTTTAATCAGTGGAGAATAAAGATAGAGGAGTTTTGAAAAATTGTGGATGTGATTTAGCTAGACCATATGTAAATCATCAAGTTTTTACAAAAATGTATAACCTTACAAGTGCATTAAAATACGGAACAATCTTTCCAGAATTAAATTTATTAGATTCTGAAATGTACAATAAAGAGTTATATTCAACACCTACTAAGAGAAAGGGAGGTCGAAGATAATGAGACAATCATCTAGTAGATCTGAACTTTTAAGAGCTGTTCAAGAAACAGGATTTGCATGCCTAGATTTAAACCTATATTTAGACAACCATCCTGAGGATAAAAAAGCTGTAAATACTTATAACTCATTATATTCTCAATTTGCAAAAGCTAGATGTAATTATGAAAGTAAGTATGGTCCTTTAACTAACTTCGGATATTCACCAAGTAGTTATCCTTGGCAATGGGTTTGTGAACCTTGGCCTTGGGACAGAGAATTTAATGATTAAGCATTAGAATATTAGGAGGATTGAATTTTTATGTGGATATATCAAAAAACTTTACAGCACCCAGTTAATTTAAAAAGTACTGATGTAGGCATGGCTAAATATCTTATAACTCAATTTGGGGGGCCAAATGGGGAATTAGGTGCAGCTTTAAGATATTTAAGTCAAAGATACACTATGCCTACAGGTAAATCTCGTGCGCTTTTAACTGATATCGGAACAGAAGAACTTGCTCACGTGGAAGTAATTTCTACAATGGTTTATCAATTAACTTACGATGCAACGCCAGAACAATTAAGAGCTGCTGGGCTTGGGTCAAGTTATGCTCAAAATGGATTTGGAATTTTCCCATCTGATGCTAATGGTGTTCCTTTTAGTGCATCAACTATCGCAGTAATGGGAAATGCTGTTACAGATTTGCATGAAGATATGGCTGCTGAGCAAAAAGCTTTGGCAACTTATTATCAACTTATAAATTTAACTGATGATGTAGATATTATAAACGTATTAAGATTCTTAGGAGAGCGAGAAATAGTTCATTATCAACGATTTGGAGAAGCATTAATGGACGTGTACGATTTTGAAGAAAACAAAAAAGTATTTTAACAAAAATGGATGTCTTAAAAATTTTAAGACATCCATTTATTTGATTCAGTAAACTTAATTGTACATTCTTAACTTTTTAAACCTTAAGAATTCTTAAGGTTTACTTAAACTCAGCTTAAGGTCTATACCCTAAACTTTATTTATAAAGAGAAAGGGAGATAGAAAATGAAAAAAATTATGATAAGTGGAATTTTAATTTTAGCAACAACAGGAATGTTTATAATGAAAGATCAAGGTATTCCTTTAGAAATGAATAAAAATACTAAATCAAATATAATGCTTGTAAATAAAAATAATAGCCTTCCTGATGGATATGTACCTAAAGATCTTGTTAAACCTAATATAAAGTTTATAGATAGCTCTACAGAAGAAGAAAAACAATTAAACGCTACAGTAGCTAATGCTATAGAAGATCTATTTTCCAAAGCAAAAGAAGAAGGCATAATTTTTTTAGGAACTTCAGCTTATAGATCCTATGAAACACAAAAAGAAGTTTATCAAAGTAGAGTAAAATCTCAAGGAATTATAAAAGCGAATCAATATGTAGCTAAACCAGGAACTAGTGAGCATCAAACTGGTTTATGTATAGACCTAACAAATAAAGATAGATGGTTTGTTGAGGCTACGAAAGAAGCTACCTGGCTAAAAGAAAATGCACATGAATTTGGATTTATAATACGTTATCCAAAGAGTAAGGAGGCTATAACACAAAAAGAATATGAACCGTGGCATATAAGATACGTAGGAAAAGACATAGCAAGTGATATTTATAATAATAATTTAACATTAGAAGAATATTCACAAGAAAAATAGTACAAAAAAATATATATATTATTTTATTTTGAAATATTTAGTATAATGTTAGATATCCCTAAGTAAAAAATTATATAAGTGAGGATTAATTAAAATTGAAAAATAATATACTTGTTGCAGATGATGAAAAAGAAATTAGAGATTTATTAGAAATTTATTTAGTAAATGAGGGCTATAAAGTATTTAAAGCTTCCAATGGTTTAGAAGCTTTAGATATTTTAAAAAATCAAGATATACAACTATTAGTTTTAGATGTCATGATGCCAAAACTAGATGGTATGGAAGTTTGCAAGATAGTTAGAGAAAAAAGAAATATACCAATACTAATGCTTAGCGCAAAATCCGAAGATATGGATAAAATTCAAGGAATCATGACAGGTGCAGATGATTATATGACAAAGCCATTCAACCCTCTTGAGCTAATTGTAAGGGTAAAAGCATTACTTAGAAGGTCTTACTACTTTAATAACACCAATAACCTTGATTTAATAAAAGTAGGTCCTTTGAGTATAGACAAAACTAAGCACAAGGTGTGTATAGAAAATGAAGAAATTAATTTGACATCTAGAGAATTTGACATACTGTATCTCCTATCTAAAAATAAAGGAAGAGTCTTTAGTACAGAGGAAATCTTTGAGAAGGTTTGGAAAGAAGATTATTACCAATCAAATAACACAGTTATGGTGCATATGAGTAGAATTAGGGAAAAAATAAACAGGTATTCCAAAGGAGAAAAAATAATTCATACTGTATGGGGGGCTGGTTATAAAATTGAAAACTAATTTAAATAAAAATTTAAAAATTTTAAAAAATTCATTTCAACCAATAATGTATTTAATCCTTAGCATAATATTATCTTTAACTATATTGTTTATTATACATATAAATGCTCTTAATTATTTTAAAAACAATTATGATAGTATTATTAATATAATAATGTATTCTATGAGAGACTTTATCTATTATTTTATCGGAGATACAATATATGTAATCTTAGTGCTAATTTTTACTATTCCGATATATGCATTTTTCATGCATAAAAATTCAAAAAATTGGATAAATATATTAGAAACAGTAGAGGATATGTCCGAAGGGAATTTGAACAAGATTATTGACATAAATTCAAATGACAGTATAGGAAAATTGGCAAAAAATATAAATAGTATAATAGTTCAACTTAGAAATATAACTATTGAAGAAAGAAAAGCTCAGCAAACTAAAACTGATTTAATAACTAACGTTTCACATGATCTGAGAACACCTTTAACATCTATAATTGGCTATTTAGGATTAATAGATGAAGATAAATATAAAGACGAAGTAGAATTAAGATATTATACAAATATAGCCTATGAAAAAAGTAAAAATTTAAATGTATTAATTAATGATTTATTTGAATTTACAAAAATGCAAAACAATACTATAAAGATTGATAAGCAAGAACTTAATTTAGTAGAATTATTAGGCCAAATAATGGAACATTTTAGTTATCAATTTAAAATTAATAAAGTAGAAGGAAGAGTACAATTTTCAGAGGATAAGTTAACTGTTAATGCAGATGCAAATAAACTTGTTAGAGCATTTGAAAATATTATAAATAATGCAATTAAATATGGGAAAGATGGTTATTATATAGATTTATTTACTAAGAAAGAAGATGATATGGCCGTAGTTCAAATTATAAATTATGGTGAACCTATCTCCCCTATAGATTTACCTTATTTATTTGATAGATTTTATAGAATCGAGAAATCTAGAAACAATAATAAAGGCGGATCCGGATTAGGTTTAGCTATAACTAAAAATATAATTAATTTACATGAAGGCGATATACTAGTAATTAGTGATAATGCAAAAACTGTATTTGAAATAAAGTTGCCTTTAAAAAATACCGAATTAATTTAATCTTTAGTTGTTTTAACATAAAAAGTGTGCCCTCTCCATTGGATAATCTAATTTAATTATCACATTTTTGGAAGAGTACACACTTTATTTTATATATTTATTTTATCCAAATAAACTTAGTAAAATTCCTGCTGCTACTGCTGATCCTATAACTCCTGCCACATTTGGACCCATGGCATGCATTAGTATAAAATTGCCTGGACATTCTTCTTGAGCAACTTTTTGAGAAACTCTTGCAGCCATTGGTACTGCTGATACTCCAGCAGAACCTATTAAAGGATTTACTTTTTGTTTACATACTAAATTCATTAGTTTTGCAAATAAAACTCCTGCTGCTGTTCCTATTGCAAATGCTAATATTCCAAGCCCAAATATCATAAGTGTTTGACTACTTAAAAATATTTCTGCCTGAGCTGATGCTCCAACTGATATTCCTAAGAAAATAGTTACTATATTCATCAAGGCATTTGAAGCTGTATCTGATAATCTATCAGTAGCACCACACTCTTTAAGTAAATTCCCAAACATAAGCATTCCTATTAATGGAGCTGCTGTTGGAAGTAATAATGACACTACTATAGTTACAACTATTGGAAATATTATTTTTGCTTTCTTTGAAACAGGCTTAGTTTGTGTCATTACGATACATCTTTCTTCCTTAGTCGTTAATGCTCTCATTATTGGCGGTTGAATTATTGGAACTAATGCCATATATGAATACGCTGCTACAGCTATTGGTGCTAATAATTCTGGTGCTAATTTAGTAGCTAGATATATTGCTGTAGGTCCATCTGCTCCACCTATTATTCCTATTGAAGATGCTGCTTGAGCACTAAACCCTAATGCTAATGCTCCTAAAAATGTAGTAAATATACCGAATTGTGCAGCTGCCCCTAATAATATACTTTTAGGATTAGAAATTAATGGAGCGAAATCTGTCATTGCACCTACTCCTAAAAATATTAATGGTGGGAATATTCCAAGTGCATCTCCTTGGAATAAATAATGTAATAAACCACCTGGTGTCTGGGTTGATATACTGGCTGAAGTACCTTCTTTAAGTGCATTTATGCCATCTGGTGCTATCAATTTTATATTTGATACTGCTTCGTTCATAACTCCTGATAAAGGAAGGTTTGAAAGTAACATCCCAAATGCAATCGGAACTAAAAGCAGTGGTTCAAAACCTTTTGATATAGCTAAATATAATAATACACAAGCTATTAATATCATAACTATTTGTTGCCAACTAATATTAACGATACCCATTGTTTGAATAAAATCTTTTATAACTTCTCCCACGGGCTTTTCCCCCTTCTATCCTTAATTTACTTATCCTAATGTAACTAATGCATCCCCTGAACTTACAGAAGATCCTTTTGAAACACTTATAGCGCTTACTTTTCCATCATGTGGCGCCATTATTTCATTTTCCATTTTCATCGCTTCTAGAATTAAAAGTATATCTCCTTTTTTAACACTTTGGCCTACACTAACCCTTACATCACTTATTGTCCCTGGCATTGGAGCAACAACACTTCCACTTCCACCTTGAGAAGCTGATTTAACTTGTGGTTTCGCTGCTACTTGTTGAGGTCTTACTTGAGTAGCCATTTGTGGTTGTACTCTTTCTTGAGTAGAAACTGATCCAGTTTCTTCAACTTCAACCTCGTATGTAGTGCCATTTACTGTTATATTATAATTTTTTATCATTTTTATCTCCCCCTGTTTTATATTTATATATTAGTCATTTTTTCCCAATCGCTTTGTTTATTATTTGTTCTTTCTATTCTTCTTACAATAATATTTTTTGATTCTGATGCTATAATTGCAGCAGTTATAACAGATATCAATTCATTATCATATTGTTCTTGTGTTTGAGGTTGTTTATTTTCTTGAGCTTTCATTTCATTTATATCTTTGTTTAACTTTTTATTGCCTACTTTTGGCTTATCATTTATTATTTTTATAATAAATGATATTAAGACTAAAATTATAAAAACTACTCCCATGGCTAATAATGTCGTGTATAATCCAGCTAAAAGCTTTTCTCCCATAGTCATGGAACTTGCATCTATTTTTAAATTTTGAAGTAATTCGCTTATACTCATTTTTTACCACCTTCCTATAAAGGTATATTGCCATGTTTTTTAAATGGTCTGCTTTCTCTTTTTGAAGCTAGCATATCCAACGCATCAGCTAATCTAATTCTTGTTAAAGATGGTTCAATCACATCATCTATATAACCTCTTTCTGCTGCCTTATATGGTGTAGCAAATTCATCTGTATATTCTTTTATTTTTTCTGCTCTAACACTATCTGGATTATCTGCATTCTTTATGTCTTTTTTAAATATTATATTTGCCGCACCTTGTGGTCCCATTACTGCTACCTCTGCTGTCGGCCAAGCTAATACAATATCTGCACCTAAATCTTTTGAACACATAGCTAAATATGAACCACCATATGCTTTTCTAACTATTAATGTTATTTTAGGAACAGTTGCTTCACTATATGCATAAAGCATTTTTGCTCCATGTCTAATTATTCCACCATATTCTTGACCTGTTCCTGGTAAAAAACCTGGTACATCAACTAAGCTAAGTATTGGTATATTAAATGCGTCACATGTTCTAATAAATCTAGCTGCCTTATCAGATGCATTTATATCTAAGCTCCCAGCCATAATATTTGGTTGATTAGCTATTATACCTACACTCTCTCCATTAATTCTTGCAAATCCAATTACAATATTTTGAGCAAAGAATTGTTGCACTTCATAAAAATCCCTATTATCAATAATTTCATATATTATATCTTTTATATCATAAGATTTATTTGATTCATCAGGTATTATGCTATTTAATAAGTCTAAAACTTTATTAGGTGAATCCTGATTTTCTATTAGTGGTGTTTTCTCTGAATTATTAGATGGTAAAAAACTTAAAAGTCTCCTAATTTGTGATATGCAATCTTTATCTTCAGACGCAATAAAATGAGCAACACCTGAAGTTGTGTTATGAGTTGAAGCTCCTCCTAGTTCTTCTGCTGTTACCTCTTCTCCTGTAACAGTTTTAATAACTTGAGGTCCAGTAATAAACATTTGACTCGTTTTATCTACCATATAAACAAAATCTGTAAGTGCCGGAGAATATACTGCACCCCCTGCACAAGGTCCCATTATCGCAGAAATTTGTGGTACTACCCCTGAAGCAATTGTATTTCTATAAAATATTGATCCATATCCCGCAAGAGCATCAACTGCCTCTTGTATTCTTGCTCCTCCAGAATCATTAAATCCAACTACTGGTGCTCCCATCTTTATAGCTAAATCCATAACCTTAGTTATCTTTTTTGCGTGCATTTCACCAAGAGATCCTCCTAAAACTGTAAAGTCTTGAGCATATGCATATACTAATCTTCCCTGTACTTTTCCATATCCACAAACTACACCCTCTCCTGGTGCTTCTTTTTTTTCCATTTCAAAATTAGTACATCTATGTGTAACAAATGCATCTAATTCAACAAACGTATTTTCATCAAATAATAGCTGTATTCTTTCTCTTGATGTTAATTTACCTGATTTATGTTGCTTATCTATTCTTTTTTGACCTCCACCAAGTTCGATTATTTCTTTCTTTTTATTAAGTAGATTTAATTTTTCTACAGACATCCTTATCCCCCCAAGCCTTATTTTCTTTCACTTAGTTCCAAAAGAATTCCTTTTGTACTTTTTGGATGACAAAATGCTATACTTGCATTTCCTGCTCCATATCTAGGTTTTTCATCTATCATTCTATATCCTTTTTCTTTTATTTGTGCTATAGCTTCTTCTATGTTATCTACTCTTAATGCAATATGTTGTATTCCTCCTCTTCCTCCGTTTTTATCTATAAATTTAGCTATAGGACCATCTTCTGTTGTAGATTCTAAAAGTTCAAGTTCGGTTTCTCCTATTGGTAAAAAACCAACTTTTACTTTTTGATCTTCAACTATCTCTGTTCCTTGGCATTTTAGTCCTAACACATCTTCATAAAATTTTAATGCTTCTTCTAAATTCGTAACTGCTATTCCTATATGATCTACATTTTTTATATTCATATTAAAATCCCCCTCATTTTATAACACTTTTAAATATTTTCTCGCCTATTGTATATGGATCTGTTTCCTTTGTTATAGTTTTTGAAAGTAACTCATCTATATTTTCTTTTTTTTCTACTTGCTTAACGAGTTTTTGTATCCTTCTATTAACAATCTCTTTAATTTCTATTTTATTTCTATCTAATCTTTTTTCAGTTATTTCTTTACTTTCATATAAATAATTTTTATGATCTAATATATTTTTAAAAGCAGTTTCTACACCTTCTCCATTTTCTGATATAACTAAATTTACTGGTGGTCTAAATTTCCAATCTTTTTTAAAATCAAGCATCATGTTTATTTCAATTGATGTTCTTTTAGCTCCATCTCTATCTGCTTTATTAACTACAAACACATCTGCTATCTCCATAACACCTGCTTTTATTGCCTGAATATCATCACCTAAACCAGGAACCATTATCATAACTGTAGTATCTGCTGTTTTAACTATATCCACTTCTGATTGACCAACACCTACCGTTTCAATAAATATATAATCACAGCCATATGCATCTAGTACTTTTATAGCTCCTTGGGTTGCATTTGAAACCCCACCTAAACTTCCTCTTGTTCCCATTGATCTAATAAAAACGTCATCATCCAAACTTAAATCATTCATTCTTATTCTATCTCCAAGTATTGCTCCCTTAGTAAACGGACTCGTTGGATCGATAGCAATAACTCCTACTTTTTTATTATCCTTTCTTAAAAGTTTTACAACTTTATCTGTAAAGGTAGATTTTCCTGCACCTGGAGGTCCTGTTATACCTATAACATAAGCCCTTCCTGTGAACTGGTAAATTTGTTTTAAAATTTCTTCATATCCACTTACTTCATTTTCTACCATAGTTATAATTCTTGCACAGGCTCTTTTCTTCCCTTTTAAAAGATCCTCTATAAGATTTTCCATACAACCTCCACTCCTAATAAACTTGTTTTAATTAAGTTGTCTTTTTAAATTTGCTTTTATATATTCTATTGTTACTGAAGTTGGTGTTCCTGGTGTAAAAATTTCTGAAATTCCACACTCTTTTAGATATGGAATATCCTCTTCTGGAATTACTCCTCCTCCTATAACTAATATATCGTCGTATGCATCTTCTTTTTTTAAAAGTTCTACTACCTTTGGTAGTAAATGATTGTGTGCACCTGATAATATACTCATTGCTACAACATCTACATCTTCTTGTATTGCAGCCTGAACTATTTGCTCAGGTGTCTGTCTAAGACCTGTATATATAACTTCCATACCTGCATCTCTAAGTGCTCTAGCTATAACTTTAGCTCCTCTATCATGACCATCAAGACCTGGTTTTGAAACTAAAACTCTTATCTGTTTCATTATTTTTCCCCCTCTATTTTAATATCTCTTATCTCTATATAAATTTATTTATACTTTTTTCTAAATCATTACAGTTTGTTTATATTCTCCAAATATATCTCTCATAACTTCACATATTTCTCCTAAAGTAGCATAGCTTTCTACTGATTCTAAAATATATGGCATTACATTTTCTTCGCTCTTACAAGCATTTTTTAAAGCTTCTAGTGTTTGTTTTACTCTTACATTATCTCTTGATTTTTTAAGGTTTTTAACTTTTTCCTTTTGTCTTTCTCCAACTTCTGGATCTACTCTTAGTAATCCTTTTGGAGATTCTTCTTCTATTTTAAATTTGTTAACCCCTACTATTATTCTCTCATTCTCTTCTATTTCTCTTTGATATTTATAAGCACTATCCATTATTTCTTGTTGTATATATCCTTTATCTATAGCCATAGGTGCTCCACCTAATTCATCTATCTTATTTATTATTTCTAGAGCTTCTTTTTCAATTTGATTAGTTAATCCTTCTACATAATAAGAACCTGCTAAAGGATCTACGGTATCTGCTACCCCACTTTCATTTGCAACTATTTGTTGAGTTCTAAGTGCAACCATTACTGATTTTTCAGTTGGAAGAGCAAGAGCTTCGTCTTTTGAATTTGTATGAAGTGATTGAGTACCTCCAAGTACTGCTGCTAAAGTTTGTATAGCTACTCTTACGATATTATTTTCAGGTTGTTGAGCTGTTAAAGTACATCCTGCTGTTTGTGTATGGAACTTTAACTGACAAGACTTAGGATTTTGTGCTTTAAATCTATTTTTCATAATATTTGCCCAAATTCTTCTTGCAGCTCTAAATTTAGCAACTTCTTCAAAAAGGTTATTATGAGCATTAAAGAAAAATGATAATCTAGGTGCAAAATCATCAACATTAAGCCCTGCATCTAATGCAGCATTAACATATGCTATCCCATCTGCTAATGTAAATGCTACTTCTTCAACAGCATTTGCACCCGCTTCTCTTATGTGATAACCTGATATACTTATCGTATTCCACTTTGGAACATTCTTTGAACAAAAATCAAATATATCTGTTATTAATCTCATGGATGGTTTTACTGGGAATATATATGTTCCTCTAGCTATATATTCTTTTAATATATCATTTTGTATAGTCCCTCTTAACTTATCTGGACTAACACCTTGCTTTTTAGCAACTGCTATATACATTGCAAGTAATACTGATGCAGGTGCATTTATAGTCATTGATGTAGAAACCTTGTCTAGAGGTATTCCATCAAATAAAATTTCCATATCTGCAAGTGAATCTATTGCAACTCCAACTTTACCTACTTCACCTTCAGCTATTGAATCATCTGAGTCGTATCCCATTTGAGTTGGTAAATCAAATGCGACAGAAAGTCCCATAGAACCTTGATCTATTAAATATTTATATCTTTGATTAGATTCTTCAGCAGTTGCAAATCCAGCATACATTCTCATTGTCCAGAACTTACCTCTATACATTGTCGGTTGAACTCCTCTTGTATATGGAAATTGACCTGGATATCCTAAGTCTTTTTCATAATCAATTTGTGCATCAAGTGGTGTATACAGTCTTTTTATTTCTTCTTCTGTATCAAATTTAAATTTTTCTTTTCTTTCTGGAAATCTTGATATACTTTTCTTTACCTTTTCTTGTTCCCATTTTTCTAAAGAAATTTTAATATTTTCCATCGTATATTTCCCCCTTATTCAGTTAAATAATTATTTACTTTTAAGCTTCTTTAGTCCCTAACTGTTTCATTGAACCTGTTTTCATAAATCTTTCATGCCAAGATAATGCCTCATTTAAAATATGAGGGCTATGCTTATATTTACCTTCTTTTGCCTTATTAAAATATTTGTATAATTCTTCTTTATAATCTGGATGAGCGCAATTTTCTATAATAGATACTGCTCTTTCTTTAGGTGATAATCCTCTCAAGTCAGCTACTCCTTGTTCAGTAACTATTACCATTACATCATGCTCACTATGATCTTGATGTGATACCATAGGTACAATACTTGATATATCACCATTTTTTGCTATAGATTCTGTTGTAAATATTGTTAAGTATCCATTTCTTGCAAAATCTCCAGATCCTCCTATACCATTCATCATTCTACTTCCCATTATGTTTGTAGAATTTACATTTCCATATATATCAACTTCTATCGCTGTATTTATTGCTATAACACCTAATCTTCTTGCAACTTCTGGACTATTGCTTATTTCCTGGGGTCTGAGTATTAATTTATTTTTATATTTAGAGAAATTTTTATAAAAGCCATCTAGTCTATCTGGCGAAATAGTAAGAGATGTACCTGATGCGAATTTAACTTTACCAGAATCTAATAAATCTAAAACTGAATCTTGTATAACTTCTGAATATACTACTAGGTCTTTAAATTCAGAATCCTGAAGTCCTCCTAAAATAGCATTTGCCACACTTCCAACACCTGACTGTATTGGAAGTAAATTTTTAGGTAGTCTTTTACTTTTAACTTCCTCTTCTAAAAAATTAATTAAATTGTGAGCCATCTTTTTAGATACTTCATCTGTTGGTGCTACAGGACGTGTTTTGTCTTTTAAATCTGTAAATACTATTGCAGCTATTTTGTCCACATCACATTTTATGTATGGTGTCCCAATTTTATCACTAGGATTGATTAAAGGTATCGGTTTTCTTTTTGGTGGATTATCTAAATCATATATATCATGTATTCCCTCTAAATCTAATGGTTGTGATGTATTTATTTCTACAATTACTTTTTTTGCACAATTAACAAATACATTTGAATTACCTACTGATGTAGAAGGTACTATATATCCTTCTTCTGTTATACACACAGCCTCAACCAAGGCTATATCCATATCTCCTAAAAATCCATACTTTACCCATTGTGGAGTATGGCTTAAATGCATATCACAATAATTAACCTTATTATTATTTATTGCATTTCTCATTGTGCTTGTAGTTTGATATGGATATCTTCTTTTTATTACATTTGCTTCTGTTAATACAGAGTCAATTTCTGGACCTACAGATGCTCCTGTTATTATTGTTAATCCTATTTCTTCTCCATTTTTAGCTCTATTTGCAATTTCAAGTGGAACTGCTTTTGGATAGCCTGCTGGAGTAAATCCACTCGTTCCTACAATCATTCCATCTTCAAAAAATTTTGCTGCTTCTTTCGAACTCATTACTTTATTTTTCAATTTTTCACATCTTAATCTTTTCATAATATCCCCCTTGTATTTTTAAGAATATTCAATCTATTCCAAATAAAATGTATTTACATCGGCATTTTATGAAGTATTATCGTAAAAATCACCATACCTAAAAGAGCAAATGGATAAGTTGCACCATATCCTGCTGCTGGATCATCACTGCCTGCAGCTTCAACTGCTGCTCCCAATCCAGGGGTAGATGTCATACCTCCACAAATCGCTCCTGATAACATTAACCAATTTATCTTAAATACATATCTTCCAACTATAAATCCTATTAGCATTCCAACTAATCCTATTATTAATGATACAATTGATAAATATGCACCTGAACCAACTAACGCATCAATAGCTTTATATCCATATCTCAATCCAACTATTGCAAGGAAAAATATGAGTGCTAAATCTCTTATTACACCCAAAACTTTAGAGTTCATTCTAAAACTTATATTTCCTATTTTACCTATATATCCTAGTATTAATGATCCTATTAATACTCCACCTGTGGATCCTAAACTAAAATAACCTATGATTGGTAAGTATATATT
>NZ_NOJZ02000031.1 GCF_002251085.2 Romboutsia maritimum | reverse complement strand
AGAACTATCTGGAGGAATGAGACAAAGGGTTGCTTTAATTAGAACACTTTCAGTAAATCCAGATATATTACTTTTAGATGAACCTTTTTCTGCTCTAGATTATCAAACTAGACTTCTTGTAAGTGATGATGTTTATAAAATTATCAAAAATGAAAATAAGTCTACTATATTAGTTACACACGATATATCTGAAGCTATAAGTATGTCAGATCAAGTAGCAATACTCTCAAGAAGACCTGCCACTATAAAAAATATATATGATATAGAACTTCATATGGACTCAGAAAAAACACCACTTAAAACTCGTAAAGTTCCTGACTTTCAAAAATACTTTGACATACTGTGGAAGGAGTTAGATACCTATGAGGATTAGTAAAACATCTACAGGATATGAAAATTATCTTAAAGAAACTAAAAAAAACAAAATAAAGATTTTAATTTATCAATTATTACTTTTAATCGGTCTTCTAGTTCTTTGGGAAGCACTTGCTAATTTTAAAATTATAGATACATTTTTATTTAGCAAGCCTAGTTCTATATATGATTTATTTATGAAATACGCAATGAGCGGACAATTATTCAAGCATGTATGGGTTTCTGTTTATGAAACAATTCTCGGATTAGTTATAGGTACAGTTCTTGGTATTTTAGTTGCTATAGCTTTATGGTGGTCTGAAAAACTCTCTAAAATTTTAGACCCATTTTTAGTTGTACTAAATGCTCTTCCAAAAACTGCACTAGCTCCTATAATTATAGTTTGGGTTGGTGCCGGTGTAGAAGGTATTGTAGTTACAGCTATTGCAATCTCTATTGTAGTTACAATATTATCATCATACAATTACTTTATTAATGTTGATGAAGAAAAAATTAAAATGTTAAAAAGTTTTGGTGCTACTAAAACTCAAATTTTATTTAAACTTATATTACCTGCTAATATTGGAAACTTAATAAATCTAACAAAAATTAATATTGGTATGGCATGGGTTGGGGTTATAGTTGGAGAATTTTTAGTTTCAAGATATGGAATTGGATATTTAATAGTTTATGGTAGTCAAGTATTTAAGCTAGATTTGGTTATGATGGGTGTATTCGTTCTAGCTGTATGTGCTTGGTTTATGTATGAAATTGTTAATGTTATTGAGAAAATATATAAAAAATACAGATAAATAATTTTATTGGTGTTTAGGGGATATAGATTAATTTAAATTAATTTGTGTTCCTTAATCAATTTCATATCTACTAGGAAATTATAGTTATTATTTTATAAATAGACAAACTTATAATTTAAAACAATTAGAATAAAAAGATTGTAGATATATTTATATTACATAATTTTATCTACAATCTTTTAAATATCTTTTTAATTTTTTACCATTTACTAGTTTCTAAAAATCTTTCTGCTCTAGCTTCCGCTTTTAATACTATATTTTCATCATAACCTATAAATTTTAATAATTTTATAGCATTTCTACTTTGTGCTCTTCCTTTATGTAATTTATAATCAAATTTTATATCATCATCACTTATACTTTCTTCAAAATGATAATTATCAAATTTATTTTCTAGCATGTACGTAAGCTCTACATCATGAGTTGCTGCAAAACATAAGCAATTATTGTTTGATATATAATCTAAAACCTCACAAGATGAAGCTATACGTTCTACTGTATTTGTGCCCCTTAATATTTCATCTATAAAACATAAGCAAGGTTTATCATTTTCAAAGCTATCTATTATTCTCTTAAGAGACTTTATTTCTACTATGTAATAACTTTCATTACTAAATACATCATCTTTTAAAGCCATTGATGTAAATATATTAAAGTAAGATGATATATAATTATTTGCACAACAAGTATATATAGTTTGACCTAGTACTGCATTTATTGCAACAGATTTTAAAAAAGTTGATTTACCTGAAGCATTAGAGCCTGTTACAAGTACTCCCTTTGAAAAGCTTCCACTATTTCCTACTGGAGTTTTTATTAGTGGATGATATATATTTTCAAACTCTAAAATGCACTCATCTTTGTGTTCTGTAAATCTTAAAATAGGATTACAAAAATAATTTAAGCTTTCTCTAAAAGATGCTACTCCAATAAAAGCATCAATACTTCCTACAAATTCATATATAGCTTTTATATTTTCACATTTTCTTATAACTACATCTCTAATTTTTTCATATCGTTTTAAATCGTTTAAAAAAACCATATCTATATATTCACTAAATACATCTAAATCAGACATTACACTATTCATACTAGATTTTATATACTTATTTTTTATTTTTTTAACTTCATTTAAATCCTCATCAATTTTTTTAAAATTTTCATTTATCTCTTTTATTTTAAGATTATTTATTTTATTAGCTGTACTTATTAGTGAAATAATATAAGAAAAACTATCAGTGTTTAAATTGTATTTTTTATTATTTTGACTTATATATATATTGACTATTATAGAAATTATAGATAATATAAAGAATTCATTTTTTACAAATCCTAAAATTAAAGTTATTATCGGAATATAAGATAATATTTTATACATTAAAAATTTATTATTACTATTTTCTAACTTGTTAAACAAACAACTAGATGTATATAAATCATTGCTTTTTCCTAATTTTCCTAATATATATTGTAATTCTTGTCTTTCTTTTTCGTTTTTTCTTAAATATTCTATAAGGTAATTTCTTTTAATTAATTTAGATTCTTCATAAATTGGATTTCTTAGTATGTCATATAAAACTTCTGTTCCTACAGTACTTTGTGTATTGTTTATTTTCTTAAATACATCATCCATATTAAGGTCATTCCATGTTATATTATCTATTGCTAAATTATCATTTTTATTTCTAAAATAACTAGAAATACTATCCATTTTTAAATCTACTTTATTTAAATCAATATCTTTTCCATAGTTATTTAATATTGAATTTTTTATATTTTTTATCCTACTTATATACTGTTGCAAAGATATTAAAAATGCTATAAAAAATATACTTGAAATCCCCAAAACAAATGCAATCATGTCATTCATGTTATTCCCCCTCCTATTTACATTAGCTACTTTTTATTAATTTTTCTTTAGCATGATATATTATAACATATCTTAATAATTTTTTATCAAACCCATTATATTAATATGCTATACTAAAAATATATATATATTTGGGTATTAGGGGGATTTTTTATGTATAAAGTCGACGAAAGAGATACAATGTTTGCAAGAGCTGAATATAAAGTTGGTAGTTTTGCTTATAATGATTACTACAGCAAACATCCAGATAAAAAGGATATTGATGATAGTATAAGAAGTAGACCTGACCTTTGTGAAGAAGGTACTATGACTTATAACCAAATTAATTCACCAATGGCAAGTAGCGCTTTTAAATTTTTGGGGGATATAAAACACTTATGTGAAGGACCTACATCTGATGTGAAAGTTCCTGTAAATTCTAAAACTATGACAAAAAGAATAAAAGGATTTGCTAAACAATATGGTGCCTGTATTGTAGGAATTACAAGATTGCAGGACTATCATATATATACTCATCAGGGAATAAATGAAGAAATATATGGTAAAGAAGTAAAATTAAATCACAAGTACGCTATAGTATTTGGATGTGAATTAGATAAAGACATGTTAAATAGATCACCTATGATTTGCGAAATTATAGAAACATCAACAGCTTACGTTAATTGTTCCATTATAGGAATGATCTTAAGTTATTATATAAGAAGTTTAGGATATGATGCTAGAAATCATATAGATTCAAATTACTTAGTAATGCCTGTTCTTATTGCAAAAGATGCTGGTCTTGGTGATATAGGAAGAAATTCTATTTTAACTAATAAAGAATATGGTTCTAGACTTAAATTAGGAGTAGTTACTACTGATTTGCCTCTAGAAGAAGATGAATATGTAGATTTTGGTCTTGAAGATTTTTGTAATCTATGTAAAAAATGTTCTTTTAATTGTCCTTCAAATTCACTTAATAATGATGCTAAATTTAAAGAAAATGGAGATTATAACTGGGCTGTAGAGCGCGAAAGTTGCTATATTAAATGGAGGTATTTAGGTACTGACTGTGGTATGTGTATATCAGCTTGTCCATTTAGCCAAGATTTAGATACTATAAAAAATACTACAAGCTTTAAAGATAATGAAGAACTTATTAAAAAAGCTCTTGATGAATATAAATCTAAATTTGGTAAAAGGATATTTGTTCCAGGCAATCCTCCTTGGCTAAGATAATCAAATTTATTTTTTCAATTTATAAATATTATAGTTATAATAATAACCTCTTTAGCTAATAATTTTAATGTAGCTTAAGGAGGTTATTATGATTTCGAAAGAAAATTTAAAATATTATGTTTTTCTAGCAATTATCTCTATTTTAATTTATAAAATAATAGATAATCCTATGAAATTTTTTTCTGGTATTAGTGGATTAGCAAGTTTCTTTAGTATATTTTTAATATCAATACTATTTACTTTACTTCTAAACCCCTTTACAAAAATTTTTGAGAAACACCTTAAATTTAGTAGATTTTTAAGCATAATAACATCTTATATTATAGTTTTTTTATTACTAATAATTGGACTTAAGTTAATAATTCCATCTATATTAGAAACTTTAAATAACTTAATAAAAGAAATGCCACTCTATCTAACTATGCTTAATGAATTTTTAAATAAAAATATGTCACAAGCTAAATTATTTGAAACCATAGTTCCTCATATTCAAGAAAATTTAAATACCATATTAAACCAAGTTGTTGATATTCTCACAAAATTTTCTACAGAACTTGTAGTTTATATATTTAGTATAACATCATTGTTATTTAATGTAGTAATGGCTATTATACTATCCATATATATGTTATATGATAAAGAAAACATATCTCTAGGCTTTAAAAAGCTACTTTATGCTTCTGTATCTAAAAATAAAGCAATTGAAATAATTGATTTTTTTAAAATGTCTCATGATATCTTTTATAACTATATAATCGGTAAAATTATAGATTCTTTAATAATAGGAATTATAGCATTTATAGGATTTAAATTCATTTTAAAAATTGAAAATGTATTATTTTTATCATTTATAATTTTTTTAACAAATATAATTCCATATTTTGGTCCATTTATAGGTGCAGTTCCTCCTATATTAATGACTTTAGTATATAGTCCTATAAAAGCACTTTGGGTTTGTGTATTTATATTAATACTTCAACAAATTGATGGAAATTTTATAGGGCCTAAAATTCTGGGAGATCAAATAGGATTAAGTCCTCTTTGGATAATATCTTCTGTATTAATTGGAGGTTCTTTATTTGGATTTGTAGGTGTATTTTTATCTGTACCAGTTGCAGCTATTATAAAATACTCACTTGATAAATACGTAGATAAAAGAATTCATATAAGAGATTCAAAATAATTATCATAATTAGCTACAAATAATTAAAATGTCTCTAAATATATATTTATTATGATAATTTAAATATATATCCGAGACATTTTTTTATTGTTTATTAGTAATTGTGTTAGTGTCAGTATTATTAGTTGTATTAGTATTAATATTAGTTTGAGTTTGAGGCTGCGTTTTCGTAGGATTTTGAGATTGTGTAGTATTTATATCTACATTAGTAATACCACCTTCAGTTGTATTATTAATTTTATCATCTTTTTCCTTTACCTTTTCTTCTTCATCTTTATTTTCTTTTACAACGGTGTCTTTTATAGTTGTCCTAACAGCTTGTTGTTCAACCCTATATTTATCTTTACCTGCAGTCTCTTTAGCTGCTTCTTTTCTTGCTTGCTCTGCTTTTTCTTGTTCTTCTTGTAATTTAGTAAGTTCATCTTTCTTTTCAGACGCTTCACTCTTTATTTTAGAAGAACCATCTTTAATATCCTTTATGATTTCTAGCTCTTTTATTGCTTTTTTATAATCACTCTTTTTTTCATAATAAGATGCATTTGACATTCTCATCGCTTGCATATACATTGCTCTAGCTTTTTGATCATCATTATTTTCTTGTAATGCTGATGTTAGTTTTTCCATAGCTTGTTTATATTCATGCTTTTCTAAAGCTGTCTCTCCCTCTTGTACTAACGTTGTTTCCTCTAAATAAGAACATCCTGTCAAAAATGTAGTAATTAATAAAATAGTCAAAATAATTTTTTGCTTCATCAAATCCCTCCTTGATATCTAATATAGATTTTATCATAATTAGAGTTTTTTTAGGAAAAAATATAACAAATAATTAAGTTTTTATACAAATTCCAATTTTTATTTTAAGTATTTTTATTTAATATCCCCTTAAATTTCTACAAATAATCAAAAAAAGATTACCAAAATAGTAAAAACTATTTAAAGCAATCTTTTATATTTTTAAAAATTTAGTTCTAAATTTATCATATCTTCATAACTTTGTCTTTTACATATTAATATATCCTTACCATTCATTACAGACACTACTGCTGGTTTAGGTATTTTATTGTAATTAGACGCCATAGAATATCCATAAGCACCTGTAGATGTTGTAATTAGTATGTCATCACTTTTTATATCCATAATTTTAGTATTAGTAATTAATATATCTCCACTCTCGCAACATTTACCTGCTACTGTAACCTTATTTAATTCTTTATCATTCATTTTATTCACAATACTACACTCATACCTAGCATGATATAATGATGGCCTAATATTATCAGTCATTCCCCCATCTATACTTACATAAGTTCTTACATCTTTTATATCTTTTATTGAACCTATTGTATATAAAGTAGAGCCTGCATTAGCAACTATCGATCTACCTGGTTCTATTACTAACTTTGGTAAATTTATACCAATTCTTTCACATACCTTTTGAGCCATTTTTATTATAGCTTCACAAAATTCTTTTATAGGTTTTGGATTATCTTCTTTGGTATAATAAACTCCTATCCCTCCACCTAAGTCAATTTCTTTTAAATATATATTATATTTTTCTTGTATTTCTTTTACTAATTTCATCATAACTTCTACTTCTTCCATATATGCTTTTACATCAAATATTTGAGAGCCAATATGTGCATGTAGACCAACTAACTCTACATTTTTGTACCTATATAATTTTTCTATTGCATTATAAAGTTCTTTATTGATTAACCCAAACCCAAACTTAGAATCTACTTGACCTGTCTTTATATAATCATGTGTATGAGCCTCTATTCCTGGTGTTATCCTAAAATAAATTTTTTGTACTTTATTTTTTTCTTTACAAATTTTTTCGATTAATTCTAACTCATATAAGTTATCCACTACAAATATTCCAACACCTAGTTCAATTCCCATTTTTATTTCATCTAAAGTCTTATTATTTCCATGAAAAAGTATTCTTTCCATTGGAAATTTAGCTTTGTTTGCAGTATATAACTCTCCTCCAGATACCACATCTAAATATAAATTTTCCTCACTTATAATTTTACACATATATAACGGTAAAAAAGCTTTTCCTGCATATGCCACTTTATTATTATTTTCATTTACTTTAAAGTGTTTAATATATTCTCTACAATTTTCTCTAACTAATTTTTCATCAAGTACATAAAGAGGTGTAGAATATTTTTTACTAAGTTCTACACAACTAACTCCCCCGATATGTAGCGTATCTTCTTTTACATACATACTTCCATGAAGTTTCATAACTGCCTCCTAATTTTCTTTAGCTACTTCACTAATACCCTTTGTTTATCTCAGAGCTTATAAATATAAAAACGCCCAAAGGAATACTTTGGACGTAATTATTTATACACGCACTATTAATTAAAGCACCTCTAATCTATGCTAACTTTTATTTTTAATTAATATAGTTTTATCACACTATTTTTAAATTTGCAACCATTTATATGTTATATATGCCTAAATAATTTGTTCAAATTTAAGTCTATAAAGTCTATATCACAATCTACATTATTATACGATAAATTTGATATATTTGATGATGTTACCACTAAAACTTTAGGTACTTCAAAAAAAGGAATTGTAGAATTCTCTATTTTATATCCTAAGTTTCTATATTTTGATAAATCAATTTTATTATCTAGGTCTATATCAATTAACATTTGTTTTATTTCATCATTATTATTAATATATTCAATAAATATATCGTATTTTATACCATCAATATTTACATTTCTATTGAATCTTTTCACTTCATATTCACCAATATCTATTCTAATAGCTATTTCAGAACCTATAACCACTTTTACTAACTCTTTCCCCTTATACAGTTTACTTCCGTTTAGATAATAAACATATGAATTATCTCTATAGCCACTATAATTTATATTGCATGGGTATTTTCTAAGGGTATATTCATTACACATTTTTCTAAGAGTTTTTTTAAATGGTTTCCTTTGATATCTTTTTCTATATCCAAAGAATTTTCCAACCTGTGTTTCTGTCATACATCTGACTCTACTAACTAAAAGCAATATATCCTTTTCTATCCCTGTCATCATGTCTAATCTCCTTGAAGTTATTTGTTTTGTCAAGTTGTACTATTATTATATTAACTAGACCAGATAAAATTTACAATTTTTATACATTTTCATAAAAAAAGAAGCCTTCTAATAATTAGAGACCTCTCTTTATAAACTATTGGTTCGTAGTTTTAGTTTTTTTATCCGTATTAGATACCCCAATACTTAAATTATCAAATTTTATTATATCTACTAATCCTTTTTCACCCTTTTGGTAAGATACCTTAACCTTATCTCCAACTTGACTTAAAGGTATTTCTGTAGAAACTTTAGATGTTGAATTAAATATTATATCTGACTTAGAATCTATTGTCATATAATATAATGTATTTCCACCTTTAACATCTGGACTTATTCTTGTTATAACACCTTCTATATCTTCTCTAGTAGTATCATTTTCAATTTGAATATTATTTCCTTTAGAGTTTAATGCTTCTCTGTAATTACTTAAAGCCTCTTCTTTTGTTTCTCCAAGCCCTAATAAACTAAAATCTTCAACAGATATAAATGCTACCATTTTAACAAGACCTGCTTTATCTTTTAAAGATGATACATATGTAGGTTTTCCAAGTAAATTATACATTACAGGGAATGTAGCTTCATAATTTTTTTCTTGAACTTTACCTTCAGCAGAAGTCATAGCTGCCGTCTCTGTAGCTCCTGGCTGTTTATATAACTTCGCTTCTTTAGTTCGAGTATCTACTAGTATAAATCCTATAGTAGATTCATCTCCGCCTGAAGAAGTTATGCCTGTATACCAGTATGATTTTCCATCTGCTCCATACACTAATGATGTTCCTTCTGTAGCTACTAAAACACCTTCCTCAGATATAATTGAATTTAAGAATCCTTTTACATATAATCCCCAGTCATTTATTTGAGAAGTTACGAATTCTTCAGGTTGTATTCTATCTATCCATTTAGGTGCTTCTTTTATAGAGTATTTTTTTACTTCTCCAGTTTGAGCATCTACAGTTGCAACACCTGTTGCATTTGCTCCACTATATCCTATTTTATGTTCATATAGACTTACAACCCAGTAAGGTCTACCTTCATCATTAATTTCTAAATTAAAATCTGTCATACCAACATTAATAAGACCTTTTAAGTACATATGTCTATGTAAATCTTGAAGGAAAAAAGCCTCAGGTTGATATACTATTTTAACAGGTTTTTTATCTATTTCTTGAACTAATCTAACATCTTGTGGATTACTTGCAGACACCATAACGTATCCATTTGAACCTTCTAGGGATGTTATCCATTTAATTATATCTCTATGTACTAAAGGAGCTACCCAGTACAGTTCTCCTTTTACATTTTGTATATGAAACTTACCTAACTTTGATACACTACCCAAAGCAGGTATTTCTCCTAATTTCTTATCCCCTAACTTCATAGCCATAGCTTCATCTACAAGGCGTATGTCATTTACACTAACAGGACTTACATCTTTAGTAAACTCACTTTCCTCAACCTTACCTATTAAATTTTTATATGCTTTGGAATGTATTAATGGTGTTGAAGTTATAAATGGTACTGCAACTACAAAAATTATCAAAACTATAGATATTGAGAAATTATATTTTGCAATTTTAGATGTCCTCTCATTTCTGTCTAACATCATATCTAATACTCCAGCTATGACAAAGAAAATTATCAAAGTTGAAAAACCAGAAGTAAAGTCTAATCTAAGTACAGGTAGCTTTATGAATGCATAAATTGCTACAAGGATAGCTGCTATTCCATATGTTTGAATAAATCGTTTCATCGATTACTCCTTTCAAAAAAATAATTATTACTTTCATTATATCCATATATTAACAAAAAATAAATACCCCTTATAATTACAAGGGGTATTTTTATTAATTTCAAATTAAATTTCAGCAACTATAGGAATATAAGAATGTTCTAATGCATTATATTTAGATAATAATCCTTCATATTCTAAAGTTAAATGTGCTAAATCATAAAAATCATTTGGTCTTATTGCACATGGCTCTTTATCAAAAATGTTAAGTCCACTCTTTTTAAGCATATCTGCTACAAAATGAGAACATACATATTTATAATCTGCTTCTCTTGGTTTATTTATAGATAAATATATAAGTGCCATTATATCATAATCATAGCTTTTTCTACTATTACTAACGACCATTATATTTTCATATAATCTTTCATATTGTAATTCAGTAACCTCTAATGAATAAACTCTACACATAGTATTAGTTCTAATAGCATATAATCCTTCGTTTATATTTTCTTCGACAAAGCCTGCAAAAATTGGGGTTTTTGGATTCAATCTTCCAAATGAATACATTGGATTTAATTCTTGGTTTAAAGCTATTGATACATGTGCATATGGAGTCTTACTTATGTTTCTTATTAGATAAGACAATACAGTTCCTGTATATGTTGTGATAATGTATATCTTTTTCATTTTCTCCCCCCCTGCTTCTGAAGTTATTATAAATGTAATATAACTATAATATTCTACCATAAATATTTCTTTATTTCAAATAATTTTAATTTTCTTTTAATTGAGATCCATTTAAATTTAACATTTATATGCTTAATTGTATATTATATTTCTTTATAAAGTCTAAAATATTATGAACTTTAACACCAACTTGTAGAATAATATTATTTTCTTTTATTTTTATATCATTAAGAGTTAGAGGTTCTGTATAACTCTTATCTATAGTTATGATATTATCATTAACTTCAAATGGCAATTTATCTTTGTACGAAGTCATTGCTTTTGCTAACATAGAGTCTTTTATTTTTATCTTTCCTATTTTAAAATTAGTTAGTGTAATTGTCAAATTATTATTTTTAATTTTTGGAATTAATTCAACTTCATAATTACTATCTATAACCCCAAAAACTTTATATGGACCTATTGCATGAATTACATCGTCTTTTATTTTTATATCTGTATACTTTAAATTATCAATATTATGTTTACTCATAATAGTATAAATAATATCTCTAAACTCCTCATTAGATACAGACAATTGCCCTTTTAATCTTAATGGATTTTTTTCTAATTCAAAGTTGTCAATAAAAGAACCTCTTAGTAATTCTTCAGTTGTTACCATTTTATAATTTGTACTTACATTCATATTTTTCTCTGGCTTTATCAAGTAATACCCTACACCTATAATTATAGCAAGTATAACAAAAATAGTTATTATCACTTTAGTAAGTTTATTCATGTTCGCTCCTTCCTTAATTTTAAATATGTAATAATTAATATTACTACATTTGTAGTATAAATTCACTATATAAATATTATTGTTCTATTTAATTTTTTATAAACCACTATTATAGAATATAAAAATGTAATTTTTTATTTTTTAAAACTAATTTATAAAATACTTGTTTAGTACCTAAAATATAGCAGATAATATTTATATACATACTAATTTTTCAAGTTTTTCATATATTACATTATATAAATGTACTTATTTATTCATAATATTAAATATATGTCAAAATATAATAATTTGTTTGAATTTTAATTTTAATTAATTATATCTTTATTTTTTTCCAATATTGGATTAAAATTAATAGTATGGAATATAGTATCCTTTATTATATGTATACTATATATAAAAATAAATTAAGTGAGAGGTAACAGATATGTCAAATGAAACTAATTCATCTAACTTCATTAAAAATATAATAGTGAATGATTTAGAAACTGGAAAACATGACAGTATCATAACTCGTTTTCCACCTGAGCCAAATGGTTACTTACATATTGGACACGCTAAGAGTATATGTCTTAACTTTGGTCTTGCTAAAGATTTTAACGGCAAGGTTAACTTAAGATTTGATGATACAAATCCAGTTAAAGAGGATGTAGAATATGTAAATTCTATAAAAGAAGATGTTCAATGGTTAGGATTTAATTGGAACAATTTATACTTTGCATCTGATTATTTTGATGAAATGTATAAAAGAGCTCTTATCCTAATAAAAAAAGGTAAAGCTTATGTTTGTGATTTAACTCAAGATGAAATAAGAGAGTATCGTGGAACTTTAACAGAACCAGGAAAAGAAAGTCCTTATAGAAACAGATCTATAGAAGAAAACTTAGAATTATTTAAAAAGATGAAAAACGGAGAATTCAAAGATGGTGAAAAGGTATTAAGAGCCAAAATTGATATGTCTTCTCCTAATATTAACTTTAGAGACCCTATAATATATAGAATTGCTCATATATCTCATCATAATACAGGTGACAAATGGTGTATATATCCAATGTATGCATTTGCTCATCCAATAGAAGATGCTATCGAAGGAATAACTCATTCTATATGTACTCTTGAGTTTGCAGACCAAAGACCACTTTATGATTGGTTTGTAAGAGAATGTGAAATGGAAAATGTACCAAGACAGATAGAGTTTGCTAGACTTAATCTTACAAACACAGTTATGAGTAAGAGAAAATTAAAACAACTAGTCGATGAAGGTGTAACTGATGGTTGGGATGACCCTCGTATGCCTACTATATCTGGTGTTAGACGTAGAGGTTATACACCTGAATCAATACGTAACTTCTGCCATGAAATAGGTATAGCTAAAGCTGATTCTACAGTTGACAGTCAATTACTTGATCATTTCTTAAGAGAAGATTTACAACCAAAAGCTCCTCTTACAATGGGTGTTATAAAACCTTTAAAATTGGTTATAACTAACTATCCTGATGATAAAGTTGAAATGTTAGAAATAGAAAATAATGCTAAAGACGAATCTAAAGGAAAGAGATTAGTTCCTTTCTCTAAAGAACTATACATAGAACAAGACGATTTTATGGAAGAACCTATAAAGAAATACTTCCGTTTATTCCCTGGAAATGAAGTTCGTTTAAAAGGTGCATACTTCGTTAAATGCAACGATGTAATAAAAGATAAAAATGGAGAAATAGTAGAAGTTCATTGTACATATGACCCAGAAACTAAGAGTGGTTCAGGATTTACAGGACGTAAAGTAAAAGCTACTATACATTGGGTTGATGCTAAATCTAGTGTTCCTTGTGAATTCAGATTATTTGAACCATTAATATTAGATGATGCTCCTGAAAATGAAGGTAAGCATTTCTTAGAACAAATAAACCCTGGTTCTATAGAAATACTTCAAGGATTTGCTGAAGTAACTCAACTTAAAGATGCAAAACCTTTAGATAAATTCCAATTTGTAAGAAATGGATTCTTCAGTGTTGATACTAAATATACTACTGATGAAAAATTAGTATTCAATAGAGTTGTTCCACTTAAGAGTTCTTTTAAACCAGGAAAATAATTAATTAAAAATAAAAGACTGACTTTAAATTAAGTTTTATTACTTTATTTTAAATCAGTCTTTTTTATTTTTTAATTAATTACAACCTAATATATCTATTCCACCTTCTATACATTGTATTTCAAGTGGAAAATCTGGCCCTTTTTCTCCATCTATATCAGTTAATAAATTATCATCACACTCAATTCTTACATTTTTAGTTTTAAAAAATAATAATTCATCCTCATTATAATTATCAAGATGTTCACCCTTAAGTATATTTATTAGTACTGGTATTGATTTAGGTATAGGCATTCCTTTAAAAATAATAACATCTAAGTATCCATCATCAAGTTCTGATTTGTATGCTAGATTAATATTTCCTGCTGTTTTTCCATTAAAAACTAACATTAGATACATATCTCCGCTATAATTTATTTCTTCTGAAAATACATTTATATAAAACTTTCTTAAATACAAAGCTTCTTCGATTCCTTTAATATAGTAAGAAACTCTTCCCATAGAATTTTTAAAGTCTTGATTTATTCTTTGAGATACATCAGTAAACATTCCTGCGCTTGCAACATTTATAAAATATTTTTGGTTTATTTTACCTATGTCTATAGTCTTAGGCTTAGAATTTATTATATTACTTACGGCTTCATCTATATCAAATGGTATATTTAGGGCATTTGCAAAATCATTAGCAGTTCCTGTAGGTAATATTCCAATAGGTATGTTTATTTCTAGCTCCTTCATGCAGTTTATAATCATATCTACAGTTCCATCACCACCTGCTATTAATATATGGTCATATGTACTATCAACATCTAAAAAAGCATTTTTAATAGGTTCTTGTATATCTAGCCTATACGGAACTAATAAAAATTTATGTTTTTGATATATCCTTATAACATTATCTAAGCTATTTACCATTCTCTTTTCGCCGGAATTAGGATTGTATATAAGTTTTACTTTCTTCATTTTGCCTCCTTAAAGATATTAATATAATTAATATCCAAAGTTTTCATTTAAAAATATTACATGCATTCTATTAGTAGTTCTTTGTTTTCTTATTAATGTATATTCACAACATATTCTATCTGGACTTGAACAATCCATACAATGACCTGTTGTCTTGCAAGGTGTCTTTGTATCTAGCCTTTTGGCATTTGCAGGTGCACAAATCTCTCTGTTTCTTTTTATAGCTTCATCAACATTTTTTACAATTTTATTAACTCCACATATTACTATTACTTTATCTGGTCCATAAAGCATTGCTGCTATTCTATTACCATTTCCATCTACATTATAAAGTTCGCCATTTTCTGTAATTGCATTTGTACTAGTAAAATATGTATCAGCATAAAAAGATTTTCTATATATTTTTTTCATATCTTCTTTAGTTAA
The DNA here is from genome assembly GCF_002251085.2 of Romboutsia maritimum. Taxonomy (GTDB): domain Bacteria; phylum Bacillota; class Clostridia; order Peptostreptococcales; family Peptostreptococcaceae; genus Romboutsia_B; species Romboutsia_B maritimum. Next base: position 1,015 of record NZ_NOJZ02000031.1, on the reverse strand, counting down.
ATTGGACTTATATCTATCTAAAAAATTATAATTCCCATTTCTTAAAAAATCTATAACATTTGTTTCAAATAAAGTCATAGACCCCCCACATCCTATTAATTCACCCTTTTTAACAATAGATTCTATAATTTTGAATAGGTCTTCTTCTGTATTAACTAGATATCCTTTAATATTGTTATCTTCTAAAGCTTTTATAGTTCTTTCAATCTTTTTTTCATTTACCCATTTTATACTCTCACTCATTTTTTAAATCCCCCCAACCATGTTTTATACATTTATATATAGTTTATCATATTTACTAAATAATTATTATTATAAACAAAAAGAAACTAAATCAAAATTAATTTTGATTTAGTTTCTTTTTGTTGTGTTTACATCTTAAATTAGTAGGAATTAAATTTTTACTTTTTATCAAATATTGTCTTAGTAGTATCTATGTTTTTTGCCACACATCTTTGGCTATTAATTCTTTCATTTACTAGTAGATATTGTGATATCCCCTTTAATTGATTTGCTATTTTATTTAAAAATGCCATGCTTACCATCTCCTCAGTATATATATAAATTTTCTTTATTAGCTGTTTAAATTTTAAAATTTGTTTCGCTTTAAGTATATTGTATACAATATGCGACATTAAGTCAATAAGTTTGATGAAAGTTTTTTGTTATAAAACCTAGTAATTCCAGTACATTCACAAGGAATACGATTATCCTATGCTATTCATATGTTTTTTGTTTTATTGTTTTTTTCTTTATTTTTTTATGAAATAGTTTGCCTATAAAATACATTAAAATTAATTTCCATAGAAGTAATAATCTATTCTAAATATTTTATTAATAAATAAACATAAAAAAAGTATACAATTAAGCATTAAAATGGATCCTTTGTCAAGGACATTAAAAAAAGAGGGTCATTAAGAAACTTTTAAAAGCTGATTCCTATATTGTGTAGGAGTCAGTTTTTTTAAGTTCCACTGACATCGGTCATTATTATAATAATCCATATAGTCATCTA
>NZ_NOJZ02000030.1 GCF_002251085.2 Romboutsia maritimum | reverse complement strand
TCAAATTTTATGTTTAGTGATGACATGTCTTTAGTTTGGATTATTTCTGGCATATCTTTGTTCCTCCTTTTTTTTATTTGATTAATTATAAGTGTAGTTATGTTTGGGTTTTAAGTCCTAAAATGTATTTGAGGATTATTTTTTAGAAATTTATATTGGAGAGGTTTATGGAAATTATATGGTAAAATATAGTGTAATTAAATATAATATAATTTAAAATTGTTATATATGGTGCATTAGTTTTTTATATAATTATAATATAAATTAAGCATTTGTTTATTAATTGTTTATATCATAAAAGGAGGATAAATAATGGTTCAATCAGTAGTTTATATTGCTTTAGTAGTAAAAGATTATGATGAAGCAATCGAGTTTTATACACAAAAACTTCATTTTACATTAATAGAAGATACATATCAACCCGAGCAAGATAAAAGATGGGTATTAATATCTCCACCTGGTTCAAATGGAACAACAATATTACTTGCAAGAGCATCTAAATCAGAACAAGAGCCTTTTATAGGGAATCAAGCTGGAGGAAGAGTTTTTCTTTTCTTAGGAACTGATGACTTTTGGCGTGATTATAATGAAATGTTAAAAGTTGGAATAGAATTTGTTAGAAAACCTAAAGAACAGGATTATGGAACTGTTGCTGTATTTAAAGACTTATATGGTAACTTATGGGATTTAATTCAGTTTAGTGAAAATCATCCGATGTTTAAAAGAGTTAAATAAATTTATGTTTAGTGATGACATATCTTTAGTTTGAATTATTTCTGGCATATATTTGTTCCTCCTTTTTTTATTTAATTAGTTATAAGTGTAGTTATGTTACAATTAGATTATACAAAGGGAGGAGATTTGCAAATGAAAAAATATTTAATTACGGGGATAACATTGATTTTGGCAATATTTATTTTTCTAATTGTAAAAACAAATATAGATAGTTTACAAAAAGGAGATAGTTTACAAAATGAAGATGTGAAAAAAATTTTAACAGAATACTTTTCACATTCATTAGAAATTCAAAAAAGCTTACAATATTCAGAGAATAAAAGTATATTACCAGGAAGTTATTTAAGTACATATGATAAACTGAATTCAAAAATGATTTCTACTTATGGGCAAAAAATTGAATGGTATAAATTAAATTTAGATATTAAAGAAATTAATAAAGATAAAGATTTCATAAAAGTTTATGTTAATGAAATAGTTGATTTTAAATATGCAGATTTAGATGATACTAGTGGTATGATTGAAGAACATATAATTTATATAAATACAAAACAAGATAAATTATTAGTAGAAAGAGATATTTATGAAATGGATTCTAATCCTAAAGATATAGAAAAAGGCTTTAACTCTAAAAATGGATATGAAGAGTATATTCAAAATAAAATAAAAGAAAAAGAAGAGAGATTTTCTAATATGGATAAAATTTTAGAGGAAGAAGAAGAGAAATTGCATAATGGAACTTCAAGATAAAAATAGTTATAAATTATATAATATAAATGTGATAATTCTAAATAAAAAAAGCCATCACTATAGACGTGAAGGCTTTTTTTATTCATCTTTTATACCTTTATAATACCATAAAATAGGGTAATTTTCAAGTCTTGCACTGCTAGAAATGAAGTGGTATTAATTATTAGAGGTGATAATTTTATGGAACAAAAAAGCATGACCGCATTAGTAAGTGCCTTTTCAAGGGCATATCATTCAGTACAAAATACAGAACACGTATTTGATGATTACTTGGCAAAGGATATTTTAACTAAGCATGAATATGAACAAATTGCAAGTAATATGTCAAAAGGAATTAGTTTCTTCAATCCATCATTTGAGGGTACACAGGAAGAAGCCTTGAAGTGGATTGTAGATAATCAATTATCTCCATCGCCACTTGGTAGAGCGGCATTTGCAGAAAAAGCACTTGAAAATGCTGTAAGAATTGGTGCAAAGCAATATATGATTTTTGCTGCAGGATATGATACATTTGCATATCGTCAGCCTGACTGGGCATCAAAAATTCAAATATTTGAACTTGATCATCCTGCTACTGGTTTTGACAAGCAAAAGCGTATTCAATCAGTAGTAGCAGAAAAACCTGCTAATCTGCATTATGTATCTGTTGATTTTACAAAAAATAACTGGGAAAGCAATTTACTTGCCTGTTCAGAATTTGATCAAAGCAAAATTAGTTTTTGCAGTTTACTTGGAATAAGCTATTATCTGTCTAAGCAAACTTTTGCTGAAACAATTAATACTATTTCAAGCATTGTACCAAAAGGTAGTGGTATTGTTTTTGATTATCCAGATGAGAATAACTATACTCCAAAAGCAGGAGAAAGAGCTAAAAAGCAAGCAGCAATGGCTGAGGGAGCAAATGAAAAAATGCTTGCAAGCTATTCTTATTTAGAGTTGGAGAAGTTATTGGCTGATAGCAATTTCTTGATTTATGAGCATTTGACACCAAATGAAATAACAGAGCAGTATTTCAAAACATATAATCAATTAAATTCAGAACATCCTATAACAGCATTTGATAATATTAATTATTGTTTGGCTGTGAAGAAATAATAATTAATGTAAATGGGGAATATTATAAAAAATTTAAAAATTATTAAGTTTACTTATTTAAAGGTTTTCTACTATCATCGTAAGCAATAGACAAGTCATATATCAATTTTCTACTATTATCATTAATATCAGTAGACATTTGTATACATTCATTAGAAATATTGATTTCATTAGTTTTATTTTTATAAGGAGAGATATTTACAATTAGTTTGTCAGTTTTAGAGTCTTGTTCATAATTAGCTTTTGGTTTTATTTTAAATGATAATTCTAAGATAGATTTATTATTGTATATTATTTCTCTCAAATCTTTATTTATATTTATATAAGCACCATGTTTAGAACCACCACTAAAATAATAGGTTTGAGATATCTTATTTGTTTGTTTATTTTTAACATGAACCCTTTCACTATTATCACCTAAAATTTCGTATTTATTGCCATTCAGAGCATATGCTATTATAAAATTATTTTTTAATATATCAACACTACTATTTTTATTTTCCATTTGTATATTCACATTATATACATCTGGTTCTTTACATGGATTTATTGATAAAGATACATCAAGATTGTTTAAATTTTTATTGATTATACAAGGAAAATTAAAAAGAAATATTATAATAGTTATCAGTAGAATAAATAAAGTAATTATTAATTTTTTCATATTTACAAATCGCTCTCTTTCCATAAATATAATAATTTAAATTATTGTAACTTACCATTAATCATACTATATTTTCCCATAAGATATAATGTAATTGATTCTTTAATAAAATTATTATACTTTTGAGACATTCCCTTTTTTAATTTCCAACCTCTAAATTTGAGCAACAGACATGATTTTTAAGGTCGTTGGCGACATAAAGTATTTCGCCGACACGTCGCTCAGATGAAGAAGATTTTTTTGAAAATAGTAAAATTTAAAGATATAAAAGATAATGATTTTAACTTAAGTGGAAATAGATATATAATAGAAGTTGCATAAGATAAAAATATTGATATGTCAACTGTTAATGATGATATAAAAAAATATATCTAAAAATAAAGTCAGGAAGGTAAATAACATATGATTACAGGAGAATTAAGAAGTAAAGTAGATAAAATATGGGAAACATTTTGGACTGGCGGGCTTACTAACCCACTAGAAGTTATAGAACAATTTACATATCTTTTATTTATTAAAGGATTAGATGATGTAGAAACAAAAAAAGAAGCAGAAGCAACACTTTTAGGTGTTTCTTTTGATAATACATTTAATAGCGAACAACAACATTTAAGATGGAGTAAATTTGCTAATGAAGGAAATTCAGAGAAAATGTATGAAATAGTACAAAATGAAGTATTTCCTTTTATTAAAAAATTACATAATCATAAAGACTCAGCTTATGCTAAATATATGGGAGATGCAATATTTAAGATTCCTACACCGCTTATGTTATCTAAAATAGTTGATGGAATTAATAATTTAGAATTAAATAAGGATAAGGATACAAAGGGAGATTTATACGAGTATTTACTATCAAAGGTTGCTACGGCAGGTACTAATGGTCAATTTAGAACTCCAAGACATATAATAGATATGATAGTAAATCTTATGAAGCCAACTCCAGAGGATATTATAGTAGACCCAGCAGCAGGTTCTGCAGGTTTCTTAGTATCATCACAACAATATTTAAGAGATAATCATGCAGATCTTTTCTTAGTACAAGGATTAAAAGAACACTTTAATAATAATATGTTCTATGGATTTGACATGGATAGAACTATGCTTAGAATAGGTGCTATGAACATGATGTTACATGGTGTTGATAATCCTAATATTGAATACAAGGACTCTTTATCAGAAGTAAATACAGACAAAGAGAAGTTTACATTAGTTTTAGCAAATCCTCCATTTAAAGGAAGTTTAGATTATGAAGCAGTAAGTGCAGATTTATTAAAAATAACTAAAACAAAGAAAACAGAATTATTATTCTTAGCATTATTCCTTAGAGCTTTAAAAGTAGGGGGAAGATGTGCTTCAATAGTACCAGATGGAGTTTTATTTGGTTCAACAGGTGGACATAAATCAATAAGAAAAGAAATAGTTGAAAATCATAAATTAGAAGGTATAATTTCAATGCCAAGTGGAGTATTTAAGCCATATGCAGGAGTTTCAACTGCTATAATGATATTTACTAAAACTAATACTGGTGGAACTGATAAAGTGTGGTTCTATGATATGAAAGCAGATGGATATTCTTTAGATGATAAGAGAAATGAGATAGAAGATAATGATATAGGAGATATAATTGAGAGATTTAATAATCTTGATAAAGAAGTTGAGAGAAAAAGAACAGAGCAAAGTTTCTTTGTTGATGTAGAGGAAATAAGAGAAAATGGATATGATTTATCTATTAATAAATATAAAGAGGTAGTTTATGAGGAAGTAGTTTATGATGCCCCTAGTGTGATTATGAACAGAGTAAAAGAGCTAGAGAAGGAAATATCTAGTGGTTTAGAAGAATTAGAAAGAATGCTAGAGGTGTAGGATATGGAATTTATAAAATTGGACGACCTTTGTTCTATCATTACTGATGGGACACATCAAACTCCCACATATAGTAACGACGGATATATATTTTTATCATCTAAGAATGTTACAAGTGGAAAGATAGATTGGAATAATGTTAAATATATTCCAGAACAGTTACATGAAAAGTTGAGTAAAAGATTAAAGCCGCAAATAAATGATATACTATTGGCTAAAAATGGAACAACAGGGGTAGCAGCACTAGTAGATAGAGATGAAATTTTTGATATTTATGTTAGCTTAGCATTATTAAGACCTAAAGGAATAATATATCCTCAATATTTATTACATGCTATTAACAGCCCTATGACAAAGCGTCAATTTAATAAAAATTTAAAGGGAATTGGAGTTCAGAATTTGCACTTAAAAGAAATACGAAATATAGAAATACCAGTGCCAACTACCATAGATAGTCAAATTAAAATAGTAAAAGTTTTAGATAAAGCGGGGGAGTTAATAGATAAAAGGAAAGAGCAAATAAAAAGGTTGGATGAATTAGTTAAATCAAGATTTATCGAGCTGTTTGGAGATCCATCAAAGAATGAAAAAGGATGGGAAGTTTCAGGAATTGGTAAATACTTAAAGGTATTAACTGATTACCATTCAAATGGAAGTTATGAGACTTTAAGAGATAATGTAACGCTTTTAGATACACCAAGCTATGCATTAATGGTAAGAACAACAGATTTAGAAAAGAATAACTTTGAAGATGATGTGAAGTATATTGATGAACATGCATATAACCATCTTGAAAAATCAAAAGTATTCGGTGGCGAAATCATAATAAATAAGATAGGTAGTGCAGGAAAGGTTTATTTAATGCCATTTTTAAATAGACCAGTATCTTTAGCGATGAATCAATTTTTATTAAGATTTGATGAAAATAAAGTAAATCATATATTTTTATATAATTTACTATCAACTTCATATATGGAAATTAGAATAAATGAAAAAGTAAGAGGTGCTGTAACGAAAACTATAACTAAGGATGCAATTAGAGAAGTCAATATTATAGTTCCTCCGATAGAACTTCAAAATAAATTTGTAGACTTCGTTAAGCAAGTCGACAAATTGAAATTTAAAATGGAAAAGAGCTTACAAGAATTAGAAAATAACTTTAATTCATTAATGCAAAAAGCTTTTAAAGGAGAATTATTTAACTAAGTGGCATTGCCTAATAGATACGAGGTGATTAAATGAGAAATATACCAGAGGAAGTTAAAAATTCAATAGTAAATGTATTTCCAAAAGAAAGCACTCTAGCTATTATAATATTTGGTAGTTACGGCACAGATAAAGAGACTTCAGAAAGTGATATAGATATAGCATGGATTCCTAACAAAAAAGTACCGATTACAGAACTAATAGTTAAAACCGAGGCTCTAAGAAGAGTACTTGATATTGATGTAGATTTAAAAATTGTTACAGAGAACTATACAATAGCACTTAGAAAAGCTATTTTTGAAGGTGATGTTATTTATGAAACTAAAGATTTTAAACATTATCTAAATAATTTCTATATTGAAAATAGTGATGTAATAGATATTTTAAACTGGAGGGATATGTATGGTGGTTAAAAATAAATTAGCATGGAGCTCAATAGAGGAAGTAAATAGAGATTTTGGTTCTTGTTTATATGATTTACAAAACTTTAAAATGTTATATAGCAAAGAGGACATGCCTGTATTATGGGAGAGATATATCAAAGAAGGATTTAAAAATTATATGGTTTCTTTTCTAGAATTAACAAAAGCAATGTTATATTATAAATCAATTGATTTAAACATAAAATCTAAAACTTTCTATGATTATCTTTTAGGTTGTGAGTATCATGATTTATTACCAAAAAATTCTTCTATCGTTATAGAGACGTTACGTAAGTTAAGAAACGATGATTCACATGGTTATGATATACCAGAGTTTGAAGAAATGTATGAGTTATTTTCACAGAATGAAGAAGTATTTATTAGTATAAGAAATAGTTGTAAAAAATCTATATAAAGGGCAAAGAGTTTTTAAGAGGGGAAGATTTATGAGTAATTTTGAGTTTTTAAAAAATAAGGAAAACTTCAATAGTTTTAACAATGCTTGTATAGAAGCAGAAAAAAGTATATTAGTTAGTCCATCTACTTGTGCAACTATCACAAGAAGGGCTTTAGAACTTGCTGTAAAGTGGGTATATAGTAATGATAGTGATTTAAGATTACCGTATCAAGATAATCTTAGCTCATTAATTCATAACCATAGTTTTATTGAGCTTATAGATTATAATATGTTGCCTTTACTTAAATATATAGTTAAGTTAGGTAATATGTCTGTTCACACTAATCAAATAATAGAAAGAGGCGAGGCTATTTTATCTCTTCGTAATTTACATCAGTTTGTTAGTTGGATAGATTATTGTTATTCAGATGAGTATACTGCAAGTGATTTTGATGAAAGTGTATTACTTTACGGTGAAGAAAAAAGAACTAAACCAAAGGAACTTCAAGACCTTTATGAAAAATTAAGCTCTAAAGATAAAAAGCTTGAGGAAATGATAAAGGAAAATGAAGAGTTAAGAAAGTCATTAACTGAGAAGAGAAAAGTTAATACTGAAAACTATGACTTTAAGGTTGATGAAATTAGTGAGTTTGAAACAAGAAAGAGATATATAGATGTAGAGTTAAAACTTGCTGGGTGGGAGTTTAAAAAAGATATTGGCGAAGAAGTTGAAGTTAATGGTATGCCTAATGATAGTGGATTAGGATATGTTGATTATGTTCTTTATGGTGATAATATGAAGCCACTTGCTGTAGTTGAAGCCAAAAGAACAAGTAAAAAGCCTGAAATTGGTTACCAACAAGCTAAGTTGTATGCAGATTGTTTAGAAAAACAATATGGACAAAGACCTATAATATTTTTAACTAACGGTTTTAAGACACTTATTTGGGACGATTATGCTGAAAGACAAGTTTATGGGTTTTATAAAAAGTCAGAGTTACAACTTATGATAGATAGAAGAACTAGAAGAGATTCTTTAAATAATATAAAGATAAATGATGATATATCTAATAGATATTATCAAAAGGAAGCTATTACGTCAGTTTGTGAGGCTTTAGAAAGTAGACAACGTAAAGCTCTTTTAGTTTGTGCTACTGGTACTGGTAAGACTAGAACTGCTATATCTATAGTTGATGTTTTATCTAGACATAACTGGGTTAAAAATGTTTTATTTTTAGCAGATAGAAAAGCTTTAGTAAAACAAGCTAAGAATAACTTTTCTAAGTTATTACCAAATTTAGCATTATGTAATTTACTTGATAATAAAGATAATCCAGAAGAGGCTAGAATGATTTTTTCTACTTATCCTACTATGATGAATGCTATTGATGATACAAAGTCAAAGGATGGTAAGAGATTATTTACACCAGGGCATTTTGATTTAATTATAGTTGATGAATCTCATAGAAGTATTTATAAAAAGTATAAATCAATTTTTGATTATTTTGATTCTTATTTATTGGGACTTACGGCTACTCCAAAGGATGAAATTGATAAAAATACTTATGAGATTTTTGATATGGAAAATGGAGTACCAACTTATGCTTATGACTATGATAAGGCAGTAGAAGATGGGTACTTAGTAGATTATACGAGTATTGAACCTGAAACTAAGGTTTTATCAGATGGTATTAAGTATGATGAACTTAGTGAGGAAGAAAAGGCTGAGTATGAAGAGACATTTGATGATGATGAGAATGTTGGAGATGAAATAGAAAGTCCTGCTATAAATGAATGGCTATTCAATGCAAATACTATAGATTTAGTTTTAAATAAGTTAATGACTGAAGGTTTAAGAATTGAAGGAGGAGAAAAACTAGGCAAAACTATAATCTTTGCAAAAAACAGAAATCATGCAGATGCTATAGTTGAAAGGTTTAATAAATTATACCCAGAGTATGGTGGTAACTTTGCCAAGGCAGTTGGTTATAATACGGAGTATGTAGATTCTATCATAGATGATTTCTCTGATAAAAATAAATTACCTCAAATAGCAGTTTCTGTCGATATGCTTGATACTGGTATTGATATACCTGAAATTTTAAATCTTGTATTTTTTAAGAAGGTAAGAAGTAAAACTAAGTTCTGGCAAATGATAGGTCGTGGAACAAGACTTTGTCCTGATTTATTAGGTGTTGGAATGGACAAGGAAAAGTTCTTAATATTTGATTTTTGTAGTAATATTGAATTCTTTAGTGTTAACCCTAAAGGATTTGAAGGTGGTAAAACAGAGACACTTACTGAAAAATTATTTAATTTAAAAGTTGGTATTATTAAAGAACTTCAAGATATTAGATATACAGAAGATAAGTATTTGAATCTTAGAAAAGAGTTATTAAATGAGTTAATTACTTCTGTTAAGGCTTTAAATGAAAGTGATTTCTTAGTTAGAATGAATTTAAATTATGTTCATAAGTATAAAAACGAAGATAATTGGAATAGCCTTGGAGCAATAGACCAAAATGAAATAAGGGAACATATAGCGATTCTTATAACTTCAATGGGTGAAGATGAACTTGCTAAGAGGTTTGATATAGTAATGTATAATATAGTTTTAGCATATTTACAAGACAATAGTGCAACTAGAGGTATAAAATATGTAATAACTACAGCTGAGAAACTTTCAAAGATTGGAACCATACCTCAAGTTAAAAAGCAAAAGCATATAATTGAAAAGGCTATGGATGAAGAGTTTTGGGAAAGCTCGGATATATTTGAGTTAGATGAGGTTCGTAGAGCTTTAAGAGACCTTATTAAGTACCTTGAGAAGTCTACTCAACAGTTATATTATACAAGTTTTGAAGATATTATTATTTCTGAGGTTAGAAGGTCTTCTATGCATAATGCAAATGACCTTAAGGATTATAAAAAGAAGGTAGAGCATTATTTAAAATCTCATAAAGATGAGTTAGCAATATTTAAGTTAAGAAATAATAAAAAGATAACAAAGCAGGATGTTGAGACTTTAGAGGAGATACTTTTAAAGCAGTTAGGTAATTCTTCTGATTATAAAAAAGAATTTGGAGATACTCCAGTTACTCAGTTAGTGAGAAAGTTAGTAGGACTTGATAGGGAAGCTGCTAATGAGGCTTTTTCAGAGTTTTTAAATAATGAGAGTTTTAATACTAAGCAGATACATTTTGTTAAGCTTATAGTTGATTATGTTGTTAGAAATGGATTTATAGAGGATAACAGGGTATTAATGGAAGATCCATTTAGGACTGTTGGAGGTATTATTGATTTATTTGAAAATAATATTGAAGAAAGAAATAAATTGATTAAAACTATAAATGAAATTAAGGCAAATACACTAGAAATAGGTTAATCTATAAATACAGGACAAAAAGCACTTACTAATTTTACTTAGTAAGTGCTTTTTATTTTATCTTCTTCTGTAAAAGAATTATCATATTTACCTGACTTTATAATTTCTGCACTTCTTTTAATTTCATCTGACATAAATATGCAATTCATTATAAAACTGTATTATATAAAAATTATTTTAAAATAAAATATATCTTAATATAATATACAACCTTGCGAATTATATAAAAATATGTAAATTAAATATTAAACACTAACAGAATATTAATTCTCAAAAGCTATTACTTAGTTCTAAACATAGTCAAATGGAAATATTGATTTTAAAAAAAAGGTATGATAACATTGGTGCTATTGAAAATAAAAAGGAGACTGAATACTAAATGAAGACAGACAGTAAAAAAATTACTATTAAGTTGTTGCTTGAAAAATTAGTATTAATAGCAGGTATTATTATTTTTGTTAATGGATATGGTTCTATATTTGGAAAACAAAATTTACTTGTTGGAGTTGTTGTTGTTACTGCTACATTAATGTTTATGCAAATCAATATAGGCTATGATGTAAATCAATCTGTATTTTTAATAATTGGGTTATTTTCTTATATAGGAGTTGCTACATCTATAAGTCACATAAATCCAATGTTAGGATTATTTATAAATTTGATATCTGTATTTGGAGTACTTTATATTGTAACAGAGGATATTAGAAGTAAAGCATATCTACCATTTATGTTGTTGTATGTTTTTATGGAAGGTAATCCTATTGCAAGTGGAGACGAAATAAAAAGGATACTTTCAATATTAATAGGTGGTGTATTAGTTGGAACTGTATTATATCTTTTTCATAGAAAGAAGAATTATAATACTAAATCTATATTAGACATGTTGAAAGAAATAGATGTCAGAAGTGAAAGATTTAAATTCTCATTAAAAATGGCTATAGGTATAGGATTAGCAGTTTTTATAGGGAAATTAATAGGTGCTCAAAAAGGAATGTGGATTAGTATTGCTGTAATGTCATTAACTCAACCTGAACATGAACAAACACAAGAACGTATAAAGAAACGTCTAATTGCAACAATTATTGGTTCAATTACATTTATAATATTATTTAAAATACTTATACCATCACAATATACTATAATTGCAACATTAGTTTTAGGATATATATATACCTTTGTTAATGAGTATGGATTACAAATGGTATTTGTGACTATCAATGCATTAACTACAGCTGTTTTATTATTTAACGTACAATTATCAATTACAATGAGAATTAATTTCTTAATAATTGGAATATGTATTGCTTATTTAATAAGTAAGATGGAAACTATAATATGTCAAATAAAAGAAGATAATGAGGTATTAGAAATATAATTTAAAACTTCAAGTATTATATGCTGATACTAAAAAAGGAAGTGTATTCATCTTTTTCAGATGATACTTCCTTCACTAAGTATCTTATTGCATATTTATAACTATATGATATACATTCATCTTAGGTGATTAATTAATTTTAATTGAATATCATATTATATCCAAAATATATTATTAAAGCTACAATTACAAATCCAGATATTTTTATTATTAACTCTGAAAATGGAATAAATCCTCCAAATATACTACATATTATAATCATAAATATAGCAAATAAAAATAATTGACCTAACTCACCACTTTCTTTAATAGCTCCTATTAATCCTCCCAATAAAACTAATCCTATAAGTACTACTATGATTCCAATTACTAATCCCATATTATCTAAATCTTATCCTTTCTGTTACTAATTATATTTTTATATTTCTAATTATACGATTATAAAAGACAAAAATACAATAGTAACGTACAATATGATAAAGTATACATAGAAGAATAAATCTAAGAAATAAATGTTAACTTTATGTATAGATCAAATAAGGAGAATAAGAATGATTAAGATATTAATTGTAGAAGATGACCCTAAGATTAACAAGATGTTACAAACTTTATTAACAAAAAATCACTATGAAGTAGAATCTGCATTTTCTGGTACAGAGGCTATATTGTTGTTAAAAAAAGAATCATTTGATTTAATTTTACTAGACTTAATGTTACCTGGATTAAGTGGTGAAGAAGTACTAATAAAGATTAATGAACAATTTGAAACTCCTATTATATGTGTATCGGCAAAAGATGATTTAAATACTAAAATTGAATTGATTCAAGGTGGTGCAGATGATTATATTACAAAGCCTTTTAATAATGAAGAATTAATAGTAAGAATAGGTGCGGTATTAAGAAGGGTAAATAAAGGTTTTACAAATAATAATACTAAAGTCTTTAAGTTTAAAGATTTAATTTTAGATAGTGAAAATCATAGTGCACATATTAATGATAAATCTATAGAGCTTACGGTAAAGGAATATTCTATATTAGAACTATTAATTACTAGTCCTAAAAAGGTATTTACCAAGCAAAACATATTTGAAAGCGTTTGGTCTGAGGAATATGTCGTTGATGAAAGAGCAGTTACTGTACATGTCAGTAATCTACGTAATAAATTAAATGATGGAGATAAATATATAAAAACGGTTTGGGGAATTGGATATAAAATGCAAGATAATTAGTTTTTATAAACTTGATACTTTCTTGATAATTTCTAAATTCTATTTTGATATTTTTCATTTATGATTTAAATATAGAATTAATTTACAGAAAGTAAGAGGTGAAAAGATATGAGTTATGTATTACAAACTAATAATCTAACTAAACAATATAAAAACCAAATAGCCTTAAACAAGGTAAATATAAACATTGAAAAAGGTGATATTTACGGTTTAATCGGTAAAAATGGTGCAGGTAAAACTACACTTATGAAAATAATATGTGGCTTGATTCATTCAAGTAACGGTGAGGTCAAAATTTTTGAAAGTACTGATTTAGATAAAAATAGGAAACGAATTGGATGCGTTATTGAACAACCAGCTCTTTATCCTTCAATGACAGCTAGACAAAATCTTATTTATTATAATAAGTTACTTGGTGTTTCAGAGTATAGTAACGTTGATAAACTACTTAATTTAGTAGGCCTTCAAAATACAGACAAAAAGAAAACTAAGAATTTTTCACTTGGTATGAAACAGCGACTATCAATTGCTATTTCTTTAATAGGAAATCCAGATTTTCTTATTTTAGACGAGCCTATTAATGGATTAGACCCTTCAGGTATTATAGAAATTAGAGAATTACTTTTAAAGCTTAATTCTGAAAGAGATATTACTATTTTAATTTCTTCTCATATTTTAGGTGAACTTACTAAAGTTACAACAAAATATGGAATAATTAAAGACGGAAATTTAATTGATGAATTTGAATCAAAAGATTTAGAAACTCGCTGTAAAAGATACGTTTCATTAAAAGTTAATGATACAGATAAGGCAGCATACATTATAAAAAATAATATAAAAAGCACTGATTATAAAGTGTTAGATGAAGGAAGAATACATATTTATGATTATTTGGATAAGCCCTACCAAATTAACAAAGAGTTAGTTGAAAATGGTGTTTTAGTATCTCACATTGGTCTAGAAGGTGATGATATAGAATCATATTTTATAACAAAAATGGGAGGGGACAAATAATGATAAATATTGTTTTTAGTGAATTTTATAAAATACTTAGAAGTAAAATTTTAATTGTTGTTTCAATTATTCTTTTATTTATGTTTAGTATGTCACTTGGATTTAGCATTTATTATGGTAAAGAAGTCCAACAGCTAACAACAGGATTTTTAATTTACCAGGAATCTTTTAGTGCAAAATTTATTTACTATATTATTCTTATATTTGTAACGTCTTTAATTACTGCTGAATATGCAAATGGTACTGTACGTCAAATGGCTTGTCGTGGAATATCTAGATGGAAATTAGTTTTCGGTCAATATATTGCTATATATTTTACTATTACATTAATTTTATTAGCATTCGGTGTTTTAAACTTACTATCAAGTACAATGTTTAACCAATTAGGAGAGGTTGATTTAACCGCATTTCTTAATATGAATATTGGAATACTTTGTATGTTTTTTGGGGTTGTAGGGGTTGGAACTTTTCTATCGTATCTATTTAAAAGCGGAGGAGTTGCAACTGCTATTTCTATAATACTTGTAATCAGTGGAGATTACTTTGCACAATTTCTTAAATTATTAACAAATAATGATATTTTTATAAAATATTCCCTTTCAAATATGCAAAGGATTGTAACTGATTTGACTTCAAGTTCTGAAGATGTTTTCAAATGTTCAATAGTGTTTTTAGCACTTGGGATAATTACTATTATTGGATCTAGTTTATTATTTTCAAAGAGAGATGTAGATTAATTAAAAAAGGGATTAAAAATGGAAAATATTTGGATGATAGCTACTTTTATATTGTTAATTACTTTGATAATATTTATTATTTACCATATTTATTATCGTAAGAATATAAAACATATTACAAAACAATTAGAGGAAATTATAAATATAAAAGATACAAATCAATTATTAACAGTATTAGCACGACAAAAGGATATTACAAGTTTGGTAAATATTCTAAACAATCAGTTAAATGAGAATAGACTCTCGAGCATTCAGATTAAAAGGCTAAATAAAAACTTTAGAGATAGTATAACTAATATCTCACATGATTTGAGAACTCCTTTGACAACTGCGGGTGGATATGTTCAAATGCTACAATCAGATGTTACAGAAGAAGAAAGACAAGAGTACTTAGCAATTGTACTGGAGAGACAAAATACAGTTAAAAAGTTACTTGAACAGTTATTTGAGTATGTACGCATTGAATCTGGAGAAATTGTTTATGAACGTGTTCCAATAGATGCTAAGAATATATTTATAGATATTCTTGCCATGTATTATGATGATTTTTTTAAGAAGGGACAAGAGCCAACTGTTATTTTTCCAAAGAATCCTTGTATAATCAAAGGAGATGAACAAGGATTAAAAAGAATATTTTCAAATATTCTTTTTAATGCAATTACGCATGGAAGTGGAGATTATCGTTTTGAAATACAGGAAACTGATGGTTATACATTCACTTTTTCAAATCTTAGTGAATCAATGACAAAAGACGATTTAAATTATATTTTTGATCGTTTTTATACAAAAGATAAATCTAGAAATAAAAAAACTACAGGGTTAGGATTGTCAATAGCCAAGGAAATTGTTAAACAATTAGATGGTAAAATTGATGCTTACTATTGTAATGGTCGATTTTCAATATCTGTTTCATTTCCAAAGTCTGAAAAATTTACAAGTTGAACTAGTCTTAAAATTTAGGTCTAGGGATTATTTAGTTTAATAAAAGAACATAGTAAAATCAATATATTGAATCAACTTTGGTACAAATCTTCATGAAAAACATATGTTGACCTTGAAGGATATATTTTTAATATAGTGAATATGTATAGTGATGAGAAATAAATAATCAATATAAGTATTATAAGTCCAGGAAATGTTCAAGTTGGATTAGGTTAATATTAATATATATATAATGGAGTGTATTTTAATGAAATCATATATAATTACAATCCCACATATAGCTATCTTTACCATATTAGGTATAGCTATATTAGGTGGGTCAATATTGTATTTTAAGAAAAGTAAAAATAAAAAATAACTAATCACTTAAATTGCTATTTTAGGAATATCTGTATATTTTTAATATATTTAAAAACAAAATATTTATAAAATCACAAGTATTTTACCTATTCTTAACTATTACGTGATGTAATACTACATTTAGAATAATAAGGTCGAAGAAAAAAGCTATATAAAATAGAATATAAGATAATAAAGGGGGTATGGGACAGTGATTGCTGGAAGATTAGATTCTAAACTTAGATTGGGTGTCTATCTTTATTCTGATTCACAAAGAATGAAGTTAGTTAGTAGTAATACTTATGCAACTGTTTTTTTAAATAAAAAATTAATATGAAAAAATTAAAAAATTTATGTTGTTTTCTTTTGGCACTAATTTTAGCACAATTGTTGGGTTCAATAATAGGTATGTATACAAATCAACAGTTTATCTATGGAGTTAATATTTTTAGTGATTCTAGGATTTTTATGATGCATATGAAGAAAACTATATTACCTTGTTTATTAGCCAGTGTTCCTTCTTCTTTTATAGTAGTCTTAATAATAGAAAATTTAAGGAAGAAAAATAAAAGAAAAGAATAGTGAAAATAAAGTAAAAAAGACTAGTTTAATTACTAGTCTTTTATTATGCTATAATTTTATATATAAGTTAGTTAACTATGATCTAAAATCTAACAAAATCATAGATTTAATTAATATATACGAACAAATTTTAGTAATAAATGAATTTATAAAAAATATAAATCTAGTCTTTTAATTTTTTATTGAATAAGAATTCATAGTATAATAAAAATATATACAAACAAAGAAAGGAAGTGTAGAAATGACATATTTATTAAGTCCTAAAGTAGATTTTGTTTTTAAAAGAATATTTGGAAATGAAAAACACCCTGATATATTAATATCATTTTTAAATGCAGTTA
>NZ_NOJZ02000002.1 GCF_002251085.2 Romboutsia maritimum | reverse complement strand
TTAGGGTTTACTGGTTTTAAAGTCGTGTCCTATGCAGATTTCTCTACATACGCAGTATAGTTTATATTTTTACAATCTTTTTATAAGATTTTATAAACTATTTATTACTGTAATTCCTTTTTCATTGGCTATGCTTATAGCTATGCTTCTTAATTTTTCTGCTTTTTCTAATATACCCATAAATAGTTTTATTTTCTCCCTTGAATAAATTTACACGTCTTAGACCTACGTATAATTCTATGTTTTACATGTCAGATTTATTACTATTATCAATGATAATACATTAGCATTAGTAGCTTCTTATATATTAAATGAACAATATATATTTTATATACTTATTTTAGCCTTGCATTTACTATTACTTAATTTATATAATAATAGTTATAAAATCAAAATATGGAGGCACTTATGTATTTATCGAAATTTACAGATTACAGCTTCAGAATATTAATTTATTTAGGTAACCATCCAAATGAACTTTTTACTGTAGACGAATTATCATCTATTCTTAATTTATCTACTCATCATATAAAGAAAATTGTATATAAATTAGCTAAAAATGAGTATATCCTCTCTTCTAAAGGCAGAAATGGAGGGATAAAATTAGTAATGAATCCTAAAGATATAAATTTAGGTCAACTTCTTGAAATAACCGAAGATAACTTAAACATTGTTGAATGTTTTTCTACTGAAAATAATACTTGCAAGCTTAACAGTTGCTGTAAATTAAAACCAATCATAAATGATGCTTTGGATTTGTTTAAGAATAAACTTAGTGAATATACACTAGAGGATATTCTTTAAAAACTTGTTCATAGTATAATAAAAAAGTATAGATAAGTTTGTTTTTACACAGGCTTACCTATACTCTCTTACATTGATATTTCCACTTCTTTTTTTATCTTTTTAATATTTTCAGCCTATATTAATCCCCAACAACTTCTAATTCATTCCACTCTAATTGTCTGTCTTCTGTTGGAGCCATAATAAGATTTTTTATTTTATCCTTATTATATGCATAATTACTCTTTGGATAATAAAGAGGTGCACAAACTGCTTGTTCATACATATAATTCATTATTTCATTGTATTTATCTTGTCTTTTATTTTTATCTGAAATCTTTAATACTTCATTTATCATTTTTTCTAATTTGTCATCATCCCATCCAACTTTTTCAGCTTCCCCTGACTTACAGTACATTGCTTTCATAAATCCATGTGGATTCCAAGCATCTGAGTAAGTTCTATAAATAGCTACATCATATGATTTTGTTTTCCATATAGACTCATTGTAAGCGTTATTATCTAATAATTTAAGTTCTATATCTATTCCAACCTTTTTAAGTTCTGATTGTAAATATTCACAAACAGGTTTCCATTCTGGATATTTTTCATTTTGGAAAACTAGACTAAGTTTTAAAGGTTTTCCATTCTTATCCATAATTCCATCTTTATTAGAGTCAGTATATCCAGCTTCTTCTAAGCATTTTTTAGCTTTTTCTATATTATATTCATACCCTTTATTATTATCTTTATTTACATAAGGAACAGTATTAGGGAATAATCCTGTAGCTGCTTCACCATTTCCATTTATAACATTATTTGCAATAGTTTTATTATCAATTGCATAGTTAATAGCTTTTCTAACATTTAAATCTTTTAAAATTTCATTTTTATAGTTGAATATTAAATGATATCCTGTTGTACCTTTTCTACTCAACATTTCTAAATTTTCTTCTTTTGCAACTACTTCTGCATTTTCTGAAGTTGCAGTAGTAGCTATATAGTCAACGTCACCACTTTGAAGTGCCATCATTCTTGCTTCTCCATCTGGTATAACTTTTAATATTAATTTATTTATATTTGGTTTTTTGCCTACATACTGTGGATTAGGAACTAATACAGTTTCTTTTCCTTCTTCATAACTTTCTACCATCCACATACCAGTACCAATAGGCTTTTCAAATTTACCACTTTTATCTAATGATCCTTTTCCCATCATTCTACATGGACGAGGATATGATAATTCATTTAAATAAGGGTAAAAACTCTCTGTAAAAACAAATTTAACTGTGTATTCATCTATTTTTTCAACAGACTTTATATTAGAACCTACACTTACAGATTTTGTATTTGGATTATCTTTCCATCTTTCTGTGTTAAAAATCACATTATCTGCATTGAACTGTTCCCCATTTGAAAATTTAACATCTTTACGCAAATGGAAAGTATATTCTGTTCCGTCCTCACTTATATCCCAACTTTCAGCAAGACCTGGTTTATATTCGCCATTTTCACCAAATACTACTAGTGGCTCATAAATTAATTCATATTGAAGCATATTACCTGCTGAATTAGCTGAATCCATTATAGATACAGGATTAGCATCTGCAATTGCTACTTTTACTACCTTTTCATTTTTCTCTCCCTTAGCATTAGATGAGCTACTACTACATCCTGTTAATGTAGTTATAGACATAACAAATGCCGTTAAAATTACTGCTGATTTCTTTAGTATTCCTTTCATACTAATCCCCCTTTAAACTCTATTTAAACATATGGCAGGCTATACTATGCCCTTTTTCAATTTCTTTTAGTTTTGGAACTTTTTCTTTACATATCTCCATACATTTATTGCATCTTCTTTGAAAATTGCATCCAGATATTAAATCTACATTTTGTGAAATTTCCCCCATCACTTCTCTTCTCTTTCCCCTTTTAGTAGGATCTGCCACTAATACAGCATCGAAAAGTATCTTTGTATAAGGATGGCTCATTTTTTCTTCTATTTTATCAATATCTAAAATCTCTACAATTTTACCTAAATACATTACTGCTATCTTTTTACATACATATTTTATTGTAGATAAATCATGAGTTATAAATAAATATGTAACTCCAAAATCTTCGCTAAGTTGCCTTAAAAGATTTAGTATGTTTTTTCTTATTGAAAAATCAAGGCTAGAAACAGGTTCATCACATACTACAAATTTAGGTTTTAATACAATTGCCCTTGCTATATTTGCTCTTTGACATTGACCTCCACTTAGTTCATTTGGATATCTATTATAAAAAGATTCATCTAAGCCTACTTTTTTCAAAATATCTTTAACTATATTTACTCTATCCTCTTTACTTGTCTTTTCAAAATTTTTAATAACTTCCTCTATACTTTGACCAATAGTACTTCTAGGATTAAATGTTGATGTAGTATTTTGAAAAATCATTTGAGCGTTCTTTCTAATCGGTTTCATTTCCTTTAATTTTAAATTAGTAATATCTACCTGATTAACAATAACTTTACCTGTATTAGATTTTTCTAAACCAACTAATATTTTACCTAGTGTACTTTTTCCACAACCACTTTCACCTATAAGCCCTATTGATTGTCCTTTTTCTATCTCAATAGTTACATTGTCTAAAGCTTTAAAGGTAGTTTTATTTCGACTTATCTGATTGCTTACTTCATAGCTTTTTACTATGTCCTCAGCTCTTACTAAAACAGTCATTTTAACCTCCGTAATTAAATAATTGATGATAGTAGTTTCTTTGTATACTCATGCTCAGGTTCTTTAAATATTTTGTAAACATCTCCCATTTCTACGATTTTTCCATTTTTCATAACATAAACATAATCAGCTATTTCCGCTACTATTCCCAAATCGTGTGTTATAAATAATACACCTGTATTTGTAGTTTTAACCATGTTGCATATTTCATTTAGAATCTGAACTTGTACGGTAACATCAAGTGCTGTGGTCGGCTCATCTGCTATCAAAAGTGACGGTTTCATTGCCATTGCAATTGCAATCATGACCCTTTGACACATTCCTCCACTTAGTTGAAAAGGGTATTTCTTTAATATCTCCCTTGGATTACTTAAGTGAACCCTTTCTAGTAAAGCAACCGTTTCCTCTGATGCTTGCTTTTTAGTAATATTACTATGAGCCATTATAGCTTCAGATACTAAACTCTCAACTTTTAGGAGTGGATTTAATGATTGCATTGGATTTTGAAAAATCATACCAACATCTTTGCCTCTAAAATATTTTTTTTCTTTTTTATTCATTTTACTAACATCTTTTCCCTTTACTTTAATTAACCCAGATACAATCTTTGCATTTCTATCTAATAAACCCATAACAGATGTTGCTGTTACAGACTTTCCACTTCCACTTTCTCCTACCAAAACAGTTATTTTTCCTTTTTTAACTTTTAAATTAACATTATCTACTGCTCTTATAACATCGCTTTTTACATTAAAATCTACTACTAAATTTTCTATATCTAAAACTAAATTATCTTTATTCATATTTACCACCACCAATAAATTTTCCATTTAATCCTTCACCTAGTAAGTTGAATGCTATGACAGTAGCTGCTATACAAATTCCTGGATAAAAAATCAAGTGTGGTTGTGTTTGTATATATGCTTTTCCGTCATTTAGCATAACTCCCCATTCAGGTGATGGAGGCTGTGCTCCCAATCCGATAAATGAATATGATGCTATTGCTAAAATAATATTTCCTACCTCTAAAGTTGCAAGTACTATTATTGAAGATGATATATTTTTAAGTATATGTTTTACTATAACTTGAAAATGGTTACATCCAGTTGCATATGCAGCTTGGACAAAATCTTTTTGTTTAGTCTCCATAACCATAGCTCTAATAATTCTTGCATATGATGTCCACCATACACTAGACATAGCTATAATTAAGTTTTTAATGCTCGGACCTAAAATACCTGTTATTGCAAGTGCTAAAACAGCACTAGGAAATCCCATGAAAACATTTGTTATTGACATAAATATATGATCTATTTTTCCACCAAAGTATCCTGAAATAAGACCAATACTTATCCCTATAAACATCATTATTATTAAAATAAAAGATGTATATAAAATAGATGCTCTTGTCCCCCATATAAGTCTTGATGCTATACATCTTCCTAGATTATCAGTCCCCAGCCAGTACCTACTACTAGGACCTTGAAACTTTTGACTTATATTAACATCCAATGGATTATTTGGTGCTATTATAGGCGCAAAAATTGCTATTGCACAAATTACTACAACCATAATTGCTCCTACAGAAGTCCTTTTATCTTTAAAAATATTTAGTATTTTACTTATAAATCTATCTCCATTTTTATTAGATTGCTTTATTACTGTGCTTTCCAATTTTCAATCCCCTTTAAATTTTATTTTAATTCTATTTTTGGATTTATTATTATGTATAAAATATCTACAAGTAAGTTTATTATTACAATCACTGCCGCAATTAAAATCACATAAGCTTGTATTACTGGAAAATCTTTATTAGTAATAGCAGACATTACATATGTTCCTAATCCTCTATATGAAAAAACTATTTCAACTACTGTAGAACCACCTAAAAATGCACCTATTGTTACACCAAATTTAGTTAATATTGGTAACATTGCATTTTTCAAAGCATGCTTTAAAATAACTATTTTTTCAGATAAACCTTTAGCTCTAGCAGCTTTTATATAACTTTTATCTATTACTTCCAGCATATTTATCCTAATAAGTCTTATATATGATCCTATACTACCTAGTGCCAATGTAAATGCTGGAAATATAATTACACTACTGTCTTCACTTCCTATTACAGAAATCATTTTCAGCTTAACTCCAAATAAATACAAAATCATAAGACCAACCCAAAATCCAGGAAGGGATGCACTTAAAAATGATAGCCCTCTTGCTCCTTTATCTATTAATGATTTCGGATAAAGTGCTGATAATATTCCTAAAGGCAATGCTGTTGATACTAAAATTATCAATCCATACAAAGCAAGCTTTGCACTTTGAA
This sequence comes from Romboutsia maritimum, assembly GCF_002251085.2. Lineage (GTDB taxonomy): Bacteria > Bacillota > Clostridia > Peptostreptococcales > Peptostreptococcaceae > Romboutsia_B > Romboutsia_B maritimum. The sequence goes on along the minus strand of NZ_NOJZ02000002.1, from coordinate 154,703 downwards.
CTGACCTAAAAATCAAATCATTTGTTATAGGCAAACCTGACATATATGATTTTCCAAAATCTAATCTAAGAATTCCCTTTAGCCAATTCCAATATTGAATATATATCGGTTTATCAAGACCTAGTCTTTCTGTAACCATTCTTATTGACTCTTCACTTGCTTTTACACCACTTCCTCTTAATACAATCTCTGCAATATTTCCTGAAGATAAAGTTACAAGTCCAAAAGCAATTATAGAAACAACTAGCATTATCGGAATAATCGATAATATTTTTTTTAATACGTATTTCTTCAATTTTTCATCCCCAAACTAAAAAAAGTACTATGATAAATACATTAGTTGACAAAATAAAATCATCCTAAATATATTATTCATAATACATCCCAATAAAAATTTTTTTAAATAAAAAATATCTAAACATAGAAAGGTTATTCTTATGACCAGATTCTCTATATCCCTTTTGCCTATCGGTACTACTATTCATAGCATTTGTAACAATTTCATTTGATACTGTACCAAAGTCTTGTCATATTTTTTCAATTTCCTCTATTAATCCTTCTAAATCCTTAGATATTTTGTATTAAGTTGTATATTTATTATATACCACATGATTATTATATATCAAGTTTTTTTATTATTTTCTTAATTTCGTCAATAAACTGTATTGATTTGAGGCTAATAGAATTTAAAATATTTAGATTTTTTTAAATAAATTCATCTAAATATGTTATTATATAAACTAAGATTATTTTACTTCATTTAGATTGGAGATTTTATAATGAATGATAAATATATTATTTATTTTATTAGTAGAACCAAAGCTAATATGATAAAGTTTATAGAAAATAGATTAAAAGAAAATAAATTAGATGATTTGATACCAACTCATGGTAACATACTAACTGCTCTTTATGAAAGTGATAAAAAACTTACTATGAAAGAGATTGCAACTAAAATAGGCAAAGATAAATCTACAGTTACATCTTTAGTTAACAAGTTAATAGATTTAGGATATGTTGAAAAAGAGAAATGCACAAAAGACAAGCGTGTCACTTATATTGGACTGACTCAAAAGGCACATGATATAGAAGATAGATTTAATTATATATCTTCTCAAGTTAAACAAACAGCTTATAAAAACTTTACAGAAGAAGAAAAAGCCGAATTTCTTAGACTATTAAAAAAACTTAGCTCCAACTTCAAAAATGCAAAATAAAGAGGTTGACTTAAAATACAAAATTTTTGTAGCATAACCTAGCGAAGGATGAAATATAAGTTATCCCTACATTTACAGGCGTGATTTTTGCCTGTATGTAGGATAACTTATATTCAGCCCAAGCGGTAGGTTAACCACAAAATTCAATTTTAAGACAACCTCTTTTTAATTAATTTTCAAATTCTGTATTTTCAACTTTCCATTCTACTAATTTTATATATAACCAGAATCCATATATACCTAAAGTTATAATTGTTAATATCCACCATTTTATATAATTAACAAACAAACTCCCTCCAGTTCCTGTAAATCTTAATCTTCTTCCTTCTATAAGTGTATTTTCTATTTCCCATTTATATTTTATACACATAGCCCACGGTGTAGCTATTCCTAAAGTAAAAATACTTATTATTGCAGCTAATACATTAACACCTATAAATCCTAATATATTTCCTTCAAATCTTGATTTCATGTCTTACCCTCCTGTGAATATCTATGTTTATTATTATACGGTACAAGTTAATTAAAGTATATAAATAAAATCTTACTTAAATCTTAAATAAATCTTAAATTTAATTTCTAAAATTATACAAAATTATACAAAAATAAAAACAGAACCTACTATACTATTTAAAGTACAATTTAGGTTCTGTTATAAACAATTTAATATTAATCTATAAATGTAACAACATCTTCTAATGGCTTACGAGGTGGTTGCGCTGGTGTATTATCCTCAGCAACTCCTAGTGAAATCATAGACATTAGTTCATATCCTGGCTTATCAAATCCTATAAGTTTCTCTATTTCAGTTTTAGCATGAGTAGGTCCTGTCATATAACAAGTTCCATATCCCATTTCTGTTGCTGCTAATAAGAAGTTTTCAACTGCTGCTCCTATACCTTGAGCTCCAGATTGAGGTGATTCTAAAACATCAAGAATTTCTTGAGGTGCATCATTTTCCTTTAATATCTTATATTCTATCATTTTATATTCACATGCATATACTAATACCACTACTGGAGCATCTTTAAAACAAGTATAGTAGTTTATTACACTCATATGTCTTTTTTTATCTTTTTCAGTTTTTGCAAGTTCTCCTATTTTTTCATGGCTTTTAGTTACAATATCTGCCATTTCATTTATTATTTCAGGATTTTGTAAAACAACAAAATGCCAGTTTTGTTGGTGCTTTGGAGATGGCGCAAAAGTTGCTGCTTTTAATAATTCTAGTATGTCCTCTTTAGGAATATGTGTATCTTTAAATTGTCTTATACTCTTACGATTGTATATAAAATCTAAATTTGTCATTATGTATTTCTCCTTTTTATCGAAAATAGTTTATCGTCAAACTAATTATATAACTAAAATAGTTTATCGTCAAACTATTTTTAATTTAAATCAATACCTTCAATTTCTAAAACCTTCTTAATACAATTATCATCTTTAAATTCTTTAGTTCTTTTATCATTCTTCAATAGAAAATCCGGTGTAACTTTAAACTCTTCATCACAAATTCCATTTCTAGTTAAGAACATATCACTATTTATTCTAACTATCAATCCACTATTTTTTAAATTAAAAAGCACAGGTCCATATCCCCCGCCTCCACCACCTGTTGTATTTCCAACTAAAGTGGCAAATTTAGTATCCTTGCAAAATACAGCAAAAGACTCTGCTGATGAAAAAACTTGCTCGTCTACAAGTAGATATATATTACCTTTAAACTTTGAACTATGATTAGTTTTTATTGTATTTTCTAATTCTAAAAATCCACTAAATTTCTCTGAAACTTCATTAGGTGCATTTTTTATTACTGACTCAGGTAACTTATCAATTGAAGTCAACTTAATATTTTTTGCTTTAATATAATAATTTATTACTTTGCTTTTACCTCTAAATAGTGAAAAACCTTTTGTCTTTATATCTTGATTAGATATATTAGAAACTATTTCTTTCCAATAAACATCATTTCCTCCACGATTTCCTCTTATATCAATAATTAAAGTTTTATGATTATCTAATGTTTTTATATAATCTAAAATAGTTTTCATATCTTTTTTTATTGAACCACTTTTAGGAGACATCTTAGGTAAATTCATATATCCAACCTTATCTTTAACAACATCCTTAAGTATTAAATTATTATTAAAATGCTTAGTTTCTTTATTTAGATTAATCCCTATTTTACTTAAGCTATCATATCTATCCTTAACCTTTTCATCATCAAAAAAGTCATACAAACCTTGTTTACTATACGACTCTTTAAAAATCTTATATTTGTCTTTATCTTTTATTAAATTTGTATGTCCATTATTTAACTCATCTATTACCTCTGACAATTCTTTTATAAATTCTTTATCATTCTTAGTTGACTTAATTCGATTAATATAATTTTCTTTATTCGATAACCAATCTATATTGTTCAATCTTTTATTTACATCTAGATAAGGATATCCTTCTTTAATTACATTATATATGTACTCAAAGTCCTGTAATTTTTCTTCCATAGAAAGGTCTTCTACTTTAGAATAACTACTTACAACCAAGGTTATTGAAAAAAATACAATAATAATAAGTAACAGAACTTTACCCCTCATAAAATTTATGCCTCCTCATGTTTGTTATTAAATTATATTTCCCTATTTTACCTATACTCATTCAAACAATATTTCGCCCTTCCTATAATTATTTTCTACCTTTTACTTATCCTTAATTCATTTTATCTCAATGTTATTTTTATGCAAAAAATGACCTAAAAATTAGGTCATTTTATTACTAACTCTATCAAATATATTTTTATAGCCTTTTACTTTGAACATATATTCATATATACTGATGTACTTTTATTATTATTTTCTGAACCATATATTCCTATGTTATTTTCTCTTTTGCTAATTTTACCTTTTTTATTATATGGAATATCTACTTCTAATCCCATCATATCTGATAGTTCATTTTTTACTCTTTTAAATTTAAACTTATAGTTATCTTCTACCTTTTGTTTATCCTTGTCCCTTCCAATTACATCTATGATACAATTATCATTTTCATCTATTTTAAATATCACTTTAGGATTTTCTTGTTCTTTACTATAATAAATACTAGAAGTACCTATAGGTTTTTCATCTTTGGGTTTAATAATTAAATCATTTGAATTATTACTTTTTATATTAAAATTTAAATCATAATTTTTATTATTTGGTAAACCTTCTAATTCATATGTAAGTACTAAAGTACCATCATCTCTTGACATATCTACTTGATTAAAAGTTGCACTATCTCTATTAATCATAGAAAACGCATACAATGAACCTATTGACATTAATATTATTTCTAATATAATTAGAAATTTTAATCTTGTATTTTTTAATTGACTATTGTATTTTTTGTTTTTATAAAACTTATATAAGCTTATTAAAAGTGATACTAATAAAAATACTAATGAATATATAACTATTTCCATACAACTCACCCTTTCGCTGTCTAAGAGCTTTTTATTTTATTATATCAAGTAGATTAAATATAATCTATAAGTTTATATTATTTTTAACAATATTCTTTAATTTTAAAAATAGGGAGTGAAACTTATTCTAAACCCAATGAAGGGCTGAAATATAAGTTTACTAAAAAACTTATATTTCAGCCCTATATACATTACACTCTTACTTATTTTTTCATCATATTTTTTATTGAATTAAGTACTTGTTCATTTCCATTTCCGCCAACTTTAGTTAATCTTTTTATTTCTTTAGTTGATAAAACTTGTTTTTGTTTTTCATTTAAAGTACTTGAACCAATTACTATAGGAGAATTTTCTTTAGCTGCTATAACTCCTACTGATAAAGCATCTATTAAATCATCTGCTTTTTTCATTCCATCTTTTGCTACGAATACATTATTTAATGCTAAGTTTTTGTAGAATGTATCTATTATCATAGCATTAGTTTCATTTCTATCATTTCCACCAACTCTAGTAGCATTAGGTAATTTATTTGCAATTTCCTTAGATATTGCTTTTTCTTTACCTATTACATAAGACTTATTTACTTTTTTATTTTTAATAAATTCATTAAATACTTTTGTTCCTTCATTTGGTGAAGAAAGTACTATAGGCATATTTTTATTAGCCGCAACTGGTGCTATACTAACTGCATCTGCAAGTCCGCTTGCTCCATTTACTACTGCTATCTCTGATACATTACCTAATTTTTTAGCTATTTCTAATGAAGTTTGATATCTGTCAGTTCCACTTACTCTTTCAACATTTAATTTTAAATCTTTTAATTCATTTACTACAGAATATTTTACTACATTACTTCCTCCTATTACATATACATTTTTAGCACCTAATCTAGTTATTTCTGATTTAGTTTTATCATTTAATTTATTACTATCAGTTAAAAGTATTGGTGCATCTTTAAGTTTTGCAAAAGGTGTTGCTGATAATGCATCTACTATAGCTGATGAATTAACTACTACTACATTTTCTGATTTTTCAAATGCTCTCTTACTTACTTTTACAGCTGTTTCATATCTGTCCACTCCAACAAGCATACCTATTGTTGAAGTTATTCTACCTTCTTCTTTATAGTCAACAGTTCCTAGTTTTTCTATGTATTTTATAAGAGCTTCATCTAATCCACCATATTCATTTAAAGTAGGTTCTCCTTTAAAACATGGATAGTCGTCTCCACTTACAGCTAAGAAATCATTAGTTGCAACTGTATATTTCTTATTCATATCTATTTTTTCATTATTTACTGTTATATCTAATACTCTGCTACCTACAGAACATGTTGGATCTACTTTAAATTTCATACCTCCAACATGTGAGAATGAACCTGCTATAGCCCCAAAATCTTTCATCCCATGTTCTAAAACTTGTTTTATTTGAGCTCCTGTTAATTGTTTAGTTACTATATAGTTACCAAAAGGAAGTACTTTTACAACACTACCCTTAGTTATATCTCCCTTAGCTATACTATCACGCATTCCTCCACCGTTAGTTATAGCAACATCTGCACCTGTTTCATTTATCATTGCATCTGTTAATAAGTTTCCTAAATTAGTTTCTCTACTTCTAACATTTTCTCTTGCACCTTCTAAGTGTGAATTTGTGCTTCCTACTTTAGCAGATAATATTTTATCTTGAGCTGCTTCTATTTCTTTAACTTTAGCTTCAACTGTTGCATCTGGTTTTATATCCTTAGCTGCTGCTTTAGTTATATGGCTTGCTGTAGCTTTTACTACTTCTGCTTTACCACCTTTATTAGCTATTTCTAAATCAACTTTTCCTATATTTTCCATATATTGTCCTGTACTTACAATTAAAGTGTCTTTTACTAATTTTCCATTTGGGAAACTAGTATGACTATGACCATCTACTATTACGTCTATTCCGTCTACTTTATTTGCTATATCATAAGTTGTAGGGTCACTTGATTCATCTACACCTACGTGAGCTAATCCTACTATAACTTCAGCTCCTGCTTTTTCTAAGTTTTGAACTTCTTCTTTCGCAGTTTCTACAGGATTTTTAAATTCTATTCCTTTAACATTATTAGGATTAGTTTTGTATGCTGTTTCTTGAGATGTTAAACCAAAAAATCCAACTTTAACTCCATTTATTTCTTTTACATAATTAGGTGTAAATACAGATTTCCCATCTTTTTTAACATTAGATGATACTACTCTCATTTTACCTTCACCATTTTTAAGAGTTAACTCTTTAAGTCTTTCATATCCATAGTTAAAATCATGATTTCCTGGTGTCATAAAATCATATCCAGCTTCATTCATTAAGTTCATAGCATCTTCACCTTTGCTTAAAGTGACAAAAGGTAATCCATGTAAAGTATCTCCTGCATCAACTAATATTGAATTTGGCGTTTGTTTTTTTATAGATGCTAATACATCAATTCCTATAATTTTATCTCCTTTTACAAATCTTCCGTGTACATCATTTGTATGAAGTATTGTTATTTTCTTATTATCCTCTAACGCTGATACCTCCGATGGATAAATCATTGGTATAACTAGTCCTAATGCTAGTGCTAAAGATGCTACCTTTTTTAATTTAAATTTGCAAGCCATATTTCTTATCCCCCTAAAAAATTATATGTATTTTATACATAATTCTATACTTATACAAAATAGACATAGAATTAATATATTCACCTTTAAATACTTAATAATTAATACGTATAAACTTAATTTTTCTTTGTATATATGTTTTAATTCAGTAAAATACTCTTAATGTGTTATACTATTTAACTAATATATTACACTACTAGATTAATTTAGTAAATATTTTTATGCTTATAATTTTAATAAAGTTATTAATTATTATTACTAATATTTCCTGTATATTTGTTTACTTTAAACCAACCTAATGTAGCACTGTGCTCATATTCTTCACCCTTACCTACTATTTCATATATATGTATAATATAGTCATCTTCTTCAACATGATCTACTTCTATAACTTTAGACTCACACTGTATGCCATTTTTTAAAAAATACTCTTTAGCTATGCTAATAGCTTCATCCTCACTTATTTCTTTAGATTTTTCTTCTACTACATTTACTGAGTCCTTAACCGATACATCAGACTCCTCTAAAGATTCACTTGTATTATAAATTTCACATCCTACAGCTAGACCCAAAACTATACTCAAAATCATTGTTTTTAAATATTTCATATTATCACTCCCATATTATATTCATATGTACGTCTATATTGTGTATATTCTTCAAAATCAAAATTCTTATTGTATGGGTACAATTATTATTGTAGATTATCGTATAATTTACTATAATTTATTTAGATAAATATTTATGGATATAATTTTAGGAGGGAATAATAATGAATAATAAAACTAAACAAACTGTATTAAATGGTTTAATGATAGCTCTAGTCTGTATAGCTACTATGGTTGTTCAAATTCCAACGCCTGGAACAAATGGTTATGTAAATGTAGGTGATTGTGTAATATTTATTTCATCTATTTTATTTGGGCCAATTACAGGAATGTTAGCTGGAGGATTAGGTTCATCACTTGCAGATATTTTAAATGGATATTCTCACTGGGCTTTATTTACTCTTATTATCAAAGGATTTGAAGGATATTTAGTAGGTATAATGATTAAAAATAATAGTACAATTGCAAAAAACCTATTAGCAACAACTTTAGGTTGCATAGTAATGGTACTTGGATACTTTATAGCAGGTGCTATTTTAAAAGGAAGCTTCATAATTTCTGCAGCTTCTATCCCATCTAATGTTATTCAAGGAATAATTAGTATGGTTATAGCAGTTCCACTTGCTTCTTCTTTAGGAAAAGTAAATTATATAAAGTCATTTAAAATTAAGGTTCAGTCTTAATTTATAATATAAAAATATAGTTCTTCAGTTAACATACAACTTCGGGTAAAATGTAAGTTCCACCGACATTTTACCCCTTTTTTATGATATTTTTTAAAAGTTTTTTTAAATTAGTATCTTCTTAAAAAGGATTTATATTACTATACGAATAACTCTTATCTTATATATACTTTTTTAATAAGGAGGTAAGCACTATGAATACTCTTAAAGTAGCAATGATTCAAATGAATATAGATAAATATATATCGAAAAATATAGACACAACCAACAATTTTATAAAAAAAGTAGCCAAAGAAAATGTAGATATTGCAATTCTTCCAGAAATGTTTTGTTGTCCTTATGAAACTTCAAATTTCCCTCTATATTCTCAACAAGAAAATAGTCCTTGTTATCTTTCTATCTCAAACATGGCAAAGAAAAATAAAATCTATATAGTAGCAGGTTCAATGCCTGAAAGAGATGAAAATGGTAATATCTTTAATACTTCTTATGTATTTGACCGAAATGGAAATCAAATAGCCAAGCATAGAAAAATGCATCTCTTTGATATCCAAATAGAAGGTGGACAGCATTTTAAAGAATCAGATAAACTATCAGCTGGAAACAATGTAACTGTTTTTAACACTGAATTTTGCAAAATAGGCCTTGCTATTTGCTATGATATTAGATTTCCAGAATTATCCCGACTTATGGTAGATAATGGTGCTAAAATCATCATAATTCCAGCTGCATTTAACATGAGTACAGGCCCTAGTCATTGGGAAATTTTATTTAAATCAAGAGCATTAGACAATCAAGTATATACAATTGGAGTTTCATCTGCTAGAAATTATGATGCTCCTTATATTTCTTACGGAAATTCTATTATAGTTTCTCCTTGGGGAGAAATCATAGAACGTATGGATGAGAACGAAGGTTATCGTGTATGTACGTTAGACTTGGATTATGTAGATAAAATAAGAAAAGAACTTCCTCTTTTAAAACATCGACGAAAAGACATTTATAAGCTAACTTAATATAATTTTCATAAAAAAAGTAACCTAGCGAAAATTTTTAAATAATCGCAGGTTACTTATTATTTTTATACTAATTTACTAGCATTTTTCATAGTTACAAATCTATCAGTATCTTCTTTATTTCCACCTATTTGAATTATCTCTTTTGCTTGTAATTTTTTAGCTTCAAAATCTGATTTTTTCATCAAAGGACATTGATTCTTTTGACTTACTAATATAGCACTAAAAATATCTACATCTCCATAATATAATACGATTTTTTCAAGCATATCTTCAGCCTCCACTTCTATATTTTTGCCTAAAATTCCTTCTGCTATAAGCTTGGCTACACCATCATAACCTAAATTTTTAGCTTTTTCATAATCACCTTTATTATCACAGAAAAAAGTTTCTGTTAAAACAGCCGTAGGTTTTGTATCTCTTAAAATATATAAATCTAGTCTTTGTTTTACTCCTCTATCTTTAAAAACAGTTATCAGCTTATCTTGTATTTGCTGAGCCATGTTTTTTCCTTCATTTTTATCATAATATAACACTTCTGATCCGTTTCCTAGTCCATTAGAAGCATTTAAATGGAATTCTACTAATAAATCATAGTCTCCTCTGTTTATTCTAATAATTTTATAAAGATATTCTTCTCTAGAGCTTGTAAATACATATTCTGGACACTGAATAACTGTAACATCATGTCCTTCTTTTCTAATTAATTCTGCAACTTTAGGTACAAGTATTTTGTTATATTCATATTCATTAACATAACCATTTGCACCAGTTGTTTCTCCACTTTTTAACTTACTGTGTCCTACTACAAGGCATATTTTCATATTTTGATACCTACTTTCTCCTTATATGAAATTAATAATTTCTTTATAAGTTGAAAATTTTATATTTAAGGATAAACTTAAAAATCTAAATTTATTCCCTATTTATATATATGTTTTTACATTATTTAATGTTACTATTTTTTCTTGTAAATAAGTTGTCCAACTGCAAAACTAGCACTACTTATTTGTTATTAAGCATCATGAGCTTATTTAAGTATAAAACTTATGATGCTTAATAATTCTATGCTAGACCTAACATTTCAGATACTTTTAATGAAGATACTTGTAATGTATATTCATCTTCTATCGCTTTATTTTCACTCTCATCTATATATATAGGTGTAGATACTATCTCATTTAAAATTTTATTTCTCTTAAATCTTACACTATCATTAGCTCTTACTAACTCTAATATTTCATTTATCTCCATGGATTCTATATTATCTAATCCCATACTAACTAATTTAGAATTTCTTCTATCTGTCCATTCTTTAAACCATACAATTTTATTTAAAAATACTTTGTCCAAATCCTTTATATTAGGGTTTATTGGCTTTACTCCATTTTTTTCTTTTGCTAGTATTTTTTCAGTATAGCTTATATCTATATATATTCTCAATTCTATTAACTTTAAAGCTAATACTAGTGAATATTCATCTAATTCATTATAGTTAGATATTGAATCAATATTTATCATAATACTCCTCCCGAATGCATTTTATAGTACAGTATATGTATATTCAAATACATTAATGACAAGATTGTGTACAATCATATTATTATTAATAGACAATAATTACATATTAAATTCAATTTATATATAAACTGAGTAAAAATATATATTTATTGTTAAATTATATAAATAACAAAGGTAGGAATATAATTTTAATACATTAATTGACAAAAGTAATAACTATTAAAATAACCTATCGAATGAACAAAACATATATCCATTCGATAGGTTAATAACAAACTATCTTTTACCTTTGAAGTTTATAACTTTTCCATTTTTAGACTTAGGATTATTTCCTAAAGTTCCTTCTTTTAATCCCATTAATATCTCTAAATCTTCTGGATATAAAACTATCCCTGCATCATTTAAATTTTGAACCATAGTGTTAGAACTCATTATATTATTTTCAAATATAAGTTCTACCCCTCTTTTTAAAGCTTGAGGATTAGTTCCTTTTATATTATCATCTAATGGTTCTTTATTTAACCATCCTTGTTTTTGCATTTCATTCATTAAATAATTGTATTTTTTATAGTTTATCTTTCCTAATTGATATGCTCTAAAAACCATAGTAGATATTGGTACTATCCATTTTTTCTTTAATTCTATATAAAAGTCTAAATCATCTGGATTAACTAAGTCTTCTAAGAAAGTTTCCTTTGGTAATAAGAATGCACACGCAAACTCATCTTTTTCAAAGTTCTTAGCTGAAATTCTAAGCTCATTAGATATTATGAATGATAATTCATATGCTAAATCATAATTTCTTATTGTTGCACATTTTCTATCATTTCCAAGGGAAATTACATAATTAGTACTTGCATTTAAAGTTTGTTTTTGTGTAAAAGGACTAGCTCCTTTTCTATCTATATTAATTGCTGATAATATTAATCCATTTACTTCTAATAAAGATACCATATTACCTATTGGTCCATCACCTAAGTTCCAAAATCTTCTTAATTTACTTGCTAAAACTTCAACATCTTCATTTCTATTTAAATCATCTGGTAAGTTAAGTTCTGGATACTTAATATAGTCTTGCATAAAAGAATATATCTTGTGAGTCATTATTAACTTTTCTTTATAAGATATTTCTTCTACCCTAGGTAATGTTGACTGAGGATTAAAATGAGCGCTCTCTACAGTAACTTTCATATTTTCATTTTGATAAAAATATTCTCTTGGGAACTTTAATACATTTGATAACTTTAAAGAATTTTCTACTGTTGGTACATATTTATTATCTTCAAAAGCTAATATGTCTTTTTTATTTACACCAATTTCTTTTGCAAGCTGATCTACAGTTTTTGCTCTGTATATTCTAGCTACTTTTAATTTTTTTCCATTAAATAACTCTTTTTTCATATAATCTATCTCTCTTTCAAATTATGTCATTTTTATAATTTATTTATCTAAAAAATTTAATTTTCTAATCTAAAAATGCTCTGGATATCATTGATACTCAGAGCATTTTTGTATAATACTATTTTTATTATAATATCATATCTATAATTTATCGTCAAATTAACTAAAATTAATTAAATTTTTATATAGCTCTAATTATAATGTTTTTTCAAGCTTCATAATCGCTACATCCATAGCTGATTCTAAATTTCCATTGTTCTTTCCTCCACCTTGAGCTAGATGAGAACTACCTCCTCCTCTACCATCAAGTAAAGTTATAGAATCTTTTAAAACATTATTCATATTTATCTCTTTTAAATCTTTTGACCCTGCAAATACTAAATTTACCTTATCATCAGATTTGACTGCCATTAAAACTATTGTATTTTCGTTTTCAACTAACTTAGATGCTATTTTACTTACATATTTTAAATTTTCATTTTCATATATTCTTTTAACTATTGATATATTATTTATTTTAGTGGAATTTTGTATCATTTCCTTAACTTCATAATTAGATACTATGTCTTCTAGCTTTCTCTTTTCCTTTAAAGAGCATTCTAACCTTTCATTTAAATTAGATATACCTTTTAAAGCATCTTCTTCATTACAGCTTAAAAATTTACATATTTTACTTAAATAGAAATCTCTTTTTAGAACTTCATCAGTTGCTCTTCTCCCAGCTAAAAATTCTATTCTAGTTGCTTTTTTATGCTTTTCCCATTTTTTTATTTTTATAATTCTAAGGTCTAAAGTTGATTTTGGATGAACTCCACAACAAGCATTTATGTCTAACTCTCCTATTTTGACTACTCTTATCTCTTCATCTGTTTTTGGTAAATCTCTTCTTAATCCTATTTTTTTTAATTCCTTTTTTGATGGAACTAATATTTCTAAAGGAATATCTTCTCTTATAACTTCATTAGCTAATTTTTCTACTTCTCTTATTTGTTCTTCTGTTAAATATCCTTCTATATCTACTGTAGAAAATTCTTTTCCTAAATGAAAACCTACTGTATTTGCTCTAAATGTTTTAAAAAAACACCCTGATAAAACATGCTGTCCAAAATGCTGGTGCATTCCATCTTCTCTTCTGTCCCAATCTATACTACATTTTACTTTATGTATTTTTATAGGTTTTTTATCTAAAACATGATAAACTTTTTTATCTTCTTCATAAACATCTATTACATCATGACAATCTATTTGACCTAAATCACAAAATTGTCCACCACCACCTGGGAAAAATGCAGTTTTATCTAACAATACATGAAACTTGCCATCTACTTCTTTCACTTCTATTATTTCTGCTGTAAAATCCTTTATATACTGGTCTTTATAATATAATTTCTCCATTATTTTTCTCCCATTCTTAAATTATCTACTTTTATTAACCCGTTATATTTAATCATAATTTTTATTATTTTTATAAATATACTCATCTTACTAATAAACAATTTTATCACTTATCTTAATATAGTTAAAGGCATAACTACTATAACTTCTGTATTTTAATATTTTTTATCATGATATAATTAAAGTAATAAATATTTAGGTGTAAATTATTTTAATTTAGACTATAATGTGTATATAGAAAATAAGGTAAGGTGAAACTAATTGGACTTTAATAAAATACAAACTTTAATAAAAATAAATACTCACTCCTCTCGGTGGTCTCGAGGAATTAAGTATTATAGTAATAAATTAGTTGATAATGTTGGATTTCACATAGATGAAAATACAATTTCCTTTGATGGAATGGTTGAATCAGAGTATAACAATGAAGTTTATACAAGTACTATACTTATAGATACTCAAAACTATAAAATTTTAGGTGGAAGCTGTAGTTGTGAGGATTGCAGATCTAAAAGCGATAATAGTCATTTATTTTTATGTAAGCATTTAGTTGCTACTTCTATATCCGGAATACGATTAGCTAAAAGAGATTTAGAAAGTGGTTTATTTGAAAATAACTCAACAAATTCTTACAATTCATTATTACAAACTAACACTAACAATCTTACTCCTAGTAAACAATTACTAGAGTATTTTAATGATTCCAAAAGAGAAAAAGTAAATTTAGAAGTTAACTTATTTGTAGCACATAATAAGGTTTTTGCTCATTTTAAAATAGGTACTGATAAAATGTATGTTTTGAAAAATATAAAAGATTTTGCTAAATCAAGATTTAACAATGAAAAGTTAGAATATGGTAAAAGCTTTATTTTTGACCCAAATTTTCACTACTTCTCAAGCCACGACGAAAAAATAATTGATATGATAGAAGACTACGGAATGAATATTTTCCCATATTCAAATTCATCTTATAATTCAAAAATTATGGATATTGGTATAAGTAGTTTAAAGGTATTTTTAGAACTCTTAGAAGATAAAGATTTTAACTTTTTTTACAATGAAGAACAATATGCTCCTTCAATAATAAAAAATAGTTTACCTATAAATTTTGATATAAAAAAATCAGATGATAAAATAAATTTAACGTCTCAAGGTGATTTGCCTATTCCTATTACATCTAAAGGAGACGTTCTTTTATATGATGAGAATCTTTATTTATTATCTAATGAAGATTGCAGAAATTACAAAAATATTTTTTCTGTGCTTAATGAAAATAAAGATATAAGTTTTGAAAAAGAAGATACTAGTGATGTTTTGAGTTCTTTAGTTCCTAAGCTTAAAGTATTTTCAAATGAAGTTCATCTAGATGAAGAAATCGAAAAAAACATTGTAAGTGACTTCAAACCAGAATTTTACTTTGATTTAAAGAATTCAAAAATAACTTGTGACTTAAAGTTTTTATACAACGATGATAATGGTAAAAAATATGTACTTCGTAATATTCAAAAAGAAAAAACATTTGAAGATGCTATAGTTTCTTATAACTTTTCAAAGGAAAATAAACTTTTTGTATTTAAAGGAAATGATGAAGATTTATTTGAATTTTTAAATACACAACTAAGTGAGTTAAAAGATTTAGGCGATATATATTACTCTAACAAATTTAAGTCTAAAAAAATGTATAACTCTACATCAATTAATGCTTCTATTGGAAAAGGACTTGATGGATATTTAGAATTTTCTTTTAATCTTGATGATATAGATACTAAAGAATATAAAAATATATTAAATGCTTTTAAAAATAAAAGAACTTTTTATAAATTAAAAAATGGAAGTTTTATAGATTTAAGAGAATCTAAAACTAAAGATTTTTTCGAATTAGTAGAAAACTTAGATGTTATTGATAGTAATCTAAGTAAAATTCATAACAATAAGGCAATGTATATAAATGAGATGCTAAATCAAAAAAATCTAAGTTTTATTAATGGGAAAGAAATGGTAAATGATATATGTGATAGATTTAAATCTATAGATGATTTAAATTTAGATATTCCCAATAATTTAAATGCTACATTACGTGATTATCAAGTAAGTGGAATGCAATGGCTTAATACTTTAAATCACTATAATTTTGGTGGTATTCTTGCTGATGAGATGGGCCTTGGTAAAACTCTGCAAACTATTGTGTTTTTACTAGCTCAAAAAAATAAAAAGAGTTTAATAATAACTCCCACTTCTCTTATATATAACTGGAAAATTGAATTTGAAAAATTTGCTCCTAGTATAAATGTTTTATTAATACACGGTAGTAAAAAAGAAAGAGAAGAAAATTTCAAAAATATAGATGACTATGATGTAATACTAACTACTTATGGTACTTTGAGAAATGATTTAGATAATTATAATAATAAAATATTTGATTATTGTGTTATAGATGAAGCTCAAAATATAAAAAATCCTATTGCTTTAAGTACTGAAGCTGTAAAAAGTGTAAATGCAAAAATGAGATTTGCATTAACTGGAACACCTATAGAAAATAATTTATTAGAGCTTTGGTCTATATTTGATTTTGTTATGCCTGGATATTTATATAACAGAAATAAATTCCAAAATTTATTTGTAAATAATGAAGATAATGTAGAAAATTTAAAAAGACTTATAAAGCCTTTTATTCTAAGAAGAACTAAAAAAGAAGTTATGAAAGAACTTCCCGAAAAAATAGAAAAGAATTTCTTTGTTGAATTAAACAAAGACCAAAAGAAAATTTATAGTACTTATATTTTGGAAATTCAAGAAAAAATGAAAAGTATTGATATGAAAAAAGATAAGATAACTATTTTATCTTATTTAACAAAGTTAAGACAATTATGCTTAGATCCAAGAGTTCTTCTTGATAATTACACTAAAAAAAGTTCTAAAATTGAAGCTTGTTTAGAAATATTAGAAGAAAGTATAATGCACAACCATAAAATATTATTATTCTCTCAGTTTACATCAGTTCTTAAAAACTTAGGTAATGAACTTACACGAAATAATATTTCTTATTCTTATTTAGATGGTCAAACTAGTGCAAAAGATAGATTAAAATTAGTAGATGAGTTTAATGAAACTGATGAATCAAATGTATTTTTAATATCATTAAAAGCTGGTGGAACGGGACTTAACCTTACTAGTGCAGATGTCGTAATACATTTTGACCCTTGGTGGAATCCAGCTGTAGAAGACCAGGCAAGTGATAGAGCTCACAGATTCGGTCAAAAAAATGTAGTTGAAGTTATTAAACTTATTGCAAAAGGAACTATTGAAGAAAAAATCCTTAAATTACAAGAAAATAAAAAAGACCTTATCGATGAATTTATAAATGGAGATTTATCTAATGGAAATGTTCTAAAGAGCTTATCAGATACTGAAATTATTGAACTCTTTAGTTAATGCTTTTTTTAATAATTTTGTAGTTAACCTACCGCTTAGGCTGAATATAAGTTCTCCTCCATGCAGTCAAACCACGACTGCAAATGTCTATGGAACTTATATTCACACCTTCGCTTAGGTTAATCATAAAATTCTATCTTTTTAATTTTTATATCATAAATCTTTCTAATAATTCTTTTATTTTATCCTCTACATCTCCAGTTTCTTCTATCTCTTCCATTCTTGGCTTACTTACTTCACAACCGTGCTCATAGTTTGTCACTGATATGCTTAATTCATTATTATCATAATCAAATAATAATCCTATAAAATGGTCTAAATCTAAATTTAAATCACCGATATCTTTTATAGTATCATTATCTTCATATAAATCATCTAAGTAATGCTTTAAGTTGTATTTCATTCCATCTAACAACTCTATTTTTTCTTGTCCTTCATATGTTTTTCCTATTATGAAATGTAGAGCATATTCTTCATCTAATAATACTTCTTTATAATCATTTGCATCTTTTAAATTTTCATATTCTTCATCAGATGATATTACATCCATATAATCTTTGTCTACTAAATTTATTTCCTTTCTTTGTTCATTATACTCAGAAATTAATTCTTCTATATTATCTTCATAATAATTTATGAAATTCTCTAATTTAAAATCTTCTAGTTTTATCTTTATTGGTTCCATTATGTCCTCTTCCTTGTTTAAGTCTAATTTTTAATTTTATTATACTACATTTTTTCTTTATAGTTTATACAATTCAAATAATTTTAGTAATAAATTTTAGCACTTAGATTATGAGTAGTTGTACATTAAATATTCATCTTTAAAATATAATTTATATTCAAATCTACTTCCTTCATATCCTACCACTTTAGATGCTACTTTATTAGCTATATAACAGCATTCATCATAATTACAACCCTTAGAATATGATGCTATTATTGCTCCTATATGACTATCTCCTGCTCCTATTGTGTTAACAACTTGTGTACTTATTCCGTCTATAAATTTGTAGTTATTACCATTAAAATACATAACTCCATCTTTTCCCAATGTTATAAATACACTGTTTAAGGTCAATCTATTAATTTCTTTTGCAGCATCCATTATATTACTTTTATTTGTATATTTTAAAGCTTCATCATCATTTAAATGTAATATTGGATTTAGTGTTAAAATTTTTTCCATGGTTTTTTTTTGTATATAATTAATTCTTGGGCCAGGTGCAAAGAAAAGAGTTTTATCTTTTTGTTTAAGTAACCAATTCGATATTATAACCCCACTCTCTCCTTCCATTTCATATCCTGATACATATATATTATCATATTCACTATCATCTATATCTTCTAACCATTTAGACTTATACGTAGATTCTATACCCCTTATAGTTATAAAACTTCTCTCCCCATCTTTTTCTACTAAACATAAGCAGTATCCATTATCCGAAGAGTCATCAGTTATATATTTTTTATAATCATTTTTTTCTAATTCTTCCCTAATAATCTCTCCATAAATCCCATTTCCTACTGGCGATATCAAATCATGTTCAACTTCAAAGTTTTTTAATACTGTTGCTACATTATAAGCACAACCACCTATAGATATAAGCTGTTTGTTACACATAATATCATCGCCTGTTTTTGGTAAAGCATCTACATTAACGATCACATCAACAAATACATTTCCTAACACTAATGTTTTCATCTAAGATCCCCCTGTTTTAAATCATTCCCCTTTAACATAATTTTATATAGGGATTTATGAATAAGCAATTAAAATATATATTTATCAAAGATATGACTTTATTTTTTAATTTCTATTTAATTTCGTGTTTTATCATAGTTCCATCTACACAATATTCATAAACTTCAAAAGTATTTTTATCTACTATAATAATCCAATCTCCCATTAGTTGATATTCTGGATCATCTGTATTATACATTCCAAAGGCATAATAATTTTTATTAACTTCGTCAATTCCAATTGCTTGAGGTAAGATATATTCGTATATTCTTTTTTCAGTTGATTGTAGTGCCATTTCATTTAATATATTTTGAGCTTTTTTTATACCTTTATTATCTTTTTCATTTAATAAAATCATATCAACACATTGTTTTGAAATTTTATAATCTACTTCTCCTACTGTTGTTAATGTATCACTATTTTTTAATATACTCTTATCACTTGTATTACTAACTAATACTATAGGGCTATTTTGTGCTAGTGGTGCTGCTGTAAGTGCATCTACAAGTTTATATCCATCTGATATATAAAATGTATCAGGATTTTTATAAAAATATTCTATAACCTTTTTATTTGTATCAAATCTATCTATTCCACCTATTCTAATTGATTTAGTTTTATTTACAAATTCATCACTGACTACAGATTTTGAACCTATCACATAACTTTTAACACCCTTAGCATCAAATAATGTATTTTTTCCATCTGTAAGTATGATAGGTGATTTATCTCTTGATGCTACTGGTGAAATACTCATTGCATCAGCTTCCCCACTATATCCATTTGTAAATATAACTTTATCTATATCTTTTATACTCGAAATTTCCTTAGCTACTTTGTAACTAGTTTCAATTCTATCAGTACCACCTATTCTTATAACTTCAATATTTTTTTCTTTTAATTTCACTTCAATATTTTTACTTATTACATTTTCATTTCCTATTAAATATACTTTATTTACCTTATCCAATCTAGACATTGTTTCAATTGGTATATTATCTTTTTGAGTTAATAAAATAGGTGCATCTACAGCTCCAGCTAACCCACTTGCGCTTAACCCATCTGCTAATGATTTATCTAAATTAACAAGTATTGCTACATCATAATCCTTTTTATCTGCAATAATCCCTGCTGTTGAATATCTATTATTTCCTTGTATTGAATTTACATTATTTAATGCATTAACCTTAACATACCCTGTTGATATTAATAGTGTTGATAATCCTAGTGTTAATACCTTCTTTATACCGTTCATATAAAATCCCCCATAATTTATAATTTTTTATTCAATTAACACTATATTATATTCTCTTATTTTTTATGTATGTCCAAAACAATTTTTAATTTAATTTTAGTCATTAAAATAATAAAAGACTGAACATACAAGTTTTACTTATATATCAGTCTCGTCGAAGTTTCTATGTAAAATTACAATCCTTTTCTTTCTTGCATTCTAATAATCATTTTAACATTATTAGTCATCTTATCTTCTATAGATTGTATCAATTGATTTGTATTTAACACATATAATTCTCTATAATCACGATTTATTTTATCCTTACTTTTGCAGATATTTTTTATTAAATTATTAAATATCTCATTTCTTAATTTTAAAAATTTATAATATTTATTTATATCAGTTATATCTTCTTCAAGCTTTATATTAATTGTACTATCTTCATAAGCATTGATTATTAAATCTAATTGAGCATTCAAGTCTTCTTCAGAAGGTATTATTACCTCTTCCATCCATACTCTAATCAAATTTTTAAAACATCCATAGACATATTCTAATTTTAAACAAACTTTATTTAAATCTTCTTCAGTAGCTTCTTCTATTATAAATACTTTGTTTAAATCACACTCAGAAGAAGATACTTCTATTATCTTATTTATTAAAATATCTACCCCTTTATCCATTTCTTCTTTTCCTTCATATTTTTCTCTAACCCTAATACTCTTACTTAATGCCCTGTTTACTAATTTTTTATTAGAATGTTCTTCTTTTTTATTTTTTTTCAACCTTACGATTAAATCTAAAATTCCTCCTGAATAATTTAACTCATAAACTATTCCTTCGTATTTAATTTTTTTATCTATAAGAGGTGCTAAACTTTTCGCAACATCCTTTGATAAATATCCTATGCATTTTCTTTCATTATTTAATAATAATATTGCATTTGGATTTTGTTGATTTGCTGCTTCTCTTAATAAAGTAAGTATATCACCTTTTCTTAATTTTCTTATAAGTTCTTGTCTTTCATCAGATTCTGTTGAAACTATTTTAGTTAAAAAAGAATCACTTCTTTGTATAATATCATCATTTCGGTTTGTTTCTGTAAATGTATTATTCCTTATAACTCTTTTAGTCTTCTTTTTTTTCTTGTTTTGCTTTATATTTGTATATATTATAAAAATTAATCCAATCACAATAATTATCCCTATAAACTTAATATTGTCCTCCATAATATCCTCCTGTTCTTATAGATGATTCAATATATATTATACTATATATGTAGTATAATATGTGTTTTTTACATTATTTGTAAAAAATAAAAGAGCTATATTTTTCAATAGCTCCTTTTCTTATAAATTAACATAAAACTCATATTAAGTTTTTCATATAATATTATTTATTTTTTTAATTATGTTTTCTTTTTCTTCTTTTGATAATGATATACTTTTCTCTATTTCATCTTTTAATTGTATTATTTTTCTATCTTTTACACTTATTTCATCTTCAAATTTCACTTTTATATCATTAAAACTTTTACTAAGTAAATTTATAAGTGATGCCATTTCATCTGAGCTTCCAGCTATTCTATTAAGTAACATTAAATTTTGTTCAAGTATTTCAGGAATATTATCCAAAGAATATCTTAACTGATGGTCTATTTCTCCATATCCTTCTTCAAAAATTGTTCTAACTTGAACCTCTGCAATAACCTTTTTTGTTGTTGGATACGACTCTACTAAATAATGAACTGATCTATAACCAGAAAGTCTAGAGCATACTTCTATGCCTAATTCTTCGAATTTTTTAGTATTATCGCCTTCTCTAATATTTGCTACTATTTCATTCACATTCCACATTTGACTTATAAAATCATGTATCTCTTCCCAATCTTCTTTAAATATATGAATTACTCTTATACCCAATAAATCCGTTATTTCATTTTTATAATTATCTACTGTAAATCTAAAATCATCTCCATATTTTTTTCTTCTGTCTGGTGTCTTTCTAATAATTTTTTCTATTAGATGATGTGCATCTTTTACTCTTGTTTTAACTGAATGAACTTTCTTATGTCCTCTTAAAATATTTGCAATTAAATCTGCTTGAGTTTCATAACTTTTTCTATATTTATTAAAATCAACATATATTTCTTCTAGTTCTCTCCAGTCAACGTTATTCTCCATTAAATAATTTTCATCTATTTTATATTTTCTAAAAAACTCTTCTTTGCTTATAGCCATCTGTATCCTCCTAAGATGATTGATTATCCTTTTTTACTTTAACTATTTTCTTTTTTATGCTAATTTCTTTATATTTATTTAGTATTAAATTTCCTTTATTATTTAGTATATCTACATAAGAACATAAATCTTGCACATCAATAACTCCAATATCTTCTCCTGTTACTCCAGATATATTACTAAATGCACCTACTATATCTACAACTCTTATTTTCTTTTTCTTCCCAGCATTTAAATAAAGTCTTGTAACTTCATTGTGAATCACTTTTTCTTCAAATTTATTTTTCTTATCTTTTAATAATTTTCTTGTATTTTCATCAAATTTTATTTGACCACTTTTTACTTTGTTTTCATTAATATTTTCTATTTCTTCTATCTTCTTTTGTGTATATTCTTCTATCTCAATTAGATACTTTTCATCTTTAGAACTTACCATAGTTATAGCTTTTCCAAAGCTATCTTTTCTACCTGTTCTTCCTATTCTATGAACATAGTTTTCTTTATCATGTGGTACATCGTAGTTTATTACCAGGGAAATGTCATCTATATGTATTCCTCTAGCTGCTACATCAGTGCTCACTAAAATATTAAATTTTCCTTTTTTAAAATCTTTTATTATAAAAATTCTTTTATCTTGAGACATATCTCCGTGTAATTGGCCTACTAAAAACTTATCTTTTTTTAACTTAGAATATAATCTCATGACCCTTTCTCTTGTGTTACAAAAAATTATTAATGAATCTGGATTTTCTATATATATAATTTTTTTTAAAATTTCATATTTTTCTATTTCTTCTACCTTTAGTAAATTTTCTTGTATTTGCTTTTTATTTATATCTTCTTTGTTCTCTATCTCTATAGTTTGAGAGTCCTTTATATATATGTCACATATGTTTTTTATGTCTTTATCTATAGTTGCTGAAAAAAGTCCTTTTGTGCTGTTTTGTGAAATGTTATTGAATATAAATTCCATATCTTCTAAAAATCCTTTATTAAGCATTTTATCAGCTTCATCTATTATAAAATATTTTATATTATCTAAATTAATAGTTTTTCTTTGTATATGGTCAATTATTCTACCTGGTGTAGCCACTACAACATGTACTCTTTGTTTTAATTCTCTTATCTGCTCTTTTATAGGCTGTCTTCCAAATATAGCACTACATCTTACTTTTTTTAATATTCCTATATTAGATAATTCTTCCTTAACTTGAAGAGCTAACTCCCTAGTTGGAACTATCACTAATGCCTGTATATCGTTATTATCTATATCTATATTTTCACATATAGGAATACCAAAACTTGCTGTTTTTCCACTTCCTGTTTTTGATTTTACTATTACACTATTATATTTTAATAATTTTGGAATAACTTCTCCTTGAACTTTTGATGGATTTTTATATCCCAAATTTCCAAGTGCTTTTAATATATTTTTATCTAAATCAAAATTTACAAATTTATCAGTCATTTTTACCACCTTATGTTTTTATTTCTATTAGTTATTTATTATTACAGAATTTACTTAAAATAACAAGGTAACCTTTAAAATTTCAAGTTTTATTATTTATATAAATTTTAATATATAATATTTTTTTAGGAATAATATATAATATTATATTAACAATTATAAGGATGACTACTATGAAAAAAACTATATTATTATTTTATACAGTAATTTCAATACTTATAGCTTTGTTTATGCAAAACAAAGTATACGCTGATAATGAAAAAAGTATATTATTTATTAGTTCCTATACTCCAAGTTTTATAAGTTTTAACGACCAATTGAAAGGCTTAAATTATTGTCTCAATAATAACTATCATATTCAAGTTGAGTATATGAATTCAGAAAAATTTACAGATGAAAAACATGAACTTCATTTTTATAATTTACTTAAACTTAAACTTGAAAATTATAAAAATTTTGATGCAGTGGTTTTAGCAGATGATGCTGCATTAAACTTTGGAATTAAATACAAAAACTCTTTATTTAAAGATATTCCTATAGTATTTTTAGGTGTTAGTGAAGAAAAAAACATCGTAAAAGCTAAAAATGAAAATATGAGTGGTGTTGTTGAATATTCATCTATCTCTGAAACACTTAATTTAATACACAATATTTATAATAATAATAAAAATTTAGTTTTGATTGCGGGAAATCATATTAAATATAAGCATGAAATAAATGATTTTTTTAAACTGCAATCTAAATTAAGTAAATTTAATTTTAAATATATAGAAATACCTCCAAAAGCTGATGATGAATTTCTAAATAAACTTAGAAATTTAAATTCTAAAGACGATGTTGTTTTATTCGTATATCCTTACAGAGATGGTATTGGTAGGTCTATATCTATATTAGAATCAAATGATATTATATCTAAAAATGTAAGTGCTCCTGTTTATACTACTTTAAGTTATAATCTAGAAAATAGCATGATTGGTGGTAAAGTTATATGTCATTTTGAACAAGGAAAAAAAGCAGGTAAATTAATCCTCGATATATTAGAGAATGGATATACTAATCAAAGAATAATTACTTATGAAAATACTAATACGTGGATGTTTAATTATTATAATTTAAAATCAAATGTTATTCATACAGATTTAATTCCTAAAGATTCTATTATAATAAATAAACCTATTCCTTTTTTTGTGACATATAAAAAACTTATTATACCTACACTAATTACATTTATTGGATTTATATCTATAATACTAGCTTTAATTATGTATTCTGTTAAAAAAAGAAAATCAGAAGAAGTATTATATAAAGCTAAATTATTAGCAGAAGATGCAAATAATGCTAAAAATAATTTTATTTCAAATATAAGCCATGAACTTAGAACGCCAGTAGCTATTATATATTCTTCAACTCAACTACTTAGAAAATTAATTTCTAAATATGATCAACAAAATGAAAAAGTAAAAATTATAAATAATAATTTAAATATAATTACACAAAATTCAAATAGGCTATTAAGACTAATCAACAACATAATAGATGTAGCTAAGATTGATTCTGATTTTACTAATTTAAATTTAACAAATGAAAATGTTGTTAGCTTAATAGAAGATACTGTTTTATCTGTTCTTCCTTATGCTGAGGAAAAAAATTTAGAAGTTATATTTGATACTAATGTAGAAGAATTAATTATGGCAGTTGATAAAGAAAAATTAGAAAGAGTAATACTTAATTTACTATCAAATGCAATTAAATTTTCTTATTCTAAAGGCAAAATATTTGCTAATTTAATAGCTACTGATGATAAATTAAAATTTATTATTTCAGATAATGGGATTGGGATTGATGAAAAAAACTTATCTAAAATTTTCGATAAATTTATGCAAGTAGATAATTTATTAACTCGTAGAAATGAAGGTAGTGGAATAGGTTTATCTATAGTTAAATCATTTGTAGAGCTTCATAACGGAAACGTTTATCTAACTTCAAAATTAGGAGAAGGCAGTACATTTACAATAGAATTGCCTATAAAAATCATAGATGATGATTTAAACAATGCAAATGAAATAAATGCTCATGATGTAAATGTAAATATAGAACTTTCTGATATATACGTAAAAAGAGATTCTGATTAAAAAATTTCATACTAAACTAAAAAGGCCTAAATTATATATAATTTAGACCTCTTTTAAATTGGTAATAAAAGTTTATTTATTATAAATATTTTTCCTTAAATCCTCTTCCTTTTACTTCACTCACTTCATTTACAGATATAAATGATCTTGGATCATATTTCAATGCTATCTCTTTTAATTTTGGTATTTCATGAGATAAAACTATACAATATATAATTTTTTTCTTTTCTTTAGTATAAGCTCCTTCTGCATCTAAAAATGTTACACCTCTTGTTAAGTTTTCCATTATATCCGTTGCTATAGAATCTGTTTCTTTTGATATAACTAACACTGATTTTTGTTCATTCATTGCATCTTTTACAAAATTCATTACAGATGCATTTAAAAACATTCCTATCAATGTATATAATGCTAAATCTAATCCAAATAATAGTCCTCCTATAGAAACTATTAATATATTTATTCCTAATGATGTATCTTTTATAGGTATATTTCTTTTAAACTTTAATATTGCTCCTATTATATCTGTTCCACCTAAAGATGATTTAGTTCTAAAAACTATACCTACACCAATTCCTGTTAAAATTCCTCCATATATACTTTGTAATAACATATCATTAATTGGTATAAACTTACTTATATCTTGTGTTATACCTAGTACTATAGAAAATATAACCATGTTTATTAAGCTTGTAAAACAAAATTTCTTTTCTAAATATATAAATCCTAAAATAAATATTGGTATATTTATCAAAAATGTTAATAACCCTATATTTATGTCTGTTATATAGTTTATAGCCGCTGAAGCTCCTGGAACACCTCCACTAAGCAAATGTGCTGGTCTTAAAAATCCATTTACCCCTATACTATT
The DNA here is from genome assembly GCF_002251085.2 of Romboutsia maritimum. Classification (GTDB taxonomy): domain Bacteria; phylum Bacillota; class Clostridia; order Peptostreptococcales; family Peptostreptococcaceae; genus Romboutsia_B; species Romboutsia_B maritimum. Next base: position 127,645 of record NZ_NOJZ02000002.1, on the reverse strand, counting down.
TACAGTCATTCCTATTATAGCCACTGAATACTTCAAAAATATATTGTCCTCTAGAGTGGTATTAACTTTGCTCATTGTTCTCCCCTTAATTTTTTCTATGATAAAATCATAGTTATTTTAAATTTTACTTTAAATTATATTATTGAATCTTTAAGCCTTTTTATCTAGATTAAAAAAATAATAATATAATCAACGCAAATTTCAATAAAAATCCTAGTAATAATGTTTAAATTTTAATATGTTACCCCCTCGTTTTTTATGTTTTTAGAAGTAATCTTCCTCTTTTATTTTAGAGTATATAGCCATTCTTTAAAAATTGCAAGTTTTAATTCTATCATTTTTATTTTTGAATTTTATATTGTAATTTTAAGAGTTTACCATTTCATTCTTTGTTATTTTCATAATTTTCTTTATTTTCTGTTTTTTAAATAAAAAAAAGAGATTTGCTCTAATTTATGTTTTTTACTAATTTTCTACCAAATGCAAATCATTCATGTATACAGTATTTTAGCTTCTAAAAAACATATTATTTAAGCAATCTCTTTTTTTATTTTTTATCTTTTTAAATTTTTCATTCTAAAAATTGCATAATTCCTCAATTTTATCAAATGCTTCTTTTAATATATTTATATCCTTATTACAAGTTATTCTTATGTAGTTGTTATATTTTTTTCCAAAAATATTTCCAGGAAGAACTAGCACACCTTTTTTAATAAGTCGATTTGTAAACTCTTCTCCTGATAATCCTGTTTCTGAAATATTAACAAATAAATATATGCCCCCTTGAGGATTACGTGTATGTATATTTTTTATATCTTTTATTCTATTAAATCCATATTTAATTCTCTCATCATAAATTTTTCTCAAATATGTAGTTATTTCATCTGATAATCTCAATGCTTCTATTGAACCACTTTGACCTATTGTAGGTGCTGAATATGCTATGCCATCATTTATATATCGTGCTACATTTATAATTTCTAAACTTGCAATCATATATCCTATTCTCCATCCTGTCATTGCATAATCTTTAGACATAGTTTTTATTACTACAGTATTTGTAAGGTTTTTATCAATTTCTAGCATTGATGTATATTTATTGTTGTCATACACAAAAGATGTATAAACTTCGTCTGACATTATTATAAGTTTTTTTTCAACACTTAAATCATAAATTTGTTGTAATAATTGTTGTGTATATATTGAACCAGTTGGATTTACTGGTGAGTTAACTATTATTGCCTTAGTTTTTTTAGTTATTTTTTCTTTTATATCATTTATTGTCGGCATAAAATTATTTTCTTCACTAGTATTTACTACTACTACTTTTCCCCCTACGCCTTTAATTTGATCTTTATAAGATGCATAATATGGTCCTATTATTATAACTTCTTCCCCTGGGTTTAAAACTGCTTTTAATGACACATAAAGTGCATTACCTGCTCCAATTGTAACCATTATATTATTTAAATTAAGTTTATGATTATAATTTTTACCTATATATTTTATTATTTCTTCTCTAAAATTTTCATCACCTAAAGGGTGAGTGTACATTGTATGACCTATAATCTTATTTTCTGCTGCTGCTTTTACAATTCTAGAATCTGTTTTTATATCATGATCCCCTAAACTTAAATCTATCATCTTTTTTACCAAAGTTGCACTATCACTCGCTGCCACCATTGCACTTACTTCTAAGTTTTCATACTGTTTTGCTATAAAACTCATTCACTTTTCCCCCTCAAAAAGATTAGTAAAATACCCTATTTTGCTAACTACGATATGATTATTGATGCTTACTCAGTATTAATTTTATTAATATAAATTTTATTCTTAATACATTTAAAAGTCAATTTAATGTTATGTCTATATTTGCTATAAATGAAACATAAAAAAAATATTTTATTGATTTTTAATAAATATAGATATATAATGATTTTGTAATCAAATTTAATTTTAATATTATTTAAAATAAGGAGAAATAATTATGAATAACAATACAACCTTTACTTTTATAAATTTTAATACTTATTATTATGGCTATTATAGATAAAGGTTTGTATTTATGATAAAAAATTACCATCATAGATGCAAATCGTAAAAATTTGCTTCTATGATGGCTATATTTAACACGCTTAAATTGGCCACGTAGGATACTATGTGGCTTTTTATCGTCCTAGGTTTAAAAGGTCACATAGTAAAAATATGTGGCCTTTTTTATATATTACTTAGGAGGTCTTATTCATGAAAAATGATACTAAAGCTTTAAAAAGCAGAGATTTATTTTCTAATAAATTTGGTTTTGTAATATCCTGCGTTGGTGCTGCATTAGGGCTAGGCAACATATGGATGTTTTCTTATAAACTAGGTAAGTATGGTGGTGCTGCATTTTTAATTCCATACTTCTTGTTTGTTTTTATATTAGGCTCAACAGGGCTTATAGGCGAATTTACATTTGGTAGAGCTTTTAAATCTGGTTCTTTGGGTGCTATAAAAAAAGTATTCAAAGATAAAAATTTAAAAGGTGGCTCTATTATTGGGGCTATTCCCACAATAGGTTTATGTGGTGTATTTATGTTTTACTCTATTGTCATGGGGTGGATTTTAAAATACTTCTTCTTAAGCATAACAGGAGAAATTAGTTCTATACATACTCAAACTTACTTTGATACTTTTGCTGGAACAAATGCAACTATTGTGTGGTTTTTATTATCAGTACTAATTACTTTAAGCGTTGTATGTCTTGGTGTTAATAAAGGAATTGAAAATTTAAATAAAGTAATAATGCCATTACTACTTATACTTTTTATAATACTAACTATTAAATCCTTAAGTTTAGATGGCTCTATGGCTGGTGTTGAATACCTTTTAAAACCAAGATGGAATTACTTGCTTAATATAGAAACTTGGGTTATGGCACTAGGTCAAGCTTTCTTTACTGTATCTCTTAATGGTTGTGGAATGGTTGTTTATGGAAGTTATATAGATGAAAAATTTAATATTCCTTCGTCTGCTCTTAGTACTGCTTTCTTTGATACATTAGCAGCTTTACTAGCTTCTTTCATGATAATCCCAGCTGTATTTGCATTCAAACTTGACGTAGCTGCAGGACCATCACTTTTATTTATAACAGTACCAACAATATTTAAGTCTATGCCTTACGGAAATTTTTTAAGTATTTTATTTTTCTTAAGTATAATATTTGCTGCAGTATCTTCTTCTGTAAATATGTTAGAAGGTCCTGTTGAAGCACTTATATCAACTTTTAATATGTCTAGAAAAAAAGCTTCTATTTTAATAAGTTCTATTTGCTTTATATTAGCTATACCTCTAGCAACTAGTCTTACTAATTTTGATAACTTTACTAATTTTATAACTATATTTGTTTCTCCTATTGGAGCATTAATTGTAGCTTATGTATTTTTCTATATCCTTGATAGTGAATTTATATTAGATGAAATCAACAAGGGGTGTAAAAGAAAATTTAAAATTAACTTTGTTTACTTTGGGAGATATGTATTTGTGTTAGTAACTATTGTAGTTATAATTCTTGGAGCAGTCTATGGAGGTATCGGCTAAGTTATATTGAGTTTATTATGTATGAAAGATAGTTATATAGGTCTTCCTATATGACCTTTCTTTCATACATTTTTCAATTTTTTAATATCTATATGAATTAAATTTCTATAGTACTTTCGTCTAAGTATCTATAGTTTGGTCTTAGTTTTTTTAAATCTTGCATTAATTTAAATAATGCTTGGTCCTTTTTCTTTGCTTCTATCATTACATCAAAATTTTTGCTTGATTTTTCTTTGGCTAGCTCTATAAATTTTATAAAGCTTTCTGGCTCTATATAATCTGAATGTTTTCTATCTTTTTCAAATTCTTTTGGACTTGAAAAGTGGATTTTAGGAGGTAGTTCTTCTTCTTTCCAAGTATTAAATATATCACTTAATAAATCATTTATGTTTTCACCTTCATTTTTACATATATGATGATGTACATCTAAAACCATTGGTATATTTGTTTTCTTACATATTTCTAGTACCTCTTTCGCTGTAAATGTTTTATCATCATTTTCTAGTATTAATCTTTCTTTTATTCTATTTGGAAATTTATTTAGATTATCTATAAATTTCTGTATACTTTTTTCTTTTCCTCCTTGTCCACTTCCAATATGTATCACCATTTTTCCATTTTCTAAATTCATAGCTTCAAGTATGTCTACTTGTGTATTTAAATTCCTAAGTGTATTTTTAACAACTTCTTCTCTTATACTGTTTATTACATTAAATTGGTCTGGATGTAAATCTACTCTCATATTGCTATTTTTTATTATTTTTCCTATATACTCAAAGTCACATTTAAAATATTTTATATAATCCCACATAACATCTGGGTGTGTAGCTAAAGGTACTAAGTTTGATGTTAGTCTATAAAAATGTATATTATTTTTTATATTATAATTTAAAATATGTTCTAATGCTTCTATATTTGAGTACGTAACATCTTTTAACTTTTTTATTTTTTCGTCTTTTGTGTTTAACTTTGTATACCTTGCATAAGTTAAAGTACTTGAAGATGTTACTTTTTCTAGGTTCAATGCTATTGCCACATATCCTAATCTTATTTTCATTTTTATGCTCCTTAAATTTATTTACATATATTTATTTTTTCTTATTTATATTTTTGTATACTTTTTAATGATAATATACTACTATAATTATTAAAACTTATAATTATAAGTTTTTTAGATATATATACTTTTATAAGGTGGGGATATATTATGAATAATTCAGTTAAGTTAGTCAGAGATAAAACGCCTGAGATAATAGAATCTTCAGGTAAAAAGTGCATAATAGAAAATTTAGATGATCAGCAAATGGTAGAATATCTTTATGTTAAATTCAACGAGGAATTATATGAACTTTTTTACTGTGAAGAATTAGAAGGCTTTGCAGATGTTATGGAGGTTTTATTCTCGATAGGCAAAAGATATGGTTATTCTGAACAAGATATCCTAAGAAAAAGAAGTGAGAAAAAAGCTACTCATGGAAGCTTTGATAATAATATACTACTAAAACACATATACTAAAAATGAGGTAACTGCCTTATAATAAAATCTAATATTTTAAGACAGTTACTCATATAAATTTATTTAAATATATTTTTAGCTTTAGCAGCTTCTTTGCTACCTTTATAGTTATACTCTTCTGGATTTCTTTGGAAACCTCCATCTTTCATTTTTGCTTTAAATTCTGGACTTGAAGTATTTAGTCCTTTAAAATAATCACCTTGAGATGAATACACACTTTTTTTACTTTGGTTTTTTATTTCCATTTTCAATCCTCCTTATGTATAATGTTACTCATATCTTTTGTATTAAAGCAATTTTATATTCTATTATTTTTTATTTCCTATTTTTATATAATATTTATCCATTATCTTCGCATATATATGAGCATATCTAAATTTTAAGCTAGTTTATTTTTAATGAATTTATAGGAGATAAAATACTATGAAAAGAAAAAAATTAATTTTAAATGCTTTAATATTAACTTTTACTACAATGATGCTTGGATTTATACATATGGCATTTAGAGTATATCTATCTAATAAAATTGGTGCTGAAGGAATGGGATTATTTCAATTAATAATGAGTATAAATGTAGTAACTTCTACCTTAGCTATTTCTGGCATACGAATCACGACAACTAGACTTGTTGCCGAAGAGCTAGGTAAAGGTAACTTCTACAAAATAAAAAACATTGTTAAGAAAGGTATCGTATACTCATTATTTTTTAGCATTTTATCATCAACTTTGTTATATTATTTTTCTGAATTTATAAGCATTATGTTAATACATGATACTAGAGCTATAATCCCGCTAAAAATAATTTCTTGTAGCTTGCCATTTGTCGGCATTTGTTCTTGCTTAAATGGATATTTTTATGGCTGTCGAAAAGTAATTAAAAGCGTAAGTGCAGATATTATTGAAAGTGTTACTATGATGACTATTATTATACTTTTAATGAGTTCCTTTTTACCTATGGGTCTTGATTTTACTTGTTCGTTAGTTGCTGTTGGCATGGCTGTTGGCATTATAATATCAACGCTATATTCTTACATATTATACATATTTGAAAAAAATCCTACTCATTATACCTTATCTAAAAAAGATAACAAATGCTCACTAATTGAAATTGCTTGCATTGCATTTCCAATAGCTTGTAGTGCTTACATACAAACCTCTCTTAGAACATTAGAGGATATACTTATTCCTGATGCACTTAGAAAATTTGGTTCTTCTAACGCCGCCTCATTAGCTGCATTTGGAATGATAAAAGGAATGGTTTTACCTATATTAGTTTTTCCATCTATCTTTTTAGCATCTTTTTCTACTCTCATTATTCCTGAAATTTCAGAGGCAAATGCTCTAAATCAAAGAAAAAGAGTAAATTACATAATTTCTAAAGTTTTAAAATTCACTTTATTAATCGCAATGTTTGCTACTGGATTGTTTATAATTTTTTCTAAAGAACTTGGAATGGCTATTTATAATAGTCAAGAAGTTGGAGTTATGATGAAAATTTTAGCTCCTCTTATTCCTCTTATGTATTTAGATAGAATTGTAGATGGAAGTTTAAATGCACTTAATCATCAAATGAGTACATTAAAATATAATTTAATAGACATGGTTGTTCGAATTTTTATAATATATTATTTCATTCCTAGAAAGGGAATTTCAGGGTTTATAATGGTTATTTTTATAAGTACTATACTTAATGCTTCCTTAAGCTTAAATCGTCTTTTAAAAGTAACTAACCTAGATTTTCACATATTAGATTGGGTAATAAAACCATTTATATGTGTAAGTATATCTGCCTACTTGTCAAAATTTTTATTTAATATTATAGAAATTAATCCTTTAATCTCAATTCAAATTATATTAGTATTAACTTTATATTTTATATTTTTATTTTTATTTGGTTGTCTTAAAAAGAAAGATATTATGTGGTTTATGGATGGGTTTAAAAATGAAGTTAAAAATGTTGAATGTAGCAATATAAATATATATAAACAATTTTAATTAACTAGAAGGATTTTATAAAATAACCTAACAAAGGGATGAAATATAAGTTTTCATCCCAAGCCATATGTCTATCACAAATTTATCCTATAATCCTTGTTTTATATATATCATATATAAAGAATTTATTATATGATCAATTTCATCTATAGTATTGAAAAATCCAAAACTAAATCTTAATGTTCCATTAGAAAATGTATCTAGAGTCTTATGTGCAATAGGTGCTGATTGTAATCCACTTCTTGTTAAAATTCCATATTCTCTTTCTAAATTATAGCAAATTAATCCATTATCAATATTTTTAAAGTTTAAAGATACAATTGGGGATCTATTAATTAAATCTTTTTTACCTACTATTAAACTTTCATCTATATTTTTTACTTCTTCTAAGAATTTTTTTGTAAGACTCATTTCTTCTTCATATATATTTTTAATACCTAAATTAGTTACATACTTTAATGACTCATTAAGACCAAATATTCCAGGAATATTTAATGTTCCACTTTCAAATTTATCTGGCATATAATTAGACTGTACTTCTAACTCTGAATCACTTCCAGTTTCTCCTTCTATAAAAGGTTTTATTTGTGAAACTATAGAATCTTTTATTAAAAATCCACCTATTCCTTGTGGACCTAAAAGTCCTTTATGTCCCGTAAAACATAATATATCAATATTATCCTTTTCCATATCTATGTCTAGTATTCCAGCAGATTGAGCCGCATCTACTATAAATATTTTATTATGTTTTTTGCACAATGCTCCTATTTCTCTTACTGGTAATATTGTTCCACAAACATTTGATACATGTGTTACTACTACCGCTTTTGTATTATCAGTCATAGCTTTTTCTATGTCATTTAATTCTATTTCTCCTAATAAGTTGCAGTTTACTGTAGTTACTGTAACATGGTTATCTTGTAATCTTGCTAAAGGTCTCATTACAGCATTATGTTCCATTGAAGATACTATTACATTATCCCCTGGTTTTAATAATCCTTTTAAAACTGTATTTAGACTTGTGGTAACATTTTGTGTAAATACAGTATTTTCTGGCTTATCGAAATTAAATAGTTTACATAATAATTCTCTTGTTTCATAAACAATATTTTCTGGTTGATATTCAGTAGAATAACTTCCTCTGTTTACATTACAACCTATACTGTTTATATAAGATAACATCGCCTCACCTACTAAAGGTGCTTTTGGATAAGATGTTGCTGCATTATCACAATAAATTTTTTTCATAGCCTTTCCCCCCTATGTTACTATCTTGGACTATTAAGTTTTTACAATTTTCCCTTTCCCTATAAGATTCATATTAATGTATCTTTATTTGAAATAAAGAATCCTATAATTACATAGTAGCAAACTTTAATTTAGTAGGCAATTTAACGTAAAAAATATAAATATTCTGATTAATTAAAGGTATGCCTATTTTTGTTAAAATATTATTTAAAATTGGAATGAAATTGGAATTTATACAACCTATGTAATTCATATCTATAAAAATATAAATTATATATTTTAAATATATATATCTGTAAATATTATATAAACTCACTTTCTTACATTTTTATTAATTTTTTTATATATAATATATCTTTAATATATATAGTTTTATAAATAATATTTTGTATATGTTTTATCAAAAAAACTACTCTAAATACATTATCTTCACAAAATATATTTAGAGTAGTTTTTTATTTTTTTATCTAATTCATATTATTTATAAATTTAATTATGTTATCAGTTGTTATTTTTAACTGTTTTTGTTCACTTATGATAGCATCGTTATCTGAATTTTGCTTTCCATAATCTCCAAATTGAGAATGGTTTCCACCTTCTATTTCTACATATGTTGTATCTAGCGGTAATTTTTCTTTTGACTCTACTAAGTTCTTGAAATTCATTACTCCATCTTTACTTCCCCAAATAGAAAGTGCATCTTTACCTATTTTTTTTAAGTCATCACCCATAGGATATGATGCTAAAAATACCACTCCATCTACCATATTATTTTTAACTGCAAAATTTGAAGCCATAACACCACCTAAAGAGTGTCCCCCAACTGCCCAACTTTCTACATTTGGATACTTTTCTATAATTTTTTCACCTTTATTTATCCCAAGCACTGCTAAATTTAAAGGCATAGGCACAATTGCTACTTCATATCCACTTTCTGCTATTTTCTTACATAAAGGTGCGTAACTCTCTGGTTCAACCTTAGCTCCTGGATAAAATATAAACCCCTTAGTTACTTTTTTATTTTTAGGTGTAAATGTTATAAATTCATCTGTATTAACTTCAACTAAATCATTACTTATAAGCGATTCTTTAGCCAAAGACTGAGGTTCATATGACATATTTGCCCAAATTAAAAATCCTATTATTAATACCCCTAAAACTCCTATTAGAGCTTTTAATCTATATTTATGGTTATTTTTATTTATATCTTTTGAATTTTTTATACTCTCATCAACCTTGTCATAAAGTAAAGGTCTCTCAAGTTCCATTGTTATACTAAAAGTATCATCTACTTTTTTGTCTTTCCCCTTTACATCATTATTCATACTATCCCTCCACTACAAATTAAATACTATTATAGTTTATCACATATATACTAATTTTTCATCTTATGAATTACTCTAATATATACTTAAAATAAAAATAGAGATATCCTATTTTTTAAGATAACTCTATTTCCTTATTGCAAATCCTGTTAAACTATCAATTACTCTTTCAATACTATCTAAACATATCACCTAATTCTAATATAGATCTTTATCATCAAATTGTGAAATGTATTTATCTTCAAGGTCTTTTAATTGTTTTTTAAATTCTAATATTGTTATATCATCTTTCATTTCAATTTCCTCTAGTACTTCAAATACATATACTTTTGAACCAAATTCATTCCAATCCTTTTGCATTTTAGGATTAATACATGAATTTGTAGACATAGAAAAATTAAAACGATTCTTCATACCCCTAAGGTCTATCTCACTTCTTATTAAATTTTTATTATTAACGGTGTTAGTTATTTTATATACGCCACCTGTTGTTGTACGTTCTTTATATTCATACATCGCTTCTTTTCTTTTACCTTTTTTATTAAGTTTCATAATATCTTCTCCTCTACTTTTGTTACACTTTTCTTGTGAAAAACTTACATCCTCTACTGACTTATTATCTTTAATTAGCTTTTTCTTATTTCTACTCTTTATAACATTAGTACAATTTCTACAAGATGGAGAACAGTATTTTTCTCGTTCACTTTTAGCAATAAACACTTTATTACAATACTCACAACGATTAACTATAAATTTTTCATTTGTAACTACAAATGCATATATTGTTTCTATAATGCTTTGTAATGAATCAAATTCCCAATTTATTTCAGTTTTTTCAAACATTGATATAGTAAAGCTTATCTTTTGAGCTTTAAATTTACCAGCCATAATAGTTACAGGCTCTGTCAAATTAACATCCCTATATATTAATAATTGATTAACATGATTAGATATCATTTTTGAAAATTCCAATATCCAATTAATTTGCTCACTATAAAATTTTGAAAATACAACATCTAAAATTAATGGTCTTTTTCCATAAAATTTTGGTGAATCTTCTGCTTTAAATATAGTTAAATGTTCATCAAAATTTCTTGTGTATATATCTTCTTCTTGTGTAAATGGTAAAAATAAATTTATATAATCTTTAGCATCCATTAACTTTTCTTTTGTTAATATACTATTTTCTGTAAAAAGCACAGTTTCTTCTCCAACAATATTCCTATTATAAACATTTGAACTAACTAGACCTAAAAGTCCATAATTTTTAGCAAATAAAATTATTTTTTCTAATATAAGTTCTTTATTTATATATTCTTTTAACGCTTCATCACCCAACTCTATTAAATCAAATAATAACTTATCAGATACCTCAAATGGATTGTAAATTGTATAAGTAGAATTTTTTGCCGGAATAATATATGTATTTCCATCATTATCATTTTTAAGTTCATATTCACTATATTTAATCCATTCAGTTTTAAAATTACTTAATTGAAAATTGTTTTTCATATAATTTAATCCTCTCTATATATAATTCGCAATTGTTAATATATATGTCCATTAAATATATTAACAATCATTATGATATATGTTAATACTTATCATGTCAATACATATTAACAATAAAAAAAGCTGCTTTAAAATTAAAACAGCTTCCAATAACTTATATATTAATATTTTTTTCTTAAATTTTTTTCCCACAACATATGCAGTAAATTGAATCATTATCTATTTTAGATTCACAAAATTCACAAATCATCATATTTTCTTCTTCTAAACATACCTTTTTCCCACATTCTGGACAGAACTTATCACTTACGCTTAATTCATTGTTACATTCACATTTAATTTGTATTTGTGACTTTCTTAAATTTTCAATTCTTAAATTATTTTCATATATTTTTTTATCTAAATCTAATAATTCTTGACACATATCATCAAAACTAGAATCATACACTTCTTGTTTTCTAAATTTTTCATAAGTTAAAATTCCTAACTCTAATAAAATATTGGTTTTTTCAAGATTATCTTGTTCTATTTCTTTTTTTATTTCTAATTCCTCTTTAAAAATACTTATTTTTTCCTTTTTTTTATCTAAATCCATTTTTATTCCTCCTAAAATTAATTAGTAAATGTGTTTAACTTATATCCTACAAATGACATTATAAAGCTATATATAAACGAAATTATTAAAGTTGTTATTAAACTAAATCCCATATATGTTGAACTTGAATAAGTTGTAAGTTGTATAGTTGTAAACATAGACAAAATCCCCATAAAAATTGAATAAGATATTGCTAAAGTTAATACTGATTTGATTCCTTCTTTTTTATACTTAGATTTTAGTTTACATCCAGCTATTAATAAAATTAAAGCTGATAAAGCAACCATTGCACAAAAAATTAATTTTGAATCTCCCATCAAATATGTACCACCTGCATCTATTACCGATAATTTATATACTCCAATATTTACAGGTATTAAATTAGCAAATGACCATACATATATAGATAATTGAGTTAACACTACTCCTAATCCTAACTTACCTATATAACTACTTAAACCTAATTCCATTAAATAGTTACTATTTGATATACTTAACATACCTAATAATATAAAAATCAAAATATACCCTAAGAAAATTATTTTAAATGCTTGTCTAAATATTCCTAAATATATATTTTTTTCTATGTGTTCTTTTCTCAATCCTATAAAATACGTACTCAAAAATCCTATTATAAATCCATTTATAAATAAACTTAAGAATTTATAACTAAAACCTAAGCTATATCCATATTGAAATAAATCATGTGGATTTGCTCTAACGTTAGTAAATATGCATAAAATCCCTAAAAATCCTCCATATACAATTCCTACCCCTATTGAATCAATTAGGTTAGACTTAGAGTCTTTTTTAGGTTTTTTCATAAATATAAAATTAGATATAATCATTGCTACTATAGGTAAAATTACCGATAATAATAAACCAAATTTAGCACTAACTGAAGATGAACCCATCATAGTAGATGTACTTACATTTACAGTTCCTAAATTTAATCCTAATAATATGTGTACCAGATTTATTGAATTACTAATTTGTTTAAATTGATTTGATATCATAAATTTAAATCCAATAGCTACTAAAAGTAACATTATTACAGCTAATCCAGATGTTAATATTATGTTTTTTAAATTTAAATAAGCTAAATCATTTTTTATTACTTCTTTAAATTTTAATTTCCCCTTAGCTTCATTTAAAGTAACTATTTCATTCAAATCATTCCCACAAAATTTGCAATATGTACTACTGAAGCTGTTGTCTTTTTCACATATTTTACAATGTAAATTATCATTTTTTTTCATTGTGAATTTATCATTTTCTATATCCTTAGATGATTTTCCATCTATTTTAGAATAGTTACTATATACATTATTGTTATTTTCTGTACTATCCATATTCTTCCTCCAAAATATTTTTTAAAATTACAATGTATTATTGCCATGTTTTCCTATATTATATCAGAAAATGCTTAACTCTAGCTTAACTACGAATATAATTATGAGTTAAAATAAATATGGAGTATATAAAAATACATATACATTGTATTTTTATATACTCCACTCACAAATTAATTATTCATATTTATTCATATAATCTGAGGTCTCACTAGGTAGTCCCTTTTTATCTAATTTAGCTTCTATAATATCTTTAATTATAGAGTAAATTACTGCAAACAAAGGTACTCCTATTATCATTCCTACTAATCCTAAAACTTTTCCTGCTACTAATAATGAGAACAGTATCCAAAATGCAGATATTCCAATAGAATCTCCTAAAATTTTAGGTCCTATAAAGTTCCCATCTAATTGTTGGATTACTACTATTATTAATAAAAACCATAATGCCTTTATAGGAGATACAAATAATATTATTATAGCCGATGGAATTGCTCCAAAGAATGGTCCAAAGAACGGTATAATATTAGTTATTCCTATTATCACTGATATTAATAATATATATGGCATTTTAAATATAGTAAGTACTACAAATGTTAACACTCCTATTATTGATGAATCTATTATTTTACCACTTAGAAACTTACCAAATGTATTATTAGTTCTATGAGTTAATTCTAAAATTTTACTAGAATGTTTTTCATTAAATAAAGCAAATGTCATTTTTTTACCTAATGCATAAAAATTTTCTTTGTCTATTAGCATATAAATAGAAATTATTAATCCTAAAATTATATTCCAAATACTAGATGCTGTAGTTTTAAGAATATCTCCTATTATAGGAAATAAATTTGTAATTATATCCATAAATACTTCTGCAAGTTCATTTAGTTTTTGTACTGCTATATTTAGATATTGTTCATCAATATGAAATTTATTACTTTTTATTACATCATCTACAAGAATACTTAAATTCTTTGCATACCTAGGTATATCATTTACTAGTCCAGAAACACTATCTACTAATTGAGGAACTACAAACTGCATAAATAAGCCTACTATTAATAGCGCAGTACTATATGTAAGTAATAATCCTAGTCCCCTTTTATGACCTTTTTTAAAACTTTTAAATTGTTCTTTAATTAATAACTTTTCTTCATAAAATTTCAATATAAAGTTTAATAGATATGCCATTACAAATCCAATAATAAATGGCTGGAATATACCCATTATTTCCCCTATCTTACCTGAAAATTTATCAAATTGAGATATTATATTATAAAATATAATACTGCAGCAAACTACTATAAATGTATATACCGACATTGTGGTATATTTTCCATTCCAATTAATCTTCATTTTCCCTCCTAATAATCGTGCTTAATACTTGTTTTAACTTTAATTATACCCATATATTAACATTAATTAAACATATTTAACTAATATTTAACACTTACTAGCTTTTATTCTTAATTGATATTATATAATAAATCAAAATACATTGTTGTATAAAGTGAAAAATCTCCTAATAAAAGGAGATTTTTCACTTTAAATTCGTATTAGAATTCAGCATTCTTAGGTGTTCTTGGGAATGGTATTACGTCTCTTATATTAGACATTCCTGTCATATACATTATTATTCTTTCAAATCCTAAACCAAATCCTGAGTGAGTAGCTGTTCCGAACTTTCTAAGTTCTAAATACCACCAGTAATCTTCCTCGTTTAAGTTCATTTCTTTTATTCTATCTAATAATACATCATGTCTTTCTTCCCTTTGAGATCCACCAACTATTTCTCCAACACCTGGAACTAATAAATCCATCGCTCTAACAGTTTTTCCATCTTCATTCATTCTCATATAGAATGCTTTTATATCCTTTGGATAATCTGTTACAAATACTGGAGCATTGTATATTTGTTCTGTTATATATCTTTCATGTTCAGTTTGAAGGTCACATCCCCACTCAACTGGATACTCAAACTCATGTCCTGATTCTATTAATAATTCAACTGCTTTAGTATAAGTTATTCTTACAAAGTCAGAATTTACTACATTATTTAATCTTTCAAATAAGCCTTTATCTATAAAGCTATTGAAGAATTCCATTTCTTCTGGTGCATTTTCAAGAACGTAGTTTATAACATATTTTATCATATCTTCTGCAAGTTCCATATTATCTTCAAGATCTGCAAAAGTTATTTCAGGCTCTATCATCCAGAACTCAGAAGCATGTCTTCCTGTATTTGAATTTTCAGCTCTAAATGTAGGACCAAATGTATAAACATTTCTAAATGCAAGAGCCATTATTTCTGCATTTAATTGTCCACTAACTGTTAAATTAGCTTCTTTTCCAAAGAAATCATTAGAATAATCTATTTTTCCATCTTCAGTTTTTGGTATATCATTTAAGTCCATAGTAGTAAGTCTGAACATTTCTCCTGCGCCTTCACAGTCACTTCCTGTTATAATAGGAGAATGTGCATATACGAAGTTTCTATCTTGGAAGAACTTATGTATAGCATATGCAGCTAAAGATCTTACTCTAAATACTGCTGAGAATGTATTACTTCTTGGTCTTAAGTGTGCTATTGTTCTTAAATACTCAAGAGTATGTCTTTTCTTTTGTAGTGGGTATGAACTATCTGATTCCCCTTCTACAACTATTTTAGTTGCATGTATTTCTACTGGTTGCTTAGCACCTTCTGTAGCTACTAACTCTCCTTCTACCAATACAGATGAACTTATTGGTAATTTAGATATATCTTTAAAGTTCTCTAATTTTTCATCATAAACTATTTGCATATTTTTAAAGAAACTTCCATCATTTAATTCTATAAATCCAAAATTCTTAGATCCTCTAGCTGTTCTTATCCATCCAGCTACTTTTACTTCTTTACCTATATATTGCTCTTTACTTTTATATAACTCTTTTACTGTTATAAATTCATTTTGCATTTAATTTGCCTCCTTAGGATATATTACAATATATCATTTTTAAAATTTATTTTATACTTAAATAAAGAATTAAAAAAAGCCCCTCATCCCACATAAAGGGACGAAAGGCTATTACTCTCTCGCGGTACCACCCTAATTGTCAAAATTTGACCTCTTAGTTAAGCTATGCTTATGGTTTGTAACGGAACCCACCGTCTAAGCCTACTTGTTAAAAATTTTCGGTTAGAAACTCCAAGCTGTTATTCAATATAAAATCCGTATTGAGCTTACACCATCCTCAACTCGCTATAACTACCATTTATATTTACTGGTCTCTTCACAGTATTTATTGTTAATATTATTTCAATTTGTAAGAAGATTATACCAACATATAAAAATTAAGTCAACCTACTTTATAATTTTACTTAATCTAATTTATATAGTAGGATTTAATTCTGCTATTTTAGTAGTAGCTACATACACTCTAGATATTTCATACCATGTTTTAAAATCCACACTTCCATTTTGAGGTAATCCAAATATTGATTGAAATTTTTTAACTGCATCTGCTGTACTTTCTCCAAAAATTCCATCTTCTTTAACTTTTTGTATAGCTGGATATGAGTTTGATATTGCATTAAGTTGATTTTGTATAGTTTGAACATATTTACTTTGAGAACCAACACTTAATACTTCTCCAGGAAAAGATACAGGAACTCCACTTACTATTTGTGCTTTATCAAAAACAATACTGTCTCCATAAAAATATCTTAATATAGTTTCATAGTCATTTCCTTTATCCCCTAAATCTTTACTTCCCCACTGAGTCATATGATTTGGACATTGACTGTTATGACCATCACAGTATTGAGCTAATAATGGCTGTCTAGCTGTAGGTGGTCTTTTTATAAATGTATTAAAAATATCATCTACAACTACACTTATAGTATCATATACATTCCTATTGTGCATATATTTATGGTCATATGCTGTTGATGAAGTTATAGTAAAACTAAGTCCTTTATTTCTATACCATTCTGTAAAAACTCTATTTAATGTAAATGATATTATTGCTATTATATTTGCATATATTGTTTGCTCTGGCCAAGTTGAATAAATCTCTGAAGAAGCGACATTTTTAATATAATCCTTATATCTAATCCAATAATTAGGAGCTGATGTATCTTCTGGCAAACCATCATGAACAACTATAAACTCTGGAACAACTGGATAATCTAAAACAACAAATCCAGTAGGTGGTGGTATTGGCTTTAAATCACTTTCAGGTATTTTAGGTGGAAATTTTCCAAAAAGAGTATGTTCTGGTATTACATATATTTCTTCATTTTGTCTAGAGTAACTCATTTTACTTCTTTCTTTATTCGGTAGCGGAATAGTCTGTCTAGCTTGAACAGTAGGTAATATTTGGCAACCATCTATTATAATGGTTTCATATCCGTTCATAATCGCTTCAACTGTATATTGACTATATGGTCTTACTTCTGATGGTTGTTGAGAATACTTTAAATCAGGCGCTGGAAGTTGTAATCCAGTCACTTGACCTGATTCATTAGTAGTTAAGTTTTGATATAAAGTAGATCTTCTTTCTTCATTATTGTATATATTTATACTTGCACCTTCAATAGGTCGATTAGTACGAGAATCTATTACACTAACCGTTAAAAATCCATCCTGCATATAATCACCTTCTTTTTATTTTTTTAACTATACTATTAAACTATGATTTTTATTTTTTTTTGATATATTAATTTACAACTTATTATAAAATTTATAAATTCTGGATATAATTCAAACATAAATTACCAAGAAATATAAACTAAATTTTAGGAGGTATTAACTTGAAATATATACTAGTATTTCTTATAGCCCTTTTATTTATTGCTCCATCTTGTGATAAAAATAAATCTACTTCTACTGTACTCAAAGGAGGATTTTACAATTATATAACTTGTTTAGATACTTCATATAAATATTTAGTAGATAATGTACCTTTTTTTAATAAAATTACTGAAATATCATATAAAAAAGCATATAAAAAAGTTATGAAGGATAGAACATTTACAAAACATCTAGTTTTAGCTGGAGAAACAATAGATAATATAATACAGAAATATAATCATGATGTAGATGATTTAGAAAGTTTTAGAAAAGTTGTTTATAAAGAAAATATAGGTCTTGTATCTGATACATATGAAATTAAATCAGGTCAATATTTAACAATCCCAACTGATTAATAATTTTTTAGATAAAAAAATCTAAATAATAAGCTAAAAATATTAGTTTACTAATATTTTTAGCCATTATTTAGAATCTATCTTATAATTTACTTCCATTATCTACCCAATCTTTAGCTTCTACTACATTTTCTAAAGATGGAACTGATACTTTACTTTCTGGTTGCAACTTATCAATATCTGCCCATGCAGCTGTTTTTTCATTATTAGTAGGTACTCCTTTTTTTAATCTTTTATTATTTTTCCCACTTAAAGGTTGTGCTTTTTTATTTCGCAAATTTATCACCTCTCAAATATCTTTTATATTAGTCTTAACCAATTTTTTCATTACAATTCATATTATTTAAATCAGTGGTTAAATTTAATTTATAGTATATTTGAAATTTGTTGTATCGTATTTTTTAAATTAACTATTCCATAACCTTGCGAAATATTTGGATAAGTATAAATTTCTTTTTTTGTTGACCCTAACATTAAATATGTTTTTAAAGTTTCTGTATATAAAGATAATCTAGATAATTCTGTTTGTTGTATCATATATTCCATTATTAATGCAAGTATTCCGCACACAATAGAACTACTAATCCCTGTACCTGATCCTGTATTATATGTTCTTCCTAAATATGTTGATATTATATCTATTCCTGGAGCTACTATATCCGGTTTAATTCCTCTTCCTTCTATTGGACCTTTGGATGATCCTAGCCACATACTATCAGTTTTATCATTATAAGTTCCAACAGTTATAACTCCATCATTTGCTCCATAAACAGTTACAGTTGCTACAGAATCTGGATCTAAAAATCTAGTATCATCAGATAATAAATCTTTATTAGGAAGGTATACATCATAATTTCCATTTATAATAAATTCTGGCATTAATCTCAGTGTCCATATACCAGGTTTTAAATTATTTAATTTTATTTCTAGATGTTCTTTTCCTGAACCTATCCACGGATATATATATCTCATCTCATAAAGAGTATCTTCCAAATTAAATTTCCCGCTATATACATAATAATCTGGTGAATATCTTGCAACCTTACTCATCTCTCCTGATGGAGCTACTAGCATAGCATCTATTTTATCTGGCCCTCTAGTATTTAAAATTATATCAAGAGCATAATCTTCACTAACTTGAATAATAATATCTTCTGATTGATTTACATTACTAAAACTTCCTGAAAAATGGACATCTGTATTTCCTTGATTTCCAGCTCCACTTACTACAACTACTCCCGCTTTACTAAAAGAATCATAAGTATCTATCATCGATGCATCTAAAACTGTACCTGATCTACCTCCAATTGTAAAATTTATTATTATTGGTTTATTTTCCACTTTTGCTATTGATAGTACATATGTTATTGCAGCATAAAAATCAGTTGAAGTATAATTAATTTTATCTTTATAAAATGTTCCAACATATTGTCTTAATTTAACTACTACTAATTCTGCTCCTACTGCTACACCTTTATACAAAGGATTGATTCTTCCTCCCCCAACTAAAATTCCTGCTGCTATTGTACCCGTACCTATATTATCTACACTTAGGCTTCCATTATTTTCTTTTATTGCTTCATTTATTTGAGAATTACTAAATTCACTTCCAAATATAAATCCTTCTGGAATATTGCCTTTGTCACTTTCTTGATCCCATATACTAATTATTTTACTAGTTCCATCATCTTTTATAAAATCAGGATGTAAATAATCTATTCCCGAATCTATGACTGCAATTATAATTCCCTTTCCTGAAATATTAATATACGGATTATTATATACATATTCTGTTCCTGCTGCTCTAGTTACTGTCTCACCTGTCTCTAGATTATTTGTTATATCTATTAAAGAACTCATTGGAATTGATTCATTCCACCACGCAACTTCTACTATATCATTTAATTTAGCTTCATTAAAATCAAGTGGAACATATATTACTGCTAATTTAGAATTTAAAACCATAAACTCATTAATTCCATTTTCTTTTAAAGCTTTTTCTATATCCCCTTGATAAATTATAAAATAAGACTTTTCACTTATCCTATTCTTATTCACTTAAATCCACCTGCCTAAACTGGTCATACATACCCCTTACATTTAAATTTTTATATTCAAAACTATAATTTATATATTATATTAGTACTTCTAATATAAATTAATACTTAAATCTAATTTATAATATATTTGCAATTTGTTGTATTGTATTTTTTAAATTAACTATTCCATAACCTTGTGAAATATTTGGATAGGTATAAATTTCTTTTTTTGTTGCCCCTAACATTAAGTATGTTTTTAAAGTTTCTGTATATAAAGATAATCTAGATAATTCTGTTTGTTGTATCATATATTCCATTATTAATGCAAGTATTCCACATACAATAGAACTACTAATACCTGTTCCTGAACCTGTGTTGTATGTTTTTCCTAAATATGTTGATATTATATCTATTCCTGGAGCTACCACACCAGGTTTAATTCTTGTTCCTTCAGCTGAACCTTTGGATGATCCTAGCCACATACTATCCGTTTTATCATTATAAGCTCCAACAGTTATAACGTTATCATTTGCTCCATAAATGGTTACAGTTGCTATAGAATCTGGATCTAAAAACCTAGTATCATCAGATAATAAATTTTTATTAGGAAGGTATACATCATAATTTCCATTTATTATAAATTCTGGCATTAATCTAAATGTCCATATACCTGGCTTTAAGTTTTTTAATTTTATTTCTAAGTGCTCTTTTCCTGAACCTATCCACGGATATATATATCTCATATCATAAGTAGTATCTTCTAAATTGAATTTTCCACTATATATAAAATAATCCGGTGAATATATTGCAACCTTACTCATCTCTCCTGATGGAGCTATTACCATACCTTTTATTTTATCTGGTCCTCTATTATTTAAAATAATATCAAGCGCATAATCTTCACCAACTTGGATAATAATATCTTCTGCTTGATTTAAATTATTAAAACTTCCTGAAAAATGAACATCTGTATTTCCTTGATTTCCAGCTCCACTTACTACAACTACCCCTGCTTTGCCCAAATCATCATAAGTATCTATAATAGATGCATCTAAAACTGTTCCTGATCTACCTCCAATTGTAAAATTTATTATTATTGGTTTATTTTCCACTTTTGCTATTGATAGTACATATGTTATTGCAGCATAAAAATCTGTTGATGTATAATTAATTTTATCTTTATAAAATGTTCCAATATATTCTCTTAATTTAACTACTACTAATTCTGCTCCTATTGCCACACCTTTATACAAAGGATTAATATTTCCTGCACCAACTAAAATTCCTGCAGCTATCGTACCCGTACCTATATTATCTACACTTAGATTCCCATTATTTTCTTTTATTGCTTCATTTATTTGAGAATTACTAAATTCACTTCCAAATATAAATCCTTCTGGAATATTGCCTTTGTCACTTTCTTGATCCCATATACTAATTATTTTACTAGTTCCATCATCTTTTATAAAATCAGGATGTAAATAATCTATTCCCGAATCTATGACTGCAATTATAATTCCCTTTCCTGAAATATTAATATACGGATTATTATATACATATTCTGTTCCTGCTGCTCTAGTTACTGTCTCACCTGTCTCTAGATTATTTGTTATATCTATTAAAGAACTCATTGGAATTGATTCATTCCACCAAGCAACTTCTACTATATCATTTAATTTAGCTTCATTAAAATCCAGTGGAACATATATTACTGCTAATTTAGAATTTAAAACCATAAATTCACTTATTCCATTTTCTTTTAAAGCTTTTTCTATATCCCCTTGATAAATTAAAAAATAAGATTTTTCACTTATCCTATTTTTATTCATTTAAATCCACCTACCTAAATTGGTCATACATACCTCTTACATTTAAAATTCCATATCCAAAACTATAATTTGGATAGTCTATATTAGTACTTCTAGTTGCTCCTGCCTGAATAAACGTAGATAAATTTTTTGTAAATGCTTGATATGGATATTTTCTGTCAACAAGTGTATATTGAAAATATAGCGCAGCCGCTCCTGATACATGCGCTGCTGCTGCTGAAGTTCCCGTTACTGTTGCATATTTATTTCCTGGATATGGCGCTATTATATTCACTCCAGGAGCTACTATTTGTGGATTCAAAGTCCCTGCTATAGTAGGACCTCTTGAAGATGATTGCCACAAACTATTGTTTATAGTATCATAAGCACCAACAGCCATAATATCATCTTGAATAGATGGATAATTTGTAGTATAAAATGGATCTGGTTCTCTAAATTTAGTACCTTTTTTCAAAAAAGCTCTATTTGGTAAATACATATGATATATTCCATTAATTATATAATTCCCTGTTAACCTTATTTTCCATATACCAGCTTTTACATTTATTAAATTTATTCTTGTAAATTGTTGCCCTGAATAACTAGTTGGATATATATATTTTATAATAAATTTTGTATCTTCTAAATTAAATAAACCTGACGCTTGATCATAATTTGCAACACTTATATCTTTACTTGGTTCCCCTGTTGGTGATATAATTATCACATCTATTTTATCTGGTCTGTTTACCCAAATATCTATTTCTATTTCTTCTTCATCTTCTAAAAGTTCTAATTCTTCTTCTACAGATGCTCCTTTAAACTCAACTTTGCCTGATGCATGCGTTTCAGTATTACCTTCATTTCCTGCCCCTGCACTAAAAAAAAGCCCTCTTACAAAATATGACTTTAATGCATTTTCCCTACTAATAAATCCTGCTAAGTTATTACTTCCTAAAGATATATTTATAACTAAAGGCATTTTTAACTCTACAGATTTTCCTATCGCATATTGACTAGCTGCTAACGACATTGCATTATTATAATATCCTCCTATTTTGCCTAACTTTATTACTATTAGTTCTGCATCCTCTGCCATCCCAGCATATTCTTTATTTACATTTCCAAGACCAGCACATATACCACTAATCATAGTTCCATGACCTACTTCATCTTGTGATAAGCTAGGGTCATTTCTTGCAATCGCCTCATTTATATCCTCTCTTGTATACTCTGTTCCTATATAATATCCTTTTGGCGGATTTCCTTCTTTAGTCTGATCCCATAAATATGCTATTTTAGATGTTCCATCTGGATATATAAAATCAGGATGTAAATAATCTATTCCTGTATCTGCAACTGCTATAAGAACACCTCTTCCTGTTATTGATATATTAGGATTATTTTTAAAAAAATTAATGCCTATTTCTTCTGTTGCTACTACGCCATTTGAAATTCCTTGACTTACAGAGCCTAAAATTGCCATTCTTACAGTATTTTCTATCCTTATTACAGATGGTGAATTTAGAACTCTACCGAATTGCGATTCACTAATACTACTTATATCTAGTATTCCTATGTTATCGCTAAGTTTAAAAAAATTATTGGCTAATCCCTCTTCTTTTAAAAAATCTTCAAATTCATCATTGTAAAATACAATTATAGACAATGGAAAGTTTTTAAGTCTTTTTTTATTTCTTAAAAGTACATCTAAATCTTGATTTACATTAGTAAGACTATACAAGTTTATATCTCTTAAATTTAAAAATCCAAATCCAGATGAGTTATTTGGATATGTATTATCTGGAGTTCTCCTAGCATTTTTTAATAAAAGTGACTTAAGTTTTTGCGAATATAAGTATAAATCATTTCTCCTTACAATCCCCCATTCCATTAAAAGTGAACAGGTTCCTGTAACATGAGGTGTTGCCATACTAGTTCCTGTCAGCGCTCCTGTGCTACCTCCTGGTAAATATGATATTATATTTTCTCCTGGAGCTAATAAGTCTGGTTTATATATTCCATTTTCTATATCCCCTTGACCTGAAAACACTGACACTGTGTCCGTTCTAGAATTATAACTTCCAACTGTTATCACTTTACTAGCAGTCCCTGGAACTGTTACTGTTAATAATTTAGTTGGGGATAAAAATCTAGTTTCTTTACTTAATCCTTCTGATGTAGGTAAATATAAATCTACATTTCCCATAATTATTTCTATAGGATTAAATACAATACTCCATATTCCAGGGCTTATTTGTGTGTTTGATTTTAATTGAATTGTAATTCTTCTTGATAGTGAATATGGAGCTATTGTATAAAAATATCCTGTTACTCTTGTTTCTCCTAAAGTATTATTTATCTGACCTGAGTCTAAAGAAATATTTTGTGTTTGCTGATTTGATGGATTAACTAAATGTACACTAAAATTATCTATAAATTCTGGCCATATATTAATATTTAATATTTTTTCATTTTCTCCTACTATAAATTCAACTTCTGTAGCTTTATCATTTTCTAGCTGTATTCTTTTATGTCCGCCTTTATCTCCATTGTTTCCTGCTGCCACTACTATGTTATTTTTCCAGTATAAACACATATCATCCATAAATTGTTCAAACAAAGATTCTCCTCGATGAGAGCCTTCATTGCTACCATAACTTACATTAATAGATACGGGCATTTTTAATTCTAGTGATTTATCTAGTACAAATTTTATAGCTCTCATAAATTCAGTACTTTTAGAGAATGTATCCGTTTGTCTTCTTCCTACTCTTACAACTATCATACTAGCTTCTGTTGCTATTCCTGCACATATCCCACTAACATGAGTTCCATGAGTACTTGTTGTAGATATTGGTATATTATATTTACCATCTATCGCATCATTTATTTGTTCATTAGTATATAAGCTACCTTCTCTAAATCCATCTGGAGGAGTGCCTTCTATTGATTGATCCCAATAATAAAGTATTTTTGATTTTCCATTATTATCTCTAAATATAGGCAATGTGTAATCTATTCCTGAATCAATAATTCCAAGTATTGTACCTTTTCCAGTTAATCCTGTTATATTTTTAAACATACTTATTCCAGTACTAGAAAAACTTTGAACGTCCTGAGTTTCAAGAATAAATGGTTTTTCTATATATTCTATTTCTGGATACGATAGCAATTTATCTATATCTTCTTTTGTTTTAGATGTTATTATTGCATATGAAGAACTTAAAATTTCTACAGTTACATTTAATTCTTTTTCCAACTTTAAAATATCTCCATTATATTTTACTACTACTTCATAATCTATAATAATCACCTCCCCATAAATTTATATGAATATAAACATATATTTAGGTATATTTAGACTTATTTTTATTGTATAATGGTACTTAATAATTAATTATTGAAATTTGCAAAAAAGGATGTGTTAGTATTTGAGAGATAGAAAATTTTATCTAAACATTATAATTACAGTAGTTATATCTTATATCCTGATTAAGTTTATTGATAATTATAAATATTTCTTTGGAGTAGTTAGTGTTCTTTTATCACTGTTAACTCCTTTTGTAATTGCTTTTATCTTAGCCTATGCATTTAATCCAATTGTTACTTTTTTAGAAAGTAAATTAAAAACCAAAAGATTAATATCTTTACTTATTACTTATGGATTTTTAATAATTCTATTAGTATCTTTTGTATTGTTTACTGCTCCTGCTATTATAAGTAGTTTAGCTGATATAGTAAGTCAATTCCCATTATATGCACAAAAAACTCAAGATTTTATCATGAATTTTAGCGAAAATTTAAAATCCATAGACCCTAAAACACTTCAAGAAATTGGAGAAAAAATTATGGGATTAATGCCAGAGGTTAGTAACTTATTGATAGGATACTTAGGTAATATATTTTCAACTACATTTTCTGTAGGTAAATTTTTAGTTCAATTTGGACTAGCATTTATAATTTGTTTTTACATCCTTTTGGAAAAAGAAAACTTTATATCTTTTGCTAAAAAGTTAGTTTATCTTTTCTTTGGTAGAAAAGCTGGTGAATTTACTTTAAATGTATGTAATACATTAAATCTAAATATAGGAAAGTATTTTTCAGGTAAAATATTAGATTCATTTATAGTTGGAGTTTTATCTGCAATAGGATTATATTTCATTAAATCAAAATATGCATTATTGTTCGGAACTTTAATGTTCTTTATGAATTTAATACCATATTTTGGTCCAATTATAGGTATGACACCTGTAGTTATAATAAATTTATTTTATAGTCCTAATATAGCACTATTTTCACTAATATATTTACTATTAGTTCAACAAGTAGAAGTTGCAATAATAGAACCTAAGATAGTAGGTGGGCAATTAGGATTAAGTCCTTTCTTAACTATACTTGCTGTTACTATTGGTGGAGGATTCTTTGGTATTCCTGGTATGATATTATCAGTTCCTATAATGGGTGTTATAAAAATATATTTTACAGAATTTATTGAATCTAAACATAGAAATATTAGTTCCCTATAAAGTTTGTTATATTATAAATATACATTTCAAAATAAAAATTAATATTTAAATCTAAATAAGAGCTGAAATATAATTTAACTTATATCTCAACTCTTATTTCTTATATAATAATGTCCCGCAAATACCATTCCTATAAATGTTCCATTAATAGCTGTTACTACAAATGTTCCTATTCCAAAAGATTTATCAATTTTAAAATATATAAAACTAACTAGCAGTACTACAACTACAGTTATAAAAACAATAAAATAATATATAATTTTTTTAATTTTACTTTTTATTAGTTTTCCATTTATATTTCTTATTTTATATAAATAAATTATTATAATTATAGTTCCAATAATAGTACTAAAATGTTGACAAAATTTATATACAGGAATATTCAAACTCATAATATGTATTTTATAATTTAAAAAACTAATTTTATTAACAAAGAATCCACTTTTATGCGTAAATGAATCCCAAAAAATATGAGTAAACATACCTATAAAAGCAGAATATATAAAAACGATTATTGATTTTATATCTTTCATGTTATTATTATATTTAATTAGGTAATTATATTGTTTTGATATATTATTAGGTAAATTTAAAATTAAAGACTCTTTAATATATACATCAAATAAAAAATTAATTACAAAACACAATGGTAAATTTAATAAAATCATACCTAACAAAGTATGTCCAATATTACTACTTGGTCTAAATAATATAAAATATATATAATCAGGTGACATAGATCCTAATATAAGCCCCATAAAATTCAGATATTTATTTCTCAAGAATATTACTGCTGCAGGATGAGATAATGTAAAAGGAATATTAACTCCCTCCTTTCAAAAATATATAAATATATTTGATTATACCATGTAAATTTAACAGTTTCTACATTTTTAATAAATCAAACAAAAAATTTGTACATATTATATATGTTCTTGCATAAATTAGTTGTAAGTTTCTTATGACTAACAAACATAATGTAAAGGAAGGCTTTTTATGAAATTATTTAAAAAAATATCTATAATTTTATTTATTTTTTGCCAAGTTATTTTTATATATGATTCTATAAATAAAATAACTTTTGCTAATATTATTGATAGTACATTAACCATAGAACAAGCTAGACAACTTCTTTTACAATATAATAATAAAGTTGATTATATATACCAAGGTTCTTCTAGTGAATTTCCTGTACTTAAATCTAAAAAACTAGAGGGATATGTATTTTTACCAAATGTAGATACAGATATTGGGTATTTTGTTGATAAATATACATCTAAAATTTATTACTTTCATCCAAGTGGATATCTTGAATTAATCAAATTTCCATATGTATATAAAAGCCTAAATATAAGTCACCTTTTAAATTTATAGGTTTCTAATATTTAGGCTTTTATTTTTAATATTTATTTTTAGATATACTCTTTTTATTAGCTTCGTTCTTCAATTTTTTTGCTAAGTCTTCCCAACATATTTTTCGAAAAATCTGATATATCTTTTGGAACACACCTAGATTCTGCTAATAAGCAATAAATTTCTATAGCTTTTTTATAATCTCTTTTTCCTGCATACGCTTTAAATGCTTCTTCTGATAAATCTTTTGATACAGTCTTTATTTGTTCATATCTTCTTTTCAAAATAGCATCTCCCCTAAAGTGATTTTATAAAATATATTTAAATTCAATGTAAAATATTCATACTCTACATTAAACTTATAAAATCACTTAAGGAATTGCTTTATTTTATATTTATAACTTCACTTTTTATTGAACTTCGTCCATTATAATTTGCAATTACATATATATCTAAATTTATGTCTGGACCTTTAGTATCTATAGTAACATTATTAGTATTTAAGTTATCTTTGTATAATCTAAATTCTTCTTTAATATCAGTATTATCTTTTATATATACACTATATGTGTAATTTGGATTATTCATCAATCCCCAAGTAGCTTCAACAGTATTATTTTCCTTATTTATAGTTCCTGATAAATTTTCTACTTTTTCATTCTCTATAGGACTTGGATCATATTTTATACTTTGAGTATTACTTTGTTTAGTATTTCCTACAGTAGTTTTTCCCACTACATATATATCTAAATCTTGATTTTGATTATTTGTTAAATCAATTTCTAAAGTGGTTGTAACTTTTTTATCACTTCCTACTTCACTTTCTTTTATATTAATAGATTTAACCATCTTAAACTCAGATTCATTTAATGTGTTATTTCGTAAATATATATCATAATTAAACACGTCTTTAAAATAATCCCATGTCAATTTAACTATCATCTTATTATCTACTACTTCATAAGTAAGATTTAAGTTTTCTATACTTTTATTAGTTATAGATTCTTTGACTACATTTATAGTTATTATCTTAGATTTATTTCCACAGATAATTTTAACCTTTTCTTCTCCTTCTCTAAGTCCTACAACAGTGCCATCACTATCTAGTCTTATAGCTCTTGATACAGGTATTTTAGAACCTAATAGTTCATATGTTATATTTGGATGTTTTAAATTTCTAGGACTTGTTATAATTGAAGGATTTAACTTTTGATTTTGTCCTATTTCAATTTGTAAATTATCACTAATTTCAATCTTAGCAACCTTAGCCCTTATAGTATAACTTATAGATTCTTCTTTATCGCCAGATTTTGCATAAACAGTTGCAGTACCTACACCAACTGCTTTTATTTCATTATTTTCTATTCTTAAAATATTTTCATTAGAACTCTCATAAACAGCTTTATAACTGTCTTCAAATTTTTTATAATCAACTTGTACTGTACTATTAATCTTAGCAGTATCTCCAACATAATTTAAATCATCACTTATATTAAGATTTAAATTTTCTACTTTAGGATCTACAACTTTTATAGTAGCTTTCTTTAATACCCTTGAATTTTTCATTATTCCAATTGATGAAAATCCTTCTTTTAATGCCGTCATTTTATTTCCTTCTATTTTTAAAGTTTCTGTATTATCTAAAACCTTAAATCTTATATTTGGTTCTTTTGCATAAGATGGAATAGTAATATAGTCACCAATAGATAATTCTAAAGTATCATTTAATTTAACTACATACTTATCTATATCCTTTATATATTCCCCGTCTACTATCTGTATTTCTACACCTTTTACCATTGGTCTTAGGACTCCAAATTTAAAAAGATAATATTGAGCTATAATTAATAGAGGAATAGATATGACTATAGCTAAATTTCTATAGTTTTTATCTTTAATAAGTCTCATTTATCCACTTCCTTTTAATCTTTTTCATATAACTGTTATTTGTTATCCTAAAATTATTTCTTAAGTTTATTATATTTAAATATTTTTTATTATAAAATTTATACGACTAAAAAGACAGATTATATTAATTTAACTTTTTCTTAATTATAAACCATAAAATTGAAATTTAAAACCTATATCAATGTTAAATTAATTTTAAACATGTATCTTTATATATATTATATACATTTTAGTTCATATTTTTATTTACAAATATAGCTTAATAAATATTAACACGTTAATACACTTTTTCAATAAAAATACACTTTATATCTTAAATTTGATATTTATATAAAATCTGGTCAATAATATATCAGTAAATACGATCTTATTTTAGAGGTGAACATATGGATAATGTAAAAAAAATTTTCTTAGATGAAATACCAAATTTTAAAGAATACTCTTTAAAATTTATAAACAACGAAGTTTCTAAGATGGAGTATAAGGGCTTTTCTGGTGGATATGGTGTCTATGCCCAAAGAGACAAAAATTTATTTGTGATACGTTTAAGATTCTCTTGTGGTGTATTGTCTAGAGCTCAACTACATATCATACATCAAATGGCAAGTAAACATAAGCTAAATAAAATCCATTTAACAACTAGACAAGCCATTCAACTACATAATCTTAATGTAGATGATTTATGTAATATAATGGAAGAAGGTATACATAAAGATATATTCACTCGTGGTAGTGGTGGAAATTTTCCTAGAAACGTAGGTTTATCTCCATTATCAGGCGTCGACCCATATGAAGCTTTTGATGTTGCTCCATATGCAATTGCTACTGACAAATATTTCATAAGTAAAATTCCAACTTATCACTTGCCTAGAAAATTAAAAGTTTCTTATTCTAGTTCCAATAAAGATACTGCTCATTGTACTATTCAGGATTTAGGATTTGTTGCAACTATAAGAAATAATGAACCTTATTTTAGAGTATTTCTAGGTGGAGGTTTAGGTAAAAATCCAGCTGTATCTTTAGAACTTGATGAGCTTATAAAACCTTGTGATGTATTATATTATGTTGAGGGTATGACTAAGTTATTTATAACTGAAGGTAATTATGAAAATAAAAATAAGGCAAGAATAAGATATATAGTTGAAAAACTAGGAAAAGATATGTTCCTAAAAAAATTCAAAGAATTTGTTCAAATTGAAAAAGAAAAAGGAGGACTTGATTTACATCCTGAAGCAATAGATTATTCTAAGCCAGGAATAAAAATAAATATATCTGATCCTAGATTAATTAAGCAAAAACAAGAAGGTCTATATAGCGTTTATATACATCCAATAGGTGGTCAATTATTAATTAAAGATTTAAAAATTTTATTGTATGAATTAGATAAGGTGAAAAATCCTATGATTAGATTAGCTATGACAGAAGGATTATATATACTAAACTTAGATGGAAATGAAGCTAAAAAAATATTAGAAGTTAGTAATTCAATAAGTGGAAATACTAGTCTAGAAAAAAGTATATCTTGTATAGGTATTCCTATATGCCAAATTGGTATCCAAAATAGCCAAGAAATGCTTCATGAAATAATAGATTATTTTAGAGAAAATTGTAATGGTGACTATACGATTTTAAATGCAATGCCTAGAATTTATATATCTGGATGTTCAAATTCATGTGGAGTTCATCAAATTGGTGCAATTGGTCTTTCAGGAAAAATCAAAAATATTGATGGTAAATCTACAGACGCATTTGAACTACATGTAGGTGGTAGTTTTAATCTTAATGATACTAAATTAGGTTACTCTTTAGGAGATTTTAAATCTAGTGATTTACCTAAAATGCTATTTGAAATTGCAGAGCATGTTGCTAATTCTAATAAACCTTTTTATAATTGGTTAAATGAACATGCTAATGAACTTTCTCAGATAACTTCAAAGTATAAAATATAAAACTATATCCATAATAAATTTTAGTTATTTTGGTTAAAATATTATTACTAGAATTTATCTAATGTAGCCCTAATATAATATCTAGTTATTTTTTCTATATACATGGTAACCCTTTAAAAGTATACATCACCCACTTTATATAGATTCTGAAACTCTTAGCCTCTATATAACTAGTAAATCTCATAGATACTTAGATAAATCTAGATTATAATAAAAAGGAGCTAACTCAAATATTTTATACTTGTGCTTTGCTCCTTTTAAACTTTAATCTAAAATCATATTTGGATTAAATAAAGACATTATTGTCTCATGCTTATTTTACTTTAACATTATATTTTTTTAATAAATTAGTTACTGTTTTACTTTGTTTATCATAAGATAATTTATATTTTAAATCTTCTTTTACTTCATCAAATCCATTATATTTTTCATCAGTCTTTTTAATTATATGATATCCATAATTACTTTCTATTACTTTATCTGCTATTTTTCCGTTTTCTAATTTAAATACAGCATTTTCAAAACTTTCTACCATTTGTCCTTTTCCAAAGAAATTCAAATCGCCTCCATTAGATGCACTAGTATCTTGAGAGTATTCTTTAGCTAAAGTAGCAAAGTCTTCACCACTTTGAGCTCTTTTTAATATTTTTTCAGCTTGCTCTTTATTTTTTTTCTTTTGATTATCACTTACTGCTTTCCCTTGATCATCAATATTTTTTATTAATATATGAGATGCTCTTACTTGTAAGAATTCGTCTTTATTTTTATCATAATAATTTTTAGCTTCTTTATCGCTTACCTCAGAAGCTGTTCCTATATACTTAGAAGCTATTAGCTCTTTCTTTAGTTCTTCCTTTATAGATTCTTTTGTAAAATTAAACTTCTTTAAATATTCATCTTCCGTCATTTTAAATTCTTTAGTAATGCTACTCATTGTAGTCTGATAATCTGAGTTTAATTCATCATCAGTTACCGTTACTTTTTCCTTTTGAGCTTCTAAATACAGAGCTTGTGTAGTCGTCATATAATCAATCATTTTAGATTCATATGCACTTACTTCTTCATCAGTCATTGCTTTCTTTCCATTTAAATAAAATAATGGTTCCATTTTTTTCTTAAGTTGTTCACCTGTTATTTTTTCTTCACCTACTGTTGCTATGACTTTACTAGAGTTATAGTGTTTTGAAGTTGCTGGTAATTTTCTTCCAACCTCTTTACCCGATACAAATCCTATTCCTACACATAATACCCCAACTAAAGTAGTTATAAATACTGCTTTCTTATTTTTAATTTTAAATTTATTTCTTTTAGATTTTTCTCTTAATTCTTCTAATTCTTCATCTTTTATTTCACTAGATTCTAAATTTTCTTGTTTAACTACATTATCTTTGAATTGTTCTTGATTATCATTATTTTGATTTTTATCTTCCGACATTATTACCCTCCTAAATTTTCACTTTTGTACTCTCTAATTTATTCTACATCATCACAACTTAATAGCGTGTGAATAAAAAACGAAACTCTTATGAATTTACTATGAATTAAATATTTCTTAAGCTATATCTTATTTCATTTCTTCCATACTTTACCTCACCCAACTTTAACATCTCAACCACTTCATTTTTCTCTTTATGTAAATACTGTGCACAATCATCTAATGACTTAAATACATCTATTACTTCGCCTTTTTTATTTACAAGCTCTATTTTCTTCTTTCCACCTCTTCTAATTATAGACTTATACTTTTCAAAATAAACATCATATTCTTCATCTATACATTCAAATTTATAATGCATTTTTATAGGTTCTATTTTATTATTAGATAATATTTCATCTCTTTTATCTTCTGAAATATTTGCTGTGAAAATTTTATTATTTAACATATTAAACAGTTCTGATGGAGTTTTATTTCCATCTAAATATGAAAATTCATTTTTTTCTATATCATTTAAATTTAATTCTTTACTTAAAAAATTAATTGCTTCACCAAAATAATCCGTATATCTATATTTTAAATTTTCTTTTATGTATCCTAATGGAACTTTTAATTTTTTGCTACATTCTTTATGGGTTTTAAATAACTGTTCTTCTTCTGTATATACATCTATTGCCTTTATACTTTTTTCTCTTATTATTTTAACATGATTTATATACTCTTTATCATCTATTACTTGGTCTAATTCTAGTTCGTCACTTATTATAATTTCTTCTTTGTCTAATTCTTCTTTTTCAACTACCTCTATTACTTCTTTTTTTATTACTTCTTCTTCATTTTCTATATTATACTCTTCTATAACATCATTTTCTTCACCTAAATCTAAAGTGTCAGTTAAAGCTATTTCTTCCTGAGCTTTTGTTTTTTCTAATGATGGATTTCTTTTTATCCGCTTAAATAACTTTTTTAACAATTACTCTTCCTCCTAAAACCTAATTACTAATTTACTTTAACAAGTATTATGTCATATATAATATTACTAAAATATCTAATATTAGTAAATAAAGGTGTATAATAAAATTTAATATTTATTGTATTATTAAAATCTGTATATTAATAAATATAACTTATTAAACCTAAAAACCTTTTTAAAACAAAATAAACTTTATATATATTAGATTTAGTATTTTAGGAAATATTAAAAAGTATAGCAATATATAATTATTTTGTAACAAATTTTTTATTTTTTATATTTTTATAACTTAAAAGTGTCATAAATTGCGTTTTTTTGATATAATATAAAAAATTTCATAAATTCATAATTATAAACTACAGAGGTGAAATCATGACTAAACTTTTAGATGAAGCTAATAAATGCATTATTTGTAAAAATCCTAGATGTCAAAAAAATTGTCCTATAAACACTCCAATTCCAGATATTATCAACTTATATAAAGAAGGTAAGCTAGATGAGGCAGGTAAGATATTATTTGAAAATAATCCCTTATCCGCTGTATGTGCTATAGTTTGCCCTCATGAAAATCAATGCATGGGAAATTGTATAAAAGGTATAAAAGGTGAACCTGTTCATTTTTATCAAATTGAAAAGGAAATTTCTACTAAATATTTAGATAATATTAATATCTCTAAACCTAAAAGTAACGGTGTCAAAGTTGCTATAATAGGTTCTGGGCCAGCTGGTATTACCGTAGCTTTTGAATTAGCTGAAAGAGGATATGATGTTACTATATTTGAAAAAAATGAAAAAATAGGAGGAGTATTAACTTATGGTATTCCTGATTTTAGGTTACCAAGAACTAATATAGATCTTTTACGCAAACGTCTAATAGCTCTTGGTGTAAAGATAAAAATAAATTCCTTAATAGGTCCTGTTGTAACTTTAGATAAGTTATTTGAAGATGGTTATAAATCTATTTTCATAGGTACAGGAGTATGGAATCCTAGAAAATTAAATATAAACGGAGAAACACTTGGTCATGTTCACTATGCCATAAATTATTTAAGAACTCCTAATAGCTATGACTTAGGAGACAAAGTTATAGTTATAGGCGCTGGTAACGTTGCTATGGACGCTGCTAGAAGTGCTAAATATTATGGTTCAAAAGAAGTTCATGTGGCTTATAGACGTGATTTTGAAGATATGACTGCTACTAAACATGAAATTCAAGAAGCTAAATCCGAAGGAGTTTTATTTGATACATTTAAGTCTCCTGTAGAAATAGTTGATGGAGGAATAATTTTAGAAGACACAAAAAAAGTTATAGCTGAGGATGGTTCTACTTCTCTAATAGCTGTAGAAGGTAGTCAAAAACTATATAAATGTGATTCTGTTTTAATAGCAGTAAGCCAAGTTGCTAGAAATACTATAGTTATTAATAACAAAGGATTAGATACAAAAAATAGTGGATTACTTTTAACTGATGAAAAAGGTCAAACTACTCGTGAAGGAGTATTTGCTTGTGGAGATGTTGCCCACGGTGCTCGTACTGTTATTGAAGCTGTTGTAGCTGCTAAAAGTATCGCTGTATCTATAGATAATTATCTTCAGAAATTTATATAATATATAATTTTCACAATACTATCTGTATTGTATTATAAAAAGGATGTATTAAAAGTATACAAATTATATTTTTAATACATCCTCTTAATTTTTATATTAAGATATTAATTTAATTTTCATCTATGAAAAATCTCTTATACCAAACTAAGAATACATAAATTGTATATATCTTTCTTGCATTATTAGTTTTTCCATTATAATGGTCGTCTAATAAATCTACTATTTTTGTAGTATCAAAGAATTCTTTAGCATAATCACTAGTAAATGATTCTTTTACTATATTATAATATCTTTCTTCTTTAAACCAGAATCTTATAGGTACTGGGAATCCCTTTTTTTGTCTTTTAGCCCAAGCCTCTGGTAACTTTCTTTTTGCTGCTTCTCTTAAAGCAAACTTAGTATTTTCATCATTTACTTTATATTTTGTAGGAACAGATTCTCCTACTTTCATAACTTTTTTATCCAAGAAAGGAACCCTTAATTCTATAGAATGAGCCATACTCATTCTGTCTGCTTTTAATAATATATCTCCTGGTAACCATAATTTTAAGTCTATATATTGTTTTTTAGTTACATCATCTTGATTCTTAACTTTATCATAAATTGGTTTAGTTATTTCTTTTATAGAAGGTGCTTTTATATATGGAGCTTTTAATACATCTTTTGCTTCATCTTCTTCAAATACTAAAGCTTCACCTATAAAATAATCTTCAACTGGACTTCCACCTCTTATTATAGTTGTTCTTCCTTTAAAATGAGGTAGTTTTTTAGCTACACTTGCTGCACTTTTTCTTATAAAATAAGGTAGTTTTTTATATTTTTTAAGTCTTGCATCATCATCATACCATTCATATCCTCCAAATATTTCATCAGCACCTTCTCCTGATAAAACAACTGTTACATGTTCTCTTGCAAGTTCTGCTAAGAAGTATAATGGTACTGAAGATGGATTTGATTGTGGCTCATCCATAAAATATTGTATAGTAGATAATTTATCAAAACATTCTTCAGATGTTATTATCTTTTGTATATTTTGTATACCAAGCATATCTGATAAATCTTTAGCTAAATCTGATTCATTAAACTTTTCCTGTTTAAATCCTACTGAGAATGTCTTTTCTGGCATTAAACAAGATACTATATAGCTAGAGTCAACTCCACCTGATAAAAACGCTCCTAGAGGCACCTCACTATCTCTATGAGCTTCTACAGATTCTTCAACTACTTCTGTTATTTCTTTTATACTTTGTTCTAAAGATATATCTTTTTGATTAAATTCTATATCCCAGTATTTTTTAATTTCTAAATTTCCATTTTTATAAGTTAAATAATGACCTGGATTTAACTTAAATACACCTTTGAAAAAAGTTTCTTCTAATACAGAATATTGGAATGTTAAATATGGTTTTAAAGCATCTTTATTAACTTCTTTTTTAAAGCTAGGATGTTTTAAGAAACTCTTTATCTCAGATCCAAACAATAGCCCTTTTTGTCCATTCTCTTCAACTTGGTAATAATAAAATGGTTTTATTCCAAAATGATCTCTTGCTGCAAATATATTATGAGTTTTTCTATCATAAATTACAAATGCAAACATACCTCTTAGTCTTTTTACCATATCTTCTCCGAATTCTTCAAAGCTATGAACTAAAACTTCACTATCCGTATGAGTTTTAAATA
The DNA here is from genome assembly GCF_002251085.2 of Romboutsia maritimum. Lineage (GTDB taxonomy): Bacteria > Bacillota > Clostridia > Peptostreptococcales > Peptostreptococcaceae > Romboutsia_B > Romboutsia_B maritimum. The sequence continues at coordinate 90,050 of NZ_NOJZ02000002.1, read as the reverse complement.
TATGACCTTTTTCTATTAACTCTTCTCTTATTTCTTTATAATTGTATATTTCTCCATTGAATACTAAAACTAAACTTTCATCTTCATTATATAAAGGTTGTAATCCATTATTTACATCTATTATACTTAATCGTCTAAATCCTAACGCTACATCTTCATCTATAAATGTACCCTTTTGATTTGGACCTCTATGTATGATAGAGTTCATCATATCATCTAGTACTTTATCTTTATTTGAAATATGATCGGAAAATCCTACAAATCCACACATATTAATTTCCTCCTAATTTGTAATTTTCTACTTTTATCTATAATTGCTTACACTATTATAAAATAATTCGCACACTAACCCATAATACTTATTATAGTACTCATTAAACTGATGTCAATATCTTAATTTTTTTGTATATTTTTTGTAATATATAGTTAGATTATATAATTATTTCAATTCTTGTTCCTTCACCTAATTTACTATCTATGTTTATATCTCCATTATGAGCTATTATTACATCTCTAGCTATTGCCATTCCTAGTCCTGAACCTTTATGAGCCTCACCTGTATTAGTACCTCTGTAATATCTATCAAATATATACTTTAAATCCTCTTTTGCTATACCTTTTCCAAAATCTTCTATTATGATTTTACAACTAATATTTACTTTTATTTTTACATCGATTTTTACTTTATTGTTATTATGTATTATTGCATTATATAAAAGATTATTTATTACTCTTTTTATAAGCATTTCATCCACATTTCTAAAAACTTCATCGTTTTCACATTCAAAATCTATTTCTATATTTTCATACTTAGGTTCATTTAATATATCTATTACACAGTTTTTAACTATATTAACTATATTTTTACTTTTCTTTTCTATATTTGTATATCCATTTTTTAATTTCATAGTTAAATTTAAATCATCAACTAACTCTTTTATATATACAGATTTATTATTAATTATTTGCGAATATTTCTTTATTTCTTCATTGGACAAGTCATAATCTTCACTTATAAGCTCTGAATATCCTTTTATAGATGCTAATGGTGTTTTTATATCATGAGAAACGTTAGCTATCCACTCATTTCTCATAGAATCTAATTTTTTTCGTTCTACTTCATTATCTTTTAACGTTTCTGATAATCCATTTAACTTTCCAAATACTGGTTTATATACTCCATTTTCTTTATAATAATTTTCATATCGACCTTCTGATAGATCATCTACTCCATCTATTATTCTTTTAATTGGTTTAGTTAATGTCTTGCTAAATAAATAACCTATTAGGATTGCTATAATGCTATCTATTATAATAAATGCACCTATAATATTGATAATAAATTCTGATATAAAGCTTGTAGTATATGTAAATATTGTTTTTGATACAGCATACATTGGAAATCCTATGATATAACTATATTGATAGTTGTTCATTTTTTTGTTGGCAAAAAATATAGTAGAACCTTTATCTATACCACCGGAATACTTATAACCATGAATTAATTCAAACGGAGTATGCTTAGTTTTAACCTCATTTGGTTTTTTATAATTGTATATTTCTTTTCCTTCTTCATCTAATATTTGAATCCATAATTTTTCTTCATCTAAAATATTTTTACCTTCATCATTTATATATATTTTATTTATATCATTACTTTTATTTATTAAATATTTTTCAAAATTCCTTGTCATATTTTCTGGATCATTTACATATTCATTTATAGTTTGATTTGAATCATGTTTAATAGAATTAAATATGATTAAACCTAATATTATATTTAAAATTAAAATTATAACTGTAACTGCTGCTACTGATAACACATATCTAAATGTTATTTTCCACTTCATATTTTATTCACCCTTTATAGAAAGTTTATAACCTAATCCTTTTACATTCACTATATACTTAGGTGATGATGGATTATCTTCTATTTTTTCTCTTAACCTTCTAATATGAACCATTATCGTATTATCAAATCCTATAAAATCTTCTCCCCATACTTCATCACAAAACTTTTCTTTACTTATTATTTGATTTTTACGTTTCATCATATAAATAAACATTTTTAATTCTTTAGGCTTTAATTCAAGAACTTCTCCGCTCTTTTTTACTTCCATTCTTTCTTCATCAGCCTCAAAAGGTCCTACTTTAATTATATTAGATTTATCTTCTTTTATTTGCGTATTTATTTGTCTTTGACTTCTTTTTAACTGAATCATTACTCTAAGTGATAATTCCTTTAAGCTAAAAGGCTTTGTAATATAATCATCTGCCCCTAATGCTAAACCTAATACCCTATCTAATTCCTCTCCCTTAGCTGATAAGAAAAGCACTGGTGCATCTGATGTTATTCTTATTTTTTTACATATATCATATCCATTCATATCGGGTAGCATTATATCTAATATAATCAAATCCGGATTTTCTCTTTCAAATATATCTATTCCTTCTTTACCAGTTGAAGCTATAAATATATTTTCAAATCCTTCTTTTGTAAGAACTGTTTTTATTAAATTTAATATTTCTACTTCATCATCTACAACTAAGATTTTACTTTTTTTTATAACATTATTCACCGTATGTCCTCCCATTAAGCAATTCTTATTTAAATTTATTAAATTTCCTTTATTTAGTATATCACAAAAAATACAATTCTATATCATAACAAATATTACAGTTTTATAATTAAACCACAAAAAATTACTGCCTTAATATTAATGCTTTTATACATTAAAACTAAGACAGTATTTATTGTAAATATTTTATTTTTCTTTTAAAAATGATTTTTTCGCTAACATATATAAAGCTATTATTCCTACTATACTTATTATTAAAAATGCTATCCATGCACTTATAGGTGCATTATATCTCACTAATGTTGAACTATACATTCCAAACAAAGGTATATTTACAACTAATCCATTCATAGCTCCTCTCATTTCCATCATATAAGGTACTCCCATCAATACTCCACCTGCTAAAAATGGTACTATTGCATTTTTACTTATTGATGATAAAAATAATCCTACTGACGCTATTAAAAATGATCCTAGTATAACTGTTAAAGTCATTATAATTACCATTTGTAAAACAGTAATATTTGAGTTACTATTTCCAAAATACCAAAGATTTTTTAATAACATGTCTAATTTTTCAAATTTAAATGTTGAAAAAACTTTATATGCCATAACATAAAACATAGATAAATTTATTATACTTGCAGAAATACCTGCTGCTATAAATTTACTTATTACTAATTGTTTTTTACCGTTTTTAGTAGCTTTTATTAAACCATCCATATTTGATGTATATTCAAGAATAAAACTTCCTGAAAACATCATAAACATTGCCAATCCCATTATAGGAGCCATTCCAAAATATTTAAAGAATAAATCTGCATAAGCATCATTTATATTAAATGTGTATATTGAAGCAGATGATAAAAACATTCCTAACAACCAAACTATTATTACTCCAACTTTAAAATTTTTCTTAATTTCTGCTTTTATAACTGATAACATGATTATACCTCCCTCGCATCTTCTAATTCAAAGTAGAACATATATACATCTTCAAATTTAGGTTCTGTATAAGTTGTATTTGTGTACTTAGGCAATGTATCACTTATAACTCTTATTTGTGTGTATTCCATACCACGATTTATATTAACTACTTTATATTTTCTTTGTATTTCATTTATTTCAATTTCATCATTTGTTGTAATTGTATAAACCTTACCCTCCATAGATTCTAATATTTCTTTATGAGTTCCCTTTAATAATAATTTTCCATCTTTTATCATTATTGTCTCTTTTGCTGCTGACTCTATATCCGAAATTATGTGAGTTGAAAGTATTACTATTGTTTCTGTTCCTATATTTGATAAAAGATTTCTAAATCTTGCTCTTTCTTGTGGATCAAGTCCTGCTGTTGGTTCATCTAATATAAGAATTTTAGGGTTATTAATTAATGCTTGAGCAATACCTACTCTTCTTTTCATACCTCCAGAAAACTTAGATACTAATTTATTTCTAACTTCATAAAGTCCTACTAATTTTAAAAGTTCCTCTACTCTTTTTTTAGCTTCATCTTTCTTTAGACCTTTTAAAGCTGCCATATACATTAAGAATTCTTTTGCTTTAAAGTTTTTATAAGCATCAAAATCTTGTGGTAAATAACCAATTAAATCTCTATATTCATCATCCAAAGATTTTATATCTTTTCCATTATATAAAATTTTTCCACTACTAGGAGTTGTTATTGTTGCTAACTGCTTCATAAAAGTTGATTTACCTGCCCCATTTGGTCCTAAAAGTCCATATACACCACTATCTAAATTTAAATTTATATCTTCATTAGCATTTTTATGCTTATATGTTTTTGTTAAATTTTTTATTTCTAAATTATTCATTTTATACCTCCATCATCTTTCTTATAAGTTTTATAGTTTACTTTGTAATTATTTTTTTAAATGTAAAAATATTAAGTGCTATTCCTAATATAAATACTATACCTATCAATAAAATACATACCATCGATATGCTTATACTATTTGAAAATAAAGTTATATCTCCTAAATAGTTTCCTGCTATTTGACTTTGTCTCATAATTATATCTATAAAATTTCCTTGTGCTAATATTCCTAATAACTTACTTGGTAAGAATTTTAAAAGTGTTAATAATTTACCTAATGCTATAAATATTAATATTGCTGATATAGATTGTACTGAGTTTTCAGTTATAAATGAAAACAGTCCTGAGAATACTGATATAGTTATAAGTACTATCATTAATAATCCTATCTCACAAGCTATATATTCATTTATATTTATAGGGTTCACTAACATTGGGATATTAGCTATTCTATATGCTTGTAAATATCCAGTTGTAGGTAACCCATATTGAACTGAGGTTACTAAAAATACTACCATTATATATACTCCATATATAACTATTGGTAATAATATTGATATTAAAAGCTTTGAATTTAATACTTTTTTCTTATTTTTTGATGCTAAAATTATAGGCGATACATTAGATAATTTTTCATCTGTATATAAATTTGAAGAAATAGTAACTATTATAGCTATAATGAGTAATATCGCTATTGCGAAAGTAGCTCTTGATTCAAATACTTGATAAAATATTATATCTTGATAATTTTCCCCATTATCCTTCTTTAGTTTTTCTTTTGCATTATTTATAATTTTATTTGTTGATTTGTCAGTTGCCAAATCACTGTTTTGTTTAGATGTTTCTTTTATTTCAGATACCTTTTTACTTAGTTTATCACTTGCTATTTCTACTCCATCTCTATTGTCTACTACATATTTATTATTTTTTTCATCATAATACTCATTTTGAGTTTCTAGCATTGGTTTTACAAATACAGATTGTAAAAATAAAATACTCATTAGTAATAATGCTATTATTGATGATTTGTTTTTTATAATCTTTTTAATTTCCCATCCTATCATCTTGTTTTCTCCTCTCTCTTGCTTACAAACTTATTATATATTCCTAAATTTACATCATCATAAACTTAACCTTAAATAAACCTTACAATTATAATTGTTTTAAATTTAATAAATTGTAATACAAAAAGCTATCTTAAATTATAACCTTTGTTTAATCTCTAATACTTTGGATTAAATTTAGTTATGATTTTTAAGATAGCTTATTTAAACTCATTACTTTATGTTTTTATATCAATTACTTCTTATTAAGTTTTGCTAATGCTTCAGCAAAAGGATTATTAAATACTTCTTGATTCTTATTTTGATTTTTTAAAAATTTATTTACATCTTTTTTAGATGCCTTTTTCTTCTCTTCTTGTTTTCTTTTATTAAATGAAGATAATTTTTCTCTATATCCACAAGGACAAGTAAATATTTTTCCCTCGCCTTCACCACGAAGTTCTAATTTTTTATGACAATTAGGACATCTAGAATTTGTAACCTGAGATATAGTTTTTCTAGTGTTACATTCCCTATCTTCACAAACTAACATTTTTCCTTTTTTTCCGTTAACTTCTAACATAAACTTTCCACATTCTGGACATCTATTTTTTGTTAAGTTTTCATGTTTAAATTTACTATCACTATTTTTAACTTCATTAACTACAGATTTAGAATAATCTTTCATATCATTTATAAATGCACTTTTATTTAACTTTCCTTTTGATATATCTAAAAGCTTCTTCTCCCATGTAGCTGTAAGCTCAGGAGTTTTTAAATCTACTGGTACTAAATCTAACAATTGTCTTCCTTTAGAAGTTATATATATATCTTTGCCCTTCTTTTCTATTAAGAATGAATTAAATAATTTTTCTATTATATCAGCTCTCGTAGCAACAGTTCCTAATCCATTTTTCTCCATAGCTGTAAGAAGTGTACCTTCATTTAAGTACGATGGCGGATTAGTTTTTCCAGCATTAACTTTTACTTTAGTTACTTTAAGAACATCTTTTTCTTTAACCATAGGCATACTTTCATATGTCTCTTCATCCTCTAAGTCTTTATATGTTTCTTTCCATCCTAAGCTTACTATCTTATTACCTTTAGCAGTAAAGTCTTCATCTTCTATTTTTGCTTTTACCATAGTTTGTGTATATTCAAACGGAGGACATAATACACTTAAAAATCTTTTTACAACTAAATCATATATTCTTCTTTCTTTTTCACTTAAGTCTCCTAAGAATACTTTTTCTTCTGTCGGTATAATAGCATGGTGATCACTTACCTTAGAATTATCTACAAATGATTTATTAGCATTTATCTTTGTCTTTAATAGTTTATTACAAACTTTTGAATAGTCACTAACATTTACAGCTTTTATTCTGTCTTTTAAAGTTTCTACTATATCACTAGTTAAATATCTTGAATCTGTTCTAGGATATGTAAGTACTTTATGATGTTCGTATAGTTTTTGCATTATAGATAAAGTCTCTTTTGCTGAATATCCAAATATTTTATTAGCATCTCTTTGCAATTCCGTTAAATCATAAAGTGCTGGAGAATATTTTTTCTTATCAGACTTAATTACTTCAACTACTTCTATATCTTTATTTTGAATTTTATTTGATATTTCTTCTATTTTTTCTTTGTTAAAGCTAGATGTTGAATTATTTTTTTTATCGTGCCATGTGAATTTCAAATCACTATTTCCTTTTATAGCATCTATTTGTATCCCATAATAATCTTTTGGCTTAAAGTTTCTAATTTCTTCTTCTCTTTTTAAAATCATTCCTACTGTTGGAGTTTGAACCCTTCCGCAAGAAAGTTGTGCATTATGCTTAGTTGTTAATGCACGAGTTGCATTTATTCCTACTATCCAGTCAGCTTCTGCTCTTGCTATCGCTGAATAATATAAATTATCATATTCTTTTCCTTCTTTTAATTTACTAAATCCTTCTTTTATTGCTTTGTCTGTACTTGAAGAAATCCAAAGACGTTTTAATGGTTTCTTTATATGTGATTTTTCTATTATCCATCTTGCAACAAGTTCGCCTTCACGACCAGCATCAGTAGCTATTACAACTTCAGTTACATCTTCTCTATTTAATAATGTTTTAACTGTATTAAATTGTTTTGAACTCTTTTTTATAACTACCGTTTTTAAATATTTAGGAAGTATTGGTAAATCATCCATATTCCAAGCTTTATATTTTTGGTCATAACTCTCTGGATCAGCTAGCGTCACTAAATGTCCCAAAGCCCATGTAACTATATATTTGCTTCCTTCTATATATCCATTTTTATCATTTTTACATTCTAATACTCTAGCTATATCTCTACCTACAGAAGGTTTCTCAGCTAGTACTAATATTTTACTCATATAAATACCTTTCTTTTTACTTAATTTTTTTTATTAATTTAATTTTATTTAAATATCTAAATTCTATTAATTTAAGTAATTTTTTTAATTATAATGCAATAATATATCATAATAATACCTCTTTTATATTTTATTATCAACAAAAATTCAATTGTATTATAACTCATTTTACTATTTTATTATTTGTTAAATTGTTAAATAAATCCACTTATATTTTTATTATTTATTATAATGTAATGATAGTTTTTTTAATTATTTCAATTTTTTGTTGACAATAAAAAAAACTTTGTATATGATTAATTATAAATAATGCTATAACAAATCAATATCCGTTGAAGCTTTATAGAAGAGTTGCCTATTTAGGCACGCCGAAGGAGTAACACTCTCAGGAACTTTTATAAAAAAGTAAGACTGTAAAGCTGAGGAAACTCTGGAGAGACCCATTAATGGGCGCCGAAGGGGCAAGGCAGTAACAACACGCTCAATCTCTCAGGCAAAAGGACAGGGATACAGACTATAATTTTAGGTACTTTTTGTACTTTTCTTTGTAGTGTATTAGTGTATAATCCAGGGTGTATCATTAAATAACTTTTGTAAATTTAGTTATTTAAAGGTATACCTTTTTTATTTCACTAAGCCATAATTAATATATTTTATTAAAATTCCTGTCAATTGATTCATTTAAAACTCTATTGATTTAGTAATGCATAAAAAATAATAAGGAGTGTTTTTTTATGAATTTAATTGATATCTTAGACAAAATTGACAAATTTATTTGGGGACCACCCCTATTAGTATTACTAGTTGGTACTGGTATACTATTTTCGCTAAAGCTTGGTTTTTTACAACTTTCTAAATTGCCTCGTGCACTTAAATTAATTTTCAAAGCTGAAAACTCAGGAAATGGTGATATATCTAGCTTTGGAGCATTATGTACTGCTCTTGCTGCTACTGTTGGTACTGGTAATATAGTAGGTGTTGCTACTGCTTTAAAAGCGGGTGGACCTGGTGCTTTATTTTGGATGTGGGTTGCTGCATTCTTTGGTATGGCAACAAAATACGCAGAAGGTGTTCTAGCTATAAAATACAGAGTTAAAGATAAAAATGGTCAAATATCTGGAGGGCCAATGTATTATATCTTAAATGGTATGGGTGAAAAATTTAGACCTCTTGCAATATTTTTTGCTGTAAGTGGTATATTAGTAGCTCTTTTAGGAATAGGAACTTTTACTCAAGTTAACTCTATAACAGATTCTATAAATGCAAGTTTTGGTATAAATCCCAAAATAACAGGTGTTGTTTTAGCATTACTTGTTGCTTTAGTTGTATTTGGAGGTCTTAAAAGTATATCTAATGTTGCAACTAAAGTAGTTCCAGCTATGTCAATAATTTATATAGGAGTTTGCTTATTAATTGTAGTTGCTTACTTTAAAGAAATTCCTACAACTTTTGTATTAATAGTAAAAAGTGCATTTACTCCTACAGCTGCTATGGGTGGTTTCTTAGGTTCTACAGTTTCTATGGCAATTAGAAATGGTATAGCTCGTGGTGTATTCTCAAATGAATCTGGTCTAGGTAGTGCACCAATTGCAGCTGCTGCTGCCAAAACACAGTGGCCAGCTGAGCAAGGTCTTATATCTATGACAGGTACATTTATAGATAGTTTAATTATATGTACTCTTACTGGTTTTTCACTTGTACTTTCTGGAGTATGGCAATCTGATTTAAACGGTGCTTTAATGACTCAAGCTGCATTTAAATCTGTTCTTCCAGGAGTTGGTCCTTTATTTTTAACTCTTAGCTTAAGTTTATTTGCTTTTACAACTATACTTGGTTGGAGTTATTATGGAGAAAGATGTTTTGAATTCTTATTTGGTGTTAAGGGCCTTAATGGTTATAGAGCTCTATTTGTAGCTATGGTTTTACTTGGAGCTTTCTTAAAATTGGAAATGGTTTGGATTATTGCAGATATAGTAAATGGTCTTATGGCTATCCCAAATTTAATAGCTTTAATTGCTTTATCTTCTGTAGTAGCTTCTGAAACTAAACTATATATGGATTATTTAGACTCAAAAGAATCTAAAAAAGATTTAACTTCAAATATTATATAAAAAAAACTTTGTGATTAACCTATACTTTTCTAGGTTATTTCACAAAGTTTTTTTATTTTATTTTTTATATAGAACCAAATTCTAGTTGAACTTTGAATAAATCTCCATCTATTTGGATATCGAATTTCCCACCTTGTATTTTTACTAAGTCTCTTGAAATAGCTAGCCCTAATCCACTACCTTCTGTATTTCTTGATTCATCTGCTCTTTTGAATCTTTCCACTATTTCTTCTGGATTAAAGTTTAATTCATATGAAGAAATATTTTTCATAGTTAAATTAACATTATTATCCTCTTTATAAAGGTCAATATAAACTCTTGTGTTACTTAATGAGTATTTTGCTATATTTGATAATAAATTTTCAAGTACTCTATATAGTCTTTTTCCATCAGCATTTATATATACTTTATCTTCTGGCATATTTAATTTTATGTCTAATTTAGCGTTTGATAATTTTTCTTCCATTTCTCCAATACTTTGTATTAGTAATTGATTTAAATCTATATTTTCCATATTAAGTTCTAAATTTCCACTACTTGCTTTGCTTGCTTCAAATAAATCTTCTATTAATGTTTTTAGTCTTTTTGATTTTGAGTCTAATACATTTACATAATCTCTTATATGCTCTGGCTCTATATTATCTTCTTTTTTTATTAAATCAACATAGTTAATTATAGATGTTAAAGGAGTTTTTAAATCATGTGAAACATTAGTTATAAGTTCTGATTTCATTCGCTCACTTTTTACTTGTTCTTCTATTGCCTTATCTAATCCATCACCTATATTGTTTATATTTTCTGCTAGAACCGTAAAATTATCATTGTCTATTACAGGTATTTTATAATTTAATTGACCATTCTTTATTTTTTCAGTTCCTTCTATTATATAACTTAGATATGTAAGCTTCTTTATAATATAATACGTAAATACTGATAGTGTTGTAAATGGTATTAAAATAACACTAAAAGGTCCAAATAGACCAAATATAATTGATGCTATATTTAAAATTATACAAACTGCTCCTATAACAAATATTCTCTTTATAAGAGGAACTCTCTTAGTAGCTTTAATTGCATTTTTTGTTTGTTTACTCAATAAGATACCTAATTTCACCGTATAACTAGTTTTTAATATATCTATTTTTTTATCAAATGCTTTAAATTGATTTATTGTTACAAACAAATAACTAAATAATACAAGTGAAATACTTAATAATAAAAATTTATCATCATAAAAATTATCTGCCATAAAAATAATAACAATATATATTGCTATAAAATTCAATTCCATAGGAATTTTATTATATATTTTTAAAAATAACCCATCTTTTTCAATTATATCAACTTTTATTTTTTTATATAAAATCATAGATACAATAAATAAAACTACTGATGTTATAATAACTGCTAAGCCAATTTCAACATATTTAATTTCTCTTTGATAATAATCATATTGCTTTAATATTTTATCGTTCTTTTCTATTTTTTTAGGAAATGATGCATATATTTCTATATCTTTATCTTGGAAAAGTTCTTCTGTATAATACTGCTTTTCATTGTATACTTTATTATCTAATTTCTTTGTAAAAGTAGTATTTTTACTATTTATATCTATATCTAAATAGCCTTTTATATTAGATTTAAACTCTTCTATATTTTTAAATTCTGTATTTGTAAAAATTTCTTTTGTTTTTTCATTTAAAGCTAAAAATTTCATATTTTTAAGAGAATTTAAAGAATCTCTATTGCTTTCTTTAATTTCTTTCATATCATTTTGTTCTTGTCCTTCTTGACCGTCAGCTACATTTAATACTGAATCACTTAATTGATAAATTGTATCTGGCAATAATTCTCCATTAAACATATAACTTTTATAAAAGTCCTTTTCTATTATATGTTTCTCTTTATATGAATCATCAGTTACTATTCTATATATTCCTCTATCTATTAATATAACTGAACAAATCGCTCCAACTATTACTGATATTATTGATAAAATCAAAAAAATAATTTTTAATTTTTTATTTTTCTTCATATATTTCCCCCTCTAAATTTTTTGAATCTTATAACCAATACCCCACACCACCTTTAAGTATCTTGGCTCCTTTGGATTTATTTCTATTTTTTCACGTATCCTTCTTATATGTACTGCTACTGTGTTTTCAACATTAAAGCTTTCCTCTTTCCATACTCTTTCATATATCTCATCTATTGAAAATACTCTACCCTTGTTAGATAATAACAATTTAAGTATTTTATATTCTATCGGAGTTACTCTTATTTTTTCTCCATCTACAATAACTTCTTTTGTAGATGTATTAAGTTCTAATCCCCCACTTTTTAATACATCTTTATCAATATCTTCTTTTTTATAATTACCTAAGTCTACATATCTTCTTAGATTTGATTTTACTCTCGCTATAAGTTCTAATAAATTAAAAGGCTTAGTTATATAGTCATCAGCACCAATGTTTAACCCTATTATTTTATCTGTATCTTCACTTTTCGCTGAAACAAGTATTATAGGTATATTTTTTTCTTCTCTTATCTTTATAGTTGCTTTTATCCCGTCTAACTTTGGCATCATTATATCCATAAGTATTAAATGTATTTCTTTTTCTACTAGGATTTCTAATGCCTTCATTCCATCATAAGCTTTACATATATTAAATCCTTCATTTTTAAGATATATTTCTATTGAATCAACTATTTCCTTATCATCATCAACAACCAATATATTATACATACTCACTTTCCTTCCCAATTAATAAATTTTTCCTTTTACCCACTATCTGATATTTTATTTTTTTCTATAAATATATTATACAATAATTTCACATCCTTTTCTTTTAAGTGAATATATTATACATATATATTAATTGCTAAATCTTACAAACTATTAGATGTAAATCTTACGAATTTCTTACAAGTAAAAATATTTAATTAGACATTCCCATGAACATTCCTATTACATATGGTATTAACCATATAAACCATACTGTTATACTAAATTTATGGAATGTTGCTTTTTTATCTTTGTCATTTTTGTATAATACCCATGTTGCCCATGCTGCATGAAATAACATTAATACTATTGCTAAAAATCCTGTTACACCATGTATCATTTGACTTGTATAATTCATCATGTCTATTCCTGATTTTGCTATTTGACCCATCGTTAATGTTCCTACTGTGTCACACAATAATCCTAACCAGAAAATTATAACGTGCTTTTTACTAAGGCTTTTTGCTCTTCTTTCTCCAAACACACCTATTGTATAAAATACTAAAGCTAATGTTATTGCTATTATCGCTAAAATTAATTTTAAGTCCATTTTTATTTATTCTCCTTTATTTTATTTCTGATTTTCAATAAATTTTTTCTTACTTCGGTTATTTCTTCATCTGTAAAATTTTCAAATATTTTATCAAAACTTTCATTTATTTTATTTCTAAATTCTTTTGCAAAATCTAAACCTTTATCTGAAAAGGCTACATATGTATTTCTTTTATCTTTTTCATATTTTACTTTTTTTACATATCCAGCACTTTCTAATCTTTGAACTATTCCTGATATTGTTCCTTTTGCTAAAGACATTTCCTCACATAACTCAGATATATTTACTTCTCCTTTATGTGCTATTAACTTAATAATCATTATCTGCTGATGAGTTAGTCCACTATCTTTTAAACTTGTACTAACTATTTCCATTGTACTTGAATATATTTCTTTTATAAGCATTGCTATTTCAAACGAATCATATTTCATGTATTTTACCTCCATTAAAGTAATGTATCATATAAGTTCGCATGCGAACTTTTCAGATTATGAACATTATTTTAAATGCTTTATTAGTATTTGTCAATAATCAATTTTAGGTAAATGAGCATAAAAAAAGATTGTTCAGGTAAAAAGCTAAATTTAGTTTTTTACTTTAAACAATCTTTTTTTAATGATATTTACTATGCATTGTTAACATTATATTCACTTGATAATTTTTCTTGGTATGTTCCTACTAATTTATCTAAGGCTCCTTTAATTTCAAATTCTCCTGGAAGTATAACCATTCTTCTTGCATCTAGTATAAATCTACTTTCTTTCATTACTATACTATTTGTAGATATTTTTTTGTTTACACTACCTTTTAAATCAAGAAGTAACTTTGAAATTTCACCTTTTGTTATATTTCTTAATATTATTTCTATTTCTTTTACTGTTAATAAGCTGTCTATACATGCTCTTTCAATTTCTTCATTAAACATATCTATAAGTGTTTTTGTATTGCTTTTTACATATTTATTAATTAAAAATTTAGCTATATGTATAAATGTTAAAGATCCAGCTAACATAGCAATTAAGCTAATTCCAATTATTGCTATCTTATTTTGTATATTAAACACCAAATAATTTAATATTTGTACTACTATCCATCCAAAAGCAGCTCCTGTAATCCCTAAAGGTAACTCTATATTTTCAATAAACTTTGGTCTATCTTCTAATTCTTCTATCTGTATATTATGAAAAGCTCCAAAATTACGTGTATCATAAAGCTTTATATCTGACATAGTTCCTACACTAGATACATTTTTAGCAAATCTATAATAAGCATCAGTATCTACTGTATTATCTAAACTTAGCTCTTTTATAAAATCATCTCCATAAACTTGCATCGATCTTAATACACCTTTAGCTGCTGCATCTTCCGGTGAATCTCCATTCCATATAGATAATGCATACTCCATGCTTCCTGATATCCCTAAAACATGCTCACATTCTATACTTCCGTCAATTTCAAAAAAATCTAATCCTTTAATTTTTCCTTCATTGGCTATATTTTTTGCTTGAGAATAAGTAAATGCGCCTCTATTCAAAACAGTTTTGGGATCTATTGTGGTTTGAGTAATCCCATCTTTAACTCTTTCATCAAAATCACTTATCGCTTCTTCATATTTGTCGCATGGAATCTCTACTCTTGTAGGACTTCCATCTTCTTTTGTGTATCTTAACTCCCCATAATTTAAGCAAGCATCTACACATCGCTCACCAGTGCTATTATATTTACTTCTTAGTCCTCTAGCCATATATAACTGATATCCTCCTCTCTAGATGTAATTATTTACATGATATTTAAACTAAAGTTTTTGCTAGTTCGTCCTCGCCTAATATTTTTGTAATTTTAACACCAAAATTTTGTTCTACTACAACCACTTGACCATAACCTATTTTCTTACCATTTACTAATATTTCAACTTCTTGATTTGAAAATGTATCAAGTTCTATCAAAGATCCTTTTGTTAATTCAAATATTTCCTTTAATGTCATTTTACTTCTACCTAAAATCGCTGTTACTCTTAAATCTATATCTAAAATCCTTGAGTAGTTATTATTCATATAAGTTACCCCTCTTTCTTTATGCTATATAATTATCTTGATTGTAAGTTATTTACCATGCTCCACATATCATCTACAGCTTGGATACCCTTACTATTAAATTGAAGAGCTCTTTGAGCTAAAATTAAATCAGTCATTTCTTGTTGCATTTCAACATTAGACATTTCTATATGACCTTGTATTATATTACTCTTATTAACTGTTATCACATTATTTTCATTACTAGGAACAAATAAGCTATCTCCTGCTGGTAAAAAATCATTATCTCCTATTGCAGAATATAGTTCTATATTACCAACTTTTTTTCTATTTACAAATACTTCTCCTAATTTATTTATAGATAAATCTCCATTTTGTAAATCTATATTATTATATCCTGTTTTATTTTCAAACTTAATATCAAGTACATTACCACTATCATCTACTAATTTTCCTAAAGCATCTACATTAAACTCTCCATTCCTAGTGTATGCATAGCTTCCATCAGATTTTGTAACTCTAAAAAATCCTTCTCCATCTATAGCCATATTTGTTTTTATACCAGTATTTTTTAACGAACCTTGAGAAAAATTTCTTAAAGCATCTGATGTTTTTACTCCTGTACCTGTATTAGCAGTTTTTGAATTTACAGGATAAGACTTTCTATCTAAAGTTTCTGTATATAAATCTAGAAATCCTATTTCTAATTTTTTATATCCAGTTGTGTTTGCATTAACTACATTACTAGATATTATATCTACCTTATTTTGACTTGCAATCATTCCTGACTTACTATTACTTAATATATTGTACATTTTAAACTACCCCTTATTATACTCGTCCTATTTCACTTGCAATTTTTTGAAGTGTAGAATCTATAGTTTGTATTATTTTTTGACTAGCTTCAAACTCTCTAATTGTCTCCATAAGTGATGCTGTTTCATTTACAGAGTTAACATTAGATGATTCTAAATATCCTTGTTTTACAGAAAAATTTGTAGCTTGTACTGGATTTTCTCCATGATATAGATTTTCTCCAACTTTAGTTAAGCTATTATAATCTTTAAAATCAACTACTTCAAAACTATATTTTTCTACTCCATTAATACTAATATTATTATTTGACAATACAGAAATTTTTTCATTACCCACATGTATTGGTTCTAATGCTCCCGTCATTTTATTATTACCCATAACGTTATGACCTGCATCTGTTACAAGATATCCTTGGCTATTTATGTTAAAAGACCCATTTCTTGTATAATACGTATTTCCTGAAAAATCCTTTATCTGAAACATTCCATTTCCACCAATTGCAAAATCAGTATTGTTTCCAGTTGAAATATGATTTCCTTGATTAAAATTTGTAGTAGTATCATCTATACTAACTCCAAAACTCATATCTCCTAAAACTTGCTTTTTAGATGCTCCATTTTCGTATTTATCATTATTAGATAAAGTTGCTTCTTTAAAAGCTTTAGATACAAGATTTTCTGATTTAAATCCAACTGTATTTATATTAGCTAAATTATTGGTTATAATACTTTGTCTTTCTTGCAAATTTATCATCGATGATACAGATGTATAAAGTCCTCTTAACATAATATTTCACTCCTTTTATTTATATATATTTAAGTTTCACCATAATGGTCCTTAAATTAGCTATTGCCCTACTATGTATTTGTGATACTCTAGACTCTGACACTCCTAATACTACCCCAATTTCTTTTAGCGTTAATTCTTCGTAATAATATAAAGATAATACTAATTTATCTTTTTCTTTAAGCATATCTAATGCTTTAGCTAATATTTCAACTTTTTCTTCTGATTCTACTATATCACTTGGTGATAAAGTGTTTTTTTCCTTTATAGTATCTATTAATCTAACTTCATGATCATCATCAGATATGACTTTATCAAGAGAAGTAGTGTTTAAGTGACATAGTCTAACTTTTATATCACTTATCTCTTTTTTTGATAAATTCATGTATTCTGATAGTTCATCTATTGTAGGTTCTCTAAAAAGTTGATTTTGTAAAACTTCAACAGATTTATTATATTCATTTATTTTACTTATATAAAGTCTTGATACTGGTGAATGTTTTCTTATCTCATCTATTATAAAACATCCTATTCTAATAGATGCATAGGTTGAAAATTTTACACCTCTATTGGCATCAAATTTTTTACTTGCATCTATAAGTCCTAGTACACCTAAACTTACTAGGTCTTCATACTCCATACCTATTTTGCTTGTATAATATTTAGATGCAATATGTTTAACAAGAGGCATATTATTTACTATAAGTTCTTCTTGATTTAATAGAGTCATGTCATCAACCCCCCCATTACTATATATTAATTACACCCTGTGCTTTTATTTTTATATCATTTGGTATTTCATTTAATGATAAAATTGTTACATGTGGGAACACCATTTCAACTAACTTTCTAAATGGAGCTCTTATTTTGGGAGACACTACTATTATCGGTCTATTATTGTAGAAGTTGATCTCCTCCACTAAATTTTGTATACTTGAAAAAATTCTATTAGTACTTTCTGGATCTACTGCTGGATAAGTTCCATTAACAGATCTTTGTAAATTATTTCCTATCATATTTTCAACGTCCATAGATAATGTAGCTACTGTTATAGAATTATTTTCGTCTATCAAATCTGAACAAATATTTCTATTCATAGCCATCCTTACATACTCAGTAAGTAGTTCAATATCTTTAGTATTTCTAGCATGATCTGCTAATGTTTCTAATATAGTTACTCTATCTTTTATTGCTATTTTTTCTCTTAATAAATTTTGGAATACTTTTTGAACTTCTCCTAAAGTCATAAGATCTGGAATAAGTTCATCTACAACTGCACCATATCTTTCCCTAGTAGCATCAATTATAGTTTTCACTTCTTGTCTTCCTATAAGCTCATGTGACTTAGATTTTATTACTTCAAGTAAATGAGTAACTAAAATTGTTGTTGGATCTACAACTGTAAATCCATTTAATTCTGCTTCTTCTACTTGATCTGTTTTTATCCATAAAGCATCTAATCCAAATGTAGGTTCTTTTGCTTTTATACCTTCCATATCAAACTCAAGTCCCATAGGATTCATACATAAAAGCATGTTTGGCATAAGGTCGTAAGTTGCCACTACATTTCCTTTTATTTTTAAACTATATTGATTTGGATTTAGTTGAAGATTATCTCTTATTCTTATTGGCTGAACAACTATACCCATATCTATAGCACATTGTCTTCTAACCGAAACTATTCTTTGAAGTAAATCTCCACCATTACTTTCATCAGCTAAAGGTATAAGAGCATATCCTATTTCAACTTCTATTGGTTCTACATCTATAAGAGTAGATACATCTTCAGCTTCTTCTCTTGTTCCTGTAGTTGACTCTATATTTTCTTCTATTATATTTAATTTTTCTATTGATTCTTTATCCTCTTTATTCAACATATAAGCTATAAGTATAGCTGCTAGTCCTAATGTGAAAAATGATAACTTTGGAAGCCCTGGCATAAGACCTAATATAATTAAAACTATTCCTGTGATTGCCAATGCTTTCGGTGCTGAAGATAACTGCTGTCCAACTAAAGTACCAAAGTTTTCATCACTATCAGCTCTAGTAACTAATATACCTGATGAAACTGATATTAAAAGTGCTGGTATCTGACTTACAAGTCCATCTCCTATTGTAAGACTTATATATGTTTTAATTGATTCATCAAAACTCATACCAAGCATAACTACACCTATTATAATTCCCCCAATGATATTTATAGTAGTTACAATTATACCTGCTACAGCATCACCTTTTACGAATTTTGATGCCCCATCCATAGAACCATAAAAATCTGCTTCTTGTTGAAGCTCTCTTCTTCTTTTTCTAGCTGTTTTTTCATCTATCATACCTGCATTTAAATCTGCATCTATACTCATTTGTTTACCTGGCATTGCATCTAGTGTAAATCTAGCTGATACCTCAGATACCCTACCTGAACCATTTGTTATAACAACAAACTGAATTATTACTATTATTAAGAATATAATTATACCTACAACATAATTTCCTCCAACAACGAAATTACCAAAGGATTCAATTACATTCCCTGCATATCCTTGTCCTAATATAAGTCTAGTTGAGGATATGTTAAGTCCTAATCTAAATAATGTTGTTACAAGCAAAATCGTAGGAAATATTGATAATTGCAATACACTTGTTGAAAAAAGAGTTAATAGTAAAATTAATACAGATAATGCTACATTAATAGATAATAATATATCTAATAAAAACGGCGGTAAAGGAATTATTATCATTAACACTATTCCTATAATTCCAAAACTGACCAATACATCAAATCTTTTTTTTATATCAAACTTTTCCATCTAAAACCTCTCTTTTTACATCCTCTTATATCTATTTTTTATTTTGTAAACAGCTACTAATACTTCAGCTACTGCTTGATACATATCCTCTGGAATTTCTTGATCAATTTCGACCTTCTTATATATAAGCCTCGCTAATGGCTTATTCTCAATAATAGGTATATCATGTTCCTTTGCTATTTCTCTTATTTTAAAAGCTACTACATCTGCACCCTTTGCTACTACAACCGGTGTAGTATCTTTTCCTTTTTCATATCTTATTGCTATAGATATGTGGGTTGGGTTTGTTACAATAACTGTTGCCGAAGGTACTGCTTGCATCATCCTTTGTGATGCCATTTCCCTTTGCTTTTGTTTTATCTTTCCTTTTAATTGAGGATCTCCCTCCATTTGTCTATACTCTTCTTTAATTTCTTGTTTAGTCATTCTAAGACCTTTTTTGTGAGTAAATTTCTGATAAACAAAATCAACCACTGCTATTATAACTACTGCTATAGATATACGTCCTAAAAGCTCTTTTATAAGATCAATTACTGTGTATATCATATAAGGGAAATATATATCTCCCATTTTTATAATACCTTCAAAATTATTCTTAACAAATGAATATCCTATTACTAAAAGTATCGTCATAATCACTATACTTTTCACCATATTTCCTAATGCTTTTAAAGAAAACATGTTTTTAAGTCCGCTTATTGGATTAATCTTTGATAACTGTGGTTTTAAACCTTCTCCCGTTAATAAAAATCCAGTTTGAGCTATGTTAGCTATTATAGAAACTACCATAATCACTCCACCCATAGGTAAAAATAATTTCATAAAACTAATTCCAACATCAATAGACAAGTTTTGTAAAAAATTATAATCTATAGTTTTAGTTAAATCTTGACTAAAAAATGTTATAAAAAAAGTTTTAAATTCAGATATCATAAAATTTCCCATTATATAAATCAAAAGTAAAATTGCTACTAATGAAACAGCATTTACTATCTCTTTACTTTTTGCTAAATTACCTTTTTTTCTAGCATCGCTTTTCTTTTTAGCCGTTGGTTCTTCTGTCTTATCTCCAGCTGATAATATAATTCCAATCGGGCCTAAATAACTACCATTCATAGCTAAAGTTCCATCAAGTATATGTGGCAACTTATTAAATAAATTATGAATTTCTGTTAATATAAATGGTAAAGATATCATTAAAATCATAATACCAACCAATAATTTTAGCGGCATTCCAACAATCATTACATTCAACTGCGGTATACTTCTAGATATAAGTGACATTATTAAATCGGCAATTATTAATGATATTATTATTGGTATAGCTATTTTAATTCCTATTATTACATATTGAACAAACACATTTATTATATATTGTAAATTATTGCTTATTATAGATTCTCCTACTGGAACTAATAAAAAGCTTTGTTGGATTCCTCTTATAAGCATGTGATGTCCGTTTATTCCAAAGAATATAACAATCCCCATCCAATACATTAAGTTTGATATAAGTGTAGATTGATCTTTAGTATTTGGGTCATATATATTTGCCATAGATAATCCTAACTGTTGATCTATTAAACTCCCCCCTATTTTCAAACTATTAAAACATATACTAGTTATATATCCTAGAACTAAACCAGTCATAGTTTCTGTCACAGAAAAATTAATTAAACTAATCGTACTTTCAATCTGAACATCTACATCTACTGTAAATGATACTACCACGGACATAAATAAGGAAAAAATCACTTTAAACACTTTAGGTGTACCTGATGGAAATATAACATTTATAGAAGCAAAAAATGTTATTAATCTAATAAATATAAGTATCATATTTTACTCCTACTTAGTTATTACAGATATTAAATTCATAATTTTTGTAGTAAATTTCATCAATTCATGTAGCATCCAACTTCCACCTATAACTAAAGCTACAAGTATTACAACTAGCTTTGGCACAAACGTTAACGTTTGTTCTTGTATTTGTGTTGTCGCTTGAAAAATACTTATTAACAACCCTACTACTAGTGATAATATAAGTATCGGTCCTGCAACTAACATCCCTGTGTATAAAGCTTCTTTTGCTATGCCCATAACCATATTTTCAGTCATAACATATCTCCTTATTATGAAAAGCTTAAAAGTAAAGATTTAATTAATAAATTCCATCCATCTACCATTACAAATAACAACAATTTAAAAGGTAAAGCAATTGTTGCTGGAGGAAGCATAAACATCCCCATCGACATTAATGTACTTGATACAACTAAGTCTATAAGTAAAAATGGTATATAAATTAAAAAGCCTATTTGAAATGCTGTTTTAAGTTCACTTATTGCAAACGATGGAACCAAAACATATAGTGGTATATTTTCCCTACTCACTTGTTTTTTATTTAAATTTGCACTATCTACAAATAGCTTTATATCTTCTTCTCTAGTTTGCTTAAGTAAAAACTTCTTTATAGGTTTTTCAGTTTCCTTAAGCGCTTCTTCGAATTTAATTTCTTCCTTTATATATGGTTGAATTGCATTATCATTTATCTGTGTAGCCACAGGAGCCATAATAAAAATTGTAAGAGCAAGTGCTATTCCCATTAAAATTTGATTTGGAATTGATTGCTGAGCTCCTAATGCTGATTTTATAAATGAAAATGTAATAATTATTCTTACAAAACTCGTCATCATAAATACAAGAGTTGGTAAAAACATCAATAAAGTTAAGAATAAAAATAATTGTATTAGGGGAGTAAGATTATTTAAATTTGGTGTTAAATTATTTAAATTTGGTGCTAAATTATTTAGTATCTCCATTGTTCTCCCCCTTTACATTAGATTTCTTAAGCTTTATTTTATTTAATTTAAAATTGTTTACTTTTAAGTTTTTTCTATTATTTCTTTCTTCTATTACTTTCACTTCTTCGCTACTTAAATCTTTAATTTTTTCTATCGATGATGATGAAGAAACTATTACACATCCTTCATCACCTATTTTTAAAACAAATACATTTGTATCTTTATTTAAACTTGTTCTATCTATTACTTTAGTATATTTATAAATACTTAGATTTTCTAAATTGGCCCTACTGACCTTTATAGATACCACTATCATAATAATAATAATTGGTATAAATATACTTAAATTTATTAAGTATTGTAAAAGATTATCCATGACAATTCTTCTTTAGTCTCCTTTTACTTTAGTCTCCTTTTGTTCAACTATAAGTATATCAACTCTTCTATTTATTGCTTTATTTTCTGGTGTTGTATTTTCGACTAAAGGCTTATACTCTCCATATCCCTTTGCTGTAAATTTAGCTGGATCAAGACCTTTACCTTCAATGAAATATCTTATAACACTTACAGCTCTTGCTGTTGATAATTCCCAGTTTGACCCATATTTTTCTGTATGCATAGGAACATTATCTGTATGACCTTCAACTAATATATCATTTTTCATATCAGTAAGTAATACATTTATACTATTTAAAACTGCTTTACTATTTTCTTTTAAATCTGCCATACCTGGGTCAAATAATATTGACTCATCTAACTGAAGAACTACTCCCTTTTCTTCTTGTCTAACCTTAACTACATCTGTAAGATTATTTGATTTTACTGATTTATTTACTTTATCTACTAAAGCATCATAGTCCGAAATTGGTTCTTTAATAGGCTTGTCTCCCTTAACATTAACTTCTCCTACCATTTGAGTTTGCATTGCATCTGATACTTGCTGCATTTTTTCTTTATCCACTTCTGCCATAGAATAAAGTAAAATAAAAAAGGTAAGAAGCAACGTTATCGTATCGGAATAGGTCGTAATCCAAGCTTCAGTATTTACCTCTTCCTCGTTACCTCTTTTCCTACGCGACATCTTCTCCAACTCCTTTAGAACTACTATCACTTCTACTTAAATAAACTTTTTTTTCTTCTTCACTTAAAAATGCTAATAATTTTTCTTCTATAATTCTAGCATTGTCACCATCTTGCATGCTCATTATTCCAGCTAACATCATATCTCTAGTAGCAACTTCTTTTTGTCCCTTATTTTGTACATTAAATCCTAATGGGTTTAATATAGCACTTGCAGCAAATGCTCCATAAAGTGTTGTTATAAGAGCTTTACCCATACCTGTTGCTATTTGGTCTGTATCACCTAGCCCACCTGCAAGCATCTGTATAAGACCTATCAAAGTTCCTAACATACCAAATGCTGGTGCATAAGATCCCCAAATTTTAAAAATTTGAGAACCTTGGTTGTAACTATTTTCAGTTTCCATCATTTCAAGTTCTAATATTTCCTTTATTTTTTCTTGTTCTATTCCATCTATTACTAATTCTAAGCCTTTTCTTAAGTAGTCATCTTCTATTTCAGAAATTTCTCCTTCAATAGCCAAGAAACCATCTTTTCTAACTTTCTTTGATAATTCTTTGAATTGATCTATTAAATCTGGCTTAAAAACACTGTTCATTGAAAAACTCATCTTTATTATCTTTAACATTCTTTTCATATCAGTCATAGAGAATGTTATAAGTACAGCTGCAAAAGATCCTACTATTGTTATTACTATTGATGGAATATCAAAGAATATACCAAAACCTAATTCACCATTAGCACCATAAAGCATTGTCCCTATTACTAATATTAACCCTATTGGTGTAAGTATATCTTGCTTTTTCATTTATTCTCTCCTAACTATCTCTTAAGATTTATTATCTCTTGTAAGATTTCATCACTTGTTGTAATTACCTTACTTGATGCCTGAAAGGCTCTTGTTGTTACTATCATTTCTGTAAACTCTTCTGATAAATCTACGTTTGACATTTCTATTGCACCTTGATTTACATTACCATATTTAGCATTTGCAATTGGAGCACCTGAGTTTCCAGTTACTCCATATAAGTTACCACTTAAAGCCTCTAGCCCTGCTGGATTTTTAAATACAGCTATTCCTAACTTTACATTAAATCCACTAGTATTATCTGCTTTAGTTCCGTCTGCAAGTGCTAAAGAAACACTACCATCTTTTGAAACTGTAAATGAAGTTACTTTTTTCTTAGGATCTGTAGATCCTTTTGGATGCTCATTAGGTATATTTATTTGAGCTCCTGTTGAATCTACAACATGGTATCCATTTGCAGTTACTAAATCACCGTTTGTATCTATAGAAAATGAACCATCTCTTGTATAAACTATTTCTGGTGCGCCAGTTTTTCCTTTATCTATTGTAAAGTATCCATCACCATCTATAGCAAAGTCTGTATTATTTCCTGTTGTTTGCATAGAACCTTGTATCATATTCTTATTAATTCCAGCTACCTTTACTCCTAATCCAACTTGTCCTGGGTTAACCCCTCCTATTCCTCCACTTGGAGCACTTGCATATATACTATTTTGGTATAAAGTATCAGTAAAACGAGCACTAGATTTCTTATATGCTGTTGTTGATGCATTTGCAACGTTATTCCCTACAACGTCCATTCTCGTTTGATTAGATTTCATTCCACTTATTCCTGAGTACATTGATCTTAACATTATTTTTACTCTCCCTTATTTTAAATATTATTATCTGTATTAGTAACTTCTTCTGTTTTATCACTAGTTATTGGTTGGTCACTAACCTTTAGTAAAGAATCATATGTAAATGATTTTACTTCACCAGTTTCATCAAGTTTTATATTCATATTGATTACTCCATCTTCTATATAAACATTTTCAACTTTTCCAGTATGCTTTGTTATCTGTGTTGAATCATCTTGTTGTGAAAATACTTCTACATTTTTTCCTATTAGTGAAGCTGCTGTACTCATAGCTGAGTTTACTAACAGTCCATTACCCATATTTGCTACATAATTCATTCCATCTTTTATAGCCATCAAGTTTTCCAAACTATTAAACTGAGCTAACTGAGTTATATACTGAGTTGGATCTTGTGGTTTAAATGGATCTTGATTTTTCATTTGAGCCACTAGTAATTTTAAAAATAAATCTTTATCAGCTCCTTCTCCTGAAGCAACTACTTTAGTACCATTTTCAGTTTTTGTAGTATTTTTTGTACTACGAGTACTTATGTTTGTATCTGTACTTTTAGATGATAAAGTATTCATAATGACCCCCTTTAAATTAAAATATTTAGATTATTTGGTTCTTGCTTAATATCTGTTATTTCTTCTATATCTTCAATTCCTAAATTTTCATTCTTAGTTCTTTTTTTGCTATTCTCTTGATTTCTTCTATTAAACTCCTGATTCAAGTTGTCTGAGAAAAAATGTTCATTGTTGCTTTTTAAATCAACAGATACTTGTTTAACATTTATATTTAAATCACTTAAATGCTTAGTTATATCTTGAATATTTTTATTTACCATATCAAATACTTCTGGTTTAGATACAGTTATTAATATTTTAGTATGTTCAAGATCTTTGACTAGATTTATAGTCATTTCACCAAGTTCTCTAGGAGTTATTTTTATTTTCATTTCCTCAAGATTATTAGTTTTTAAATATTTTACAGTTTTTAATATATCTTCTTCCATAAACTCTTGTCTTATATAACTTACAGGAGTATCGTTATTTCCTTCTTTTACTACATTTTCTACATTTTTAGTGTCTAAGTTTGAATTTACAAATAATAAATTTTTATTTTCTCCCGTGTCTATAATACTTTCTAATACATCAGTATCTTTATCTTCTGAACTCCTATTTTGTAAGTTTTTAACTTCTAAACTTCTAAACGTAATTATATCATCATTTATATTTGAGTTAGAATTAGATTCAGTTGATTTTTCAGTACTTATAACTT
Source organism: Romboutsia maritimum (assembly GCF_002251085.2). Taxonomy (GTDB): domain Bacteria; phylum Bacillota; class Clostridia; order Peptostreptococcales; family Peptostreptococcaceae; genus Romboutsia_B; species Romboutsia_B maritimum. Next base: position 63,513 of record NZ_NOJZ02000002.1, on the reverse strand, counting down.
GATTATTTTTCAAACTCTTTTCATTTAAATTACTATCATTTTCAAATTTATTATTCTTTATTTTATCTAATATTAAATCATAAATTTCATTGTTTTCATCTAATACTGTCTGATTATTTGTTGTTTTATCACTAAAATCTTCTTTATTAATTAAGCTATCTAATTTTTGTAAAAATTGAAGATCATCATTAGACATATTATCCGTATTTAACTTTTCATTTATAGAATTAAGTATGTCTTGTAAATTTCCCGACTTTATATTATCTAACTTACTTAAATCAAATCCTTCAACTTGCACGTCCTTTAAGTTACTTAAATCAATATTTTCGTTTGGTTGTATATTTTGTATATTACTTAATATCATTTGAAGCAATTCTAAATTAATTAAATCATCTTTATTATCTTTTGAAGAATTATTAGCAAACTCATTACTTTCTCCTAATGACTCGAAAAGATTTGAAAAGTCATTTTTACTTTTACTAGATTCCTTAGAATCACTTACACCTTGAAGGCTATTTGAAAATTGTGCTGAAATATTTAAATTCATTTTACTCACCCTTTACACAAACTCTGGTCTATTTCTCATATATGCATATAAAGCAAACTCATCATTTGTAATTTGTTCTTTTCTTTCTTCTTCTTTAAGAAGTTTCTTTAATTTATCTTCTTTTATTTTTTCTAAAGATTTTCTTTCAATTTGTTTATCAATAAACTCAATTTTAGCACTTTCAACTTTCACAGCTTCTTTTTCAACTTCTATAGTAGTTGATTTTATAGAATGTGATAATGAAGATAAATAAGCAAGAGTTATCTTTTGTGTAACTATGTCGTCAACTTCGCTTATGTCAAAGTATTTATTATAGTCAGATTTTAAATTTTCTAATTTGCCTTCTACTATCTTTTTTCTATTTTGAGCTTGACTGTACTTTAGTTTGCTTTCTTCTTCATTTTTTATTTTTATGTCTAATACTTTATCAAGTCTAAATTTAAATTTTTTCAATTTAAGCAGTCCCCTTTTAATCAAATAATGTAATTAATTTATTTTTGCTTTCTTCAAATATTGTAGTTTCATCTACGCTCTGCTTTAAAAAACTATTTACTTTATCTATATATTTAATTGATAAATCAATTTTTGGATTACTTCCATTTTCATATGCACCTATATTAATCAAGTCTTCAGCTTCTTTAAATATTGCCAATATATCTCTTGCAGATGATGCTGATTTTTTATGATCAGGTTCGCAAATTTCACTCATAAGTCTACTTACACTATTTAATATGTCTATTGCCGGATAATGATTTTTATGTGCTAAGTCTCTAGATAACACTATATGTCCATCTAAAATTCCTCTAACAGTATCAGCTATTGGTTCGTTGAAATCATCTCCATCAACTAAAACTGTATAAAAAGCTGTTATAGAGCCCTTATCTGATAGTCCACTTCTTTCCATAAGTTTTGGAAGCATTGCAAATACAGATGGAGTATAACCTTTTTGAGCTGGAGGCTCTCCTATTGCAAGTCCAACTTCTCTTTGAGCCATTGCAAATCTTGTAACAGAGTCCATCATAAGTATTACTTTTTTACCTTGATCTCTGAAATATTCAGCAATAGATGTAGCACTTAGCGCTCCTTTTAATCTTACAAGAGGAGATTTGTCAGAAGTTGCACAAACAACTACTGACTTTTTCATTCCTTCTTCTCCTAAATCTCTTTCTATAAAATCTAGAACTTCTCTTCCTCTTTCTCCTATTAAAGCTATAACATTTACATCTGCCTCTGCTGTCCTTGCAATCATTCCTAAAGTGGTACTTTTTCCAACTCCACTACCTGCAAATATGCCTATTCTTTGTCCTTCTCCACAAGTTATAAGACCATCTATTGCTCTTATTCCTGTTGGCATTATTTCTGTTATTCTTCTTCTTTTCATCGGATCTGGAGGTTGATTGAAAAGACTGTATCTTTCTCCTCCTAAAATACTACTTCCATCTATTGGATTTCCTATACCATCTAGAACTTTACCTAAAAGTTCATCACTGCATTTAACATTAAGTGGAACTCCCTTTGCAACTACTCTGCATCCAGGTCCTATACCTGTCAGTTCTCCAAGAGGCATAAGTATTATTTCTTCATCTTTAAATCCTACGACCTCACAATCAATAGGGCTATTTAGCTGATTATATACAACACATAACTCTCCAACAAATGCTTTTATGCCTTCTACTTCTATAGTTAGTCCTATAACTTTTTTTACTTTTCCTTCTGATGTTACTGATGGTATATCTTTAACTATATGAATTAATTTTTCAAAATCTATATTTATCATAGTAGTTCCTCTTTTACTTTATCTAATACAGAATCAATTCCAACGAGTAATCTTCCTCTTTGAGTATCTATTATTGCATTACCAGCTTCTATAGATTCATCACCTATCACAAAGATATCACCATTAATTCTTTGACTTTCCTTTAATTCAGTAACTTGATTATATAGACTTTCTTTATATATAGGATTCGCTTTTATAACAAAATTTTCTTTTAATTCATATTCTGATATAACGCTGTTAACTATAGTTTCCATAGATTCTACATCTTCAAATTTTTCTCTTAATACTTGTTCAGCTATACTTATACTTAATTTTAATATTTCTTCTTTTTTGCTTGATATATAAGTTGCTACTTCTTTATTAGCATTTAATAATACATTATTTGCACTATCTAAAATTTTTTTTGACTCTTGTTTAGCTTTTTCTATATTTTCTTCGTAAGCTTCCTTGTATCCATCTTCATATCCATTTTTAACACCTTGGCTATGACCCTCTTCGTAAGCTTTCTTTTCTATATCTGTTGCTTCTTGTTTTGAATTTTCTATCATTTCAAGAGATTCTTGACTTGCTTTTTCAAGAATCTCCTCATATTGTTTTTGTGCTTCTATAATTTTTTGTTCCATCTCTTCTTGTTGCCTCAATAATTCTTCATTTAACTGATAAGTTTCTTCTGCTATAGCTCCTACTGCATTCTCTACTATAGGTTTTTCGAATCTACCTATAGTTATTTTCCCCTTAAATTTTACATTTTCTCTCTTAATTACATTGCTACTGTTATATGATAAAGTCATCGTCTGAACCTCTATTTAATGTTATAACACCTTGATCTTCAAGTCTTCTTACAACGTTAACAATATTTTGTCTTGCTTCTTCAACTTGAGATATCTTAATTTTACCTAATAACTCAATTTCTTCTTTAAGGGCTTGCGCTGCTCTTTGAGATTGATTTCTATAAATAACATTAGAAATTTCTTCTGTAGCTGCTTTAAGGGCAAATGCAATATCTTTAACATTAACTTCTTTAAGTATTGCTTGAATAGTCATATTATCAAGTCTAATGATATCTTCAAATACGAACATATTAGCTTTGATTTCTTCTGCTAATTCTTCGTCTCTTTCTTCTATGTAACTTATGATACCTTTTTCTGTTTGACCATCTACATTAGTTAATATGTCAACTAAGCTATCAACCCCACCAGAAGTTCCTTTTTCCATTTTACCAAGAACTGATAATTTCTTTTCAACAGCTTTATCTATAGCCTTTATAACATTTGGCGATATAGATGAGATAGTTCCTATCTTTAAAGAAACTTCATTTTTTATATTTTCAGGAAGTTCACTTAAAATCATAGCTGCTTTATCTGATTGAATATGAGCTAAAATTATAGCTATAGTTTGAGTACTTTCTCCTTGAATACAACCTAATATATGCTCAGGTTCTGCTTTTCTTGCAGATATAAACAACTTAGTATATGCATCATATTTAATTCCTTCTAAAAGTTTGTTTGCTCTTTGATTGCCTAAAGCTCCATTAAGTAATGTCTGAGCATAGTCAATACCACCTTCTAAAACAAACTCTCTTCCTTTATTCATTTCTATAAACTCTTGTAAGATTTCTCTTCTTTCTCTTGAGTTTACTGTTTGTATACCCGCTATTTCCACACCTATTTTTTGTATTTTTTTATCTGATAATTCTTTGATTATACCAGATGCAACTTCCGGCCCTAGAGTCATTAAAAGAACAGCTGCTTTTCTAGTTCCAGTTACTTTTCTTACCCTAGGAATATCTCCCAGGTCAAATGCATTTCCTTGTTTTGTAACTTCTTTTTCCAAAATAACCAACCACCCTTTACTTTACTCGTTTAACCAATTCTTGATTAAGTCTCTTACTTGTTCTGGATTTTCAGAAGCATATATCTTAACTTCTTCTTCTAGTGTAAGAGTTTCTTCACTATCTTCTATATATTGAAGTCTATTCTTTTCTATTTCTTCTAATTTTTGATTTAATACATCAAGTTCTGAATCTTCATCAAACATATTTTCCTTATTTTTAGCTTTTTTCTTCATAGCAAACATAATTCCTAAAGCTATAGCTATTAAAATTAAAAGAGCTCCTACTACATATCCTATTGTTTTTAAAATATTATTAGCCTCCTCTTTTTCTTTCTTAGCAGCCATTTCTTCTTCTGTCATTCCATTTGCATTAAATTCCATAGCTACTACAGAAACACTATCTCCTCTTCCTTCTTGGAATCCAATAGCATCTGATACCATTTTTTCAACATTATTCGTAACAACTCTAGATAATTGTCCGTTAATAGCAACAGAAGCAGTTACTCTATTTAGCTCCCCTTGAGCTTTTATAGTTTTTGTTTCTACTTTTCCGGTATTATAATCTGTTTTTTCTTCTTTAGATGTTGTTTTTGAATTCGTATTATCTTTAGTATTATTCATATTATTATCAACCGCTCCACCAGTTTTACCTGAGTCAGTTGTTGTATTTTCACTTTTTGTTTCGCTTTTTATAACTTTATTTGGATCTACAACTAATTCTGTTTTCTCCTTTGAATCAAAGTTTAAATCAGCATTTACACTAACCTTTACTTTTCCTTTTCCAAATATAGGTTCAAGAAGTGTTTTTACAGAAGTTTCTAGTTCTTTATTTAAATCCTTCTCTGCTTTTCTAGCTACATCAAGTGCACTTCCTTCTTTTGAATTAATCTTTCCATCTTTATCAAATAACCCTTCTGATAAAAGATTCATATATTGGTCTACTACCTCAACATTTTGCTTTGGTATATTTGAAGTACTTGCACTAACTAAAGACATTATTGATCTTACTTGATTAGGGTCTATTTCTTCTCCTGCTTTTAAGTTTATATAAACCGCAGCACTTCCAGGTTCACTTTCTTTTGCAAATACAGACTCTTTCCCTGGAGTCATATTAACTCTAGCACTTTCAACCTGTGGGAATGTCTTTATACTTTTTTCAACTTCCCCTTGTAGCATTCTTAGTTTTTTTATTTCAAATTCTTCATCTGTCATTCCAAAAGAAGAACCTTGATCCATAAGTTCAAATCCTACTGAACCATTAGAGATATTGCTTGATAATTCAATTCTTAATTTATCAACTTGCTCCTTTGGAACATATATACTATCTCCTTCGATTTTTGTTTCTACACCTTTACTTTCAAGTTCTTTAGTAATTTTAGCTGCATCTTTATTATCTAAACTTGAATAAAGAAGCTTAAATTTGTTTTGTTTTGTATATCCTATAGCAAAAACTCCCGCTAAAATTATTGCTATAATTCCTACTATAATAATGATTTTCTTTTCTTTTTTTAATGCTTTGAATTTTTCTTTCTTGGCGCTTATAAATCCCTTTATTTTTTCTAAAATTTCCTTTGGTTTCATATATCTACTCCTTGTTAACAGGCTACAATTGTACCGAGCTTAGCTCTTTGTAAGCATCATATAGTTTATTTCTAACCTCTAACATTAGCTGCATAGACATTTGTGATTCTTGAACAGATAACATAACTTCATGCATAGATACATCTTCACCTTTTACAAGACCCTCTATTTTGTTATTTGCATTCACTTGACTATCATTTACTTTTTCTATAGCGCCCTTAATTACATCTGAAAAATTCGTTACCTTATTTTCATTACTTACTACTTCAGTTCTTATTCCTGTCGCAAAAGGATTAGAAGTTGCAGCAATACTTGCTATTTGTGACATATACTTCCCCTACTTTCTATTTATTTAACACTTCTGACTTATCTGCCTATTTCTAATGCTTTTGATACCATACTCTTTTGAGCATTTAATGTATCTACATTAGACTCATATGCTCTAGAAGCCGAAATCAAGTCTGACATTTCTACAAGTACATCTACATTTGGATATTCTACATATCCTTGTTTATCCGCATCTGGATGTTCTGGATCGTATATTCTTCTAAGTGGTGATTCGTCTTCCTCTATAGAAGCTGTTTTAACTCCTAACATCCCTAACTTTTCATCATAGTTTTGTGAAAACACTGCAATCTTACGTCTATATGCTCCACCTTCATCCGTTCTAGTAGTCTTCATATTTGCTACATTAGAAGAGATTACATCCATTCTCATTCTTTCTGCTGAAAGCCCACTTGCACTAATCCTCATTCCACTAAAAACACTCATTTAATATTTACCTCCCAGATATTACACTTTTTGTCATGGCTATTTTTGTATTAGTAAGACTCACTAATGCATTATACTCAAGAGTAGTAGCAGCCTGATTTACCTTTTCATTTTCTAAATCAATATTATTTCCGTCTTCTCTCATACTTGAGAAATCATCTGTTTTAAGTTCAATTTTAGCGTCTTTATCAAGTTTTCCAGTTAATGTTTCTTCGAACGTTACATATTTACGTTTATAATTTGGTGTATTTATATTTGCAATATTATTTGCAATAGCCTTGCCTCTTAACTCTGTAGCATCAAGACCCATTTTCATCAAATTGTATATTTGCATAACCCCTCCTAAATCTAATTATTTTACTTACAATATAAAAAAAGCGACCTCCCAAGAGGTAGCTTTTTGTCACTTGTTTCTACATATAATTTATACGCTAGATATTAGAATAAAAAATCCTAATATTCGTCAGTATTTTTCAAATGCATACAAAGTGAAAATTACTTTACCCTTTGGCAACTGGCAGGCATAGTCTCAAACCTTAGCCCCTATAGCTTTGCGTCTTTAGATTTCTCTAAATTTGCCCTTTAAACCTTATAAATGTTCTTATTTTATTATACACTTATTTAGCTTATTTTTCTATGTTTTTTTACAAAATGCATCACATTTAACGAACATTTTTAGTTTTTCCATATGATGGAAAATACTACATTTTTCTTATATTTTCTACCATTTTATTAAATAACATACCATTATTTTCATAACTTTACAATAGTTTTGCATAAGTGGTCGTTATATGGTTATAAGTGGTCATTTTTGACATTTGATATGATACATTAAAATAACCATTAATAGTGCTTAAGTCGTGAATATTATAATTATATTTCTAATTTTCAATATTAAGTAATAAAAAATGACTCAATCTTTAGAGAGAGTCATTCTTTATAAACCAACATATAAAATTTTATTTTTTTGCTATAATGTGTATAACCACTGATTTTTTATCTTTAAAAACAACTCAGTTAGCAGTTACATTAATTTACTATTTATCTAATATATTTAATTCTGTTCCATCTGAAAATTTAATATAAGATGCATAACATCTCCCATGTCTTTGTTCCTTTGGTGGAAACTTTAGATAATCTCCATACGTTAAAGACAATATTTGTTTGTACCCTATAGGAGCAGAAAACTTATATCCTTCAAATTCTATATCAATACTATCTGCATACCATTCTCTTTTAAGTATATATCTTTTATTTTTTAAATATTCCAGATTATTTGACACTAACAGCTTTGTAATTTTCCCATTAAAATACGTAGAAAAAAATTCAAACACACTAATAGTTATAATTCTAGGTATTAATTTTAAAATTTCATACCATAGTCTAGCAAATAAATGTTCTTTAAATTTACATCCTACTGGAGCCCACAATATCTTTCTACTCATTTTACATACAAATTCTTGCACTTGTTGTATAAACTTATTTTCTATAATATTATCTAAACAATGAACATCAATATCATCATCCCAAGGTATAAACCCTTTATGCCTAATTGCTCCTAATAATGTTCCATCTGATAAAAAATATTTTATTTTATGTTTTCTGCAAATCCTATCTAACTCTAGGATTATAGTCAAAAGATCTTTATGTAATTTATTCAATTGATTTTTATCTAATTTTAAATATTTATGTTTTGTATACATATCTTGCCTTTCTTAAATTTATTTTTAAGCATAATTTTATTTTTTAATTTAAAAGCAATTTATTTAGATTATACGGTTTTTAGATAAAAATTTTATCTTTATTATTCAATATATTATTTCCAATTTATTACATAATTTAAGAACGCAAAATAGTCTTAAATATATTAATAATTAATACATTTAAGACTATTTTTTATAATTACTAAACCTAACGTTCTAAAATAAACATCCACTATTTAGTTATTTATAACCATTCCTATACCAAAGTAATGCATTTTTATATTCTTCAATAGTATCTATTTCCTTTAAATTTATTTCAATAATATTTAGTGGCAAGTTAGGTGTAATCATTTTATATACGTGATCTTCTCCATCCTCAAGTTTTTTTGAAAATATTTTAAACAATCCTGTCCACTGATATTTTCCACTTTCTCTTGAAAAATTTATTGCACGTTCATGACCATCAATAAATTCTGTACTTACATATACAGGATCCTTTGTATAAGGTTTACATACGCCTATTGCTTCTTCATCATCTCTTAAAATAAATTTTTTTAATTCATCTGGTTCAAATAATAAATCTCCATCTAAAGAGATTATCATATCATTTGGATATTTTTTCCCTAACGATAGACTTGCTGCTGTCTTAGTATCTTTATATTTATGATTAAATACAAATGTTATATCCTTACGATAAGAGCATACCAAATCAATTACTTCTTGAGCTTGATACCCAACAACAATACGTATATCATCAAATTTATCCATGCATTCTAATTGCCTAATTATTAAAGGCTTACCATCTATATCAATTAATGCCTTATTTTTATTTAGACCTAGTCTTGTGCCTCTCCCTGCACAACTTATAACAATCGTTTTAGAAACTGACATAGTTTTTCCTCCTCATAAAATGCATAGTCACAAACTTGCAACAAACTTGGGGCTATCGGTCTTACTCCTCCAAAACCTATACCTATGTCAGAACATTCCACTAATTTAGCATCATTATTTCCATCTCCAATTGCAACTATTGGACTATTTATTTCTTTAATAATGTCTTCTTTTTTTATTATCTTAGATATATACTCAATTTTTTCACCCTCTATATATGTTTTAGATGAATAGTATTTATCCGACATTTGCAACTTTTCCATAAGTTCACAAATCCAGACATCTAAATTTCCAGTTACTATAATACATCTTTCTCTATTATCTGAAATAAACTTAATAAGACTTTCATTAAGTTCTATATTGTCAATTACTTCACGAACCTTATTGATTGGTATTTGTTTCAAGACATCCACTCTCTTTATAAAACTTTTTTCAAAAGATATATTACCTAACATAGTCTCTTCAGTTATTTGCTTAATACTTTCATATGCATCAATATATTTTGCTATTTCTGGTAAAATTTCTTTTTTAGTTAAAGTTGAATCCAAATCAAATACAAATTTATATTTACTCACTCTTTTCCCCCCTGCCGTCTAATTTTATACTTAATTATTTCAATTTCAGTTCTAATCCATCCATAAACCTAACATATGAAGCATAGCAATGACCTTGTCTTTGCTCTTTTTGAGGCATTACCATATAATCTCCATATGTTACATTTAATATTTCTTCATATCCTTCAAACTCCATATTTATAACCTTATCATACCATTCTTTTCTGAAAACAAGTGGCTTCTTAGATTCAAGTTCTGTATTATTATATACCAGAAAATCAGTTTGCTTATTATTATAAAATTTAGCAAAAAACTTAAAAATATAAATAGGAAATTTTCTAGGAATCAGACTTATAATAGTATATTTCCATCTACTAAATATTCTAGTACCTTTTCCTGCTGCTAATAAAATAGCCTTCATACTATCACTGCATTAAGTATAATTTTATAGTAAATCTAACTTTTCGAATTCATTCCAAAATAACTTCATACTTTCAATACCACCAGTAGTAATTCTAATCCAATCAACTAAAATAGGATTATTATAAGTTTTTATCAATATTTTTCTTTCTTTTAGCATATCAAATAATTCTTTGGGCATTTTATTACTTCTAATTAAAATATAATTGCCTCCATTACAATAATAATCATAGTTATTTGTTTTTAATTTTGAAATTAAAAACTCTCTTCCTTCTTTTTCTATCTTAATTAAATTTTCTATTATACTAGGATTTTCTAATAATTTTTCTGCAAATTTTATTGCAAAACAATTCACTGGATAAGTTCCGCTAGCACGTTTTAACATATCTATCATCTTATAATTAGACACTATATACCCAATCCTTCCCCCTGCTATAGATAAAAGTTTAGTAAAAGTTCTAAAAATCATTAACTTATCATATTCATAAATCAAATCCAAAAACGATATTGGATTAAAATAATAATACACCTCATCAATAATAATAACAGCTTGATTTTCTTTAGCTTTTTCTATAATCCTTATTATCTGATTTTCGTTCCACGATTTACCAATAGGGCTATTGGGATTTAATAGTGAAACTATCCCTGTATTTTTATCTATACTATCAATTATTTCCTCTATATCTACTTCAAATTTTTCATTAAAATGTATCGGAACGTGATGCATACCATACATTTTACTATAAACTGAATACATCTCAAAACTTGGATTTACAGAAATTATTTTTTTATCTAGTTGTCCAAAAACCTCAAAAGCAAGGCGTATCGCATCATCCAAACCATTTGTATAAACTCTGAAACAGTTACTCCTTTATCTAAAAAATAATTTTCTAAATAATCAACAGCATAAAAGCTACTATTATCTAAAATTTCAGTTTTTATCATTGATAATATTGACTTTTCAGTTATCATATATTGAAATATTACAGAACTGTAATCACTAATCAACGCTTTAGAAATAGCTATAGATGGATATACATCACTATTTTGATCTACAATTATATTTTTAGATTCATTAACCCTTTTTATAATACTTTCGTACCAATCTAGCATTTTAGGTCTCATTGTTTTTATTGTTATCTCCATAAGTGGATGAGGTCTCCAAATTAATATACAATCTTGGTTATCTATAAAACTATTCAATACTTTTTCTACATTATTTATCTAATCTAAATTTGACAATAAGTCACTAATTCCTGTGTTAAATAAAAATACTTTTTTATCTTTTATAATATTTTTCCACTCTGGTCGTATTGTTTTATTATTTCTACACGCCAATAGTGTTGCATCAAATTTTGGAGAACCTAAATTTAATATATTATCACAGCTATGACCACTAGCAATAAATAACTCTTTTTGGACTTTAGACTGAACTACAACTTTTGTTGAATTAACTGCTCCTGGCAATAAGTTAAATTGACTAACTTGATTTTCATAACTTCCTGCAACAAAATATGGTACATAAACTAACATATTTGTATAATTCAATAAATTCTTAGAAAAATATTTAGGATATACCATAGTTAATTTATTTATTCCATCATATGGATTATGTATATATACAATATCTGGCTGTCTATTTTCTAAATCATATGGCATAACCTCTATTTATTTAGGAAAACTATTACCTCCATAACACATTTTAGAAGGCATTCCTTCTTGATTCAATTCATAATATGGTATAGGGATTACATAAGCAGAACAATATTTATCAGACTTAGCTTCTCTCCAGACACTCTCTAATGAATCCCACATATATGTTTTATATGGCATTAATGCTATTTCTAGTTCCGTATTAACATCATTAACTATTTTATTTTTCAACATTCTTATATTAACTTCAATTTGAATTAATTGAAAATTTCACCATCTTATTATCACATTCAGATGTTAATATATTGTTAATTTCAAGAATTATACTTTTTATAAATTCACTTATACCTTCTTCATTTTTAACGATATTTGAAATATATGACAATGCATCAATACAGTCCTTAAACATATTTTCATAATCTTGTGTAAATTTATTTTTTATATAATCCAACCCATCTTCTATCATTTTTATTAATTCTAAAATTCTACATTTTTTATTAAATCTCATTATTTATTCTCCTATAACACCATATTTAAAGCCTTATATATAATACCAGTTTCAAAGTATTAAATGCATTATTTTTTACAATATCTTAATTTATACGTATTATACGACTTTTAATTCATATTCTTTACATCAATAAATATATTTTCAAACTTAATCTCATTTACATAGAAAAACTAGCTATTCGCCAATATTAGGAGGGGGGCAAAATCTCGTGCAACTATTTACAGTATAATCGAAACAACTAAAAATCATGGACTGTCGGTTGAAAGATACTTAGTTTACTTGATGGATGTGCTATCAAATGAAACCGCTTTAACAGAAGATATTTTACTAGAGGCGATGCCTTGGTCTAAATCTCTACCAGGATATTTTAAGGTACAGTCAAAATAGATTCAAAATTTAATATAAAATTTTAACCAATAGCAGTAGGTGTCTAATTTCTAAGCTATTGGCTTTATTATATCAAATTTGAATTATTTATTTTAGTCGTCAATTATTCGACGTTTACAATTAATTCGTATTTTCTTTCAACAATAAAAAAATGACTCTATTTTTATCTAGAATCATTTTTAACAAACTTATATATTAAATTGTAATATTAATACTTTTTTGTATAATTTTATTTCTATATAAATTCACCAAAGAATTTATCAAACTTAAATATTATATATTCTATACATTGATCCGTTATACCTGGCCATACACCTATCCAAAACGTTCTCTTCATTATAATATCTGTATTTTCTAAATTTCCTATAACTTTATAAGTATAATTATTTTCAGTAAATACTGGTTGTTTTGTAATATTTCCTGCAAACAAAAGTCTTGTCCCTATTTTATTTTCTTCTAAAAATCTAATCAATTCATTTCTAGAATATTTTTCACTATTCTTCAATGTTATAGGGAAACCGAACCAACTTGGTTCACTATTTTTTGTAGCTTTTGGTAATATAATGTATTTTTCTAAATGTTTTAGACCATCATATAATTTATTAAAGTTTTCATTTCTCTTTTTTATAAATTCTGGTAACTTTTTTATTTGCGAAACACCTAAAGCTGCTTGCATATCAGTTACTTTTAAATTATATCCCAAATGAGAATATACATACTTATGATCATAACCTAAAGGTAATTCTCCATGTTTTTGATTAAATCTATTGTTACATATATTATCTTTTCCTGGAGGGCATATGCAATCTCTTCCCCAATCCCTTACAGATTTTATTAATTTATGAAGGATAGGGTCATCAGTTACTACAGCTCCTCCTTCACCCATAGTTATATGGTGAGCAGGATAAAAACTAAATGTACCTATGTGGCCTATAGTTCCTACATATTTATTATTATATTTAGCACCTAACGCATCACAACTATCTTCTATTACCCATAAATTATACTTTTTAGCTAATTCCATAACTTTATCTAAATCAAATGGATTACCTAAAGTATGAGCCATAAAAATAGCTCTAGTTTTATCTGTTATTGCTTCTTCAATATCACTAACCTTATAATCATATGTTTCTAAGTCAACATCTATAAAAACAGGAATCATTCCATTTTGTATTATAGGTGAAATAGTCGTTGGGAATCCAGCTGCCACAGTTATAACTTCATCGCCAAGTTTTAATCTTTTATCTCCTAATTTATATGATGTTAATGCTGTAAATGCAACTAAATTAGCAGAAGATCCCGAGTTAACTAGAGTACAATATCTAGAATCAATAAATTTTGGAAATTCTTTTTCAAAATCATCTCCATATCTTCCTGACGTAAGCCACATGTCCAGAGATGCATCAATCAAATTAAACATATCATCTTCATCTAAAACTTTTCCTGATGGAGATATATAATCTAATCCGGGTATAATTTCTTTAGATTTAATTTGTTCATTAAAATATTCTTTAGATAAATTTAAAATTTCTTTTCTTTTTACATCATGCATTTTGTTCACTCCATATAGCTTTGTTTTTTTTCGCATCATTTACATATTGCTTAATTTGATTTATAGTAAATTCTTTAATATCAATATTTTTATTATCATAAAATTCTTTATACCATTCCATAGTTTTTATAATAGCTTCTTCAACATTATATAAAGGCTTCCAACCTAATTTCATTTTAGATTTGCTTATATCTAACCTTAAAAGTTTAGCCTCATGACATTCGTCTAAGCTTCCAGTTGTATAATCTATATTTCTCCAACTTTTTATAACTATATCCAATATCGATTCTACACTTAATATATCTGTATCGTTAGGTCCAAAATTCCATGCTTCATTATATTTTTTTAAATCTTCTATCATTAATGATCCTAACAATAAATATCCTGATAGAGGTTCTAATACATGTTGCCATGGTCTTATAGACTTTGGATTTCTAATATTTATACTTGTATCAGATGATATACTCCTTACTATATCTGGAATCAAGCGATCTTCAGCCCAATCTCCTCCACCTATAACATTTCCAGCCCTCACAGATACTATATCTATATTTTTCCTATTAAAGAAACTATTTCTATAAGAATTAGTCAAGAGTTCTACACAAGCTTTACTTGAACTATAAGGATCATATCCTCCTAAAGAATCATTTTCTCTATATCCATAATCCCACTCTTTGTTCTCATAACATTTGTCTGTAGTTATATTAACTATAGCCTTTACACTATCAGATTTCTTTATAGCTTCAAAAAGATTAAGCGTCCCCATAACATTAGTTTCATATGTAGTTTTAGGATCCTTATATGATAGTCTCACTAATGGTTGTGCTGCCATATGAAATACAATTTCCGGTTTATAATTTGCAATAACTTCACTTATATTCTCTTCATCTCTTATATCGCCTATTATACTAACAATATCTTCATCTAAATTACAAATATCAAACAAACTAGGATTAGTATTTGGTTCTAATGAATATCCTATAACTTTAGCTCCTAATTCTTTTAACCATAATGTCAACCAAGAACCCTTAAATCCTGTATGTCCAGTAACTAATACAACTTTATCTTTATATATACCATTAAAACAATTCATCATTTCCATACCCTCCAAAAGGCTTTATCTTCCTTCCAAAGTTTATTTAAATTATGCATATCTCTTTCATTGTCCATACATGCCCACAAACCTTCATGCTTATAAACAGATATTTCACCTTTACTAGCTAATTCTTCAAATAATCCATATTCTAAATCACAATCATCATTTTCTGTAAGATTATTTAACAGCTTCTTATTAAATACCATATACCCACCGTTAATTAATCCCTGAGATGTTTGAGATTTTTCTTCAAAAGATTCAAGTGTATCTCCATAAGCAATCAATTCACCAAATCTTGCTGGAGGATGGACACCTGATATAGTTATTGTTTTATTTGTCTTCTTATGAAAATTTATTAAATTAGTTATATTTATATCCGCTAATCCATCTCCATAAGTTAGAAGATTTATATCTTCATCTAAATATTTTTCAATTTTTTTTAATCTTGCACCTTTTAGTGCTTCTTGTCCTGTATCAACTAATGTAACTTTCCAATCATTTTCATCATGATTATTATGAAATTCTAAATTTCCACTTCCTATCTCAACAGTAAAGTCATTATTTTTACTATTATAATTCAAGAAATAGTCCTTTATAACATTTGATTTATATCCTAGGCATATTATAAACTCTTTTATTCCATAGTGAGAATATGTTTTCATTATGTGCCATAGTATTGGCTTTCCACCTATTTCTACCATAGGTTTAGGAATTATGTTAGTAACCTCTCCTAACCTGCTACCATATCCACCTGCTAAAATTACTAATTTCATATCACACCTCTTGTCTTAATCTAAATTAGCCATATATTCCGAAAATTTTCTAAATGCCTTGTCTCTATCAGAAATAATAGGATTCTCTACATTCCAAGGTATATCCATAGAATCCCATCTTATTCCATCTTCGTATTCTGGCATATATTCCGATGACATCTTATATAATATAATAGTATCCTCTTCTAATGCAACATATCCATGTGCAAAACCACTAGGTATATATACCATATTATTTACCTCTGTGTCTATATTGACACATATGTATTTCCCATACGTTTTTGAATCTTTCCTAAGATCTAATATTACATCTAAAATACTTCCTTTTATACAACAAACTATTTTACTTTGTTCAAATGGTTTGTTTTGAAAATGCAATCCTCTTATAACTCCTTTTTTAGATGTAACTATCAAATCCTCTTTAAATTCTTCCTTTATTCCTATTTTTTTAAATGATGTATTATGATATATTTTTGAAGATACACCTCGTTTATCTTTAAATATATTAGGAATTATTTCTATACATCCATCTAACTCAGTTGTTTTAATTTGGTACATAATAATCTCACCTTTTTAAATATCTTGTTGTTTTATAAAATTACTTATTCCTTCATATAAAGAAATTATTTCTGATTCTTTCAAAATGTTTTCTTCTTTAGTATAAATTTTCATCATTTCTCTTTTTCTATATTCTCTTTTTCCCCAGTTTATTTTCAGTTTTTTATTTATTATATCTTCAAATACATTTACAACTTCTTTTAACGAATATATTTTATCAGGTAAAACTAAAAACTCCTTACATTCATGTGGGTTCATTTTTTGTATTTTTTCAATTGCAATTAAAAATGCATTTATAACATCATCAATGTATAACAATCCTATTTCTTGCTCTCCTTTAGACATATCTAAAACTTCTTCACTTTGAGCAATTTCAAATAATTTATTTATTATTTTTAATCTAGTATCCATAGGTCCATATGTATCTGAAAGTTTCAACGTTATCATTCTCATATCAAAACTTTCAACATAGTACTTAGCTATTGATTCAAATGCTTCTTTTGTTGCTGCATATAAATTAACAGGGCTATACTCTTTATCTTGATAATGTTGCCATTGTGTTCCCGTATTTACAAAGTACTTAACACCTGCATTTACCGAAGCTTCCATTAATTGTGTTGAAAAAAGTACATTCGAATCAACTAATTGTTTCACTTGTTGTATTTTATGTTCCCCTATAAACATGGATGCTAAATGTATTACTATATCTGGATTTATATTTAAAACAATCTCACATAAATCATCAGTACTTCCACTAAATATATGTTTTTTTATATTTTCTTCTATATCCTTAATTTTATCAAGATTCGAAGCTTTTCTAATAATAATATGTACTTCATATCCTAATGAATTTAATTTTCTTGCTAAATTAGAACCTACATAACCAGTAGCTCCACTAATAAGTATACGTTTCATAATTACCTCTACTCTATATCAGATTAATTTACTTTATAATTTCACTCCAATATTTTAAGTTTGTATCATCTGGATAATATTTTAAAAATTGATATATCGAACTCTTATTTTTTTCTTTTAAAATAATTAAACTTGTATTTATGCTTATTTTATTATAATCAAGTTCTTTTTCTTTAACTTTCAAACTGTTTTCAAATTCTTCTTTTTCTCTTCCTAAACAAGCTAAAAACCATTCGTATGGATATTTTCCAAATACTGATTTAAAATCATACATCTTTTTCTCTTCTTTTATAATTTCATCATAAACTTCATCTAATTTTTCTACTGTTTTTTTTACCGAATATTCACTTATCACAAATTGTTTAGCATTTTGCCCAATTCTTTTTCTTTCTTCAGGGTGATTATATAGATAATTTATAGCCTGCTTATATTCTTCTATTGAATTTACAAGTATGCCTGTTTCCATATGCTTTATTATATGTTTTTCAGCACATTGATTTATCGCTACAACAGGCAACCCTATTGCCATAGCTTCTAACAAAACATTTTCAGTAGTTCCAAAATGATCTTTATTTAATAGATATGAAAACACATCAAATTCTTTCATTTCTTCACTAACATCATCTACATATCCTTTAATATGAGTTTTATTGTAAACTCCAGATTTTTTCAAATCATCTATTATAAATTTTGTATTTACAGAATCTCCTACAATTATAAATTTAGAATCTTTAATATTTATACTTCCATAATATTCATGGAATTTATTATTTAACTTACTATAACTTAAAGTTCCTATATAGCCAATATTAAATCCTTTATGTTGTACAAGTTCTTTATTTTCAAATCTATCAAATCCTCCTGAACTATTAATTACTTTAGTATTTCTTTTTATATATTCTTTATCTTTTTCGCTCCATTGAGGATTTTCATATGAACATTCAGAAGTAAATAAAAATTTATCAGGTACCTTTACAAATTCGTATGGAATATTCGGATATACACATCCAGATATATGAGACCATATGATTAGTCTAGTCGATATATTTGAAATTTCATAAAGAAATTCTGCAAATTTAGGATGATGCCACCACTCTAGTTGAACTATATCTGCCTTTTTAATCTCTCTATAAATATCATCCATATTTTCACATATCATAATTTCAACATCCAAATCTATACATTCTTGTATAAAATTTATCTTCTCTGGTTTTTCTAATAAAATTATTTTATGATTATACTTTGTTTTGGATTTTTTTGCATAATTTGCAATTCCAGATAATACTTTTCCAACTCCACCACCCATATGAGCAGTTATATGTAAAATACTAAACATAATCCCTCCTTATATCATTCTATTTATATAGAGGATATTTATCTTCTAACTTCGATAATAAATTTTCAGCATAGTCATCTATATTATCAGACATACCAAATTTAAGTTGTCCACACCCATTACACATTTCATACTTTGATATATCCCCTGTCAAATGTGCTTTCCTTATATCAAACACTTCCTTACTGTTCCATATATCATAAAATGATTTTTCGTTTACATCTCCTAAAATATTAGAATGTTTCCAATCCATAAAACATGAACTTACACTTCCATCTGAATTTATAGTTAATGAATAAAAAATGTATGGGCATACATTAACTTGCTTTATATCATTATTATATATTCCTTTATCAAAATCATCTTTTATATCTTTTATATCAATATCTGTCCATATCGGTGTTATTTTATCTATTGATATCTCATCGCATATATCCCCAAATATAGAATAAAATTCGTCTTCATTATCTTTATTAATATTCATATCTGTTGTCTTTATATGAATTCTGCAATTCCCTTTATTTTTATATAAATCTTTTATATTTTCTACATATTCTTTAAAATTTATATTAACTCCAGATGTGTCGTAATATTGCTTTTCTGTTATCCCCTCTACAGATATAATCATCGCATCTAGTCCTGCATCAATCAACATTTTATTTCTACTTGGATTTAACATCGAACCATTAGTTGTAAAATCAATTTGTTCACATATACCACTAACTTTTGCATATTTAATCATTTTTTCTAAATTTTTATTAAGCAATGGTTCTCCCTCTTTATACATTCTAAGTACTTTTAGAGGATCTGGAAATTGTTTCATATCATTTACTATTTTTTCAAAAAGTTCATACTCCATTATTTTATGAAACGTTTTACTTTTATCTCTATTAAAGCAAAATTTACACTTAAAATTACATGCTGCAGATGGATCTACAAATACATGAAATGGTGTTTCTAATGGTATTACATTTTGTAATTTAGTTCTTTCATTTTGTCTTATTCTAGATGTTTTTTTAGCCTTCATTATTTTTTATCTCCTTTATATTGTCTCTCTTTAGGTATTACATATAAAACACTTTGCGTTCCACAATATCCATGTAATCTATAGTAAAATTCATAGTTTGAAGTATTGTCCATTAAAAATTTCGGTATCTTACATATTCCGTCTTCATTGTGATATGTAGTAATAACTATAACCGGTCTATACTTTAGTATAGTATTTATACCACCTTTTATAGCCTCATATTCCATACCTTCTGCATGTATTTTTATAAAAGTAGGATCTTGTCTAAATTCAAATTCATCTAAACTCATAATACTAATTTTACTACTATAAAATTCATTTTTTGAATTTTTAATGTTATTTGCCATACCTAGTGTTTCAGATATATATCCTTCTTTATTACATTCACCAATAGCATACCTAAATGTTTCTATATTCCCTGTATACTCATTCTCTATATTTTTGATTGAGTTATATAAACTTTCATATGATTTAGCATCAGGTTCAAATCCTATTATGCCTTTAAACTTTCCATCTACACTATTTATAAATTCAACTATAGTTTGCCCTTCATAACTGCCAATATCTATATATACTTCATCATTACTTAATATTGATTTTATTTCATCTATAAAGAACTTATTTTCTGTGTTTATATCGTTACATTTAACTTCTTTTCTACATATTCTCCAATATAACCATTGTAAATAATGTAATTTAGATTCCTTATCTTTAAATCCATTATAAACATCTATTATGTTATGTTTTGTATTTTCAGATAAATCCTCTAGTAACCATCCATTATTAATATTCGTTTCTGTTAAAATATTTGTTATGTCATAGAATGGATAAATATACTTACAACCCAATTTTAATAAATCATCTTTTATATTATTAAAAGGAATTTTAACTATAGATATAACAAATACCGAATTTTCTTTATCATTCAGACTTAGTTTTTCTGGGTGTATTACATCTATTCCATTAATTTTTTTTCCTTCTAAATTTTTATTTTTATCTACTATGTATTTAGGATAAATATCTATGTTCCCCAAAATTTCAACTGCTAAGCTTCCTAAATTTCCAGCTCCATAAATTATGAAATCTTTATCTTTTATAACATTTTTTAACTCTTGAAAATCATATGAATTATTAAACATTTCATTAATCAATTTTTTCATTTCTATATTTTCTGTATTCACAAGAATCTCCTTTTTATATCCAACAATATAAAACTGTATCAACTAGTGTTGGAGCATGATGTCTTAAAGCCATTTTATACTCTGGTACTATAGTTTTTAAATACTTTGTTATTTCTATTAAATCATCAGGTTTATGATAAACACTTATTGCTAACTTAGGTTTATATGATTTTAATGTTTTTTCACTTCCCTTTAATAACTCCATTTCAAATCCTTCTATATCTGATTTTATAAAAGTTACTCTATCTCCATTCAGATATTCATCCAAACTATAAATCATAGATTTTTTTGCTTTTCCTTCTGCACTTATCCCCGAAAAATTATTACATAATAAAGCATCATTATTTTCAAAATATAATTTTTCTTCAGTCTTAATACCAAGACCTGCTTTTATACACTGTATTTTATTTTCTGGAATTGCCCATTCTTTCAACAATCTAGATAGTCTATATTGCATTGCCATGAATTGTTTTTCTCCTGGCTCAAAAGCATATATTTTTTTAAACTGACCTATATTATTCCATATAAATTGTTCTACTGTATCTCCTACATAAGCTCCTGCATCTACAAATATATCATTTCCTGTATTTGTAAAATTAGGTAAAGCATAAAATGAACTTCCTTCCATTATTTTTTCACAATACTTACTATCTCCTGTAAGCATTGATTTTAATATCGATATATATACTTCTTTTGATTTCTCATCACCTAATATATCATTATATACATATTCAAATTCTTCATATCTAGAATTAACAATGAAGTTATCAAAAGATATAGCCTGTATATTCATTGACTTTAACTGATTTAAAATTTCTTTAACGCAGTGTCTTGCTGTAACAAATACAACATAATTATCTACTTTTAATATTTCATTAGGAGAAATAACTTTAATATTATTGATATATGTTCCTTGCTTATCTTTATTATTATCACAATAAAAAGCTATCTCTATATCTTGTTCTTTTAAATATTGTTCAACCATCTGCCCATATACGCCTACTCCAAACAATACCACATTCTTATTCTTAAGATCATCTACATTAATCTTATCATCTGCATCAAGCATTTCAGTTTTAATCATTTTAGCCTCCTTATTTTTTAGTACATCTAACTAATTACTTTATTTAGTTAATTTTTTTATCTTTAATACATATGTATCTACATATAGATTAGATATACTATTTCCAGATTGATCAATATCACCTAGCATTTCATTTATTTTATACCTAATATCATTACTAATGTTAACTTCTTCTCCTTTGATATCTTCTATCTGATACCCTATTTCATTTAAAACTTTATTTAAAGTTTTTATACATATATTATTAATGCCCTGCTTATCAAAATCTTCATATAAATTTAACATATGTAAAAAAGTTTTTATATCATAATTATTTTTTAATTTTAATAAAATACTTCCATCATCATTTAACATATTAAATAAATTTCTTAACAGTTGATACGGTTCTTTATATAAATTCAAGTAGCTACCTATAACAATATAATCAAATTTTTGATTAAAATGTTCCGTTATGTATTCAACTCTATCAACTACAACCTTTTTACATATAGTATTTAAATCTAACCAGTACTTTGCATCTACAGAAAATGCATAAAGAGAAGTATTTAATATACCGTTCTCTCTCAATTTATTTTTCACTTCTAATATAGGTGTTCCACATAATGTATCTATTCCTAAGATTTTATAATTTTTGTCTTCTAATAAATCCTCATCTAGCAATGATACCATATTACATTCATAATTCATGGCATCAGTAGATTTAATTCCATAGTATTTATCTATAAAAAATTCGTCTCCTTTTGTCATCCCGACATTCTCAACTTCATTTCCTTTATCACTAAGTTTTCCAATATGACTAATGAATGTATCCTTACAAAGGATAGCCTTATATCCTGCCCTTCTTACTCTAAATGTAATATCATCATCTGCATAATGATGAATAAATCCATAATCAGTTATACCTATAACATCTATACATTCCTTCTTAAACAAAGTACCTAATGTAATAAGTTTTAATCTTTCATGCCACTTTCTAAAATCTGATACATTATATTTTGCTGCTTTTTTCTGCATATCATCTAAATCTGTATATCCCAAATCAACAGATTGGTAATTACTAACAAAATCTAAAACAGGATTAACCATACCTATTTTTTCATCTGATTGTGCACATTTAACCATATTAGATAACCAATTTGTTGTTACTACTATATCATTAGCTAGAGCTACTACATATTTTCCCCTTACTTCATTAAAAATCTCACAAACAGGATATCCTACTCCCATATTTTTAGTTATCTTTATTATTTTCTTTTTCTCATAGTTAATAGATTTAAAGTATTCATATGTTCCATCTGTTGATCCATTATCTACTAAAACAAGTTCGTAATCGATTTCTTTTGTGTATTTCAAAACACTCTCTACACATTTTTTTGTATATTCTTCTAATTTATTATACGATAGTATAAATATGCTTACTAATGGCCTTTCATCAATTTTTTTTAAATTACTTCTTGATTCAAAAATATTCTTTGGCATTTCGGGATGTTTTTTTAAAATAGTGTCTATTATTTTAACCTCACCATAATTAAATCCAGGTGTAATTTTATCTTCATCATATATGCTTAGAATCTCTTTATTCAAATCATTAAAATCCATATTTTCTAAAATGATAATGTTATTATCTATAAACATTAACAATTTTTTTAAATCATTAACTTCTAATAATTTAGCCATAAAATCTTTTATTTTTTCAGTATAATAGTCACTATTAATAATATTTAATACCGCTTGCTTTTCTGCATCATCTTCAGCAATCATAAATATTTTTTTATAAATATCTATAGATTTTTCTATATCCCCCAGCTGTTCATATGCATATGCCAAATTATAATTTGTATCTAAATTGAAATAATCTATATTTAATGCAGCCTCTAAATTACTGATTGCAGCTTTATATTCGCCTACTTTTATGCATAAAATCGCCTTCATATTTATAAATTCAACATCATTTATATATAGTTCTTCATTTTCTAACATCAAATTAAGCGCTTTTTCCAATTCATTTTGATTCAACATATTTGCAATTTCATTTAACAAGTTGTAGTTTCCTCCATTTTAAGTTTTATATATATTTCCTCTTTCATTTTTTCATCTTTGCTTACTTTTAAAACTTCTTTATAAAACATATTAGACTCTAAAAATTCTCCTATTTGTTCTTTTACAAATCCTATATTAAATAGCGTATTTTCATCATATCTATAATTTAAATATGCATATTTAAACATTCTATCAGCTTCTTCCAAATTATTATTATAGATACTTATAATTCCTTTTATATTGAAAATATCATCATCTTTAAAAATTTCTTCATACTCTTTTATCATGTTTAAGCAATTGTTTAAATTTCCTAAATTTATATTTTCCTCTATCATTGCTTTATATTTTGATTTAAGTAATTTTAATTCTTCATTTTCATTAAATTCTTTTTCAAATCTATTTATTAAAATTTTAATTCCTTTTTTATACTCAGGATAATCTAATAATAATTTTTTCATTTGCTTTATATATTCTAACTTATCAATATCCTTATTTTTTTGAATTAAATTTATTTTCACAATAAATTTATCTTCATCATCTTTAATAAAATCTAATAGAATTTCATCTGATAAATTCGAATTATATATTTCTCTTATATAATCATATTGATAAGTAATATACATTAAAAATATATTTTTATATTTTTCTTCTATTAAGTTACCACCAAATAGTAATGTTCTAGACAAACAACTATACACAATAAGTTTGTTTTTATCTAAAGTATTTTTTGAATTCAGTAAATAATCATATAAATCTAATATGCAATCTCTTCTATTGCTCACTATATAATTCAAATAATCTCTTACACAAGAATAATTTACTCCTTCTAATACATCTAATAAGTCTATCCCTTTATTCAAAGCAATATATAATAAATCTCCATAATATAAAGCATTTTCTTTAATTAAAACCTCATTATATTTATTAGTAGAAATTTCATTTCCCAATCTAATGCTATTTAACATTCCATAATTTCCATCTATTTTAGACAATATTTCATATAATTTTTCTTTGTCTGATTCCTTAACTGATAATAATAATTTTTCTAAATTTATTTTAAATTCATTTTTTTCTACTTCAGAATTAGATAAATTATTATATAAATTTAATATTTCATCAAGCTTATTAAGCTTATATAAACTCATGAATATAATCAAATAAATTCTCTTTATTTCTTTTAAATCCATTGTTTTTATTGTATCAAATACTTTTTTATACATTTCTAAATCATAATAAATACTAATAATTGCTATTTCAACTTCATTTATAAATGAAACTGTTTCACCTTCACAGGTTACATCATTTGCCTGAGTTGATATATCATAGTTATTTAATAAATATTTGTATTTTTCATAATTCTTTAAGCTTTCCTTATTTTTCCCCAATTTACTTTGGCTTAATGCTAAATAGTAATAAATATCTATATTTTTATCATCTTTCTTTATATACTTCAAACAAATTTTCTCGCATTTTTCAAACTTAAATAATCTAATACATAACTTAGCTAAATTAACTCTTATAGTTATAGGCAAATATCCTAAATTTTTATATAGTTCATAAGACTTTTCCATATATTGCATAGCTTCTTCATATTTTCCATATGCTATATAATTTTTACCTAACTGATAATGTACATATGGATCCATCGGATTTAATTTCAATTCAGAAAATAAAATTTCTTCATTTCTCTTAAGTTTCTTCTGTTTTAATTCTTCATTTAAAAACATGTACCCATAATGGTCAAATATTGCTATATTTTTATAAACAGGATTTTTATAATCAGGCTGCTCATGTATAGCTCCTTTATATTTAAAATCATTATCATTTTTGAATAATCTTATAAGAGACACTTTATCATATATAGTTTTATCTTCTAAATATATATTTTTTAAAGTTATATATGCTGAATTATATTTTTTGCATAAATCAGTTTTGAAAAATTCAACCATTTTTTTACAGTCAACTAGCTCTTCATCTGCATCAAGTATAAATATCCAATCTCCTTTAGCATAACTTATAGATACATTTCTCATATCTGAAAAATTTTTATTCCATTGTTTAAAATAAATTTTGTCTGTATATTTAGCAGCTATCTCCACAGTATTATCTGTAGATCCTGTATCAAGTATTATTAATTCGCTATCTACTTGTTCTCTTAATTTTTTTAATGATTTCAATGTATTATCTAAATGTTTTTCTTCATTCCTAACCATCATAACTATACTTAGTAACATAATTTATACTTCCTTTCGAGATTATTAAAGTTAAAAATAAAGAGTAGCATATTACTTTACTCTTTATTTTTAACCTTAATAATCATATTAACATTAATTTAATATGTGAATAAAATTAACCTTTATATATAATAATCGACATAAATCCTTAAAACTTTATAACTTTCAATTATTTTAAATGAATAATACATATACATATTAATTCTATTTTATGATTTTCATTAAGCTTATTTTTATAATAATTCAACATAATTAAAAAGAGTAAAGCCTAAACTTTACTCTTTATTATTAATTATTTATAATTATCTTAATAATTGTAACACACCTTCTGGTTGTTGCTTAGCTTGTCCTAACATAGATTGAGCTGCTTGTGATAATATGTTTAACTTAGATAAGTTTAACATTTCTTTAGCCACATCTACGTCTCTTATTCTAGATTCTGCTGCTGTTAAGTTTTCATTAGAAGTTGTTAAGTTACTTTGTGCATATTCTAATCTATTTTGTTTAGCTCCTAATTCTGATCTTGAAGTATTTATTGATGTAAGAGCTGCATCTATTTTAGTTAATAAAGAAGTTGCTGCAGCTGTTTGTGCTGTTATAGTACCAGCAGATAAAGAGCTTATACTAGTTGATATTACTCCAGTTGTAGCCATTGTACTTTTTATATTATCTAATTTAAT
The DNA here is from genome assembly GCF_002251085.2 of Romboutsia maritimum. Lineage (GTDB taxonomy): Bacteria > Bacillota > Clostridia > Peptostreptococcales > Peptostreptococcaceae > Romboutsia_B > Romboutsia_B maritimum. The sequence goes on along the minus strand of NZ_NOJZ02000002.1, from coordinate 36,409 downwards.
TTCTATTGATTGTCCTGTACCAGTGTTAGCACCTACTTGAATTGTCATAGTTGGAGTTGATCCATCTAATAATTTTTTACCATTGAATTCTGTAGAATCTGCTATTCTAGTTATTTCTTCATTTAACTGAGTTAATTCAGTAACTATCTTAGTTCTATCTTCAGTTTGGTTAGTTTCGTTTGCTGCTTGTACTGATAATTCTCTCATTCTTTGAAGTATGTTACCTGTTTCTTCCATAGCACCTTCAGCAGTTTGAACTACAGATATACCATCTTGTACGTTTCTTCCAGCTTGCTCTAAACCTCTTATTTGAGATCTCATTTTTTCAGATATAGCAAGACCTGCTGCATCGTCTCCAGCTTTAGTTATTCTTAATCCTGAAGATAATTTCTCCATAGAATTCCCTGCTAAAGCAGTGTTCTTAGTCATATTATTATGCGCCATTATAGCGTTCATATTAGTGTTTACTCTCATTGTTATACTCTCCTTAGTTTTTAATCGACATCCTTGTCTTATTTTTTATTTATACAACACTTGGCCAAGTATCGCTTACAATATAATTATTCGTCATCCTTTTATAAAACTTTACACTTTTTTATTAAAAATATTTAATTTTTCTTTATTAAAATTAATATATGAGCTATTAGCTTGATTTAGCCTTTTATGTTCTTTAATCTCATCCTTTATTTTAGTCATTTTCTCATCAAATAAAGACTTTATTTGCTTATCTACTTCTAACAATCCATTTTCTATTAACATTTTTTTTAATTCATCTTTTTTTATTTCTTCATTTAAAACATCTTCTCTTTGTTGAAGTAAATAATCTATTTCCTCAAACTGTTCATCATTTAGTGTTTTAATAATTTTTAAAGATATTTCTTTATATAAACAAACTTTTTCTTTCATACATTCCTCCATAGAAATACTAACTAGCAGTTAAATAATTCATTTGAGAATTAAATCTATTCATACTCGATTCTAATGTTGCAAATCGTTTATATAATTGAGTTTCTTTTTTCTTCATTTTATTTTGTAATTCTTTAATCATTTGTTCTTGTTTTCTAATTTGTACAGAGTAAAGGTTATTTGAAGCTGAAGCTGTTTTTTCTAATCCAGCTTTTTTAGCAAATATAGAAGTTGAAGTCCCTACATATTTATACATAGTACTCTTCATATTTTCTAATACACTATCTGTGTTTTTTGATAAAATAGAATACACTTGATCTCCATTATTTTGTAATGCCTTTGTGAATTTCTCTTCATCTATATATAATTGACCTTTATCATTATAGTTAGAAGCTGACTTAATTCCCATTTTATTAAGTTCTTCCATTTTGTCACCAAATATAGCTTTATTCATATTATCCATAAAAGCTCTCATATCTTTATCATTTCTTAGTAAACCTATCTTTGCCTTTTTTTCCCATCTTTCAATTTCCTCTTCACTCATATCTTCTTTTTGAGCATCTGTAAGAGGAGGATAATCTGCATTTTTCTTTTGAGTTATAAAATCATACATTTTATCCATTATTTTATTATAATCTTCTACGAAAGTTTTCATCTTATCAACTACAGATTTTGTATCTGGTTTTGATGTCAAATCAGACGTTCCAGTTGAATTAACTGTATATGTAATTCCATCTCTTGTAAATGTGTTTAATTTTTCTGTCAATATTTTTTCTGTCATTGTTCCATCTTTTGATGTTACCTTAATATAACTATTACTACCTTGAGCTTCACCATCAAAACCAGGTGGTGGTGTTTCAATAGTAACGTTTCCGCTTGCATCTACAATCTCATTTATTTCTTGCAAATTTAAAAAAACCAAACTAGAAGATGTACCTAATGAAACTCCACTCGAATCCACATCTACTATTTTAAGTTTAGATTCAGTTCCTGTTTCCTTAGAAACTATAGAAAACTGACCCGTCATTTCACTATAAGTAGCTTTAATTTCGCCAGACATACTATCATTAATATTTTTAATCATAGTTTCAACAGTATCTGTTTCTTTTAATTCTATTATTTTACTTTCTTTACCATTACCTAAATCTATTTTAAAACTTTTAGTTCCTGATAAACTTAATTCATTTAATTTTGTATCATTTTTATACCCTTTACCCTCCCAATCAACACTAACTTTTGGTGGTTTTGCCAATTTTTTGACATCAAAACTGTAATCAACATTATTTGCTCCTGCACTTCCCGTTGCTGTAATCACATTTTCATTTGAACTTGATACTGACATAGTAGACCAACTTTTACTATTCATTATACAGTCAGGAGAAGATGTAGTAAGATATTTATCATAAAATCCTTTCATTTCTTTTATAGTATCTCTATATGTCTCTTGTTGCCATTTAATACTTTGTTCTTTCTGTTTAGCTTTATCCACCTTATTTTGCTCTAGTTTAAGCATATCTTTTATCATAGTATCTGTGTCCATACCAGTTGCAAGCCCTGGTATTCTTACACTATTTATAGTACTCATACACTCACCCCTTACTTACTTATTTTTATTTTTTTATCTACATCATGCCACATGTTTCTTACTTCTTCTATCAAAGGAAGTACATTATCTATTATACTTATATCTTTTTTTATATTAGCTCTTATAAGCTCACTTTTTATATAATCGTAGATATTATATAAATCATTCATATGTTTACCTAAATTTCTATCAATAGTTACCATAAGTTCTATAAATATATCTTGAACTCTAACTAATTCCTTATGAGCTCTAGACATATCTTTTTCCATTATTGCAAGCCTTGCTATTTTTGTATATTTAACAGCTCCATCTACTAGCATTAATAATAATTGTTCTTTAGATGCTGTATTTACTGAATTTTGTTTATATGCATTATATGGATTAGTTGCGTACATACAATCCCCCTCAACTATTTAAAAAATTTCATTATACTTTTTTTATTTGTTATTGCTTTTTCATTTTCTGTTTTTACATTATCATATACTTCTTTTCTAAGTATAATCTTTTCTCTAGGAGCTTCAATAGCTAATTTAACACTTCCATCTTCTATTTTAGCTATCTTTATTTCTATGTCATCTCCTATTAGAATTGATTCACCTTTTTTCCTAGTAATTACTAGCATTTTCTTCACTCCCTGTTAAAGGATATTTTATATCATAGTTATCATCTTGTAATATTATTTGTTTCCCTTTATTATTTTTTATATTTATAATTATAGGAGCTTTTAAATTTACAGTACTTTTATTTAATGTTTTTCCTAACGTTATTAAACTTAAAACTAATGTATCTTTCGGACTTTTTATATCTAACTCTTTTATAGTTTCCTCATTTAAATCTATTTCGTAATCATTTTTTATATCAAACGGAGTAATTGCTACGAATCCTATATTTTCATCTTCTATTGAGTTAATAAGTTTAAACTTAGGATTTTCCTCTAGAGTGCATATACTAAATTTTTTTAAATTTTCAAATCCAGGTATTCCTTTTTCAAATATTACTTCCATTTTTTCCTCCTAATTATCTTAGATAATCAAGTATTGTAGGTACTGATAATTTTGCACCTACTTGAACTGATGCAGTATATATAAGTTCTGCTGATTTCCATTCTATATATGTTTTAGAATAATCTACATCTTGATCTAAAGATAATATTGATTTCATATTTAATATATTTTCTTCGTTACTATTTTTAACACATTCCGCAGTATTTACTCTAGCTCCCATTTCCGTTCTGTTATTTAAAGCATGATTAAAGAAAGTATCAACACCTTTCATTAAATCCCCCATTAATTTATTTTTATCTTCGTCTGTCTCAGTTCCTTTTCCCATCTTATTAAATATCTCTGATATACTATTTAAATTTTTCAAAGATTTTTCATCACTTCCTACTAATTCCACAGCAGATACATTATAATCTAATACTATTCCATCAGATATTGAGGCATTTAAATTTCCACTACTTGAATTATTCAACGTTAGACTTACTGTTCCATCTGGATTTTGTACAACTTTGGCTGGTTTTTCATCTGTTACATCGCCACCAAATATAAATTTTCCTCCATGAGTAGTATTTAAAACTTCACCTAATTCTTTCATTTTTTCATTCATTTCTGTACTTAAAGCTTTCAACTCATCTGGTCCATACGCACCATTTCCAGCTTTAGTTATTAATGCCTTTATATCACTAACTGTAGTTCCTAATTCATTTAATGCTGCATCTGTATTATTCATCCAGCCTACAGTTTCATCTATATTATAATTGTATTTTTCAACATTTTTTATTTCACTATTTAGACTTAATATTTTAACAGCTTTGTGAGGGTCATCTGATACTCTATTTACCATCTTGCCTGTATTAAGTTTCGTATTTATATTATCCATTTTTTGTAGATTATTTTGCAAATCAAATAAATAATTTTTTGTCATTGCTGAATTCGTTATTCTCATAATATCCTCCTATATTATTTCACTAGTCCATTTATTACTACATCTAATAATGAATCTATTGTAGATACAACTTTAGCACTTGCATTATATGCATGTTGAAATTGTATTAAACTAACCATTTCTTCATCTAAAGATACTCCTGAAACACCTAATCTAGAATTATCTATATTAGACATTACTGCACTTTGATTTTTTTGATTTCTTATAGCTTCTTGTGTAGCATTTCCTAGTTTTTGAATTGTATTGTTATAGTACTTATCTATGGTTATATTTTCTCCATCTATAGTTATTTTCTTATTTTTTAAATCATACATTTCAAGAGCTTGATCTGATGTCAATTTTAATTTAGTTACATCTTTTAATATATCTTCATTTACTGATAGTATTGGCTCTTTTGAATCATCAAATGTAAATAATGGGCCTTTAGAATCTCCTCCTAATATTTTATTAACTTCAGTAGCTACACTTTTACCCAATTCTTTTAAATCATGTGTATACCCATCTAATATTCCATTCTCTTTTACCAAATCTATTAAACCTGATATTTCTCCAGATACGCTTGGTATACTCTTCATTTCATCTTCAGTTATTTTATCATCAGTTAATGTATCACTTACTTTTGTTATATCTTCACGTATTTTTTTTATATCTTCTTCTTTTAGATTTTTCTTGTCTCCTGGTATATTTAGTTTAAAACTAAGATCATCTATTATTCTATCTCTTTCATCATATAAATCATTTGGTACTTTACCATTATTTTCAATATTTTTTATATCTTTATTAAGATTTTCAAGATTTGTCAATATATCATCTATTTCCTTAATATTATCTTTTAATTGTTCTGTAGCACCTTGTTTTGAGTTTTCCAATTGCTTACTAGCTTGACTTATATTATGTGCTAGATATTTACTATTTTGAACTACTATACTTTTAGCTCCTTTATCATTAGGATCTTTTGACAGTTCATGCCAACTTGTAAAGAAATTATTTATTGATGCTGATATAGCAGTATCGGAAGGTTCATTAAATATAGCTTCCATATTGCTATAGTAATTATATTTAACATTAGTTTCTCCATGCTTATGAGCTTCACTTCTAAATTGGAAATCGTAAAAAATATCTTTTGTTCTAGTTATACTATCTACTTTAACTCCAGTACCTAACTGACCTGGTCCCATACTACTATTGTATCCTGGATAACTATAAGCACTGCTTGCACTTTGATTAACTTTTTGTCTAGAATATCCCGGAGTATTAACATTACTTATATTATGTGATGTTGTTTGTATTGCTGTTTGACTTACACTCATACCTGAAGCGGCTGTATTAAGTGTTCCAAATAATCCTGGCATGATTTACCTCCATTATGTATTTTATTTACCTACTTTTCCATAAGCATTATAAGTTTTCACTCCATTATTAGGCTTTATGAAGTTTATCATTTTTTTAGTGAAAATTAATTGTTGTTTTAAAAGCATATCATTTGCTTCTTTTTGTATTTCTAACATTCTTAACGTACTTTTTATTTCTTCATAAGCTTGTTTAATATTTTCATCATTGCAACTAGCTACAACTTCTTTTATATCTAATCCACCATTCATAACTTTTCTTCTTTTAATTTCTAATGTAGCTAGTTCTTTAGATACAGTTTCTAAATTTCCTGCTATTGCATCTAATTTAATAACTTCCTTATTTATAATTGCTTCATATTGTTCATCAAGAAGGTTCAATAAATTCTTCAATAATTTTTTTTCATCATAGACAATTACTTTTAACTCTGGACTCAACTATATTTCTCCTTTCATTTTCTCAATCATTTTTCTTGCTAAAGCTTTTGAATCTATTTTGTAAGTGTTGTTTTCTATTCTACGTTTTAAGTCTTTTATTTTTTCTATGTCCATCTCTCCTCTACTCTCGCTAACTTTATTTAAATATTTTGCCTCATCTGATATTTCTATAGTATCCGATCTATTTTGTTTTTTGTTTAATTGATCAACTTTATTAGTTTTATAAACGTTATTAATTAAATTCGAGGTAACCGATCCTATTTTCATCCCTATTCCTCCTTGTATTTCTAATTTTATTATTCTGCCATTTTAATTTTAGATAATCTAATCGCTAATTTGTTATCTAGTATTATACTTTCTCCACTTGCTATTTCTCTTCCATTTATATTTATATCTAAATCTTCATCTAAGAATTTATCTAAAACTATTACATCATCCACTTTTAAATTATCTATTCTTCCTAATTTTTCTTTTGTAGTTCCTACTGTAACAGTTATAGTTAACTCTGTATCTAGTATAGATTGCATACTATCTATAGGTACTGGTTCTTCTTCTTGCAATTCATCAAATTCTACTTCATATACATCTTCCGTTTTTAATACTACTGAATCCATATTTTTTCTCCTTATTTATATATGTCTATTAAAAGTCCTTGTATATTGTCTATTGTTGATGCAACATCAATATTTTCTTTTTGATCATAAATTAGTGCTTTCGTTAAATCTTCAAGTTTTTCGTTTATTGTATTTACTGTCGTAAAGTGGTCAGTTTCCCAAAAACTAGTATTTTTATTTAAATCATATGTGTAATCAACCACTGATTTTAAATAATCTTTTATTAATTTTTTATATGTAATTACATCTGTGTAATTTTGAGTTACGGTTAACCTTTCACCAACATTTTTTATTTCCTTTATATATAAATCTAATTCTTCTTTAGTTTTTGATCTATTAGCTTGATTAAAACTATCACTAAAATCTAATTTAGGTTTTGTATTTGTACTTTCTACTGTTAATACTGCATTTATACCTATATTTTGTATCTTCATATTTTATCCTCTATAATATTTCATTACTTTTGGTACATAATTTTGAGTTTCCTTAGGCATTTTATATATCTGTGCTATAGAGGTTACCCCCCTCCTAGCCATTCTACCTGGTCCTCCATTAAATGCCATTAAACCCATCTCAACATTTCCATTATATTTATCTAAGTATTCTTTTATATGCCTTGTTCCTGCATCTATATTTTCTTCTATATTAAACGGGTCTTTAACTCCTAAATCTCTACAATTTTCTGGCATCAATTGCATTAAACCTTTAGCTCCAGCTGATGATACCACCTTAGGATTAAAGTTAGATTCTACTTTTATTATTGATTTTATAAGATTTGCATCTACGTTGTATTTTTTAGATGCAATAGAGACAGCATTTTCTATTCTTTGTTTAGTATCTTCACTTTTAGATGTAACTTCTATTTTATTACTTGTTTGTATAGAATTTTGAGTCTCTAGACCAAGCCCAATATTTTGGTTTTGATTTTGACTTAGTTTATTTAAATTAGCAGTTTTATTAACATTACATGTTTCATTATTATTTGCCATCGCTCTTAGTAAACTTATCAATACCATATCAAATACATCACCACTATTGTTGCTACTCGAGTTACATGTACATTGATTAGTGTTCCCTACTGATAAGTTCGACGTTATATTTAAAAATTCCATTCCATTCATAATTATATCACCTCAATACAGTTAGTTAATATAGTTAATTATACGTACTTTGTAAATATTACTTAAGTTTTTGCGTAAATTTTATGAATAATTCTTTATTTTACTAAATATTAATAAATTGTAATAATTTCTTACTATTTCTGCAACTGTTTTGTAATTATTTTCAAATATAATAGTGAATATACTTATTATTTTTTATAAAAGGAGATATAAATATGAATTTAAATAAAAAACTAAAAATCAATAATATATTGAGAAAATCTTTTGCTCTTCCATTAGTAATTAGCATATCTTTTGCTGCAATGGGTTTTAGTAGCTATAATAATTATATAAATAGGCAATTTAATGATTATGTTGTCTTTTATCCTCAGCACCAAGATGACGAAGTTTTATGGGCAGGGAGTGCTATTGTTGAAGCAATAAAAGAAAAAGGACAAGATAATGTATTTGTAGTTCAAGTATCTAACGGTTCTGGTATATCTGTATTCAACAAGTATGATAAATACAAAAATCTAACTAGAAAAGAAAAAACTGAATATAGAAATAGAGAATTTTTAGCTTCTGTTGAAAAATTAGGTGTAAAAAAAGAGAACATAACAATTTTATCAAATATAAACAAATCTGACACTACAGATTTTAATCTTATGGAAAGAACTGCTCTTAATTTTGAAAAAAAATATAAAAATATAACTCATGTTGCACATACTTATAAATTGGACGATCACTTACAACATTTAAAAAATGGTGCTGTTATACAAAGCTTATATAATTCTGGAAAAATTAAAGATGTAAAATATTTTATAAAACCTGGATTTGAATCAGATATTCCTATGGGTGAAAAAATCATATACAAATCTAATTCTAATGAGGATTATGACAAAGTTAAGAATGCTTGTGAACAATATAAAATTATAAATGAATCTGAAAATAGAGAAGGCATAGGTTATAAATCAGACCACAAATCTTTTGATAATTTAGTTCTAGATAAATCAGTTCCTGCAATACTTCACACTCCTAATATATAATTTTTATAAGATATTTAACTTGTAAATATAAAAAAGAAAGATACTGCTAAAACTAATAGTTTTCACAGTATCTTTCTTTTTGTTAGGTTTTTATCTATATTTATATTATACAATTAGGTCTAAATATCCACTTGGATGGAAGTAATATATGTTTGTAGTATTTTTATCTACAAAATATCCTAAATCACCATCAACATTTGGTAAAAATACATATCCACTAAGATTTTTTTCTTTTAATACTTCAAATGTATTTTCATCTCCTTGATAAATATATTCAACATTTGAATTACGCATTTTTAAAAGTTCTTTTGATTGTTCTAAATTTAATTGTTCTATAACTTCAACTGTACTTTTATTTTCATCTTCTTGTTTTATAACTTCTTGTTTTATAACTTCTTGTGGTTGATTATTTTCTTGTTTAATTTGTTGTTCTTTTTCTACATTTTCTATTTGTTCTACTTGTGAAATATTTTGTACAACTTCTGGCTTAACTACATTAATAACTGCTTTTTCTTCATCTATTTTTTGTTCATTAGCTTTTGGTTCTTCTTTTGTATCTAATCTTTCTGTGCTTTGAACTATTTCTTTTTGTGTTTTAGGTCTATCATTTAAATCTTCTGCAAAGCTTGTACTATTTAAAGGACTTATTATTAATAATCCTCCACATAATATTGATAATGCTTTTACTGCTCTTTTCATTTTAATCCCTTCCTTTTTTATCATATGTATTATTTATATAAATTCTATTTTTTGTTTGTCTTGTGTTTCTATATTTAAATATTATCATATTGATTTTACATATAACAGTTACACCCTTGTTACTTTAGATTACAAAGGTGTAACTTTTTATCATCCTTATCTTTGAATGTAATTTCATTTTATCAACTTGCATATTTGTCGTATTTTTGAATTTTTTCCATTGTTTTTTAATTGATTTTTGAATTTTTTATTTTTTTTATTGCATTTTTCTAATATTTCATGCTATTATAATATTAGTTCTAATAATAAATCGTAGTGATAATTAATTTAATATAAATATATAAAAGAGGTGGTTTTTTTGAAAAAAAAATTAGGATTAACAAGTAAGATTTTTATAGGAATTTTTTTAGGTATAATATTTGGATTCTTTATAAAAAACATGCCCGACGGTACTTTGAAAAATGTAATTCTATTAGATGGGATTTTAAAAATACTAGGGACTGGATTTATAAGTGCCATTAAAATGTTAGTAGTTCCTTTAGTATTTATTTCATTAGTTTGTGGTTCTTCTTCTATGGGAGATATAAAAAAACTAGGTAGAATAGGTGTTAAAACTTTTTGTTTCTATTTACTAACTACTGCCTTAGCTATAACATTAGCTCTTGGTGTTGGTAAATTAATTAATCCTGGTGTTGGACTGGATATGTCTGGTTTAGTAACTCAAAAAACAACTATTGGTGAAAGTAAGCCTTTAGTAGATATGATTCTTGCAATGATACCAACTAACCCAATTCAATCACTTGCTAGTGGTGAAATGTTACAAATAATAGTTTTTGCTTTATTATTAGGTACTGCAATGAGTATAGTTGGTGAAAAAGCTGATCCAGTAAGAAATTTATTTGAATCTGCTAATGAGATATGTATGAAAATGGTTAGTATGATAATGCTACTAGCACCTTTTGGTGTATTTGCTTTAATAACAAATACATTTGCTACAGTAGGTTTGGAAGCTGTTGCTTCTCTTTTAAAATACATGCTTGCTGTTTTATTTGCTTTGTTTTTACAAGCATCAATTGTTTATTTAGGTATGATTAAATGTTTTACAGGACTTAAATTAAAACCTTTTTTAAGAAAATTTGCTGGTGTTGCTGCAGTAACTTTTTCAACTGCTTCAAGTAATGCAGCTCTTCCTTTAACTATAGATAGTATGGAAGAAATAGGTGTTAGTAATTCTGTTGCTTCATTTACTTTACCTTTAGGAGCAACTATAAATATGGATGGTACTGCAATAATGCAAGGTGTTGCTTGTATATTTATCTCCCAAATATATGGTATACATTTAGGTGTCGGAAGTCTTTTAACTATAATTTTAACAGCTACTTTAGCTTCAGTTGGTACTGCTGGAGTTCCTGGAGTTGGTATGATAACTTTATCAATGGTTTTAACATCTGTTGGTCTTCCTATCGAGGGTGTAGGATTAATAATGGGAGTTGACAGATTATTAGATATGGCTAGAACTACAATTAATGTAATGGGAGATTGTGCTTGTACGTTAGTTGTTAGTAATATGGAAAAAGAATTAGATATAGATAAATTCTATTCTGAAGAATCTCAAATTGAAGCTGTATTATAATATAACCTAATCATCACTTAAAATAATAAAGAGTTGGATAGTTACATTTTAGTAACTCTCCAACTCTTTTTCACACTTTATTATAATTGTAATGAAGCGCCTTCCCAATCTTTTATAAAGTTTTCTATTCCTTTATCTGTTAAAGGATGTTTCATCATTTGTTTTATAACTTTTAATGGAACAGTAGCTATATCAGCTCCCATTCTAGCTGCTTGTGTTACATGTATTGGATTTCTTACACTTGCAACTATTACTTGTGTTTCTATTGCGTTTACATCAAATATATCAACTATTTCTTCTATTAATTCTAATCCATTTTGTCCTATATCATCTAATCTTCCTACGAATGGGCTTACATAAGTAGCTCCAGCTCTAGCTGCTAAAAGTGCTTGTGCTGCTGAGAATATTAATGTTACGTTAGTTTTTATACCTTTAGATGAAAGTATTTTTGTAGCTTTTAATCCTTCTGCTGTCATAGGTATTTTTATAACTATATTTTTATGTATTTGACTTAATTTTTCAGCTTCTTTAACCATATTTTCATGCTCTAAGCTTATAACTTCTGCACTTATAGGTCCATCTACTATAGACGTTATTTCTTTAACTACTTCTATAAAATCTCTTCCTTCTTTAGCTATTAAAGATGGGTTTGTAGTAACTCCACAAACTACACCTAAATCATTAGCTTCTCTTATTTCTTCTACGTTAGCTGTGTCTATAAAAAATCTCATTTTTTTATAAACCTCCTTTTATTTAAAGTTTTATATATATATTTAAAATATGACTTCCTAATTATAACATACCTTATCATATAAAATAAAAAGTCCGCTTATATTATACAATTTTTTATTATATTTTAACAAGCCTTGTTCATAATTATATATTATTATCTAAATTTAACAGTATTATTTCCAATTGATTCTAATATAGCTAATGATTCTAATCTAATATTGTTTTTTTGCAAAAGTTCTCTACCTTCTTGGAATCCTTTTTCTATAACAATTCCTATACCCATTAAATTAGCACCTGCCTGATCTATTATATCTTTAAGACCTAATGCTGCTCTTCCATTTGCTAGGAAGTCATCTAAAACTAATATATTTTCACCTTCATTTAAATATCGTTTAGAAACCTTCACACTATATTCTTTTCCTTTTGTAAAAGAATATACATTTGTTTCATATACATCTTTATCTAAATTTTTAGATTCTGATTTTTTAGCAAAAACTACTGGTACATTTCCAAAATATTGAGATGCTATTGATGCTATTGCTATTCCTGATGCTTCTATTGTAAGTATTTTATCTATTTTCACATCATTAAATCTTTTTTTAAATTCTTTTCCTACTTCATTTAAAAAACTTACATCTATTTGATGATTTAAGAAACTATCAACTTTTAATATATCATTGCCTACTATGCTTCCTTCTTTTAATATCTTTTCTTTTAATAATTCCATTTAATTTTCCTCCCAATAGTTTCTTATTTTTGTATTATTAAATTGTTATATATATTTTTCAATCATATTTTCTATATTCTGTATAGTTGCATCTTCTTTAGTTACTTCATCTATTTTTTCACCATTTTTATATATTGCTACAGTAGGAAGTCCTAATACCTTTTGCGTTATGGCTAATCTTTTTGCCCTTGTAGTATCTAGCTTACAAAATTTTATTTTTCCTTTATATTTGTCAGCTAACTTTTCAACTTCAGGCAATAAATTTTTGCAAGGCTCGCATGCTTGACTTAAAAAATCAACAGCTACGACACCTTCGCTAGATAATACTTCTCTTTCAAATGTATCTTTATCAACACTAACCATCTTTTAGATTTTCCTCCATTTTATTTATTTCCTATAAATTCATCTGCCATTATAGCTGCTATTGCTCCATCACTTGATGCAGTTATTACTTGTCTCACAGACTTTGATCTACAATCACCTGCTGCAAAAACTCCATCTATACTAGTCTTCATATTTTCGTCTGTTATTATGTATCCTATTGAATCCATATCTAATTTATTCTTAAATAAACCTGTTTTAGGTTTATTACCAATAAATATAAATAATCCCATAGTTCCATCTTCTTCTTTACAAATGTATTCATTAACTTCATTTGTTATAGTATTCTTAAAAAATATAGATTCTAAAATACCATCTCCCTTTATTTCTTCAATAACAGTATTAAATAAAAAGCTTATTTTTTCATTTTTACGTGATTTTTCTTCTAGTACTTTAGTACATTTCAGATTACTATTTCTATAAACGATAGTTACCTTTCTTGCAAACTTAGTTAAGAAAATAGCTTCTTTTACAGCACTATCTCCCCCACCAACTACGAACACTTCTAAATCTGTAAAAAAGTCTCCATCACATATCGCACAATAAGATACACCTTTTGATATAAATTCTTCCTCTCCTTTTATACCTAACTTTTTCGGTGTTGTACCTGTTGCAATTATAAGTGTCTTACATTTATATTCTTTTTTCTGTCCTTTTAATAATTTTATATCTTTTATTATTTCTACTTCTAAAATTTCATCTTTTATTATTTCTGCTCCAAAACTCTTCGCTTGTTCAATCATCCTTTTTATTAATTTTTTTCCTGTCAAAGATTCTTGAGCACCTGGATAATTTTCTATTTCATAAGTATTTAAAATTTGGCCTCCAATTTGAGTTTTTTCAATTACCAATGTTTTCAATCTCGCCCTTGATCCATATATTGCAGCAGATAAACCAGCAGGTCCAGAACCTATTATGATCAAATCGTATAATTCATGCATACAGACTCTTCCCCCCTGTATTAAAATAATTTCTTATAAATTAAAATCGTTTATTTCATCTAACCATTCTTTTATAGTACTTATAACACTCTCTACACATCCTTTTTCAAAAGGAGATTTAAGATTTCCTATATCTACTATTTCTAAAAATGATTTAGTTCCGCCTACCTTACAAATATTAATATAATCATTCCATCCATTTTCTTTATCTTCTCTTATCTTTTTCCAAAATTGTAATGCACATATTTGAGCTAGTGTATAATCTATATAATAAAATGGATTTTTAAATATATGACCTTGTTTAAACCACCATCCACCTTTTTCTAAAAAATCACAGCCTTCATAGTCTTTGTGAGGAAGATAAACTTTCTCAAGTTTTCTCCATATTTGTTTTCTTTCCTCTTTACTCATATTTGGATTTTCATATATATAGTGTTGGAACTCATCTACTACTATTCCATATGGTATAAATTTAATTGCTGAAGACATATGTGTATATTTATATTTTTCAGTATCTTCTTTGAAGAATAAATCCATCCAAGGCCATGTGATAAATTCCATACTCATAGAATGTATCTCACAACTTTCGTATGTTGGGAAATTTATTTCTGGCATTTCAATATAAGTTGACATATATAATTGGAATGCATGCCCAGCTTCATGTGTAAGTACGTCTATATCATCTGATGTTTGATTAAAATTTGAAAATATAAATGGTGATTTATACTTAGGTATATATGTACAATACCCTCCAGCTGATTTTCCTTTTTTAGTTACTAAGTCCATAAGTTCATTGTCTAACATAAAATCAAAGAACTCTTTTGTATCTTTGGATAATTCACTGTACATTCTTTTTCCATTTTCAATAATATACTCTGCATTTCCTTTTGGAGTTGCATTACCTGTTGAAAATTCAAAATTCTCATCTACATAATTAAGATTCTTTAGCTTTAATCTTTTTTCTTGTCTTTTATAAATCTCTTTAGTTAACGGAACTATATAATCTTTTACCTGTTCTCTAAATTTAACAACCATATTTGCATCATAATCAGTTCTCATCATTCTTATATAGCCTAATTCTACAAAATTTTCAAACCCAAGCTTTTTAGCTATTTTATCTCTAACCTTAACTAATTTATCAAATAGTTCATCAAACTTATCTTCGTTTTTTTCAAAAAAACTATAATATGCTTTAGATGATTTTATTCTCATATCTCTATTTTGAGATGACATAAATTTTCCTAATCCAGATAAATTTCTTTCTTTTCCTTCAAATAATATTTTTGCTGAAGCTAAAAGTTTTGTATACTCAGAGCTTAATTTATTTTCTTCTTGCAATTCTTGTATTATACTAGAATCAAATGATTTTAGTGAAAATTGAGCAATACTAAAGAATTGATTTCCAAATTCTTTTTTTATATCATCTTTAAACTTAGAATTAACTATGGCCTTATAAAATAAAGAATTCAATTCTTCATATAAAGGTGAATACTCATCCCAATATTCCCTTTCTTGTTCATAAAATATGTCTAATGTGTTTATACTGTATCTTATAGATGCAATTGTTGACATACTTTCTACATCATTTCTAATTATATTAATATCACTTATTAATTTACTTTGTTCCTTATATGTACATACATTATTAAAATTATTTAATAAATCTAACAGTTGTAATTTAACATCTTTATAAGATGGTCTTTTATATTCAAATTCTGAAAATTTCAAAATATCCACTTCCTTTTTCTAATTTAGTTATATATAAAATTATACAATACTACATATAATTACTAAATACTAATTATATTTAAATTTCTTTGATTTTTAACTTATATTTTTTACATTAATCTTCATAATTTTAATGAAATCATATTTAAGTATTTCTTTATCTTGTTATTTTTCTAGATAATGTAGCTGTCCATACACCTACCATTGTTACACCTAAAAACATTTCTACCCCTGATAAAAATACACTAAATCCTTTTGGGATTATATCTCCATAACCTACTGTAGTAAATGTAACTATGCTAAAATAAAAAGCTCTCATAAAATCTATAATCAAGTTATTTACAGGTAATTCAT
Organism: Romboutsia maritimum; assembly: GCF_002251085.2. GTDB lineage: Bacteria > Bacillota > Clostridia > Peptostreptococcales > Peptostreptococcaceae > Romboutsia_B > Romboutsia_B maritimum. Next base: position 20,229 of record NZ_NOJZ02000002.1, on the reverse strand, counting down.
TTAAAATTATCATCTTATAATTTATAGTATGACCATTAATATCTAATCCTGAAAACATATACATAATTGTAAAAATCAATACTATTTCTATCGATGTTATTAGTGCATATGTTGGTCGTTCTCCATATCCACATAAAATCCAAAATATATATGATTTTACTTTGTTAAATCCTTTAAGTGATTTATGCTCTGTGCATTTAGATAAAAAATAATATTCACCTGCCATATTTAATAATCTATTATTTTCAAATTTATATGCTATATTTCTATATACCTTTGATACTTTTTCATAATTATTATTTTCTATTCTTATTTTATCTATAAAAGTATTTTCATCTAATTTACTTAAGAAATCATCTTCAAATTCTAGTTTTTCTATCTCACTATTCACAATCTTAAACGCTCTTAAATCGCAGTCCATTATATTAATTTCATTTATATATACTTTTTTTAGAATTGAATTTCTTAAATTAGTTAATACAAATTTTGTATTGTCTATTTTACTGTCTAAAAATATAGTGTTTTCCATTAAACATTCTTTAAAATAACAATTTTTAAATATAGTTTTCTCCTTAAAAATAGCTATTGCATATGTTGAATCAAAAAATTTACATTTATTAAATGTTACATTTTCTAATATGCAATTTGAAAATATAGTTCCATAGAATGTACAATTTTCAAAAATAATGTTTTCAAATTTACACATCATAAATTCATTATACTCTATTTTACTATTTTCTATTATTTTTAAATTTTTATTGATTTTGCTTTTATCTCTTATATCCTTATTCTTAATAGACATAAAATTAATAGATATATCATTTTCTATTATATATAAATTTTTATCATATTTTTTTAAATCAGCTTTTTTATATGACTTCATCTTAATATAATAATTTTTATTTCTTTCAGCTATTCTTTTGTCTAGTTCCTCATTTATATTTTTCTTAATTTTATCAAAATTATCAAACTGCATTTTATCACCCTATAATTTAATACTTTGTTCATTAATTTAATCCTTCATTTTAATTTATTTATAAAATTTTAACTAATATTTTTTATAATATTAAACTTTTATATTCTAGCTTCCTTCTAAATTTAATATAAATATATAAATCTTTTATTATAATTTAGACAATAGTACAAATCTCTAGGAGGTTATATTATGAATAATAAACTTAAAGAGTTAGAAGAAAAACTACCAAAAAACTGTTGTTCTTTTTGTTCTCATCTTTCTTTAAAAGGTCCTAATAGTGATTATAAATATGATATAAAATGTGTAATTTTTAATATATGTCCTAAACCTACTAATTCATGTGAATTTTTTGAACCAGAATATACAACATTATCTACTGAGAATTTAGATACTACTTATATAAATTTTCTTGAAACATGTCTTCGAATAAACTATGAAGATTATTTAAATTCAATATATTGGAAATTATTTAAAGAGAAAGTTTTATTTGAATGTAATCATAAATGCTCTATTTGTGGCTCAAGTGAAAATTTAGATGTTTATCATATACAAAAAAATTTAGGTAGAGAAAGTTTAAGTGATGTAATTGTCTTATGTTTAAACTGTAAATTAGATAGTGAATAATTTTTTTTTACCTCCACATAATAAACTTGTATTTAATTTAAAGGAGGTAAAATTCATATGGCAAATACTAATTTAAAATGTTCTGCTCATAATTGTGGTTATAATAATTCTGGTGACTGTTATGCTGGTGGCATAAATGTAGATGGTAAAAACGCTACTACTACATCTAGTACCGTCTGTTCTTCGTTCATAGACAAAGCTAATGGAGAATTTACTAATACTTCTTCAAGTGAAAATTGTGTATGTACCGAAAACATTAAGTGTGAGGCTTATAATTGTAAATATAATGAAAATGAATCTTGTAATGCAGATCAAGTAAAAATAAATGCTAATAATGCAAGTTGTGAAACTTTTTGCTCTAAATAATAAAAAAGGAAGTATCTTTAATTTTAATTTTAGATACTTCCTTTTTTAAATTTAACAATTATTAATTTTTAACTAAATTTTTTTCTTCATAAATTGTAACGTTCTCTTCATTATTTAAAACTCTCAACACTCCAAATGCAAGTGATTCTAATTCATTTTCTCCTGGTATAATTTCAACAGGAGCTATAAACTCAACTCTTTTTTTAATCATAGATGTCATATTCTTAGAATATGCAATTCCTCCTGTTATAACTATAGCATCAACATTTCCATTTACTACTGTAGCTAATTCTCCTATACTCTTAGCTATTTGATAAGCCATTGCTTCGTAAACTAATTTTGCTTTTTCATTTCCCTCGCTTACCATCTTTTCTACTTCTCTTAAATCTACAGTATTTAAATATGAAACTACTCCACCTTTGCCTCTAATCATTTTAAGCATTTCTCTATGAGTAAATTCTCCAGAGAAACACATATCTATTAGTTTTTTACACGGAACCCTTCCTGATCTTTCTGGTGAGAATGACCCTTCATCATCAGAAACTATATCTACCATTCTACCTTTTTCATGTATACTAATACTTATTCCCCCACCTAAATGAGCAACAATTAAATTTAAGTCACTGTACTTTTTGTCATGATTTTTAGAGTATTTTATAGCCATGGCTCTAGAGTTTAGTGAATGACTAAGACAAGTTCTATCCATGTTATATACTCCAGAAGGTCTTGCTATTTCTATAAGCTCATCTACAGCAACTGAATCGTATATATATGCATTTAAACCTAAAGGTTTTGCTATTTCATAAGAAATAAGAGCACCTAAGTTTGAAGCATGTTCTAATATTGGTCTATTTTTTAATCTGTCTATCATCTCATCATTTACTAAGTAAGCCCCTGATTTTACAGGAGGAAGTAATCCCCCTCTTCCTACTATGGCGCTTAATGTTTCTACTGGTATATTATTTTTTTTAAGTACATTTAAAACAGCATCTTTTCTCATTGCAAATTGCTCTTGTACATTATTGTATTTTTCAATTTCATCTGTTGGATGTTCTATACCTTCTACTAATATTTGTTTTTCATTATCATATACTGCAATTTTAGTAGATGTAGATCCTGGATTTATAGCCAATATTCTATAAGTCATATTTATATCCCCTTTTAAACTTATTTTTTATCGTTTGTACAGATTAATTTGATTGTAAGCATTCTTTATTAACTAATTTCATTCCTTCATTAAATGCTTTTATATTTATATCTATAAATTTCTCTTTAACATTATTTCTTATAATACTTTCCCAGTCTATATGTTCTAATTCCATAGATTTTACTAGAGAACCTAATAATATAACATTCATTATTTTTGCATTACCAAGTTCTATAGCTTTATCTGCTGCATTTAGTACTCTTGCATTAAGTCTTTTTAGTTCTTCATCAATTTCTTTTTCTAGATATTCAGCTTTACCTGTTAAAACAGCCATAGAATCCATTTTATAATTATTTACAACTATTTTTCCTTCTGGTTTTAAATATTTTAACCATCTTAATGCTTCCATTTTTTCAAAAGATACTAATATATCTGCTCCACCTAATTCTATAACTGGAGAATATACACACTGACCATATCTAACTTGTGAAGAAACTGATCCTCCCCTTTGGCTCATACCATGTATTTCACTCATCTTAACGTCAAATCCAGCTTCCATTAACCCTGTAGTTAATAACTTACTTGCAAGTATAGTTCCTTGACCTCCTACACCTACTAAAAGAACACTCTTAGTCATCTTACATTACCCCCTTTGATATTGCTTGTTTTGATATTGCTTCTTTTGGACATACCTGTGCACAAACATTACATCCTACACATTGATTTTTGTCTATATTGGCTACTTTATTTTCTTTATCAAAGGATAATGCTGGACATCCAGTTTTTATACATAATTTACATCCCACACAACTTTCATGGTCAATACTACATTTATCTGTGAATGGTTTGTTAAATTCTTCTATATCTTGTTTAGAGAATTTTTTAAGTACACATGGCCATCTAGTTATTATTACTGATGGTTCATCTAAAGCTAATGCCCAATCTAGTGTTTCGTTTACTTGTTTTAAATCATTTGGATTTATAACTCTTATATTTTCTATTCCGCAAGCTCTCACTAAATTTTCTATATCAACTTCTTTAGTTTCTTCTCCTTGTAATGTATATCCTGTTCCTGGGTTTTGTTGATGACCTGTCATTCCAGTTATTCTATTATCTAATATTACTGATATAGAGTTTCCTTTGTTATATGCAACATCTAATAGTGAGTTCACTCCTGTATGGAAGAATGTTGAATCTCCTAAAACACCCACTACTCTCATATTGTTGTCTTTTTTCATATTAAGTACCTTTTGAGCTCCATGTCCCGCACTTAAACTTGCTCCCATACATACTATAAAATCAAGTGCATTATAAGGCTCTGCAAATCCAAGAGAATAACATCCTATATCCCCTGCTATCATTATATTTTTTCTTTTTCCTATTTCATAGAAAAATCCTCTATGTGGACATCCTGCACATAAACTTGGTGGTCTTGGTACTACTAAGTCTTCATTAAATTCTATTGTGTCATTTGTTTTTCCAAATATAGATTTTCTTATATTATCTGGTGTCATTTCTCCAAATGGAGGTAATACATCTTTTCCTATACAATCAATTTTATTCATTTTTAATTGTTCTTCTATAAATGGATCATTTTCTTCTATTACATATATTTTATCTACTTTAGAAGCAAATTCTTTTATTTTTTCTATTGGCATTGGATTTGTAAATCCTAGTTTCATATATGATGCATCTTTTCCAAATACTTCTTTAGCATAATTTACACACATCCCTGAAGCTATTACACCAATTTTAGTATCATTCATTTCATAAGAGTTTAAATCTGTAGTATTTGAAAATTCTTGAAGTTTTTTAGTTCTTTCTTCTACAACAGCTCTTCTCACTCTTGCAAACGCTGGTACTGTTACCATCTTAGATGCATTTTTAACATAATCTTTTATCTTTACTTCTTCTCTATCATAACATTCTACTATTCCCTTTGAATGACATAGTCTAGTAGTTACTCTGTATAAAACTGGAGTATCAAACTCTTCACTTACTTCAAATGCTTTTTTTAACATGTCTTTAGCTTCTTGACTAGTTGATGGTTCAAATAAAGGTATTTTAGCAAATTTAGCATAATTTCTATTATCTTGTTCATTTTGAGAAGAGTGCATTCCTGGCTCATCTGCTGATATTAAAACCATACCACCATTTACACCTGTATAAGCATATGTAAATAATGGGTCTGCTGCTACATTTACTCCGACATGTTTCATAGAAGCCATTGTTCTTGCACCTGCTATAGATCCACCAATTGCTGATTCTAAAGCAACTTTTTCATTAGGTGCCCATTCTGCTGATATATCACCTTTATATTTAGCTACGTTTTCTAATATTTCAGTACTTGGTGTACCTGGGTATGCAGTTGCATACTTAACTCCAGCCTCATAGGCCCCACGAGCTATCGCTTCATTACCTGTCATTAATTGTTTCATACCTATTTATCCCCCTATATTTTTTTTATTAATATGTTAAGTATTACCCCTACTTACTTCTCACCTATTACTTTTTTGCTTTCTATATACTCAAGCGCATTTTTTATAATGCGAGGAGCTATCTTACATTTACTTTCAGAAACTGCACAAACAGCAAATCTTAATCCCATTTTTAATGGAACTAGATATAAATTATCTTTAGTTAATTCTTCACACACTTCCATTGGATTTTCACAAGGTATACTTACAAAGAAACCATCTCTATATGGAAGTATATCAAGACCTATTTTTTCTGATTCTTCTACAAATGTCTTTGCTCTTACACTTAACATCTTTTTATATCTATCTTTATCTTCATTATATTCTTTATATTTTTCACTATCTTTCATTATATTTGATAGAAGTGTCATAGCTCCCCTATTACAATTTGACCAGTTTGCTCTACAAGAATGTACACAAGAATAATGGAATTCTTCAGCTACATTTTCACAAGATGTTATCCCTATAGCTGCTCCCATTCTCATTCCGTATGCTGTAAATCCTTTAGACATACTAAATCCAACTATAACTAAAATATTTTCTGGTAAATTTGAGAATTTTTTAAAGAATGCTCTACTATTTTCTTTTGTTGCAAAATCTATATATGCAACGTCTACAAATAATATTATTTTTTTATCTTTGTTTTTTGCTACATCTTTAGATAAATCTAAAATTTTATCCCACTCATCATCTGATACACTATATCCAGTTGGATTGTGAGCAGGTGTATTTATAATAGTGAATATTCTTTCTTGTTTATCTGATATCTCTAAAAATTTATTTTTAAATGATTCAAAATTAAAATTATTACTACTATCAAATAATTGATATGTATCTATTTTTCTACCAACTTCTTCACTTATAATCACATATGGACTCCAAAACCAATCTGATGTTAAAATTTGGTCTCCTGGATTAGTATAATTGCATACAGCCAATTTTATTGCTCCACTTCCACCCGGTGATGCAACTACCCTAATATGTCCTTCTGGCATATACTCTTTAAAACAAGCTTTTTTTACTGCTTCTATATATTCTGGTTGACCTGCTAATGAAGCATACGCTGCTATATCATTATTTTGGATTGACTTATACTCATTATATACAGTCTCCATAGTTATAAGTCTTCCATAGTCATCCATAAGAGCTCCTATAGTAGCATTAATTACATTTTCTCTACCTATATTTTTTTCTGCTCTTTGAGCTCTTTCAGATAAGTTAAAAATTATATCTTTTTTTCTTGGCCATATTGCATGCTTAGCTGCCATACTTTGACTCATAAAATCTACCTCCTAAATACTTTTGTGTATAATAATATTATAAGCAATTACCATGCCAATGATTTATTTTTTTATAATATCTATAATTTATTAACTCTGTATCCTATTTTGATTTAATAAAAAATATATTAGACTTATTTTGACTTTAAATTTATAGCATATTATTCTTTGCAAATCAAAAAGTGTTAACATTATTTAACCTAAGTTTACTAATGTTAACACTTTTTAATTCTTCATGTTATTTTATTGCACTTCTTCCACAATGCAGTTCTACTTATACCTAGAATTTTAGCAATTTCAGTTTTACTTAACCCTTGATTAATTAGCATCTGTATAACTTTTTCTTCTACATAATCATTTATTTCTTTTAAATTTATATTAATATTAGTATTAATATTAGTATTAGTATTAGTTATATCAATTTTATCATCATAATCTATACACTCGGTTACTTCATTTTCATCTAATTTTATTTTACCTGTAATAACATACTTCTGAGCCACATTTTTTAGTTCCCTTACATTTCCTGGCCAATTATATCTTTGTAATTTACATATTTCATCATTATTTAAGTTAAAATCAGACTCTATTACGCCTATATTATTCATATCTTCATTATTTAGAATATCTTTAACAAATTCATTAAATAATAAAATAATATCCTCTTTTCTTTCTCTAAGAGGAGGTATATTTATTTCTAAACTACTTAACCTATAAAATAAATCAGCCCTAAATGTAGAAGTCTTTATCTTATCTCTCAAAGTTTCATTAGTTGCAGCTATAATTCTAATATCTAAAGGTATTATTCTATCTGAACCTATTCTCATTATTTGCCTCTCTTCTATAACTCTTAAAAGTTTTGTTTGTAAATTTAATGGCAAACTATTTATCTCATCTAAAAATAATGTACCTTCATGAGCTAATTCAAAAAGCCCCGGTTTTCCACCTTTTCTAGCTCCAGTAAAAGCTCCTTCTTCATATCCAAATAATTCACTTTCTAGTAGACTTTCAGATATTGTCGCACAATTTATAGCTACAAAAGGCTTATCTTTTCTTTTGCTTATATTATGTATGCTTTGTGCTAAAACTTCTTTTCCTGAACCACTTTCTCCATATAATAAAATCGTATAATCTGTTATTCCTATTTTTTTAGCTTCATTTATAAATTCTTTACTCTTTTTATCTTTAAATATATAGTCTTTAAATGTATATTTAGCATATAATCCCTTTTTATTTAAGTCAAACCTTATTTTTCTTTCTAGTTTTTGAAGATTTGTTATATCTTGTATTATACCTAGCACACCATAAATATAACCATCCACTTTTACTAGTGTTGCTCTTGTATTTACTACAAAATTATTTATATATCTTATTTTTCTTTTACTATCTTTTTTAGTGTGTAAACACTCTACTAACCAGTCCATATTAGGAAACATATCTAATATATGCTCATTAAAAACTTCATGTTTATGTTTCTTTAATATTTTATTTGCTGATTCATTATATAGTGTAATATGTCCCTTATTATCAATAGCAATTATTCCGTCTTGTATTCCATCTAAAATGTTTCTTAAAATTTCATTGTCTAGCTTTTCTTCATCTAATGTATCTAGTAGCTTTTTACTATAATTTATAGCTTCTTTTATAGAATCATCACTTGCATTTATAAATACGCTGTCCATACCATATTGTCTTGCAAATGAACATGCTATTCCACTTCCAACTATTACAATATCATCTTTTTTATCTATATATTTAATTATTTTATTTCTTATATCAAATTTTGATTTAAACCAATCTTCTGTAATACTTATATTAAGTATACATTTCCATTCATCATAGTTAAAATTAATTTCATCATATCCTAAAATTAGTACAATCTCTTTTGAATAAGTACTTGCTATTTTTATAGCTCTTAAAATATCTATTTGCTTCATATTAAGAGGTATTACTGGTACATTTACAGTTTCTAATATTAATTTATATCCTCCGCTTCTACCAATTATAGCTTGAGCACCCTTTTCTACTAATATTTTACCTTGATCTTCTAATATTTCTACATTTAAAATATCTATTAAGATATTTCCCTTAGACACATCTTCAGGATATAATTCTTCTATTCGTTCTTTAAGTTCAATATCAGATGCTATTACACCTATTACCTTTTTCAAATTATATATCCTCCTAATCTTTCTTGTATTAATATTAATATTCATTTTTCATTATATCAAATAATTAATTATACGAATTCATAAAAGACTACTTATCTGAATATAATTTATAAAGTTAATCTACTTATATAAACGAGGTGATTTTTAACATGCAATATAGAAATATGAAACTTCCTATGAATGCAGATAAAGGAAGTCTTTCTGTCATTGGATCCAGTTCTCTAGAAGTTAAATGTGACTTAGCTTTATTAAATTTATCTGTTATTTCACAAGGTCCTATCTTAGAAGAAGTATCAAATGAAAATTCTAGAATTTCAAATGATTTATTAATAAGTTTAAATAACTATGGTATTTCTAATAATGATATACATAATGAAAACATTTTCGTTACTAGAAACTATGATAATAATAATGAACTATCATCTTATAAAGTAACTAAAACAATAGTTATAAATGTAAAAGATTTTTCAAAATTAAATGATATATATTCTTTAGCTATAAAAAACGGTGCAAATGGAGATATGAATATAAATTTTATATTATCAAATCCATCTTATTATTATAACAAAGCATTAAAACATGCTAGCCAAGATGCTTTAGTAAAAGCTTCCTTACTAGCTAAAAACTTTGGAGTAAAATATAATCCTATTCCTCATAAAATTCAAGAAAATAGTTCATCATTATACTCTATTACATATCCTTCTAGTAATTATAATTATTATCCTAATTTAGCACCTAGCTTTGCAAAAATTACAGCGGAAGTTCAAGCTATTTTTACAACGTATCCTTACTAAAACTCTAGTTTTTTTATCTAAAAAGGTCTGAAAATATAAATTTATATTTTCAGACCTTTTTAACTATTCCTTTTTATACAATACAATTTTCTATTTGAATTATATAATCTTGACAGTTTTTACAAATTATTATGCTCACTATATAACTATCATCTACTTTTCCTTGTCTAGATAATTTATTGAAAGATAATCCTTCGTATTCCTTACTTATATTACTTATTATATATTTTCCATCTTTAGTAAATATATAGAAATGATATTCTAAAAACGGAAAGAATTTTTCTTTTTCTTTAACTCCTGCTAAACATTCTGGACATGCTTCTTGATAATATTCTATATCAAAGTCAATGTCTTCTGACTCATTTAATATTTCCATTATACTTGATACATTTATATCTTTTACTGGCTTTTCTTCATCATTTATTAAAGAACTACAATTTACTTCTTCTAATGTATATTCTTTTTCATCATAACTAAATTTATAATAACTCATATTACACCTCGTTTTTTTTATTCTATTTCTGATTTAAATGGTACATCTTCATCAAGAGCTGAACTATATTCAGAGTCCGTTATATATCCTAACTGATGCATTTTATAAAGTACTGTTTCTTGTCTAGTTTTAGCTGCTGCATTCTCCATATACCTAGCTGGATTATTAGTAATCCCTACAAGCATAGCACATTGAGCTAAACTTAAATCTTTAACACTTTTTCCAAAATACAAATGAGCTCCATTTTCTACTCCATATGCTGATTTGCCCAAATATATATTATTTAAATATGCTTCTAAAATTTCTTCCTTTGTCATTACTTTATTCATTTGCATAGCATTATAAATATCTCTTATTTTACGTTTTATAGTTTTATCATCACTAGTTAACAAGTTTTTTGAAACCTGCATATCAATAGTGCTTCCACCTTGAGTAGTTTTTGAAACTATATTATGAATCAAAGATCTACTTAAAGATATAAAATCTACACCATTATGTTTATAAAAGCGTTCATCTTCAATTGATACTATAGCATTTTTTAAATTATCAGGCATATCTTTTATTCTTATAAAATTATTTGTAACATAACTATTGTTTATTAATTCCTTAGTTACCTCAGGTGCCCCTTTTATAGCAGATAATGTTATTACTGAACCTATACATGATAAAACTATCGTGCATATTAAAAATAGAATCAATAAATTTTTAATTATCATTTGTCTTTTTTTCTTTTTTAAAGCTTTTTTCTTTTTATGTCTAGTGTTTTCTTCTGTTTTTATCTTTTTATCTCTTCTTATATTATTTTCTTTTCTATTTTGGTAGCCCTTATCATTTGGTAAAGGATTTGATATAGAAGTACTAGAGTTTATCTTTTTACGTCTTATTTTATTCTTCTCATCATCATAATAACTCATACAATCCTCCTTGTTTATAAAACTAATTATACCTTTTTACATATAATAAATCAAAGTACAAATTTGTAAGGTTTTATTTAATTTTAATTTTTATTTTTACTATTTTTTTGATATATAGGTTATATTTTTTGCATTTTAGGATATCATATGTATTGAATTAAAAAATTTTAAAATTTAAGGAGGTATTTTAATGGCTTATTTTATAAATGATGCTTGTATAAGTTGTGGTGCTTGTGAACCAGAATGCCCAGTTAACTGCATAACTGCTGGAGATACTAAATATGCAATTGATGCAGCTATATGTATTGAATGTGGGACATGTAATAGTGTCTGTCCTGTAGATGCTCCTCATCCTGAAGAAGAATAGTACATACTCTACAAATCAAAAAGAATCACCTCGAAATATAATCGAGATGATTCTTTTTAATTTTATGATTTTATATAATCTCCCCTACTTACAACTATATCATATCCTATACTGTTCATCTTATTTCTTAAATTTCCGATACATTCTGCAGCTTCTTCTCCCGTGCATATTTTATTATCATATAATGAATATTTTTTTCTAACTTCAACTGGAGATAAATTAGGCATCAATACATTACTTCCAGATAAAATTGCCTTTTCTCTTCCTATTGGGTCTATCGTTCCAACTGCAGTTGTTGCTGGTATTAATGAATCAGGCAACATCAACCTAATAATACCTATAAGAAATAATGTTAATTCTAAACTTCCACCTTTAAAACCTGCAAATTTAGTATCACAATGAGGAACAAATGGTCCTATTCCTACCATTTCAGGAGATAATTCTTTAATAAACATTAAATCTTCTACTATATTATCTGTAGTTTGATAAGGAGATCCTACCATAAATCCTGTCCCAACTTGAAATCCTATTTTCTTTAAGTCATATAAGCAATTTTTTCTATTTGATAAAGAAAGGTTCTCTGGGTGCAACATATTATAATGCTTATCATTTGATGTTTCATGTCTAAGTAAATATCTATTTGCTCCTGCATTATAATATTTTAAATATGTATCATAACTTTTTTCTCCTACTGAAAGAGTAATTGCACAGTCAGAGTATTTATTTCTAATTTTTTTAATAATGTTAATCATAATATCATCTTTAAATGCTAAATCTTCTCCTCCTTGTAATACAAACGTCCTAAATCCTAGATTATACCCCATTTCACAAGAAGATAATATTTCATCTTCACTTAATCTATATCTTTTTGCATTTTTATTACTTTTTCTTATTCCACAGTAGTAACAATCATTTTTACAGTAATTAGTAAATTCTATAAGACCTCTAATATAAATATTTTTGCCAAATTTATTACAACTAACAGATGATGATTTATCAAATAAATACTTACTTATCTCATCATTTCTATTATCAATCAAAGATGTTAACTCTTCTTTACTTAAATTTTTACTATAATAAAGTTTATCAATAAGATTTTTCATACTCTATCTTAAGTCCCCCATTTCTAAATTTTTAATTTTTAACTTTCAAAATTATAAGGGTATTTAACAAGATGTCTTTTTTTAATTATTATAGCATATTTAAGTATACGAATATTTATTTTATGCTTATACTTTCTACTGACTTTTCATTAGATGTATTTTCTATATTAGATAACTCTAATTTAATAGGCTCTTCTTTATTGTACAAAGCTATACCCATTTTTATATTTTTACTTTCTTTACCTTTTAAATTTCCTAAAAATCCAGTTATATTATCTTCTGATGTATTTACAAAATATTTTGTAGGTCTTGAACCTTGAAAAGGATAAACATCTATATTTGACAATTCAATTTCATAAGCTCCAGTATTTTCTACTCTCATTGTTATAATTGCAAAAGCATTATATTTTTCTCCTAACTCAATATTTTCATCAGATACATTTACATCTAATATCTTTATTTTAAGATTATTATCTTCTATATTATTTATCCATATGTCTTTAGATAGATTTTTATCTTTAACTATACAAATAGATGTATTCGCACTAAAAAATATGAGTATTAATGTAAATAAAGTTATAAAAATTTTCTTATTCATAATTTCCTCCTAATTTTTTATTAGTTTATGCATAGGAAAATTTTTCATTCATTTTTGTTAAATTTTATCATTATATTTTTTTAATATTACAATTTCTTATTTTTTTTAAAAATTTGTATTTTTTTGTTGCGTTTTTTGTCGAAATTTGTTATTATTAATTTAAGGTTATTCCCCTAATAACCGATTATTTTACTCCCCAATAAAATATATTCCCTAATAAACCCCTTTTTATAATATATTTTACCCCTTTATAGCCTTACTTGATCGGTTAAAGTAAGGCTATTTTTTCATATTCATTGATTATTTTTCTTATTATTCTATATCCCTTAGCTTTACTTTCTATGTTATCAATGCTTTTATTTTCATTTAATATTCGTGCTTTTATGCTCCATAAATGAGTTTCCTTTGATAGTATTATTTTTTCTTGATTTTTTCCATTTTTTAAACTCAATAAATATTTTTCATTATCTATTTTTTTATATACCCAATCTAAATTTTCATTAATTTTAGATAAATCGTTCATTATATCCAAAACATTATCGTATCTTTCATCTGGGTTTATGCTTAAGCATTTTTCTATTATGTTTATAATAGATTTTGGTATATGTGGTAAATATTTTTTTCTTATAGGAAATTTTCCTTTTACACAAGCGATTTTTAAACTATTTAAATTTTTATATCTTTTAACTTGCTTATTATACTCTTCATTTCCATTACACATTCTATATAATGTAGTTCCTATTTGATATATATCTACTTTTTTATTTATTAATGAATGATTGCATTGTTCTGGTGCTATATGTTTATAATAAACATTTCTAAGCTTAGCATTTCCTAAATCATCTAAATATAAAGCAGATCCAAAATCAGTTAACACAGCTCTATTATCGTCACTTATTAAAATGTTATTTGGTTTTATATCGCAATGTATTAAGCCTTTACTATGGATATAATATATTGCTGATAAAAAATCCATGGAATACTTTATTACTTCCCTTAATGTTAAATTTCTATTTTCTAATAAATGATATAATGATCCCTTTTTAAAATATGGCATAACTATATATATATATTCATCATCATAAGATGCATAATTTATATTTATTATGTTTGGATGCTTAGAATTATAAATTTTCTTTGACTCATCAAAGTATTTTCTTTTTTCTTTAAAACCACTCTTATCAATTTGCTTTAATATGAATTTTGATCCAAGTTGAGTATCTTCTACAATATATAATGCAGAATTAACTCCCTCAGAATCAATTTTCTTTATGATTTTAAGGTTAAATTTTGGACTTATTTGCATATCTCTACCCCACAATTTGAAAGTAATTCTTCTAACATACCTTCCATTTTAATAATATTAATTAAATCTTTTTTTATATTATCTTCTATATTTAATCTTGCCTTGTCTATACTGTATTGTTTAATCAAAATCTCTAACATTTTTCTTAAATAATTTAGTCTATTACCAATATCAAAAGATCTTGGACTAATGATTTTATCTTGTATTATAATTTTTTCTTCTCCATTTTTAAATTTATATATCTTAAACTTAATTTCATCTCTATTTATCCAAATATTTATATAACTCATTATATCAACCCCTGATAAATATTATCTTGTTGTTATATACTATGAAATCAATTTAAATTTAAATACAAAAAAAGAGAGATATAATAACTCTCTTCTTTATCTCTCATCTTTTACTTTTAAAAATAACTTTGCAGTAGCTAACGTATCACTATCTGCTCTATGTGCATTTTTGTTTTCTATATTATAATATGCACATGCTGTTTCTAATTTTTTATTTTTTCCTTTATATGTTGTGCTCGCCTTCAATAGTTCTAATGTACAAATATAATTATTGATTGGTTCTAAATTCATTTCTTTTAAATAATAATTTAAAAACTTTAAATCAAATTTTGCATTATGAGCAATTATAGTTTTATCTCCTATATATTCTCTAAATCTTGGAAGTACAGCTTCTATACTTTCCTCATTTTCAACCATTGAATTGCTTATATTAGTTATACTAGTTATAAAATTAGGAATTATACCCTTAGGCTTTATAAGCCTTGAATAATTTCTAACTATTTTATCATTAACTATTTCAGTTATTCCAATTTCTATTATTTCACAACCTTTGTATGGATCAAGTCCTGTAGTTTCTAAATCTACGACTATATATTCATTCATATCATTATTCTCCTTAAATTTCTTTAATCTAAAAATAAATTTACTTATATTTTATATAAAAATATAAGTAATTATTAATTTTTATAAGTAATTCATAGGATTTGTGTGGCTACCATTTATTCTTATTTCAAAATGTAAATGTGGCCCTGTTGATCTTCCTGTTGTACCTATTCTTGTTACAGTTTGTCCTTTTTTTACTTTAGTACCTACTGATGCTACTAATTTACTATTATGAGCATATAAAGATACTTTTCCGTCATTATGTTTAATCATAAGAGTATTTCCATATGAACCTTTAACCCCTGAGAAAATAACTTCTCCATCATCAACTGCAACTGCAGGTGTACCCTCTGGAGCAGGTATATCTATTCCTGTATGGAAGCTTTGAGTATTTAAAATTGGATCTGGTCTATTTCCATATGGAGAACTTATTCTAGTATGACCTGGCACTGGCCAAGAACCATTAGATATTACAGCTCCTTCTTCAACTACCTGTGAATTTTGTTGCGCTAATTTAGCTACTTCACCTTCTAAGTCATCAGCTTCTTTTTGCAATTGCTTTTTTAACTCTTCAAACTTAGCTTTTTTTTCTTTTACTTTATTATAATCTTGTTCTAAGACATCTTTTAGCTGTTGTTGTTTTTCTTTTTTCTCTTTCTGCTCTAATTCTTTAGCTTCAATACTAACTTTGTTGTTATCCAACTCTTTTAATGTTGTTTTATCTTGATTTACAACTTGTTTAACTATATATATATTATCAAATAGCTCTGATATAGAACTACTACTTAATATAACTTTTATATATCCTAAAGAATAGTTGCTATTAATTGCTTTTAATCTTTTACCTAAATCATTTTCATTTTTTTGTATTTTAGATTGTAATTGAGTTATTTCTTCTTTAGTCTTTGTTATTTCTGTATCTAATTTACTTATTTGATTATTTGTATCTTGTATATTTGTTTCAATTTCTTTTATACTTTCATTTAATGACTGTATATCTTTTTCTAAACTACTTTGAGCTGCTTTATTTTGCTCTAATTTATTATCTAAATTATCTTTATCATCTGCAAATATAAAAGTCGTGCTAAATAATACAGCACAAGCTGTAATTAAACTTATTACCTTTTTCATTCAATCTCCCCCATTATCTAAACTTTCAAATGTCTTCTTACTGACACAATACTTCCTAAAACTCCTACCGAGATACCTGTTATAACTAATATAACTATAAGAGATGTTGAAATTGTAGTTAGTGGAAGTACTACATTTCCCATAACTGAGCTAATAAACATTACAATCTTGTCCAATATATATCCATACATTCCTATACAGATTAATACAGATAAAACTGAACCTATTAGTCCAATCATAAATCCTTCTACTATAAATGGTCCTATAACAAACCAGTTACTTGCACCTACATATTTTATAATTTGAATTTCTTCTTTTTTATTGTAAACTCTACCTTTTATTGTATTAGCTATTATCACTAAACAAATTAATAACAGACATAAAATTAATATAGTTCCAAACTTTTTAACTATATTAGACATGTGTAAAAAGTTTTCCATAACATCTTGATGATAGTCTACATTTTTAATACCTTGTATAGACAATAATTTTGGTTCTATAGATTTTATACCTTCCTTATTATCTATAGTAACAACATAATAATCATCAAGCGGATTATTTACACCTTCTAAAAGATATGCATCTTCTCCCCAATTTTTTCTCATTGATTCAAATGATTCTTCTTTAGACTTATAAACTGCTTTTTTTACACCTTTAATTTTCAAAATATTTTCTTTTACTTCTTCTTTTTTATTTTCATCTAAATCAGTTTTTACAGATACTCTAACTTCATTTATTTCATCTTCTGTAACTTTTATAAACTGATTTATGTTTAATACCATAGTAAGAACTATTCCTAGTATAATTAATGCTGATGTTACAGATATTATAGATATAAAACTCATAGTTTTATTTTTTAAAATACCTTTTATTCCTTGCTTTAAATTGTATAAAAAACTAGACACTAACTTCATATAAATCCCTCTTTGTATCTTTTATTATTTTTCCTTTTTCAAGGACAACGACTCTTTTTGAAAACATTTTTAGCATTTCAATGTCATGAGTTGCCATTATTATAGTAACACCTTCTGCATTTATATCATTTAGTAAATTCAATATAGATTTTGAATTATCTATATCTAAATTCCCAGTACATTCATCTGCAATTATTATAGAAGGCTTATTTACTATAGCTCTTGCAATTCCTACTCTTTGACACTCTCCACCTGATAATTCTGATGGATATTTATTATATTTATCTGCTATTTTAACCTTATGCAAAACTTCCATTACTCTAGGTTTTATTTTATTAGGATTAGTTCCTATTACTCTCATAGCGATTTCTACATTTTCAAATACAGTTTTATCTTTTAAAAGCTTAAAATCTTGGAATACTATTCCAATATTTCTTCTGTATTTATGAATTTTATTTGTCTTTATTTTTGTAATTTCATCTCCAAGTACGGAAATTCTTCCTTCTGATAGCTTTTCTTCTCTAGTTATTAGTTTAAGTAACGTTGATTTTCCAGCTCCTGAGTGTCCTACTAAAAATACGAACTCACCTTGTTTTATACCAAGATTTATTCCATTCAACGATTTATCGCCATCATGATAGGTTTTACTTACATTAGTAAACTTAATCAATCTTACCACTCCATTTTATTTTTAACTTTTCATTTTATGTCAAATTTTCACCTTATTTAATTATAACATCTTTTGTAACTTTTTTGTAACTTATATATATTTTTTTATTTTTATATTTATTTAGCTATAATTTTGTAAATAAACATCTTTTTATGTCTAAAATTACAGAAAAAACGAGCTGTATTAAAATACTAAACTTAGTTTTAATACAGCTCGTTTTTTCTTTATATTTTATTTTTTATTTTTAGTTTTCTTATTTGTATTAACTTCACTTAAATATACTAACCCATTTCCTTGTAATGTTCTCGAATATTCTAATGTTTTTGTATTTTTTATTAACTGTGCATAAATTTCTTCTTGAGTTAAATTTCTTTGAAATTCTTTTTTACCCCAATTTTTTAAAAGTGCTAAAGTTCCAGTTACATGAGGTGCTGCCATACTAGTTCCACTTAAACTTGCAAACTGATTATTAGGGTAAGTTGAAATTATATTCACCCCTGGTGCCACTACATCTATAACAAGATTTGCATTACTAAAATTAGCAGGAACTGCTTTTTTATCAACTGCTCCTACTGATATAACATCTGCATATGTTGCTGGATAAGAATACTTAAAATCATTTGGATTACCATCGCCCTCATTACCTGCTGCACAAACTACTATTATATTCTTATTTATAGCTTCTCTAATTGCTTTTTCTAGTTTGTCATCACTATTTGCCATTCCTAGAGACATAGATATTATATCTACATTTTTTTCTATAGCATAATAAATAGCTCTTATTACCCAGCTTAATTTTCCTGAACCAGTTCTATCTATTGCTTTTAAAACATATATGCTTGCATCTGGTGCTACTCCCACTATCGAATTTTTACCTTTTGCTGCTATTATACCTGTTACATGAGTTCCATGACCTACTCTATCTGTAACAATGTTATAATTTTTACCATCTTCATCTGTAAAATTTCTTACTCCAACTATATTATCTTTTAAACTCTCATGATTTATATCACATCCAGAATCTATTATAGCTATATTAATACCCGCTCCCCTATCTGAAGTATCCCACAGATTTTTTGCTCTTATCATAGTTACTCCATAAGGAATTTTTGTATAATTCCCTCTAAATTCTTCATTTATAATAAAGGGCATTAATGCTACCTCTAAGTCTTGATTTTTATTTTTCACAAAGATCACTCCAAAATTCATTTATATTTAATTATATATATTTGAAGCGCTTATGGTGATTGAACTTCTGCTTTTATTACTTAAATATTTTTCAATATTGCTTATTACAATGTACTCATTTTCGCCGCTTATATCTACATTGTATATATATTTTTCAATATTTTTGTGTTTGTATATTCCATGAATTATCTTATTATCATTTATAGTTACTTCTATTACTTCTCCTTCTTTCAAAAAATATGTTCCAATTTTGCCTTTTTCATTTTCCGTCCATTCTCCTATATACTTATACAAATCACATATATACGTTCCTATTCCATCTTTTTTTCCTTTTTTAAATTCACCTTCATAAATATTATTTTCTTTACTTATATATCTACCTATACCTTCAAATAAATTATCTTTAAATTCACCTTCATATTTTTCGCCTGTTCTTAATTTTAATATTCCTTTTCCTTTTTTTAGACCGTATTTATATTTTCCCTCGTATATATCTCCATTTAAAGCTGTATAGCATCCTTCGCCATGAAATACATTATCTTTAAATTCACCAACATATACATCCCCATTTTTAAATTTATATTTACCTTTACCATTTAATTTTCCATTTTCAAATTCACCTTCATATATATCTTCATTTGATGAAGTAATACATCCCTGCCCACATTGCACATCATCTTTCCACATACCCTTATATTTACTTCCATCTTTATAATACAAAATACCCTTACCATTTTTTTTATTTTCTCTATAATATCCTTTATATATATCTTTATTCGGATATGTATACATTCCTAATCCTTCTATTACTCCATCT